>NZ_JBIAWI010000026.1:0-137779 GCF_042895385.1 Streptomyces sp. NPDC001401
CCCGCGGAGCGGGATACCGCGCGGCAAGCCGCGCGGTAGTAAACGGCTCCGCTGACGCTCCGCCAAATTCCCTCGCAAGCGAGGGAAGCGAGGGAATTGAATTCCGCAAGCGGAATTCTGACAGAATGTCAATTCTCGCAAGCGCGAATTGTAGGAGTCCCGCAAGCGGGACTCCTGAAGCTGACTAGGAGGGTCGGTGCATTACGCGCGGGCCTGTGTAGCGTCTGGAAACCCAAGCCACACCCCTGTAGTGGAGTTGACGGACCATCCGGTGAACGGGTGCCGGCCCTGCCGAAGAGACGGGCTCCGCTGCGCTCCACCCGAACACCTCCCCCACTCCCGCAACCTGTGCGCCCCACCCTCGAACCATACTCCAATAGCATGTACTCCAACCGGTCTGTCATGGGGCGTGAACTGCCGGTGCGTCATCTGGCGAACCAACCTGATCTAAGAGTGTGCATCACTGTGATGCACTGTGTAGAATCTGGGATCTGACAGCACCACCGCCCGGCCCCCCGCGCCACTCAGTGATTCCATATTCTGACCGCGCGCCGCATTCCGCGAAAAGGAGACACGGGAATGGCCCGTGAAACTGCGTGACCACCAGATCGAGGCCGTGAGCGCCATTGTGCGCGGTCTCGATGTCCCGGCGGGCGGTATTCCTGCGGATGGCCTGCGCGGGCAGGTGCACGCTGCGTGCGGGACGGGGAAGACCGTCATGGCCGCCGCGGCGGCGAAGCGGATCGTGCCCCGGGGGCGCGTTCTGGTGGTGGTGCCGACGCTGGAGCTGCTGTCCCAGACGGTGCGGGCGTGGCACGAGGCCGGGCATACGGGGCTGGCGGTCGCGGTGTGTTCACTGCAGGACGATCCGGAGCTGTGGAACCTTCGGGTGCGGTGCACCACCAACCCGATCCAGCTGGCGCTGTGGCACGGTGCGGGGCCGGTCACCATCTACGCCACCTACGCCTCACTGGGTGTCCTCGCGGAGGCGTTCGAGGGCGTCTACGGGCAGCAGTTGGCCCCGGTGGACCTCGCGGTGGTCGATGAGGCGCACCGCACGTCCGGCTCGATGGGCAAGGCATGGGCGGACATCCACGACCAGAGGGTCATCCCGGCGCACCGCCGGCTGTACCTGACGGCGACGCCCCGGATCTGGGAAGAGCGACTCAGCCGGGAGGTCGCCGAAGGGGTACGCGACCCGCTGCCGCGTGAGATGGCGGCCTCCATGGACGACGAGGCCGTGTTCGGGCCCGTCCTCTACAAGCTGTCCCTGGCGTCGGCCGTGTCCCGTGGCTTGCTCGCGCGGTACCAGATCATCGTCCTGGAGCTGAAGGACCCAGTCGTCACCCCCCAACGGCTGATGGGCGAGGAGCGACGCAGCGAGGAAGTGCGCGGGCAGCGGCTCGGGGCCCTGCAGGCCGCGCTCCTGCACACGATGACGCAGCACGGCCTGCAGACCTGCATCACCTTCCACCACCGGACGATCGAGGCACAGGCGTACGCGGAGGGCCTCGAGCGCGTTGCGGCCAAGCTGCACGCGGACCAGCCCGAAACGTACCCGAAGCGGATCTGGGCCAACTGGCTCTGCGGCGAGCACGACCCGCAGCACCGGCGGAGCGTGCTGGGCTCGTTCGGGACCACGGCGCAGCGGGCCGTCCTCTCCAACTGCCGCGTCCTCGGCGAAGGCGTCGACATCCGCGCCGTCGACTCCGTCGCCCTCCTGGACCCCAAGGGCGCACCCCACGACATCGTGCAGGCCATCGGGCGCGCGCTCCGGCAGAAGCCCGGACAGGGGAAATTGGCCTCTCTGATCGTGCCGGTTTTCCTGCAACCCGGGGAGCAGCCGGAAGACATGTTCACCTCCGGCTCATACCGGCCTTTGGTGAAGGTACTTGAGGGGCTGCGGGCCCACGACGAAGAAGCCGTCGAACTCCTCGCCATCCCCCAGGAGCCCCAGAAGAACGTTGCGCAGCCCTCCACGGACATCGGCACCGAGCCGGAAGAAGGCGAGGAAGAATCCCGCCTGCTACTCCGTTTCGCCGCCCCACGCGACCCGATCATGGTCGCCGACTGGGTGTCCTTCAACGTGATCGACACCGAACGCCAGGACTGGGCCCGCGGCTGGGCGGCGCTGAAGAAGTTCACCGAGCGTGAGCGTCATGCCCGAGTGCCGTATGGGCACAAAGAGGGCGCGACACCCCTCGGACAGTGGGTCGCAGAACAGCGGCGTGCGTATGGGGCGGGGCAGATGACCGGCCAACGCGCCCGGCGGCTCGAGCAGTTGGGCATGGTGTGGAGCGTCGCCGACGAACGCTTCCAGGAGAACCTCGAAGCCGCGAAGGCCTACTACGAGGACCACTGGACACTGTGCGCGCCGCGGACGGCGACCGCGCTAGACCGGCTCATCGGACAGTGGCTGTCCAACCTCCGCCGACCCGACGCACTCGCCGAACACCCCGAATGGAAGACGGCGCTGGAGGCCCTGGACGAGGACTGGAACCCCGAGTGGCCGGCGGAGTGGCAGCGGCACTACGCCGCGCTACGCGAGCTGCTGCGCGACGAGGACCAGACCGACGTCCTGCCCGGCGTCACAGTGCATGGGATGGACGTCGGGAAATGGCTGACCAAGCAGCGCCAACACGCCACCTGGACGACGCTGAAGACCGGGCAGCGCGAACGCCTCGAGGCCATCGGCATCGCCCCCCTGCCCCTCGATCAGGAGACGTCGGTGAAGCCGTCTAAGACGGCCTCCGGCGCCTTCGAGCGGGGCATTGCGGCCCTGGCGCAGTACAAGGAGCGAGAAGGGCACCTGACCGTGCCCAGGGGCCACGTAGAGACCATCGTGATCGACGGCCAGGAACACGCAATCAAGCTCGGCGTCTTCCTCTCCAACACGAAGTCGAGGCGGGCGAAGCTCACTGCTGAGAAGCTCCAGGCGCTGGCCGACCTTGGACTCAACTGGGCAGCAGCGTGACCGCCGTGAGCGAGGGGCGTCACTTGCTGCCCACTTCGACGGAGGTTGCGACACATCATGGGCTCGGGAGCCGCCACAGCTCGGTCCGCGCACGGGCCTGGTCCGCGGGGAACTTACGGACCAGGTGATAGAGGTTCTCGAAGTACTCCTGCCAGCGGTTCGGATCCGGCATCGCGTTCCCCGCCCGCTTGGCCCGCTCCGCCTCCACCAGCGGCCGCATCCCTTCCCACACCGAGACCACCGACCCGCCCAGATATCCGGAGACAGGCTCGATGTCCACCACACCATGCGCGACCAGAGCACCCAGGTTGTCGTAGAACCAGGCCAGCTCACGCACCAACTCCCGCTGCGCTTCCGGCACCCCGTCCAGCCCCGCCGACAGATCACAGTCCGGCAGCCGCTCATGCACGAACTGCCGCGCACCAGCCAGACGGGCGCTGCGATGCTCACGAAAGAGATCCACCAGCACCGGCAGGGTGTTGGCATGCTGCGCCAACCTCAACTGCCGCAACGACGCCCACCCGGACACCCCAAGCGCCACCACGGACACCATCAACGCCGCAACACCCACCACGCCCCCAAACACCGACCGTCACACGTTCTCGTCTTCGCCCAGCAGAGTCTCAGGCCTGTTGCCAACGGGATGTCTGAAAGCGAGCTCCGCAGTACGGTCGACCCGTGGCTACCTCAGGACGTGCGGAAAGCCGGGGCAGGGAATCCGCACGAGTGGAGACTGCACTCCGGGAGATGCTGGTGAGCGGAAGCCTCCAGGTAAACCAATCGCTGCCCACGCAACGGCAGTTGGCAGACGAATACGGGGTCAGCCGTGACACCGTGCAGCGCATCCTGGCCAAGCTCACCGAGGAGGGGTAGATCGCCTCCCGGCAGGGGAGCCGGATGTGGGTGGTCAGGCTGCCGACCATCGACCGGACCGAGGAACGACCCGCCGTTCAGGGCAAGGTCTCCCTGCGGCCGCTGATCGACCGTGCCTTCGAGCAGGCGGAGGTGTCCCTCGACGTCTTCAGCCTGACCTGCGAGACACTCCTGCGGCATCTCAAGAACCAGGCGGAACGAGTACACGCCGGGGAGATCGCCCCGCAGCCAGTGCGCATCCGCATGCTGCTGCCGTGGGAGAAGGAGCCGCTGCTCTATCCGAGGGCCAAGGATCCCGACGACCTCCGCGTGTGGGAGCGCTGGCGGGACATGGTTCAGATCAATGTCAACGAGCTCAGGGAACTGGGAGACGGGCTGCAGCACGAGGGTGTGGACATCGACATCGAGATCCACCGGATCCCCGCGACACCCCAGTTCAAGCTGTACGTGCTGAATGAGACCGAGATGCTGTTCAGCCCGTACGAAGTGGTCGAACGCCAGATCAGAGTCAAAAGCAGCGAGCGGCCCGTCGACTCGCTCGATGTGCTCGGCCTCGGCTCGATCCTGTCGTACCACCGTCTGGAAGACGACGAGGAAAGTCACGACTCGCTCTTCTTTTCTGCCTGGACGGAGTGGTTCAGGTCGAACTGAGATAGCTGCACGACCGTACGGCTTCGACACGAAATCGATCTGGGGGACTTGGCCGGGCAGGCCTGAGAGCGACCGCGACGACAGACACCTGAGCCACCCCGGGGTCAGGTTTCCGCACACACCTGTCAGGCTTGCGGCACCCCCACGCCCGCTACCCCTTGCAGATGTGCTTCCCAGCAACCAGAACAATCGGCTTCCGTCAGCCGGTGATGACCTGCCCGGGCTGCGCGGACGGCCGGGGGTCGGTGCGCGAACGCGGGGACTGCCGGCGGTGCATGGGCCGCGTCGACTCGGCCTCACGGTGCGTGTACTGCCTGCGCCAGGTGGAGCCTTCACAGCCCGAGGCGTGACGCTGGCGTCGTGCCGTCGTTGAACAGCACGACTCCATACACCGGGCCCCGGGGAGGTCGTCTCCCCCGGGGCCCGTGATGTGTCCGGCAACGTCACCAGAATTCGACGGGCTGTGCCGACGGTGGCACAGCCTCTTGGTCATGGCCTCCAGGAACCCTGGGGGTTGCGTTCGGGCATGTGGCTGGGGTGAGCCAGTTGGCCGTTCGCCGCCTGGGCGAGCCAGGCGGCCCACCGCTCGATGAATTCGTCCAGATCCCCGAGAACGAGGGGGGTGAAGGGCCAGGCCACCTGATGCATACCCATGGTCGGACTGATGGCGGTTCGTGCTTCGTGGTGGGGGTTGAGGGCGTAGGGGTCCGTGGTGCCCGTGACGGGGCGGAATGGAGTGCTCATGAAGGCGGTCTCGAACCACTGGTACTGGCCAGGTAGTAGCCGTGGGTCGGGCCGCGGTGGTCGGCGCGCAGCGCGGCGAGCATGTCGCCGTAGTGGTCGGCGTAGAGGATGCCCTCGACCACGACGTGGAATCCGGCGTCCAGGGCGTAGCGGGCGGTCAGGCCGATCAGGCCAATGTTCGCCGCGCCGGGCCGGTCCCGCTCGCGAAGCACGATGCGGCGGAGATTGTCCTGTCCGACCACGGCCAGGCCGCGGCCGAACCTCTTGCGCAGGCCGGCCGCGACGGACGATTTCCCCCAGGCGCTGTTGCCGCGCAGCACGACCAGCCGGGTTTCTTCGGTGCCCACCATCACGGCGGTCACGCTACCGACGGCCGCTGACATCGCCGGGGGCGTTTCGGGATGGTGCCGACTTCAATGCCCGGACGGGTGACTTTTTTCCTCGCGCATGCGAGCGGGTATCTCAAGCGCACACACCCAATTGGCCTGATTCCCTTGGTACTTGACAGTGGTTTTTGCGTTATGTCTCGTTCCATATGTTTGGTTGTCGCTAGGCCGAAGCTCGGAGGCCAGCCGGTACGTGGGCTGTTTTCCACCGTTGCGATGTCTCACGAGACATCCGGGGTGGCATTGGCCTGGCTGGCGGATCGCGGTTCACGCGCTGTTTCTGGTGCCGATGCCTGCGCCGGGGCTAGGCCAAGTGTGCTGAGCACGTCCTGGGGTGAGGTGGCCAGTTGAGGCTGGTGGTCCAGGGTGGCCTGCTGAGCTGCGGTCAGTTGAAAGACGCTGACGGTCCAGTTCACTTTGACGATTAGCACGGCCCCAATGCGTATAACTGCGTTCTTCGTCGGCTGCAGTGAGGCGAGCACCGGACTAATGTTTTGCATCAGCGTCGCAGAGACGGCCGCGTCCTGGGCCAGAGAGGCGCCGGGGTCGGCGAGTGCCTCCCGCAAGAACGGCAGGATGCCCCGCTCCAAGAGGGCTTCGCGCCAGGCCTCCTTGGCTCGCGCCAGCTCCTTGCTCAGCTCGCCATGCGGTCCGGCCTCCAATGAGGGTCGGTTTCGCAGGGCAAAGGCCAGCAGGGCCGCGAGCGCGCCGGCTAGCACAGCCCCGGAGACCCACCCGGCAGTGATCATGGATTGGGCGGACTCCGACCCGGCATTGAATGACTTGAGGATGAGACTGGCGAGGAAAAAAATGCAAGTGGCGGCTCCGGCCAGGACGGCGACAGGAGCGGCGAAGAACGAGAACCCGCCGGATCCGTCTAGTGCTGCTGGCACCAGGATCCTTGCGTGGGCCTCTGGACGCACGCGCAGACCGAGCACGGCTGCGAGCAGACGACGAGGGTAGGACATTTTGGCCCATCGCTGTGCAGAGACGCCGCCGATCAGGCGGCTGTCCGGCTGTACGGCGTCCACGCCCTCGGCAACAGGGAGCTCCACAGCGACCGTGTCCCTCAGGCCGGGGTGACGAGTGGACCAAGCGGTGGATGGCGCCAGCACACGCAGTTCCTCGCGGACCTTCACGTAGTGCTGGTACTCGGTCGCCGCGGCTGCCGTGATGAGTGCGGTGGCGTTCAGCGCCATGGTGCGCAGCTGTTCGGGGTTGAGCCGCTGACCGACAGCGGCCAGTTCCGGGCGGTTTGGGGCGGAGCGCAGCGCCTCATCGAGGACCCGCTCGTACTCCTGGCGGTCCTCGCTCAGCAGGTGCTGCGGAACGCTCTTCAAAGTCCCTCCTCCCCATTTCCTGACCCTTGGTGCCATCGTGGCGTCCCGTGACCGTCCAGGCCAGGTCCCGTTCTGCCGGGCGGGTCGATGGACAGCGGCGCGCCTTCAGAACACGGGGGTTCTGGCAGTTGTGTTCGGTCCGCAGCGGGCTGCCCGGTGCTGGGCTCCTGCGTGCGAGCCGTCGCAGCAGACAGCCTGGGCGAAGACATCGGCTGGGCAGAAGGCAGCGAGTGCTCGTCCGAAGCGGCAGCCTGGACCAGACCCGCAGAAGGCGCGGGCCGGGGCTCTGCGAGGGGTGGAGGAGTGGACGGATCAACGGAGGTTGTGGCATCAGGGACTGGTGCCCCGCCGACGGGGCCAGCCGGGACATGCCCACCACCCTCCGCAGCCCCCTCTGCCGGATCGGCTGACTGCCGATCACCCGTCAGCACCTCATTCACCGTCTGGACACGGGTGAGTTGAGTGAGCAGCATGGGCGCCGACATTCCGACAACGAGGGCGGCGTACGCGCCGCTGATCTGTCCCGTAGTGCCGAACAGCACTGCGGCACCGGAACCCATCACGGTGTGCACGATGGGTGCGACAAGGTCAGTGGAGGGATCGAAATGCTCCCGAAACCGCGGCGCCTGCCTAGCCGACTGCAGGCAGGAGAGACGGACGGCCTGCCACGACAGGAATCGCGTGTACAGGTCCACGGCTCCACGCAGCAGGCCGCCCGCCGCCCCCAACACGATCAACGTCGGGACGTCCACGGCCTCTCCGGGGTGATGGCGCTGACGCCTGGCTGGGAACTTATGGACACCGAGAGAGCGTAGAGCGCAGCTTGAGCGACAGGGAAGGACTTGAGGGGACTCACCTGGCGGTCAACTCCAAGCCCTGAAGCCGGATTTGAATCTAGGTTGTCGTGCCTGAGGCCGGGACGATAGACGACCTTGGATGCCCTGAGGCAAGGGTGCGACGTGCCATCGCAACAGCCGGGCTACACGAGGGCCGCTGACGTCGCACCGGCTATGAGCCAGGGCTGAGACACACGCACACTGTGAAGAGAACACCTGCCGCAGCGTCGTCTTCAGCGGACACGCCTGCACGATCTGCCTCGCCCGGTCCACCACGGCCGGCCACCGGACCGCTCACGCGCCATACCTGTCCTTGTACCCCTCGTTCACCGGCCAGGGGTCGCCGCTCTAACCATCCCCGTACTTGGACGGGTGAAGCTGCCGAATTGGGAGAACTTCTGCGGGCGTTGACGCGTAGTGCCATGCACGAGACAGATCAACGAAGCGCATGTGGCGCTGCCAGGCCTGGCCGTGGTGGAAGTCGCGGCCGCCGATGCCGAGACCGCGTTCGCCATCCAGGAGCTGCTCGCCGCGCGGTGCGCGATTGCGCCGGCGGATCGTACGACCCGGGAGCCCGGCGAGCCAGGTGTGCGGCTGCGCTGCTTCCTGGACCTGCACCCCACTGCCCCCTTCGCCACCGCGTAGGGACAGATCAGTGGGCTCCCGCCCGCGCTCGGGGATCGCGGGGCCGGACACGGCCGTCAGCCGCCCCACTTTGACGGGCCTCTTCCCGGAGCCTGCGGGCCTGGTTCAACGAGCTCCCGGTTGTCCACATAGGCCCTCCACCTCACCGGTGGAGTACGACCAGCCGCGCCACCTCACCGACCGCCTTCACCCCGGACGAGACGCCCACCGCCCCCGGCAAGGGGGGCTTCGCGAAGTTGAGTTCGCGCACTGTCTCCGCTGCCAACAACTGGGACCGTGGGGTGAGTACGCCCGCTCTCAACTCCCCGGACCCCACGAGGATGTACGGTGCCCGCAGGTCGGACGGCTCACTGCCGACGACGACCTTCCTGACCACTGGCTCCACCACGATCGGCTCGACGATGACCTAGCTGCTGCGGGCGGTGGAAGGCGGGTCGGGCATACGGCTCAGCCCGTGCGAGCCCTACCGGGCCTGCCAGCTGGCCTCTGGTACGACGGGAGCCTCGACCACTCGGAGGAGGGCGTGAGTGTCCGACTACGCGAAGGCGAACCAGCGGACCGAAGAGCAGGCGAAGGCGCTGGCGGAAGCCGCGAAGCGGGTCATCGATGCGCAGCGCGAGGCCGCGGAACTGGTGCGGAGAGCGGGTGCGGATCTGCAGCCAGAGGAGCGTGACTGGTTCGGGGAACCCTGCTTGGGCCGGCTGGATCCTCCCCCGACCCCTCACGAATGCGGTTGCCCGGACTACAAGGGCGACGGCCACGAGCCTTGCCTGAACTCGTTCATCGATTTCACCGGTCCTGATTTCGGCACGGGATCCCCCCGCGTGACGTGTGGGCACCACAAGAGCCAGCACGCCGAGTTCTGAGAGAGCCGCACGTCGCCACACGAACACCCCCGCCCGAGGCCGGGGCTTCGTGCTTCCCGGAGGACTCGTCGCGCCGGCCTATGAGGCCCCCCGAACAGCACCGCTTCTTCCGTCGGGTTCCTCACCCGGGCCTTCGTTCCCGGCTTCCGTTCCGGCACCGGTTTTCGGGCCGCTCTGTTCGACCCCGGCGACCGGGACGACGACATCGCGCTGCTTGCGGCACGTCGTGGCGGGGTCACGTCGGTAGGCGAGAGGAACCGGCGCAATCCTGTGTAGCCGCGCAGGACCGTGGACTTGCCGGGGCCGGTGCCGACGGAGATGAGCATGTGCGGGGATTCGTGAGTCTAGGTCGACCGAGACGGTCTTCTCTTTGCGGGTGAGGGGAAGGTCGGCAGGCGAGCCTGCTACTCCGTTTGAGCGTGAGGCCTTCTTTCGCGTCCTGGTGTCGCGTGTCACTCTGCGATCAGTTGACGGTTGGGAATGGGGGGCCATGTCGTTTCAGTATGTGCCTGCGTTACCCGTCAAGCGGGGCGACGTTCAGGGCTTTGTGGATGTTGCTGCGGATCTCGCGGCGCGGATGGCTCCGTTGTGGACCGTCCCGGTGATCAACCTGCGGACGGGTGAGGCTGTCTCGGTACGGGAGCGGGTGAAGCATCTACAGAAGGCGGCCAAGCAGCTGCGGCAGGCGAGCAGTTCGGGGCACAGCTGGATCGATACCCGGCATGTCGAAGAGGACCCGAAGATGGTCGGTGACGCGCTGTGGGGCGAGTTCGGGCTGTTCACTACCGCGGCGCCGGTCACCGGTCCCGAACGGCCGCCCGCTCAGCAGGCGCTCGCCCAGGAACTGGCGGACGCCTGCGGGAACGGTCTGGGGCTGCGCCTGGACCTGGCCGGCATGCCGGTGGCGGAGGCTGCCGAGCGGGTGAGAGAGCTAGCAAAACGCAGCACTGTGGCGGTCGAAGCCATGGACCTCCTGCTGGACCTTGGGGCGATCGACAACGCGGCCAAGGCGGCTGAATACGGCGCCCATGCGGTGGCGGAACTGGGCCGACTGCGGCCCTGGCGCAGTGTGGTGCTGCTGGCCGGGGCGTTCCCGGCTTCGCTGCAGCAGCTGGTGCGCGATCAGGTCACACGTCTGCCCCGTCATGAGATACCCGTGTGGCGTGCGGTGCGGGAGAACGCGGGGCTGGATGAGCGGCTGGTGTACGGCGATTATTCGGTCGTGCACCCTGGTAAGCCGGCGCAGACGACGACGGGGCCGGTGACGATTTTGGGCCGGGTGCTGCACTCGGCACCGCAGGATTTCCTGGTGGTCAAGGGGCGGAACATGGCGGTGTATGGCACCGCCCAGATGCCGGCGCTGGCCTCCCGCATCACCAGTGCTCCCGCATTCCGCGGCCGGGGTTTTGGCGAGGGCGAGCGTTATCTTGCCGATTGTGTGGCAGGCCAGGAGTCGCCGGGTCTTCCCGAGCGGTGGATTAGGGCTGGGCATACGCAGCATCTGACCCAGACGGTGGAGCAGGTGGCACGGTAGCGGGCGGGCGGGCGGCCAGCGCGTGTTGGACGCGCTGGGCCAGGCGTGCCACGGGCAGGGCGTCGGCCAGCAGCTGCCACAGCCGGTGGCGGGGTAGTCGGCTGGTGCCGGTGTGCTGGCCGAGCGCGGCGAGTTCGGCCAGGACTTCCTCCCGCCACAGCAGACGGGCCAGCGCCAGCGGCTCGCGGGCCGGGTTGGGGCGTGCCGCGCGCACCACCCGCAGAGACGGCTGTCCGTCTGCGGATTCGAGCAGTAGCACGCCCCACCACGGTGAGGCGAGGGCTGATGCCTGGTGCAGGTAGTGGTCGGTGGTGACGAGCCAGGAGTGTTCAAAGACCTGGTCGTAGTAGCCGACCTGGCGCGCGAGGCGGTCCAGGCGGTCACCTGGGCTTTTGATTTCGAAGCCGGTCAGGCGGGGGGTGAGGACCGCCATGTCGGCACGGGACTCGCCGTTGCACAGGCCGAACTCCTCGCGCAGCACAGCGTTTTCCCCCTCCGGCTGCTGTGTGATCCACTCCCGCAGGCGGGGGCGGACGTCGGGGTCTCTCATCCGCTGCACGCGCGCACTCATCCCGGCACTCTAGAACCGATCAACCATCCCGGGCAGCACCAGTCCGGACGTGCGGATCGGCGTGATCTTCGCCCTCGAACGCATCGCCCGTGACCCGCCGGACGGCCGCGGGCCGATCACGGAAGTGCCATCTGCCTTGTGCCCGGACTCGGATGGGTGGCCACGCCGGCGCAGGGGCGAATCGTTTCCATGGCGTTGAGTACCGACTCCTATGGTCCCTGGAACTGGTGCTGTTCGGTGGGGTTTTGGAGAGCTGGCCGACGGTGGCGCCGACACGGGCTACGGTCGGCGCCATCTGTGATGCCGGCACGCTGGAGGTTGTTTTTGTGGTTGCTTCCGACCTGCGCAAGGTGGCCGATGCGCTGCCCGCATTGGCCTCCCGGCACGGGCTGCAGCTGATCTCTGCATCGGTGGGCGGTGACGCCGGGCTGCGGGCCGTCCTCGGCCAGGACCGGTATGACGCCGGTGGTGTTGCCCAGCTGGCCACGGCCTGTGGTGCCCGCATCCTGTACTGGGACCTCGACCACTTCGACGCGGACAACTTCGCTTTCCTGCCCACCGACGGCGAGGACGGCGAGGACGATCCGGCCCCGGCGGCGGGCAACGGTCTGTCGCCGGCGCTGCGGCAGCGGGCAGATACGTTGCTGGCTGCCGCGCAGCGCCATGACGGTGAGGTGGAAGCCGTACGGATCGCCTTCGTCGTGGAGGGCGTGGTCCACGAGTGGGAGATGTCTGCACCCTGGGCCGGTGACCTGCATGCACGGTGGGAAGTACTCGGAGACGACATCGACCAGGCGCAGCCCGCGCGGCCCGAGCTGGATGCGCCCGATCCGGCAGAGGTGGAGCGGATCGCCGCTCTGCTGCAAAAAATGCCGGCCATTATCGCGGCCGGCAGCTACGGCCAGCGGCGCGAGGCTGCCGACGAAGCATTCCCGGCCCCCGGCGGCGAAGACGACTGGCTTCATCACCGCCTGCTCCGACAGGCTCTCTCCCTCGCCCAGCAGGCCATCCAGCAGGATGGCGCCGACGCCTACCGCACCATCGAGAACACCCTGGACGAGACGGCCGCCCGGCTTCTTGAACAGGGCGTCCTGGACGACGTGCACGATGCGCCAGCCCGGCGGATCGTCACCACAGATTTCCTGACCGCGCTCACCGGCGGACACCGGCCCAAGCCACGGACCGTGACCCTGCTGCTGGGCCGGCCCGCCGTCAAGGACTTCCTCACCACGCAGAAGGCCGCCGCCAAACACCAGGTGCAGCCTGTCCTGCCGCTCTAGCCACACACCACCCGCCCGGCCCGGCCACGCTCAGAGCAACGGGTCCGCCCAGGCTGGTGTCCCCTGCTAGCGGGCGTGGTCGCTGCCCTCCAAGGCGGCTGCCGGTGGATTTCACTGGCGCCCCCCGGCGCGGGTCGCCCGCTCTCTCATCCAGCAGATACTCCTCCTGGGCAGCAGGGAACTCCAGCAGGCGGCGCGGGAGGTCGAGCATCACGCGTGGTGGGTGCGCACGGTGCACGAAGGCGGGCGGGACGAACTGGCCGCGTACTACGCGGGCGTGGGACCCAAGGAGCGCCTGCGGGCAGCCATGCTCAGGCTCTTCGTCGCAGCCCGCCGGCAACTCGGTGTCAAAGATGTGGATGACGTCGCCCCCGACGATCCCATCGACTCACGGTGAGCGGGCGAGCGCTCCCGGGGCGGGCGCTCGTCGGCGGCATCAGTCTCCTGTCCCGCCGGAGGGAACATCCGCACGATCGGGACGCCCCCGTCCACGCCGTCCATGAAGCGACCCGGCCACGTCATGAACCGTCATGCCGGCATCCAAGCCGACGCCACTGACACTCCCCCGCGCGATGGGCCGGCACGAGCGCGAGCGCCGCCGGCCGGACGTCGGGAAAGGTCAGAAGGAGACGTCGAAGTAGTCGATGTCGTTGAGGGCGACTTCGAGGCCCGCGGCACGCCGGCCGCCGTCCTTGAAGTACACCTCCTGCAGTCCTTTCGCGACGATGTCGCGCAGCTGCTGGTCGCCGGCGCCTTGTTCGCGGGCGTCGAACAGGCGGCGTGCGTACTCCGCAGGGAGGTGGACGGTCAGGCGCCGGAAGCGGCCGTCGTCGGTCGTGCCGACGGGCGCGCTGTAGCCGAACCGGGCCCTGGTCTCCACGGTGATCCCGTCGGTGGCGGCGGCTTTTTGGCGGCGGCGCTTGCGGATGAGGGGCTGCCAGCGGGAGCGTACGGCGGCATCGATCCGGTCCTGGATGTGCCGGGGCGGGTGCTTGCGGGCGCCGCGGCGGTAGCGGTTGACGGAGTCGGCGGTGATACCGAGCTCGGCTGCGACGGCCCTGGCCGTCTTCAGCTGTTTCATCAGGTAACTGATCTGCCCTTTGAGGGTCTTGGGCGGCTGTCTGGTGAACGCTTCCCGGCCGGCCCGCTCGATGGCGTCCTCGATCTCCCCCACCGGTTACTCTCCTTCGTCCAGGACGGCGTCGCCGCCCTTGATGTGGCGGGCCGGATTGAAGCCCTGCTCCATCAGATCGACCGCCCACAGCATCGTCTGAACGCCCTCCAGCTTGGCCAGGCCCGGGGTCGGCCCCAGACGGAAGGCGCCCGGCTGCGGCTTGCCTGAGACGGCGTAGGGCAGGAAGGCGAGCGGGCTGTCGCCCGGGCTTGGGTAGACGACACAGTCGGACAGCACCGCGAGCGGATACAGGCCCGTCAGCTTCACCATATTGGCCAGCTTGCGGTGCATGTTGACCCGGGCCTTGGAGATGACGGCGGCCCGGATGTCGGGCCGCCAGGTCGGCCGCTCGAGGGCCGGCCACCGCTCGCCCTCTTTGTAGTGGCGGCCCTGCGGGCGCTCCCGTAGCTTGCCCACGCCGCCCTTCACGGTCGCCTTGATCGCGGCGAGCACAGCGGCCAGGGCCGGATCGGCCTGCTTGTGTTGCTCCATCGCCGCGAGGAACTCGGTGTCGGTGAGGTCCTTGGTGACGCCGAGGTCGGCGAGGGTGTCGACGTAGGCGGTCTTGAGCCGGTCGTGCCAGGGATCCAGGTACGCGCCGGTCTCGCGGCGCAGGTACGCCTCGATCGGGGCGACGTTGTAGCCGAGCTCCTGGGCGTAGGCGATGGTGTGGGTCTGGTACCAGGCCGGACTGGTCGGGCGGGTGCCGTCCGGGGTGAACGGCGACGGTAGGCGCGGGTCCAGCTCGATGTGGGAGAGGTCGACCAGCCAGGAGCCGGGGATCTTCGGGTTGAACGTCGGGGCGTGGAAGTGGTCGGGGGCGGACAGGCCCACGGTGAGGCGGGCCGCGGCGGCGAGGAAGGCGGTGTTGAGGTCCAGGCCGACCGCGAAGGGCAGCATGCACTCCTCATCGCTCAGCGAGTCGACGTCGCGCACCCACTGGTACGCCTCCTCATTCAGGAACCCGCCACTCCAGCCGCCGTTCACGACCACGGGGTGCTCGGGGGTGGCCTCCGGCGGCGCCGGGTCCACCGGCTCCGTCCCCAGTGAGCCGGGGTTGTGCCCGGGGACCCAATTCCCGGTTGCCGGGTCCTGCACGGCACGGGTGGGCGGGCGCAGCGCCGTCATCAGCTCCAGGCCCGAGACGGCGGTGGAGCCGCGCGGGGTGATGACCCGCTGTGCGTAGACGCCGAGGACGCGGGCGATGTCGGACGGTTCCATCTCGGCCACGCCGGGCCAGGACCGCTCATCGAGGGCGTCCCACGACAAGACCGCGAGCTGCACGCACTGCCGCTCGCGGCCCTGCGCCTTGCGGTAGATCCGTGCCCACGGGCCGAACCCGCGCTGGGTGAGCTGCCACTTCGCCTTCGCGACCTGCTTGATGACCGGGTGGTCGGCGGGCAGGCGCAGGGAGCGGCGCTGCTCACGGCCTTCCAGGCGCTCCGGCAGGCCGAGTTTCACGGCGGCCGCGGCGGTGAGCACGATCAACGGGTCGGAGTCCTTGCCGTAGCGGTTGAGCTTCGCGGCGCCGAGGCCGGACTCACGCAGCGTCCACTCCACCAACTCAGGAATGGTGATGGCCGGGCACTCGAGCACGATGCCGTCCGTGCCGTACGCGCAGCCGTCACCGTCCAGGACGGCGAGCGGACCGTGCAGGAACCGCGAGTCAACAGCAGGCTGCGCAGCCTTCTTTTCGGTCGGGCGGCGCGACGTCACCGGGCGGCGGGTGGCCGGCCGTTCCGGCGCAACTGGCGCAGCGGGCGCCTGGATTGGAGGCGTCTCCACCTCAGGCACGGCGGGTTCCAGCGTGGCAGCAGCTTGTGCGGTGAGGGCTTTTTCTGCGGGCGCGGGCGGGGCGGGGGGTGTTGGGGGGGCGGGCGGCGGGGTGGTGGTGGGGTAGCGGTGGGCGAGGCCTTCCAGGAGGCGGCGGTAGGCCTCCAGGCGCTCGCCCCGGGGTTCGGCGCGGCCGGCTTCCCAAGCGGTGATGCTCGGCACGCGTACGCCGAGCGCCTGGGCGACGGCGGCCGGGGTGAGGCCGGCTGCCTCGCGCAGTCGTACCCGCTCGGCCGGAACGGGCAGCACGGTGCCGCCGTCGACGGCGGCGAGCAGCGAGTCGACCGCGGTGAACAACTGCGGTGGCTGGTCACTCATCTGCGGTTCCTCCTCGCTCACCGGACGCCCTGTCGGATCTCTTCGAGCCGGGTCATCAGTCGCTGGTAGCGCTGGGAGGCGGCCTGGGAGGAGTTCAGGCCCTGGTGCTGGGCGATCTGCCGCCAGTCCATGCCGCGGCGCCGGGCCTCGATGACCACCTGAGTCTCCAGCCGGTCCAACTGCTCGCGCATGCCTTCGAACAGGCCCAGTGCAGCGCCGACATCGGCGGGCATCACGCCCGGCACCTGCCCGTGATCGTCCTGCTGGCCAGCGGCGGCCAGCAGCCGCCCTATCAGGGATGCGTCCTGCTCCACATGGCGCGCGGCCGTGGCCTCGTCGGCGGGGGCGTGGGCCAGTGCGGACAGTCGCTCACGGGCCTGCTGGCGGGAGTCTCGTGGCATACGACCACCGTACTCCATACAGACAATGAAACAACGATCCGTTGTCCTATTGATGTCATGGGGGGATGACGCGCAGCCCGGGGAGCAGTGAGGGGCGCGCGCAACGGCTCTGCTGCGGCCCGGCACAGGTCAGCGCCCCGGAGCTGCCGGTCACCGGTGCCGTCTGCCCGCCCGGGACTCCCCCGATGTCCCCGCCGGCGGATGCAGCGCCCGCACGGCGGCGTAGGTGGTGAGGATGCGGTGGTCACAGTGGCGCAGCAGATGGGCCAGGTCCACGGGCAGTTCAGCATGGTGTACCACGGTCACGTCCGTGCCGGTGGAGTGGTGCAGGGCCATCAGGTCCGCCCATATGCCCAGTCCGATGCGGTGCGCGCGCAGGACGGTCATCCGGTGCACGGCCGCGGCCTTCAGGGGCGGCGCGCGCCGACCGCTCCTGCGCGGATGTGTTGCCGCGGGCCGCGCAGGACGGGGCTCTCAGGGGCTTGCCGTCGGCCACCGCGTGCAGGACGTCGTGCCACAGCAGCCGGTCGCCCCCGCCGACGGTGGGGTGGATGACGACCCGTCCCGCCGCCGGGTGGTGGGCGGCCAGCACAGTGCGGGTGAAGCGCACGTCGTCTGCACGGTCCACGACCACGGTGAAGGGCGAACGGCCCGCCGTGCGCAGCGTCTTGCGGGGCGGGCAGCGCCGGGAGGCGGCCGGGCCGCACGCCAGCACGTCCACGGCGATCTCACCGAGCGCGTTGATCGGGTCCAGCAACCCCACCGCAGTCCGCCTCCTCGTATTCCACTGGTACTCCCGCACACGGGCGATGAGCCGCGGGCCGCGTGCGGCCGGGCATCAGGCGGAGCCGCCCAGCCGGCCGAACGCCCACCGCAGCACCTCCCGGTCCACCCGTGGCCGGTCTGTACGGGACAGCGCCAGACGCACGTGGGCCGTGAGGCGGGCCCAGTCACGGAAGTTGCCGTGAGCGGCATGCTGGTCGGCGAAAGCGATGTCATCCGGGTCGGCGTCGGCCCACACCGGGTGGAACAGTGGGATCGTCTCGCTGACCTCGCCAGGGGTGAGGCGGGTGAAGTGCTGCCAGATGAAGATCCGCGATGACAGCATCGGCTCGCGGCGCAGCACCGTGTGGCAGCCCTCGCCGCCGACGAAGATGACCGCGAGCTGGGTTGCGGGGTCGTCCCACAGGTAGCGGAAGTACTCGAACGCCTCCCCGTTGAGCCACTGGGCCTCATCCACGAGGAAGGTGCGGGGGCGCTCGGCCAGGGCCGTCTTCAGCAGGCGGTCGAACTCACTGGGGTGGCGCGGCGGTGCCCCGGGCAGGTCGAGCGCAGTGAACAGCTCGTAGCGCACCGCGCGGGCGGTGGGACGGGCACGGAAAGCAAGCCGGCGGACGTCCTCGGCAGGTTCGAGCTCGCCCAGGCACATGTTGACGGCCAGGGTCTTGCCGAAGCCGGCCCCGCCGTGGATACACATCATCGCGCGGGCCGCGACCGTGTCGGCGATGTTCTCCCGCGCGGTGAGCAAGGCGCGGGTGGTGACCACGGACGCGTCTGGCAGATCGACGTACTGGTAGGAGGCCGCGCTCACAAGGCATCTCCGTCTTCATCGGTGGTGGGCTGTGCGGTCCGCCCGTCCGGGCCGGGCTGGGCGGAAGCGGAGTCACGGCCGGATGGCACGGGGGCGGGCAGACCTGGTCTGGCCAGCGCCGCCAGGGAAGCAGGGGTGCGCCACCCGGCCGGAGGCGCGGCGGGCGGGATGAGGTCCCGCAGCGCCAGATCCGACAGGTCGGTACCGGTGGCCCGGGCGAGTTCGGCCTCGGCCTGCGCGGTGGTCAGCGCGCCGAGCCGCTGCGGGGCGGCGGGCTGGTTCACGGCGGCGTAGCGCTCACGCTGGGAAGCCTCCAGGTCCTTCTTCAGGCGGCGGGTGCGGGCGGCCCGCGCTCGCCGTACGGCGCTGACCTGTTCACCGGTGGCCCGGTCGGCCAGGTCCGCAGGACCCAGGTAGCGGCCGGTGGCCGCGTGGTAGACCTCGATGCGGTGGTCGTGGTGGGGCATGAAACGGATACGGACCTGGATCCCGGCCTGGCCGGTCATCCACGGCCCCACGTAGTCGCGTTTCCTGAAACGGATGCCGCGGGTGGTCAGAGTGCGGGTACCGGCGTCCTCCAGGGTGAACGTCCACAAATCCGTGGCCGGCACGTCCCGCAGCGGGGTGGGATCGTCCTGCCAGGCCTCAAGCGGGGTCTTGCCCCGCAAGGGCACGGGCTGATGTTCGGTGTTCCACCAGAGCGTCCAGGCCAGCAGCCGGGCGGTGAACTCCTCGAAGCCGAGCAGCACTTCGTCCTTCGGACGGGAAGCCCGACCCGGCTCTTCGACGGGCGACCATGCTGGCCACGGTGGGAACCACTGCGGGCAGCAGGAAGCAGCATCCTGGCATCGGTGTCAGTGGTGACGATCCGGCATCCCGCGGCGACGCGTTCGGTGGTCCACTCCCTGAACTCTTCCGCCTGCCGGGAGGACAAACTCGCCAGCGGCTCGTAGGAGGAAGAGGGTGTCGGGATGGGCGAGGTACTCCTGTGCCGGGGTTTCGCCGAGCGGTGCGATGCCAAGGTGAGAGACGAACAGCCCTCCCCGAAAACGTTGTTGACCGTGCTGCTCGATTTGCAGGCACTGGGCCACTACCCGGCTGCTGGGCCTTACCTCGGCGGCGTAGCCACCGTTGATGCCCGACGAACAGTCAGAACACCTTGAGAGAGGCGGTGTTGTGCAGCAGGGGGCGCCATGTGGGCCCCGGCGCCGGGCAATCGGGCGCGTGGGGCCCTGGCCGAGGCCAGGGCCCCACGTTCAGACCCGTGCATCCAAGGACGCGACGTCGCTCCAGCCGGACAATCAGGCTCGGCCTTCGCCATCTTCATCGCCCGGAAGTCGACGCCCGTCGGCTACGGGATCATGCGAGTTCTCGCGGCTCATCCGGAACGACCGCCCGATGCTCCTGCCCGGATACGTGCTGCTTCGTCGGACGAGCCTCAAGTTCCCGCTGCCTGGCGGCCAGCGCCCTCGCCAGCATCTTCGCCCGGTAGGGGTTCGCCGTGCTGAGGGCCTGCGCCACTTCCACGGCCTCGTCCAACAGGGCCAGCCGCCGCTCGGGCAACTCCCGCACCAAGGGTGAGCCGCTCTCCTCCACCAGGACGTACGCCAGCTTCGATCCGTACACCTCCGGCTCGACCTGTGCCAGAAGACGGTAGATCCACAGCCCCTCGACACCCCGCACCACCCGCCGGTTGGCACTGAGCAGCCTGACCCTCGCCAGCACAACCATGTCCTGATCCATCGATCCCCTTCGTCCCGTCCCCCCGACCAGCGCATGTCACACGGCGAGACAGCACAGCGAACGCACCGGCAGCCGATGACGGATGCCGACACGTTGGCCGGAGTGGATGACGACGAGTCTGCGGGCACGGCACCACCCGCAACAAGACCGAACAGGCGTGCGCTACGTCCTACCGAAAGCGCCTTTGAACAGGCATGATGGACCTGACACTCACTCAAGCCCCGTCCGCAGCCCACCCGCCAGGACCCAACGACACCATCCGAGCGTCAATCGGGCGCCCCCCGAGACGGAATGCCCTGGCGCATCTGGCCTGCCATGACCGCGCGGACGCGCTGCCGGTGTATCTGCGCAGCTTCCAGTGCCGGATGCAGGGCTGTGTGTGGCATCCGCGTCATCGCAGCTGTGCCGGGCGGGTGCTGCTGGCCCTGACCCGTGACCGTAGCGGCCACACCTGGAGGCCGGCCGACGCATGTGCGGCCTGCGCGGCGGCGACCTGCCATACCGCCGTTGTGCCGGAAACTCCGCCCCCGAGGCCAGCTGGCCGGTGGAAGCTAATCTCCGCTGCCTCGGGCCCGGCGGTCCAGGAACTCAATCAGCCGTGTTTCCGAACGTGCAAGACTCTCCCGTTGTTCACCAGCAAGCGAAGCGAGGGCGTCGACCAGGACCCGCTTTCGCGGGACGTGCACCATGTTGCCGGAGTAGATCCGGCAACTGGAACACCAGGCGAGTCCGATGCACCGCTCGAACATGGAGGACTCGGGCGGATAGAAGCGGTACTGGTACGAGCGGACGGGCGTTCCGCAGGCGACACAGATCCGACGGTCCCCGTCAAAGACCGTGTCCCAGGTCCCGACCTTGCGCCAGTGCTGCCGCCCGGCCGGTGCTCTTCAAGTCGTCATGCCCAGCATTCTCTCCCGCATCGAGTCGCTCGGCACAGACGTCCCGGCGAAGCTGGGGCCGGAGCAGACGTCTCGGCACGCATCGCCGCAACGGACGCACCAGGGCCGCGCGCTCACCACCGGCCTCGCCGACCACCAACGCGCAGACGGCTGGACCCCACCGGCCTCCATCAGCTGGTGTCTGAACGGTCGGACTGCTTACTCGTCGATCACCGAGCCGAAGTGGGCGCCGTGGGCGTTGCCGCCGAGGGTGGCGGCGCCGTACGAGCGAGAGCCGTCGGCGAGCAGCCCGTCCCTGCTCGCGGGCAGCAGCCACACCGCGCCGTCGCCGGCGTTCTCGTCGGGCGCGGCGGCCACGAGCTCGGCCCGGCCGTCGCCGTCGGTGTCCACGAGCCGCACCTGGGCGCCCCATGCATCGCCGGCCTCGGCGGTGCCGGGGATGCCCGGCGTGTTCTGGTCGAAGTACTGGGCACCGGTGCCGGTCAGGCCCGTACCGGAACCGCGCAGGAGCCACACCGCGCCCGCAGCGGCTTCGCCGTCCGCGTCCTCGCCGGGCGCGCCGACGGCCACGTCGGCGTAGCCGTCACCGTCGACGTCGGCGACGGACAGGTCATTGCCCCAGGCGTCGTCCTGCTCCGCCGCACCGGGCACGCCCGGGGAGTTCTGCGACCACCACTGCGGGGCGGTGCCGCTTCCCTGGGTGCCGGCGGGGCCGTCCTGGCCGCCGTAGTAGACGCCGACCAGGCCGCCGGGCGCGTCCGCGTCACCCGTGGTCTCGTCCACGGCGCTGAGCTGGCCGACGACGAGGTCGTCGTAGCCGTCGCCGTTGATGTCACCGGAGGCCGTGCCCAGGCCGCCGTGCAGGTCGCGCCGGTAGCTCAGGCCTTCGGTCCCGCCCGCGTAGTAGGCGGACCAGCCCTTGGCGTAGTCGTCGTCGGGGCTGTAGCCGGAGACGACGAGGTCGGCGAAGCCGTCGCGGTCGTAGTCGCCGGTGGTCAGGTAGGCGGCCTGGAGGGTGTGACCGGTGGAGTGCGGGGTGCCGACCTGTCGCAGGACGCCGGCGTGGTAGGTGAAGACGTGCAGGCCCACCTTCTGGTCGAGGACGACGAGTTGGTCGGCGTCGATGTCCCCGGAGAACCGGGCGGCGGCCACCGCGAGGCCGAACCGGGCGCCCGCGGTGGGCTCGGCGGCGGCGACGCTCGCGGTGCGCTCGGCGCCGAGGCCCTCCTTGGACCCGTACAGGACGGTCACCCGGCCCGCGTCCTCGACGGTGCCCTCGTCCTCGCCTGGCGCGCCGATGACCGCGTCGTCAAAACCGTCGCCGTCCAGGTCGCCGGTGGCAAGGGCCTGCCCGAAGCGGTCCCCCCTCTCCGAGGTTCCGGGCACGTTCTTGGTCGACTGGCTGACGACCTGGACGCGGCCCTTGGGCACGGTGGTGTTGGTGCCGATGCCGTTGGGGGCGCCGTACTGGACGGTGACGAATCCGGCGCCCTCCTTGCCGTCGACGGCGCCCTCCGGGGCGCCGGTGAGGAGGTCGTTGTAGCCGTCACCGTTGAAGTCGCTGTTGCGGTCGGCGGCGGAGGTGCCGCCAGGAACGCCCGCGAACGCGGTCGGCGCGGCGAGGATGCCGGCTCCCGCCAACAGCAGGAAGGAAGCCGCCGCGACGGCCGCGGAGCCTGCGGTACGACGGGTGGTGCGCGCGGCGATGCTCATGTGTGTTTCCCCCGTGGAAAGTTGATGGCCAGTCAGTCACTAATTCAGTCGGTCAGTTGGCTGGTCCTGGTGCCAACGCAGGGTTCGACACGAGGGGCATGGCACAAGTTGTGGGGCCCACGCGGGCTGTGACACGCCGGTGACATCCGTTGCGGCAGCCGGACACACGAGGGTGATCGGACGCCCACGAACGTGAGCAGCCCGCACCCACCCTGCGGAGCACCGCTTGACGGCACGGCAGGCTCCCGCCAGGACGACAATGCGCAGGTGCCGTCAGCCGACGGAACTCCAGATCGTGGGCGGATCTCGCCAGGCGTCCGGCCGAAGCGCGGTCGCGGAAGAACCACCGTCGGCAACTCGCGTCGGAAATCAATGTCGGTGAACGGCGGCTTCATGGCACCGGCTGCATGAGGTCGCGTCGAATAGTCAGCCACGAGCCCCATGTGTACGAGGGGTTACGGCCTGAACGGCGTCGCGCGGCGTCCGGCTGGTGGCATCGACCCGTTGCGGGCGCCCGCTTGCCAGGGACGTTGTCAGTGGTGGCAGGCAGGATGGCACGTATGACCACACCAGCTGCAGTGATCGTGGATGCCGCCGCCTACTACGCGGGCGGCACGTCCGTGCTGGACGACGACTCCTACGACCGGCTGGTGCGAGGCATCGCCGCGTGGGAGGCCGACCATCCCGAGCAGGTGCTGCCCGACTCGCCGACGGGGAAGGTCGCCGGCGGCGCCGTTCAGGGCGATGTCCCGCACACGGTGGCGATGCTGAGCCTGGACAACGTGTTCTCACCGGAGGAGTTCACCGCCTGGACCGCCTCCCTGGCCCGGAGGATCGGCCACGACGTCGAGCGGTTCAGTGTCGAGCCGAAGCTGGACGGCCTGGCGATCGCGGCCCGCTACACGGGCGGTCGACTGAGACAGCTGATCACGCGCGGGGACGGGACGGCCGGGGAGGACGTCTCGCACGCGATCGGCACCATCGAAGGCCTGCCCGACGAACTCGCCGAACCGGTCACCGTCGAGGTCCGGGGCGAAGTCCTGATGACGACCGCCCAGTTCGAACATGGCAACGAGGTGCGTACCGGGCACGGCGGGCAGCCGTTCGCAAACCCGCGGGGTGCCGCGGCGGGCACCCTGCGTGCCAAGGAGCGCGACTACACGGTCCCGATGACGTTCTTCGGCTACGGCCTGCTGCCCCTGCCCGACACCGAGACGGAGCTCGCCGCGCAGCTGGGCGAGCTCGCGCACAGCGAGCTGATGGCGCAGGCCGCCGCGTTCGGGATCAACACCACCGCGACCACCGCGATGCCCGGCATCACCGCGGACACCGTGGATCAGGTGCTGGTGCGGGTGCAGGAGATCGCCGCGCTGCGGGCGGAGTTGCCGTTCGGGATCGACGGGATCGTCATCAAGGCCGACCTGGCCGCCGACCAGCACACGGCAGGATCCGGGACACGGGCCCCGCGCTGGGCGATCGCCTACAAGCTGCCCGCCGTCGAGAAGATCACCCGGCTGCTCGAGGTGGAGTGGAACGTCGGCCGCACCGGCATCATCGCCCCCAGGGCCGTCCTGGAACCGGTCGAGATCGACGGCGCCACCATCACCTACGCCACCCTGCTTCTGTAGGGGAGACTCGGCTCTGTGTGGCTCGTCAACTCTCAAAAGATGCAGCTCAGATGCTTATGTGGCTGAGGTTGTCGAGTGCCACAGCTGTCGTGCAAGTGAGCTGTGCTCACAGAGCGATGAGCGCGCCTCTTCCGGAGCGACCAACGCGCTCAAGTCGTATCGGTCTTGGTCGCGACCTGGCTCCGGTGCCTACAAATAGCCGTACCCGGCTCGGGTTGCGGCAGTAAGTTGTGACCGATGACCGAATCCCTGCCGTCCGGCGGCGCTGTTCTCGACGCGGACGAACTGGACGCCCGCTGGGCTGACACCTGGCGTCCGGAACAAGTTGTCGAGCGCTTGGATGGGGTCGGTGTGCCATGGTGCATCGCGGCGGGTTGGGCGCTGGATCTGTTCCGCGGGGAACAGTCGCGGCCGCACGGCGATCTGGAGATCGCGGTGCCTGCGGCGGGGTTCCCCGAGATTCGGCACCGCTTCCCCGAGTACGTGTTTGACGCGGTGGGTTCAGGGCGCGTCTGGCCAGGGGCGGGGGCTGCGGAGCTGGCGGCCACGCACCAGACCTGGCTGCGGGATCCTGCGAGCGGCCAGTTCCTGTTTGACGTCTTCCGCGAGCCGCACGAGGGCGGGACGTGGATCTGCCGGCGGGACGAGAGGCTGCGGCTGCCGTACGACGCGATCATTGAGCGAACGACGGACGGGGTCCCGTACCTGGTTCCGGAGTTGGTGCTGCTGTTCAAGGCGAAGGCACCGCGGCCCAAGGATCAGGCGGACTTCGACGGAGTGCTGCCGCTGCTTGACCCGGCACGGCGGGAGGTCCTTAGCGGGTGGCTGGGGCTCGTGCACCCCGGGCATCCGTGGCTGGCGAAGCTAGCGGGGTAGCAAGAGCCGCGCCCAGGAGCAATGGCGCCTCCCCAAGTCTGGGGAGGCGCCATCTGTTTTGTTTACTACTCCACGAGGTGCCCAGCGCACTGTTGCGGCGGACAAGGAGCAAGCAATGGCCGTCCCTTTCTCCCCAAATCGCCAGAATCTCCAGCACCCACGCCCTCCCCGTTCACCCGTTTGGAGTAACCAGCCAGCAGGTGTCCCTTTTCCGTGCCGTACTGGAACCGGGCCAGCACCGTTTTGCTAATGATCTAAATGGGCGAAATGAGGTGACTCCAATGCCTCAGAGTGGAGAGCCCACAGGAAAAACTGCAAAGAATATGGAGGGTACAGCTGGAAAAGCGGTAGAGCAAGATAAGCCCGAAGCTCCGTGGCTCGAACTCCCCCTCGCCTGGATATCCTATCTCCGGACGGAGATTAGCCGCCAAGAATGCACGGGCAAGGAAACAGACTGCGATCGAAAAAAACTCATCGCTGGCGCCAAAAACCATCTGAGAATTGCCGAATCAGCATGCACCGAAGGGCGACCGTGGTTCAGATGGGTCAAAAAGTCTAATAGACTTGAGCGAATATGGGCCAACGTGCGAGCCGCCGACGTCAATCTCCTAGCCCTGAGTTCTGACCAAGAGTTGATAGCCCGCTCCGGCCACATTAGGGCGATGGTGAGAAATTACATCCACAAGGACAGTCCGCAGCGGATCCAAGCAGAGGATGCACTCAAAAGGATTGCGGAGAAGGCAACCCCTCCCAAGGAAGACGAAACCAGGCGGGCCTCTCGCGAAGAAGAGAGGAGGGGGTCCTCCCGCGAAGGCGAGGCCCTGGTGTCCCTACAAGACAGGCTCACCGCGATCCAGGCACTCGGCATCACCTACTCGGCGCTCGACACGAGAACAAGACGAGTCCGAATATTCGCCAATGTTTTGTGGGTAGCGACCGGCCTCACCTTTTTGGGTGCCGCCGGAATCGCTATTTGGGGGGCATTCGACCCGCACACTCTGAACCTTTGCTTCAATCACCTGCAAAACGGTGACCAGATTCCCGGGAATAGGACACAAGAAATTATCGCCTGCCCTACAGGTGACAGAAAAGTCGTAACAGGTCACCTCCCCAACGAGTATGTCGACCCCCTGGACGTTCTCTCGGTCGAGCTCGCCGGACTTGTGGGGGCCGCATTGACGACAATTGCTGCTCTCAGGAGGATCCACGATGACCACACGTCCCCTTACGCCCTGCCACTTGCGGCCGCCACCCTCAAATTCCCACTCGGAGCAATAGCAGCTTTTGCTGGGATTGTGTTCATGAGGGGATCGTTTCTGCCCGGCTTGAGCGCACTGGACTCACCAATGCAGATTCTCGCTTGGGCTATCCTCTTTGGGGCAGCTCAGCAACTGGTGACCCACGTGATTGACGAGAAGGCCCAAACCACCCTCTCTGGGATAGGAAAATCACCCAACCCTCCCGGGAGGGCACCAGCCGATGAGGCGTTCTAAGGTGCATTTGGATCCGCCGGGAACGCAGGGCCTATATCCACGAGGCGTTTCTCCAATTGGCCACGCTTGTGAGCCGCGTCCTGCGGCACCGGTCGCACAGCGAGCGGATCGGCCGACCCGCCGCGTTTGATGAACGCGCACAGTACCTCCGCAATGGTGATGCGGTCGTATGGCGAGTCGTCGGCGATGCGTTCCAGGGCGAAGATCGCGCCGAATCGTACGTCCGGGCTGGGGCTGCCGAGTTGCTCCACGGCTGTCGTGAAGCGCTGGGTGATCTGACCTTGGCTGGTGACCTGCAATTGCCGCCAGGTGAAGAACGCGCCAATCAGCAAGGCGATTCCAGCCAGGCCCTGCAGCAGCGTGGTGCGGATGTCGTTGATCGCTTGCGCCCCGCCGGATGCAGGCATGGCCGGGGCGTCCCAACTCAGCAGGTACCGGGGGGCCACGACGGTGACGAAGGCAACGAGGAGCAGACTGCTGCAGACCACAACCACAGTGACCGCCCGCGACCGGCCGGTGAAGCGCCTGCCTTGACGTTCTTGCTCGCGCACGGGATGCCCTGACCTGGTGGATGACGAGGCCGGGCTTGAAGCCCTCGAAGACCGGTACCGGGCCAGCCGCGACGGAGCGCGGCAGCACGGAGCCGGAGGGCTTGACGCCCAGCGCGGCGCGCACCTCGGGCGGCGGTTCGCTCGCGCGTGCGGCGCCGGCCTGCGGCTCAAGGGAGGCTCGAGGGCCGGCTGCTTCGATGGACGCTCAGGAACGGAGCAGCCGGGCGTCACCGGCTCGATGCCCACACCGTGCAGGACCGGATGGAACTGCCCGCCCGTGGCGAACCGGATCTGCACGCGGCCCTGGCGGCCGAACCGATCTCTTTGGGGTGACTAGGACATGGGAACCGTCGGACTGGCACGCACCCAGTTCGCCTTGACGGTGGGGGTGCACTACCTGCTCGTCGCACTGACCCTCGGGCTCGTGGTCATGGTGGCGATCTGCCACACCCGCTGGGTCCGCACGGGCGATCCGGCGCTGCGGCAGGCCACGAAGTACTGGGGCACGCTCTACGTCATCAACTACGCGGTCGGTATCGGCGCGGGCATCGCCATGGAGTACCAGCTCAGCGCCAACTGGTCGGGCCTGGAGAACATGGGCGCCGGGGTGTTCGGCGCGCCGCTCGCCGTGGAGACCGTGGTCGCGTTCTTCGTGGAGTCGACCTTTCTCGCGCTGTGGATCTTCGGCTGGCAGCGGCTGCCCGCGAAGGCGCATCTGGCCTGCATCTGGATCGTCGCCGCGGCCGCCTACCTCTCCGTCGTCTGGGCGCTGCTGGCCAACGGCTTCATGAACAACCCCGTCGCGTACGAGATGCGCGGCGGCACCCTCCAGCTGACCGATCCGCTGGCCCTGTTCTCCAACCCCAATGCGTGGATCGCCATCCTGCACATCACCGGCGGGGCCGCCGCGGTCGGCGGATTCTTCATGCTCGGTGTCTCGGTGCTGCTGCGCCAGCGCGGGCGGGCCGACGACACGTTCGTACGGCACTCGATGCGCATGGGCGCCCATGCGGGCTTCTGGGGCGCCCTGCTGGTCGGTGTCAGCGGTGCGGTGCAGATCGATCGGATCGCCGTGCAGCAGCCGGTCAAGCAGGCGCTGCTGGACGGCGACAGTGACCGGATCGCCGCGTTCCAGCGAGAGTTGACGGAGCGTTTCGGGGATGCCGGGCTGCCGCCGGGGCCGCTGGTGCAGCTCAGCGCCTACGCGATGTTCGTCGTCGGGTTCGTTCTGCTGCTGGTCTCGCTGTGGGTCCTGGTCGCGCTGCGCGGCGACCGGATGCTCACGTCGAAGCCGCTGCACCGGGTGCTGCGGGTCGCCATGGTGATGCCCTTCGTGGCGAACATCGCCGGCTGGCTGGTACGCGAGATCGGCCGGCAGCCGTTCGTCATCGACGACATCCTCACCACCCGGCAGGCCCTGACTCCCTCGCTCACCACCACCCAGCTGACCGTCTCCCTGGTGGTGCTGGGGGCGGTCGTCACGACCCTGCTGGTCCTGGACTGGTGGCTGCTGGGCAAGGCGGCAATGCGCGGTCCCGCGCAGGCCGATCTGTGGGCACAGGAGTCCGGCGGCGGCGAACGCCCCGATGCCGGCGGCGCGCTCGACGACGAGCGCGACAGCGTCCTGCTGTAGGGCCCGTCCGGCGGATCGGGCCGCACCGTCGCGGCCCGCGCCCTTTCTGTACCGGTGAGCGGGGCCTGGCGCCGTGCAGCTGCGCGGCGCCCGCCGGCTCGTTCCGGCTCGTCCCGTCCCCCGCATCTCATGCTGCAAAGGAGCACACCGGCCATGAGTTACCCGACCGTGTGGACCATCGGGTTCATCGCCTTGTTCACCGGCTATCTGACGCTCGCCGGAACCAACTACGGAGTGGGCTCGACCCTGTTGTTCACGGCCCGCGGCGATGGGGAACGCCGTCAGGTGCTCGGCGGCCTCGGCCCGTTCCTGCTCGCCAACGAGTCCTGGCTGCTGGTCTCCCTCGGCATCCTGGTGGGCACCCTGCCGGGCCTGGAGAGCCAACTCCTGGTCGGTGCCGCGCCGTTCGCGCTGCTGGCCATGACCGGCGCACTGGTCCTGACCAGCGCCGTGATGCTGCGCAGCCGGCACCCCGAGGCCGCCGTGCGCAGGCGGTGGGACGGCGTGATCTGCGCGGCCGGCGCGGCGGCGGCGTTCGGCTGGGGGGCGTTCCTGGTCGCCGTCGCGGGCTCGCTCGACCTCGACGGCAGCGGCCATGTCCTGGGCAGCGGCGCGGCGTTCACCCCGTACGCCCTGCTCGGCGGGGTGAGTGCGCTCGCGCTGCTCGGTGCGCACGGCTGCGCCTTCACCGCCGCCCGCACCACCGGGGCGGTCGCCGCCCGCGCCACCGTGCTCGGCCGGCGGCTGTGCGGCGCCGGCTGCCTGCTCGTCGCCCTGACCGGCCTCGCCTCCTGGGCCGGCGGGCACACCGGCGGTGCGGCGCTGCACCGGCCGGCCCTCGCGCTGGGGCTGCTCGCGCTCGCCGTGCTCGCCCTGCCGCCGGCCGGCCGCGCGCTGTCCGCCGGCCGGCCCTGGCGGGCGTACGCGGCCACGGCCGTCGCGGTGGGGCTCGCGCCCATCGCCGTGTTCGCGGCCAAGTACCCGTATCTGACGACCCCCGCGCACTCCGGAGTGCGGGCCGTCGCCGTCCAGGACCTCGCCGCGGACAGCACCGCACTGGCACTGGTCACCTGGACCGCGGGCCCGGTCCTGGTGCTGGTGATCGCCGTACAGCTGCGGATGTGGTGGTGGCTGCGCGCACCCGCGGAGCGGTCCACGGCACCCGCCTTCCACTGACGCCCCCGGGGGACGCATGAAGCACGGACCGCTCGATGCCGAACTGGTGCGGATCCACCCGCGCGTGAAGGTGTTCCTCCTGGTGTGCACGGCCGGTGCGGCGCTCGGCGGCGCGCTGGTCGTCGCCCAGGCGCTGCTGCTGGCCCGGGTGCTGGCCGCCCTCTTCCACGGCGGCTCCCGCGAGGCCTTCGCCGCGGTGCCGGTGCCCCTGGTCGCCGGGGTCGTCGCGGCCCGGTGCGGGCTCGTGTGGTGGGAGCGCTGGTATCCGGCGCGGGAGGCGACGCGGGTGCAGCAGGCGTTGCGCGCAGAGCTGGTCGAGGCCGCGGGCCGGGGCCGGATCCGGGGCGCGGGGCCGGCGCCCGCCGCCGTGGTGGCCGTGCTGACGCGCGGCGCGGACGCGCTGGACGGCTACGTCTCGGGCGCCGTGGCCGTGCTGCCGCAGGCCGTCGTGGTGCCGCCCACCGTGGTGTGCACGCTGCTGCTGCTCGATGTGCCCTCCGGGCTGACCGTGCTGGTCACCCTCCCCTTCGTCCCGCTGGTGCTCGCCGTCGTCGGACTGCACACCAAGGCGCGTACCGAGCGGCACTGGAGGGTGCTGCTGCGCCTGGGCGAACGCTTCCGTCAGGCGGTGGGCGGCCTGACCACCCTGCGGGTGTTCGGGCGGCAGGACGATGCGGCCCGGCGGATCCGCGCGGCCGCTGCCGAGCACCGGGTGGTCACGATGGCCGCCCTGCGGCAGGCGTTCTTGTCGTCGTTCGTCCTGGAGACCATGACCACCCTGGCCGTCGCCCTGATCGCGGTGCCGGTCGGCTTCCGGCTGCTGGCCGGGGACATGCCGCTCACCGCGGGCCTGGCCGTCCTGCTGCTCACACCGGAGGCGTACCGCCCGCTGCGCTCGCTGGCGCTGCGCTTCCATGCGAGCCAGGAGGGCCGGGCCGTACTCGAGCAGGCCCGCCGGATCAGGGCGGCCGCCCCCGTGCCGGTGCGGCCCGCCGCGCCGGGGCCGCATCCGGTGGTGGAGGTGCCCAGCCCGGCCCTGACCCCCCTCGTCCTGGACCGGCTGACGGTCGGGTTCCCGGGCGGCCCTCCCGTGCTGAGGGAGGTGTCGCTGACGCTCGAACCGGGCCGCTGCCATGCGCTGACCGGGCCCAGCGGCGCGGGCAAGAGCACGCTGCTGCGCACCCTCGCCGGCCAGCTCGCACCGCTCGGCGGCGAGATCCGCATCGGGTCCCACCCGCTGCCGTACGTTCCCGGCGCGGCCTGGGGCGACGTGCTCGGGGTGGTGCCGCAGCGGCCGCACCTGTTCGCCATGTCGCTGGCGGACAACGTCCGCCTCGGCCGCCCCGGCGCCGGCCCCGACGAGGTGTGGCAGGCGCTGGCCGCGGCGGGGGCCGCCGATTTCGTGGCGGCACTGCCCGATGGCCCGGCGACCCTGCTCGGCGACGGCGGCGCCCAGCTCAGCGCCGGTGAACGGCAACGGATCGCGCTGGCCCGCGCCCTGCTGCGCAGGCCGGCGCTGCTGCTGCTCGACGAGCCGACCGCGCGGCTGGACGGCCAGACGGAGCAGCGGGTGCTGGACGCCCTGCGTGCCCTCGCCGGGACCGAGCGCACCACCGTGCTGGTGGTCACCCACCGCCCCCGGGTCATGGAACACGCGGACACGGTGTTCCACGCCGCGCACGGCTCGGTCGACATCCGGCCGCGCCTGCGGGAAGGACAGCCCGCATGGTGAGGCGTCCAGCCCCCGCAGTTGCCTGGGTCCGGCTGGTTCTCGCGGCCCTGGCGACGGCGCTGTGCGAGGCGTCGGCGCTGGCCCTGACCGCCACCGCCGCCTGGCTCGTCTGCCGGGCCTTCGAGCAACCCCCGCTGGCCGCCCTGTCGTTGGCGGTGGTCGCGGTCCGCGCCCTGGCGCTCGTGCGCGGCACCCTGCGCTACGGCGAGCGGCTGGCCGGGCATGACGCGGCGCTGCGGATCATGGAGCGGGTGCGCGGCCGGTTCTTCGACGCCCTGGAGCCCCTGGCCCCGTCCGGGCAGGGCGCGTTTCGCCGCGGCGACCTGCTCACCCGGCTGCTCGCGGACGTGGAGGCGGTGCAGGACCTGGTGATCCGGGTGGTCTTGCCCGCGCTCGCGGCGCTCACGGTCGGCGCCGGTGTCACCGCCTGGGTCTGGCTGCAGCTGCCCGCGGCCGGTGCCGCGCTGGGCTGCGGCCTGCTGGCCGGTTCGGTGCTGCTGCCGGCGGCGGCGGCTCTTGCCCTGGACCGGGCGCGGGTACGCCTGGCGCGGGCCCGCTCCATGCTGGCGGTGCGCAGCGTGGACCTCATCGAGGGGGCCGAGGACCTCGCGGTCTGCGGGGCGTCGGCCGCCGCCACCGGGCGCGAGCAGGCCGCCGCGCGGGCCGTCGCCCGGCTGGAGGGCTCCGTGGCGCTGCGCGGGGCCAGTGCCGGCGCCGCGGGGCTCCTGGTCCGGCTGGTGACGACCGGCGCGGTGGCGGTGCTCGCCGCGCGGGCCCAGGACGCCGGGCGGCTCGGCCCGGTCACCGTCGCCGTCCTGACCCTGACCGCGCTCGCCGCCGTGGAGACGAGCGCTCCCGTGCAGGGGGCGGCGGAGCGGTTGGGTGAACTCGGCCACGGGCTGCGGCGGGTGCGGGAAGTGCTGCACGCCCGCCCGCCCGTGCCCGAACCCGAACACCCGCACCCGGTGCCCGCGGGCCCGCTCACCCTGAAGTTCGACGATGTCACCGTGGTGCCCAAGGGAGCGTCCCGGCCGGCTTTGAGCGGATTCGGCCTGTCGCTGCCCCCGGGGCGCAAGGTCGCCCTGGTCGGGCCGAGCGGCGCGGGCAAGTCCACCGTGCTCGCCGCCGCGCTGGGGTTCGTCCGCCCCGCGGCGGGACAGGTGACGCTCAACGGTGTGCCGGTCGAGCGGACAGCGGGCCGGCAGCTGCGGCCCCGTCTGGTGTGCGGGCTCACCCAGGAGCACTACGTCTTCGCCGGCACGGTCCGCTCCGTGCTCAGGATCGGCCGGCCGGACGCCGGCGACGCCGAGCTGTGGTCCGCCCTCGAGCAGGCGGGTGCCGCCGCGTGGATTGGTGCCCTGCCGGGCGGCCTGGATGCCGAAGTGGGGGACGATGCGGCCGAGTTGGCGGGCGGCCAGCGCCAGCGGCTGGCGCTGGCCGCGGCCCTGCTCGTCGATCCCCGCGTCCTCGTTCTGGACGAACCCACCGAGTCCCTCGATCCCCGCACGGCCGGCGCCCTGCTCGGCGACACCCTGGCCGCGGCGGGCGAGCGGGCCCTCCTGCTGGTCAGCCACCGCCTGCGCGGCCTCGAGTTGGCCGACGAGATCGTGGTGCTGCGCGCCGGGCACGTCGTCCAGCGCGGCAGCCACACCGAACTCCTCGCCCAGGAGGGCTACTACCGCGACCAGTACACCGCCGAACACGAGGCCGAGCAGCGCACGGAGCCCGGGCTCACCGTGCCCTGAGGGCGGGCACGGTGGGCCCGGCGGGCGTGCGGGCAGCGGGGTTGCCCGCCGGGCCGGCCACCGGCGCCGCGGGGACCAGCGCCGCCAGGCCCACGCACAGCGCGGGCGCCAGAGGCGCCGGTCAACGCCCGGGCCTCGCGTCCTCTCGAGGCGACGAGGCGAGGCAAGCGCGCCCCGTTGTGCGGGCAGGAGTTGCTTGCCCGGCCGGGCCGGGGCCTGGTGGGTCTGGCGGGCATGGCCGCGTGGGCCGCGCACGGCGTCGCCTCACCCGCCCGGCTGTCCCACTCCCCCGGTATGCATGACGTGCTGCCCGGCGGCCTGGGTCTGCCGTTGAATTGACACACCCGCCAGCCGCTCGCCGTAGCGCAGGGTGCCGCGCACGAGCGCCAGGGCGCGGACCGCGACCACCGCCAACGACAGGGCGGCCAGCGGGGGTTGCTCGAAGGCCCGGCAGACGAGCCAGGCGGCGGTGGCGGTCAGGGCCAGCGCCGACGCCTCGCACAGCGCCGTCGCCAGGGCCGCGAGAACCAGCCGGACCCAGGCAACTGCGGGGGCTGGACGCCTCACCATGCGGGCTGTCCTTCCCGCAGGCGCGGCCGGATGTCGACCGAGCCGTGCGCGGCGTGGAACACCGTGTCCGCGTGTTCCATGACCCGGGGGCGGTGGGTGACCACCAGCACGGTGGTGCGCTCGGTCCCGGCGAGGGCACGCAGGGCGTCCAGCACCCGCTGCTTTGGGCCGGTCGGGGCCGGGCCCGGCGTCCGAAGCCACCCGGCACATCGGCGCGGCGAGTGTGTACTGCGTCAACAGCAGCCCGGAGACCTCCTGTTCGACCAGCCGGGTTCGGCCGGTCGGGGCTCTTGGAGCGCGGCCTCCGGCCGGCCGGGCCGAGCAGCTCCTTTCAAGATCTTGTGGGCCTTCACTCCGGGCAGTTCGGGGCCGGCTGCGACCCGCCACAGCGGCTCGATCACGCGGGCGACAACCTCGTCGTCGTCCTCACCGCGGACCAGCGCCAAGCCCAGGGCCAGGTAGACCGCCACGTGCGGGGCGGGCTGCCGGCGGCACAGCGGCGCGTCTGCCTGCCGCGCTCAGCCGCCCTTGTGGTCATCCCCGGGTATGACGCGGCTTCACGCTGTCCGACCGCAGTCGCCCTTTGGGACAGGAATTGCGGCTGACTTCACGGCCCGTTTTTGCCGGGATGATGGAACAGTCCCCACAAAGCAGCAGTACCCGCAGGGACAAGCGAGCGCCGTAAACATCGTCGAATCCACTGCGGCGATGTCCGGCCCCGGAGCCGAAACCGATAGCGAGAGGGAGTACCGAAAATGGCAAAGCTGCAGAGCCTGGACCCGATCACGCCGATGTTCGCCCAGTTCCAGGAGAAGACCGGCCCCATCGTCCTGGCCAACACCTTCCTCGTCCCGAAGGAAAAGACCGAAGAATTCCTGCCCCTTTTCCGCAGGCAGGCAGAATTCATGAAGGCACAGCCGGGGTTCGTCTCCCTGCAGATGCACAAGGGAACGGCAGACAGTCAGCTGCTGATGAACATCGCGATCTGGGAATCGACCGAGGCACTTGCGGCAGCGTTCAGCAGCCCGGAGTTCCAGCGCATGGCCGCCGACTTCCCCGACGACGTCGTCTCCTACCCGCACATCTTCGAGCAGATCAACGTCTGACACGGCAACAGCAGACACGGACGGCCGCGCCACACTCAGGCTTCCTCGCAAAGCCGGCCGGGCCGGGGGCAGAGGTCGAGGACGGCACGGAGCGCCTGATCCACGCGGGCCATCACCGCCGGGGCGACATCGCCCCGGAGGAAAGCCGTGCCGTACGCCTCGTCGAGGCCGGTCAGGGAGACGACCGGGACATCGCGGCCGTCGGGCAGGGTCCAGGCCTCCTTGCGCTTGATCTGCGAGGTCGCAGAGTGTCGCCCTCGCCTGCCAGGTCCCGGCCGGGACCGAGGGCTGCGAGCTGGTGGCCGGCGTCGAGGGTGGTGGCGCGGCGCGCACGGCGTGGGCCCGCACCCTGGCGTCGGTGCGGGCTGAGCAATATCGGAGATGGGCCGAGCGGCCCGGACGCCACATCCTTGTCGTCATGGATTACGGGAGCACCGACAATCCGGCAGGCATGGTGGCGCGGCCATGACGGCCGAGCGGTTCACCGCGACCGTCGTGGGTGGTGGCATCGGCGGGCTGGCCGCAGCGGCGGCACTGGCACGGTGCGGCCTCGAGGTGACGGTCGTCGAACGCGCACCGAGCTTCGGGCCCGCGGGCTCGGGCCTGATGCTCTACCCGAACGGCGTGGCCGCCGCGGATGCCGTCAGCAGCCGGCTCGGCCGGCGCCTGCGCGAATTAGGGCATGTGATCGGGCCGGATGAGGAGCGGGTGCTGCTGGGCGCCTCCGGCCGGGTTCTCGCGCGGGAGAAGATCGGCCGGCTGGGCTGGCCCGACGGGACTCCGTCGATCTCGATCCTGCGCACGGCCGTGCAGAACGCGCTGATCGACGAGGTCTCCTTTGCCGGTGCCGAGGTCCGGATGGGCACGGTGGTGTGCGACTACGAGGCGGATCACGGCCCGGTCTCCTTGCGGTTGTCCGACGGCAGCACCCACTTGGCGGACCTGCTGGTGGCCGCGGACGGGATCTGGTCGTCGGTGCGCGAGCGGATGGTCGCCGACGGACCGCCCCGGTACTGCGGTTACACCTCGGTGCGCAGCCACACCCCGGGCGACTGGCCATGGCCCCAGGGCTTCGTGGCCAACGGGAACGGCGTGCAGATATTTGCCGCTCCGGTTGCCGACGGCACGCTGTACTGGACGGCCAAGATCACCGCTGCGTCGGGGACCTGGCCGCAGCTCGGACCGGAAGCGGCGCAACGGGCGTTGGCGGAGCTGATCGCCGGATGGCCCGCCGAGATCGTGCGGCTCATCACCGAGAGCGACCCCGCCGATGTCGCGGTCACCGACGTCCACGATCGCGACCCCGTCTCGCGGTGGGTGGACGGCCGCGTGGTCCTGCTCGGCGACGCGGCGCATCCCATGGCCCCGGCCCTGGGACAAGCGGCGAACATGGCGCTCGAAGACGCCGTCGTCCTCGCCTCGCAGCTGCGCACGCACGTCGTGGACGGCGGTCGCGGCGACTTCGACACCGCGCTGCGCGCCTACCAGCAGCAGCGCGTGGAGCGCACCGCCCGGGTGGCACTTCTTTCCCGCCGCCAGGGCCTGCTGGACCAGGGAGCGGGCACCGTCCGGTCGCTTGTGCGCAATACCGCCATGAGCCTGCGCGGGCGTAAGGACGCAGCGCTCCACGAGGTCACCCGGTGGGCGGTCACCGCTTGGGCGGCGTGAGCCCGTCGACGTTTTAAGACACACGGCCGAAAGGGCACGATGAACAGGCGACGACGCTCCAGCCGGGATCGGTCCCGGCACGATGCCGGCTCGCAGGCGGGCCGTGTCCTGCCGGCCAGGCTCGTGGCCGACCGCGGGCGGCCCGATCCGGCCGGGAAGCCCGACCTGCCGAGGCCGTACGCACCGGCGGATCTGATCCCTCTTTTCGCCGAGGACATCCGCACCGTCGTCGAGCGTGACCCGTCCATACGGACGTCCGCGGAAGCCCTGCTGCATCCGGCGCTTCCCGCCCTGTGCGTCCACCGCGTGGCGCACCTCCTGCATAAACGAGGCGCTCGGCTGACCGCGCGCGCCCTGATGATCTGTGCCCGGGCGCTCACCGGTACGGAGATCCATCCGGGTGCCACGGTGGGCCGCAGAGTACTTATTGACCACGGTGCGGCCGTGGTGATCGGCGAAACGGCAGTGGTGGGCGATGACGTCACCATTTATCACCAGGTCACCCTCGGGGCGGTCGGCTGGTGGCGGGACAACCGCAGGCCGCCCGGGGAACGGCGGCACCCGGTGATCGGCAGTGGTTGCGTGCTGGGCGCCGGCTCCACCGTCCTGGGGCCAGTGGTCGTCGGCGACAGAGCAGTGATCGGGGCACAGGCCCTCGTCCTGACGGATGTGCCCGCCGACACTCATGTGGCAGCTGCGAAAGCGCCGCCGAAATCGTATGCCGCACTGCCCCGGACGGCGTGGATGCCCTGAGAGGCCGGCCCGTCCCTCGCCATCTCGCCCTCACCCGGAAAGAAGCGGAGGAAGCGTGCAAGCGGATTCGACGGTGCTTCTGGTCGGCGCCACCGACCGTACGGTCACCAAGGCAAAGGACCTGGGGCTGCACGTCATCGTGCTGCAGCATCCCCACAAGCTTGCGGAAGCACCGTGCGAAAAGGCGGATGTGGTCCTGGCCGTGGACTACACGGATGTGACCGCGCTGGAAACGGCAGCCCGTGACGTGTGGGACACCACGGGATTCACCGCCGTCGTCTCCCTCACCGAGCCCGGCCTGGAAGGCGCGGGCCTGCTCAATGATCTCTTCTCTCTGGGCGGCACCGGGCTCGAGGCGGCCAGGCGCTTCAGGGACAAACTGGCCATGCGCCGCCGCCTGGCCACGGCCGGCAACAAAGCGGCCACCGCCGCCGCGGCGCCGCTGGCGAAGCGGCATGACATCGATGAATTCGCCGAGCAGTACGGTTACCGGTTCGTGGTCAAGCCGAGGAACGGGACGGGAAGTTACGGCGTATTCCAGGTCACCGGCCCCGAAACAGCGGAGGCCGCATGGGACATGGTGAGCGCACTGAACGGGCATCCCATGGCCCGCACCACCATGCCGTTCTCCGTCGACGGCTTCATGATGGAAGAGTACGTCGACGGTCCTCAATTCAGTGCGGAATCCTTCAGCTTCCATGGCCGCCATGTGCTGATCGGGATCACCGAGACGCATCTCGCCGCCGACAGTTTCGCGGCCTTCTCCCACGTCATGCCCGCCCGGCTGGACAACGCCGCCCAGGCCGGCGTGCGTGACGCCATGAGCGGCTTCCTCGATGCCATGGGGCTGCGGGACGGGCCCGCGCACACGGAGTTCAGGCTCAGCGAGCGAGGACCCGTGGTGATCGAGTCGCACAACCGTTACGGCGGCGGCGCCATCAATCAACTCGTACAAGGTGCCTACGGAATCGATCTCGAAACCTATGCGCTCGGCTGGCCGTTCGGGCTGGTGCCCGAGATTTCCCTGCCACCGCAGGCGCAGGGCGCCGCGGCCGTGCGATTCCTTGTCAGCGGCCCGGGACAGGTGGAATCAATAACAGGGGTCCAGGAGGCACGATCGGAGCCGGGCGTCCTGACGGCCCAGATGTGGGTGAAGCCGGGAGACACCGTCCGCTCGGTCGAGAATTCCTGGGACCGTCTGGGGCTGGTGGCCACCGCAGCGGCCACCGGCGACATGGCCCTGCGCCGTGCCGAGGAGGTCCTCCAGGACACCATCCGGATCCAGGTACGGGGTGAGGACGGCGTTTCGCGGCCCGCACGGATTGCCCTGCCGGGCCCTCGGGTCACAGCAGCGTCGTGATGCCCTGACGTCCCATGCCCCTGCGCCGAAGCTCCGGTTGTCCGGGTGACCTCGGCAAGTCGCCCGGAACGACCGGAGCTTCGGCGCAGGGGATGCGCACCCGTCCTAGTCCGCGCCGACCGAAAGATAGCGTTCGCCGGAATCGGGAAACACCGCGACGATCGTCGCCTGGGACCACTGTGGTTGCCGGGACAGGAGACGGGCGGCATGTGCCGCCGCCCCCGACGAGATCCCGGCGAGCAGTCCGGTGGCCCGGGTGATCTCCCGGCTCGTGGTGGCCGCGTCGTCGTCGGACACCGCGATCACCTCGTCGATGAGGGCAAGGTCCGTGATCTGCGAGACGTAGCCCGCACCGATCCCGGGGATGCAGTGGGGTCCCGCCTCGCCTCCCGAGAGGACGGCCGACCCGGTGGGCTCGACCGCGACCACATGCACCTCGCGTCGCTCCTTGAGGAACCGTGCGATCCCGGTCAGCGTCCCGCCCGTGCCGACCCCGCAGACGAGCACGTCCATGTCGCCCGCGGTGTCGCGCCACAGCTCGGGGCCGGTCGTCTCGTAGTGCGCCAGTACGTTGGCGGGGTTGGTGTCCTGGTGCGGAAGCCAGGAGCCGGGGGTGGATTTCTGCAGCCGCTCCGCGTACGCCCATGCGGCCGGCAGTCCGTCGCCATGGGGGACGAACTCGATCTCGGCCCCCAGCTTGCGCAGTATCAACTGCCGTTCCACGGTGGCGTTGTCCGGCATGACGATGATGCAGCGGTGACCGTGCAGTTGGCACAGCGCCGCAAGGGAGATGCCGGTGCTGCCGGACGAGCACTCGATCACCGTTCCGCCCGGCGGCAGTTGCCCCGATTGCCGGGCGGCGCGGAACATGTAGAGCGCCGCGCGGTCCTTGACGTTGGCGAGCGGGTTGAGCATTTCGAGCTTCGCCAGCGTCCGCGCGCCCGCCGCCGCGCCCGGCAGCCGGTACTGCAGCAGGGGGGTGCCGCCGACCAGTTCCTCCATGGACTGGTAGATCCGGCCGTGCGCGGTCATGAGACTGCCGCCCCGCGCGCTGCTGCCAGGTGCGCGGCGGCGGCCTGTTCGAGGTGGGTGATGTCGCTGGAGACGGTGGCGAAGGTGTAGCCGTCCGACAGCCACCGGGCCGCGCTCGTGCCGTCCATGCAGTGGATGCCTGCGGCGATTCCCGCCTGCCGTGCGGCGTCGGCGATGGCGGCCGTCGCTTCGAGCAGGGCCGGCTGCACCTCGGGATCGCCGAAGTACCGTCCGCCCAGTGCCACGGACAGGTCGGCCGGCCCCAGGTAGACGGCGTCCAGACCCGGTGTCGCGCAGATCTTCTCGAGGTCGGTCAGGGCGGCCAGCGTCTCGATCATGACGATGCAGACCACGCCCTCGTCGATCTCGGCCGGCACGTCACCGAGCCGGAACTGCGCCCGTACGGGGCCGGCCAGGCTGCGGGTCCCGGCGGGCCAGTGCCTGGTGGCCCGTACGGCGGTCTCCGCCTGCTCCGGCGATTCGACCATGGGCACGATCACGCCCCGCGCTCCGGTGTCCAGCGCGGCCCCGATGGCGATCGGGTCCACGGAGGGAACCCGGATCAGGCCCGCGGCGCGTTGCCCCGCGTCCACCGCCATCATCGCGGCGCTCCAGCCCGGCTGCGACAGCACCCCGTGCTGCCCGTCGACCCCGATGTAGTCATAGCCGAGCCGGGCGATGCGTTCGGTCGCGACCGGGTTGTCCCCCGAGATCCAGTACCCGGCAAGCGGCTCGCGGGCACGCAGCCGCCGCGCAAACGAATCCGGCAACGTCATGTCTCTTGCCCTCCCTCATCCCCGTCGTCGGCGTGGATCGTGTAGCTGCGTTTGCCGTCCAGGCCGACCGGCACATCGCCGGTGACCGAGACCCGGTGCAGCAGGCGCCGGTGGCCGTCGTAGTCGTCGACGCCGTAATGCTGTGTGCAGCGGTTGTCGAAGATGAGCACGTCTTTCGGCCGCCACTTCCAGCGGACCTGGTTCTCCGGGCGCAGTGCGTACGACTGCAGCACATCGATGATCGGCCGCGATTCGCGCAGGGTCATGCCGACCAGGCGCTGGGCGAAGCCGCCGAGGAACAGGGAGGGTTCGCCCGTCTCCGGGTGGACCCGGACGACCGGGTGCGCGGTCTCGAACCGCCTGGCCAAAAAGGCCCGGCGCACTGCGTCACCGCGCTGGGTGCCCAGGCGCGGCTGTTCCGCCCGGTTGGTGTGCACCGCCCAGAGCCGGTCGGCGATCTCCCGCAGTTCGGCGGGCAGATCCCGGTAGCCGGCCTCGCCGCTGGTCACCAGCGTGTCTCCGCCGTACGGCGGCAGCACCACGCTGCGCAGCGAGGTTGCCAGGGACGGGGTCTGGGTGAAGCTGATGTCGCAGTGCCAGTGGTTGGCCCGTTGGTCCTCGCCGTCCACGACGAGGACCTGGGGGCTGTGCTCGGCGGTGCGCATGAGCGGATGCCGGTGGGTGAGCGGGCCGAATCGGCCGGCGAAGGCCACCTGCTGCTCGTCACTGATCTCCTGATCGCGGAAGAACAGCACCTTGTGGTCGAGGAACGCCTGCTTGATCTCGCAGAACAGCTGATCCGGGATCGTGGCACCCAGGTCGATACCGGTGATCTCGGCGCCGATGCGGCCGCCGATGCGCCGGATGCCGATGCCGCTCATCCGCTCACCCCCTTTGTCTTTTTTGTGCTTTCCGGGCCGCCGCGGGCCTGCTCGTCCCATCCCCGCGCCAGCGCGTCCTCCAGGCCGTTGAGCACCGCGTACGCGTCGTGCACGAGCGTTGCGGGATCCGCCGACGTCAGGTAGAGAACTCCGCCGAGCCCCAGCTTCCCGCCGCTCTGCCGGTATTTCGGCATGGGCGTCCCGTCCGGGATCGTCAGTCCCGGCGCGGTCTCGATGCTCGTGCCGGGGCTCACCAGGGACGGCCAGTCGACCACGCGGCTGTCCCAGACCAGGTCCTTCGACCACGGCTCTCCCACGGCGTTCGTGGCGAGAAGGGACAGCGTGCACGCGGCCCCCTTGGCGTCCTGCGGGGTCAGCAGGGAACTGGGCGCCTCGACCGGGAGTCCGAGCAGCGCATCCGCCAGCATTCCGACCAGGTCGAGGCCGTAGACATGCTCCAGCTGCGCAAGGATCATGGCGCCGCCGAACCGGCCGGCGGACTCGATCAGCGCGAGCCCCCCGTCCGCCATCAGCTTGACCTCCGTGTGCGTGCCGCACGTCCGCAGACCGAGAGCGTCGACCGAGGCGCGGGCCACCGATTCGATCGCGCGCTGCAGCGGTACCGGGAGTTCGCACGGCGCGATGTTGCACAGCTCCATGAACGGCGGGATCGTCGGCAGCCTCGAGGTGATGCAGATCGGGTGATACACACCCTCGATGACCATTCCCTCCACGCTCAGATAGTCGCCGTAGCCGCTTTCGTCTTCCCACCACGACTGCGTCGTCCCCGGGATGATCTCCTCGACGAGGAAGTCGTTCTCCGCGCCCGGCACCTCCAGCATCAATATGTTCGCCGCGTCCGCCGCCCTCATCACCGCCGTCGCCTCCTGCCACGCCGCCGCGATCTGCTCCTGGCAGGAGATGACCAGCTGCGCGGTCGAGCCGGCGCCCCAGGCCGACTTGAGCAACAGCGGCGGCTGCAACTCGCCGAACGCCCGGCGCAGGTCCGCCGCCGAAGCCACCGTCCGGTACGCCGGCTGCGGCACTGCGGCCTTCTCCCACGCGGCCCGCATCAATCGCTTGTCGCGCGATGCCGCCGCCCCCGCGCCCGGGCCGGGAAGGCCCAGCCGGTCGGCCGCCCGTGCCACCGGGACCACCGTGTACTCCGACGGGCCGAACAGCGCGTGCGCACCGACCCGTTCGGCAGCGGCCACGATCGCGTCGACGAGTTCGTCGCCCTTGGGCCGCTGCTCATGGGCGGGATGGACCGAGGCGCACAACGCCTCCGCCTCGGCCGGCAGCGGCCGCAGTGCGAGCACGTGGACCTCTGCCCGGGCGGCCAGCCGGGGCAGCACGAAATCGATGGGCGGACCGCCCCGGCCGTGCACCAGCAGGATGCGCTTCGTCACCGGACTATTCCTTTACTCCGCAGAGAATGCTGTGCACATGGATCATCTCGGGAGGCCGCTTGTCCGCCTCATGGGTGATCGTCTCTATGGCGGTGAAACCGCATTCCTCCATCCACTGTCTGTAGGTGGAGACTTTCTGCGGCCCCCCCTCGGCCGTGCTGCAGCCAAGGAAATACGCCGGGAAGAAATCTGCCTGGCTCGACTCCTTCACGTCCTCCGGGTAGGTCGGGACCAGGGCATAGATCCGGCCACCAGGCTCCAGGCAGTCGTACACGGCGCGAAGCACCCGGAATACGTTTTCCTTGCCGAGCTGATCGAGGAAATGCTTTACGAGGACGACGTCGAAGCCTTCGGGAAGGCCGTCGTACACGTCGCCGCCGATGAAGGAGCAGGATTCCTCGACACCGTGCGCGCGGAAGTTCTCCAGCGCGTCCTCCCGCTTCTGAGGAAAATCGAAGCAGGCTACCTGCAGATTCTTTTCCGGGTTGTACTTGCGCGTCAGGATCGCGCCCAGTCCGGTATGTCCCGCCAGGTCGAGCACCTTGCTGCCGTACCCGATGTCGACGTTGTCGAAGAACCAGGGGTCGATGAGGGACGTCGTCTGATCCATCATCGCCGACCATGCTCCGCGCAGCTCGTCGTGTTCGGCGCACGCCTCGTAGAGGTCGCCGTGGAACCCGAAGATCTTTTCCAGGGCCACCACCTTTCCCGTCCGCACGCTGTCGGTCAGGTAGTAGAGCTGCCGCAGGCAGACTTCCTTGATCATGGTCATCAGGCGGACGGCCCGCGCGAACTCCTCGTCGGACAGGCGGGCGAGGCCGCTGGCCCGGTAGCCGCCGCTGCTCTGGTCGTAGGCGACGAGGTCTTCCTTGACGAGAAGGTGCAGCAGTTGCTCCACGGCATCCGGACGGACACCGGCCGCCTCGGCCATGCGTGCGGCCGCAAGCCCGGTGCCGTCATGCTTGCGGAGCTGGTCCAGGACGCCGAGCTCGTAGCAGGCGTACACGGTCATGAACCTGGTCGGGCCGACCGCAAGATCCCGGAACTGCTCCAGGACATGCTCGGGCCCCGCCGGCGGCCCCTCGGGCGGCGTGGTCATTTCGCTATCGCTTCCCACTGCTCGGGATTCCCGGCGTCGGCGAACATGGTGACCACCAGCTCGTCGGACGGCAGCTGTGCGGCAATCCTGCGCGCGACCAGCCAGTTCGCCGAGGCGGACGTGCCGATCCGGGTGCCGGTCAGGCTGAAGAATTCCGCGGCGCCCTCGAGTGCTTCCGGATAGGAGACCTGCTGGTGCGCGGCGACGTCGCTCTCGTACGCCTTCACGAACGGCTGCTTGAGGCCGTACCCGAGTCCGCCGGTGCCGCACAGCCCCTGGGGGGTCGCCGGGGCCCCGCCGTGCCCGTAGGGGGATTCGGCCGGCGTGACGCCCACCGCCCGGACGCCGGGACTGACGGTGCGCAGCATGTTCAGCACTCCGATGAGGGTCCCGCCCGTACCGATGGCGGCGACCCAGGTGTGCGGCTTGCGGCCGTCCAGCTGCCTGACGATCTCTGTGCCCGTGGTCGCCTGATGCATGGTCAGGTTGACGGGGTTGACGTGCTGGAACAGCATCTGCCAGGAGCCGTCCGAGTCCGCGATCCGCAGCGCCTGCCGGATCGTGCCGAGGAAGCCCTCCTCCTGCGGAGCGATGTCCACCGAGGTCCCGCGGGAGCGCAGCGTGTCCAGCACGCTCTGCGACGTGAACGACGCCACGACCAGACGCAGGGGGATTTCCGCTTCCGCGCACAGATAGGAAAGCGCCAGGCCCAGGTTCCCGCCCGAGTACTCCACCAGCCGGAGTTCCTCCGCCGGCCGGTTCCCGTGGCGTCTGATGGCCTCGCACACGAGCGCGTAGGCTACGCGGTCCTTTACCGAGCCCGCCGGGTTTCCCCATTCGCACTTCGCGAGAATTTTCGCACCACCGGGCTTCGACGGGACCTCGACGAGCGGCGTGTCCCCGAGCCGCTCACGAAATCTGGCCAGCCCTGGATACCGTTCATGGATGGCGGCCACGCTCTGCAGCTCGGTATCGGCGACGTGGCTGAACGGCTTCAGTAGTTCGTCCACTACCGGCGCCAAAATCTTCCGGACCTCGTCCATGAGAATTTCCTCTCCGCCGTCTCGTTCACGCCGGCGGCTTCCGCCGGCGGGGATGACGGGCGCCTCGCATGCATCACAGGATGTGCCGGGCAAAAAGGTCCGAGCCATATCCCATATTGCTGACACCCGGCGTGCCGCATGCATTCCACTCGGATTCGGGCGTTTCTCAAGCCGTGCTCGACCGGAGCGATATCACACAAGCGCACACTGCTGGTCGTGACAGCAGCCAGACGCCGGGCAGCGCCCGAGGCTCACGACGGCGCCACCCGTGCCTGCATCGAGCGGGCAATCGATCACATCTGGGAGAGGTACAGCGAGCCGGTCTCGCTGGACGAGCTCTCCAGGAGCGCCCTGCTCAGCCGCTTCCACTTCGCCCGAACATTCCGGGACATCACCGGCGTCACCCCGGGGCGGTTCCTCTCCGCGGTCCGCATCCACCAGGCAAAACGCATGCTGCTCAGCACCTCGAGGACGATCACGGACATCTCGTCCGCCGTCGGGTACCAGAGCCTGGGCTCGTTCACGAACTACTTCACACACAGCGTCGGCATGCCGCCGAGCCAGTTCCGTCACCCCGCGGAGGGCGCCGCGCTCCCTCTCCCCCCGACGGGGCGCCACCTGCATGCGGCACGCGGCACGGCGGCGGCCGTGACGATTTCCCTTCCCCGCGGATGCCCGGGGCTGCGCGTGTACGTGGGGATCTTCCCCTCCCCCATCCTCCAGAGCCCGCCGGTCGCCGCGAAGATCATCGATGCGGCCGGCGACCACACCGTGCGCTGTGTCCTGCCGAACGTGCCGCCCGGCACCTGGTTCGTCCATGCCGTCGCGGCCGCGCGCGCCACCGGCCTGGACCGACGCACCCGCCACCTGCTGTTCGTGGACCGGCGCGATGCGGTAGCAGCCGGCACGCGCGCGGCCCTTCGCGTAGCGATGCGCCTGCGGCCCCGCGAGCGGACCGATCCCCCGATCCTGCTCGCGCTGCCGGATCTGCGTGCGCCTGCCCTGTCCCGTCCAATCGCGGACCAGGCCGGCTGAACGGCCGCTCCGGCCGGCCCGGGCCGGACACCGGCTCCCCCCACCGCCCCTCAAGATGCCGAGGCATACATGATCACCGCCGACGTACACCGGAACCTGAAGCTGCGCATCGCCGTCGGGTTCGTCCGCAAGTTCCTGGACATCATGCTCGCCCCGCTGATGGTGATCCACTTCGCGCGCCTGTACGGCGCGGCGACGGCGGGGCTCATGACGCTCGCGATCGCCGTCGCCGTCGTCGGGTGCACGTTCGCCGGCGGCCACCTGTCCGACACCCTCGGCCGGCGCCCCACCCTCCTGCTCGGCGAGACGGGCAGCGCCGCGGCCCTCGTGCTGCTCGCGCTGGCGAACTCTGCGTGGTGGCACTCGGGAGGCGCGACCTTCTGCTGCTATCTGCTCAGCACCAGCCTCTTCGGCATCGCGGTACCCGCCAACGACGCGATGATGGTGGACGTCTCCACCCCCAAGACACGTGCGCAGATCTACACGATCAACTACTGGTCGATCAACGTCGCGTTCCTGCTGGGTTCCCTCCTGGGCGGCTTCGCCTTCGGCCAGTACTTCTTCGCCCTGCTGGCCGGCGCCGCCGTGCTGGCGGGCATCATCGCCCTGATCACCCTGGCCGCGATCAGCGAGACCGCGCCGCGCGGCCACGCCGGCCAGGTGCAGGACCGCCGATGGCTGAAGACACTGCTGGGCGGCTACATGACGGCGCTGCGCGACAGCGTCCTGGCCCGCCTGGTCCTGGCCGCCCTGCTGATCCGCAGCGTGGAGATCCAGATCTCGTACTACATCGCCGTGCGCCTCAGCGATGAGTTCGGGCGGCAACAACTCCTCGACATCGGCGGATGGCGGCCGACCGTCAACGGCGTCGAGATGCTCGGCATCCTCCGGGCGGCGAACACCCTCATCGTGGTCTGCCTGGCGCTGTTCGCCGCATGGCTGTTCCGCCGCCTGTCCGACCGGCAGCGCATCTTCGGCGGCATCGTCCTGTTCACGGCCGGATACATGGTGTGGGGGGCGAGCAACGCCCCCTGGCTGCTGCTCGCGGCCGCGGTGGTGCTCACCATCGGCGAGATCATGTCGGTGCCGATCCGGCAGGTCCTGCTGGCCGACCTGGTGCCCGCCGAGGACCGCAGCAGGTACATGGCCGTGTACCAGATCAACGTACAGCTGGGGATGATCGTCGCCTCGCTGTGCGTGACCATCGGCACGCTCGTCCCGGCGGCCGGGATGAGCGTGCTGTTCGGGCTCTTCGGAGTCGGCGCGATGCTCCTGTACCGGTCGCTCTTCCGCGAGCGGGACGCGCGCGCAGCCCTCCCGCAGCCCGTCCTCGCCCAGGAAAGCGCCCAGCCGTGACGAGGACGGGCCGCACAGCGACGGCCCGCTCACCCCGCGAGTGAAGGAAGCGCAGCGATGACAGACAAGATCCTCATGGTGATGCCGTGGCGGGCGTACGTGCGCAAGGCCACCGAGGAGGGCCTTCGGGTCTTCTCCATCTGGGACCCGGACCGCATCCCGCCGGACCACCGCGAGGAGGTCGCGCGGTACTCCGAGGAACTCCTGTTCACCGACTTCCGGGACGTGGCCGGGCTGCGCCGGCTGGTGGCCGAGACGGCCACGCGGCTGGGCGTCTCGCACGTGCTGCACCTGGGCAACGAGGACACCCAGCTGCCGGTCTGCGAGGAGGCGCAGGCGCTGGGGCTCGCCCCGAACCCGCCGGCGGCGCTGCGCGTCATCAACGACAAGACGGCGATGCGCCGGCTGCTGCGCGAGCGCGGTCTGTCGCCGGTGCGGTCCACCGTGGCCGCCTCGGCGCGCGAGGCCCGGGCGCTGTTGGCGCAGTCGTCGCCGTGCGAGCTGCCCGTCGTGGCCAAGCCGGCCCTGCTGTCCGGCAGCCGCGGCGTACAACTCATCCACGAGATGCGGGACTTGGACGACTGGCAGGAGCAGCTCGCCGACCAGCGCTATACGGGTCCCGTGCTGCTCGAGGAGTACCTGCGCGGGCCCGAGTTCAGCGTCGAGACGCTGACCGCGCAGGGAACCCACCACGTCGTGGGCGTCACGGCCAAGCGCAAGACACCGCCGCCCGGCTTCACCGAGATCGCGCACATGCACCCCGCGTCCCTGGCCGAACCCGATCGGGCGGCAGTCACCGACCTGGTCATCCGGTTCCTGGACGAGACCGGCTACCGGTTCGGCCCGGCGCACACGGAGGTCATCCTGACCCCGGGCGGCCCACGGATCGTCGAGTCGCAAAGCCGCGCCCCGGGCGACCGGATCCACCGGGCCATCGCGCTCGCCTCCGGGTTCGACATCGAGAAGGCCATCTTCCGCGCGCTCATCGGCAAACCGGTCCAGGTCGACGCCGCCCACCGGGTGGGGTGCGTCTCCTTCTTCCAGCTTCCTCCCGGACGGCTCGTCTCCGTCGAAGGGCTGGACGACATCCGCGCGCTCCCCTTCGTGCACGAGCTGAAGTTCCCCTTCACACCGGGCGACCGGGTCCCGGAGATCAGGAACTCCGCAAGCCGGCACGGCCATGTCGTCATCGACGCCGCGACCGAGCAGGAAGCGGACCGCCGGATCGCCCTCGTGCGCGGCCTGCTGCGCGCCACGACGGCCCCCGGCCCGTCGGACCGCTGATTCCGGGGCGGCCGGGGGCGCGCTCGGCGCCCCCGACCCCCCTCACCTCCCGATCCCGGCAGCCCGGCGTACGGGTCAGGGGCGGGCGCCGTGCGTCGTGCGCGGCTGAAGCCAGCGTCCGGTGGGGCTGCCGAACCTGCGCTCACCCGCGTCCCAGACCACCTCTCCGGCCCTGATCGTGGTCCGCACCCTGCCGGCCATCGTCCATCCCTCATAGGCCGACCAGCCGCATTTGGAATGGACGTCGTGCGCGGAGAGCATCCACGGATCGTCCGGGCCGAAGAGCGTCAGGTCCGCGTCGGCGCCCGGCTCCAGGCGGCCCTTGCCCGGCAGCTGGAACAGCGCCGCCGGCCTGGCCGCCAGGTGATCGACGAGCCGCGCGACGGCCACGTCGCCCGATTCGCCGGGCCAGCGGCGGCGCATCCCGGTCCAGACGGCGACGGCGAGTTCCTGCACGCCGGGGATCCCGGGCGGAGCGTCCGCTACCGGCAGAAGCTTCTCCGCCACCGTGTGCGGGGCGTGGTCACTGCCCAGGGTGGCGACCTCGCCGCTGCGCACGGCCGCCCAGAGCCGGTCCTGGTCGGCCGAGGAGCGGATGGCCGGCGACAGGCGGGTACGTGCTGCGGTCCGCAGTGTGTCGTGGTCGGTGAACGACAGATGGTGCGCGGTCACCTCGAAGGTCAGCGGCAGCCCTGCGTCGCGCGCGGCCGAGAGCAGGTCGGCCTCCTCCGCGCTGGACACGTGCAGGATGTGCGCCTGCGTTCCGTAGCGGCGCACCAGCTCGATGACCTCGGCCACGGCCGCGATGGCACCGCTGCGCGGCCGTGATCGTTCGTAGGCGGTGTAGTCCCGAAGCCGCCCCCGCCAGCCGTCGAGCAGCGTGAACAGGGTGTCCCGCTCGGCGTGCAGCACCAGTCGCACACCGCCGCCGGCGGCGGCGGCGAAGATCTTCTCCAGCCGGGCCTGGTCCCGCACGACCGTCGGCGCGGTCTGGTGCCCGGCCATGAAGACCTTGGCGCTGGTGGCGATCGCCGGGTCGAGATCGGCGAGCAGTTCGGGGCGGTCCGGGTCGGCGCCCAGATGGAACCGGTAGTCGACCAGCGACGACCCCGCCACCAGCGCGGCCTTCGCCGCGATCGCCTCCGGCGACAATCCCGCAGGCCTCGTGTTCGGCATGTCGATGACCGTGGTGACGCCGCCCGCCACGGCGGCCCGGCTGCCGTGCTCCCAGTCCTCCTTGTACTCCAGGCCCGGCGTGCGGAAATGCACATGCGAGTCGATCAGCCCGGGCAGGACGTACGCGTCGCCGGCATCGAGGCGCGGCACGCCCGGGGCGGCCTCGTCGATGTCGGTGACGGCGCGGATGCGGCCCGCGGAGACCACGACCGCGCCCGGCCGCACTCCCGTCGGCGTGACCAGGCGCCCGGTCACCACGAGGTCGGCGTCGTGCCGGTTCACTTCTCCCATGACTGGGCCACCAGCTCTCTGCACAGTTCATTGGTCGGGCCCATCAGGGCGACCGCGCGGGCATCGGCGATCAATCGGTTCAGCCGGTGGTCGACGACGTAACCGGCGGACCCGAGCATGCGGGAGACCTCGAGACACATGTGCTCGGCGGCGGCGGAGGCGTGCAGCTTGGCCTGCAGCGTGGTCCGGCCCGGATCGTCCGACGCTCGGTGGCCCGCGCGCGCGACGAAGGCGTGCGCCGACTCCAGCAGTGTGCTGAGCCCGACCATCTGGTGCCGGACGGCCTGGGCCCGTGCCGCGTCGAGGCGGGCGCGGTGCTCGGCGGCCAGGTCGTACGCCGCCTGGGCGATGCCGGCCGACACCGCGCCGAGTGTCGCGCCGCTTTCCCGCACGCCGGCGATGAGGGCCGTTGCCTGTCCGAGCGGTCCCAGGCGATCGCCGTCGGTGACCTCGCAGTTGCCGAGCCGGACGAAGCCGGTGGCGGATCCGCGCATGCCGACCAGGTCCAGGCTCGGATCGGGGATCAGTCCCGGGTTGTCGCCGCGCACGAGGAAGAAGCTCTGGCCGGCCGAGCCGTAGCTGCTGTGCGGGTCGTCCTGTGCCGTGGAGGTCTGTACGAGCACGAGGTAGAGGTCCGCGACACCGGCGCCGGTGGTGAACGACTTCGCGCCGTTCAGCAGCCATCGGCCGCCCGGGAGCCGCTCGGCGAGGGAAGCCAGCCGCTTCTTGGCGGCACCCGCCCCCGTCTCGCTCCACGCCGAAGCGGCGAGGAACTCGCCCGCGGCCAGGGCCGGCAGGAACCTCGCCTTCTGCTCGTCGGTGCCCCACTCGTCGATACGCGCGCACACCGCGAAATGCTGGAACAGGATGATCGCCACGGACGGGTTCACCGTCGCCGCCTGCGCCACCACCCGGTTGACAGCCGCGGCATCCCCCCCGGCGCCTCCGTACGCCTCGGGGACTGCGGTGGCGAGCAGTCCCGAGGCCCGCAGCTTCGACAGCACCGCCGTGTCGGGCCTGCCGGTGACGGCGGCTCGGGCATCGGACTCGCGCAGCATGTCCAGAGTCGGCGGCGAGAGGGTGGGTCCGACCGTGCGGACGACGTCCTGGGTGCGAATCAGGCCGGTAGCGACAGACATTCTCCGAACTCCCTGGGTTGGAAATAGGTGAGCGATTCAGGGAAGAACGAGCCGTGGAAGCGGACGGTCTTGTTGCCCACGGCGACCCAGGCGAGTTCGGTTCGTCCGTCGCCGACCCGGGTGGTGGCGGTCACCGCCGTGCTTCCGCCCGTGGTCAGGATGTTCACCTGCCCGCCGAGACTGCCCGCCTCCCGTGCCGCGAGCCAGGGAACCGTCTGCGGGATGCAGCTCGCCGCCCCCAGGCAGACCGCTCCGGTCAGCGCCAGCGTGGGGTGCCAGCCGGGTACGGTCACGGCCCGGGCCGCTATCCGGCCGGGTCCGTCGGGAACCACGACCGCGATCTTGGGGAACGCGCCGTCGGCCGGCCAGTCGAACAGCCGGGCCGCCGCTTCACGAATCCGTTGCAGCCGGTCGAACAGGCCGGCCCCCGCGGCGAACAGTTCCGCGGAGTCGGACACCCCGGCGTCCTGCGCCCCGACGAAGACGTACGGGTTGCCGGAGGAGACCAGGGAGACGGTCACCTTCTCGTCCTCCACGTCGAGGATCGTCTGCGGCTCGTCCCGCAGCAGCAGACCCGACACCGGGATGGGGGGCGTGTGCAGGAAGTACATCGTGCATCGGGCGGTGTCCCGGTCACTCTCCTCGGTCTCGCACACGAGGTGGTCGCCGTTGTTGAGGACGCGCACCCGGGCACGGTCCCCGGGGCCCTGACGGGGGATCATCCCGGACCGTCCGGCGGCCATCACGGAGCACAGCACGGAGTGCCCGCACGAGCCGCGCAGGTCGAACCGTCCCACACCGTCGGGCAGCGCCTGGATGAAGCGGTAGTCGAGATCGAACAGCGGATGCGACGAGGGCTCGATCAGCGCGATCTTGAGGATGTGCGCCCCGCCGGCCAGCACCAGCCGCCGGCGGACCTCGGTGAGGGCCTCAAGGAGCGGCCCGCTCTCTCTGGGGAACTGCTGCGCGTCGAGGACGAGCGTGGGGCAGGGCGCCCCGGACGCGTAGGCGATGTGACCGATCACGCGACCATCGCCCCCGTCGCGCCCCCTGCCCGTGCGCCCGGCCGCCCGAACAGCTCCCGCCAGACCTCGTGCACCAGCAGGGCCCATATCGTCAGTGCCGCGGTGTCGTCCGGACGGCCGGCCTGCACGCGGAAAAGGTTGCGTACGGCGCCGGGGTCGATCTGGCCCGCGCAGCGCAGCCGGCTCGCGCCCAGCGTGTCCTGGGCGTAGTCCCACAGCGGCCGCCCCGGGGCGAGCATCGCGGTCAGGGGCAGGGTGAAGGGCTGCTTGGGGCGGTTCAGTACGTCCTGCGGCAGCAGTCCGGACGCGGCGCCGTACAGCGCCCGCTTCACCCGCCCGCCGCTGATGCGCATGCGGTCGGGCAGCGCCCGGCCGAAGGCGACGATGTCGCGCTGGCAGTACGGCAGCCGCACCTCCACCGAGTGCGCCATGCTCAGGTGGTCCACGCGGCGCAGGTGGTAGGCGGGCAGGCGGTACTCCATCTCGAATGCGGTGATCCGTCCCAGCGGGTCGTCGCCGTCGTCGCGCAGAAGTTCACCCGCCCTCTGGGGAAGCGGTGCCGTGCGGTCCACCTCGGCGGCGTAGTCCTTGGTGTAGAGCCGGCCGCGCAGCCGCGCGGGGGCGACGGCGAGGGCATCCAGGTACGCCGCACGCCACGCTGCGGGGGCCTGCGCCGCCGCGCGCATCCGGTCGTAGCCGCCGAAGACCTCGTCCGCGCCGTCGCCGGTCAGCGCGACCTTGAAGCCGGCCTCCCGCACGGCGCTGAACAGGGCGTAGGTGCTGAGCGTGATCGGGTCGGCGTTCGGCTGGCCCAGGTGCCACACGACGTCCGCCATCAGGTCGGGGAAGGTGGCCGGATCGATTTCCACCTGGTGGTAGACCGCTCCGGTCCGCTTTGCGATCTGGCGCGCGTAGGACCGCTCGTCCCCGGGCCAGGAGCCCTTGTAGGAGAGGTTGAAGGTGTGCAGGTCGCCGCCGCCCTCGGCGGCGAAGGCCGTGACCAGGCCGGAGTCGAGCCCGCCGGACGTGATCGAGGCGAGCGGGACGTCGGCCACCCGGAGCCGGCGCACCTCGCTGTGCAGCATCGCGCGCAGCCGGCCGGTGGTGTCCTCGCCGGGCAACGGGCCGGGCGGGGGCGGGTCGCGACGCAGGACGCGCAGCCCCGAGGCCTGGTCACAGACCGCCGTGGCCGCCGGCGGCAACACCTTGATGTCGGCGAACATCGTCTGCTCGCCGAAGGGTGTCCTGGTCGCGAGGTAGGCCTCCAGGCCCGGCGTCCAGACGGTGCTCGACACCGCGTCGAACGCGAGCAGGGCGGGGATCTCCGAGGAGAAGTGGAGCGCCCCCGATGCCGGGTCCCACCGGTAGTACAGCGGCTTCATGCCCACGTGATCGGTGGCGAGCACGAGCCGTGGCTCGACGCGCCGGTCGAGGACGGCGATCGCGTACATGCCGTCCAGGTGCTCGGTGAAGCCGTCGCCGTACACGTCGTACAGCGCCGGGAGGATCGACCCGTCGCAGCGGTCGGGAAAGGTGTAACCCCGCGCGCGCAGCCGCTGCCGAAGCTCGTCGTGGTTGTAGATCTCTCCGTTGAAGACGACTTTTATACGGCCGTCCGCAAGCTCGTACGGCTGCTGTCCGCCGTCCGGATCGACGATGGCCAGCCGGTTGTTCCCGACGGACCACATCGCGTCGTGCGCGCTGCCCCCACCGTCGGGGCCGCCGTGCCGCTGAAGTGCGCCGACCGTCTGAAGTTCGTGTGCAGTCACCACGCCGTTGAAGTGGCCAAATATCCGACACATCGCCCGACTCTCGCCTGTGTGAGTTGATGGGGGAACTGGACTTTCGGTACCGATGCGACGGCAGGTCGACCTCAATTGCGCCCAGTTGACCAGCACGGCCTAGAAGCGGGCTGGAGCGGCGGCCCGGGCGCGGTCTCGCCGTGGTGTGCCGAGGCGCCGACACCATGGCCGATGCCACGGCGGGTGAGGGGACAACGGGTACGGAAGGCGGGCAAGTACCGGAGAGGAACAAGGAGTTCGGCAGGTTCGGCGCCCGGGGCATCACGGGGCACGAGGCGCTCGCCGTCGAAGCAGAACCTGGAGCGGATCGACGCCGCCTGCCGCACGGTGCGGCGCACGAATGCCGCCCACCATCTCCCGGGCCGCCTCAACCGCGCCGGCCGTGCAACCCGCGTCGAGTTCCCTCCGCTCAATCAGGCGCAGGTCCGCGCCCCCTGCAGCGCGTCGTCGGCTACCGCACGCTCCATGTCCGCCACTGGGACCGCATCGAGTGGGCGAGTACGAGTACGTGACGAACATCGGGTTCGCGGCCGGAGCCGGGACCGGCGAACCGCGCGTCACGCCGGGCATGTTCTGTGCCCAAGGGGGGCGGCGGGCGGACCTGACATAGTCCGCAAGGATCCCCCGAGTTCAGAGCCCGGCAGCCTCGTCGGCTGCCGGGCACGTCGTCACCTCTGCCGTGGCCCGGCCGCCACCCTGCGGCCGGGGCTGACGCCGGGCGGCCGTCAGGGGCCCAGCAGCAGCGGCAGCTCCTCGCTGACCAGCTCGATATTGCGGGCCGTCAGGTCGTCCGGCATACCGGCGATGCTCGCCCAGAAGATCAGGTGTTCCACCGGCAGCCCCTCGGTCGTCTCCTTGATCTGGGCGGCGGCGTCCGCGGGGGTGAGGATCTTCAGGGCTCCCCAGGGGGCGTTGGAGGTCCGGTTGCGGAACTCGTCGGGGTGGATGATCGGCGGCCGGGGCCTGTCGGTGCCCTCCACCGACGACTGCCGGTAGCTGTTCATCTGGTGGGCGAGGAAGGGCGCGACGCGTGCCCAGGCCTCGTCGGGGTCGTCGGCGAGGATGATCGGCAGCAGGCCGCAGACCCGCGCGGTCGCCGGGTCGTGGCCGCCCTCGACCAGCCCCTCACGGTAGTGCGGGAACAGCTCGTGGGAGAGGTGCAGCAGCCCGATGCCGAGCCGGCCGGCCATCCGGGCGCCGCGGGGTCCGTAGAAGCCGCCCCACAGCGGAACGGGGTCCTGGATTGGGCCCGGGGTGACGCCGCCCTCCTCCCAGAGCCGGCGGACCTCGCGGATGTGCTCCTCGGTCAGCCTGAAACGCCGCGTGAAGTCCGCGTCCATCAGGCCGTATTCGGGAACCCGGTAGCCGGCGCCCATGCCCAGTTCGAGGCGTCCGCCGCTCACGAGGTCGACGATCGCCGCCTCCTCCGCGAGCTGGGCGGGCTTGCGCAGCGCGGGCAGCACCACCGAGGTGCCGATCCGGGCGCGGCGGGTGCGGGCCGCGGCGGCCGCGGCGAAGGTCAGCGGCTGCGGCAGATAGCCGTCCTCGAAGAGGTGGTGCTCGGTGAACCACAGTCCGCCCACGCCCCGCCGGTCGGCCTCTTCGCAGAATTCCAGGTTCTGCGCGTAGTGGTCGGCCCAGGGGCGCTTCCAGCCCTGCGGGTTTCGCAGGTCGAAGAGAAGTCCTACATCCATTCTGAAATCCCCATTCACGGGAGCAGGCCGACCGCGGGTCAGGCCTCGCAGAGCCCCTCGACGGCGATCTTCCCGAAGATGTGCGCGTACGACACGATGTCGTCGGGGACCTGGGCGGACATGGCCTGGAACTCCGGGTTGCCGAGCGCTGTGGCGAGGGCCTCGGTCGACTCCCAGTTCGCTATGTTCATGAACAACTGGCTGCCCGCCGTGCCCTGGTGCATCTGCAGGGAGACGAACCCCGGCTGCGCCTTCATCAGCTCGGCCTGCTTCGTCCAATGGGCCAGGAACGACTCGGACTTGTCCTTCGGGACGACGAAGACGTTGGCCAGGACGATCGGACCGGTCTTCGCCTGGAACTGCGCGAACATCGGCGTGGTCGGGTCCAGGTTCTCCAGCTTGGCCATGTGTGACTCTTCCTCTCGGTCGTGATGCGTCAAAGCCTCGTCAGGCCGCGCGGATGCCCTGCGCGAAACTGAAGAGACCGTCGGGGTCGTAGCGGTTTTTGACCTTCACCAACCGCGGATGGTTCTCGGCGTAGTAGGAGGTCTTCCAGTCGGCCAGTTCCGGATCGATGAAGTTCTGGTAGGCCTCGCCCGAGGAGAGCGGGTCGATGGCCGCGAAGCCCGCGTCGACCCAGGCCCTCGCGGCGGCCCGGAGCTCGTCGGTGACCGGCCCCTGCGCCATGAAGCCCTGGAAGTTCACGGAGAAACGGCTGTCGCGGTGCACGAACGCCGTCTCGGTGCGGTCCAGGTCCCCAACGGCGCCGTCGATGGGCAGCACCTGGAGCCCGTGGGTCTGGCCACCGGACACCCGCTGCTCGTCGAAGAGCGCCAGGATGCGCGCCCAGCCGTCCCTGGGCACGGCGTCACGCACGAGGCGGCTGCGCTCCAGCGCGAACGCGGTCCGGGGCAGCTGCCCCTGCGGGAAGGCGCCCGCCCGGTGGCACTGTTCGGTGGTCTTGTCCCCGCAGCCGAAGATCCCCGTCATCAGGTCGCGGTAGGGCAGTACGGAGGTCTGCCGCGAGGCCGGTGTGCCGGTCAGCAAGTCCAACCGGGCCAGTTCCGCGTCGAGTTCGGCCGGGGTTCCGGTGGAGACCACGATGATCGCCGGGGTCGGGACCTTGCCCGCAGCCGCGTCGGCGAGGGTGACCACCGCCGCCGAGCCGATCGTGCGGGGGCACTCGGGCAGCCACCGGGCGTAGCCGTCGAGCATGTCGAGCGCCTGGTCGTAGGTGTAGGCGAGGGTCGCCGTGGCCACTTGCGACAGGGCGGTCGGGGTCAGCGTGTACGAGGTGACGATGCCGAAGTTGCCGCCTCCGCCGCCGCGCAGCGCCCAGAACAGGTCCGGGTGCTCTTGTGCGCAGGCCGTGACGGTCTGTCCGCTCGCCAGCACCACCGTCGCGGAGGTCAGCGCGTCACAGGCCATGCCGAGCGTGCGGGTGAGGAACCCGAGCCCGCCGCCCTGGATGAACCCGCCGGCGGCGACGGTCGGGCACGCGCCGCCGGTGACGGCCAGGCCCGATGCGGCCAGTGTGTTCAGCACGTCGACGTTCTGTGCGCCGGGCCCCAGCGTCACCGAACCGGCGCCGGCCCGGACCGAGTTGAGCCGCGACACGTCCACCACCAGGCCGGTGCCGGTGGAGTACCCGCCGGCGCTGTGGCCGCCGCTGCGCACCGCCGGGGCCAGTCCGTTGTGCTGGGCGAAGGCGAGGCACAGCGCCGCGTCCCGCGCGTCTGCGCAGTAGGCGACGGCCTGCGGGGCGATGGTGTCGAACTGCGACAGGGCCAGCTGTCTGGCGGTCGCGTACCGGGGATCGGAGGGCAGGACCAGGTCGCCGCTCAGGTGCCCGCCCAGCTGGCTCCAGGCAACGGCGGTGACCTGGCGCGGGGCGCGGGGGGCGGGAGCTGCCGCGGCGACGGCCCCGGCGGCCGAGGCCCCCAGCAGTGCCCGACGGGTGATCATGAGAGCACCTCCGTGGTGCGGTTCGGTGTCCCGGCCCCTGCGGCCCCTCCGGCCGTTTTGGGGGGTGCTTCGATGCCGGCGTCCAGACCGCCGAGCCGGGTGGCGAGCAGCTCGCGCACCGCCCGGTGGCCGAGGAGTTCGCCGAACAAGGAGCGCACGGGCTCGATCTCCGGGCCGCCGAGCATGACGAGGGTCTGGGCCTCGATGATCGCCATGGCGCGGCGGCCGGCCCGGTGCCGCTCCTGGTGGTAGGAGTCGAGGAGCCCGGCCGGTGCGGTGCCCGCGACCTCGGCGGCGAGCTTGTGGCCCAGGTCGAAGGCGTCCTGCAGGCCGAGGTTGATGGCCTGTCCGCCGACCGGCAGATGGCGGTGGGCGGCGTCCCCGGCCAGCAGCACCCGTCCTTTGCGGTACTGCGCGGCCTGCCGGCTGACGTCACCGAAGGCGTTCACCCACACCGGGGTGCCGGAACTGATGTCCTCCCCGGTCACCCGCGACCACGCCCGTACGACCTCGTCGAAGGCGGGCGCGGCACTGCGGACCACGGGTGCCCGCCCGTACTCGTGCACCATGACCCGGGTCAGTCCGTTCCGGGTCGCGGCGACCGCGAAGCCGCCGGGCAGCCGCTCAAAGCGGCGGTCGGGGATGTCCACCCCCCTCACGTCGCAGCGCAGCAGCTCGCGGCGGGCGTCCCGGCCGGGGAAGGCGAAGCCGGCCAGGGCGCCGACCGTGCTGTGTTCGCCGTCGCAGCCCACCACGTACTCGGCGGTCAGCCGCACCCGCCGCCCGTCCGGCACGAACGCCTCGACGGTGACGCCGTCCTCGCTCTGCCGCAGGGCGCAGACCTCGTGCTCGCGGCGGATGTCGGCGCCGAGCTCGCGCGCCCGCTCGCCCAGCAGGGCCTCGATGCGCGCCTGCGGCACCTTCCACTGGCCCGCGAACGACGAGGGCTGGCTGTCCAGGTCGAGGGGCAGGCCGCCGAAGTGCCCCCGGGGTTCGCGGGGCACGGTGCCCAGCGTCGCCAGCAGGCCGCGCTCGTCCAGCAGCTCCATGGTGCGGGCGTCCAGGGTGGTGGCCCTGGATTCCGTCGTCGGTGCCTCGAGGCGCTCGAGCACCGTCACCTCGGCCCCGCCGGCGCGCAGTTCACCGGCGAGCGCGAGCCCGACGGGCCCGGCACCGACGACGATGACCCCACTGCTCATGTCAGCCCCGGCCTTCGGCGTGGTCCTTGGCGTACCCCGGCGTGGCGCGGCCGTTGCCGCTCAGGGCGTGCTTGACGCACACCCGGGCCCCGGGCAGGCCCGCGCCCGCCTTGAGGACCTCCTCGATGGTGGCGGGGTTGTGGGTGGCGCCGTCCTTTGCACGGGTGTCCCTCCGCAGCACCCGGAGGCCGGGCGCGATGACCCCGGTGCCGCTGCTCACGGCCCCTCGCTCGTTCACTTGGCGTTCCAGTGGTAGAAGCGCTGCGCCATCGCGTCGGCGGGCGAGCGCCAGGTGGCCGGGTCGTAGGCGTCGATGAACGGCTTCAGATCAGCGCTGACGTTCGTGAACAGCGGGTGGCTCTTGGCCTCCTCGATGGCCGCGCCGCCATCGTCGGAGTCGAAGTCCTGGAGGTGGAAGTACAGGCCGCGATAGCTGAACAGCTGACGGCGGCGGGTGCCCATGAGCCCCGGCATCTCAGTGGTGTCGAACTCCCCGAAGATGCGGGCGACGTCGCCCTGCGACGACGGGTCCATACGGGCAACGATCAAGGTGCTGTGCATCAGTCCTTCTCCTCATTCGACAGCGGTTACTGACGGACCGTCGCGAGACGCTTCGTCCCGAACCAGCGGGCCAGCGCGTCGGGCAGCGGCCCGCATCCGGGGGCCGCCCAGGCGACATGGCCGTCCGGGCGGATCAGCACGGCGGACGTCTGGGCGAGCGGGCACCCGTCGGGGAGGCGGTGCGGGGCCGCCGTCACGAGGTCGACCCGGTCGGCCCACGGCTCCGCGCTGCGGCGCAGTTCCGGATCGTCGGCCAGGTCGAGGAGCACCCCGCGGCCGGTCCGCAGCCCGGCGACGGTGGTCGTCGGGCCGTCCGGTCCCAGCAGCTCCCGCTTGGGGATGCGGGCGCCGAGCAGCGGGTGCGTGCCGGGGCCGACGTCGTAGCGGACGTCGAGACCGCTGACCATGCCGGCCAGATGCCGGCGGACCTCGGGAAGTTCCATCAGGTCCGCGAGCACCTCGCGCAGCGGTTCGCCCTCCGCTCCGCTCAGGTAGAGCACGCCCTGGGCGAGCGTGTTGAGCAGGAGCCGGGCGCCGACGGGGTGGCGTTCGGTGTGGTAGGAGTCGAGCAGGTCGGGACCGGCCGTGCCGGACACCACGGCGGCGAGCTTCCAGCCGAGGTTCATGGCGTCCTGCACACCGACGCTCAGTCCCTGCCCGCCCACCGGGAGATGGGTGTGGGCGGCGTCACCGGCCAGCAGCACGCGGCCCCGGCGGTACTCGGTGGCCTGGCGCGTCGCGTCGCCGAAGGAGCTGATCCATTTCGCGGTGCCGCCACGGAGGTCCTCGCCCGTCAGACGCTCCCAGGCGTCCGCCAGTTCGGCGAACTCCGGGGGGCGGGTGCGCCGGCGGGGCGGGACGCCGTGCTCGCACACCACGATGCGGTCGACGCCGCCGCCGATCGGGACGGACATCACCATCCCGGCCGGCACCCGCTCGCCGATCGGGCGCGGCCGCAGGGCGCATCCGGCCACATCGGCGATGTGCATCTCGCGGGTCGAGGGGGTGCCGGGGAACTCGAATCCGGCGGCGCCGCGCACAAAGCTGTGCCCGCCGTCGCAGCCGACCAGGTAGCGGCAGCGCAGCAGGCGCGGCCCGTCGGCAGTGGCGGCCTCGACCCGCACGCTGTCCCCGTCGTCGTGCAGGCCGACCACCCTCCAGCCGCGCCGGACGTCGGCGCCCAGCTCCGCCGCCCATCCCCCGACCACCTGCTCGGTGCGGGCCTGCGGGACACTGCGCGCCCCGAAGTGGGCGTCCGCCAACACGCTGTAGTCGAGCGGGATTCCACCGAAGTGCCCCGACGCGCTGATGCCCAGCTCGCCGAAGCGCGGCAGCAGCCCGCGCTGGTCGAACAGCTCCACCGCGCGGGCGGTGAAGCCCAGGCTCCGGGACTCCCCCGAGGGCTGCTCCAGCCGGTCAAGGACGAGCACCTCGACTCCGCCGAGGCGCAGTTCCGCGGCCAGCACGAGCCCCACGGGGCCCGCGCCGACGATGATCACCGGAGCGTCCATGGCGCCTCCTCGGCAGGCGGGAATCGCGGCAGGCAGCCGCGCACAGGAAAGTCGGTGGTACGGGCAGCGACGATGCTGCGGGTCATTACCGCCAGGACAGCGCCATCAATTCAACGAATTCGGATACGTCGGGCACACGTCCTGCCGCGAATGAGAGTGGCATCGCGCCTGTCCGAATGTCAACGGCCAATTTCCGTCCGGCAATTCTCGACCGCGCCTCCGTTTCGCCTCGATTTCGCCTCCAGCGGGCCGCTACCGCCCTCAGGCATCCTGAAGTGCCGAATTATGGAACGAGCACACCTCAATTCCTCGCCCGCCGCTGTCCGAAGAAACGAAGAGGGATACCGCGTGACCGTGTTATTCGAAACGCCCCGAGCAGATACAAAACCGGAGCTCGACTCCGCTCTGCTCGACGTCCTGCGGGCGGCTTCCGTCCGCACCGCGCGGACCGGGCGCGCCGACGAGACGGCGCTGCGGGCGGTACGCGGCTTCGGGCTGCTGGGGCTCGCGGTGCCGGCCGGCTACGGCGGCGCGGGCGGGGACGCCGCGGCCGTCAACGCCGTGCTCGAGGAGATCGCTCGGGTCGATCCGTCGATGGCGGCCATCCTCTTCCAGCACTTCGCCGTGAGCGCCTTCATCGGCGCATGGGGCACGCCCGCGCAACGGGAGCGGCTGCTGCCGCGGATGGCCGCCGGCTGGGTACTGGCCGCCTCGGCCTGGGGCGAGACCGGCACCGGGGCGGCGCGCGAGCGGGTCGGCGCGGACGGGTCCTGGACGCTGGACGGGGCGGGGTACTGCACCGCCGGGGCCGGCGTCTGCGACGTCTATCTGGTGCTCGGCCGGACCTCCGCGGCCGCGGACGGCGACGCCCGCCACGGTCTTCGGGGGCAGACCTTCTTCCTGGTCCCCGCGGACCGTCCCGGACTGCTGCTCGAGCCGAGCCCGGACCCGGCCGCGATGCGCGGCTCGGCGGCCGGATGCGTCCGGCTGAGCGGCTGCCGGGTGACGGACGGGGACCGGCTGGGCCCGCTCGGCGGGGCCGGCGAGATCGTCGCGGGGGTCCGGGAGAGCGGCGCGACCCTCGGGGCCGTCTCCGCCGGGATCGCCCGCGCGGTGCTGGACCTCGCCCTCGCCCGCCTCGGACACGCCGGGCTGCCCGCCGAATCCCCGCGGGCGGCCCGCCTGGTGGAACTGGCCGTCTCGGTGGAGGCCGTCCGGGCCATGGTGGCCGGCGCCGGCCGCCAGGGGCCCACCGCCGTGCACAGCAAGCTGTACGCCTCCCAGGCCACCGAACGAATCGCCCTCGAGGTCTCCCGACTGCTGGAGCCGGCCGGCCAGGTGACCGACCGTCAACTCACCACACTGCTCGCCGACGCCCGCGCGGTCACCGAGATGGGCCCCACCAACCAGCTGTGCCGCGAGCTGATCGCGGCGTCGCTGCAACGCTGACGCCCGCACCACCGCCCGGATCACGGCCCCACCACGCCGGTGACGCCCGCACCACCGACCCGCTCACCACCTCACCCCGCCGCCGGCGCCCGCACCACCGACCAGATCACGGCCGCCTCACTGCGCCAGTGACACCCGCACCCGACCCGACAGATGGTGCCCGCCTGCCCTGTCGTGCCCCTGGCCGGTGGCGGAGTGCCACCGGCCAGGGGCTTCGCTCAAAGACTTCGGCCCGCTCGGCCGGCTCGGCGTATCAGCCGCCGAACAGCGGCTTGATGTGCTCGGGGGCCTCGGTCTTCGCCCACACCGCTGTCTTCTGCATCACCTCGGTGGTCGCGTCGAAGCACCGGTTGTCCGGGTCGCCGAGCGCGAACGGCGCGGGCAGCGACTCGGTGTCGCGGATCCGGGCCAGGATCTGCTGCGCCGCCTGTGCCGGCGGGACGTCGCCGGCCTCCACCGCCTGGCAGGTCTGCCTGGTGAAGGTCAGCAGGGCGCTGATGTCCTGCCCGACAGGGGCCGGAAGACCAGGTGTGTCGGTCTTCTCCAGGTCGCGCAGGACCTGCTCGTCACGCGTGTCCAGATACGTGCGGTAGGCCCGCTCCAGCGTCATGGTGGGCATGATGCTCGTCGCCTTCCACACACGGGACACGGCGTTCCAGAGGTCGTAGTCGCGAAAGCCCACGAAGGAGCTGTAGACCACGTCGTCGTGCACGCTGAACAGCCCCTGCTGGAGGCTGTCGATGTAGGCGAACCGTTCGGTGGACCAGTCCCCGTCGCGCGATGCCTCGATGAGCCGCCACGCCAGGGAGTTGACGACCTCGAAGGTGTTGGTGAGGCCGCGTGAGTACAGCGCGTCGATGAACCCGGCCGCGTGCGCGGTCAGGCAGTACCGCTCGCCGACCGTGTCCGTCGCCGAGTACTGGAGCCGGCCGGTGCCGACCCACGGCCGGACGGCCCTGGCGTTGGTGAACTGCTCGGCGATCTGCGGGTAGCGGCGCAGGAAATCCTCGAACTCCTCCTGCGGGGAGACGCCGTCGGGCTTGGGGAAGACCCGCTCGTCCAGGGTGAGTCCCACGCTGCACAGCGGGCTGATGGCGCCCTCGTGGTTGTCGAAGGGGATGACCCACAGCCAGCCGCCGTCGAAGACGTGGTGCAGCGTGCCGTGATGCCAGGGGCTGGGATTCTTGTGCGCTGCGGCCGCCTCGGCGTCGTCGAACGGCGTCACACCCACCATGTGCGTGAACAGGGTGCGGGAATGGTGGCGCGCCCGGGTCGGCTGGTCGCGCAGGCCGAACTTGTCGGCGACCGGGGAGCGGAAACCGCTGCCGTCGACCAGGTACTCGGCGTAGAACTCCTCGCCGCGCTCGGAGCGCAGCACCACACCGTCGGGGCCGGTCTCGATGTCCTGGATCCGGGTGTTCAGACGCGGCTCGGTGCCGTGGCCGACAGCGAGATGGAAGAGGTAGGCGTCGATGTCCTGGCGGAACAGGTGGCTCTCGGTGCGCTGCCACTCGGGGATCACCAGCTGGTTGATCTCCTCGGGGTTCTGCGGCTGCCCCTCGCGGTGGTAGACGAAGCCGAAGTTCTGCTTGCGGCCGCTCATCGGGGAGATCTTGTCCTGGATGCCGCGGAAGGTCGCCAGCGCGGCGATCTCCGGTACGTCGTAGCGCTCGGCTATGAGCTTGGTCATCGTCGAGGTGTACGGGATCGTGGACTCGCCCACCGCGAAGCGGGGGTGCACACCCGCGTCGATGAGCAGGACCTTCACACCGTTGCGGGCCAGCACGGCCGCGAGCGCACCGCCGGCCATGCCCGCGCCGAGTATGGCCACGTCGTAGCGGTCCGCGCGCTTGTCCTCGCGCGGCACTTCGTCGGTCTTGGTCACGATGGTGATCACCTTTCAGGAGTGCAGGATCGGGCCGCTGGGCTCGGGGAGATCGGCGGGAGCGCCGCCGTCGGCTGCGTCTCGTACGCCGTCCGCGGTGTCGTGGGCCGCGAACACGCGTGTCTTTCGCATCGCCTCCTCGGCCGTCAGTTCGACGCGGTTCATGGCCAGACGCAGCAGGGGCGGGGCCATCAGCGAGGTGAGGACGGCGACCAGCACGACGATGGAGTACATCTCCACCCTCAGCAGGCCGATCCTGACTCCGACCATCGCGATGATCACTTCGATCACCCCGCGGGCGTTCATGCCGGCGCCCAGCGCGAGCGACTCCCAGCGCGTCATCCGGCTGGTGAGCCCTCCGACGAAGGCGCCGAGGAATTTCCCGAAGACCGCGAGGGCGAAGACCGCCAGGCCCCACAGGGCGATCTTCGGGTCGAACAGCGCGGTGAGGTCCATCCGCAGGCCGGCGGTGGCGAAGAACAGCGGCGCCAGGACCGTCATCACCGTCGTGTTGAGCGGTGCCAGTGCCCGGGTGTCGACGTCCTTCGCGGTCTTGATGACGATGCCGCACAGGAAGGCGCCGAAGACGGGCTCGAACTCGAGCGCGCCGGCGCCGGCCGCGGACAGGATGATCAGGAGCACCGCGGTCACCGTCGCAAGTCCCGGGGCCGAGGCGCGGGCGGCCCTGCGCATCGCCATGCCCACCACGGCGCGGCCGATGGTCGCCGTGAAGAGCAGGAGAAGCGCCATCCGGGCCAGCGCGAGAACGACGTCACCGGTGTGCAGCCCGGTGGTCCCCATGGCGGCGATGAGCGAGACCAGGAGCCAGCCCACGGCGTCGTCGACGGTGCCCGCGATCACGATCATCTGGCCGACGTCACGGTGGATGAGCTGCATGTCGAGGAGCGTCCTGGCGATCACCGGTACGGCGCTGACACACATCGCGACGCCGACGAAGAGCGCGAAGACGGTGCCGTCGGCCCCCGGGGCGCGCAGCTTCGCGGGCAGCAGGAAGCCGAGCCAGATGCCGAGGGCCAGCGGCAGGACCAGGCCCGCCGCGCTGATCCGCGCCGCGCGTGCTCCCTTGCGGCGCAGCAGCTTCAGGTCCAGGTGCATGCCGGTGAACCCGAGCATCAGGATGATCCCGAACTGGCCGATGGAGTCGAGCAGATGCATCTGCTCGGGCTCCTGCGGGAACAGCCAGTGGCCCGCACCGGGAGCGACATGGGCCAGCAGTGAAGGACCCAGGATCACCCCCGCGGTCAGCTCGCCCGCGACCGGCGGCATGCCGCAGCGCACCGCGAGCCGGCCGAGCACCATCGCCAGCAGGAGCAACACGCCCACCTGCAGGAACAGGATCATCAGGGGGTGGGAGGGAATCGACGCCACCACACCCGACGCCCGGATCATGACGCCGTCCCGGCGGTGTCCCGTACCCGTGTGTGCATGTGGAGCGACCCCATCTTCCCGCGGAAGAAGACCAGCGCATCCGGTCTCGAGGGGGACTGGTCGAGCTCGACCACCTCACCGACGAACACCGTGTGGTCACCGCTCTCGAAGGAGTTGACGACCCGGCAGGACAGCGAGGCCAGGGTGGCGTCGAGCACCGGCACGCCCGTCACCGAGGGCCGGTGCGCCACACCGCCGAGTCCGGCGGTCTCTTTGCAGGAAAAGGTCAGGGCCAGCATCTCCTGCTGCGAGGAGAGGATGTTGACCGCAAAAGCCCGGTATTTCTGCACCACGGGGCGCAGTCGTGATTTGACGTGCAAACAGAACAGCACAAGCGGTGGCTCGAGCGACACCGACGCAAAAGAATTGACTGTGGTGCCGACCGCCTCCTCCCCACTTCCACTGGTGATGACGGAAACGCCGGTCGCGAAGTTTCCGCAGACCGATCGCAGTGTGTCCGGTGCGACCGGTCCGGCCGCATTCAGACCTTGCGTGCCTGAAGGCATCGGAGCCATATACACCCCCTGGTCGGAGTCGTGAATCGGACCTCACTGATCTCGGCGCCGCAAGGGCAGCGTCGGGTCCGGTCTGCCATCAAAGAGTCGGCCGTGCCCGGCCGTCGCAGCACTCGGCCGGCCCAGAACACCGCACACGGTGCCCGGCCGCCGGTGGACGGGAGCGGCGCCCGCTCTTCCTGCGAACAGGACTATCCGCGCGGCCGCTCGATTCGGCCTCGATCCAACGTCGGATGTGCGCGACGCCGGCCCGGGTCCATCGAGAATCCGGCCCCTCTCCATCGGCGCGCGGTTGCCTGGCCCGCACGGCGCACCGTCGATCCCCCGCCGAACCGGTGCGCCGTACCCCTGTCGTGCGCATCGACTCGTGCGCATCGACTCGTGCGCATCGGCTCGTGCGCATCGCCCCGGTCGGGCCCGGCCCGGGTACTGCGGCCGCCGTCTGGTCGGCCGGCTCACGACGACGCAGCCCCACCCCACCCGAGGAGGCCCGGTGACCCGTCCGACCACGTTCCCTCAGGACCGCACGTGTCCCTATGAACCGCCCGCCGGCTACCGGTCCTTGCAGCGGGAGGGCCCGCTGGCCCGCGTCACGCTCTACGACGGCAGCACCGCGTGGGCGGTGACCGGCCACACCGAGGCGCGCAGGCTGCTCGGCGACCCGCGGTTGTCGGCCGACCGGCGCAAGCCCGGCTTCCCCATGACGAGCCATGTGCTGACGGCGCTGCGCCACCTGCCGCCGCTGCTGTTCAACGCGGACGAGCCGGAGCACGGCCGGCAGCGCCGGATGCTGATCCCCGGATTCGGCGTGCCCCGCATCAAGGCGCTGCGGCCCCTGATCCAGCGGAACGTCGACCAGTTGCTGGACGCGATGATCGAGCAGGGCCCGCCCGCCGAACTGGTCTCGGCGTTCGCGCTGCCCGTGCCGTCGATGGCGATCAGCCTGCTGCTCGGTGTGCCCTACGAGGACCACACGACCTTCGAGGAGCTGTCGCGGCTGGTCATGCGCGGCTCCGGGCCCCAGGAGTCCGCGGCCGCGCGGGCCAAGATGGTGGGATACCTGCAGGGGCTGCTCGCCGACAAGGAGCGGCAACAGCGCCAGGGGTCCGAACCCGGCCCGCATTTCGGGCTGTTGGACGAACTCGTGCGCGACCGGCTGCTCACCGGCCAGACGGACCGCGAGGAGATCACCAGGCTCGCGCTCAACCTGCTGGTGGCCGGGCACGAGACCACCACCAACATGATCTCGCTCGGGACGCTGTTGCTCCTGAAGCGTCCGGACCGGCTGGCCGCACTGCGCGCCGATCCGGGCCTGCTGCCGCAGACGGTCGACGAGCTGCTGCGCCATCTGTCGGTCGTGGACGAGCTGTTGCGGGTGGCCACCGAGGACATCCCCTGCGGCCCGCAGGTGATCCGGGCGGGCGAGGGCGTGGTCTTCAACACCTCGATGATCAACCGGGACGAGAGCCACTTCCCGCAGCCGGACGCGCTGCGCCCGGACCGCAGCGGGCAGCACCATGTGGCGTTCGGATTCGGGGTGCACCAGTGCCTGGGGCAGAACCTGGCGCGGCTGGAGCTCGAGGTGGCGCTCGGCACCCTGCTGCGGCGGCTGCCCGGCCTGCGGCCGGCCGTCGACGAGGACGAGTTGCCGATCAAGCCGGGAGACGCCATCCAGGGCCTGGTCGAGTTCCCGGTCACCTGGTGAGGGATCCGGTAGGAGGAGGGATGAGCACCATGGCGAGGATCGAGGTCGATCGCGAGGCGTGCATCGGTTCGGGGCTGTGCGCCTGGAACGCCCCCGAGGTGTTCGAACAGGACGAGGACGGGCTGAGCCGGGTCCGGTCCGGCGCCGCGGGGGAAGGGGACGAGACGGCCGTCGATGAGGCCCTGGCGGCCTGCCCGGCCCAGGCCATCCGCCGCGCACAGACCTGAGGGCCGCCTGCCCGGCCGCTGCCGTGCGCCCCAAGCGCGCCGCGCGGCAACCGTCACCCGCCCTTTGCGGATCCGTCCGCGGGGCGGGTGACGCGCGTTGCCGGCCGGCCGGTGCGGCAGAGCGGAAATCAAGGGGCGCTGCACCGGCCGGAGTTAGCTTTTCGGCCACTGAAGGGATACGGGTGATCTTCGATGGAGCTCCGGATATTGGGATCGATAGAACTCTGGACGGGCAGCGCCCTGGCCGACCTCGGCCCCGCACGCCAACGCAGCATCCTCGGTGTCCTGCTGGTCGATCCGGAGCGGCCGGTGCCGCTGGAGTCCCTCGTCGACCGCGTATGGGGAGAGCGGCCGCCCGCGGGCGTCCGCAATGTCGTGCACACCTACATCACCCGGCTGCGCCGGGCGCTGGCCCGCGCCTCGGCCGGGCTGCCCGAGCCGATCGGCCTGATCCGCACTCCGGCCGGCTACCAGGTCTCGGCCGATCCCGCCACCGTGGACCTGGTGCGGTTCCGCCGGCTGCTCAAGAGCGCCCAGCAGCGGGGTCTTGGCGACCGGGAACGCAGCATGCTGCTCCAGCAGGCGCTGCACATGTGGCGCGGCGACGCGCTCAGCGGCATGCACAGCGACTGGGCGGCCCGGCTGCGCGAGACGCTGCGCCAGCTCCACCACGAGGCGCTCAGCCAGTGGGCGGACGCCGAGATCCGCCTCGAGCGCCCCGGCACCGTCCTGGCGGAGCTGCGTGCGGCGCTGCTGAGCGACCCGCTCTCCGAGCAGCTGTGCGAGCGTCTGATGCTCGCGCTCTACCTGGAGGGGCGCAGCGTCGACGCCCTGGAGCACTACCAGTCGATACGCCGGCTGATCGCCAAGGACCTCGGCACGGACCCGTCGCGGCGGCTGCAGCGCCTGCACGAGACGATCCTGCGCGGCGAGGCGGCCGACCCGGCGCCGTCGCCCGGGCGCGGCGACGGCGACCCGCACACCGCCGGCCCGTTCCCGGCCCCCGACGCGGCCCGGCCCGCCCGGTACGTCCCGCAGATGCTCCCGCTCGACCTGCCCGACTTCACGGGGCGCGAGCGTGAACTCGACGTGCTCCAGCGGACCTTGACCCGGCCCACCGACGCGCAGCCGCCCGCGGTCGTGCTGGTCGGCGGCGGCGGTGTCGGCAAGACGGCGCTGGCCGGGCGCCTCGGGCACCGGCTGCGGTCCGCCTTCCCCGACGGACAGCTGTACGCGGCGCTGCGCGGCAGCAGCAGCCGGCCGGCGGACCCGCACGCGGTGCTCGGGCGGCTGCTGCGGGCGCTGGGCACGGACCCCGACCGGCTGCCGGCCGATCCCGACGAGCGTGCCGAGGTGTACCGGCTGACGCTGGCCGGGCGCCATCTGCTGCTCATCCTCGACGACGCGGCCGACGACGAGCAGGTGCAGCCGCTGCTGCCGGGCAGCGCGGACGCCGCGGTGCTGATCACCAGCAGAGGCCGGCTCAGCACGCCGCCCGGCGCCCGCGTCATGCATCTGCCGGTGCTGCCGCACGGCCACGGTGTGCGGCTGCTGGCCCGGATGCTGGGCTCGGAACGGGTCGCCCGGGAACCGGCCGCGGCGGCCGCGATCGCCCGGTACTGCGGCGGGCTGCCGCTGGCCCTGCGCGCCGCGGCGGTACGGCTCAACACCCGCCCGCACTGGTCGCTGAGCCGCTACGCGGAGCGGCTCAGCGACGAGGGCCGGCGGCTGGACGAGCTGGCGCACAGCTCGCTGAGCGTGCGGGCCAGCTTCAAGGCGTCGTACAACGCGCTGCCCGAGGACGCCCGCGAGGCGCTGCGCTGCCTGGGCCATCTGCCGGTGGCCGAGTTCGACGCCCATCTGGCCTGCCCGGTGCTCGGCAAGGACTTCGCCACCGTCGAGGACGCCTGCGAGCAGTTGGTGGAGGCGCACTTCCTGAGCGTGGCCGAACCCGCGCGGGAGGACCTGCCCACCCGCTACCGCCTCGACGGCCTGCAGCGCAGCTTCGCCCAGGAGCTCAGCTCCGGTGGGACCAGTGCGCTGGACGAGGCCGTCCCGCTGTCCCTGTAGGGCGGTCCCGGGGTGACTGCGACCGGCCCCGGGACTGCGGCACGAAGCCGGGGTCCCGGCAGCTCACCTGGGAATACACCCGTGGTCAAGAACCACTCCAGTCCAGCGCCCATCCCGGTGGCGCACAGTCGTGTGCGAAGCCACTCACGCGACAGGGCAGGAAGGAGTGGGACCGCAATGACACCCCCGGACACTCCCCAGGCCGTGCTGCCGGACCTCGACAGGACCGGCACGCACCCCCGGACCCCGACACCGGCGCACGCCCCCACGATGGCCGAACTGGCCGACGAGCTCACCACCCGCAGGGCCCAGGCCCACTTCGGGCACGACCCGGACGCCGACGCCCGTCACCTCTCCAAGGGCAAGCTGCTGGCCCGCCAGCGCATCGAGGAGCTGCTCGACCCGGGCACCTTCACCGAGCTGGGGCTGTTCGCCGAGCACCGGGCGGTCGGCTTCGGCATGGAGAACTCGCATCCCGAGGGCGACGGGGTGATCACGGGCTGGGGCGAGGTCGACGGCCGTACGGTCTTCGTCTTCGCCCACGACGCCCGGGTGCGCGGCGGCGCCCTCGGCGCGACGTTCGCCGCGAAGATCCACCAGCTGCTCGACTTCGCCGACTCGGTCGGCGCCCCGGTCATCGGCCTCAACGACGGCGGCGGCGCACGCATCCAGGAGGGCATCGACGCGCTGGCCGGCTTCGGCAAGCTCTTCGCCCGCAACGTCCGCGCCTCGGGCGTGGTGCCGCAGATCAGCGTCGTGCTCGGCTCCTGCGCGGGCGGCGCGGTCTACTCGCCGGCGCTGACCGACTTCACGTTCATGGTCGAGGGCATGGCCAACATGTTCATCACCGGGCCCGACGTGGTGCAGGCGGTGACCGGCGAGAAGGTCACGCAGGAGGAGCTCGGCGGCGCCTACACCCACGGCACCCGCACGGGTGTGGCGAGCTTCGTCGCCGCGGACGAGGAGTCCGTCTTCGAGGGCGTGAGGGAACTGCTCTCCTACCTGCCGTCGAACAATGCCGAGACGGCGCCGCACACCAGGCCCCTGGACGATCCGGACCGGCGGTGCGAGGACCTGCTGCGCCTGGTGCCGGTCGACGACCGGACGCCGTACGACATCAGGACGGTCATCGGCCACATCGTCGACGACGGCGACTACCTGGAGATCCAGGAGGGCTGGGCGCCGAACATCGTGTGCGCCCTGGCCCGTCTGGACGGCCACACCGTCGGCATCGTGGGCAACCAGCCCGCCGTCATGGCGGGGGTGCTGGACATCGACTCCTCGGAGAAGGCCGCCCGGTTCGTGCGCACCTGCGACGCGTTCAACATCCCGATCGTGACGCTGGTCGACGTGCCCGGGTTCATGCCCGGCACCGACCAGGAGCACAACGCGATCATCCGGCGCGGCGCGAAGCTGCTGTACGCGTACTGCGAGGCGACCGTGCCACGGGTGCAGGTCATCCTGCGCAAGGCGTTCGGCGGCGCGTACATCGTCATGGACTCCAAGTCGATCGGCTCCGACCTGTCGTTCGCCTGGCCGTCCAACCAGACGGCCGTGATGGGCGCCGACGGCGCGGCCAACATCATCTTCCGCCGGCAGCTGCGCGCGGCGGCGGAGCCGGACAAGCTCCGCAAGGAGCTGGTCGCCGAGTACACCGAGCAGCTGATGAACCCCTTCGTCGCCGCGCGGCGCGGACACGTCGACGACGTCATCGACCCGGCCGACACCCGGCGTGTGCTGATCAAGTCCCTGGACATGCTGCGCACCAAGCGGGCCCGGCAGCCCGTCCGCAAGCACGGGAACGAGCCGCTGTGAGCACACCGGACAACGCCCCGCCGGTGGTGGTGCTGCGCGGCAACCCCACCCCGGAGGAACTGGCCGGGCTGCTGGTCGTGTTCGCCGCCCTGCGCGGCACTTGCGCCGAGCCGGATCCGCCGGCCGCCCGGCGCCGCTGGGGCGGGCCGCCCGGCTGGCACCATCTGCCGCCCGCCGCGGCGCCGGACGCGGCCGGCTGGCGGCGCACCCTTGCACCGATCCAGGAAAGGACTACCCGATGACCGGTTGGACCGGCCCCGGCAGCGACGGTACGCCGGCCGGCTGCCTGGCCATGTTCCCCGGACAGGGATCGCAGCGGCCGGGCATGGCCAGGCACCTGCTCGACTCCTATCCCCCGGCCCGGGAGCTGTTCGCCCGCGCCGACGAGATCCTGGGCCTGCCGCTGTCGCAGATCTGTGTGAGCGGCAGTGCCGCGGAGCTCGCCCGCACCGAGATCACCCAGCCCGCGATCGCCGCCACCGGCCTGGCCGTGTACGAACTGCTGCGCCGCGCCGGCTACCGGCCGGCGGCGATGGCGGGCCACAGCCTGGGCGAGTACCCGGCGCTGGTGGCCGCCGGGGTGCTGTCCCTGGAGTCGGCCCTGGAGCTGGTGCGGCTGCGCGGCCGGCTGATGGGCGAGGTGGCCCGTGAGGTGCCGGGCGCGATGGCGGCCGTCCTGGGCCTGCCCGCGGACAAGGTCATGGCCGCCTGCGCCGACGCCGAGGGCCACGGCCTGGTCCAGGTCGCGAACTACAACGAGCCGTTGCAGACGGTCATCTCGGGGCACGCGCACGCCGTCGAGGCGGCCGGCCGGTCGGCGCTGGACGCCGGCGCCGACCGGGTCGTACGGCTGGACGTGGGGGCGCCCTTCCACTGCTCGCTGATGTCGGCGGTGCAGGAGGAGTTCACCCAGGCGCTCGCCGCCCACCCGTTCGCCGATCCCGAGGTGCCCGTGATCAGTTCGGTCACCGGCACGTACGTCGGCTCGGGCGAGGAGGCCAGGCAACTGCTGCGGCGTCAGCTCACCGGCCCCGTCCGCTGGGTCGAGGTGCTGCGCACGGCCGCCCGGCACCCGGTGGATGCCTACACCGAGATCGGGCCCGGCCGGGTGCTCAGCGGGCTCGCCCGCCGCACCCTGGGCGATGCCCGCACCCGCTCCACCGGAGACCCGCGCCGGCTCACGGCGCTGTACGGCGAACTGGCGCAGCACAACTGGCCGGAGCCGGTGGCGTCCTGACGCCCGGGCGCCGCCTGCCGCACCACCCCGGTTCGTCCCTCTCCAGGCACATTCCACGAAAGGTAAAGACACATGTCGTACAACAGCAAGGACTTCGGCGCCCTCGTCCAGGAGGCGGTGGCCGACGCGCTCGGCATCGACATCGAGGAGGCCGTGCCCGAGGCCACGCTGCTGGGCGATCTGGACGCCGAGTCGATCGACCTGCTCGACGTCCTGTTCCGCATCGAGAAGGCGGCCGAGGTGAAGATCAAGGTCTCGGACATCGCCGAGCTGCTCCAGGGCGGCATACCCGACGAGGAGTTCGCCGACGAGAACGACGTCATCAACGAGGTCGGTCTTGCCCAGCTGAAGAAGTCGCTGCCGCAGATCGACGTGGCGGAGCTGGCCGGAAAGCTCACGGCCGATGAGGTGCTGTCCCTGTTCACCGTGCAGAACCTGACGGATCTGGTGGCCGAGCGGGCCGCCCTGGCCGCGGCCGCCGCGTGAGCACGGGGCGGTCACCGGACGGCGCCGCCCCGCCGCCGCTGCGGGTGCGCACCGGCACGGACCTGACGGAGGTCTCCCGGATCGAGGAGCTGATGACCTCTCAACCAGAGCTCAGAAAGCGGGTGTTCACCGCTCGCGAGCTGGCCTACTGCGACCGGCGCAAGCGCACCGGTGAGCATCTCGCCGGCCGCTGGGCCGCCAAGGAGGCCGTGCTCAAGAGCCTGGGGACCGGGCTGGGGCCGCGCATGCAGTGGACGGACATCGAGGTCGTCAACGACCGCGCGGGACGTCCCGGGGTGCGGCTGTACGGCGAGGCCGAGGCGGTCGCCCGGTCCCTCGGCATGTACTCCCTCGACCTCAGCCTGAGCCACAGCGGGGGTCTCGCCGTCGCACACGCCGTCATGGTGTGCCGGCCCACGGCGGCGCACGACGCACCGGCCCACACCACGCACACGGCAGAAGGGGACCAACGGCATGAGGCCTGACGAGACTGAGGCGCCGCGATGAGCCGCAGGGTGGTCATCACCGGCATGGGCGCCGTCACGCCGCTGGGCAACGACGCGCCGAGCACCTGGCAGGCACTGGTCGAAGGGCGCAGCGGAGTGGGCCGGTTGACCACGATCGACACCACCGGCTTCGACGTGACGATCGCCGGTGAGGTCAAGGACTACCGGCTTTCCGAGGCGGTGCCCGGCTCGGTCGGCCTGCGCCATCTGCTGCGGCCCGGCACCTTCGGCGTGGGCGCGGCCTGGGAGGCACTGCGCGACGCCGGGGTGGACAAGGACACCTACGACGGCGCGGACATGGGTGTGGCCATGGGCGCGTGTGTGGACCGGCCCGACCTGCAGTGGCTGGTGGACGTCGGGGCGCTGCGCGACCAAACCGGCCGCAGCGACGCGTTCACCCCCTACGCACCCTCCGACGCGCTGGCCTACAGCCAGAACATCGCCTGCGCGGCGATGGCCAGGATGCTGGACGCGAGCGGCCCGATGATGGGCGTGTCCACCGCCTGCTCGGCCTCCGGGCACGCGGTCGGCGAGGCGTTTCGCACCCTCCAGGAGGGCGACGCGACGCTCATGCTCGCGGGCGGCTACGACTCCCTGACGACCTGGCTCGACGTGCTGTGCTTCGGCCTGCTGGGCGCGCTGACCAAGGAGTACAACGACGATCCGCAGCGGGCCAGCCGCCCCTTCGACGACCAGCGCTCCGGGTTCGTCCTCGGGGAGGGCGGCGTCGTCCTGGTCATGGAGGAGCTGGAGGCGGCCCAGGCCCGCGGGGCCCGCATCCTCGCCGAGGTCCTGGGCTACGGCACCAGCCTGAACGCGTGGCGGATGACCGACTCGCCGCCAAACGGCAGCGGCGCCATCGAGTCCATCGAGGCGTCGATCGCCGATGCCGGCCTTCAGCCGGGCGACATCGACTACGTGGTGGCGCACGGCACCAGCACCCCGGGCAACGACCTGTCGGAGACCACGGCGATCAAGAAGGTGTTCGGCGACGCCGCCGAGCACCTGGTGATCAGCTCGCCGAAGTCGATGACCGGTCATCTCACCGCGGCCTCCGCCGCGTTGAGCCTGCTCACCGCGGTCGGGGCGATCAATGACGGGGTGGTGCCGCCGACCATCAACCAGGAGACACCCGACCGCAGGCTCGGCCTCGACTTCGTCCCGAACACGGCGCGCACCCGGGACGTACGGCACGCCCTCGTCAACGCGTTCGCCTTCGGCGGCACCAACGTCGGACTGGTCGTGGGGCGCTACGAGCAGGACGGGGCGAAGCGATGACCATCCGACAGGGACACGGAGGAGCGCGATGAGCGGCAGCGGACGCCAGGTCGTCATCAGCGGCATCGGTGTGCTGACCGCGCTGGGCGAGGGCCCCGAGGCCACCTGGAAGGCGCTGGTGGCCGGCGAGAGCGGGATCGGCCCGATCCGGGCGTACGACCCGCAGCCGCTGCAGACCCGGCTCGGCGGCGAGATCGCCGCCTTCGACGCCACCCGGTACGCCACCCGGCGCCAGCTGCGCACCGTCAACCGCGGCGACAGCCTCGCGCTGGCCGCCGCCCGGATCGCCCTCGACGACGCCGGCCTGCCCCACAAGATGGCCGGCGGCGACGAACTCGGCCACCGGGCGGGCCTGTACCTCGGCGGCAACAAGTCGCTGGGCCGCATGGAGCAGCTGATCGAGGAACTGAAGGTGATCCGCCGCCCGGACGGCACGGCGGACCTCGCGCACCTCGCCCGGCACGGCGACGCCATCATGCCGCCGCTGTTCTTCGTCGAGGGGCTGCCCTCGGGCGCGGTGTTCAACATCTCGCAGACGTACGGCATCCGGGGCTCCAGCACCTTCTTCGCGGGGTACGCGGACGCCGGCGCGAACGCGATCGGCCGGGCCATGCGCGCGGTGCGCCGCGGCGACGCGGACGTGGCGATCGCCGGCGGCTACGACGACGCCACCAGCTGGTGGTCGATGACGCTGCTGGACTCGCTGTCCATCCTGACCACCCGCAACGACCTCGGGCAGGGGGCGTACCGGCCCTACGACCAGGACCGCAGCGGCGGGCTGCCCGGCGAGGGCGCGGCCCTGCTGGTCCTTGAGGAGAAGCAGGCGGCGCTGCGCCGCGGCGCCCGCATCTACGCCGAGTTGACCGGCTACGGCGCGGGCCACGACGCCCGTACGCCCCCGGCGGCGGACCCCGCAGGCCGCGGTCTGGCCCGTGCGGTGCGGCGCTGCCTCGAGGACGCCCGCCTGGCCGGCGACGACCTCGGCTACATCGCCTCGGACGGCTCCGGGACCCGGCAGGGCGACGCGAGCGAGGCCGTCGCCCTGCGCACCGCGCTGGGCCCGGCCGCCTTGTCGGTGCCGGTCAGCACGCCCAAGCCGCAGACCGGCCACCTCGTCGGCGGCGGCGGTGCGCTGAACGCCGCGGTGGCCGCGCTTGCGCTGCACCACGGGGCCGTGCCCGCCACCCTCAACCTGGAGCGCCCCGACCCGGTGTGCGCCCTGGACCACGTCCGCGGCGACGCCCGGGAGAGCGCGCCGTTGCATGCGATGGCGCTGGCCCGGGGCATCGAGGGACAGGCCGTGGCCCTGACCCTGTCCAAGCCGGTGTGAGCGGCCGAGCAGCCCCGTCCGCAGAAGGAAGCAGAGGCATGACTGACGTTCCCGACCAGTTGGTCGGCGTGGTGATCGCCGCAGTGGGTGCGATCACCCCGCTCGGCGGTTCGGCCGAGGCCCTGTGGGAGGGGGTGCGCGCCGGGCGGGTGGCGATCTCGCCCGTGCGCCGCCTGCCCATGGACCAGTACCAGACCGCTCTGGGCGGCGAGATCACCGAACCCTGCACGCCCGGCTACGACTACGCTCCGGGCTGCGAGGTCCGTGACCGGTCGATCGACTTCGCGCTGGCCGCCGCCGAGGAGGCCATGGCCGCCTCGGGCCTGACGGTCGCAGCGGACATCCCGGCCGAGCGCTGGGGGGTCGCCTACGGCACCTGCCACGCCGGCTGGCGCAGCGCCGAACTCGCCCTGCGCGAGGTGCAGGAGGGCGGCGCACCGGACTGGCGCCGCTACACGTTCGTGCCGCCGCAGGCCGGCGCGGAGGCGCTGTCGGCGGCCTTCGGTCTCAAGGGCCCGGTGCTCAGCGCCAACACGGCCTGCGCCGCCAGCGCCCATGCGCTGGCGCACGCGCTGGAGGTGATCCGGGCGGGTGCGGCCGACGCGATGCTCGTCGGCGGCAGTGACGCCTTCACCGAGTCGGCGTTCGCCGGGTTCAGCAGTCTGTGGTCGCTGTCCGCCCAGCCCGCGGCCCCCTACTCCAAGGACCGCTCGGGTCTGACGCTGGGCGAGGGCGGCGGGATGCTCCTGCTGCTGTCCCGTCAGGCGGCCGAGCGCACCGGCGCCCCCATCGTCGCCGAGGTGCTCGGTTACGGCCTGTCGGCGGACGGCTATCACCCGACGGCGCCGCATCCCCAGGGCGAGGGCGCGGCCCGGGCGATCCGCGCGGCGCTGACCTCCTCGGGCCTGACCGGCGACGACATCCGCTACGTCAACGGACACGGCACGGGTACGCAGAAGAACGACTCGGCGGAGAGCAACGCCGTGCGGGCCGCGCTGGGCGGGGCCGCGCAGAAGGTCGCGCTGTCCAGCACCAAGTCGATGACCGGCCATCTGCTCGGCGCGGCCGGGGCGGTGGAGGGCATCGTCACGGTGCTGGCCCTGCGCGACCAGGTGGCGCCGCCCACCGCGTCCTTCACCGGGGCGGACCCGCAGTGCGGGCTCGACCCGGTGGCGGGAGCGGGCCGGGCGATGGTGCTCGACACCGCGCTGTCCAACAACTTCGGCTTCGCCGGCGCCAATGCCTGCGTCGCCTTCGCCCGCCCCGGCGGGCCCGGCGCGCCGGCTCGGGCCGCGGGCCCGGACGACGTCGTGGTGACCGGGTTCGGAGTGATCACCTCGGCCGGTGAGGGCGCCGAGGCGCTGTGGGACGCGTACGCGGCAGGGCTGCGCCAGGGTGCGCCGCAGGACGGACTGCGGGTGGCGCGGGCCGAGTTCGACCGCTCGGTCGCCGGCACGCCCCGGGAGCGCCGGCGCATGGACAAGGTCTCCCAGCTCGCCATCGCCTCGTGCCGGGCCGCGCTGGGCGCCGCGGGCCTGAGCCCGGACGGCGACGCGGACGCCGTCGCCGCGACCGGCGTGGTGCTCGGCACCGCGATCGGGCCGATGGAGAGCGGCGAACGCTTCACCGTTCCGGTGCTGTCCCAGGGCGCGCAGGAAGCCAACCCGGCCGTGTTCACGAACACCGTGTACAACGGCGCGGCCGGTCATGTCGCGATGGCGCTGGGCACCAGGGGGCCGACGTCGACGCTGACTTCGGGGCACGCGGCCGGCGCCGCCGCCCTGGCGGTCGCCCACGACCTGCTGCGGGCCGGGCGCGCCGAGCGCCTGCTGGTGCCGGCGGTGGAGGCACTCTCGCCGGCCACGCTGGCCGCGTACCGCAGCATCCCGCTGTTCGGTTCGGCGGCCGGGCGCCGGTACACGCTCGCCGAGGCCGGCATCGCGCTGGTCCTGGAGACCCGGGCGAGTGCCGAGCGGCGCGGCGCGCCGATCCACGCCGTGGTCCTGGGGCACGCGACCGCGTCGGACGCCCGCGGCATCGGCCGCTGGGACCCGTGCGGTGACGGCGTGGAGCGGGCGATGCGCCAGGCCCTGGGCAGCGCCGGGCTCACGCCCGGCCAGGTGGCGGCCGTCTGGACGAACGCGGCGGGTCTCGCCGCCGCCGACCGCCCCGAACAGGCCGCTGTAAAGCGGGTGTTCGGCACCGGCCGGGTGCGCGTCGAAGCCCCGAAGCGGCTGCTCGGCGAGCCGGCCGGCGCGGGCGCCCACCTGTCGGCGGTGCTGGCCTTCGGCGGCTGGCGGGTGGGGGCGGACCGCCGCCCGGTCCTGGTCAACAGCTCCTCCCTCGGCGGCACCCACACCTCGCTCGTCCTGTCCCCCCTCCCCCTTCTTGCAACGGAGTCCGTCCGATGACCACCGCGTACGACGTGAAGATCCTCTCCACCGGCGCCTATCTGCCGGGCGAGCCGCTGGACAACGCCACCCTGGAGAAGTACGTCGGGCCGCTGCCCGACGACGTCCTGGACGGCATCCAGGTCAAGGCCCGCCACTGGATGATCGACCCGGTCACCGGCGAGCACGTGATCAACAACAGCCGGATGGCCGAACGTGCCTCCCGGCAGGCGCTGGAGCGGGCCGGTGTTCAGCCCGGGGAACTCGACCTGATCGTGGTGTGCACGGCGACGCCGGAGTACACGCTGCCGGGCGTGGCCACCACCCTGCAGGGCTACCTGGGTCTGGAGAGCGTCGCCGCGATCGAGATCCGCGGGGCGTGCGCGGGCTGGGTGCAGGCCCTCGACCTGGCCCGGCGGCAGCTGGCCGACGGCACGGCGCGCACCGCGCTGGTGGTGGGCAGCGAGGCCGGATCGCCGGTCCTTGCCCCGCACTTCCTCGGCAAGGACCCCGAGCGCGTGCGGATGCGGGACCGGCTGACGCTGTACACGTTCGGCGACGGCGCCGGCGCCGTGGTGCTGCGCGCCGAGGAAGTTCTTGAGGGCGGGTCGGCAGGCGAGTTCGCCTTCGTCAACGCGTGCGTGGGCGGGCTGCGCAGGCCCGGCATGGAGATCATCGGAGGCGGTACGGACGTGCCGCAGGCGGAGCAGCTGCGTCGGCGCCAGCTGATCCAGATGAAGGTCGACGTGGCCGGCACCACCACGTTCAGTCCGCAGGTGTTCGTCCGTGCGATCCAGGAGATGGCGCGCAAGGACGGCCGCTGCCTGGACGAGTTCGACGCGATCGTGCTGCCGGAGGGCAACGCCGACTACTTCGCCGACGAGTTCGCCTCCGCCGGCCTGTCCGAGAAGGACATCCGGGCGCTCAAGGGGCGGGTCGTGGAGAACCTGGCCGAGGTGGGGGCCACCGGTTCGGCCGCGGTGCCGCTGTCGCTGGACGCGGGCTGGATTTCGGGGCGCATCAAGCCGGGCGACCGGATCGTGCTGCTCGGCATCGAGGCCAGCCGGTACGTCTACACCGGCCTGTCGCTGACCTGGCAGGCCCCGCTTCCGGCCTGATGGGCCGTCATCGCCCACCTCGGGTCATCGCTGTTCATTTCACGCCGCCTCCGTCGTGGGGCGCAGTCGCAGGAGGCATCACGTGGCAATCAAGCACCGCACTTTGGGGTCGACGCCCGCACTGGACGTCCCGGCCCAGGGCCTGGGCTGCATGGGCATGACGTTCGGCTACGGCGACGCGGACGAGACCGAGGCCCGCGCCACCATCGACCGGGCCCTTGAGCTCGGCGTCACGCTGCTGGACACCGCCGACATGTACGGCCCGTACACCAACGAGGAGTTGATCGGCCGTGCCGTCGCCGGGCGCCGCGATGAGGTGGTGCTCGCGTCCAAGGTGGGCAACGAGGTCGTCGACGGACAGCTGACGTGGCGGATCAACGGCCGCCCCGACTACATCCGCCGCTCCGTCCAGGGCACGCTGCGCCGCCTGGGCACCGACCACCTCGATCTGTACTACCTGCACCGGGTCGACCCCGACGTCCCCGTGGAGGAGAGCTTCGGCGCCCTCGCCGAACTCGTGCAGGCCGGGCTCGTGCGGCACCTCGGCATCTCCGAGGCGAGCGGTGCGACCATCCGGCGCGCTCACGCGGTGCATCCGCTGACCGCCGTACAGACCGAGTACTCGCTGTTCACGCGGGACGTCGAGGTCAACGGCGTACTGGAGACCGTGCGCGAGCTCGGCATCGGGTTCGTGGCCTACAGCCCGCTCGGCCGCGGCTTTTTGACCGGCACCATCCGCGCCACCTCCGACATCCCCGAGGGCCTGGACTTTCGGCGCATCGCCCCGCGCTTCAAGGACGAGAACATCCGCCGGAACCTGCCCATCGTCGACCAGCTCAGCGATCTCGCCGCCGCGGCCGACACCACCGTCACCCGGCTCGCGCTCGCCTGGGTGCTCTCCCGCGGCGAGGACGTCGTCGCCATCCCCGGCACCAAGCGGCGCACCTACCTCGAGGAGAACGTCTCCGCGGCCGGCCTCGAACTGTCCGCCGACGTCCTGGCGGCGATCGACGCCATCGCCCCGTACGGCATCACCGCCGGAAACCGTTACCCGGACGCCGAGATGCCCGCGCTGAGCCGCTGAGTCCCCTCCTGCAGACCTTTGTTGCCGTCCCCGCTACCCCCTTGGGAGAAAGAATGTCCGCGCAGACGCCTCGCCCCCTACGCCGCGTGCTCATCGCCGGCGGTGGGATCGGCGGCATCGCCACCGCCCTGGCCCTGCAGCAGCAGGGCATCGACTCCGTCGTCTTCGAGCGCGCGCCCCAGCTGCGCGACGGCGGCGCCGGACTGCACATCTGGACCAACGGCATGCTCGCCCTGGCCCGCCTCGGGGTCGCCGACCAGGTCGCCGCGATCGCCCCCGCCCAGTCCGAGTGCCACTTCGCGACCTCGGCCGGCCGGCCCATCGGGGTGTGGCCGGTGGGCGAGTTCGTCGAGCGCTACGGTCAGCCCACCGTCGCCATCGGCCGCTCGGACCTGCACGGCATCCTGCAAGGCGCCGTGACCGCGCCCGTCGTCACCGGCGCCGAGGTCACCGGGTACACCGAGCACGCCGACGGGGTGCGCCTGCACTTCGCCGACGGCACCTTCGAGGAGGGCGACCTGCTGATCGGCGCCGACGGCGTCCGCAGCGCCGTGCGCGCCCAGCTGCTGGGCCCCCAGCCCCCGCACTACACCGGCTACATCGCCTGGCGCGGCCACGCCGAGCTGGGTCCCGACCGGTTCCCGCCCGGCACCTTCAGGGCCCTGTTCGGTCCGGGGACCCGCTTCACGTACTACGACATCGCCCCCGGCGTCGTGCACTGGATGAGCGTCGCCGACGGTCCCGAGGGCGGCCGCGACGAGGGCACGCCCGAGCAGACCCTGGACATGCTGCGCGCCCGGCACGCCGGCTGGGCCGACCCGGCGGTGCGGCAGATCCTCGACGCCACCGTGCCCTCCAGCATCCTGCGCGGCGACGTCCTGGACCGCAGGCCCGACTCCGTGTGGGGACAGGGCCGGGTCACCCTGCTCGGCGACGCCGCGCACGCCATGAGCTTCAACATCGGGCAGGGCGCCTGCCAGGCCATCGAGGACGGTCTCGTCCTGGCCGGACACCTCACCGCGCCCGGTGTCACCGTCCCCGACGCCCTGCGCGCCTACGAGGCCGAGCGGCAAAAGCGCACCCGGCCCATGCAGCTGCTTGCCCACCGCATCGGCGTGCTCGGCTCGCTGCACCACCCGGCCGCCGTCTGGCTGCGCGACCGGGTGATGAGCCTGACCTGGAACAAGACCTTTAAGTCCACGGAACGCGAGCACGTCGCCTACGGCACGCGGTGGATCACCGACGCCGCCGCCACCGCGGCCTGAGCACGCCCGTACCCGCCCTGACGAGAGGACTGCTGTCGTGACCACTGCGGCCACCACCAAAGCGGCGCACCCCCGGTGGGAGAGCGCCGAGGAACGGAACAAGGCGACCATCCGGCGCGTCTTCGCCGAGTTCATCAACCGGGGCGACACCTCGGTCGCGGACGCGCACTACCGGCCGGACATCGTCGACCACGCGGGCCTGCCGGGCGCGCCCGAGGGCCTGGAGGGCGTGAAGTACACCATCGCCTCCCTGCGTGCGGCGGTCCCCGACTTCCACGTCACCATCGAGGACATCAGCGCGCACCAGGACATGGTCGTCATCCACAACACCTGGCGCGGCACCCACCTGGGCGAACTGCTCGGCATGGCGCCCACCGGCCGTTCGTTCCTCTCCGTCGGCATCGTCATCTGGCGGTTCGACGATCAGGGCCGGATCGCCGAGCGCTGGGAGCACGGTGTGTCGTCCAACATGTTCGCCGCGCTCGGCATGCGGCTGCTGGCGCCCCGCAGGGGCCGCCGGCGTCCCGAGGGGGGCACCCGGTCCGTGACCCGGACCGTGCCGCTCAAGGCGGGCAAGCCGCTGGCCTGGCAACGGCTCACCGCCGAACTTCAGGGGCCGCGCCGGCGCGAGTACGAGGCCTCCCGGCGCCGGCTCGGCATCACCGGCGAAGTGCTGCGCATCGACCCGCGGCCCGACCAGGACCATGTGATCGTGCACTTCGAGACCGCGGACCCGCAGCGCACCAGGAAGCGCTGGACGGAGTCGAACAACCCCTTCGACCAGTGGCTGCGCGCGCAGCTCCTCGACATCCACGGCGAGGACCCCTGGGCGGGCCCCGCCACGTCCTGCGAGTCGGCCGGTCTCGACTGGACGGCGCCGCCGCAGCTCGTCAGAGACCGACCCGAGGAGCCCCGCTGACCTGCGCAGGCGGCGTCGACCAGGGTTGTGAACAGGTGGTGATCGACGGCGCTTGAGCGTGTTCTGGCGCGCATGAGTGAGCCTCCGGGCAGCGGCAGACGCGCTCCCTGGCGGGGAACGAAAGTTCTTGCATCGAATGCGTGACCTTCACCGATGGCGGTCGCTGGGTGTGGTGACGGAATTCTTCGACACCGGGCCGGGGGTGAAGGGGTGGGTGGGCTGCGGGAGGTGGCGGCGCCGTTCGTGGTGCCCGGCCCGTCGGGTGTTGCGATCCGTACCCGGCTCAAGGGCCTGAGCGCCGGGGACGAGAAGGTGCTGCGGCCGGTCGGCGATCATCTCGGCTCGCTCGCCTCGCGTGATCTGAAGGCGCGGTGCGCGGCCGGGCCGGAGCACGACACCGAGCAGTGGGCGCAGCGCAAGCGCGCCCTGACCGGGGAGTCCTCCTCGCGCTGGGCAGGCAGCATCACGAAGGCCACCCACGATCAGTGGGCGCTCGCCCGGCGCGGCCGGCTCGCGCACATCCAGAGCCTGGAAGCGGGTGTGCGGACAATCACGCACCGGCTGTCCCTGCCCGTGGGGGAGAAGGGCAGCAAGCACGCTCCGGGCGGCTACCGCAGCAAGCAGGAGTGGTTCGCCAAGACCCGCCGCCTGCACCTGCTCGACAACCGGCTGGACGCGGCGCGGTCCGACCGCGAGGCCGGGATCGTGCGCGTGGTGCGCGGCGGGAAGCGGCTGCTGAACACCCGCCACCACCTGGATGCCGCCCGGCTCACCGAGCCGGAATGGCGGCAGCGTTGGCAGGCCGGGCGCCGGTTCCTGCAGGCCGACGGCGAGTCCGGCAAGCGGTTCGGCAACGAGACCCTCCGCGTCACCGACGACGGCGAGGTCTCCCTCAAACTCCCCGCGCCGCTGGTGCATCTGGCGAACGCACCGCACGACCGGTACGTCCTCACCGCCCGCGTGAGCTTTGCGCACCGGGGCGAGCAGTGGTGCGACCGGATCACCGGCAACCGGGCGGTCGCCCACCGCATTCACGAAGATGTACAGCGCGGACGCTGGTATCTGACCGCGTCGTGGACCGTCCCGCCGGTCAAGACCGTGCCGCTGGCCACGGCCCGCGCGAACGGCCTGGTCGGCGTCGACACCAACGCCGATCACCTCGCCGCCTGGCGCCTCGACACCCACGGCAACCCCGTCGGCGAACCACTCCGGTTCGACCACGACCTCACCGGCACCGCCGACCACCGCGACGCGCAGGTCCGCCACGCCCTGATCCGCCTGCTGCACTGGGCCGCACGCCACAGCCTCGCGATCGCGATCGAAGACCTCGACTTCACCGCCGAGAAGACCCGCGAGAAACACGGCCGCAAGAAGCGGTTCCGCAAGCTCATCTCCGGCATGCCCGTCAGCAGACTGCGGGCCCGGCTGGTCAGCATGGCAGCCGAACTCGGCATCCCCCCCATCGCCGTCGACCCGGCCCACACCTCCAAGTGGGGCGCCCAGCACTGGCAAAAACCCCTCACTGCCAAGACCAGGAAAACCTCCCGCCACGACGCTGCCGCCGTGGCCATCGCAAGGCGCGCCCTGGGGCACCCGATCCGGCGACGGACGAAACCGCCCCCGCACGACCGGAGCGATCGTGTGGGGCATCGGACCGTCCAGGCCCGACCAGGTACCCCGGGGCGTGAGGGAAACCGCCCCCGCATCCCGGGACCACGGACACGATCCGTGCGCGCCAGACGCGGCGAGAACGCGGTGGACCAGAACGCCCAACACCGTTCGGGGCGTTCGGCTGAGCATGAGTTCTGGCAACAGGACTCACTCCCGCTCAGTCTTTAGGAACGGTTCCAGCCGCCCTCCAGATCGGGTCGGCACACTGGGATCTCCCCCTCATGGCGGGCCCACGCCGCACATCCCCCGACGGCGTGGGCCCGTCAATCCCTCTGCCGCCGCGGCAACTCCTCGATGCGGCGCACGAGCTGGGCGGGCGGTGGCATACCGGCGACGCTGTGGCCCAGTTCCGCGGCCGCGGGCAGCAGCTGGCCGCCGTTGACCAGCTCGGCGATGTGGAAGCGCAGCCGCAGCATGCTGGAGGCGCCCGCCAGGTCGTCGTCGCTCAGGCACCGGCCGATGCCCGCCCGCTCCAGGTGCTTGCCCGCCCGTCGTTCCTCCTCCCCGGCCGGCAGCACCAGTTGGGAGACCCCGTACCGGGCGGCCGCGTACACGCTGCCCTCGTCCCCGCCGTGCACCAGGACGACGCTGCCGCGCAGCACCACGCTCCAGGGGTGGAGGTCCCCCCTGAGCACGACGACCTGCAGGCCGAGGCTCTCGACGCCCTCGGCGATGCGGCGAAAGAGCCGTGCGCGGCGCCGGTCCTGGGGCCGGGTGCCGGTCGGCACCCCGGTGATGCAGACGCGCGGACGCAGCGAGAGAGCGGTGAGCCAAGGCAGCGGCTGCGGGGGCAGCTCATAGGCGTCGCAGCGCACCTGCCAGGCACCGGGCTCCGGCAACTCCCGCAGCGGCGGGGGGCAGGGGTCGATCCAGACGGTCGGCCGCGGCGAGAGCGGTGCGTGGGCGTAGGGCAGATAGCCGACGGTGGGCACCCCCGACTCGGCCGCCATGGCCGTCGAGTCGGGACACAGCGGATCGTGGACCACCACATCGGGCCGCCAGGCCCGGCTGAAGCGTCGCGGAGCGGCCAGCACCGGGACGAGCCCGGCCCGCACCACACGGTGGCGGGACCGGGCCGGGCCGGCGAAACGGACCTCGTGCCCGGCCGCCTGCAGTTCCCTGGCGAGCAGCACCAGGCGCAGCACCGCCGGCATGCCGAGACCGGCCGAGAAGAGCACCCGCACTTTTTCCTCCCTGAGCCGTCACCTGGCGAAGCGGTCGAGCACCCGCCCGGTCTCGGCATCGACGTCCAGGGCCGGATCGCTGCCGAGCACGGCGCGCTGCAGATTCTGCAGCCGCTGTGAGGGCTCGATGCCCAGCTCCTGCACGAGATGGGTGCGCAGGTTCTGGAAGACATCGAGCGCCGCGGAGGGCCGCCCGGCCCGGTAGAAGGCCACCATGGACTGGGCGTGCAGGCCCTCGTGCAGCGGGTGGCGGGCGGCGAGCGCGGTGAGCTCGGTGAGCAGTTCGCCGTGCCGGCCCAGCCGCAGCTCGACGTCGATGCGCCGCTCCAGCACCCCAAGACGGCTCTCCTCCAGCCGCATCGCCTCGATCTCGAGCAGCGGACCGGTGCGCACGTCGACCAGGGCCGGGCCGCGCCACAGGGCCAGAGCCTGCCGGAAGAGGTCCGCGGCCTGCTGGTGCTCACCGCGCTCGAAGGCGCGCTGGCCGAGCAAGGACAGCCGGTCGTGCTCGTGCGCGTCGATGCTGCCCGGCTCGGTGTGCAGGAGATATCCGCCGTGCCGGGTCAGCAGCACTGCCTTGGAGCCGCCGGGCTCTCCGTCCAGCGCCTTCTCCATGCAGCGCCGCAGCTGCAGGATGTAGGTCTGCAGCGTGGTGAGCGCGCTGCGCGGCGGGGCGTCGCCCCAGATCTCCTCCATCAGTGTGGAAACGGGCAGCACCTGGTTGGCGTAAATGGCGAGCAGGGCCAGGATCTGGCGCGGCTTCGCCGCCGTGGGCAGGATCGCAACGCCGTTCAGTTCGGCATCCAAAGACCCTAGAACAGAGATTCGCATGCTTCCCCCTTATGTCTCTGTCATCGAATCTTGAACTTCCCACGAGTGCGCCTGGTGCTGACAGTGCGTCGTTACCGCTCGTCCGGGTGTGTTTCTCCTGCTCGGGACATGACCGATTCATGGGCCGCGGGTCGTTCCCGGACACGGAAGAGGCCCCGTCGGCCAAAACGGCACGCGGGGTGCGCGGTGAACCTGCCTGCTGCGCAGCAAAGTTGTGGATCAACGGTCGTAGAGTGCGAGGCAGTCCTCGTACGCCGGCAGGAGCCCTTTCGCCCGCGCTTCCGCCGCGGTGGGCGCGGCCAGGTCCGCGTCGGACATCACCGGCCCTTCGGTCAGCCCCCACGGCAGGGCCAGGGCGGGGTCGAGCGCGCTGACCGTGTAGCCGGGCCCGCTGGGCCGGGAGCTGTGACAGGCGACCACCGTGTCGTCGTCGAGGGCGAGCCAGGCGTGGCCCAGGCCCTCGGAGACGAACACCCCGGCCGCGTCGCGGTGGTCCAGCCAGAGCATCGCGTGGCGGCCGTACTCCGGGGAGCCGACCCGCAGGTCCACCACGACGTGGACGGCGGCGCCCCGCACACAGCCGAACAGCCTGGCGGGGCCCTCGGGTCCGGTGGTGCCGTGGATGCCGCGCAGCACCCGGCGCCGCGCGACCGTCAGGTCGCTGTAGCGGATCACGAAGGGGCGCCCGACCGCTTCCTCGACGTCGTTTTGGCAAAACGTCTCGTAGCGGACCACGACGTCGTCTGCGACGGCCCGTGGCGAGACCAGGAACGCGCCCGGGAGGGCGAGTTCGCTGACCTCCAGGCTGCGCGAGTCCATGCGGGCGACGGTAGACCTCGCCGCTCAAGACCGGCTGGAGCGCGGCGGCGCCGCCCCGGCGGGTCTCCAGGCGCTCTCCAGCCGGAGGCGATCGGGGTGCAGGAGTGTCGTGATCCCGACCCCCGCGCACGAGCCCCCGCGAAGGAGCCTGTCCATGCCGATCTCCGCGCCCTCAGCGGCGCCCTCCCCGACGACCGCGTACCTCGCCCAGCGCTTCGCCCTGTCCGCGCGCACGCACGACAGCGCCGTCACACCCAACGCCGAGTTCCGCCGCTGGTTCACCGCCCAGCGCCGCGCCAAGCGCTACGACGTGCGGCGCGTGCCCTTCTCCGAGCTCGCCGGATGGCACTTCCAGAGCGACACCGGCAACCTCGTGCACCGCAGCGGACGGTTCTTCTCGATCGAGGGACTGCACGTGCGCACCTCCTGGGAGGGGCGGGAGAGCAGCTGGACGCAGCCGATCATCAACCAGCCCGAGATCGGCGTCCTGGGCATCGTGGTCAAGGAGTTCGACGGCGTCCTGCACTGCCTGATGCAGGCCAAGATGGAGCCGGGCAACATCGACACGGTGCAGCTGTCACCGACCGTCCAGGCCACGCGCAGCAACTACACGGGGGTGCACGGAGGTTCGGCGGTCCGCTACCTCGAGTACTTCGTGACGCCGCGCCCGGGCAGCCGGGTGCTGTTCGACTCGCTGCAGTCGGAACAGGGGTCCTGGTTCTTGCGCAAGCGCAACCGGAACGTGGTCGTGGAGGCGGTCGGCGAGGTTCCCGGGCACGAGGACTTCGTGTGGCTGACCCTCGGGCAGCTGTACGGGCTGCTGCACGAGGACAACGTGCTGAACATGGACGCCCGTACCGTGCTGTCGCAGATTCCCTCGCACGTCGGCGCCGGGATGCCGCTGCACCCGCTGCGGGAGGTGCTCACCCGGCTCACCGAGGTGCGCTCGCGACGCGAACTGGTGCAGCGGTCGATCCCGTTGGCGGACGTCGCCCACTGGCGGCGGACCGGCGACGAGATCGCGCACGAGAACGGACATCACTTCACGCTGATCGCAGCGGACATACGGGCCACCAACCGTGAGGTGACCCACTGGTCGCAGCCGCTGCTCGCGCCCGCCGAGCAGGGCCTTGCCGCGTTCCTGGTGCGCCGCATCGAGGGCGTGCCCCATCTGCTGGCGTGCGCCAGGTCGGAGGCCGGGGTGCTGAACGTGGCGGAGCTCGCGCCGACGGTGCAGTGCCAGCCGCAGCACGCCCGGTCGCTGCCGGCCGGGATGCGGCCGCGCTATCTGGATGTGGTCCTCGACGCGCCGTGGGAACGGATCCTGTTCGACTCGGTGCAGTCCGAGGAGGGCGGCCGTTTCCACCGGGCCGACACCCGCTACCTACTGGTGGAGGCCGGCGAGGAGTTCCCGCTGGAGGTGCCGGAGGACTTCGTCTGGGTGACCGAGCAGCAGCTCGGCGACCTGCTGCTGCACGGCAACTACGTGAACATCGAGGCGCGCACCCTGATCGCCGCGCTGCGCGCGAGCGAGGCGGTAGGGGCCGTGCCCGCCCTGTAGCGCCGCACGGGCGGGCGGGCCGGGTCGTGTGCCCGGCCCGCCCTGCCACGTCGTCGCGCGCCTAGGCGTGCGCGGCGGCCTGCGGGGCGGCCCCCAGCTGGCGGAAGATGTCGCCCATGTCGAGCTGGTCCCAGTGCTCGGCGAGCAGCCCGTCCTGCACCCGCCAGATGTCGATGGACTGGAAGTTCACGGTGCGTCCACTCGCCGGTATGCCCAGGAACGGGCCCTGGTGGGTCGCGGTGTACTCGAAGCGGCCGGCCACCTTGTCCCCCTCCACGACGAGGTCGTGCATCACGACCTTCACGTCGGGGAAGGCGGTGAACACCCCCGCCCAGAAGGCCTGGTTGGCCTCGATGCCGTCGGCCACCACCGGGTTGTGGTCGATGTGGCCGGGCGCCGTGTGCTGCGGCATGGTGCTGACGTCATGGTTGTTGATCATGTCCACGAAGTGCTGGATCAGGGCGTGGTGGTGGTGCGCCATGGTGGCCTCTCTGGGCTGGTGGGAAGGGAGTTGACGGGTCAGAGCATCGCCACAGGCGGTCGAGCCGCCCTGGAGGCGGGCTCCTCGCCGGCGCGCACGGCCCGGCGTCCGCTGCGCACCGCGCCCCGCGCTCGAAGCCGAGTGCGGGGCGCGGTGCGTGCCGGGGCCGGTCAGCGGACGAACTCGGAAAACCGGGCGACCGTCTCGGCCGGGTGGGGCATGGCCGCTATCTCACGGGCGATGGCGCGGCCGGCCTCGCGGTGCGGGCCGTCGCCCAGCAGGACGCGCATCTCGGCCTCGACCGCCGCGGCGGTCACCTCACCGAAGACCAGCGAGCGGCCCACCCCGGCGGCACTCACCCCGACCGCGTTGCCGGCGCCGTCCGGGCCGTCCGTGGGCTGCGGCAGGATCAGCTGGGGCAGTCCCGCGGCCAGCGCGGCCAGCGTGGTGCCCTGGCCACCGTGGTGCACGACGGCGGTGGCGTGCCGCAGCGCCTCGGTCTGCGGCAGCCAGGGCAGCACCACGACCCGGTCGGGCAGCTCGCCCAGCGCGGCCGGGTCCACGACCGGGCCGGTGGCGACGAGGACGCGTACGTTCAGCGGCAGCAGACCCTCGATGACGGTGCGCAGCAGCTGCGCGGAGCCGAGCACGGTGCCGAGGCTGAGATAGACCAGCGGGCCCTCGCCCCGGGTGACGCTCGCGGGCAGTTCGCCCGGATCGGTGAAGGCGACGGGCCGCTGCGGGATGTGCTCAAGACCCTCGGCCGCGAAGTGCTCGTTCTGCAGGGAGGTCGGGCAGATGTCGATGTAGGGGTTGCCGAAGGTACGGCTGTGACCGAGCTTGTCGGCCACCTGCAGGTCGATCGCCGTGGCGATCAGCGCCTGCTGGAACTGCGGGTCCATGGCCTCGTCGTAGGAGATCCGGCCGATGCCGTGGCACACGGCGGGCACCCCCGCCTGCGCGGCCGCGAACGCCGCGCCCGGGTTGTAGACGTCGTGGACGACCAGGTCGGGGTGCACGGTGTCGAAGGCGTGGGTGAGGTCCGCGAACACCTGGCGCGGCAGCACCGAGCAGAACGCCGTCACCGACAGGCCCGCCAGCACCTGTGGCGGAATGTCACTGGCCTGGGCGGAGCCGCCGTGGGAGTCCAGGAAGGCCTGGCCGCCGGCCGCCTCGATGAACGCCTCGGGGACGGTGCACCCGCCGGAAAGCGGCCGCAGGCCCGCCTTCTCCAGGATCGGGTGGAAGTGCTCGCTGGTGGCGAACCAGACCTCGTGCCCGGCCTCCTGGGCCGCCCGGGCGAGCGGCACCAGGGGGAAGACGTATCCGTAGTTTCCGATGCTTGCGAAGACAACCCTCATGTGTGGCACGGCCTTTCTGCCGGTGTCGCGATAACGGACGCGGATGACGGGATGGGATGCGCTGCGTGATGGCCGCGGCCCGCGCGACGGTGCCGGGCGGGGCCGCGGGGGCCGGCGAGGTGTCAGAGCGTGGCCGACTGGGGGTGGTTGTCCGGGTCGCGGCCGGGTTCGGCGCCGTCCGGCCCGTCCGCGTGCGGCTTGGCGGCGCCGTCGGTGCGGCGGGCGAAGAGCATCACGACGGCGGCGAGCGCCACGGCCGCGGAGCCGGCCCACAGGGCGGGCACCAGGCCGTCGACGAAGTCCTGGCGCGAGGCGTAGCCGCCGTTGTGCGCGAAGACGCTGCCCAGCGCGGCCACACCGAGCGCCGCGCCCAGTTCCTGGGTGGCCGTCGTCGCGCCGGAGGCGATGCCCTGCTCGGAGACGTCGACCGAGCTCATCGTCAGGTTCAGGAGCGGGGCGTAGAAGCAGGCGATGCCCACGCCGCCCAGGAGATAGCCGGGCAGCTGCTCGGCGTAGGACGTGTCCGGGGTCATCACGAGCGCCCAGTAGGCGAACGCGGCGGCCATCAGCGCGAGTCCGAAGGTGACCACGGGCCGGCCGCCGATCCGGTCCGACATGATGCCCGCGACGGGCGCCACCAACAGCGGCATCGCCGTCCACGCCAGCATCCGCACGCCGGCCTCGGTCGGCGACATGTGCTGGATGGTCTGCATGAACTGCGTGATGAGGAAGACCACGCCGTACATGCCGACGCCCATCAGCAGACCGCCGGCGTTGACGGCGCTGAAGGCACGGTTGCCGAACATGCCCATGGGCAGCATCGGCGCGCTGCTGCGCCGCTCCCACCGGACGAACAGGACGGCCGCCCCCACACCGGCCACCAGCGAGCCCACGACCTGCGTGGAGCCCCAGCCGCCGGGGCCGTCGGCACGGATCAGGCCGAAGACGAGGCCGAGCATGCCGAGGCTGATCAGGAGGGTGCCCGGCAGGTCGAGGCGGGCGCTGGGGCCACGGCTCTCGGCCAGACCGCGCCACGCGGCCGGGGCGAGCAGCAGGCCCACCGGCACGTTGATCCAGAAGATCCACTGCCAGGACATGTGCTGCACCACCAGGCCGCCGAGAAGCGGGCCGCCCGCGATGGCCAGTCCGTTGAGCGCACCGTAGACGCCGAGGGCGGCGCCCCGCTTCTCGGCGGGCACGGCGTGGGTGAGCAGCGTGAGGGACAGCGGCATGATGATCGCGGCACCGGCGCCCTGGACCGCGCGGGCGGCGATCAGCTCACCGATGCCCGGTGCCAGTGCGGCCGCGGCCGACGCCGCCGTGAACAGCAGGATGCCGGCGACGAACACCCGGCGGCGCCCGAACCGGTCACCGAGGGCCGCGCCGGACATCATCAGCACGGCGAACGTCAGCGTGTAGGCGTTCACCGTCCATTCCAGCTGCTCCAGGCTGCCGCCGAGCTTCTGCCTGAGGGTGGGCAGTGCCGTGATGACCACCAGGTTGTCGAGCCCCGCCATGAAGGCGATCAGGCCCGTGATCACGATGGCCGCGCCCGGGGACTTGCCCGCCGCGGCCGCACCGCCGCCGACGGCCAGTTTGTCTGTACTCATTCAGGGGTTTCCTTCCGACTTCACCGGTGGGGCGACGGACTTCCGTCGCGGGGCGGTGACGGAGCACCGGTCCGGTGCCCACCCGCGCACGGCATCGCGCCGAGGCTAGGCAGCCGGGCTCAAACACCGGTCGAGCCGTGTGATCCGGCCCTCTGGTCGCGGCGCTCCGGTTCGCCTCCAGCGCTGCTCCGCCCGCACCCGATCGCAGCGCAGCACGATCCGGAGCACCGCAGACATCCGCCCGTCCTGGGAGGCACCCGCATGACAACGGAACCGACCGACCGGCCGCTGGTGGCCGTGCTCGGCGCCACCGGCTTCGTGGGCTCGGCCGTGCTCGCCGCGCTGGCCGGCCGCGAGCTGCGGCTGCGCGCCGTGGCCCGGCGGCCCGCGGCCGTGTCGGACGGCGCCCGCGCACAGGTCGAGGTGGTCACCGCCGACCTCACCGACCGCGCCGCCCTGGCCGCCGCGGTCAAGGACGCGGATGTCGTGATCCACACGCTTTTGTGCGAGGGCGGCTGGCGGGCCGCGGCCGAACCGGGCGGTGAGCAGGTCAACGTAGGAGTGATGCGCGACCTGCTCAAGACGGCCGCCGGCGGTGGCCGGCGGCCGCTGGTGATCTACGCGGGAGCCGCCTCACAGGTCGGCGCCCCGCCGCGGGAACCGCTCGACGGCAGCGAGGAGGACCGCCCCGGCACGGTGTACGACGCGCAGAAGCTGGCCGCGGAACGGCTGCTGCTTAAGGCGAGCGAGGCCGGCCTGGTCCGCGGGGTCGGCCTCAGGCTGCCCACGGTGTACGGCGAGGGCACCGTGGCGGGCACCGCCGACCGCGGGGTCGTCGCCGCGATGGCCCGCCGGGCGCTGGCGGGCCAGGAGATCACCCTGTGGCACGACGGCACCGTCCGCCGCGACCTGGTCCACATCGCCGACATCGCCGCCGCGTTCGTCGCCGTCCTGGACCACGCGGACGAACTGGCGGGCCGCGCCTGGCTGTTGGGCGCCGGCCGCGGCGACGCGCTCGGCGACGTCTTTCGCACGGTGGCCCGGCACGCGGCGGCGCGCACCGACGCCGCCGCCGTCCCGGTCGTCTCGGTGCAGCCGCCCGCGCACGCGCCGACGACCGACTTTTTGAGCGTGACCATCGACTCCGCCCCGTTCCGCTCGGTGACCGGCTGGCGTCCGCGGGTCGCTCTCGAGGAGGGCCTGCAGCGCACGGTGGCCGCCCTGAGCCACGCACCGCACGACCGCTGACCCCCCGTACCTGCGCCCACCGGACCAGGGCGACGACACCCGAAGGAACGTGCATGACCACCTACGTCTGGGACTACCTGCCCGAATACCACAGCGAGCGCGAGGACATCCTCGACGCCGTCCAGAAGGTCTTCGCCTCCGGCACGCTGGTGCTCGGCGACAGCGTCAAGGGCTTCGAGAACGAGTTCGCCGCCTACCACGGCGCCGGCCACTGCGTCGGTGTCGACAACGGCACCAACGCGATCAAACTCGCCCTCCAGGCCCTTAGGATCGGCCCGGGCGACGAAGTGATCACGGTGTCCAACACCGCGGCGCCCACGGTCGTCGCGATCGACGGCACCGGCGCCACGCCCGTCTTCGTCGACGTCAACGAGGACGACTTCCTGATGGACGTCGACCAGGTCGAGGCGGCGATCACCCAGCGCACCAAGGCCCTGCTGCCGGTGCACCTGTACGGCCAGTGCGTGGACCTTCAGCCGCTGAAGGCCCTGGCCGACCGGCACGGCCTGGCGCTCATCGAGGACTGCGCGCAGGCGCACGGCGCCACCCGGCACGGCAGGCTCGCGGGCACCACCGGCGACGCCGCCGCCTTCTCCTTCTACCCGACGAAGGTGCTCGGCGCGTACGGCGACGGCGGAGCCGTGCTCACCTCGCGCGACGACGTCGAGGCCGAGCTGCGCAAGCTGCGCTACTACGGCATGGAGAAGGTCTACTACACGGTCCAGACCCCGGCCCACAACAGCCGCCTGGACGAGGTGCAGGCCGAGATCCTGCGCCGCAAGCTGACCCGGCTCGACGCCTACGTGGCCGGCCGCCAGGAGGTCGCCCGCCGCTACCAGGAGGCCCTGGGCGACACCGAACTGGTCCTGCCGAAGGTCAACGAGGGCAACAGCCACGTCTACTACGTGTATGTGGTCCGCCACCGAGAGCGCGACAGGATCATCGAGGCGCTCAAGGCCCACGACATCCACCTCAACATCAGCTACCCGTGGCCGGTGCACACCATGACCGGCTTCGCCCACCTCGGCTACGCCAAGGGCTCGCTGCCGGTGACGGAGAAGCTGGCGGGCGAGATCTTCTCGCTGCCGATGTACCCGTCGCTGCCGTCCGGTCTGCAGGACAAGGTCATCGCCGCCCTGAAGGAGGTGCTGTGATGAAGGTGCGTGAACTGGCCGTCGCCGGAGCGCTGGAGTTCACCCCGGACGTCTTTCCCGACGAGCGCGGCTACTTCCTCTCCCCCTTCCAGCAACCGGCCTTCAGCGAGGCCACCGGGAATGCGCGCTTCCCGGTCACCCAGACCAACCACAGCCGCTCCAGGCGCGGTGTGGTGCGCGGCGTGCACTACACGCTGACCCCGCCCGGCTGCGCCAAGTACGTCTACTGCCCCAAGGGTTCGGCCCTGGACATCGTGGTGGACATCAGGGTCGGCTCGCCCACCTTCGGCAGGTGGGACGCGGTGCTGATGGACCAGAACGACTTCCGGGCCATGTACTTCCCGGTCGGTCTGGGCCACGCGTTCATCGCGCTGGAGGACGACACCGTGATGTCGTACATGGTCACCGCCAGCTATGTGCCCGCGCACGAGCTGGCGATCTCGGTCACCGACCCGGCGCTCGACCTGCCCGTCCCCCAGGACATCACGCCCCTCTACTCCGAGCGGGACACCGTGGCGCCCACGCTGGCCGAGGCCGCCGAGCAGGGACTGCTGCCCGTGTACGAGGAGAGCCTCCGGCTCGAACGGCAGTGGAGGTGAGCTGAGGTGAAGGGCATCATCCTCGCGGGCGGCAGCGGCACCCGGCTGCGCCCGCTCACCGGAGCCTTGTCCAAACAGATCCTGCCGGTCTACGACAAGCCGATGATCTACTACCCGCTCTCCGTGCTGATGCTGGCGGGCATCCGGGACATCCTGCTGATCTCGTCCAAGGACCACTCGGACAGCTTCCGCACCCTGCTGGGCGACGGCTCCCGGCTCGGTGTGAACATCGCCTACGCCGAGCAGGACCAGCCGCGCGGCATCGCCGAAGCCCTCATCATCGGCGCCGACTTCATCGACGGCGACCAGGTCGCGCTGGTTTTGGGCGACAACATCTTCCACGGGCCGCGGTTCTCGCTGCTCCTGGAGGACGCGGTGCGCCATCTCGACGGCGCGGCGCTGTTCGGCTACCGGGTGCGCGATCCGCACCGCTACGGGATCGGGGAGATCGACGAGGAGGGCCGGCTGCTGTCGCTGGAGGAGAAGCCGCGCCACCCGCGCTCCAACCTCGCGGTGACCGGGCTGTACCTCTACGACAGCGACGTGGTCGAGATCGCCCGGAACCTCACGCCCTCGGCGCGCGGCGAACTGGAGATCACCGACGTCAACCTGGCCTATCTGGCGCAGGGCCGGGCCCAGCTCACCCCGCTCGGCCGCGGCTTCGCCTGGCTGGACATGGGCACCCACGACTCGCTGCTGCAGGCGGCCCAGTACGTCCAGCTGGTCCAGCAGCGGCAGGGCGAGTTCATCGCCTGCCTCGAGGAACTGGCCCTCAACTGCGGCTTCATCACCCCCCAGCAGTGCCTGCACCTGGGCGAGGAGATGCGGGGCACGGACTACGGCGCCTACGTCTGCGAGGTGGCCTTGCGCCGTATCCCGCGCCCGGCCGTCCGCGCCGCCTGACCAGATCCTGCTGCCGACCGAGGAGTTCGCCCCATGCACCCGACCCGTCCGGCCGCACCGGGCACCACCCGCATCCTGGTGACCGGCGGCGCCGGCTTCATCGGCTCCCACTACGTCCGCACGCTGCTGGGCCCGGCCGGCCCCGGCGACGTCTGGGTCACCGTCCTGGACAAGCTGACCTACGCGGGCAACCTGGCCAACCTCGACGCGGTACGGGCCCACCCGCACTTCTCCTTCGTGGCGGGCGACATCTGCGACCCCGCACTGGTCGGCAGGCTGATGGCCGGGCACGACCAGGTGGTGCACTTCGCCGCCGAGTCGCACGTGGACCGCTCCATCGACGGCGGCGCCGAGTTCGTGCGCACGAACGTGGCCGGCACGCACACCCTCGTCGACGCGGCGCACCGGGCCGGCATCGAGGTCTTCGTGCACATCTCCACCGACGAGGTGTACGGCTCGATCGAGGCGGGCTCCTGGCCCGAGAGCCATCCGCTGCGGCCCAACTCGCCGTACTCGTCCACGAAGGCCGCCGGCGACCTGATCGCGCTGTCCTACCACCGCACCCACCATCTCGACGTCCGGGTGACCCGCTGTTCCAACAACTACGGCCACCACCAGTTCCCCGAGAAGGTCATCCCGCTGTTCGTGACCCACCTCCTCGACGGCAGGAAGGTCCCGCTGTACGGCGACGGCGGCAACGTCCGCGACTGGCTGCACATCGACGACCACATCCAGGGCATCGAACTGGTCCGCACCCGGGGCCGCGCGGGCGAGATCTACAACATCGGGGGCGGCACCGAACTCTCCAACCGGGAGCTGACCGACGCCCTGCTCACGGCATGCGGCGCCACCTGGCAGGACAGCGTCGAATACGTCGCCGACCGCAAGGGACACGACCGCCGCTACTCCGTCGACTGCACGAAGATCCGCGAGGAACTGGGCTACGCACCCCGCAGGAGCTTCGCGGAGGCACTGGCCGACACCGTCCGGTGGTACCGCGAGCACCGCGGCTGGTGGGAGCCGCTCACCCCGGCGGCCGCCGGAGGTGGGGCCTCCAGTTGAGTGAGATCTTCACTCGGCACCGGTGACGGTGACACTGTCCGTGCCGTCCCCGCTCGCGAAGAATCCTCGGCGTCGGAGCACCAGCCCCCGCACCAGTGAGGATCTTCCCGATGAGCCACGCCAGTGCCACCGCCACCGCCTCGACGCGCATCGCCGAGGCGGCTCCCGCCCGTCCGCTGCTCGTGGTCGGACGCCTCGGACACACCTCCCACTCCGCCGCGCTGTTCACCCTGTGCGCGGCCCAGGCCCCCGCGGCGCCGGCCGTCGCCGCGTTCACCTTCTGCGCGGGCCCGACCCCCGCGCTCTTCGCCTCCGCCACGGCCGGCGAGTCCGTCGAGGCCGACGCGGCCGCGGAGGCCTGGATATGACCGTTGAGTCGGTCCTGCCCGAGGGCCCCGCAGCGGCCGCCCTCAAGGACGGTTCGGCCCTCGTCGGCTTCCGCCACCACCTGCGCCCGGCGACCGTCCCCGGCGAGGGCACCTATCTGCTCTCCCGCCAGGGCGTGACGACCCTGCACGGCCCGCTCGCCGATGTGCTGGTCCCGCTGCTCGACGGGACCCGGTCCCTGACCGAGATCGTGCGGGCCGCGTCGTCCGTCCTGACCTGCGCGGAGGTCGAGGACGGGCTGCGCCGGCTCAGCGAGGCCGGGCTGCTGCGCTTCAACGATCCCGCCCGCTCGGCCACCACCGACCCGGTCGCCGAGGCGTACTGGGACCTGGCCGGCCTGGACGGCGCCCGGGCCGCGGCGGGCCTGACCGGCTCCCGGCTGCGGGTGCTGCCGCTCGCCGGCGTCGACGCCGCACCGGTGCTCGCGGCGGGCCGGGAGTCCGGCCTCGCGCTCACCGACGCGGACGCGGACCTCACCCTGGTCCTGTGCGACGACTACCTCTCCCCCGGCCTTGCGCGCATCGACGCCGAGCACCGGGCGGCGGGCAGACCGTGGCTGCTGGCCCGGCTGTGCGGCTACGAACCCTGGATCGGCCCGGTCTTCCGGCCGAACGAGGGGCCCTGCTGGTCCTGTCTGGCCCACCGCCTCGAACAGCACCGCGGGTACGAGGAGTCGCTCCAGCGGGCCCTGGGTCTGGACGGCCCGCTCGTGCGGCCCCTCGCCTCGCTGTCGGCCGGGCGCGTCATGGCCGCACACAGCGCGGTCCTGGAGGCCGCCAAGTGGCTGGCCGGACTGCGCTACGCCGACCAGGGCGCCGTCCGCACGGTCGACACCCTCACCCTGCGCACCCGCGCCCACCCGGTGTCCCGGATCCTGCAGTGCCCCTCCTGCGGCGAGGCGGGCCTGATGCGCCGGCGCGTGCTCGCCCCGTTCGTCCCCATGTCCCGGGCCAAGGCCGGCAACGGCGACCACCGGGCGCTCAGCTGCGACCAGCTGCTCAAGCGGCACGCGCACCTGGTGAGCCCGATCACCGGAATCGTGCCGGTGCTCGAACCCTCCCCCGGAGCACCGGAGTTCGCCACCACCTACGTGTCGGGACACAACCTGGCGCTGCGCGAGCGCGGCCCGGCCGGACTGCGCGCGCAGAGCGGCGGCAAGGGCCTGACCGACGCGGAGGCCCGCACCAGCGCCCTGTGCGAGGCGGTGGAGCGCTACTGCGGCACCCGGCACGGCGACGAACCGGTCGTGGTGGACAGCCTGCGCGGCCTCGGCGAGCAGGCCCTGCACCCCAACGCCTGCCAGCTGTACGCGGATCAGCAGTTCCGCGACCGGGACCGCTGGAACCGCTCCGGCTCGCCCTTCCACCACGTGCCCGAGCCCTTCGACGAGAACCGTCCGGTGGAGTGGACCCCCGTGTGGTCCCTGACCGGAGCGCGCCAGCGGCTGCTGCCCACGTCGATGCTCTACTTCGCCGCCACCCCCGGTGCGCCGGGGCCCCACGCCGACTCCAACGGCAACGCGGCCGGCAGCAGCCCGGAGGACGCCCTGCTGCAGGGCTTCCTGGAGCTGGTGGAACGCGACGCCGTCGCCCTGTGGTGGTACAACCGCACCCGCCGGCCCGCGATCGACCTGGACTCCTTCCACGCGCCCTACATCGGGCGGCTGCGCGAGGGACACCACCAGCTGGGCCGTGACCTGTGGGCCCTCGACCTCACCTCGGACCTCGGCATCCCCGCGATCGTGGCGGTCTCCCGGCGCACCGAGGGACCCACCGAGGACATCGTCTTCGGCTTCGGCGCGCACTTCGACCCGGCCATCGCGCTGCGCCGCGCGCTCACCGAGACGGGACAGCTGCTGCCGGCCGTGAGCACCGACCGCCCGGGCGGCGGCTACGGCATCACGGATCCGCTCCCGGTGCGCTGGTGGCGGCAGGCGACGGTGGCCAACCAGCCCTATCTGGCGCCGGATCCGGCCGCCCGGCCGCGGACCTGCGGCGACTGGAACCACGTCATGCGCGACGACCTGCTCGACGATGTCGAGGCCGTCGTCGACCTCACAGCCGCCCAGGGCATGGAGCTGCTCGTCCTGGACCAGACCCGGCCGGACGTCGGCATGCCGGTGGTCAAGGTGATCGTGCCGGGGCTGCGGCACTTCTGGGCCCGGTACGCGCCGGGCCGGCTGTTCGACGTGCCCGTCGCGCTCGGGCAGCTGCCCCAGCCCACCCCCTACGAGGAGCTCAACCCGATCCCGCTGTTCGTCTGACCCGGCGGCTTTTTGACACAGTGCCCGCCTTCCGCGGCGCACCGTGACACCCGCGCGGGAGCCGGCCGGCCGGCTCCCGGCGCGCCGTCCCGGCTCCCCTCGCCGGCCGTGCGGGGACCAGCTTCGCAGCTCACCTCGTCGACGGGCGCCCGGGCCGGGCCGGCCCCGCCCGCCGCCGGGCCGGCGCACCGCCGCACCGGCCCGGTGACACCCACCGCACATCAGCCAACCCGCCTAGGATGAGGCCCAGTTGTTCGAATCGGCATCGACACACGAGGGGAGCGGGGAGAGAAGAGATGGACCGCACCCGGCCGAAGCGACCTCCCTCTCGTGCCGGCCGACCGCAGGACAGCGAACACGTGGTCACCAGAACAGCCCAGGGCATTTTGCTGGCCGCGCTGATCTGCTATCTGGGCATCACCCTTCTCAACCTCCTTTCCCTGTCGCTGGGCGCCTACGACCTGACCCGCGCCGTGGTCTGCCTGGCGTCGGTGTTCCTGCTGCAGCTCGCGCACTCGGCACCCGGCTTCGCCGCGGCACGCACCCGCACCAAGGTGGTGACCCTGACCGCCCAAGGGGTCCTGTCCTACCTGCCGTTCATCTGGTTCGGCGCGTACTGGGGCGCCATGGACGGCTTCTTCGCCGGCTCCCTCCTGCTGGTCCTGCCGGCCGCGGCCGGCTGGACCCTGTACGCGACGACGTCACTCAGCATGATCATCCCCGGTGTCCTGGCCCACCGGGGGGCCGTCGACACGGTCTACCTGGTCCAGACGACCGCTCTGACGGGTCTGGTCGTGTACGGCCTGAGCCGACTGACCAATCTGGTCGACCAGCTGACCAGGGCCCGGGCCGACCTGGCCCGGCTGGCCGTCAGCCACGAGCAGTTACGATTCGCCCGGGATCTGCACGACCTTCTCGGGTACAGCCTCTCCGCCATTTCCCTGAAGAACGAACTGGTTCGCCGTCTCATCCCGACCAATCCCTACCGGGCCTGTGAAGAGGTCGACGAGGTACTGGTCATCTCCCGCCAGGCACTGGCCGATGTGCGCCGGGTGGCCAGCGGCTACCGGCAGATGTCCCTGGCGTCCGAACTCTCCTGCGCCGAATCCGTGTTGGCAGCCGCCGACGTCTCGGTCACCGTCGAGGCCGAGGACGCCATCGACGGCCTGGGGCTTGTGACCTCCACCGTGCTGGCCACGGTGGTGCGCGAGGGCGTCACCAATCTGCTGCGGCACTCCAAGGCCTCGCACTGCTGGATCTCCGCCCGCATCGAGGGCGATGCCGTCCGTCTCACGATCGCCAACGACGGTCTGGTGGTCAGCTCTCATCCCCGGTCCCCGCACAGCGGCAGTGGCCTGGGCAGTCTCGAACGACGGCTTAAGGACATCGGCGGCCGGCTGCTCGTGCAGCGCCTGCCCGACGGTGCAGAGCGCACCCTCTTCCGGCTGACGGCCCGGGCACCGGTCCAGGAGCACGATGCGACAGCCCTGACCACACACATGATCACGGACGGCGAGACGCCCCGGCCCGGCCGGGCGGACACCGTTGTGTAGGCAATCCCGGCCCCGCATCGGCCCGTTGACGATGCGGCGACGGGCAGGAGCGGGCAGAGTTTTCGTATGTGGGAGAACGGTGGACGGCGACGATGATTCGGATCCTGCTGGCCGAAGACATGCACATGGTCCGCGGCGCGCTGGTGGCACTGCTCGATCTGGAGGACGACCTGGACGTGGTCTGCGAGGTCGAGCGCGGCGACCAGATTCTCAGCGGGGCACGCGAACACCGGCCGGACGTGGCCGTCATCGACATCGACCTGCCCGGTCTGGACGGACTCAGCGCGGCCGAACTCCTGCATGAGCGCCTGCCCGAGTGCCGGACGCTGATCCTCACCAGCCTCGGCCGCCCCGGCACGCTGCGCCGGGCGATGGCCGCGCACGTATCGGGCTTTCTGCTCAAGGACGCACCGCCCGGCGATCTCGCCCGGGCCGTCCGCAAGGTCGTCGCCGGCCAGCGGGTGATCGACCCGCAACTGGCCCTGGCCGCCTGGGGCGGCAGCGAGAGCCCGCTGACCATCCGGGAGACCGAGGTGCTGCGCATGGCCTCGCAGGGCTCGCAGCCGCAGGAGGTGGCGGCCCAACTCCACCTGTCCGTGGGCACGGTGCGCAATTACCTCACCACGGCGGTGACCAAACTGAACGCACGCAACCGGGTCGACGCCATCCGCATCGCCCGCGAGTCGGGCTGGCTGCTGTGACCCCTCAGCCCGCGGCCACGGTCATCCCTGCCCCCGCCAGGTGACCGAGGACCGCCAGGGTCAGCTCGGCGGGCAGCGGGACCACGTCGACCAGCGCGTCCGGTGTCACCGGCCAGGCCAGCAACGACACCACCCACATCGCCTCGGGCCGGTGGATCTGCACCCGGTGCTCCAGGTCGCGGCACTCCAGCCAGAACGCGCTGTCCTGCACGGTGATCGTCACGTCGGTCCGCAGCCGCACCCGGCGCTGCGGCGGCACCCCGGCCGGGGCGAAGCGGGCGCGGCGGCCCACCGGCACCACCGACAGCACCGGCCCCCTGAGGTCCTCCACGGACAGCGTTCTGATCACCAGGTGGGAGATCGCGCGCAGCACGGACAGCACCACCGTGTAGCTGTCCTGGCCGACGGTCGCGTCCTCGGTGGCGGGCAGCATGTTCGCCAGGCGCACCGGGCCCAGTTCCATGCGGTGCAGCGCCTCGGCCACGACGGTCGTGGGGGCCTCGATCCGCTCGGTGCCCCGCGGACCGCTGAGCACCAGGGCCCGGCCCTCCTCGTCCCACCCGACCGCCGTGTCCTCGTGCAGGGACCACAGGTGGTGCAGGCGCAGGGGAGAGTCTTTCGCCGGCGGAATCATGACAACAGACCTCCTCGGGCCACTGAAGCGCCCGACCGGCCGCCCCACCCCCGTGGACACGCGCGCGTTCCAGTATGAACGCCCCTGCGACGTTCGGCGCAGCGAAGGAATCACACGGAAACCATGAAGAAGTCATAGCTTTCCGCGGCTGCCGCGGCACGGCGGCCGAGCAGGCCCTAGGCGGCGAACGTGCCTGGCGCGCTGGGCGGGCGCACGGCGGCCGAGTCGTCCTCGGCCCACTGCAGGCACTCCTCGAAGAAGGCGAGTGCGCGCAGGTGGTAGGAGCGGGCGGCCCGGCCCAGGCTGATGTTGTGGCCGGCGCCGGGCTGGCGCTCGATGCGCAGGACGGGTGCCCCGGTCAGCTGGGAGGTCATCTCGGCGATGTCGCAGTCCTGGGTGCGCCACCAGGTCTCGTGCTCGGCGAAGGTCAGCCGCAGCGGGATGCCGATCCGCGGCGCCAGTTCCCCGAACGTCCGCGGCCAGTGGGGCACTTCGGCGGCCTCCCGGACCGGGACGGGAGCGACCAGGGCCTCGGCCGCGCGGAACGTGCCCGGCGGATAGAGCCCCAGCGGGCCCCAGTTGTGCTCCCACTCCAGATGACGGCGCAGGCGCCGGTGTCCGGCCGGGTCGATCCCGTAGCGGTGGCCGACGCCGGAGGCGTCCAGCGCGAGCACGCCCGGCGTCCGTGCGACGCTGGTCAGGGCGAGCTTGCCGCCGTAGGAGTGCGCCAGCAGGAACAGGCCCCGGCCGACGGCGTACCGGCCGGCGAACGCCTCGAGTGCAGCCGCCAGCACGTCGGCCTGTTCCTCAAGGGTCAGGCCGTCGGGCACCTGTGCCGCGGAGTGGCCGTAGCCGGGCCGGTCCAGGGCCAGCACCGTGAAGCCGAGCCGGGCGCCGAGCGTGAGCAGCGACAGATCGGCGTCGGCCTGCCCGTCGAAGTACCCCGCCCGCATGCCGCCGCCGTGCACGGCGACGACGGTCGCCCGCGGCGGCCCGTCGGCCGGCTCGGCCAGCAGGCCCGACAGGGTCAGGCCCGCGCAGGCGAGCAGGAGCGGGCGCACCCCGGCCGAGTGGGAGGGCGAGGGTGTGGTGCGGTCCGTCCTGGACACGCTCATGAGTGCTGGTCCTTGTCGGTCCGTCGGTCGGCGAGGAACGAAAGCCCGGGCCCCTCTCAGGCGAGCTGACGGGCGAAGGTGGCCATGTCGAAGTAGAGCGTCTCGTCGATCAGGACGTCGCCGTCGAAGTGGAAGAAGACGGCGACGGGGGCGTCGACGGTCTTGCCGCGGTTGGGTATGCCGCGGAAGTCCGCCTGCTGGGTGGCGCGGAACTGCGCCTCCAGGATCACCGCGGTCGGCGAGTGGTGGACGTGGATCAGCTCGTGGTCGGCCTGCGGGAAGGCCGCCTGCAGATCGGCGAAGTAGCCCTCCTTGATGGCCTTCTCGCCGATGAACGGGCCCTCCTCATACGGCAGGGGCCGGTAGACGCCACCGCGCGGGAACGTGGCGAGCACCCCGTCGATGTCCCAGACGTGCTCGGCGATGGTGTGCTCGGCGACGACCGCCTCGCGCCGCTTGCGCAGCTCGGCGTCGGGCTGCGGAAGATCCGCGCCGGGCAGCGTGAACTCGTGCTCCTGGGAGGACATGCGGGCTCCTTGTGGCATCGGCTGGTTCGGTTCGAAAAGCGAAGCTAGGCCGCCGTCCTCGGCTGTTGCTCGGCTGCTCCTCGCACCCCGCTGGAGCGCGCGGCGCACCCCGCCGCGGCCGGGGGGTGGCCGCCTGCCGGGCGGCGGCCCGCGCCAGGGCGCCGACCTGCCCGTACACCGCTGCTCAAGTCGGGCTTAAGTCCTACGCCCACCGCGGTGCCGCACGGTGGGTCCCCAAGGCCCCCAGGCCCCCAACTGACCAGGGAGACGTTATGGAACGCCCGCGTCCTTCGGTGGACAACCTCTACGGGTTGCTCATGGGGCCCGCCTCCGTCACCCCGGACAAACCCGCGGTGGTGGAGGCGGACGAGAAGGGAGTGCTGCACGAGATCTCCTACGGCCGTCTCGATCTTCTGACCCACCAGTACGCGGCCGTGCTGGACGGCCTGCATCTCGAGGTCGGCGACCGTGTGATCGTCGAGGCGGACACCTGCGCGGCGTCGGTGGCGATGCTGCTCGCCTGCTCCCTGCTGGGCCTGCCGTTCGTGACGGTGAGCCCGCAGACCCCGGACAGCCGGCTGTCGTCGATCGTGGACGCGGTCGAACCGGCGCTGCACGCGCGGGCCGACCACCTCGCGCGCAGGCAGTCGGTGCAGGCGCAGGGCAGCGCCCGCTTCGGCGCGGGCGGCCTGGTGGTGGAGCGGGCGCCGGATCGGCGGGTGCGCCGCCGGCGTAGCGTGCTGGCCGCCGACACCGCGTACATCGTCTTCACCTCCGGCTCGACCGGCCGCCCCAAGGGCGTGGTGATGAGCCACCGGTCGATCGTGACGTTCCTGCGCGCGATGCTCAACGACCAGCTGGCCGGGCCCGAGGACCGGGTGGCCAGCACCTCGCCCCTCCAGTTCGACTTCGCGCTGTTCGGGATCGGTGTGGCACTCGCCAGCGGCGCCACCCTCGTCCCGGTCCGGCGGGAGAACCTCTCCTCGCCCCGGCGCATGATCGGCTTTTTGCGCGATGCCGGGGTCACCCAGGTGCACGGCGTTCCCTCGCTGTGGCGTCCCGTCCTGCGTCACGACCCCGACCTGCTCAAGGAGCTGGAGCGGCTGCGCTCGGTGGTCTTCGCGGGAGAGGAGTTCCCCCTCCCGGAGCTGCGCCGGCTGCAGGAGATGCTGCCCGGCGCCCGCCTCGTCAACGGCTACGGGGCGACGGAGTCGATGGCCGCCTCGTTCACCGAGGTCCCCCGCCCGCTGCCGCAGGGGGTGCAGAGGCTGTCCATCGGGCAGGCCCACACCGGCGCCGAGATGACCCTCGTGGACGACCGGGGCGAGGTGGTGACCGAGCCGGGCCGGACGGGGGAGATCTACCTGCGCAGCCCGTCGCTGTTTTCCGGCTACTGGAACGATGCCGAGGCCACGGCCGCGGTGCTGGTGCCCGACCCCCTCGAGCCGCGGCACGGGCACAAGGTGCTGCGCACCGGCGACCTGGCCCGCCTGGGCGAGGACGGCGGCCTGTGCTTCGTGGGCCGGTGCGACTTCCAGGTGCAGATCCATGGCAACCGGGTGGAACTGGGCGAGATCGAGGGCACCTTGATGCGCCTTCCCGGCGTGCGGGCGGCCTCGGTCGCCCTCGTCGAGCGCGCCGGGGACCACGTGCTGATGGCGGCCGTCGTCCTGGACGGCCCGGGAGAGATCGACACCGGCGCGGCCCTCGCGTTCTGCGCGCGGCAGCTGCCCGCCTACATGGTGCCGCGCTCGATCCACACCCTGGCGGAGCTTCCCCTCACCGAGAACGGCAAGGTCGACCGTCCTTTGCTCACGCAGAAACTGGCCTCCGCCCGGGGGGCCTCGCCGCTACGACACGCCACGAACGCTTAAGGAGCCAGACGTGACTTTCACCCTGTCCATCGGTCAGCGGGTGCGGCTTTGCGACGTCGAGTCGACCGCGGTCGCGGCCGAGTCGGTGGCCATCGACGACACGGTCCGCCAACGCGTGCAGGCCTCGCGCCAGATGCTGGAGAAGTTCGTCGCGGAGGAGCGGGTCATCTACGGCGTCAACACCAGCATGGGCGGGTTCGTCAACTATCTGGTGCCGGTCACGATGGCCCGCCAGCTCCAGGAGAATCTGCTCAACGCCGTGGCGACCAACGTGGGCGACCATCTCGACGACACCACGGTCCGCGCGATCATGACGTCCCGCATCGTGTCGCTGTCCCGCGGCAACTCGGCCATCTCCCTGGCGAACCTGGACAAGCTGATCGCACTCCGCAACTCGGCTGTCGTGCCGTGTGTGCCCGAGAAGGGGTCGCTGGGCACCAGCGGCGACCTCGGGCCGCTCGCCGCGATCGCCCTGGTCTGCATAGGCCAGTGGAAGGCGCGGCTGAACGGTGAGGTCCTGCCGGGCGCCGAGGCGCTGGCCCGGGCCGGCATCGAGCCGATGGAGCTCAGCTTCAAGGAGGGCCTGGCGCTGATCAACGGCACGTCCGGGATGGTGGGTCTGGGCAGCCTCAACATCGCCCGGGCCCGCCGGCTGCTGCAGAGGTATCTGCTGGTGTCGGCGCTGTCGGTGGAGGGCCTGGCCGGCAAGACCAAGCCGTTCGACCCGCGGGTGCACGCGCTCAAGCCGCACAAGGGACAGCAGGAGGTCGCCGGGTTCTTGTGGCAGACGCTGGCCGGCTCCACGCTGGCCGTCGACGAGCTGGACACCGAGCACCTGCTGTCGGGCGAGATGGGCGACACCGCGAAGGCGGGTTCGCAGTCCATCGAGGACGCCTACTCGGTGCGCTGCACCCCGCAGATCCTCGGGCCGGTCCTCGACAGCCTCAACTCGATCGAGCACGTCGTCGAGGACGAACTCAACTCCTCCAACGACAACCCGCTGATCGACCCCGACGAGGCCGAGGTGTTCCACAACGGGCACTTCCACGGGCAGTACGTGGCCATGGCGATGGACCACCTGGCGATCGCCATGACCACGCTGATGAACCTCTCCAACCGCCGCATCGACCGGTTCCTCGACAAGAGCAACAGCGAGGGGCTTCCGGCGTTCTTGTGCCGGGAGAACCCGGGCCTGCGCCTGGGGCTGATGGGCGGTCAGTTCATGACCGCCTCGCTGACCGCGGAGACCAGGGCGAAGTCCATGCCCATCTCCATCCAGTCGCTGACGTCGACCGGCGACTTCCAGGACATCGTCTCCTTCGGCTTCGTCGCCGCCCGGCGCGCCGCCGAGGTCCTGGACAACGTCGCCCACGTGGTCGCCTTCGAGCTGCTGTGCGCCGCCCAGGCCGTCGACATCCGCGGCACGCAGGGCCTGTCGCCGGCGACCCGGCGGCTGTACGAGCAGGTGCGGGAGGTGGTCCCCTACCTCGACCACGACGAGACGATCACCGAGTACGTGCAGGAGCTCGCGGCCCGCCTCCTGTCCGAGCCGGGCCTGGGCTGAGGAGCGCCGTGCCTGCCCCGTCCAAAACAGCGAAGGTGTTCGACGCACTGCACAGCCCGCCGCTGACCGAGCAGAGCCTTGAGGGCACCCGGGTCACGGTGCGGGTGCCCGTAAAGCGGGCCGGCGCCCAGATGGCCGGCCACTACCCGGGCTTCCCGATCATGCCGGGGGTCCTCCTGATCGACTGTGTGCGCCAGGCGGCCTCATCCGCCCTGGGCAGAGAGCTTCGGCTGTGCCGCATCGACCGCGCCCGCTTCACCCGCCCGCTGCTTGCGGGCGACGAACTGGAGCTGTCGTTGCTGGTGATGCCGCAGACGCCGCAGACGGGCACCCGCATCGCCGTGCGGGCCCGCGCCGCGCGCGGCGACGGCCTGACGGCGGCGGACCTGTCCGTCGTCTGCGAACCGGTGGTGAGCGATGCTTGACCACGCCCAGGTGCGCGAGCGGCTGCGCCAGCGCCCTCCCATGCTGCTGCTCGACACGGTGCGCCGGTTCACGCCGCCCGACTCGCTGATCGCCACCAAGGCGATCACCGGCGGGGAGGACTGCTACCGGGACATGGCGGAGGGAGCCGGCATCGACGCCTTCGGCTATCCGTCGGTGCTCCTGCTCGAATCGTTCGGCCAGGCCGTCTCGCTCTTGTGGTCGCTCGCCGAGCTCGGCCCGAGAGACGAGATCCCGCTGATGGTCGGCATCCGCGACCTGGTCCACACCGCCCGGGCCGTGCCCGGCGACGTCCTGGAACACCACGTACGCCTGAGCCATCGCTCCGGCCAGGCCGGTGAGTTCACCGGTCACACGCGCACCGCCGACGGCCGCACGGTCTTGTCCGTGGGCTCGCTCCTCGTCGTCTCGCGCCCCACCGCGAGCCTCCTTTCGACCGCACCCACACCGCATCAAGACAAGGACGGCAGATGAACGACACCGGCCACCCGATCAACCCGATCAACCCGATCAACTCGATCTCCGAGGTCCGCTCGATCGTGGCGGAGATCCTGGCGCTGAGCCCGGACGAGATCGACGACAGCGCGGACCTCTTCGACCACTACCAGGCCGACTCGCTCAACCTCATCGAGATCGTCGCCCGGGTGGAGAAGCAGTACCGCACGGTGCTGCCCGTGGCCGAACTGCCGCAGGCGCGCAGCATCGCCGCCCTGGACGACCTGCTGACCCGGCAGACCGCCTGAGCACCCGGCCGGGCCCAACCGGCCCTAGGCCCCCCTCTTTTTCCGCAGACACAGGAGCCAGCCAGTGACGACCCCGACCAGCCGGCTGACCGCACCCGGCCCGCTCGCCGTGCGTGCCGTGCGCGGTGCCACCCAGGTCGCCGCGGACGAGCCCGCACTCATCGAGGAGGCCACCGGCCACCTCCTCGGCGAGATCCTGCGGCGCAACGAGCTCAGCGACCCGGACCTGATCAGCATCGTCTTCACCACCACCCACGACCTGCGCTCCGCCTTCCCGGCGGCCGCGGCCAGGAAGCTGGGCCTGACGGAGGTACCGCTGCTGTGCACCGCCGAGATCGCGGTTGCGGGCTCCCTGCCGCGCGTCATCCGGATCCTGGCGCACGCCCACAGCCCCCGCTCCCGCTCCGCCATGCACCACGTCTATCTCGGTGCCACGGCGGCGCTGCGCCCCGATCTGAGCGCCGCCACCGGGACCTGACTCCCCCTTCTGAGACAAGGAGCACGACCATGTCCGCGATGCCTGTCGCATCACCCGTTCGTGACAGCGATCTTCGGCCATCGGCGGCCACCGGCGTCGCCCCGGACCCACCCGTCGCCCCGGACCCGCCCGTCGCCGCCAAGCAGCAGCCCGTGTGGGCCGACCCGGCGCGCGCGGCCGCCGTACGCGCCGAACTCGCCGCCCGGCCCGGCCTGGTGGGCTGGGAAGAGGTGCAGATGCTGCGGATGCTGATGGCCGAGGCGGCCGCCGGCACCTACCAGATCATCCAGGCCGGGGACTGCGCGGAGGACCCCGCCGAGTGCGAGCCACAGGCGGTCAACCGCAAGATCGGCCTGATCGACGCGCTGGCAGGCGTCATGAAGATCAACACCGGTCGGCCGGTCATCCGGATCGGCCGCATCGCCGGACAGTTCGCCAAGCCGCGCAGCTCCCCCACCGAGGTCGTCGACGGGCGTGAACTGCCGGTCTACCGCGGCCACCTGGTCAACCGGCCCGCCGCCACCCCCCAGGCGCGCCGCGCCGACTGCGCGCACCTGCTCACCTGCTACGCGGCCGCGGACCGGGCCACCACCCTGCTGCGCCAGCGCACCGGTGCCTGGATGCCGCCGACCGGAGCACCGGTGTGGACCAGCCACGAGGCGCTGGTCCTGGACTACGAGCGGCCGCTGCTGCGCCGCACGGCGGGCGACCAGCGCTACCTGTCCTCCACCCATCTGCCCTGGATCGGCGAGCGCACCCGCGATCCGGCGGGCTCCCACGTCCAGCTCCTGACGCAGGTCGCCAACCCCGTCGCCTGCAAGGTCGGTCCCACCCTGGCCGCCGCGCAGCTGGTGGACCTGTGCGCCAGGCTCGATCCGGGCCGCGAGCCCGGCCGGCTCACCCTGATCGCACGCATGGGCGCCGGCCAGGTCGCCGCACGGCTGCCGGCCCTGGTCACCGCGGTGCGCCAGGCCGGCCATCCGGTGTCCTGGCTGTGCGACCCGATGCACGGCAACACCATCAAGGCGCCCGGCGGGCTCAAGACCCGGTCGGTCGAGACCGTCATCGAGGAGGTGGTCGCCTTCCAGCAGGCGGTCACCGGCGCCGGCGGGACGGCGGCCGGCCTCCACCTGGAGACGACGCCGGACGACGTGAGCGAATGCGTCTGGAGCCAGGCCCGCCCGTCCGACGTCGCCAGGCGCTACACCACCCTGTGCGACCCGCGGCTCAACCCCCGCCAGGCGGTCGCCGTCGCCGGGGCGTGGAGTGCCGCCTGACCGGCCCGCGCCCGGAGGAAACCCTGATGTCCACCGCCTATCTGGGCCCGCCCGGCTCCTTCACCCACGCAGCCCTCGGCGGCCTCGACGTACCCAACGAAACGGCTGTCCCCTATCCGACGGTCCGCCAGGCGCTCGACGCCGTGCGCCGCGGCGCGGCGACGGCCTGCGTCATCCCGTGGGAGAACTCGGTGGAAGGGTCCGTCACCGAGTCCGTCGACACCCTCACCGCCCAACGGGACCTGCGCATCGTCGGCGAGACACTGCTGCGCGTGGAGTTCGCGCTCGCCGTCCCGCCCTCCGGCAGCCTCGCCCGCATACGGCAGGTGCTCACCCATCCCGTCGCCCACGCCCAGTGCCGCAGCTGGCTCACCGACCATCTGCCGCAGGCCGACATCGTCACCGCGACCTCCACCGCACAGGCCGCCCGGGAGGTCGCCACCACACACCTGCCCGGCCGCGCCGCCATCGCCGCACCGGCCACGCTGCGGCGCTACGGCCTCGACATCGTCGCCTGCGGCATCGGGGACAGACCAGACGCGGTGACCCGCTTCGTGAAGGTCGCCCGGTGTGTGACGGGCTCAACCCCCACCGGCGCCGACCGCACCAGCCTGGTCGTGCCGCTGGCCGGCCAGATGCAGCAACTGCACACCGTGCTCGGGGAGTTCGCCCGCTTGCGCGTCCCCCTGACGGCCGTGCTACCGCGGCCCGGCGGCGTCGGCCTCGGCAGCTACTCCTTCCTTGTGGAATGCGAAGGACACACGGACGACCCCCGGCTCGGCGCGGTCGTCGACACCCTCGCCCGGCGCCACTGCGCATTCGTTCTCGGCAGTTATCCCCGCGCCGAACCGGGCCGGCCCGCCCTGTCCCCATGACCAGCCGATCCGGCCACTGACTCAATTCCGTCCTTACCATTCTGGAGAATGACTTGAGCAAGCCCAAACGCCTTTCAAAACAGCCGAGTTCGAGTTGCAGGCCGCCTACCGAACGGGTTGGATTATCCGCATGACTCTGCGTCTGTCTCTGCTTTCCTTGCGCATCACCGTCGTTTTGCAGGCGATATTGATGCTGGTCCAGGTCGCCTTGGCCGGGGGATTTCTCGGCGGCCATTACGACATGCTCGCCCTCCACGGACTGGTCGGCCGTGTCCTCACCGTGGCCACCCTCCTGACGGCCGTCGCCGCCTTCTTCGTGCGCCGCCTGAAAGGACCAGCAGCGTTCCTTCCGCTGGCAATCGTCCTGGTCGTTGCGCTGGTGGGCCAGATCGCCCTGGGCGAGCTGCACAGCGTCGCCGCCCACGTCCTGCTCGGCGTGATCCTCGCCTGCGCCACCGCGGTGCTGACCCAGCGGGTGATGACCACCCCGCTGCCCGCCAGGGCCACGGCACCCCACGCGCCCGCCGCCGGGCCCCTCACGCAGCCGGAGCCGGTCAAGTGAGGCGGCGCGCGCTCCTGGGCGCCGGCGCAGCGGCGCTCGGCGCGGGCGCCCTGACCGCGGCCGGCTGGCCGGCCCTGAGCAGCTATGTGCGCGAGGGCCTGCCCGGCAAGGTGCTGACCAGCACGGCCGAACTGCCGGCCGCCTTCCGCACCCCGCTGCCCATCCCCCCCGTCCTCAAGCCGACGTCGACCAGCGGCACCACGGACAGCTACGACATCACCCAGCAGCACGCCGAACTGGAGATCCTGCCCGGACTGCGCACCCCGGCGTGGACATACGGCGGCACCTTCCCGGGCCCCACCATCGTCTCGCGCTCGGGGCGGCGCACCGTGGTGCGCCACCGCAACGAACTCGACCGCCCCACCGTGGTCCACCTCCACGGCGGCCACACCCCGGCAGCCAGCGACGGCTACCCCACCTCCCTGATCCTGCCCGCCGACGGCTCCTACGACATGCACCGCGTGGAGCAGGACATCAGCGGCCCAGCGCACGGCATGAGCATGGACCACACCGCCATGGCCGCGATGGACCTCGCCGCAGGCACCCGCACCTACACCTACCCCCTCGACCAGCGCGCCGCCACGCTCTGGTACCACGACCACCGCATGGGCTACACCGGCGCCTCCGTCTGGAGGGGGCTGGCCGGGTTCCACCTCGTGCACGACGACGAGGAGGAACAGCTGCCGCTGCCCCGCGGCGACCGGGACATCCCCCTCATGATCACGGACCGTTCGTTCGCCGCGGACGGATCATTCCAATACCCCCTGCTGGACGGCCAGATGCACACCCCGGGCGTCACCGACGCCTACATGAACGGCGTCCTCGGCGACGTCATCCTGGTCAACGGCGCCCCCTGGCCGGTGCACCGGGTCGACCGGCTGCGCTACCGGCTGCGCCTGCTCAACGCCTCCAACGCCCGCCTGTACAAACTGCAGCTGGACCCACAGCCCGACGGCGGCGGCGGCCTCGTCCAGATCGGCAGCGACGGCGGACTGCTGCACGCGCCCCGCCGCCACGACGCACTCGAGATCGCCCCGGCCGAACGCTTCGACGTCATCGTCGACTTCTCCCGCTACCAGCCCGGCACCCGGGTGCGGCTGCTCAACCGCTTCGGAGACGGCTCGACGGCCCAGGTCATGCGCTTCGACATCAACTCCGGCTCCCCGCACGACGACACGAAGGTGCCGCAGCAGCTGAGCCAGGTACGCCCCCTCGATGCGCACCGGGCCGCGGTCACCCGCGACTTCCACTTCCGCGGCTCCAGCGCCGGCTGGACCATCAACGGCACGCAGTACCAGCCCGGACGCCCGCTGGCCCGCCCCCAGCTCGGGCAGGTGGAGGTATGGCGCTTCACCACCAACTTCCACCACCCCGTCCACCTCCACCTGAACCCCTTCCAGGTCCTCTCCCGCAACGGCCACGGCATCGGCGCATTCGACCACGGCTGGAAGGACACCGTCGACCTGCACCCCGCCGAAGCCGTCGAGGTCGTCACCCGCTTCACCGACTACCCCGGCACCTTCATGATCCACTGCCACAACCTCGAACACGAAGACATGGCCATGATGGCCGACTTCACCACCCACTAATACGAAAATCCCCGCTGCCTATCCGTTCCCGCAGTTCATGCGGCCTCAGCTGTCTGGAGGGTGACTTGGTAACCGAGTTGGTTGAGCTGGCTCACCAGGCGCCGGGTCTGCCTGGCACGGCCGGTGCGTTCGAGGAAGTACTGGCCGCCGAGATCGGCGTACTCGACGTCGTGGATCAGCATGTGCCACATGGCGATCAGCACCGAGTGCTCGACGGCGACCAGGGCGCGCTTCTTGCCGCGGCGGGCGGCGATCCGTCGGTAGCGGGCGGCAAGGTAGGTGTTCTTGGAGCGGGCGGCGGAGACCGCGGTCTGGCCGAGCACCGCCTTGAGCCACGGGTTGCCGTGCCGGGTCTTCCCGGTGGGCTGCTTGCCGGCCGATTCGTGGTTGCCGGGGCAGACACCCGCCCAGGAGGCAAGGTGGGCGGCGCCGGCGAAGCGGGCCATGTCGGCGCCGGTCTCGGCGAAGATCACCGGTGCGGTGCGTGTGCTCACGCCGGGAATGGTCACCAGCAGGGCGAGCTGGCGGCGAAAGGGTTCGACCTGGGCCTCGATGCGCTCGGTCAGCCGGTTCTCGGTGGCGGTGCAGGCGTCGACGCGGTCCAGCATGGTCCGGGCGAGAAAAGCGTGGTGATCGCCGAACCGTCCGGTCAGCGCCTCGACCAGGGCGGCGCGTTTGCCGCGCATGCTGCCCCGGGCCATCTCCGCCAGGGTCTGCGGGTCGCGCTGCCCAGCAATCAGCGCCTCCAGCATCGCCCGGCCGGACACGCCGAGGATGTCGGAGACCACGGACGACAGCTTGATGCCCGCATCTTCCAGGAGCTTCTCCAGCCGCTGGGCCTCGCGGGTGCGTTCGCGGATCACCTCGGTGCGATACCGCGTCAGGTCGCGCAACTGCCGGATCGGCTCCGGCGGCACGAACGACGGCCGGACCAGCCCGTGTTCGACCAGCTCGGCGATCCACTCAGCGTCCTTGACATCGGTCTTGCGGCCCGGGACCGCCTTCATGTGACGGGCGTTGAGCAGCCAGCACTCGATGTCGTGTTCCAGCAGGTAGAACACCGGCTTCCAATAGATGCCGGTGGCCTCCATCCCGGCCAGGGTGACGCCCTCGGCCAGCAGCCAGTCCCGCATCGCCAGCAGGTCACAAGTCATGGTGGAGAAGGTCCGGGTCTCCTTGCGGCGCCGTTTGCCGGGACCGGGAACACGGATCGTGACCTTCACGTCCGCCTTGCTGATGTCGATCCCCGCACAGCGTTCGTGCAGCACTTCCATTGCCCCGGCACCCCCTCCCGACGACGGCCGCAAGCACGCGACCGCCCGGCAGGGGTCCGGCAGGCGGAAGACTCTAATACGCGTGCTCGGAGCAACACTTCCGGGTGCCTGTCGAAGGACCCCCAGCGTCCTACTAACCCTCGGGTTCGATCACGCCATTGCGGCTCGACGTCCGCCAGACGGCCACGCACCCGATTTTCACCCGCTCAGGGTGGCCCCGTCAGGGGCTCGGATTACTAACCCCGCCACCACCACACAACTGCCCCCCAGCCGCCCGCGCGGCCCGGGGGGCAGCCGCCTGCCGCATCCGCGTGCCGCATCCGTGTACCGCATCCGTGTACCGCATCCGTGTACCGCATCCGTGTGCCGCATCCGTGTGCCGCGCCTGAGTCACTCCCCCACACCGGCCCGGTCCATGGCCCCGGCCAGGGTGCGCAGGGTGGCGATGCCCTCGTCCGGATGGTCGGGGAAGATCATCGCCGAGAGGGTGGTGACCCCGGCGTCGGCATAGGCGCGCAGCCGCTCCGCGATGCGGCCGGCGGGGCCGAGCAGGGCGGTGCGGTCCAGGAACTTGTGCGGCACGGCCTCGGCGGCCGCCCGCAGGTGTCCGGCCAGATAGAGCTTTTGCACCTGCTCCGCCTCGCCCGGAAAGCCGGTGCGGGCCATGAGCTGGTTGTAGAAGTTCTGGCGCCGCGACCCCATGCCGCCCACGTAGTGCGTGGTGTGGGTGCGGATCCGGTCCGCGCAGTCGGCGAGGTCGGCGCCGACGGCGACCGGCACCGCCGCGACGACGTCGAAGTCCTGCAGTTCACCGCCCCTGCGGGCGGCTCCGGCGCGCAGGTGCGCCCCCCACTCGGGCCCGAACTCGGGCTGGAAGAAGACCGAGAGCCAGCCGTCCGCGATCTCGCCGGCCAGGCGGGTGCCGGCCGGGCCGACGGCCGCGAGGTAGAGGGGCAGGTGCCCGCGCCGCGGCCGCATGCCCAGCTGAAGGGCCTTGCCCGGCCCGCCGGGCAGCGGCAGGGGGTAGTGCTCGCCGTCGTGGGCGACCACCTTGCGCTCAAGCGCCGCCCGGACGATGCCGACGTAGGCGCGGGTGCGGGCCAACGGCCTGTCGAACCGGGCCCCGTGCCACCCCTCGGCGACCTGCGGGCCCGACACCCCCAGACCGAGGCGGAAGCGGCCCTGCGAGAGGACGTCGAGGGTGGCCGCGGTCATCGCGGTCATCGCGGGTGAACGGGCCGGGATCTGCATCACCGCGGTGCCCAGCTCGATGCGCGAGGTCTGCGCGGCCAGCCAGCCCAGCAGCGAGACGGCGTCCGAGCTGAACGCCTCGGCGGTCCAGGCCACCGAGAAGCCCAGCCGCTCGGCCTCGCGCACACAGCGGACGGAGAACCGGGGCGCAGCCCCGGGACCCAGCCGGCCGAGGCAGCACAGGTCGAGGCCGAGCCTCACGGGGCCAGGCATCCTATCGAACAGACAGGAAAACGGCGGCCGGCCCCGGCCCGGCCCGCCTCAGAACACCAGGCCGCCCACCAGGCCACCCTGAATTTTTCCCGCCCCCGCCCCCGGCACGCGGGCCCAGACAGCGGTGCCATGCGGCATCCAGCACCGTCACACCAGGCCGTCGCGGCTGACCTCACGCCTGAGCACGGCCAATCCATCCGGGCCCAGCTCCAGGACGTCCTCGCAGGTGGCGCTGCACAGGACCGCCGCCCGACCGCCCCGCGCAGTCTCGACGAGCAGGACGTAGGAGCGGACGCTCACCCTCGCCCCCTCCCGCCCGGTCACCGACACCGTGCCCAGCATGTGGCGGCGCTGGATGCCCTGCGCGGTCAAGTACTCCACCGCCTCGCGGGCACCCGCCGCCAAAGCCCGGCGGCCCACCGTCGGCCCGGGCTGCGCATTCGTCACAAAGACACCGTCCTCGGCGAAGGTGTCCGCCCACGCATCCACCTCACCACCGTCCAGCAGCTGCATCTGCCGCGCATAGAACTGCTGCACCTGCTCGTACAGCCCCACAAAGGACTGCCCTCCCCGCGCGGGGGCCTCCTGCACACTCATCAACACTCCTCACCTCACCGGCCCGGGCCCAAAACCCGCATCCGCCCCCCACCCTCCACGCCACCCCTCGCGCACCCCTCAACAACCAATCGACCCACGAACGACCCCCGATCGACCCCCGGCGCACACCCGCCCCCGCCCCCGGGCCCGCACCGCCACCACCCCCGCCCCCCGGACCCCTCGGGCCCCTCCCCGACCGCGGCACCGGCGACACAGCCGACCCTGACCCTGACCTCGACCCCGGCGACGGGCGCGGCCCCCGGCGAAGACACGACACCCGCCGCCCACCCCACACACGCCACTGCCCACCACCACCAGACCTCCCCCGCGCGCCGAGAGCACCCCCACCCACACGCCGGCCAAACCCCGCGCACGGATCACGCGCACCCAGCCCGGCTGGCACCACCCCGGCCGCCCTCCACTCCCCCGCCCGCAGACGAACACGGCCTACACGGCCCTCACACACCCGAACACCCCCACGGCCTCCCCGACCGCCCCGTCCCAGACGTCCCCGAGTGCCGCCCGGAACCCCTCCAACAGGCTCCCGGCCACACTCGCGGCGCACGACACACGGATCCCGGGCGGGCCGCACCATCCATGCGCCGGCCCGACAGACCAAGAAACACACCCACCGCGGGTTCGCTGCCCCACAGCCACCCCGCCTCCACCCGCCCGCCCAGCCAGTCCGGCAGGACATCCCCGTGGAACCCGCGCCGCCAGGCGAACACACGCACCCCGACCCGGCACCGGCCACGCTCGAACTCGACCGCCGCGACGCCGAGACGCTCTTCCAGGTTCTGACCGAGCGTAAGGAGAAGAACAGCATCGCAATCGCCTCCAATGAGGCTTTCACGAAAGCGCACATGTTCCGGCGAACCTGTGCCAGGTGCCGCCGAGATTCAACAGGCTCAGCCCGGATGCTCGGGGCGGAGAAGCTGGTGAACCTCCGAGGCGAGAGCCGCCATCTGCTCACCGGCCTCCAGCCACGTGGTGATCGAGGCTTCCCAGCTGTTCGTCGGGCCCCGCCAAGGACGCAGCGTCCAGGTCAACGCGACATGGCCGCCCGACCTGAAGGCTGCCGTGACCGTGAGGTCGCGGTCGTTGGTCTGCCAGACGCGCTCGCCGTCCCAGCCGCGGAAGTCCGCGGCCAGTTGAGCTAGGAACGGCGCAAGGTCGGCATCCCAGATCCATGCGGTCACCCCGTCGACGCGGGCCTTCAGCCCCGGTGCGTCGGCCTCGACCGTGTAGTGCAAGCAGTCGGGGTCATCGCGCACGGGGTCGGACAGTCGCACGCACACAGCCCGGTTGATGCTGCAGCGGATACTCACCGTCTGTGGCTCGTCGGGGGCGGCACCTTGGGAGTTCACGCGCCGAAGGGTAGCTGTCCTCCCTGTTCGCCGTCACCGCGATTCCTGCGGTGGCAGCCGGCCCGGGTCCACGCGGTCGGCGAGATAGATCAGGGTGGACCTTCAACGCCGCCCTCATCGAGACCGGCACCGAGTCTTACCGCCTGGCCCGCGCCAAGGCGAACAAGACCAACGGAGCGAAGTAACCAGCCCCAGCCGGTCGTTGAACGATCGGCAGTCACTGATCAGCAGGAGCGTTCTCTGTCCCATTTGGACGCGTCATGCTGGGAAGACCATACGGCGCGGGGTGGTAAGGAAGCGCAAACGGCAATCCGAGGTCCCCGGGCAGCAGAGCACCGACCCAGGTATCTCGCAGGCTGTTGTTGCTGGTCTGCGCCGCACGCAAGACACCCTCCATGACGAAGCCGGCCTTCTGCGCCACGGCCCACGAGCCGCGGTTGCCGACCTCCGCCCGCCACTCCAGGCGCTGCACACCACCGTCAGCAAAGGACCACTTCGCCAGGGCAAGTACGGCCTCGGTGGCATAGCCTCGGCCTCGGTGCTGAGCCACCGTCCAGTACCCGATTCCCCACGTCTCGGCGTGCCGATGGATGTTGACGGACGCCACCAGGCTCCCACTGTCCCGTTCCTCGACCGCGAAGTGATACATCGTGTCGTCGCGCCAGCCACGCGGCACCAGCTCCCCCAGATAGAAGGCGGCGTGCTTGCGCTCGTAGGGAGCGGGAAAGTCCGTCCACCGCTGAATTTCCGGATCTTGACATGCGGCAAAGACCGCGTCTTCGTCGCTGAGATCATGGGGGCGCAACAGCAGACGCCGTGTCGTCAGTGATACGGGTTCCATGCGCGGTGATTCTGCTGGCTGGTCACCCGCGAGGCCATTGATTTGTGGCCGCCATGTTCGCGACACCGACACTCATGCACAGCTGCCCCTCCGCGACCATGATGGTCCCAGATCAGGCCGCCATCCGGGACCATCTCAAGAGGCCCGAGCTTCAACAATCACCCACAAAATGGGTCCAGTTGGAGTCGCCTGGGTGGAGCCGCAGAGCGCCCCCTGGTACTCCAGCCGTAGATCGTGATCACGGATGGGAAGGTCAGGCCCGGGACGCTCCGAGGAACCGCAGCACGGCCAGGACGCGGCGGTGGTCCGCGTCGACCACGGGCAGGTCGAGCTTGGCGAAGATGTTGTTGATGTGCTTCGCCACGGCGCTCTCGCTGACCACCAGCGCCTGCGCGATGCCGGCATTGGAGCGCCCCTCGGCCATCAGGCCGAGCACCTCCCGTTCGCGGGGGGTCAGCCGCGCGAGCGGGTCGCTGTCGCGCCGCAGCAGCAACTGGGCGACGACCTGCGGGTCCAGGGCCGTGCCCCCGTCCGCCACTCGCCGGACCGCCGCCACGAAGTCGGCGACATCGGCAACCCGTTGCTTGAGCAGGTAGCCCACACCGCTGGTGTTCGCAGACAGCAGGTCAGCCGCGTACCGCTCCTCCACGTACTGCGAAAGCAGCACCACCGGCGTCCCCGGCCAGCGCCGACGGATCTCCATCGCCGCCCGCACCCCCTCGTCGGTGAAGCCGGGCGGCATCCGGACGTCGATCAAGGCGAGTTCGGGCCGGTGCTCCGCCACTGCCGCCAACAGCCCTTCCGCGTCGCCGGCTTCCGCGGCGACCTGGAACCCGCCCATCTCCAGCACCTTGATCAGGCCGACGCGCAACAACACCGAATCCTCGGCGATCACCGCGCGCACGGCAGCTCCGCCGTGATGGTGGTGGGCCCGCCAACGGGGCTGCTGACGTGGAAGGCCCCGTCGAGGGAGCCGACCCGCTTGGCCAGCCCGGTCAGCCCCGTGCCGGCGGCGGCGTCGGCACCGCCCAGCCCGTCGTCGGTAACGCGCACTCGCAGCACCTCGCCGACCTGACGTACTATCACCTCTGCACGCGTCGCGTTGGCGTGCTTCGTTGCATTGGTCAGCGCCTCAGAGATCACGAAGTACGCGACTGACTCCACGTTGGGCGCCACCCGCTCCTCCAGATTGACCCGCAGCCGCACCGGCAGGGGCGTGCGGGCAGCCAGCCCGGACAACGCCGCGTCCAGACCTCGGTCTTCGAGCACGGCCGGGTGCAGCCCCCGCACCAGGTCATTGAGTTCGGCGATCGCCTCCTTCGCCTCCAGGTGCGCTCTCGCGATCACCTCGCGGGCATCACTCGGCAGGTCCGGGCGGGTGGCAATGGCCAGACCCAGGTTGACCGCGAGAGACACCAACCGCTGCTGGGTGCCGTCGTGCAGGTCGCGCTCGATCCGGCGGCGCTCCGCGTCGACGACCTCGATCAAGTCGGTCCGGCTCACGGCCAGCTGATCGACCCGCTCCTGGAGCCGCTGCGCCCGGCTGGGCCCGAGCAGGCCCAACGCCAGCCGCGCCTCGGCCCGGGCTACTGCCCGCGCGGTCCAGGGCAGGGCGCACAGGAGGAGGAGTCCAGCCGCTGTGTAAGCCGGCAGCTGGGTCAGGTAGCCGAACCAGTCCTGGCGGATTCCGGTTGGCAGCGGCCATGACCAGGCGTAGGCGGTGACGCCCGCCAGGCACGTCGCTGCCACCGCGAGCACCAGCAGCTCCAGCAGCGCGAGCAGCGGGCCCAGCAGGAGGTGGTAGCCGATCTTGCGCCAAGGCCGCGTCGCCGCGAGCCACCGGGCGGTCGAGGCCCACGTCCATTGTTCCGGCGCGGTGGGGGTGAGCCGGGGGACGTCCACACCGATGAGCACCCGGTAGCGAGCCCGCTGAACGGCCGTCAGCACCGGGGTGCCGAGCAGGACCAGGGCGGCCGACATGGAAACCGTAAGGAGCCAGTTCCCCGTCCTGGCGGTAGTCGTCGCCGCCCAGGCCCACACGGGCACCAGCGCCAGGTGCGGCAGCACACCAGCGGCAAGAAAGCCGGTGTCCCGCTGCGCCCGGAGGACCGTGCGTCGCAGTCCAGCTGGAGTCGTCATGGCACGACGCTAGGGCACCGCAGGAGGACGGTGCCATGAAGCCTGTACCCGATCTCATGGTGAACCTAGTACCAGCTGTAGTTCTTGATCCTGGCCCGTGGGCGGACAGCATCTCGGGTCGGTAGGTCGGCTTCTGCTGGCCGCTGGCAGGTCGACCGGCCCGGTGGAACAGGCACTATGCCCCGGTGAGCATCGTCATCAAGTTCTTCGTGGCACCGGACGCCGAAGCTGCCGCTGCTGTCGCGGAGGGTGGTCCCGACGGGGTCTTCGAGTCCCTGACCTTCGGCAACTTCGATGTCGAGGAGGCTCTGATCGAGTGGGAGGGCATCTTCACCGGTCGGAGCTTTGAGGAAGTCCTTGACGACGATGTTCCCGAGACTGTTGTCGACCCGGACGACGGCGAGGGTCCGCTCGTCCTCGCCGTCTCCGGCACCCTTCGAGATGCCCTGTGCACTGCCGTCGAGCACCGGCTCGCTGAAGTCACCGGGCTGTGGGTGGCCGAGCGGGCGGCAGACGGCGAGGTCTTCGACCCCGAGATCGCCGTGTGGATCCTGAGCGGCTTGGCCGACCTGGCCCGTGCCGTCCGCGAGGGAGACGAGAACCTGTACTGCTGGGTGGCGTAGAAAGGGCACGGCCACCGTTGATCATCGTCGGTTGTGTGGACAGACGAAGATCAGCCGATGCCCGTGGGCCACAGCGTAGACCCCGCCGGGTGGCAGCCGGTGTTCGACGACCTGATGGCGAGGGTGGCGAGCCGCGTCGCAGGGCACGGGCCTTCGTGCTGGGCCTGCTGGCAGAGTTGCCACGGAAGAACTGCTGGACGATCGCGGAGCATGCCGGTGACAGCAGCCCGGCCGGTATGCAGCACCTGCTCAGCCGCGCGTCCTGGGACGCCGACGGAGTCCGCGACGACATACGGGACTTCGCGCTCGAGCACCTCGGCAACCAGGACGCCGTCCTGGTGGTGGACGAGACCGGTGACCTGAAGAAGGGCACCGCGAGCGTCGGGGTGCAACGCCAGTACACCGGGACCGCGGGGCGAATCGAAACCGCCCAGGTCGCCGTCTACCTCGTCTACTCCACCCCGGTCGGGCACGCTGCCATCGACCGGCGCCTCTACATCCCACGCTCCTGGACTCAGGACCCCGACCGGTGCCGGGCCGCAGGCATCCCGGACCACACGGGGTTCGCCACCAAGCCCGCCCTGGCCACCGAGATGATCACCCGGGCCCTGGACGCCGGCTTCACGGCCTCATGGGTCACCGGCGACGAGGTCTACGGCGGCGACCCCCACCTGAGCGCCGAACTGGAGCGCCGTCAGGTCGGCTACGTCCTCGCCGTCTCACGCAAGCGACCGATCCCGACCCGCGCGGGCGTCTTCACGGCCGGCATGCTGGCCCACTGCCTCCCGAAGACTGCATGGCAGCGACTCTCAGCCGGAGACGGCGCCAAAGGTCACCGCTTCTACGACTGGGCCCAAGTAGAGATCGACAGCCCGGCGAGCAGCACGGGTCACCGGTCGTTGCTCATTCGACGCGACCGGCGCACCGGCGAACTCGCCTTCTACCGTTGCTACTCGGCTGGACCCCGTTCCTTTGAGCGCCCTGGTCAGGGTGGCCGGGCGCCGCTGGACGGTGGAGGAGACCTTCCAGTCCGCGAAGGGCCTGACCGGCCTGGACGAGCACCAGGTCCGCCGCTGGACCTCCTGGCATCGCTGGACCACGCCGGCCATGCTCGCGCACGCATTCCTCGTGGTCACGGCCGCCATCGAACGGACCACCGTGACCACGCCGCCAGGGCTCGCCCCGCTGACATGCGGCGAGATCCAACGTCTCTTCACCGCCTTCGCCGCACCGCAACCACACGGCCTGGCGCACTGGCTCAGTTGGTCATGCTGGCGCCGACGACACCAGGCCCGTGCACGGAGCAGCCATTACCAACGTCAGGCCCTCCAACAGTCGTGATCAAGATCTACAGCTGGAGTACTAGCCACCCGGACGAATTCACCGCCCTGGTCGCCGACTTCATCGGCTGAGCCCTCCGGCAGATGTGCCCAGCTCACCACCGCAGTGGCGACGGGCCGGGAACGCCCCAGGGCGGTTGGCTGTTCACCTGGTGCCGTGACCGCAAACGATCACCGGTGGGGTGCGACGGCTGGGTGTCGGCAGCGGTGGATGTCGCGCAGGTCAGCTGAAGGTCGTGCCATGGTCTGTCAGTTGCCTGCTCTAGGGTCGCCCGCATGGCTGAGCCCTCCTTTCTGACCGCCGTCCGCGAGTCGTACGACACGGTCGCCGCCGATTACGTCGAACGCGTCCCGCCTCCGGCCGAGATGGACCCGCTGTCACGCGCGATGCTGGCGGGCTTTGCCGAACTGGTGCGGACGGCCGGTCTGGGGCCGGTCGCGGACCTGGGGTGCGGCCCCGGACGCGTGACGGCGCACCTGGCCGGGCTGGGGGTGTCCGCCTTCGGCGTCGATCTGTCGCCGAAGATGGTCGGGCTGGCCCGGCACGCCTATCCGCACCTGCGGTTCGCTGAGGGCTCGATGACCGCGCTGGAGATGCGGGACGACGAGCTCGGCGGCATCCTGGCCTGGTACTCCACCCATCACACGCCCCCGCAGTGGCTGCCGGACGTGTTCGCCGAGTTCCACCGCACCCTCGCGCCCGGCGGCTACCTGCTCTGGGGAGACTATGTCGGCAACGAGCGGCTGCAGCCGACCCACGGCTATGGCCGTCCGGTGTCCTACGAGTCGTATCTCCTGCCCCTGGACCGCATGGTCGACCTGCTGGACCAGGCCGGACTCGTCGTCACCGCGAGACTGGAACAGGAGCCCGGCGGACGCGCGAACAGGCCACACGCCTGCCTCCTGGCCCGCAAGCCCGAAACGCCCTGACAGGGCTCGTTCCCGGGGTGAGGGCGCTCGGCTGGACCGCCGACAATCACGGGGCGGGTGGTCAGACCGCTGGGTTGAGAGGGCGGCCGGCCCAGCGGATGCCTTTCTCGCTGCGGACACGGACGCGTTCTTGGCGCTGCGCGGCCAGGACGCCCTGGATGGCGTGCGTTCTGGTTGTGCCAGTGCAATTAGTGATGCAGCGCGCGGATCTGGACGGTGTGGTTCCAGCCTCGATGAGCACGAGCGCACGGACCAGTCCGGGATGTGCAGCAGCGGTGAGCATGGCCGTGCGCCCGCCCAGCCACTGGCCGAGCAGGACAGACCGCCGCAGCGCCGGCTGATCGACAACGGCGACGACGTCCGCGACGCAGGCAGCACGCGAGACGTCCTGCGGGCGGCGCTCGCTGGCGCCGTGCCCGCGCGGGTCGACCGCGACAACCCGCTACCGGGAGCTCAAGCTCCGCGCCAGCACGTCCCATTCACCTGCGTGACCGGCCAGACCGTGGAGCCAGACAATGGGCTGTCCCGGCCCGCCCCAGTCCGGGCAGGCAAGCCGGGCGCCGTCTCGCACCACCACGTGTTCAGACCATGCCACGTCGGACCTCCGGAGGGATTGCCCTCCACCGTTGATGCCGCCGCTGATGCGTCGGCGCCGGTAGCTCAGTCAGGCATCCACCCGTCTCTGCCCGGGCGAGGGGGCGCGTAGTGCGCTGTGCACCGCCCAGGCCACCGACACCATCGGCACTGCCACGACCGCGCCGATCACCCCGGCCAGGATGCCGCCGGCGATGACGGAGACGGCCACGACGACTGGGTGCAGCCGGACCGCCCAGCTCATCACCAGCGGATGCAGTACGTGGCCTTCGATCTGGCCGACGATGACGATCAGCGCGAGGACCACGATGGCGATGGCCGGCCCGCGCGAAGCCAGGGCAACCACCGTGGCCACGCCCAACGCAATGGGTGATCCGATCAGCGGAATGAATGCGGCGAAGAACTCCAGCAACGTCAGCGGCAGGGCCAGCGGCACCCGCAGCAAGAACAGGGCGATGCCGACCAGCACCGCGTTGGTGGCCGCCACAATGACGATGCCCCGCGTGTAACCGGCGAAGGTCCGCCACGCCGCCCGACCTGCGCGGCTCCATGGGTCCCGTGCTCGCTGCGGTAGCCCTTCTTGGAACCAGTGCCAGAACCGGTCGCCGGAATGGATGAAGAATACGGAGCAGAACAGCGCGAGCACCGCCGCGGTCAGCACCTCCACGAGCCGTCCGGCACCGCTCACGGCGCTGCTGATCAGTGCGGAGCGGTGCTCGGACACGAAGGAGTTCACCTTGCCCTGAAGGTCCGACATCACCGTGGGACTCACATGGAAAGGAGGCCTCTGCAGCCACCGTTCGATGCGCCCGATTCCGCCGCTGAATTCCCGCCCCAGCCGGTCCCACTCTCTCGCGACCAGTTCACCGACCAGCGCCAGCAGCCCAAGGACCGCCATGAGGCTTCCTACGACACTCACCACCACTGCCAGGGCCCTCGGCAGCCATCGCGCCAGCAGATCGGCGAGTGGACGCAGTACGGAGGTCACGACAAGGGCGAGGAACAACGCCACAGCGACCAGCTGCAAACGTCCCAGAATCACGAAACCCGCGTACGCGGCAGCCCCGAGCACCAGCAGCCGCCACGCATACGCGGCACCCACCTTCAGCCCATGATGCACGGCAACGCCGTCCTCGGCCCGCCGCACTACTGTCGCCGCCCTGCGCGCACGGGCCACCGTCCCGGCTCTGCGGACCGGCCGACTGCCCAGCACGACGTACCGCATCCGCCGCGGGCCACGACTGTCACCGGGCCCCGCACCCGGATGTCGGCGCGACCGACGCGAGGCATCGCTCACCTGCACGTCACCGCCTTCACGTCATCGAACCACGCAGCTACGTGTCCCCCGAGGAGACGCCTTCTAAATCGTCGGTGGACTCAACGGACCAGCCCGGACAGAAATCGAACCCACCAGAGGTGCGAGCGACAGAGCAGCAACCACAGATCGATCCGCCGCGTGCTGCCATGACCGGCCCCTCCAAGATCCACTCGCCGGCGGCGAGAGAGGCAGAACGTCCGGCACCGTCGAACGGAGAGCTTCAGGGAATCCACCGCGGGCCCTGCTGCGGACGTGGCAGGGACCGCCACATGGCCGGCCACCGCCCGTGCCGCGGCACCCAGCCCTCCCCGGGCTCGAGACCAGGCATCGACGAGGTACGCCTTCTCCCCCATCATCAGCGGCGCGCCGGTAGACGCCTTGGTGTAGGGGCCGCGCCAGGTCACCCGGTCCTCCAGCCGGATCACCCGCACCTTCGGGTCGTACGGCACCGAGCCGTCAGCGCGGCCCGCCGACGTGCGCGATTCGGACGCGTCCCGGGACGGGCCGCCGGCCGTGACACCCTGGGCGATCAGCCGCCAGTGGCCGCCCTGCCCGTCGCGTTCCCGCCGGCCACCTTTGCCGAACGCGCCCCGGTCGCCGTGGAGACGCGGTCGCGGCTGGAGGGACCCGCTGCGGGCGTGGTGGCGTACGGAGTGATCAGCGAAGGCGCACCGGGAGGGAGCGGTGACCGTTGGAGATGAAGGAATCCACCGGCTCCAACTCGTCCTGGGACACCGCGAGTTGCAGATCCGGGAAACGCTCGAAGAGCGCCGGCAGCGCGATCCGCGCCTCCAGCCGCCCCAGCGGAGCGCCCAGGCAGAAGTGCACGCCGTAGCCGAAAGCCAGGTGCTCCTTGTCGACGCGGGTGACATCGAAGCGGTCCGCGTCGTCGCCGTACTTGCCGGGGTGGCGTCCGGCGGCGGCGTACGCGGCCAGGATGGCCTCACCCTTGCCGATCACGACTCCTTCCGGACCGCCGAACTCGCCCATCGCCAGGTCCTCCACGGCGTATCGCAGCGGCAGGCTGGCGACCGGCGCCTCGACGCGCAGCGTCTCCTCGACCACGTCGTCCCAGGAGGCGTGGCCGCTGCGGACGAGCGCGAGTTGGTCAGGGTGGGTGAGCAGTGCGTGGATGGCGTTGTCGATGAGGTTGACCGTGGTCTCGTGGCCCGCGCTGACCATGAGCACCAGGGTGTCGAGGAGTTCCTGCTCGCTGAGGCCGGTGCCGCCCTCGTCGTTTCGCGATGCGATGAGGGCGGACGTCAGGTCGTCGCCGGGTGACTCCCTTTTGAAAGCGACGAGTTTGGCGAGCGCGGCGTAGAACCGTGTGTAGATGTCGGTGACCTCCTCCGGTGTGGCGGAGGTGTGGAAGATGCCGTCCACAACGGCCCGTAGCTCTGCGCCCTGGTCCTCGGGCAGGCCGAACAGCTCGCTGATGACCTGGATTGGCAACGGGTAGCAGAAGCCCTCGCGCAGATCGACGACCTGCCCGTCCTTTCCGGCCTGCTCGACCCGGTCCAGCAGGTTCTTGGTGATCTCCTCGACACGAGGCTGGAGCGCGGCTGTGCGGCGTGCGGTGAACGCCTTGGACACCAGGGCGCGCAGGCGTTTGTGCTCGCCTCCGTACGCGGTGAACATGTTCTGCACCGCGACCCAGGTGAACAGCGGCCATTCCGGGGCGATTTCGCCGTTGATCCAGCGGGTCCAGTGGCGGCGCGGGTCCTTGGAGACGCGCGGGTCCGTCAGCAGGCGCTTGAGCAGATCGGGAGAGCTGACGGCCCATGCCGCAACCCCGTCGGGAAGTTCGACCAAGGTTACGGGTCCGTGCTCGCGGATCCGGGTGGCCTCGCCGTGGATGTCGCGACCGGTCGGGTCGATCACTAAGGGGTCGGGGTGTCCCATCGCAGCCTCACAGGATCTCGAACGTCAATACGAAGCGTTACGCTACTTCGTCGTAGCGTCGCCGGGCGAGACCGCGCCCCGCCCCCGCGCGCAGCAACGTGGAGTCAAGCAGGCTGCGCAGGCGTCGCGGTTGCAGCCAGCCGTGATTGACCGCGTCGTACATTGCTCCGTGCCCACGCCGCTGCTCGGCCGTGAACGTCGACTCGACCAGCGGCCGTTCCTTCACGCGACGTTGCTCGACGCCTCGAAGCGTGAATAACGGCCGCCCTGCTTCTTTGAAGTGAAGCGGCTGGAGGAGCATCACCTCTCGGTGCCGGAGCGTGCGGCGGCTTTCCGTGCCCGCGCGCTCCACCCGGCGGTCAATGTCCGCAGCAGCGGGGGTGCCAGGAGAGCCAGGACGGTGAGCTCGGCCAGGACGCTGAGCAGTGCCTGGGGCGAGGGCTGCAACCCGCGTTCGGTGAAGCCGAACACGCCAGTCGTCCGGGACGCACCGAAGCCGATGAGGGCTCCGAGCGCGACTCCGGCGGCCGGCACCCGGAGGGTCACCGGCATCCCGGCCGGTGGGCTGACCAGCAGCAGAGCAGCGAGAGCCAAGGAGGCAGCGGCCTGGATCAGGAACATGACGCCGATGGCGTGGATGTAGCGGTAGCCGTCGATGTACAGCTGGGCGTGAACGGTGCCGCCGGCCGCCAGGGCGGCGACGACGGCCAGCCGGACGCCGATGCGGGTGGCCGTGCCGGTGGTCGTACGAGCGATGGTCACGCGAGCCTCCGGTCGGTGATGGCGAGTGCCTCAGCGCCGCGTTTGTAGGTGACGGTGCGGATGCCGAGGGCGGCTTTCAGCTGCCGGGCGGGCAGGACCCGGGGCGTGGGCGCGGGGCCGTGGCCAGGGGCGGGCAGGGGGTAGGCGGTGGTCGTCGCGGAGTGGAAGGTGACGTTGCCCTCGGTGCGGCTGAACAGCTGATGGACGTGACCGTTGAGGCAGGTCACCGAGGCGAAGCGTTTGAGGAGGGCCAGCACCTGGAGTGCGTCGTCGGTGCTCCAGCCCCATGCGGGGTACATGGCGAACAGCGGGATGTGGCTGAACACCACGATCGGGGTGTCGGAACGGAGGCCCGCGAGGTCCTTGCGCACGAAGTCGATCTGCTGGGTGCCGAGGTGTCCGAGTTTTTCCAGTGCCAGCGTGTTGACCAGCGCGAGGAAGTGCACGCCATGGGTGTCGAAACTGAACCACCCGTCACCCGTGGTGTTCCGGCCGAAGGCCCGTCGGTAGGCCCGCCCGCCGTCCCCGACCGAGTCGTGCTCGCCGGGCACGGTGAACACCCGGTCGGTGGCGAGCCCGGTCATCATCTGTTTGACCTGGTCGAACTGAGCAGGGGTGGAAAAATGGGTCAGGTCGCCGGTGTGCATGACGAAGTCCGGGCGGAATCCAAGGGTGTTGATCTGGTCGATCGCCCGGGTGAAAGATCCGGTGACATCGGTGTTGGCGGGGCCCTGGAAGCCGATGTGGCTGTCGGAGACCTGGACGAAGCGCAGTCCGGCCCTGCCTGCGACCGTTGCCGGGGTGGTGCTGTCGTGGTCGTGGGCGATGTGGCTGATCACCTCGCCACCGACGACGGTGAGGACCACGGCGGAGCCGAACCAGCCGGCGTGCCACATGAGTTGACGGCGTGTCATACCCGTCTCGGGGGCCGTGGGTTCGGGCAGTGGCGCGGGCTGTCGGCGGCCGAAGGGGTTCTCGTGCGTGCCGAAGGAGTTCTGGTCCGTCATTGTGTCACCGTCACCGTGGCGGTCATGAACGGGTGGATGGTGCACAGATAGGCGTAGCTGCCGGCTTTGGTGAAGGTGTACGAGTAGCTCTTCCCGGTGCCCAGTGCCGGGGACCGAAGCGGGCCGCCGGCATTGTGACTGGTGACCGTGTGGGCGTCGGTGTCCTGATTGGTCCAGGTCACTGTCGTGCCTGCCTTCACCGTCAGGGTGGCAGGGGCGAAGGCGAAGTTCTTGACGGCCACCGTGGTACCGGCGACTGGCGCCACCGACGCGCCGCCCGGCGCAGAGCTCATGGTCATGCCCGGCATCGCCGTCGCACCGGAAGCCGCCGCATCGGGGCCGGTCGCGCCGGGAGTTCCGGCGAGGGACTGGCCCGCGCCCGGGGAGATCGCGGCGTCGGGAGGCGCAGCCACCGAGTGGCCGGGGCCGGCACACGAGGCCAGCAGCAGGATGGGGGCGAACAGCAGCACGGTGAGTGCCTGGGCTGTCAGCCGATGAGAAGCAAGATCCGAAAACATGGTCTCCCGTTCCTGGGTGTCCTGAACTTCCTGGGTTCCTGGACTCGCTGAACCGCCGTGAACGGCTCTGTTCAGGGGATACGGGAGCGGGTTACACCCGTCCGGCCGCTGCATGGCGCGGGCGTGTAACCCGGGGCCGTATCTGTTGGTGAGGGATTCGCCAACAGGGCGACGCCAAGGGCGGGTTGGGCAGGGTGGGGGCGCACTATGATGCGATGTGACCGCTCTTCGGCTGGGCTGGGCGTGGAGGTCGGCCGTGCGCGCGGCTCGGCGGGATGACTCCGAGCCGAGGCCGGCGCGTCCAAGGGCCCGGGGGCGTCCGACGATGCTGGGCAGCGCGAAGTACCCCAGCTGGGAGGCGATCTACGCCGACAACGTGCCGCGCCTGTACCGGCTGATGTTCGCCCGGGTCGGCAACCGACCGGACGCCGAGGACCTGACCTCCCAGGTGTTCCTGACCGTCTACGGGCGGCTGCACACCGGCGCGACGGTCGGTGAGGTACGCGCCTATCTGTTGGCCACCGCCCGCACGGTACTGGTCGAGCACTGGCGGCGTACTCTGGGCCACCAGGTCACCGAGATCGACCCGAGCGAGGTCGACCTGGACAACTTCGCTGCACCCTGCCGGTCCGACGACGCCGGTGACGCGCCGGAGCGCATCACCCGGATTCTCGACGCGCTGCCCGAACGGTCGCGCGCGATCCTCGAACTGCGGTTCCTGCGGGGCTACACGATCCGCCAGGCGGCCGCCGAACTCGGGGTATCCGTGGCGAACGCGAAGGTCCTGCAGCATCGCGCCCTGCGCCGTGCCGCGGGCCTGGGCAAGGAGAACGACCTGGAAGGGGACGCGTGATGAAGTCCGCGGTGGACCGCTACGTCGAGCGCCTGTTGGGCCGGCGTCGGCCCAAGCCGTTCGCCCCGTCCCAGGAAGATCTGGCGATCACCCGCACGGCGATCGAGCTGCTTGCCGCGAGCCCGGACGCCGCCGGCCCCCGGGAGGAGTTCGTACAGGATCTGCAGCGTCGTATCGCCACCCTCGACGCCACTGCCGAGTCGGCTCCCCCGCGCCCGGTGACCTGGCGTGCCCCGGGACGCCGGCGGTTCCTGGCGGCCACCGCGCTGGCGGCCACCGGCGCCGTCGCCGGAGCGGCCGTCGATCATGCGGTCACGGGGCAGAGCCCCGACGATTCCAGCGCCGGGGCCAGTGAGATCACCCCGACGCACGGAACCTGGCAGAACGTCGCGGCCTCCACCGACGTGTCCGAAGGCGCGGTGCTCTCCTTCGATCTGGGTACCGTCACAGGGTTTCTGCGCCGGGTCTCCGGCCGTGTCCAGGCCGTCTCCGGGATCTGCACCCACCAGGCCTGCCGCCTGGCCCTGTCGCCGGCCCGCGACACCTTTGCCTGCCCCTGCCACGGTGCCACCTTCGCCCTGACCGGCGAGTCGCTCACCCATCCCAAGTCGGTACGTCCGCTGCCCCGGCTGCCCCGGATGGCAGTGCGCGAGACCGGGGGCCACATCCAGGTCTACGCCCCGGCGCCCACCGACGCGGCGGTCTGACGCATCCGTCTGTCAGGCCCCGTACGCGCGCTAAAGGCAGAACAACAGCAGGCGCGACGACCGCGCACCCCACGACTTGGCCAACGTGCACCGGCATGGCTGCCGCTTCGGTGGGGCGTGCACGTGGAGTCGGTCGAGGTGGCCAACAGCGCTGACCTCGGTCGGCTTGCCCGCACCGGGGGTCCGGGTCAGCGATCCCCCGACGGAGCACCCTGACACGCCCGTCCAGCCCATCCGCAGAAAAGGAATTGAGCGAGGCGGCGTCCCGCTGCTACGGTCCTGACGGATCGTGAAGTCGTCGTATGGAGGTGAGACCCGTGAACACAGTTACCCATGGGTGCTCCCTCAACCCGTCACGGTCCGGCGGCTGACATTCGGTGTCGCCAGGAGCGCCTGAGATCGAGGCACTCCTGGAAGGAGACTCCGATGAACACAAAGCCTTTGACATCTGGCCTGAGCGAGAACGCGGTGATGATCACGCGCGTCGCGGACAGGCAATGGCATGCACTGGATGACGACCTGGTGGTCGGCCGCGGGTATGCGCAGCACCGGCCCGACGGACGCTTGTTCGTCAGCATCGACGCCTGGCACGACGCGGTCTTCGACCGGCTCGCCGAGGCGATGCTGGCGCAACTGCCGGCGCCGCTGTACACGGTGGTCGACGAAGCCGACGTCGAGCTGACGGCCGGCTGGCGGCGGGCCGGTTTCACGATCCGGCGCCGCGAGTGGGAGTACGTCGTGCCGACCGATCCGCGGGTCACAGAGCTCGAAGCAGTCCTGCCGCCTTCGGGTGTGACGATCGTGCCCGCCGGCCAGGCGGACGAGAGTCTGCTGCGGGCGGTGGACCGCGCGATCCGTGACGAAGTCGAGGCGACCGTCGGGTGGCAGTCGATGCCCGCGGAGGTAATTCCCCGCCCCGAAGGCGACACCATCGTCGACCCGTCGAAGTACGCGGTGGCCGCGGCGCCGGAGGGCTATCTGGGTCTGATCCGGGTGGTGACGGTGAAGCGGCCGCGCATCGGGCTGGTCGCGGTCCGGGCCGGCGAGCAGCGCCGCGGCATCGCGCGAGCGCTGCTGGCCCACGCGCTGGGGACGCTCCACCGCTCCGGGTTCGCCGCGGCCTGGACCGAAGTTCACGAGTCCAACGAAGCGGCCTCGGCGCTGTTCGAGGGCATCGGGGCCCGGCCGATGAGCAGCAACCTGGAGCTGGTGCGATGACGAAGAACAAGAACGTCATCGAAGTCGAGGGCAAGGTCGTCGAGTGTCTGCGCAGCGCCATGTTCACCGTGGAGCTCGAGAACGGCCACCAGGTGCTCGCCCACATCAGCGGGAAGATCCGCAAGAACTACATCAAGATCATGCTGGAGGACCGGGTGCTGGTGGAGCTCCCGCCGTACGACCTGACGCGCGGCCGGATCGTGTTCCGGTACCGGAACTAGCGGCGGCCGGCACCTTCCGCGGCAGCTGAACCCGGGCCCCGGTCACGGCGTTTCCGTGACCGGGGCTCCCCATGATGACTCGCAAGGCCGCGGCGGCCACCGCTCCAGCCGCAGCCATCAGGTCTGGATTCCGGGGTCACGGTGGAGCCGGTCCGGTGCCTGCTGTGTGTCCGAGGCCCTGATCTGGCAGGTCGGCCCGTGGAGGTCGGTGTGCGGGGTGTGGGTTGTGCCGGTCCAGGAGTCGTGTCCGCCAGTGGGTGAGGCCTTGTGACAGGTCGCTGTCTGCGGGAGTCAGTCTGCGGAGGCAGCTGTCGATGTAGTGGAGGTAGAGCGGAACGAGGTCGGCGTGGAGGAGTTCGGTGAGGTGCTCTGCCGAGGCCGGCTGTCCGTGGCGTGCGCGCGTCGCGGCACGGACGAGTTCCGCGGCCACCGGTGAGGGGTGTGCGAGGTGGTGGCGGATGGCGTCGTCGGTGGATCCGGGATCCGCGTTGGCGGCGGTGTAGAGGAACCTGAGCGGGAGCAGGACCGCCTTGGTGAACCGTCTGTTGTCGCTCGCCAGGTGTTCGGGGTTGTGGAACTCGGCCAGGACGGGGCCCGTGGCGAGTATCTCCAGCGCGAAGCGGATGCTGTCGGTGAGCAGCGTATCGGCGCCCGGTTGTGCCACGTCGTGGCGTACGTCCTCGCCCAGGAGCAGTATGCCGCTGTTCTTGAGGTCGAGCCGGTCGACGGCTGGGAATCTGCCGTCGTCCCGGTCCGTGCGCAGGGCCGGCAAGGAGCTCCAGAACACCGACAGGCGTTGGTGGGAGCCGTCCTTGTCCTGGAGGTCGCGGGTGACACGGTGGATGGTCCGTTCGTCGTCCTGACGGCGGTCCGCCAGGACCAGGCCGAGGTCGATGTCGCTGACGGCGGGTGCGAACCCTCCGTGCGCGAGACTTCCCAGGGCGTAGGCCGCGATGAGGCGGTCGGCGAGGGTCTGCTGGAACAGCCTCGCGCAGCGCTCGGCGATCCTTGTGGCGGAGCCGGGGTCGAGGATCTCCCGGGAGAGCGTGCTCATGCCGGGGCGGCGGTGTCGCGGCGCGCCAGCTCGGCGATCCGGTCGGAGACCATGGTGATGATCTGCCAGGCGCGGTCGAGGAGTTCGATGACATCGCCGAGCTGCCACTCCTGGCGCTCGGTGAGCAGGCGGTAGCCCATTTCGATGTGCTCCTCGTCCGCTTCGTCGTGCAGGGCGAAGTAGGCGTTGCCGGGGAACGCCAGGGAGCCGGCGTTACTGAAGGTGAGGCTGCCGGCCTCCAGCACGAGGTGGGCCAGGACCACGCGGTGCAGTCCGGGGAGGGTGCGGAACTGGTCGACGAACCAGGCGGCTCCGGCTTCGACGACGGGGTCCCAATCGGCGGTCCGGCCGGTGCGGTGGCTGTCCGCCAGGATCTCGTTGTGGCCGATCTCCTCCTGCTGGTGCTGGAGAGCGAGTTCCTTGAGCTGGGGGTCGGTCTCGAACGCGACCCGGACACTGATCATCCGTTGGAACGCGTCCGACCACGGTGCCAGGTGTGCCAGTACGGCGTCCTTGGTGGCTGCCGGTGTCGTGGGGTCCTCCAGCAGGACGATCAGGCCGCTGGCGCGGTATTCGCGGACGTGCTGTTCGTTCCTGTCAGCGACTTCCCCTAGGGGCGCGGGCATGGTGGTCATAGGGATCCGTCCTCCTGGAGGGTGCTTCGGGATGGCTGTGGCGGCGGGCCGGGCTGGGCGGCCTGCGGAGGGTAGAGCGGAAACCTGAAGTAGACGGACACGTCACCCTCGAGGCCGAGCGAGCGGTAGCTGACGAGCTCCTGAAGGCCCCGGCTCTGGTTCAGGGGCCGTGGCGCCACGGCGTGCAGGAGGGCGTGGTGACGTTGGGGGTCAAGGCCCTCGTGGGCCATCAGTGCGCCGATCCTGGCCGCGGCTTCCTCATCGGACGCGGTGAAACTCGACACCCGGAAGTAGGTGGTCGACTCATCGGCGCAGGTGGCGTCCGGCCGGAAGGCCAAGCAGGTCAGCGGTGCTTTCCCGGCGGCTTCGGGGGCCGTGCCCAGCAGAGTCCGGAAAGCCGAGCGGGCCCTGTCCGGCTCATGGGCCCGGGCGAGCGAGGCCATCTGTTCCAGGACCGCGACGCTGCTGGTGTGGTTGCGGTAGTAGACCTTGGCCCGGGCCCGCGCGCCGGCGTCCAGGTCAAGGGCGAAGAACTCCAGTTCGCGCTCGGCTCCGTCGGTCTGTGTCGCTCGGGCCACCCGTGCGGAGGTGTCAGCCCATGCGGTGCCCATCGCGAGGCGTTCCATTGCCTCGCTCACCAGGGCGTAACGTTCCTGCACGGCGACGGTGTACAGCCCGAAATAGATCTTGAAGGCCGGAGGGTGCCCTGGCCGCCAGGCCAGCGAGTGCCACACGGGCACGGGCACTGTCCCCTGGCCGGCGCCCGGCTCGAACACACCGGCCACCTTCCCGTAGCGGTCCAGGCCGACCAGTGGCTCCCCGGCCAACCGGTCCGTCAGCGCCGCCGCGGCGGTCCGATTGGAAGCCGCGGTGATGGGCCTGGAGGCGCCCAGCGCCTCGAACAGGATGCGCAGTTCCGGTCTCCCCCGGGACCACTTCACCGACATTTCGGCGGGGAAGCCGTCGCCGGCGACGTACGAGGGGAACGGGCACGCCTGCCCGACGGGCATGTCGGCCCATGGCCGGAGAAGATCCCGGACCTGGTCCGTCACAGGCCCGCTCATGGACTGCGGCAGACCGAGCCCGTCGCACATTTCGGTCCAGCGTTCGCGAAGGAACCCGCCGATGGATTGCCCTTCACCCGAGAAGATGCTGTCCACTCACCTATCCGTTCTCCAAGCGTGCCGTCCCGTCCCCTACCGGCGATTGACCGCCCATCGCACGCGGGACGAAACCATCGGCCCTGAGGGGGATATGCAGGAATTTCACGGGAGGCCTGCGCGATCACCATCACGAACCCCGCAGATATCCCCACGGGAAAGAGCGCACAAGAACCGTGCACCGCCGGTGTCGACAGACCTCGCGACGAGCATCGAAATGATTGCCTTGGACGCGGAGCGACAACGTGGCGCAGTCCTCCGCCGCAGCTCCCGATGGGAGGTCAAGGAAGCAGCTCTGAGTAGAAAGTCAGGCCGCCCCACGCGGAAGTCCGGCAACGTGCCGGTCCTCCTCGGCTCGACGCTCAGCGTCGTCGATGCCGTCTGCAGTGGCGGCCAGGAAGGCACCCATGTTCTTGGTCGCCTCAGAAGCCGTTGTCTTTCCGGATGTGATCGTTGAGTTTCCGCTGCTCAGACATGGTTCGGGCGTCGTTGCGGGAGAGTTCGGGCGATCAGATC
>NZ_JBIAWI010000027.1:0-125009 GCF_042895385.1 Streptomyces sp. NPDC001401
CTGGCGTTGATTTTTGGCACGCTGTTGAGTTCTCAAGGAACGGACGCTTCCTTCGTACTCACCCTCGCGGGCTTTCCTCCGGGCGCTTCCCTTCGCTGCTCCAAACTCTATCAGTGTTTTTCCGTCTCTCTCACCACCTGCCTGCAGGCATGCAGAAGGTGACCCCGAGATAGGATCTGACGAGTTTGGGTCCTGCTGAACCAAGGACGCTTGGTCGCGTCGCTCGGCCTCAAGCAGGAGTACGACTGTACACGGGGCTGGGAAGCGGGTGCAAATCGATTGAGGCTGGTGGTCTAGACCACTATCCGGTATCTTCCATACGGAACCGTCAGTTCATATGACATACCCTGCTCCACAGTGCGCCGTCCGGTACAGGCAGTGACGGCCCATATGGATCTCCACCCCTGGGAGGCTTCCCATGACCACCGTGACGTCCCCGATTGCAGGACGCGCCATCGGCCTGGCAGCAGTGCCGGATCCAGTCTTCTCCGGGGCCATGGTGGGCCCGGGAACGGCGATCGACCCCGTGCGCGAGCCGTCCGAGGCAGTCGCTCCTGTGGACGGAGTCATCGTCTCTCTGCACCCGCACGCCTTTGTCGTCGTCGACGAGCAGGGGCACGGAGTGCTCACCCACCTCGGTATCGACACCGTGCAGCTCAACGGTGACGGTTTCGAGCTGCTCGTGAACAAGGGCGACACCGTGACGCGGGGGCAGGGCGTGGTTCGCTGGAACCCTGCCGCCGTGGAAGCCGCCGGCAGGTCGGCGGTGTGCCCCATCGTGGCGCTCGAGGCCACTGCCGAGGCTCTCTCCGATCTTCGTGACGATGGTGACGTGAAGGCGGGCGACACTCTTTTCGTCTGGAAGTGACGTCAGTGCCGTCGTATGACGGCAAGCAGACAACCACAGCGGCGGCGGGACCCGCCGCACTATCGGAGACGGGTGAGATGGAGACAACGCTGCGAGGCGTCGGTGTGAGCCACGGTGTGGCGATCGGCGAGGTTCGGCACATGGGAACGGCGGTGCTGGAACCGCCTGCCAAGCAGATTCCGGCGGAGGACGCGGAGCGTGAACAGGGGCGCGCTCGCCAGGCCGTGGTCGCTGTGGCAGCCGATCTGATGGCGCGCGGCAATCTGGCGGGGGGCGAAGCCCAGGCGGTGCTCGAGGCGCAGGCCATGATGGCGCAGGACCCCGAGCTGATGGCGGATGTCGAACGGCGTATCACCGTCGGGAGCACGGCCGAGCGCGCCGTGTACGACGCGTTCGCCGCGTACCGCGCCCTGCTGGCCGGTGCCGGCGAGTACCTCGCAGGTCGTGTGGCCGACCTGGATGACGTGCGGAACCGTATAGTCGCCCGGCTGCTCGGCGTGCCGATGCCGGGTGTTCCGGACAGTGACGAGCCGTACGTTCTTATTGCACGTGACCTTGCGCCTGCCGACACGGCGCTGCTGGATCCGACCCTGGTCCTCGGTTTCGTCACCGAGGAGGGTGGGCCGACCAGCCACAGCGCGATTCTGGCGCGGGCGCTCGGTGTTCCGGCCGTGGTGGCGCTGCCGGGTGCCGGGGAGCTCGCCGAGGGCACGGTGATCGCTGTCGACGGCAGTACCGGCGAGATCTTCGTGAACCCCAGCGATGAGAAGAAGGCGCAGTTGGAGGCCGCGGCCGCCGAGCGCAAGGCGGCGCTCGCCGCCTCGACCGGTCCGGGCGCCACCTCCGACGGTCACAAGGTGCCGCTGCTGGCCAACGTCGGCGGTCCCGCGGACGTGCCGGCCGCCGTCGAGGCCGGGGCCGAGGGTGTGGGTCTGTTCCGCACCGAGTTCCTCTTCCTGGACGACAGCAAGAACGCCCCGTCGGAGGCGAAGCAGGTCGAGGCCTACCAGCAGGTGCTCGAGGCGTTCCCCGAGGGCCGTGTCGTCGTCCGTGTCCTGGACGCAGGCGCGGACAAGCCGCTGGATTTCCTCACGCCGGCCGACGAGCCCAATCCCGCGCTGGGTGTGCGCGGTCTGCGGACCCTGCTCGACCACCCGGAGGTTCTGCGCACCCAGCTGACGGCGCTCGCGAAGGCTGCCGAGGGTCTGCCGGTCTACCTCGAGGTCATGGCCCCGATGGTGGCGGACCGTGCCGACGCCAAGGCGTTCGCGGACGCGTGCCGTGAGGCGGGGCTGCAGGCGAAGTTCGGCGCGATGGTCGAGATTCCTTCGGCCGCGCTGCGGGCCCGGTCGATTCTGCAGGAGGTCGAGTTCCTGTCGCTGGGGACCAACGACCTCGCGCAGTACACGTTCGCGGCCGACCGCCAGGTGGGTGCGGTGTCCCGTCTGCAGGATCCGTGGCAGCCGGCGCTGCTCGACCTGGTGGCGCTGTCCGCTGAGGCGGCGAAGGCCGAGGGCAAGAGCTGCGGTGTCTGCGGTGAGGCTGCATCCGACCCGTTGCTCGCGTGTGTGCTGACCGGTCTTGGTGTCACCTCCCTTTCCATGGGCGCGGCGTCAATTCCTTATGTGCGGGCGACTCTTGGCAAGTACACGCTGGCCCAGTGCGAGCGTGCTGCTGCTGCGGCCCGGGCTGCGGAGAGCGCCGAGGAGGCGCGCAACGCGGCTCAGGCGGTGCTGTCGGGCGAGTAGCCGGGCCGGCGTCGGCTGTTGTTCCGCCGGCTGTTCTTGAGAGGCGCTCCACCCGCGGGTGGAGCGCCTCTCGTGTTTTCAGTGGCGGTGCCCCGGTGTCTGTCCTTCGTCCCCGAGGTCCGGCGGTACGCAGTAGTCGACGTCCGATTCCGGGGAGATCAGGTCTCCGGATTCGATGTCGGTGCAGTAGGCGTCGAACACCTCGCCGGCCGTGAGGGGTTCGAGGCCTTCTCCGCGCAGACGCCAGCCGTAGACGCGGTCAGTGGTCCCGGGGGCGCTGGTGCGCATGACGAGCCCGCCGGGGCTCTGGGTGGCGATGCCGAGGGCCAGGACTGTGGTGAATTCGAGGGCTTCGGCCTCGTCGAGTTGGATGGCGCCACGGTCGTCCTCGTCTGCGTGGAGGACGGAGACGAGTGTCTCCGGTGTTGCCGAGACGCTGCAGACGAGGTGGCGGTTGCCTGCTCCCGCTGTGTCGAGAATGCGTACGAGGAGATGGGAGGCGCGGGTGAAGGCGGCGCGGCCGATGTCCTCGCCGCACGAGGCGCAGGCGCCGAGGCGGGCGAGGAGTGTGGATGCGTACTCCCAGGTGGCCTGTCGGACGGCTTCGTCGACGAGGGCGGGGACGAGGTCAGTCAGAGGCTGGCCCTCGTAGGGAAGCACGGGTCCTGTGGTCGCCAGTTCGGCGGTGAAGCGTGTGCGGCTGGACTGGACGTCGGGGTCGAGGCCTGTGTCCGCGCAGAATTCGGCGTACTCCTGCGGGTCGAAGAGGGCGACCGCGGTGTGGCTGCCCTGGGAGGCGCGTGTCTTGAGGAGCGCTTCCACCTGTTGGAGATAGCTCGTGTGGTTGTCGAAGGTGAAGCTGCGGTAGCGCCGCATGGCACGGAAGTCGTGCTCATCGGTCAGCAGGCCGATGGTGCCTGCGATTTCACGGCGCAGGACGCGTCGCATGGTCTGGTGGTCGGTGTGCGCCATCTTTCCCCCTGTGCATGGTCGATCAATGCTCACTCACAGTAACCGTCGGCACTGACAACGGCGTCCGAGTGAGGCGATCACGGACTAGGCGGCGCTGAATCAGGCAGGTCAGAGCGATGATGGCGCCGAAGGTCGTCCAGCCGGCCGGGCCAGTGGTGATGGCCGCGGTGACGGCCAGTGGTCCGACGCTGCGTTGGGCGGACTGGGCCAGACCGTGTACGCCGAGGTAAGCGCCCTGCGCGGTGCCGGGGGCGAGGGCGACGGACAGTTCCCAGGAGATGGTGGCGTGGAGCATCTCGGCCAAGGTGAAGGCGGCGGCCGCAGCCGTGAGGAGCAGGGTGGCGGTGACGGCTCCCCCGGTGGCCGAGAGCGCCATGGCGATGCCGCCGAGAGCAAAGGCGGCTGACAGCGGAAGGAGGAGCGCGCGGGCGGCCGCAGTAGTGGTCCCGAAGCGGGCCAGGGGGACCTGGAGGGCCACCACCATCACGTTGTTGAGGACCAGCAGCAGGGGCGCGAGGCCGTGCGGTGCGTTGTCCGCGTGAGCGATCCACAGGGGCAGGCCGACCTTGAAGACGGCGTCGTCGAGGAAGAGGACGGTTTCGGTGGCGACGTAGGCGAGGTAGGTGCGGTCACGCCAGGGATTGGCGCGTGTCGGCTTGGTCGCGGGTGCCGGGGTTTTCGAGGTGGTGACGGTGCGCGAGGCGGACGGGGGTTCGCCGCAGCGCAGGGTGAGGAGGGCGGAGGCGAGGAAGGAGAGTGCGTCGCCGGCGAGGAGCCACTGGTAGGCGGTGGTGGTACCGAGGGCCAGGGCCGCCGCGGCGGCGAGGCCGCCCAGGGCCCAGCCCGCGTTGGCGATGGTGCGGTGGACGGCCTGGTAGCGGACGCGGTCGGGTCCTGCCACGCGGGTGGCGTAGAGCCTTGTGAGGACGCTCGCCGCGCGGTCTCCGAGGCTGCCGACTGCAGAGAAGGCGAGGAGCAGGGCGTAGTCGTTCGTGGTGAGGAGCGCCAAGGAGGCCAGTGCGCGCAGGAGTTGGACGGCGAGCAGGACGCGGGTGAGCGGGAACCGGTCGGCGATGCGGCCGCCCAGGGGTGCGCCGGCGATGCCGATGGCTCCGGCGGTTGCGGCGAGCGTGCCGACCTGGGCGACGGAGAGTCCCGAGACGTAGGTGAAGTACAGGACGGACACCGAGGCCCACAGTCCGCTGCCGATGCGGTCGACGAGCGCGATGGTGAGCATTCTGCGTCCGTCGCGCCCTCCTGGTATGCGGCTCGACCATGCGGCTGCGCGGCGCATCGGATGCACTGCTCCCCCTTGCGTTCAGTTATGTACTGGTACATAATTTCCAACGTGGCAACACAATATGGGATCTCTGGTACGACGGCCAAGGGAATTGCCGCGTCCGTCGAACGGGCCGTGGCGGAGGGATCGTTGGGGCCGGAAGCCGCGCTGCCTCCGGTGCGACGGCTCGCGGACGACCTCGGGGTCAGTCCCGGCACGGTCGCCGCGGCCTACAAGGAGCTGCGACAGCGCGGAATCGTGGTCACGCGCGGGCGGGGCGGGACCGTGGTGGCGCCGGCTCCCGCGGTCGCGTCGCGGCGGCCGCCCAAAGTCCCTGAGGGCCTGCGGGACTTGTCCGGCGGGCACCCGGATCCCGCCCTGCTTCCCGCTCTCGTACCGCCGTCACGCCTGTCCCCCGGCGCCCGGGCGCATCGCTCGACGCCCAGGCTGGCGCGGCTGGAACAGCGTGTGCGCGACTCGATCGGGCCCGAGGGTGTCCCCGTGGACCACGTGACCTTCGCGCATGGGGCGCTGGATCTGATCGGCCGACTGCTGTCCGTGGAGTTGCGGCCCGGCGATGCCGTGGCCATGGAGGATCCCGGATACCACCATCTGCTGGACCTGGTCACGGCGTTGGGGCTGCGCATCGTCCCAGTGACCGTGGATGACGAGGGCGTGCGTCCCGAGGCCCTGCGCGGGGCGCTGCAGGCTGGTGTGCGGGCCCTGGTGTGCAGTCCGCGGGCGCAGAATCCGTACGGCGGCTGCTTCTCCGTTGCGCGCCGGGACGCACTCGTGGAGGTGCTCCGGGACGAGCCAGATGTGCTGGTCGTCGAGAACGACCACGCGTCGGCGGTGTCCGCCGCCCCGCTGCACTCGCTGACCGTCGGCGGGTTGGCGCGCTGGGTGCATGTGCGGACGGTGAGCAAGTTCCTCGGTACCGACCTGCGGTGGGCGACGGCGGCGTGTGATGCGACCACGCTGGCCCGCCACGACGGCCGGCTGCTGCTGACCTCGGGCTGGGTCAGTCATCTGCTGCAGGAGATCGTGTACGGGTTGCTGGCCGACGACGGCACGCGCGCGTTGGTGGCCCGCGCCCAGGAGACGTACGCGCTGCGCCGTGGCGCCCTTCTCGACGAGCTCGGCGCGCGAGGTATCGGTGCGCACGGGGCGAGCGGGATGAATCTGTGGGTGCCCGTGCGGGACGAGTCGGCCGTGGTGAACGGGCTGCGCTCGTATGGCTGGTGGGTCGCGGCCGGGGCCCGGTTCCGGTCGTCGTCACCACCGGGGGTGCGGATCTCCGTGGCCGAGCTGGAGCCTGCCGACGCGGCGCGGCTGGCCTCGGACTTCGCTGCCGTGCTCGATGAGTCCGAGGCCACCTACGGCGGTTGAGCCGCCCCCGTCAGGCGCGTTTGCGGGCGAGGTCCTCGTAGAAGTGCAGTAGATCCAGGTTGTCGATGGAGCCCGGGTTGACGGCCTTCTCCAGTGGAGTGCCCTGGAGGAGGCGCTTGACCGGGACCTCGATGCGCTTGCCGGTGAGGGTGTGCGGAATGCCGGGTACCTCGATGATCTCGTCGGGGACGTGGCGCGGTGAGAGCTGTTCGCGGATGGTCTGCTTGATGCGGGCCAGCAGGGCCTCGTCCAGGGTTGCTCCGGGGACCAGGTGCACGAAGAGGGGCATCCAGTAGCCGCCGTCGGGCTGTTCGATGCCGATGACGAGAGATTCCCTGATCTCGGGGATGCGCTCGACGGCTTCGTAGATGTCGGCCGAACCCATGCGCACGCCCTGGCGGTTGAGCGTCGAGTCGGAGCGGCCGTGGATGACGACGGAGCCGCGGGTGGTGACGGTGATCCAGTCGCCGTGGCGCCACACACCGGGGTAGGTGTCGAAGTAGCTGTCGTGGTAGCGGCTGCCGTCGGGGTCGTTCCAGAAGTGGATCGGCATCGACGGCATGGGGTTGGTGACCACGAGCTCGCCGACCTCGTCGATCACGGGCTTGCCGCTCGGGTCCCAGGACTGCAGGTCGGTGCCGAGGCCGGGTGCCTGGAGCTCGCCGATGTACACCGGGAGGGTGGGTACGGCTCCTGCGAAGCAGGAGCACACGTCCGTGCCGCCGCTGACGGATGCGATCCACAGGTCGTCGCGGACCTCGTCGTGCAGCCAGCGGAACCCGTCAGGGGGCAGGGGAGATCCGGTCGTGGCGACGCACTGCACCCGGGAGAGGTCGAAGTCGCGCGCCGGGTGCACGCCGGCCTTGCGGCAGGCCATGACGTAAGCCGCCGAGGTGCCGTAGAGGGTGGCTCCGGTCCGTTCGGCGATGCGCCACTGGGCGCCCGTGTCCGGGAAGCCGGGGCTGCCGTCGTAGAGCACGATCGTCGTGCCGGTGAGGAGGCCGGAGACGAGGAAGTTCCACATCATCCAGCCGGTGGACGTGTACCAGAAGAAACGGTCCTCGGGGCCCAGGTCGCAGTGCAGGCCGAGCTGTTTGAGGTGCTCGATCAGGATGCCGCCCTGGGACTGGACGATGGCCTTGGGCAGGCCGGTCGTGCCCGAAGAGTAGAGCACCCAGAGAGGGTGGTCGAAGGCGACCTGCTCGAAGACGGGCTCCACGTCCGCGCTGGTCAGGGCCGACCAGTCCAGGGCGCCTTCGGGGGGCTCGGTGCCGAGGAGGGGGATGTGGACGACGGCACGCAGCGTGGGCAGTTCGTGGCGCAGCTCGGCGACGATGTCGCGGCGATCGTGCTCCTTGCCGCCGTAGCGGTAGCCGTCGACGGTGAACAGGACGACCGGTTCGACCTGCTGGAAGCGGTCCAGGACGCTACGGGCGCCGAAGTCGGGGGCGCAGGACGTCCAGACGCCGCCCACGGCGGCCGTGGCGAGGAGGGCGACGACGGCCTGCGGGATGTTCGGGAGGTAGCCGCTCACGCGGTCTCCGGGGCGTAGGCCGAGGGCGCGCAGCTCGGCGGCCAGGGAGCCGACCTGGCGACGCAGCTCGGACCAGGTCACCGGGCGCGGCTCGTGCGTCTCGTCGACGTAGAGGAGGGCCGGTTCGTCCGCGCGGGTCGTGGCGGCGCGCAGGGCGTGCTCGGCGTAGTTCAGGGTCGCCCCGGGGAACCACTGGGCACCCGGCATCGAGCGGTCGCCGAGTACGCGCGCGTAGGGTGTCGAGAACCGTACGTCGAACCACTGAGTGACGGCTTTCCAGAAGGTGTCCAGTTGGTCGACGGACCAGCGGTGCAGTGCCGCATAGCCGCCCTCGGCCGGTGCGCCGTGGTGCTCGGCCGCCCAGGCCTGGAACTTTGTGACCTGCGCCTGGGCGATGCGTTCCGGATCTGGCTGCCAGAGCGGCTGGGGGTTCACGGTCGACATGGGGCGGCTCCCGGACTGTGCGCGTCGTATGCGTCGGTCGCGCACGTGCTGGGGTTGTGCGCGTGACGCGGCTGACACGGACGATGCCATGTGATCGACTTCTACACCAGGGCGCGCCCCACATAGTCCGGGTCGTGAAGATGTGGTCCCGGCACGGGTGAACGGCAGTTGAACGACACGCGCGCGTGGGGCGGTCAATGGCAGGGTGAGCAGCATGGACGGTCGTGACCTGGTGCGTTCGATAAGGGTGGTCGGTTCGGTGAGGGCGGCCCAGGGGTTGCGTACCGTGAAGGCGGCATGGCGGAGGAGGCGTGCCGACGCCTCCGCGCTGCCGTCGCGGGGCGCCGAGCGAGCGCGGGTGCCCGGGCCCGTGCAGGAGGTGGAGCCCGGTCCGGGTGGCGGCGTCGTCCGGTTCAGCCGGTCCGAGCTGCGCATCTTCGTCGCTGTGAACGGGGCGGTCTTCTGGGGCTGGGACGGGGCCTCTCCGGAGCCGTCGTACGCGCTGGCTGGCCGCTGCCCGGAGCCGGATCCCCGGGCCGTCCTGGAGCCGGACAAGGACGGCGGCTGGCGGGTGGTGGCCGAGCGGGTGACGGTCGTCGTCTCGCGGCACGGGGCAGTCGAGGTGCTCACACCCGGAGGCGTGACCCTGCGCCGTGATCTGCCGCCCCGGTGGTGGGAGCCGGTCGGGGGCGGTGTTGCACGCTGGATGCAGCGCTCGGAGGTGGCCGCGGACGCGCGGTTCTTCGGGCTCGGCGGGCGGGCATCGGGCCCACGGCTGCGCGAGGGAACGTACCGCCTGTGGAATACGGACCCGGGGCGCACGTTCGGTCCCGGCGACGATCCGCTGTACATCACGATGCCGGTGCAGCTGGTGGTGGCCGACGCGGCGACGCATCTGGTGTTCCACGACACCTCGTGGGACGGCACGGTGACACTGCGGGAGGGCGAGGAGGGCGCCGGTTCCGGGCACGACCGTGCAGGGATGTGCGAACTGCGGGTGGACGGCGGTCCGTTGCGCTGCTGGGTGGTCGTGGGCACCCCCGCGCGCGTGCTGCACACCTGGGCGTCTCTGACGGGTGCGCCTGCGCTACCGCCCGCGTGGGCGCTGGGTCATCATCACGCGCGCTGGGGCTTCGGCAGTGAGCAGGAGGTGCGGCGGATCGTCTCCGGCTACCAGGAGCGCGGGCTGCCGCTCGACGCCGTCCATCTGGACATCGACCACTACGACGAACACCAGGTGTTCACCGTCGCCCACGAGCACTTTCCGAAGCTGCCGGTGCTGGCCGAGGAGCTGCGGCGGGACGGGATCCGGCTGGTGTCGATCGTCGACCCTGCGGTCAAGGCCGCCGAGGGCAACGCGGCGTACGACAGCGGGACCGCCGTGGACGCGTTCGTGCGGGACGCTTCGGGGCGGCTTGTGCGCGGGGTGGCGTGGCCCGGGGAGGCGGTCTTCCCGGACTTCACGCACGCGCGTGTGCGTGAGTGGTGGGGCGCTCTGTACGAGGAGCGGCTCGCCCAGGGGTTCTCGGGTTTCTGGCACGACATGAACGAGCCCACCTCGTTCGCCGCCTTCGGGGAGTCGACGCTGCCGCGTTCGGCCAGGCACTCGCTGGAAGGACGGGGCGGGGACCATCGGGAGGCGCACAACATCTACGCGCTGTGCATGGCCAGGGCGGCCTACGAAGGGCTGCGCGAACTGGCTCCCGAGGAACGGCCGTTCATTTTCTCGCGCTCCGGTTGGGCCGGCCTGCAGCGCTACGGCGGCACCTGGTCCGGAGACGTGGCCACGGGCTGGCCCGGGCTGCGGGCCTCACTGTCGCTGGTCATGGGGCTGGGTCTGTGCGGGGTGCCGTATTCGGGGCCGGACGTGGGCGGTTTCGACGGGAGTCCGTCGCCCGAGCTGTATCTGCGCTGGCTCCAACTCGGTGCGTACCTGCCGCTGTTCCGTACCCACGCGAGTCTGCGGGCGGGGCGCAGGGAGCCTTGGGAGTTCGGTGCCGAAGTGCTGGAGCACGCGCGCGTGGCGCTCGTCGAACGCCGGCGGCTGCTGCCGTACTTCATGACGCTCGCGCATCTGGCCCGACGCAACGGAGCGCCCTATGTGCGGCCGCTGTGGTGGGCGGCGCCCGAGGACCGTGCGCTGCGCGACTGCGAGGACGCGTTCCTGCTGGGCGACTGTCTGCTGGTGGCGCCGGTGCTCGACCCGGGCGCCGACCGGCGGGCGGTGCAGCTGCCCCGGGGGCGCTGGTACGACACGGTGACGGAGCAGGTGTACGAGGGGCCGGCGCAGGTGCTCCTCGAGGCCCCCTTGTCGCGGATTCCGGTGCTCGCGCGCGCGGGTGCCGTCGTCCCCGTACGCGGGGACGACGGCGGGCTGGAGCTGGAGGTCTGGGCGCCCGCCCGGGGACGGAGCGGTGGCGGACTGGTGGTGCAGGACGCGGGTGACGGATGGGCCGAGCCGGAACTCGAGCGCTACGTCGCCCGTTGGACGGGACGGCGGCTGGTGGTCGAGCGCGAGGGCGAGGGCGGCGCCGGCGAGCCGCCCTACCCGGTGCGTGTGCGAGGCCTGAAGGGGGACTGACTCAGACGTACCGGCCCTCGAACCACGCCCGTACGGCCAGCGTGTGCAGGGGGAAGGCGAGCTCCTCCGGCCTGCGCAGGAGGTGCCAGCCCTCCGTCTCGTCGGTGGCCGTGGACTGCGGGAGGCCCTCGGCCGGGCGCTCGGGGAGGAGCCCGAACAGCAGCAGGTGCCCGTCGGGCGAGCTCATGGCGTCGACGAGCCGTACGTCGCGGCCGGCCGCGTCGATGCCGGTCTCTTCCTTGAGCTCGCGGACGACGGCCTGCCGCCAGTCCTCGCGGTCGTCGATGTAGCCACCGGGCAACGCGATGCCTCCGCGCGCGGGGGCGACGGTTCGGGTGATGACGACCAGGGCGGTGCCCTTCGTGTCGTACACGGGCTGGAGCGCGATCGCCACCGGCAGGGGGTTGCGGTAGGCCACCGCGTGGCAGGCCGGACAGGTGCGGGGCCAGCCGGAGACGCCCTCTCCGTAGGGCGCTCCGCAGCTCGAACAGTGGGAGTCGGGCGCGGAATTGGGGGTGGAGGCTTGAGTTTCGGACACGAAGCGGAATGTATCCGATCAAGTGAAGAGCGTCTTCCGGGGGCGCCTCAGTGCCCGCTGGTGAGCGACTTCCGAGAGACGGGGAAGTCGAAGTAGGTGTCCGGGTAGGGCTCGGGCTTGTACGTGTAGTGCCACCACTCCTCGGCGAGGTTCACGAATCCGAGCCCCTCCATGGTGCTCTTGAGGAGCAGTCTGTTGGCGCGCTGTTCGCCCTCGATGCGCGGGTCCAGGGTGTGGGCGAGGGTGTCGAAGCAGTCGAACCCGGTGCCCATGTCGACGGAGTTGTCGGGGAAGCGCTCGTCCCTGGGCGCATAGCAGGGCACGAGGGGCTCTCCCGGGTGGTACGGCCGGGTCGGTCTCGCAGGGAGCTTCACGATGGTGAGGTCCATGGTCGAGCCACGGCTGTGGCCGGATTTCTCCGCGATGTAACCGTCCGCGAACAGACGGGTCTTGTCGACGTTCGGATAGAACTCGCCCTTCGTCGCCTGGTCGTCGAGGTCCTCGGCCCAGCGGACGAAGTGGTTCACGGCGCGCTGCGGCCGGTAGCAGTCGTACACCTTGAGGGTGTAGCCCTCGCGCAGCAGCTTCGCCTGGGCCTTGTGGAGCGCTTCGGCGGCCGGCCGGGTGAGGAGGCAGATCGGCTGCTGGTAGCCGTCGATGCGCTCGCCGACGAAGTTGTGCGGGGTGAAGTAGCGCATCTCCTGGATGATCGTCGGGTCCACGGTTCTCAGGGCCACGAAGTCCTGCGGTGCTTTGGGCTCGGTGTTCGCCCGGGCGGTGGCCGAGGCGGCCGTCACGGCCAGCAGGGCGGCCAGGGCGGTGATCAGACCGCGTACTGAACGGGTGAGTCGTGTCATGTCTCCTGCCCTGCCCAATTCCGGATGCCCGTGACACACTTCTGACGTTCCGTCAGATCGTATGCCAGGGAGGGGCTTTGTCTCGTACACGCACGCCCGTCGTCGACGGATGGTTCACCGGCGACGGGGACGGCTTCAGGCTCCTCGGCACCCGCTGCGCGGCGTGCGGTTCGGTGTTCTTCCCCCGCGAGGACACCCACTGCCGGAATCCCGGATGCCCCGGCGGAGATCTCGAGGAGGTGCCGCTGTCCCGGCGCGGGCGCGTCTGGTCGTACACGGACAGCCAGTACCGGCCACCGTCACCCTATGTGAGCAATCCGGAACTTCCGTGGGAGCCGTACACGTTGATCGCTGTGGAGCTGGAGGCCGAGCGGATCGTGGTGCTGGGGCAGGCGGCGCCCGGGGTCACCGTCGCCGATCTGACGGTGGGCATGGAGGTGGAGGTCGTGCCCGGAGTGCTCCATGAGGACACGGAGACGACCTGGACGACCTGGCATTGGCGGCCGACGGGGGTGAGGGCATGACGGGTGAGGTGGCGGTGCTCGGCGCGGGCATGCACCCGTGGGGCAAGTGGGGGCGCAGCTTCGTCGAGTACGGGGCTGCAGCCGCCCGTGCGGCGCTCGCCGACGCCGGGCTGGAGTGGCGGGACATCGGCTCGATCGTCGGCGCCGACACCGTGCGGGGCGGCTATCCGGGCTATGTGGCCGGTGCGACCTTCGCGAAGGCCCTGGGCTGGCAGGGCGCCCGGGTGGCGAGCGTGTACGCGGCGTGCGCGTCCGGGGCACAGGCCGTCAACACCGCGCGGGCACAGATCCTTTCGGGTCTCGCGGACGTGGTCCTCGTGGTGGGCGCCGATGCGGCGCCCAAGGGGTTCTTCCGGCCGGCGGGAGGCGACCGGCCCGACGATCCGGACTGGCTGCGCTTCCGGGTGCTGGGGGCGACCAATCCCACCTACTTCGGGCTGTACGCGCGCCGTCGCATGGCCGTGCACGGCGACACGGTCGAGGACTTCGCACAGGTCAAGGTGAAGAACTCGGCCCTGGGGGCGCTCAATCCGAACGCCCGCTACCGCAAGCGGGTCACCGCCGAGGAGGTCGCTGCCTCCGTGGTGGTCGCCGATCCGCTGCGGCTGCTCGACATCTGCGCGACGTCGGACGGAGGTGCGGCCCTGGTGCTGTCCAGCACGGAGTTCGCACGTCGGCACGGGGCGGACCGGCCGGTGCGGATCCGGGCCGTGTCCACGGTGACGCCGCGTTACCCCAACACGGTGCTGGATCTTCCGGACATCGCGACGGACTCCGCCGTGGCGGTGCAGCCTGCCGCCGACACGTTCCGCACGTCGATCGCACAGGCGGCCTACGAGGAGGCGGGCCTCGGCCCCGAGGACCTCTCCCTCGCCGAGGTCTACGACCTGTCCACCGCCCTGGAGTTGCAGTGGTACGAGGATCTGGGGCTGTGCGGGCAGGGAGAGGCCGCGAAGCTGCTGCGGGAGGGCGCGACGACCCTCGGCGGGCGAATACCGGTGAACGTGAGCGGTGGGCTGGCCTCCTTCGGAGAGGCGGTTCCCGCTCAGGCGATTGCTCAAGTCTGCGAGCTGACCTGGCAGTTGAGGCGGGAGGCGGGTGAGCGGCAGGTCGCGGGGGCGCGCGTGGGGATCACGGCGAACCAGGGGCTGTTCGGGCACGGGTCGGCGGTGATCGCGGTGCGGTAGGCAGGCGGAGCAAGCCCTTTCTCGCACGCTGCGTGATCGCCTCGAAATCCTGCGTGAGCGTCTCATGAACTGGGCCTGGGCGTGCGTCGGCGGAGCCATCATGCTCCCGTGCACTCCTGGACGGATACTCTCCGCTTCGCCTTCCAGCCGGTGGTCAACCTGACCACCGGAGGGGTCGCAGGGCTGGAGATACTCGCCCGCCCGGAGGCCGGCGACATCCTGGCCGAGGCCCGTCGAGACCCTGAACTCGACGGCCGGCTGGCGGTGTTGGCGGTCCGTGCGGCGGCTCACAAGGAGACACTGCTGCCGCTGCACGTCAACGTGTTCGCGGGCACCCTCGCCGACCTGGGAGGCCTCACCCCGCTGCACGCCGCCGTACGCGAGGCGGGACGGCTGCCGTGGGAGGTGACGATCGACATCGGGCCGCCGTACACGCACGTCCCGCAGCAGGCGCTGCTGGAGGCGGTGAGCGCGCTGCGGACGCAAGGCTTCCGGATCAGTGCGGACGGCGTCGGAGACGGGGACGTACCCCTGCGGCTGCTCACCGACATGGGGCCCGACCTGGTGAAACTGGATGCGTCGCTGCTGGCGCGGCCGGCGGCGGTGAAGGCGATGCGGACGCTGTGCGAGCAGCTGGGAGCGCTCCTGTCCGTCGAGGGCGTCGAGACGGAACTGCAGTGCGCGGCCGCGATCTCGGCCGGTGCTCAGCTGGCGCAGGGCGAGCTGTTCGCACCGCCGGCCCGGTTGCCCGCGGCGGACGTATACGTTCCGCCTCGTTCCTCGGGCGCCGTGACGGTCCCGAAGTCGGGGCCTTCGGTGCGGGAGTTCGTGCGGCCCGCCGCGCTGCTGCCCGCCACCGCGTCGGCCGGTCAGGTACGGGCGCTTCTGACCGGTTCTCCGGAGGTGTCGGGCGTGCTGCTCGTGGACGCAAACGGACTCCCGGTCCGGTCGGTGCACCGCTCGCGGTTCCTGCTGTCGATGTCGGGGCGCTACGGACATGCTCTGTACGCCGACCGGCCCGCCGCGAAGCTCGGGGATCCGCCGCGGACGGTGGGTGTCGACGCCACCGCATGGGAGGTCCTGGACGTGGTGGCCGTCGGCGGCCGGGGGCGCACGTCGGACGATGTGGCGGTGGTGGACCGGATCGGGCGGTGCGTGGGTGTCGTACGGCTCGCGGACCTCGTGCGGGCACTGGCCGAGAGCCGGGTCGAGGAGGCGGCCGGGCTCAATCCGCTCACGCGCCTGCCCGGCTCGGACGCGATCACCGGCGAAGTGGACCGCCGCATCGCGGACGGCCGGCCCTTCGCCCTGAGCTGGCTGGACGTGGACCACTTCAAGCAGGTCAACGACGGGGCCGGGTTCGCGGCGGGCGACGAGCTGATCCGCTCGGTGGGGCGGGCGCTGCAGCACGCGGCGTCCGGGAGCACCCGCGTGGGCCACATCGGCGGGGACGACTTCCTGGTGCTCGCCGAACCGGAGTGGCTGGATCCGCTGGCCGCCTCGATGCTGGACGCGCCCTGGTCGGCCGGCGGGCGTCCCGTCACGTTGTCCCTGGCCACAGTCCTGTGCCCGCCGGGCAGTGTGACGGACCACCGGCAGGCCGCCGCGTGTCTGGCGCCGCTGAAGAAGGCCGCGAAATCGCTGCACGGGGCGAGTTGGGTGCTGGGCCGGGCGGGTCTGCCGGGCCACGAGATCCGGCGCGGCTCGGGGACGGCGCCCGCCCAGGCCGGGTGCGCGGTGGCGGAACCGGGCCTAGGCTGATCGTCGTAACCGACCGACCGTAATGCCCTTCGCTCGGAGACAACGGCGGCTGTCACCGTTGGTGTCGGCGACCTTGACGCTCTGTGGGCGCCGGTGAACACTTCCGGTGTCAGTCGACATCGCCGTACATACACGGTGTATCCAGGCACGCGCCGCGCGGGCCCCGCCTGAAGAACAGGCCCGTTCCCCCACGGGCGATTCGGCTGCGACGGCACGCTCGTCACGGACGCCGGACGGGGCGCGGGAGCTCCCCCGCCTTCGGCTGAAGTCGCCACGGGAAACGCACCCTGCACCGAGGACCGGGGTCGATCACCCCGGGACAGGGCCCTAGGAGCCGCCATGAGCAACGCAGACATCCACGGCGAAGGCCACGGCATGTGGATCCCGGTGGTCGGACCGCTGATCGGCGGGGTGCTTTCCGGGCTGATCTTCACAGCAGCCCTCTGATTCAAAGCAGCCTTCTGAAGGAACGACGAAGGGGACGTCATGACGGACAAGTTCGTCGCCGCTATCGACCAGGGCACCACTTCCAGCCGCTGCATCGTCTTCAACCAGGACGGCGCGATCGTCGCTGTCGACCAGCGCGAGCACCGCCAGATCTTCCCGAAGCCCGGCTGGGTGGAGCACGACGCCACGGAGATCTGGTCCAAGGTGCAGGCCGTGGTCGCCGGAGCGATCGCCAAGGCCGGGCTGCGCGCCGACCAGCTCAGCGCGCTCGGCATCACAAACCAGCGCGAGACCACGGTCCTGTGGGACCGCGCGACGGGCAAACCCGTGCACAACGCCATCGTGTGGCAGGACACCCGCACCGCGGCGCTGACCAACCAGCTCGGCGGCTCGGATGGGCAGGACCGTTTCCGCGAGCAGACCGGACTGCCGCTGGCCACCTACTTCTCCGGCCCCAAGGCCGCCTGGCTGCTGGACAACGTGCCCGGTCTCAGGGCCCGCGCCGAGAACGGTGAGATCGCCTTCGGCACCATCGACTCCTGGCTCATCTGGAACCTGACGGGCGGCACCGACGGCGGACAGCACGTCACGGACGTCACCAACGCCGGCCGCACCATGCTGATGAACCTGGAATCCCTCCAGTGGGACCCGTCCATCCTCGCCGCGATGAACATCCCCGAAGCCGTCCTCCCCGAGATCAGGTCGTCGGCCGAGGTGTACGGCACCGCCGTGGGCCAGCTGGCCGGGGTGCCGGTCGCCTCGGCCCTCGGCGACCAGCAGGCGGCCGTGTTCGGGCAGGCCTGCTACGACGTGGGCACGGCGAAGAACACGTACGGCACGGGCAGCTTCCTGCTGCTCAACACGGGCAACCGGCCGGTGGCGTCGAAGAGCGGGCTGCTGACGACGATGGGCTACAAGATCGGCAGCGAGGCACCGGTCTACTGCCTGGAGGGGTCGATAGCCATAACGGGTGCCCTCGTGCAATGGTTCCGCGACCAGCTGGGCATCATTCGTACCGCCGACGAGATCGAACCGCTGGCGGCGAGTGTCGAGGACAACGGCGGAGCGTACATCGTGCCCGCCTTCTCCGGCCTGTTCGCGCCGTACTGGCGCTCCGACGCGCGCGGTGTGATCACGGGCCTGACCCGCTACGTCACCAAGGGGCACCTCGCCCGAGCCGTGCTCGAAGCGACAAGCTGGCAGACGCGCGAGGTCGTGGACGCCATGTACCAGGACTCCGGGGTGCACATCACCACCCTGAAGGTGGACGGCGGCATGACCAAGAACAACCTGCTCATGCAGCACCAGGCGGACGTGCTCGACGTTCCGGTGGTCCGCCCCAAGGTCTCCGAGACCACCTGCCTCGGCGCCGCGTACGCGGCCGGGCTCGCCACCGGCGTGTGGAACGACCTCGACGAGCTGAAGTCCCACTGGCAGAAGGATGTCGAGTGGACGCCGGCCATGGAGGCATCCGTCCGTGACCGCCAGTACCACAACTGGCGCAAGGCCGTTGAGAAGAGCTTCGGCTGGGAGGAAGACGGCGAAAACTAGGCACGCGCGCGCGTGCCCATGGCTGCGGCCCGTACCCCGGTCGGCGGGGGTACGGGCCGCGCACATGGTTCAGGTGGTGACGGTCTGGCGGCGGTCGGCCGCGTACGCCATGGCGTGCTGGACCACGCCGATCAGGACCTCCTTGACGGACTCCCGGTCGCGGGCGTCGCACAGCAGGAGCGGTACGTCGTCGTCCAGGTCGAGGGCCTGGCGGACGTCGTCGGCCGGGTAACGGGAAGACCCCTCGAAGCAGTTGACGCCGACGAGGAAAGGTATGGAGCGCCGCTCGAAGTAGTCGACGGCGGCGAAGCAGTCCTCCAGGCGGCGGGTGTCGGCGAGCACGACGGCGCCGAGGGCGCCCTCGGAGAGCTCGTCCCACATGAACCAGAACCGCTCCTGCCCGGGCGTGCCGAACAGGTACAGCACGAGGTCCTCGCGGAGGGTGATGCGGCCGAAGTCCATGGCCACGGTGGTGGTGTTCTTGCCCTCCACGCCGCTCGTGTCGTCGATGGGCCGGCCGGCCTCGGTGAGCAGTTCCTCGGTGCGCAGCGGCCTGATCTCGCTGACCGCGCCGACGAGGGTGGTCTTGCCCACACCGAAGCCGCCGGCCACCAGGATCTTGAGCGTGACGGGCTCGACCGGAGGCTTCCCGCGCTCAGAACGCCCGAAGATCATCGTTCTCTTCTCCTGCTTGATGGGGGTGGGACGACGGCGGGCCGTAGCCTCCGCCGCCGGGGGTTTCGATGACGAGTACGTCGTCCGGGCCGACGTCCGCCGAGTCGCTTCCGCCGAGCGCGGTGACCGTGCCGTCCGCGTGCTCGACACGATTGGCGCCCAGCGCACCGGGCTCGCCGCCCGCCATGCCGTACGGCGGGACTCTGCGGTGCTGGGAGAGCGTGGAGACCGTCATGGGCTCGTGGAAGCGGATGCGGCGCACCGCACCGTCGCCGCCGTGCCACCGACCGCGCCCGCCACTGCCGTCCCGGACCGCGAACTCGTCGAGCTGTACGGGAAGCCGCCACTCCAGGACCTCGGGGTCGGTGAGCCGCGAGTTGGTCATGTGGGTCTGTACGACGGGCGCGCCGGGGAAGCCCTCTCCCGCGCCGGAGCCGGAGGCGACGGTCTCGTAGTACTGGTACCGCTCGTTGCCGAAGGTGACGTTGTTCATGGTCCCGGAGCCCTCGGCCTGGACGCCGAGCGCGGCGTAGAGGGCGCCGGTGATGGCCTGGGAGGTCTCGACGTTGCCTGCGACCACTGCGGCCGGCGGTTCGGGCGCGAGCATGGAGCCGGGCGGGACGACGATGTCGAGGGGGCGCAGGCAACCGTCGTTGAGCGGGATGTCGTCGGCGACGAGAGTGCGGAACACGTACAGGACGGCCGCGTTGACCACTGCGAAGGGGGCGTTGAAGTTGCTCGCCAGCTGGGGGGAGGTACCGGTGAAGTCAACGGTCGCGGAGCGGTTTTCGCGGTCCACGCGCACGCGTACGCGGATGACGGCGCCCGAGTCGGTCTCGTAGGCGTACTCGCCGTCGTCCAGGGCGTCGACGACCCGCCGCACGGCTTCCTCGGCATTGTCCTGGACGTGCTTCATGTACGCCTGCACCACGTCGAGGCCGAAGTTCTCGATCATGCGGGCGACTTCGTCGACGCCCTTCTGGTTGGCGGCGATCTGGGCGCGCAGGTCGGCGAGGTTGGTCTTGGGGTTGCGGGAGGGGTAGGGCGCCTCGGTGAGCAGGCGGAGGGTCTCCTCCTCGCGGAAGCGGCCGTTCTCGGCGAGCAGCCAGTTGTCGAAGAGGATGCCTTCCTCCTCGATGGTGCGGCTGTTGGCGGGCATGGAGCCCGGGGCGATGCCGCCGATCTCGGCGTGGTGGCCGCGGGAGGCGACGTAGAAGAGGATTCGGTCACCCTGCGTGCCGAAGACCGGGGTGATCACCGTGACGTCCGGCAGGTGAGTGCCGCCGTGGTACGGGTCGTTGACGGCGTACGTGTCGCCGGGCCGCATCGAGGTGCCCCGGCGGCGGATGACCTCCTTGACGCTCGTGCCCATGGAGCCCAGGTGGACGGGGATGTGCGGCGCGTTGGCCACCAGGTTTCCGTCCGGGTCGAAGAGGGCGCAGGAGAAGTCGAGCCGCTCCTTGATGTTGACGGACTGGGCCGTGGACTCCAGCCGGGCGCCCATCTGTTCGGCGATCGACATGAAGAGATTGTTGAAGACCTCGAGGAGAACCGGATCAGCTTTTGTGTCGAGATCGGAACTCTCCGTAATCGCCGCGCGTTCCATGACCAGATGCCCGTCGTCTCGTGCCACGGCCTGCCAGCCGTCGTCGACGACGGTCGTCGCACTGGATTCCGTGATGATCGCGGGGCCGGTGACGGTTTCGCCGGGAGGGAACTCCTCGCGGCGGTGCAGGGGGACGTCGCGCCAGGCGCCGCCGGTGTGGAGGCGGACGGTCCCGGGCGCGGCCGAGCCGTCTGTGCGGGCGGCTTCGTACGGGGCGAGAACAGAGAGATCGGGGGGTTCTGTGATGCCGGTGGCTTCGACGGAGAGGGCTTCGACGACGATCGGGCGGTCGAGCGTGAAGGAGTACGTGGCGCGATGACGTTCTTCGAAGGTGTCACGCATCGTGTCGGGCTCGGTCAGCTCGACGGACAGGGTGGTGTCGGTGCCGTCGTAGCGCAGCTGTGCGCGGCGGGTGACCCGGATGCGGTCCTCGGGGACGTCCTCGGCGAGAAGTTCCGCGCGGGCCGCTCCCTCCAGGTCGTCGGCCGTCTTGAGGACGGCGGGCATGGACGCGGGCTCCAGGGAGGCTTCGACGGACTGTTCGCGCATGGCGGTGGTGTCGGCGAGGCCGATGCCGAGTGCGGACAGGACGCCGGCCATGGGCGGTACGAGAACGGTCCGGATGCCGAGCGAGTCGGCGACCATGCATGCGTGCTGGCCGCCCGCGCCACCGAAGGTGGTCAGGGCGTAGCGGGTGACGTCGTGGCCCTTCTGGACGGAAATCCGCTTGACGGCGTTGGCGATGTTGGCGACGGCGATCTGCAGGTATCCCTCGGCGACCTGCTCGGGGGTGCGGTCGTCTCCGGTCCTTGTGCGGATCTCGCGCGCGAGGGCGGCGAAGCGGTCGCGGACGAGATCCGCGTCGAGAGGCTGATCGCCGTCCGGGCCGAACACCTTGGGGAAGTAGGCGGGTTGGATCCGGCCCAGCATGACGTTGGCGTCGGTGACGGCGAGCGGGCCGCCGCCGCGGTAGCAGGCGGGCCCCGGATCCGCGCCCGCCGAGTCCGGCCCTACGCGGTAGCGGGAGCCGTCGAAGTGGAGGATCGAGCCGCCACCTGCTGCGACGGTGTGGATGTCCAGCATGGGTGCGCGCAGCCGGACGCCGGCGATCTGTGTGTTGAAGACGCGCTCGTACTCACCCGCGAAGTGCGAGACATCGGTGGAGGTTCCGCCCATGTCGAAGCCGATGACGCGGTCGAAGCCGGCCAGCTGCGACATCCGGGCCATGCCCACGATGCCTCCGGCCGGCCCGGAGAGGATGGCGTCCTTGCCGCGGAACTGCCCGGCTTCGGCGAGCCCGCCGTTGGACTGCATGAACATCAGCCGTACGCCGTGGAGTTCATCGGCGACGTGCTGGACGTAGCGGCGCAGTACGGGCGACAGGTAGGCGTCGACGACCGCGGTGTCCCCGCGCGGCACGAGCTTCATCAGCGGGCTGACCTCGCTGGACAGCGAGATCTGCGGAAAACCGAGGCGGGCGGCCAGCTCCCCCACGGCCTGCTCGTGGGCGGGGTGCAGATGGCTGTGCATGCAGACGACGGCGACGGCGCGGATGCCGTCGTCGTACGCCTCCTGGAGGGGGCCGAGGAGGGCGTCCAGGTCGGGGGCGCGAAGGACGGTGCCGTCTGCGGCGATCCGCTCGTCGACCTCCACGACCCGCTCGTGGAGCAGTTCGGGGAGGTCGATACGGCGGGCGAAGATGTGCGGGCGGTTCTGGTAGGCGATGCGCAGCGCGTCACGGAAGCCCCGGGTGACGACGAGCAGTGTGCGTTCGCCCTTGCGTTCCAGGAGCGCGTTGGTGGCGACCGTCGTCCCCATGCGGACGGCCTCGATGGGGTCCTGGGAGCCGTCCAGCAGTTCTCGTACGCCCGCGACCGCTGCGTCGGAGTATCGCGCCGGATTCTCCGACAGCAGCTTGTGCGTCAGCAGGCGGCCGTCCGGGCGCCGCGCGACGATGTCGGTGAACGTGCCGCCTCGGTCGACCCAGAACTGCCAGCCTGTCACGTCAGTACCCCGCTTTCGCGCCGCTCAGAGCGCCCGGAGGCCGTTGATCACGTCGCGCAGAATACTCTCGTCCGGCAGTTCGGCTGGGGGTACGGGCCGCGTCACATGGACGAATTCCCCGGTGACGAGGTCGCCGACCAGGACGCGCACCACTCCGATGGGCAGATCGAGTTCGGCGGCGAGTTCGGCGACCGACTGGGGGGCGCCACGGCACAGATCGACGATGTCCACGTGTTCCGGCGACAGCGTCACGTCGGCATCCGGATCGTCCGCCTGGGGCTCCGTGACGACCACCGCGATCAGGTCGAGGCGGTGCTGGCCCGCACTGGTGGTACGGCCGCGCGTCATCGCGTACGGGCGGACGACCGGGCCGGCTTCGTCGTCGAACCAGTGGCTTCTTCCCTGACCGTCAGCGCTCATGACATCCCACTACCCACCTGCGGGCAGATCGGTGCGCGGAGCGGCGCCCAGATGCACACCGACCCGCTTCACGAGGAGCGTCATCTCATAAGCGACCTGGCCGACGTCCGAGTCGGCGTCCGAGAGGACGGCCAGGCAGCTGCCGTCGCCGGCGGCCGTCACGAAGAGGAAGGCGTCGTCCAGTTCGACGACGGTCTGCCGGACGTTGCCGGCCTCGAAGTGACGGCCCACGCCCTTGGCCAGGCTGTGGAATCCGGAGGCGACGGCGGCGAGGTGCTCGCTGTCCTCCCGGGACAGATCCTGGGACACGCCCGTGGCCAGGCCGTCGCCGGACAGCACGATGGCTTTGCGGATGCTCGCGACACGGTCCACCAGGTCGTCCAGGAGCCAGTTGAGCTCCCCGGACTTGGTGGTCGCAGTGTGGCCGGTCGCCTTCGGTGCGGTCATCGACCGTCCCCCTTTGTCGTTCGTTGTGGTGCTGCGCCGCTGTGGGCGTCGTCGCCCGCGGCGTTCTCATCACGGCCGCGCTGCCAGCCGCGCTGGAGCGAGGCCATACGGCTGCGTACCTCGTCGGCGTCCCGCTCCACGAGCTCCGGGTCGTCCTCGGTGCGGCGCTGGGCGCTCTGCTTCAGCTGCGGAGCCAGGTTGGCCTGCCGAACCCGCCGAGGCAGCGGGCCCGCGCCGGGGCCTGTCTCCTGCGGTGCGGTGCCGGGGCGCGGGCCGGCGGTGTCCTGGCCGCTCGGTGCGATCGCGGTGGGGCAGCTGCGCATGGGGAGGGCGGGGGGCTGCGGGCTCTCGCCGCGGCCTCCTCGCTCGGGTGCCGGGGATGCGGCGCGTTCAGCGGGCCGGTCGGCCCCGCCCGTGCCCGGGCGCAGCGGTGAGGCACCGCGGCGGCGGGTGGGCAGCGGTGGCGCGGCTTCCTGGTCGGGCCGGCCCGGACCCCGCCCAGCCGACGGCTCCTCGGCGCGACGACGGGACGGCAACGGTGCGGCGGCTTCCGGCCCGGGGCGTCCCGAACCCGTCGGCGGCTCGTCTGCGGCGTCCTCGCGCCACGACCGCTGCTCGGTGACCGGGCGTCCGTGCGAGCTGACCAGCTTGGGCGTACGGCGGCGGGGCAGCGGGACCGGCGCGCCCGTGTCGTCGCCGGGGGCCGCCTCATGGAGGTGCGGGTCGCCATGGAGCTGACCGCCGTTGCGGCCGGTCGTCTCGTCCTCCGCGAGGGCAATGGAGCGACGGGGGCGGAAGAGCCCTCCGCGTTCGCTGTCCTCGTCGTCGAGCGCGCCCGGGAAGTCCTCGATGGCGTCGAGGTCGACCGGTGCCTCCAGTTCGACCGGGCCGTCCAGGAGGCCGGCGGGCAGACCGGGAAGCGGCACGGGGCTCCGGGAGAGCGCGCTCCCGTGGCCCTGCTCCAGCTCGGCCTCCTTCGAGTGGTGGGGCCGGTCGAGTCGGAAGCCGATGCCGTTGGTGTCCGGGACGTCGTCCGTCAGCAGGGCGTCGGGGACGAAAAGGACCGCGGTGGTGCCGCCGTACGGGGACGGCTGCAGGGAAACTCGGACGTTCTGCCGCTGGGCGAGCCGGCTGACCACGAACAGGCCGAGGCGGTCGGTGTCGGACAGCTCGAACTCCGGTGTCTCGGCGAGCCGGAGGTTGGCGTCCAGGAGGGCGTCGGCCGCCATGCCGAGGCCGCGGTCGTGGATCTCCAGGGTGAAGCCGTTGGCGACCCGCTCGCCGAGGACCTGGACGGCCGTGTGCGGCGGAGAGAACACCGTGGCGTTCTCCAGGAGTTCGGCCACGAGATGCGTCAGGTCGGCGACGGCCGGACCGGTGACGGCGATCCGCGGCAGGCGGCGGACCTCGATGCGTTCGTAGTCCTCGACCTCGGCGACGGCGGCCCGGACGACATCCATGAGCTGGACGGGCTTGCGCCACTGCCGGGAAGGAGCGGCGCCGGAGAGGATCACGAGACCCTCGGCATGCCGCCGCATACGGGTGGTCAGGTGGTCGAGGCGGAACAGGTCGGCGAGTTCGTCGGTGTCCTCGGTCCGGCGTTCCATGGTGTCGAGCAGGGTGAGCTGCTTGTGGAGCAGGACCTGGCTGCGGCGGGCGAGGTTGACGAACACTTCGGAGACGCCGGCGCGCAGTTCGGCCTGTTTGACGGCGGCCTCGACGGCGGCACGCTGCAGAGTGTTGAGGGCCTGGCCGACCTCGCCGATCTCGTTCTTGTCGAACTCCAGGCGGGGGACCTCGGTCTCCACGTCGACCTGTTCGCCCGCGGACAGGCGCCGCATGACGCTGGGCAGCCGTACGCCGGACGCCTCGTGGGCCTCCAGACGCAGTTGACGCAGGTCGCGGATGAGAGTGCGGCCGATGCGCGCCGAGACCACGAGCGAGAGCAGCACGGCGACCAGGCCCAGGACGCCGGCTACGGCCGCCTTGACGATGACGTTCATCGCGACCGGTTGCACGCGGTCCCGCAGACGGTCACCGGCCTGGTCGTTGAGGGTGGCGAGTTGGTTGAGGACGCTGTCCGCGGTGGCGTCCCAGCTCTTGGCGTCGACCGAACGGGGCGTACCGGCGCCGGAGTCGATGACGGACCGCTCGGCCGAGCGCAGCGGGGCGGTGGCGGCGTTCTTCCAGAACCGGTCGTAGCGTTCACGCTCCGCCGACGGCAGCACCGGCAGGCTGATGTCGTACAACTGGGTGCGCTGCGCGACCAGGTCGGAGACCTCGCGGACCTCCTCGCGGGTGAGCTTGCCGACCACCAGTCCGGAGCCGAGCAGGGCGTCCTCTCTGGAGAGGAGTTCGCGAGCGCGGGTGATGTTGACGAGGGCGCGGGCCTGCCGGTCCATCTCCACGTTGTCGACCGCGTCGAGGGCGGCCAGGAAGGCGTAGCAGGGGTCCACAAGGCGGTTGTAGAGGTGGAGGGCCTCGGCGCGGCTCACCGTGCCCTGCTCGGCGCTGCTGCGCAGGGAGTCGACGCCGTTGAAGGCGTCCAGGACGGCGGTGAGGCGTTCTTGGTCACCCGCGTTCAGTCCGTCGCGGACGTCGGGGTCATTCGCGTTCTTGCGGACCTTGGCGATGGCCTCGTCGGAGGCGCGGCGGGTGCTGCGCAGCGCGGCGAGCGCGTCCGAAGCCCGCGGGTCGGCGAGATAGACGAGAGTCTGGCGGCGTTCCTGCTGGATCACACGGACGGTGTCCTCGATGGGATAGCCGACGTCCTCGACAGCGGTCGACACCTGGAACAGCTGAGTGACCGCCCGTCCCGTCAGTACCGTGGCGAATCCCCAGATCGCGGTCAGGGACACCAGCGGCACGAGAAGCAGCGCCACGATCTTCCGGCGGATCGACTTCCCGCGAAAGCGCATGGCCTCCCCCAGCTCGACCCCCGCGGGCCGGGGGTACACATGTGCGTCAACAAACGGCGCGAGCCTACTACCGACCCACAGTTAACTCGAAGACCCGTCCGGAGGCTGAACTACCGCACTGGCTCAGCTGGATGGGGAGTTGTCCGGGCATTGCGGGAGATTGCCGCCCGCAATCGTGCGGCGACCACCCGTACAGATCCGGTCGGCGTGGACGGTCAGTTGGCCGGAAATTTTCGTTTCTTGGGAATCTTCGGGACGCGCCGTTCGTCCTTCTCTTCGGGAAATGAGGGCGGAATCGGCCACACGAGCCGCATCCCGCAACCGGGCGGCGTAAAGCAGCGCAAGCCGGGCAGCCACTGGGGAGCCGTGCGTTCGGACACGGGCGGGGGTCTGCTGGCGGTGGGGAGTGACACGTTGATGGGCACGGCGGAGCGGCGCGAGGCGCCCACAGAGGGCGATGCGGCGCACCTCACGGTGCGGCGGAGTCCCGAGGCACGGGATCACGACATTCCGGCGCACGGGGGCGGGACCGGGCCCGCTGGGCGCGCCACGGCTGAAGAGCAGCCGTACAACCGGCCCTTGTGGGTCGAGGAGTCCGCACGGCGGCGTCGAATGCCCGATCCGGTGCGTACGGCCGCGGTGCGGGCGGTGCTGATCATCGCCGTGACGCTGATCCAGGCGATGGTGGCGTTCCTGTGCACTCTGGCCGGATCGTGGCTGACCTTCCCGATGGTCCTCAGCAGCGTGGCGAGCACCGTGGCGGCGACCTGGGCTGCGCTCGACGTCTGGGTGACCCGCCAGGTGTGGAACCAGCGCAACGGCGTGGTGTCGGTCCCGAGCAGCACCGCCCGTGCCCTGCGGCGCGAGCGGCGAAGGGCACGGCGGCAGGCGCGGGCCCAGCAGCGGATACGGCGGCGGGGCGGAGCAGGGCAGTTGTCGCACTCCTGAGAAAGCCCCGCATCGCCCCGGTCGCGCGCCTCTATGGGGTTGCAGGCGCTGGGCGTTTGAACATCCGCGTCGCCGTGATCTCGCTGTGCACCGCCTCCTCCGCCTGGGACTGCTGGGGCAGTCCGGGGCGGAGGTGTTCCTCCACGCTGATGTACTTGAGGCCGGCGCGGAGGTCGGCATCGTTCCGCAGCCGGATCACCAGCGGGAACTCCGCGAGCGCCGTCGTGTCGAACAGGCCGGTGGTGTAGAGGAGTTGGACACCCAGCGCGTCCGAGACGGCCCGTTGCAGCTCCAGCAGATAGGTCGCGTTGGCACGGCCGATCGGGTTGTCAAGGAACAGCGTGCCCGCATGGCGGTGCTTGTCGCGGCCCCGGTCGTTCGACCGCAGCGCGGCCATGGTGCAGTACAGGGCGATGGCCGCGGTGAGCAGCTGGCCGCCGGAGAACACGTCGCCCATCTGCCCGACGGGCACCCGCTCGGCGCGCAGCACGGCGTCCGGCTTGAGGATCTCGACGGCGATGCCCTTGGGCTGGAGTGCCGCGCCCACGCCCCTCAGCAGCAGGGACATGCCGTCGCGTCGCAGGTCGGAGTTCTTCTTCACGGCCGCCCGGGTCGCCTCGTCGATGACCTCGCCCAGCCGCTCGGTGAGCGTGGCCTGGTCGGGCTCCTCGAAGCGGATACGCAGGAACTCCTGCCCGGACCACTCCCCCAGCCCCTCCGGCAGCCGGGACAGCCGCTGGGCGGACCGCAGCGTCGCCAGTGCCGACTCCACGAGGCCGCGCAGCCGGTCCACGATCGAGTCCCGGTTGCGCTCCAGCTGCGCCAACTCGTCGGTGAGGACGCGGAGTCGGGGCGCGAACGCGTCCGCCCACTTCTGGGCGTGCTCGGGCAGCGCGGCGGCCGGCAGCTCGCGGATCTGCTGGCGTGCGGGGGTGCGGACCTGCTCGTAGCGGGTGGAGTTGGCGTGCCGGACCAGCACGTCGCTCGCCTCGCGTACGGCGGCCTCGGCCGCCGACAGGTCTGCGGCGCAGCCGCGCAGGGAGCGGCGGGCCTCGGCGGCGGCCTGCCGGGCCTCCTCGATGCTGCCGGGGTAGGGCTCCGGCTCCTCCTGCTCCTCTTCCAGGGCGTGTTCGCGCAGCAGATCGCGGAGCATCGCGGCGATCTCGTCAAAGCCGCCGGCCGCGTCCTCGGCGGCGCGGTGGGCGTCGAGGAGCTCGGCGTGCGCCTCGCGGGCCTGGCTCAACGCCTCGGTGCGGGAGGCGAGTTCGGCCGTCGCCGTGCGCAGCAGCGCCTGCGCGTGCTCGGCGTCGCGCGGCTGGAGTTCCTCGGGCAGCTCGGTGTGCGCCTCGCCGTCCTCGGGCGCGTGCCGCTCGGCCTCGCCGCGCAGCCGCCCGAGCTGCTCGCTCGCGGTGGACATCCGGGTCTCCAGGAGCTGCACCAGTTCCTCGGCCCGGGCTGCGGCCGCCTGCCGGGACGGCCCGTCGGACCCGTCCGGCGACTGCAGCAGCTGCTCCGCGCGCGTACGGACCTTGTTGCTGAGGCGGTCCAGCTCGGCGCGGGCGGCGCTCTCGTCGCTCTCCGCGCGGGCCTGCTCGGCGCGCAGATCGGCGCCGACGCCGACCTTCTCGTAGACCTGGGAGGCGGCGCGGTAGGCCTCGCGGAGTGCGGGCAGCGACGACCTGTCGGCTGCCCCGTCGTCCTCGGGTACGTCGTCGGGGGCGCCCGCGATCTCCGCGCGTTCGGCGCGCAGTGCCCGTGCCGTGCGGCGGGCGTCGTCGGCGGCGCGCTGGGCGCCGCGGCGGTCCTCGTCGGCGGCGCGGGCGCGCTCCAGGCAGGCCTGGGCGCGGGCCTCCGACTCGACGCCGTCGTCGGCCAGTTCGCGCAGTTTGACCTGCCAGCCGGCCCGCTCGCGCAGCCGGAAGGCGAGTCCGGCGAGGGCGTCGGCCGCGCGCCGGGCCTTCTGCGCCGTCTCCTGCCGCTCGTCCCGCACCTGCGCGGCCTCGGCGGCGACCTCGTCGGCCTCGGCCCGCGCCGAACGCGCCTCGGTCAGCTCGGCTTCGGCCTCCTCGGCGAACACGCGCGTGTCGTGCGCGGCCTGGGCCAGCTCGACGAGCCGCCCTGCGGGGCAGCCGGTACGCCAGGAGGCGAGCCGTGCCGCCAGCTCCCGGTCCTTGCCGAGGCGCGCGGCGAGCGTCCTGATCTCCTCGTCCCGTTCGGTCGCCCGCGCGCGCAGCGCCTGCCGCTCCTCGTCTGCGGCATGCTCGTCGTGCATGGCCGGATTCGGCGGTACGAGGAAGACGCTGCTCTCGCCCGAGTCGGCGGCCGGGGTGGGGGCGAGCAGGGCGGCGGCCGTACCGACGGCCACGGCGGACCGCGGCAGCAGCGCCGCGTCGCTGAGGGCCTCGCGGGCGCGGGCGTGTGTGTCGGGATCGGTGATGATCACGCCGTCGACCAGCTCCGGGCGGGCGGCGAGCACGCGCGCGTGGTCGGCGGGGTCCACGGCCTGGGCGAGATAGCGCCAGCCGGGCAGAGCCGGGATGCCGTGCTCGCCCAGGAACTCCACGGTGGCCAGCACGTCCGGCCCCGGGGGCAGCAGCCCGCCGTCACCGAGCGCGCCGAGGATCCGGGAGTCGTCGGCCGCCGCGGTGCGAAGCTCGAAGAGCTGCCGCTCGGCGGAGGACACGGAGTCGTCGAGCAGCTCGCGCAGTTCGTCGGCGAAGCGGTCGAGCTCCTCGGGGGTGAGAGCCGCTTCGTCGCTGTCCGTTTCGTGGCGCGGGTGCGGGACCGACGGCCGTGTGTCCGGGGCCGACGGCCGGGCGTCCTTGCCGGACAGGCTCAGCAGCTCCGCCAGTCGCTCCTCGGCCGCCAGCGACTCCGTGATGCGGCGCTCGGCCTCGTACGACCGCCGCGTCGCCGTCGCCGCGTCCGCCGCGCGGGCGGCCGTCAGCTCGGCGCGGGACTCGGCTGAGGCCGCCTCGCGCGCGCGCTCCGTCGCCTTGTGCGAGGCCTCACGCGCCGTGTCCCAGGCGGCGACCGCCGTCTTCTCGGCGTCACTCGCCGCGAGGGCGGCGCGGGCCGGGTCGGCGTCAGGCGCGCTGTCGTCGAGCCAGCCCGCGCGCACCGCCTCGGCCGTCTCCTGTTCGACCTCGGTGAGGCGCTGCCGCAGGTGTCCGATCTCGCTGCGGGCCCGCTGCGCCTCCGTGGCGGCGGCGGTCGAATCCCGGTAGGCGATCTCACCGGCCTCCTGCAGCGCGGCGGACCGCTCCTCCTCCTCGTTGGCGAGGCTCTCGGCGCTCTCCGCGGCCGTGTGCAGGGCTCGTACGAGATCCACTGCGGCCTTGGCGCGGGCGGCGAGCGCAGGGGCCGCGTCCCGCTCGGCCTCCTGGATCGCGGCGGCCACGCGCGCGACACGGTCGGCGGCGGCGCGGTGGCGCAGCACCGCCTCGGCGGCCTGCCAGGCGGAGTGCAGGGTGCGCGCGTCGGCGAGCTCGCGCTTCTGCCCCGCAGCGGACTTCTCGGCGACGGCGAGCGCCAACGAGGCGTTCCGGTAGGCGAGTTCGGCCGCGATCAGCGCGCTGCGCTCCCGGCCCGCCTCGGAGTGCGTGACGGCGTACGCGGCGGCGGTGACGCGCTGGGCGAGGTCGGCGGCCCGGACACGCTCCTGCACGCCCCGCGCCGACAGCCGGCGCGCCAGCGTGCGGGTACGGCGCTCGGCGCCGGCGTGGATGTCACGCGCGCGTGCACGGGCCTCGGCGGCCTCCACGATCCGACCGAGCAGGTCCACCGACCCGGCGGTGAAATCCCGTTCGGCGATCAGCTCGGCCCGGCGGCCCAGCTTGTTGCCGAAGCCGCTGACTAGGTCGGCGAGCCCGTCGGTGTCCCGGGTGTCGGTCACGGCGCGCAGCAGCAGGTCGGTGAAGTCGGAGTCCTTCTTGACCGCGAAGAGGCCGGCCGCCTCGCCCTCGTCGGCATTCATCTCCCGCTGGTAGCGGAAGAGTTCGGGGTCGAGGCCGAGGTCGCCGAGGTGCTCGATCCACCGGTCGTGGATCTCTTCCCAGTGCACCTCCAGATGCGGATACGCCTTGCCCGCCTCGGTGAGGGCGTCCCGGAAGCCCTTCATGGTGCGCCGGCGCCCCTGAGCGCCCGACTGCCCCTCGACGACCGGCCGTACCGCGGTGGCCTCGGCGACGGGCAGGTTGTCCAGGGACAGCCCCGGTCCGGGCCGGAAGGAGTACCAGGCCTCGGCGAACTTCCGCGGGTCGTTGGACACCTGCCGTCCGCGCCACTCGCTGACCTTGCCGACGACGACGCACTCGCCGGTCAGCGTGTGCTGCCACTCCAGAGCGACGTGCCCGCAGTCGTCGGCGAGCAGGAACTTGCGCAGCACGCCGGAGCTGGCGCCGCCGAGGGTGTTGCGGTGGCCCGGCAGCATCACCGAGAAGATCAGCTTCAGCAGTACCGACTTGCCGCCGCCGTTCTCCAGGAAGAGCACGCCGGCGGGCGCAGGGCGGCGCGGCGGGCCGACGGGCTCCTCCTCGAAGAACTCCGCCTGGGTGGGCGCGGGATCGGGCACGGGCTCGCCCACGCCCCGCAGGTCAAGCACGGTGTCGGCGTAGCGCGCACCGGCGGGACCGATGGAGTAGAGGCGGACCCGGGACAGCTCGTACATGGCGGACTCTCGTAAGTCTTCGGCAGGTCGGGGAGGTTCAGGAGTGCGACGGCGCGTGGAACGGCAGCCCGGCGTCGGCCGCCAGGTCCAGGTCGTCGGTGTCCTCGGGCGGCAGCAGCGTCGGGGTGCCGTCGGTCACCGGGACCACGCCCAGCTCCAGCAACTCGGCCATCGCGGCGCTGCCCGCCATGTCGCGCACCTGGAGCTGATAGCGGGAAGTCGTCCGGTACGTGCCGCCGTTGTCGTCGCCGGTGCGCTGCAGGAATCCGGAGTCGGTGAGGAACGCGGCGGCCTTGCCGACGATGCCGGTGGTCGAACCGGCGAGTCTGCGCGCGTCCTTGGTGGCACCGGCCGCGCTGCGTCTCGCCCAGATCCGCCACGCGGCCTCCAGCCCGGGCGCGTCGGTGGCCGGGTCGGTGTTGTCGCCGTGCTCGTCGGCACGCTCCTCCAGGCGGCGGCAGGCCTGCCGTACGAACGCGTCGACACCGTTGACCGTCACGCGCCCGATGTATCCGTCGTCGGCGAGGTCCTCGGGGCGCGGGAACGCCATGGCGGCGACGGCGAGATGGGCCAGTCCGTGCAGGAAGCGGTCGCCGCCGTCGGCCGACGTACGACGCGCGTAGTCGCCCATGCGGACGGCGAACACCGAGTCCTCGGCCGCCGTCACGGCCATCCCCGCGCGCGGGGAAACCTCCAGCACCACGAGTCCGAGCCCGGCGGCCACGGCGTCCGCGAGCCGCGCGAACGGCGAGTCCTCGCGGTAGCGGCGCAGCAGCTCGGCGTACTCCTGGTCCCGCGCGGGCTGCAGCTTGGGCTGCAGCCCGAAGGCGACGAGCCGGGCCGCGTCGGCGGCGTCGGCGGGGGTGACGGCGGCGGTCGCCGACGAGGCCGGGGCCTCCGTTTCACTCCACTCGACGTGCTCACTCACTGCTCGGGCTCCTTGTCGCGTTCTTGCTCACTCATGCTGCTTCCGTCCGGTCCGCCGCCATCCCTGCCGCGTCCAGCAAGGCCGTGCCGACGATGAGATCGGCTCCGCCGAACTCCGGATCGTCCAACTCCGTCCCGTCGTCCACGGCGAACAGCAGCTTCTCCTCGCCCTGGCGGTATGCCGTACCGACAGCCGGACTGGCCGCGTGCACCGCCAGCAGAGCCACCAGGTACGGCAGATCGGGATCCTGGCGCCTGGCTTCCGCCAGCAACCCCGACAACCGACGCGGCGCATCGGCAGGCAGATCCAGCAGCTCCGTCGCCGCGGCCAACTGCTCCTCGCTGAACCGGCTGTCGTCCGGCGTCGCGATCAGATCCGGCTCCGGCATCTCCGCACCCAGGTGCTCCCGCTCCACCGGCGGCGTCAGCAGTATGTCGACAAGGTCCCCCACCCTCACGGACACCGGCGTACGCAGTCCGGTGCCCCGGGCGAAGAAGGCATCCGTGACCCGGACCGCCTGCTCCAGCGGCAAGGGCAGCACGGGGGCGAGCAGGTGTCCGTACAGGTCGATCCCCGACGACGTCATGGGCGTCGCAAACGCCTGCCGGTCCTGCTCGGCGCGGAACAGCGGCCCGGCCTCGAGCAGGCGGGACTGCAGCTGTGTGTGCCTGCGGATGCAGTCCTTGACGATGTCGACGAGCTCGGCAGCGCGCCGCTTGTGCTCGGGGTCCTCGGTCTCGTCCCGCGCCTTGCGGATGTTGGTGAGGATCGCGTTCTCGTGCCGGTAGCGGTCGGCCACGTGGTCCAGCGCCTCGGCGATCATGTCGGGCACGGAGTTGAGCCAGTCCACCGCCCGGACGTTGCGCCGGGTCGCGTCCAGGGCTCTGCGCAGGGTTTCCGAGTACTGCACCGTCCGGTAGCGGGCCTGCTCGGCGGCGAGCTGGGCGTCGGCTAGGCGGCCCCGGTTGATCAGGACCTCCAGCTTGACCTCGGCGGCGATCTGCGCGCTGGTGACGTCCGTGTCCAGGGCGCCGACCAGGACGTTGACCGCCTCGTCCGTCGTACGGAGGTAGACGGTGCCGCCAGGGCCCGGCACCTCTTCGATCAGTTTGAAGTCGTAGTCACGACGGACGTAGCTGCCGTCGGTCGTGAACGTGCCGTAGACGGCCCGGAAGCCGCGGTCGACGCTGCCGACGTTGATCAGGTTCTCCAGCACCCAGCGGGCCACGCGCTCGTGCTCGGCGACCGGCCGCTGCGGGGCCTGGGCGGCGATGCGCGGGATGAGCCGGGCGACTATCTGGTCGTGGTCGGCGCCCGTGTCGAAGTCCATGTTCAGGGTGACCAGGTCGATGGCGGCCAGGGCCACCTCCGCCATGCCGTACACCGAGTACTCGCCCGCGAGGTTGGCCTTGCGTGCGTCGAGGTCGTGCAGCGGCGCGGTGCAGGCGAGCGCGCGCAGCCGCCGCGCCAGCCCCTCGTCGGCGGCCGGGCCCGGTGCGGGGCGCGGCCCCGCGCTGAGCTGGGGCGGAACGCTGTCCGTCGATGCAGGCGAAGTCACGGTGCACAGACTAGGTCCTCGGTCTGACAACGACCCAAACGACGCGGATCGCCCCCGGCGGTCGGGCGGGCGGCTACCGGTCGGGATTCGTGTGCGGGCCGGAGGGGGTTTCTCGCGCGGTTCCCCGCGCCCCTCAGAGGAGGGCTTCGCCCTCCCCCACCCTGCGACGGTAGACGTCGACCACGCGGTCCAGGGAGTCGTCCAGATACACCGCGAGCAGCTTCTCGGCCTCCGGCCGGTCCCCCGCCTGCAGGGCCTGCAGGATCTGACGGTTGCGCGCGAGATACGGCTCATGGAGTCGCTTCGGGTCGTCCACGATGTGGAAGGCGAGGCGCAGTTCGGCGAAGACGCTGCGCATCAGTTCGTCGGTGCGGGCGCTGCCGGCGAGGGCCACCAGCTCCCGGTGGAAGTGGATGTTGGCGGTACCCACGCCTTTCCAGTCACCTTCGCGCGCGGCCCGCTGCCCCTCCTCGACGACCTCACCGAGCGCGTCCAGGCTGTACGGCGGCTCGCCGAGCCCACGGACGACGGCGCACTCGACGAGGCGGCGGGTGCGGTAGATGTCCTCGACGTCCTCGACGGTCAGGACCCGGACGAAGACGCCCCGGTTCAGCTCGTGGACGAGCAGACGTTCGTGCGTGAGCAGCCGGAACGCCTCGCGCAGCGTGTTGCGGGAGACACCGAGGGCGCCGCCGATGCTGTCCTCCGAGAGCCGGGTGCCGGGCGGGAAGAATCCCTCGGCGATGCGGCCCCTGAGGATGTCCGAGACGCGCTCGGCGGTGCTGGTGCGCCCCAGGAGAGCCCGGTCGTCGGCCAGTCCTGTCAGCTGCTCTGCCATGCCCGGAATTCAATCGCAGATACAAGAACGAAACAACATGGGTATTGAAGGATCGTTCAACGATCCTCTACCTTGCTACGCACGGCGCCGTCTCCCGCACCCGGGCGCCGACCGCTCCTCCCGCACGGCACGGCTCACTTCTGAAGCACCCTCCGTCCTCCCACTGCGAGGTGCCCATGAGCACGACCCCTCCACCCCAGGCCCTGACCGAACAGCCCGGAACCGGTGAACACGCCCTCGACGACGGCGCGTTGGGCTGGCTGCGCGCCCTCGGTCCGCGCGGCCGCCGCGCCTTCGCGGGCGCCTTCGGCGGCTATGCCCTGGACTCGTACGACTACTTCACGCTGCCCCTGAGCATGGTCGCGCTGGCCGCGTACTTCGGTCTGGACAGCGGCCAGACCGGCCTCTTCACGACCGTCACGCTCGTGGTCTCCGCGGTCGGCGGCGCCGTCGCGGGGGTGGTGGCGGACCGGGTCGGCCGGGTCAGGGCGCTGATGATCACGGTGATCACCTACGCGGTCTTCACCGTGGCCTGCGGCTTCGCGCCCAACTACGAGACGCTGCTGGTCTTCCGCGCTCTCCAGGGCCTCGGTTTCGGCGGTGAGTGGGCGGTCGGCGCGATCCTCGTCGCCGAGTACGCGAGCGCCAGGCACCGCGGCCGTACCCTCGGCGCGGTCCAGAGTTCGTGGGCCGTGGGCTGGGCCCTGGCCGCGATCGTGTACACCCTGGTCTTCTCGTTCGCCGGCAACGACCTGGCCTGGCGCATCATGTTCTGGACGGGCGCGCTGCCCGCACTGCTGGTGATCTGGATGCGGCGCCGGGTGCACGACGCCCCGGAAGCGGCCGCCGTACGCGAACAGAGCACGCAGAAGGGCTCGTTCACAGCGATCTTCAAGCCCGGCCTGCTGCGCACGACAGTCTTCGCCGGACTGCTCTCCACCGGCGTCCAGGGCGGCTACTACACGCTCGCCACCTGGGTACCGACGTACCTGAAGACCGACCGCGGTCTGTCGGTCGTCGGCACCGGCGGCTACCTGACCTTCCTGATCTCCGGCGCCTTCCTCGGCTATCTGACCGGCGGCTACCTCACCGACCGGCTGGGCCGAAAGCGCAACATCTGGCTGTTCGCCCTGCTGTCGGCGATCTGCATCCTGGCGTACGCGAACATCCCGCACGGCGCCAACACCCTGCTCCTGGTGCTCGGTTTCCCGCTCGGCTTCTGCATGTCGGCGATCTTCAGCGGCTTCGGGTCCTACCTGAGCGAGCTGTACCCGACGGCGGTTCGGGGCACGGGACAGGGCTTCACGTACAACACCGGGCGCGCCGTGGGCGCCGTCTTCCCCACCACGGTCGGCTTCCTGGCCGACAGCTGGGGCGTGGGCGGCGCGCTGGTGTTCGGCGCGATCGGCTACGGCCTCGCGGCGCTGGCGCTGCTGGGCCTGCCGGAGACCCGTGGGAAGGAACTCGCGTGAACCGTACGGAAGACCGCGCTCTGACCATCGTCGACGAGCACGCGCACGCGTGGAGCCCGGAAACCGCCCGGGCCCGCTTCCGGGAAGGACTCGCCGGGCCCACCGCCGGTGTCGCGGCCGGCCACACCCAGGTCAACCTGATCTCGGTGCCCGCGGACTGGGCGTACGACATGCTGCTGTTCTGCCAGCGCAACCCCAAGCCCTGTCCCGTGCTCGACGTCACGGACGCCGGCTCCGTCACCACGGTCCTCGCGGACGGCGCGGACCTGCGTACCGACCTGCCGCGCTACCGGGTGTGGCAGGACGGCGAGTTGGTGGACGAGCCGACGGACGTACGCGCGCACTGGCGCGAGGACCTGGTGTCGTTCCTGATCGGCTGCAGCTTCACCTTCGAGTGGGCGCTGGCCGGGGCGGGCGTGCCGATCCGCCACGTCGAGCAGGGCCGCAACGTCCCGATGTACGTGACGAACCGTCAGTGCCGTCCGGCGGGGCGGCTGCACGGCCCGCTGGTGGTGTCCATGCGGCCGGTGCCGCCGGAGCACTTGGCGGCGGCGATACGGGAGAGCAGTCTGCTCCCGGCGGTGCACGGCAGCCCCGTACACTGCGGCGATCCCTCGGGGCTCGGCATCGACGATCTCGGCCGCCCCGACTTCGGCGACCCGGTGGACGTCGAGCCGGACGACATCCCGGTGTTCTGGGCGTGCGGAGTGACCCCGCAGGCAGCGGTGATGGCCTCGCTCCCGCCGTTCGCCATCACGCACGCACCGGGCCAGATGTTCCTGACCGACGCCCGCGACGAGCAGTACCGCGTCGCCTGAGACGAGACACGAAGGATCCATGACCTCGATCGATCTGAACGCCGACCTCGGCGAGGGCTTCGGCCGCTGGCAGCTGACCGACGACGAGCGGCTGCTGTCCGTCGTCACCAGCGCCAACGTGGCCTGTGGCTTCCACGCCGGGGACGCGGCCACCATGCGGCGGGTGTGCGAGCTGGCGGCCGAGCGCGGCGTCCGGATCGGCGCCCAGGTCTCCTACCGGGACCTGGCGGGGTTCGGGCGACGCGCGATGGACGTGCCGCCCGCGGAGCTCGCGGCCGAGGTGGCGTACCAGATCGGCGCCCTGGAGGTCTTCGCGCGCGCGGCGGGCACGCGCGTGTCGTACGTCAAGCCGCACGGCGCGCTCTACAACCGCGTCGTGCACGACGAGGAGCAGGCCGACGCGGTCGTGGACGGCATAAGGCTCGCCGACGCCTCGCTGCCCGTGCTCGGCCTGCCCGGCTCGCGCCTGCTGGAGCACGCCGCCAAGGCGGGCCTCCCCGCCGTCACGGAGGCCTTCGCGGACCGGGCGTACACCCCGGAGGGAACGCTCGTGCCGCGCGGCCACGACGGTGCCGTGGTCACCGACCCGGAGGCCGTCGTGGAGCGCTCGGTGGGCCTGGCCCGCTTCGGCACGGTCACCTCGCACTCCGGTGCGCGCGTCGACGTACGCGCGCGTTCCCTGTGCCTGCACGGTGACACTCCCGGCGCCGTCGAGCTGGCCCGACGGGTCCGGGAACGCCTGCAGGAGTCGGGGGTCCGGGTGGAGGCCTTCGCATGAGGGCGCTGCCTGTCGGGGACAGTGCCCTGCTCGTCGAGGTGTCCTCCGGAGACGAGGCACAGGCCCTGCACGCGGAGCTGCTGCGGCGCCGGGCGGAGGGCCTGCTCACGGTGCGCGAGATCGTCCCTGCGGCCCGCACCGTCCTGCTCGACGGCCTCGACGACCCGGTCCGTCTGGCTTCCGAACTGACCGCCTCCGAGGTGCCCGCCGCTCCCCGTCGCGAACAGGCAGTCGTGGACATTCCGGTGCGCTACGACGGTCCCGACCTCGCCGACGTCGCCTCTCACTGGGGCGTCGGCGAGCAGGACGTGGCCCGTATCCACGCGGCCACCGAGTTCAGCGTCGCCTTCTGCGGGTTCGCCCCGGGCTTCGGCTACCTCACCGGCCTGCCGCCGCTCTACGACGTCCCGCGCCGGGCCACCCCGCGCACGGCCGTCCCGGCAGGTTCGGTGGCGCTGGCGGGCCCTTACACGGGCGTGTACCCGCGCTCGTCGCCGGGCGGCTGGCAGCTGATCGGGCGCACGGACACCGTGCTGTGGGACCACGCGCGCGTGCCGGCCGCGCTGCTGTCGCCCGGCACGCGTGTGCGCTTCGTCCCGGTGGGGTGCCCGTGACGGACCGCGCACTCGTCGTCGTACGAGCCGGAGCGCTGACCACCGTGCAGGACCGGGGACGCCCCGGGCACGCACACCTCGGCGTGCCCCGCTCGGGTGCGCTCGACGGCCCAACGGCGGCGCTCGTCAACCGGCTGGTCGGCAACCCGCCCGAGGCGGCCGTTCTGGAGACCACGGTCAACGGGTGTGCCCTACGGCCGCGTTCGACGGTCACGATCGCGGTCGGGGGCGCCCCCTGCCCGGTCAGGGTGAACGGACGGCCGGTCGCCTGGGGAGCGCCGGTGAGTGTGCCGGCCGGTGCACTCCTGGAGGTTGGCACGGTCGTCTCCGGAGTACGCAGCTATGTGGCCGTCTCCGGCGGCATCACCGTCGAGGCGGTACTCGGCAGCCGCTCGACAGATCTGCTGTCCGGCCTCGGCCCGGCACACCTCGCGGACGGCATGGTGCTGCCCCTGGGTACGCCGAAACACTTCCACGCGCGCGTGGACGTCGCCCCCCAGCCCGCGCCTCCGACCGAACTCGTCCTACGGGTGACGCTCGGCCCACGCGACGACTGGTTCACGCGGAAGGCACTGCACACGTTCATCTCTCGCACGTACCGGGTCTCCCCCGCCAGCAACCGCATCGGCCTGCGCACGGAGGGCCCCGCCCTGGAACGAGCCCTGCCGGGCGAGCTCCCCAGCGAGGGCATGGTGCTGGGCGCGGTTCAGGTGCCCCCGGACGGCAGACCGGTCGTCTTCCTGGCCGACCACCCGACCACCGGCGGCTACCCAGTGATCGCGGTCGTCCACCCACAGGACCTCCCGACCGCAGCCCAGGCGGCACCGGGCACACCGGTCCGCTTTGTGGGGATACGCACGCACCAACGCCCTTAAGGGGCGCGGGGAACTGCGCGACCAGCCCCACCGAACCCGCAGAGAGCCACGGGCCCGCGCAGCGCTACGCCGCATCGGGCTGCTCCACCACAGAAACTGCAGCCAACGCCGCCGACACAGCCGCAGCGGCCCGCAGATCCAACCGCGCACTGGTCCCCCGCACCCGATGCCGCATCTCGTCCGCGGCCAGCCGCAACAGCTGCGGCAACAGGTCGGTGCACCGCCGCGCCACCCACGCGGTACCCGCCGTGGCCAGCCACAACAAGCTCGCCGACCGTGTGGGCACGGGGAACTCCGGCTCGGGCGAGGGCGCGGTGCCCGTCGTGCGGTCCGCTTCCGCCAGCAGCGAGTGGAAGCGCACGGCCAGTTGCCGGTGCCCCTGTTCGCCCGGGTGCAGCCGGTCCGCGCTCCACATCGCGCGGTCCGTGATCCAGGCTTCCTCGGCCGCGTGGAGGTGGACGGCCCCGTAGCGGTCGGAGAGCGCGTGGACCACCCGGTTGACGGCTCGCTGCCGCCGGGCCAGCGGACGGGCCAGGGAGCCCGGCAGGCCGAGCATCGAGCCGGGGTCGGGCAGACAGGCCGTGAGCAGGGTCGCGCCCTGCTTGGTGAAGGCGGCGTACACCTTGTCGAGCCGTTCGGCCACGGCGTGGATGTCGAAGGTGCAGCGCAGGGTGTCGTTGACGCCGATGACCACGGACACCACGTCCGGCCGCAGGGCGAGCCCGGCCGGCGTCTGCTGCTCCAGCACCTCCCGGGTCTGCGCGCCGCTGACGGCGAGGTTGGTGAACTCCACGGGCTCCTCGGCGAGCCCGCCGGCGAGCAGCGCGGCCCAGCCGCGCCACCCGTCGGCGACGGGGTCGCCCACGCCTTCGGTCAGCGAGTCGCCGAGGGCGACGAAACGCACGGGTCTCATGCCACGCCCCCGGGCACGAAAGGACGCACCGGTGCCGTCGCGTCGTGTGCGGCGAGGAACGCGTCGACGGCCGTGCCCCAGCTGAAGCACTCCGCACGCGCGCGTGCGGTCTCGCGCCGCTCCCGCTCGGGGAGTTCCAGCAGCATGTCGACGGCGTCCGCGAAGGCGTCCCCGTGGTCCGCCGCGACGGCTCCGGCGGATCCGATCACCTCGGGCAGCGCGGACGACGTGCTCACCACCACCGGCGTGCCGCAGGCCATCGCCTCCAGCGCGGCGAGCCCGAAGGTCTCGGCGGGCCCGGGTGCCAGGCACACGTCGGCGGAGGCCTGGAGCGCGCCCAGCGCGCCACGGTCGGAGACGTGCCCGAGGAAGGTGACCGGCAACCCGCGTTCCCGCGCCCGCTGTTCGAGCCGCGGTCGCAGCGGACCGTCCCCGGCCACCACCAGCACCGCCCGCCTGCCCCGGCGCAGCAGCGCCTCGAGGGCGTCCAGCGCCGTGCCGGGCCGCTTCTCCACGGACAGCCGGGTGCACGTCACGAGCAGCGACTCGTCCACGCGCGCGTAGCGTGCACGCAGCCCCGGGTCGCGCAACGCGGGGTGCCGCTCGACCAGGTCGACGCCCAGCGGGGCGCGTACGACATTGCGGGCGCCGATCCGCACGAACTCCCGCTCGGCGAACTCGGTGGTGCACACCACGCGCGCGTACGTGTGCGCCGTACGGACGTTGAGGGCGTCGGCGGCTCGGCGGGCCGCGCCCTCCGGCAGGCCCCAGGTGCGCAGGACGCCGTCGGCGGTCTCGTGGGAGACCATCACGGCGGGGACGCGGGCCCGTCGCGCCCACTTGCCGGTCCACCTGAGGGTCGTGCGGTCGGAGACCTCCAGGCGGTCGGGGGCCAGCTCCTCCAGGAGCCGGGCCACGCGCCGCTTGTCGGTGAGCACCCGGTACCCGCCCGTGCCGGGCAGCAGCGGTCCGGGCAGGGTGATGACGCGCCCCTGCTCGGTGTCGCGGTCGTCGGCACGCTCGCCGGGGACGATGAGCACCGGCTCGTGACCTGCGGCCTTGAAGCCCTTGCCCAGTTCGCGCAGGGCGGTGCGCAGACCGCCGGAGGAGGGAGCGACGAAGTTCGCCAGGCGCACGATCCGCAACGAGGTCATGCCGCCACCGCCGTCTTCTGCCGCGCGGCGAGCACGTCCGCGTAGTGCCCGATCAGCTGGTCGCCCACGGCGGCCCAGGTGCGTCCCTCGACGGTGGCGCGCGCGGTGGCGCCGAAGGTGACCCGCTGCTCCGGGTCTGCGGCCAGGGACCGCACGGCATCCCGTACGGCGTCCGCGTCATGGGGTGGCACCAGCAGCCCGGTGCGCCCGTGGGCGACCAGGTCGAGGGGGCCGCCGACGGCGGGCGCGACGACCGGAACGCCGCTGGCCATGGCCTCCTGCACGGTCTGGCAGAAGGTCTCGAAGGGGCCGGTGTGCGCGAAGACGTCCAGCGAGGCGTAGATCCGGGCGAGTTCGTCACCGGTGCGGCGGCCGAGGAAGACCGCGCCCGGCAGTGCCTCGGCGAGGCTCGGCTGGCTCGGGCCGTCGCCCACGACCACGACCTTCACTCCTTCGAGGCCGCATACGCCGGCCAGGAGCTCGATGTGCTTCTCGGGGGCGAGCCGGCCGACGTAGCCGACGATCAGCTCACCGTTCGGGGCGAGTTCGCGGCGCAGGGCCTCGTCGCGCAGGTGGGGGCGGAAACGGACGGTGTCCACGCCGCGCTGCCAGAGCTTGACCCGGGGCACGTCGTGGGTCTCCAGGTCGTGCATCGAGGCGCTGGAGGGGGCGAGGGTGAGGTCGGCGGCGGAGTGGACGGAGCGGATGCGCCGCCAGGCCGCGGCCTCGCCGGCGCCCATGTAGGTGCGGGCGTATCCGGCCAGGTCCGTCTGGTAGACGGCCACGGCCGGGACGCCGAGACGGGCGGCGACCGCCATGCCGCGGACGCCGAGGACGAAGGGGCTGGCCAGGTGGACGATGTCGGCCCGGTGCTCGACGACGGCCGCGGCCAGACGTCGGCTGGGCAGGGCGACACGGACCTGGGGATAGCCAGGGAGCGGGAGGGAGGGGACACGGACGACGGGGCACGGCGCCTGGGCGTCGGGCCCGGTCCCGGCCCGGCCGACGAGAGCGGTGCTGGCCGGGGCGACGACGAGGGGAAGGTGACCGCGATCTACGAGGTGCCGGGCGGTCTGGAGCGCGCAGTGGGCCACGCCGTTCACGTCGGGGGGAAAGGATTCGGTCACTATGACGACACGCATACCCGTGTTGTCGCCGTGCTGGACGTGGTCGCGTCAACGTGGATCTTTGCGAACGATGAACGTCCCGTGAGCGTTCCTCTGCACACCCGAGCAGGTCAGGCCGTGTCCATGACCACCTGACCCGCGGGTCACCCGTTGTTCACCCAGTGGCCGTGCCACGGCCCGGAGTACGCGTGCGTGGCTGGCTCAAACAGCGGGTCCGTCGGGAGCGATCCGACTTCGTACGGCGGTCTGCACTTCGGCTTCCTCGGCCGGATCGGCGGCGAGCCGGCGGAGTTGTTCGACGACGCGGGCGTCGCCGGTCTCGGCGTGCCTGGCGGCGATTTCACGGGTGGTCTCCTCGCAGTCCCAGAGGCACTCGACGGCGAAGCCTGCCGGGAAGGAGGGATCGGTGGCGGCCAGCGCGCGGGCGGCCCGGCCGCGGAGATGGGAGGAGGCGGTTTCGCGATAGATATGGCGCAGTACGGGGGCGGCGCAGGCGATGCCGAGCCGGCCGGTGCCGTCGACGAGGGTCCACAGGGTCGGTGCGTCCGGCCCTTCGCCCCGTACGGCTTCGCGCAACGCACCGAGGACGAGGTCCTTGTCCTCGGTTCCCCCGCGGCAGGCGAGCATACGGCCGGCGGCGGCGCCCAGGGGGTCGGGCCGGTGGGCCCAGCCGCGGGCCCGGTCGACGGCGGCGACACTGCGCATCCGTTCGAAGGCGTCGACGGCGGCCTCCACGACGGCTGGAGTGCCGGTGAGCACGGCACCTTCGATCAGGTCGAGAGCGTCGGGATCGTTGCTGTCGGCGAGGTAGCGCAGCGCGGTGCAGCGGGCTCCGTCGGTGCCGTCCTTGGCGGCCTGCACGATTTCGGGCCGGTCCTCGGGGCCGGCGACGGCGGTGAGGCAGCGGGCGGCCGGGACGTGCAGCGCGGCGCCACGTTCGACGCCCTGCTGGGCCCACTCGAACACGGCCCGCACGCTCCACCCCGGACGGGGCCCGGATGGTCGCATCTGCCGCTGCCAGCGGTCGAAGCAGCCGGCCTCCTGGGCGGCACGCACACGCGTGGCGATCGATTCGCGCGGATCCTTCGCCCACAGCCGCCACGGCCGGGGCTCGAAGGCGTCACGCACGACGGTGGCCAGTTCGGCCTCGCCCTCGGCGTCGGTGGCGAAGCGGGCCAGTACGGGAGCGGCGAGGGCCCGTAGCCCGGCGTCGTCGTCGCGCAGCGCCAGTTCGTCGAGGGCCCAGGCCCAGTTGGAGCCGGAGGCGGCATACCTGCGCAGCAGTCCGAGCGCGTCCAGCCTGCCGTACGAGGCGAGGTGGCCGAGGACGGCCAGGGCCAGCCCGGTGCGGGACTCCTCGGTGTCGAAGACGTCCTCGACGTCGAAGAGGTGCGCCTCGATCTCGTCCAGCTCGCCGCTCAGGTCGAGATAGAGACGGGCGTAGTAGAGGGAGCGGTTCTCCACCTGCCAGTCGTGGCGGGGGTCGCGCAGCACACAGTGGTTCAGCGCCGCGAGCGCCTCGGCGCGCGGGGCGGTGAGCGCATGCAGTGTGCCGTCGCCGCGGCCCCGCTGGAGCAGGCCGAGCAGCGTACCGCTGGGCGCTATGACCGGTTCGAACATGGGAAACAGCCTCACATCAAGCGTCGACGCAACCGGGGAACACGCATTACCTGGCCGCGTGACACAACGTCGGGGCGCCCGCCGTCTCTTGCTTGCTGTAGACCATCTTCCTCTGCCTCTCGTCATTGGCCCATGCGGACCGCATCACGGCCCGCGCGGTGCGGCAACACCTGCCCAGCCATCGCGTCCGTGAATCACGACGTCATGATGACTCGGCACTTCGACCTGCCGCGACCGATATTTCGGCGGCCCTGTACCGCCTCCCCCGTTTTCTGTGTTTTCGCTGGTCAGAACATTCGGATCAGTGTGCGCCGAACAACTCGAGCAGTTCCGTCTTGCCGAACATGCGCGCCGTGTCGAGGGCCGACGGGGTGCCCGCGGCCGGATCGGCGCCGCCCTCCAGGAGGGCCTTGATCACTTCCGTCTCGCCCTTGAAGACGGCCCCGGCGAGCGGAGTCTGGCCCCGGTCGTTGATCCGGTCGCCCTCCGCGCCCCGGGCGAGCAGGGCGCGTACCGCGTCTGCATGCCCGTGGTAGGCGGCGAGCATCACGAGCGAGTCACCGCGGTCGTTGGTGAGGTTGGCCGGAACTCCCGCGTCGACGTACGCCACGAGTGCCTCGGTCCGCCCCTGCCGGGCCAGATCGAAGATCTTGGTCGCCAGCTCCACGACCTCGGGGTCGGGGGCTTCAGTCATCGGCCGGACCGCCTCTCAATACAACCGTTCAGGTGAATCGCCAGGGTACTGGCTCCCGCGGTACATGACCCGATCCGCCGGAGGTAAAGATCACCACAGATCAGGCAGCACAAGGGAGCCCGGCCCGGCCACACCGGATCGGCTCGACCACCTGGGGGAAATCTACCGAGATTCACCCATTTGCACCTTTAATAGTATGGATACATGCTGTGATCCTGGAAGTACTCATGGTGACTGTCCCCGTGAACCAGGAGAAATCAAATGATTTTGTCCATCTCAGGCGTGGTCCTGCTCGGCATCATCGTCTTCCTCTTCTTCCGCAAGGACGGCCTCAAGGCGTCGCACATGCTGGTCTCGGCCCTGTTCGGCTTCTACCTCGCGAGCACGGCGATCGCCCCGAGCATCAAGGCCGGAGGCGAGAGCCTCGCGAGCCTCCTCGGCGGCATCAAGTTCTGACGCCGCCCCTCCCGCCCGTACGCACCACCAGGAGAATGCAGTGGCCCGGCGCCCCCTCCCCCGCATCCTGAGCAAGGACAACGCGCAGATCGCCCGGATGCAGATCGCCCGGAGCCGGGAGCTGGCCCGGACGGCGGCCGACAGCGCCACCGACGTGCTCCACCCGCTGATCACGATCACCCGCGGTCTGCGCCGGCTGACGGCAGCCGGGCGGCGCAAGTGGGCCGACACCCCCAAGGACAGGCGCGGACCGCTGCTGTTCCTGGTGGCCTCGGTGATCCTGGTCGTGGCACTCGTGCCGTACGGCCCGCTGCTCGCCGTCATCGGCCTGATGGCGGCGGCAGCCCTGCACGGCCGGGACCGCGAACCGGCGGCACCCGAAGGGCCCGACGAGTCCCAGGTACAGCGCCTCAAGTCGCTGTACGAGGCCCTGATCCCGTACTTCTCGCTCGCCGAGGACCCCACCCCCCTGTACGCCCACGGCGGCGAGTGGGAGAAGGCCTTCCCCGCGTACGAGTTCGACGAATCGGGCCGGGTCAGCCACCTCGTGATCCGCTACCCGGCGTACTTCACCGACGGCGAGGCCGACTCCCGCGCCCGGATCGAGCAGCTGCTGCACGCCAAGTCGGGACGCGGCCGCGAGTACCACTTCGCATGGGAGGAAGAGGGCAACGAGCTCACGGTCACGGTGCTGCCCCCACTGCCCACCGACATCGCCGCCCAGCGATTCGTCACGGCGCCGGGCGAGACGGTCCTCGGCTTCACGGACCCCACCGAGGTCCAGCGCACGCTTCCCCTCACCTACGGTGAGAACAGACGCGACGTTCCGCCGGTGGTCTGGCGCACCGGCATCCGCTCCACCGCGCCGCACCTCCTGATCATGGGCCAGCCCGGCAGCGGCACCTCGACCCTGTTGCGCTCCATCGCTCTGCAGGCACTCCAGCACGGCGACGTGGTGATCGTCGAGGGCGGCACCGGCGAGTACGCGTGCCTGACCGGCCGGGACGGTGTTCTGGCCGTCGAGTGCGGGCTGACCGGGGCGCTGACGAGCCTCGAGTGGGCCGCCCTCGAGACGGAGCGCCGTCTGATCGCCACGAACCGCGCCCGGCAGGCCGGCCACCCGCCGCCGGAGGACACCAAGCGTCCCCTGTGGCTCCTGCTGGACCGCCCGAGCGCCTTCGCCCACCTCGCCGCCGGGGACGGCCGCGAGGATCCGCAGTCCCTGCTCCAGGTCCCGCTCCGGCACGGCCGCGCGGTGAATGTGACGGTCGTGGTGGGCGACCAGTTCGACCACGCCGAAGCGCTGAGTGATGACGTACGGCAGCACACACGCGCGCGTGTCGTCCTCGGCCCCGCCACGGCCGAGCAACTGGCAGGGGTCCTGGGAGCCCTTCCGCCCACGACTCCGGCCGCCGATGTCCCGCCCGGCCGCGGCTACGCCCGCCTCGGCACCGGCCCGGTGCACCGGCTTCAGGTGCCGTCGACCCCGGACCCGTACGACGACACGACGAGCGACGCCCACCGGAAGGCGGTGCAGGCGCTGCTGCCGCCACGGACCACGCCGGTCGAGGCGAAGCCTGTCGAGGCCGTGCCGGTCGAGGCGGTGCCCATCGACAAGGAGCCGGTCCAGGCGGAGCCGGTGCCTGCGGAGGCCATGGCGGCGGAGGCGCAGTAGGTTCCACCGCCGGGTGCCGCCGCGGAGACGCATGCACCCCGGCGGCGCCCCTGCCTGCAGCTACGCCACGAACGTCCGCGGCGTCTCCCCGCCCCCGGACGCCCCGCTCTCCACCAGCCGCGCCGCCGCAGCCAGCCGCGCCGCCGCCTCGACGGCGACCGCACCGCCCACGGTGAACGGCAGCCGCACATACCCCTCGAAGGCGCCGTCGACCCCGAAGCGCGGCCCGGAGGGAACGCGCACCCCGACCCGCTCCCCCACCTCGGCGAGCCGAGAGCCCGACAGCCCCCCGGTCCGCACCCACAGCGTCAGTCCGCCCTTGGGAACCTCGAACTCCCAGTCGGGCAGCTCCCGCCGCACCGCGGCGACCAGCGCGTCCCTGTTCTCCCGGGCCTGCCCGCGCCGCACCTCCACGGCCTGTTCCCATCCTCCCGTGCTGAACAGCCAGTTCACGGCGAGCTGCTCCAGCACGGGGGTGCCCAGATCGGCGTAGGCGCGCGCGGCGACCAGGCTGCGGATCACGTCCGGTGCCGCGCGCACCCAGCCGATGCGCATCCCCGCCCAGAAAGCCTTGCTGGCCGACCCGACGGTGATCACCGTGGACCCGGCGGGGTCGAAGGCACACACGGGCCGCGGCATCTCGACACCCTCGTCCAGCCACAGCTCGCTCATCGTCTCGTCGGCGATCAGCACCGTCCCCGCCGACCGGGCCGCCTCCACGAGTTGCCGCCGCTGGCCGTCGCCGGCGAGTGCGCCGGTCGGATTGTGGAAGTCGGCGACGATGTACGCGATCCGCGGTGCGGCGTCGCGCAGCACCTGCCGCCATCGGTCCAGGTCCCAGCCCGCCAGTCCCTCGGCCATCGCCACGGGCACCAGCCGCGCCCCCGCCTCCCGCATCAGCTGGAGGATGTTGGCGTACGACGGCGACTCGACGGCGACGCGCTCACCCCGTCCGGCGAAGAGGTGGCAGATCGCGTCGATCGCTCCCATGGCTCCCGTGGTCACCATGATCTGCTCGGGCATCGTCGGGATCCCGCGCGCGGTGTACCGGTCGGCGATCATCGAGCGCAGCGCGGGCAGCCCGGCCGGGTAGTCGCCGTGCGTGTGGGCGTACGGCGGCAGTTCCTCCAGGGCGCCCTGGACGGCACGGGTCAGCCATGGCTCGGGCGCGGGGAGAGCGGCGGTGCCCAGGTCGATCATCGAGCCGAGGGCCTCGGGCGGGAGGGGTTCCAGGCCGCGCGCGGGGAGCGGGTTCCCGGCCGGTACGGCGGTCCAGCTGCCCGCGCCGCGCCGGGACTCCAGGAACCCCTCGGTGCGCAGCGCCTCGTAGGCCGCCGCGACCGTCGTACGGCTGACGGACAGGGCCAGGGCCAGCTCGCGCTCGGCGGGGAGCCGGGCGGCCACCGGAACACGCCCCTCCAGCACCAGCAGCCGGATGCCGTCGGCCAGCGCCCGGTAGGCGGGCGGACGGCGCGTGCCGGGGCCGGCCGGGCGGTCCTGCTGGGAGTTGAGCAGCCGGGCGAGCTGCGCCGCCCCCATCGCCGAGGTCCACGACGCCATGGAAATCAGTCCACCTTCCCCGAATTGGCCATGGATGATGTCTCCACCCAAGCCACAGGGTGTCACGAACCAGGCCACTGCGACCACAGGGGGGCATCTTGTCCACGAAGAACCGTCTCTGGCGACGGTTGATCCAGCTGTACGTCGGCCTCGCGCTGTACGGCGCGAGTGCCGCGTTTCTCGTCGAGGCGGGTCTGGGACTCGAACCCTGGGGGGTGCTGCACCAGGGACTGGCCGAGCTCACCGGCCTGACCATCGGTGTCGTGTCGATCGTCGTGGGCGCGGCGGTGCTGCTCCTGTGGATCCCGCTGCGCCAGCGCCCGGGCCTCGGCACGGTCTCCAACGTCTTCGTGGTCGGCATCGCCATGGACGGCACGCTCGCCCTCGTCCCGGACGTGCACTCCCTGGCCGTACGGATCCCGCTCCTCCTGACCGGCATCCTGCTCAACGGCGTGGCCACCGGGCTCTACATCGCCGCCCGCTTCGGGCCGGGCCCGCGGGACGGGCTGATGACCGGCCTGCACCGGCGCACCGGCCGCTCGATCCGCCTGATGCGGACGGCGATCGAGCTGGCCGTCGTCGCGACCGGCTTCACCCTCGGCGGCACCGTCGGCATCGGCACGGTCCTCTACGCGGTGTCGATCGGCCCGCTCGCCCAGCTCTTTCTGCGGACGTTCGACGTCCCATCGGCATCCGGCAGCAGCACGGTCGTTGCCGAAGGGCAACCCCGCAGAGCGATACTGCGACGGTGACCACGCGGATACGCCACCCCTATCTCGACCATCCCGGCCCGATCGCGTTCGCCCACCGGGGCGGGGCTGCGAACGGTCTGGAGAACACCGTGCTGCAGTTCCGGCGGGCGGTGGAGGCGGGCTACCGCTATATCGAGACCGACGTGCACACCACGGCGGACGGCAAGCTGGTCGCCTTCCACGACTCGACCCTGGACCGGGTGACGGACGGCGCGGGACGCATAGCGGACCTGCCGTGGAAGGAGGTGAGCCACGCGCGCGTGGCGGGCAAGGAGCCGGTTCCCCTCTTCGAGGAGCTGCTCGAGATCTTCCCCGAGGTGCGCTGGAACGTCGACCTCAAGGCGGAGTCCTCGCTCCACCCCTTCCTGGACCTGATCGAGCGCACGCGCGCGTGGGACCGGATCTGCGTCGGCTCGTTCTCCGAGGCGCGCGTGGTGCGCGCCCAGCGGCTGGCCGGTCCGCGCCTGGCGACGTCGTACGGCACGCGCGGCGTGCTCAACCTGCGGCTGCGCTCCTGGGGCGTCCCGGCCGCGCTGCGCGCCTCCGCGGTCGCCGCCCAGGTGCCCGAGTCCCAGTCCGGCATCCAGGTCGTCGACCGGCGCTTCGTCCGCACCGCCCACGCGCGCGGGCTGCAGGTGCACGTCTGGACCATCAACGAGCCCGATGACATGCACCGGCTCCTGGACCTGGGAGTCGATGGCATCATGACCGATCACATCGACACGTTGCGCAAGGTCATGGAAGAACGCGGCGTCTGGGTCTGAGCGCCCGGCACCCCCTCCCCCGAGCCTTCGCACGGCACTTCAGCGGGGAAGCGAGGGCACGGGTGAGCGCCGACACCGTGCGTACGGACGTCATCGACCGGCAGCGCGAGCAGCGCGGCTGGTACTTCTACGACTGGGCCTGCTCCGTCTACTCGACGAGCGTGCTCACCGTGTTCCTGGGCCCCTATCTGACGGCGGTGGCCAAGTCCGCGGCGGACGCGGACGGATTCGTGCATCCGCTGGGCATCCCGGTGCGGGCCGGCTCGTTCTTCGCGTACTGCGTCTCCGCGTCCGTGATCGTGTCGATCCTCGTGATGCCGCTGGTGGGCGCGGCCGCCGACCGCACGGGGCGGAAGAAACCGCTGCTGGCCGCCTGCGCCTACGTGGGGGCGACGGCCACAACGGGCCTGTTCTTCCTGTCCGGGGACCGCTATCTGCTGGGCGGCCTCCTGCTGATCGTCGCCAACTCCTCCGTGGCCGTCTCGATGGTCGTCTACAACTCCTACCTCCCGCAGATCGCACCGCCCGAGGACCGCGACCGGGTGTCCTCGCGCGGCTGGGCCTTCGGCTATGCGGCCGGCTCGTCGATGCTGATCGTGAACCTGGTGCTGTTCACCGGCCACGACTCCTTCGGAGTGTCCGAGTCGACGGCGGTCCGCATCTGCCTGGCCTCCGCGGGCCTGTGGTGGGGCGCCTTCACCCTCGTACCGCTGAAGCGGCTGCGAGACCGCCCTACGACGTCCACGGCGCCCGCGGTCCACGGCTGGCGGCAGCTGGCCTCCACCGTCCGGGACATGCGCGGCAAACCGCTCACCCTGGCCTTCCTTCTCGCCTACCTCATCTACAACGACGGCATCCAGACGGTGATCTCACAGGCGTCGGTGTACGGCTCGGAGGAGCTGGGCCTGAGCCAGTCCACCCTCATCACGGCCGTGCTGATGGTCCAGGTGCTGGCGGTGGCGGGCGCGCTGGGGATGGGGAGGCTGGCCCGGACGTACGGAGCCAAGCGCACCATCCTCGGCTCGCTGGTGGCGTGGACGGTGACCCTGGGGGCCGGGTACTTCCTGCCGGCCGGGGCACCGGTCTGGTTCTTCGTGCTGGCGTCCGGGATCGGTCTCGTGCTGGGCGGCAGCCAGGCCCTGTCCCGCTCCCTGTTCTCGCATCTCGTCCCGCCCGGCAAGGAGGCCGAGTACTTCTCGGCGTACGAGATGAGCGACCGGGGTATGAGCTGGCTCGGTCCGCTTCTGTTCGGGATCACCTACCAGCTGACTGGAAGTTATCGCGACGCGATCATCTCGCTCGTGGCCTTCTTCCTCATCGGATTCGCCCTGCTCGCAAGGGTTCCGGTGCGGCAGGCGATCGCGGAGGCGGGCAATCCGGTTCCTGAGAGGATTTAGCACTCACGGCGAAAGGGCTGTAGTGTACGCGTTTGGCCTGCCAGGCGTACCGTTACTGCGCGTCAAAGATGCCGAAACGCTGGGTGACATCTGCTAGCAGATGTGACAAACCGGGCGCTGGTGGGTACAACAAGGGGCGGCTACGACGGCGACGCATGACCCGGAACGGGACACGGAACGGGAATCTTTACCGCCGACCGGACGTTGACCGGATGACGACGACAGCGACACCTGTCCTGTGGGCGACAAGCCCGGGAGGCACGATTCATGAGTGAGCGAGCTCTTCGCGGCACGCGCCTCGTGGTGACCAGCTACGAGACGGACCGCGGCATCGACCTGGCCCCGCGCCAGGCCGTGGAGTACGCATGCGAGAAGGGGCATCGGTTCGAGATGCCCTTCTCGGTCGAGGCGGAGATCCCGCCGGAGTGGGAGTGCAAGGTCTGCGGGGCCCAGGCACTCCTCGTTGACGGCGACGGCCCTGAGGAAAAGAAGGCCAAGCCCGCGCGTACCCATTGGGACATGCTGATGGAACGGCGCACCCGCGAGGAACTCGAAGAGGTCCTCGAGGAGCGCCTGGCCGTTCTCCGTTCGGGCGCGATGAACATCGCGGTTCACCCGCGGGACAGCCGCAAGTCGGCCTAGTTCCTGCCGGGGTCGGGCGGACAACAACGCACGCAAGCGACTGCGGGCGTCTACGTGGATTCACGTAGGCGCCCGCAGTCGTGTGTCGTACGGAGCTGTCAGCGGGACAGCGGCGGCCGCGGGTCCTGCGGGGTGTCGCCACCCGGCTCGTCCCTGATGACCTCGCCCTGGACGACCTTGCCGTCGGGGCGGTGGATACGGGCCTGCTGGAAGGCGTCGCCGAAGGTGCCCGGACCGGCCTCGCGCAGCTTGCGGTCGAGGGTGCGCTCGGTGAGGCAGCTCAGGGCCTTCTGGACCGGGGGGATCAGCAGAAGCAGGCCCACCGCGTCCGAGATCAGGCCGGGGATCATCAGCAGCAGGCCGCCGAGCATCAGCAGGCCGTTGCCCCCGCCGCTCTGCGGGGTGCCGCCGCGCTGCAGCGCCTCGTTGAGGTTCTGGAAGGCGCGCCGGCCCGCCTTCTTGATCACTGCCGCGCCGAGGACGAAGCCCGCGAGCAGCAGCAGGAACACGGTGAGCCCGCTGGAGGCGCCCGCGACCACGGTCAGCAGCCAGATCTCCAGCACCAGCCAGGCCGCGATTCCGAGCGGCAGGAAGGTCCGCAGCCGGGAGCGCCGCGGCCGGGCGGGATATGTGGGGGTCGGAGCACCAGTCGTCATGCGTCCAGTGTGCCTGGGCCCGGCTCAGTGCGGGATAAGTGAATGATCAACCAGGCCTGTGAGAGCGTACGCGCGCCCTGTGAAGGCGGATGGCGGTCAGGCCTCAGGCCTTCTTGCCGCGGCCCGTGATCTTGCCGACCCGCTCCCCCACGCCCCACGCCGTGACCCGCCAGAGGGCCTCTACGAGGATGTCGCGGCTCATCTTGGAGTCGCCCAGTTCACGCTCGACGAAGGTGATGGGCACCTCGACGACGTGGTAGCCGGCCTTGACCGCGCGGCGGGCCAGGTCGACCTGGAAGCAGTATCCCTGGGAGGCGACCTCGTCGAGGCCGAGGCCCTCGATGGTCTCGCGGCGGAAGGCGCGGTAGCCGCCGGTGATGTCGCGCAGCGGCAGGTCGAGGGCGAGGCGGGAGTAGAGGCTGCCGCCGCGGGAGATGACCTCGCGGCTCTTGGGCCAGTTCACGACCCGGCCGCCGGGCACCCAGCGGGAGCCGAGGACCAGGTCGGCACTCTTGAGCGCGGTGAGCAGCCGGGGCAGCTCCTCGGGCTGGTGGGAGCCGTCGGCGTCCATCTCGACGAGGACGCCGTAGCCGTTGTCCAGGCCCCAGCGGAAGCCCGCGAGGTAGGCGGCGCCGAGGCCCTCCTTGCCCTTGCGGTGCAACACCTGGACGTGGTCGTCCTCGACGGCCAGTTCGTCGGCGAGCTTGCCGGTGCCGTCGGGGCTGTTGTCGTCGGCCACGAGGACGTGCGCCTCGGGGACCGCCTTCCGTACCCGGCCGACGATGGACTTGATGTTCTCCGCCTCGTTGTAGGTCGGAATGATCACCAAGGCCGTGCCGAGCGGGCCGAACTGCCTCCCCTGGGTTTTTGCCTCCAGAGTCCCGTCGCCGTCGTTCACTGCTGCCCCTTCGTGTCCGTACGCAGACGTCCACCATAGTGGCCACGGCCTGCGATGACGCGACAGGACGTTCGTATAGTGGTGTCGATTCCACAAGAGCGGGGTAAGAGCGCCTGTTCGGGCACGTTCGCGCATCTACGGATGGGGGCCCGGCGCCCTTCGGGCCGACCTGGGGCCCGCTGGCTGCGGGTCGACCGAGAGCCGTTGTCTACTGAGCCCGGGCCCCACCCGGGTCACACCTCCCCGACCGGCCGGAACGTTCCCCCGTCGCGGCGCGGGCGCTGAGCCTGGCTCCCAGTGGCGGTGCCCCGGTGCGGCACACCGTCCCTGACCCAGCGGCGCTGCGACGAGTGCGCGGAAGTTCCCCGGTCGGGCGTCCGGTGGTGGACTCGGCCGAACCTACCGGCCCCCTGCCATCGGCTGTCAACAGCCGTTTGACCTGCGTATTTTTCGTCAACGCCCTGGTCAGGGCGGAGGATACGCAGGTCGTGCGACGCGGCTGAGGGCGTCGATCGGCGCCGCGCCACCCCGGGAGATCACTCGCCCGGCCGTACGAACACCGTCCGCCCGCCGACCACGGTGCGCAGACAGACGGGGAGGTCGCGGCCGGGGCCGAGGTCGGGCAGGCCGGGGGTGCCGGAGCGGGGGTCCGTGGACCAGCGGGCGACCCGGTCGTCGGGGGCCTGGACCACCAGTTCGTCGGTGCGCCACACGGCGTAGTCGGCGGGTGCCCCGGGCACCAGGACGCCCGCGTCGTCCCGCCCGATCGCCCGCCAGCCGCCGCGCGTGTGGGCGGTGAAGGCGGCGCGCACGGAGACACGGTGCTCGGGTGTGCGGTGGAAGGCGGCGGCTCGGACCGTGCCCCACGGGTCGAGGGGCGTGACCGGGCTGTCGGAGCCGAACGCGAGGGGGACGCCGGCCCTAAGCAGGGCCGCGAAGGGGTTCAGGGTGCGCGCCCGGTCGGCGCCCAGCCGCTGGGCGTACATGCCGTCCTCGCCGCCCCACAGTGCGTCGAAGGCGGGCTGCACGGAGGCGGTCAGGCCCAGCTCGGCGAAGGCGGCGATCGTCTCGGGGGTGAGCATCTCGGCGTGTTCGACGCGATGGCGGGCGGCGCGGACGCGGGCCAGGCCGACCTTCTCAACGGCCGTGCGCACACCGTCGACGACCGTGGTCACAGCCGCGTCGCCGATCGCGTGGAAGCCCGCCTGAAGGCCGGCCTCGGTGCAGGCCACGACGTGGGCCGCGACGGCGGCGGCATCCAGGTAGGCGGTGCCCGTGTGGTCGGCGTCGGTGTACGGCGTGTGCAGGCACGCGGTGTGCGAGCCGAGGGCGCCGTCGACGAAGAGGTCACCGGCGGCACCGGCCGCGCCCAGCTCGCGCGCCTTCTCGACGTCCCGTTGGGCCCAGTAGCCGATCACTCGCGGCCCTGTCTCCTCGGCCGCGAGCCGGAGCAGACCGGTGAAGTCGTCCTCGGAGGAGATCTCCGGTCCCGCACACTCGTGGACCGAGCCGATACCGAGGGAGGCGGCGTGCGCGAGCGCGATGCGCTGGGCCTCGGTGCGCTGGACCGGCGTCACGGCTGCGAACGCGGCGGCGCGTACGGCGTGGTGGGCGTCGGCGGTCAGCGGACCGTCCACCGTGCCGAGACCGGGGGCCAGGTCGAGCAGGGCCGTGGTGACGACCGCCGAGTGGACGTCGATACGGGAGAGGTAGAGGGGGCGGCCGCCGGTGGCCTCGTCCAGTTCCGCCCGCGTCGGGGGCCGGCCGCCGGGCCAGCGGGCGGCGTCCCAGCCGTGCCCGAGCAGCACCTTGTCCTGCGGGCGGGCCGTGGCGAACTCCCGTACCAGGGCGAGGGCAGCCTCCAGGGAGGGCGCGTCGGACAGGTCGAGGCCGGTGAGCGCGAGGCCGGTGGAGGTGGTGTGCACATGGGCGTCGGTGAAGGCCGGGGTGACGAGGGCGCCGTCCAGGTCGACCACCTCGTCGACACCGTCCGCGAAGGCGTCCGCGGCGCCCTCCGAGCCGACCCAGGCGACCTGGCCGCGCTCCACGACCATCGCTGTCGCGAACGGGTCGGCGGGGCTGTGCACTTCTCCGCGGCGGAGCAGGACGGTGTTCGGCTGGTCGGTGCGATCGCTCATGACCGACAGTTTCTCGCGGCGCGCGGCCGGCGCTGCACCTGGGGCGTGTTCGAGGGGCACCCGGCTCAGCAGTGGCAGACGTACCCGCGGCCGACTCAGATCCGCGGCGGCCGCGCCTCGTACGGCGTGGACAGGACCACCGTCGTGCGCGTCGAGACGCCCGCCAGCGTGCGCAGGCGCGCCAGCAGTTCCTCCAGCTCGTGCGGTGTGGCCACCCGCACCTTGAGGATGTAGTTCTCGTCGCCCGCGACGCTGTGGCAGGCCTCGATCTCGGGGACGCCGGCCAGGCGGTCCGAGATGTCGTCGGGGGCGCTGGGGTCGAACGGTTTGACCGAGATGAACGCGGTCATGGGCAGCCCGACGGCCTCGGGGTCGACCACCGCGGCATAGCCGCGGATGACGCCACGCTGTTCCAGCCGGCGCACCCGCTGGTGCACGGCCGACGTGGACAGGCCCGTGGCCTTGCCCAGGTCTGTGTAGCTCATCCGCCCGTCCTTGACGAGCAGCTGCACGATTTGACGGTCCAGCTCCTCCATGACGCAAGAACCTACAGTGCGCTTGATCTCCTCGGATACCTGAGCAGTCCAGGTCATACCCGCTTTGTGATGTGCCCGAGAGCTGCCTGTGAGCCGTCCGAGGGACAAAACGTCCGCCTCGGGCACCTGCGGGCGGCATGTGACGAAGGACACAGCCGCCGCGACGTCTCCGTGATGTTCTCGTGATTACCGCCGAGACGGGGCGGGAAGTGCTTGCTGTGGTCGAGGCCGCAGTGCCCGAACGGCCCAGCCCGAGGGGGAGAACCCATATGCAGAGTCTTAAGCGTCCTGGTCGTACCGCGCCCAAGCGGCTCCAGGCGGTCGTCGAGCCCGAGCCGGAGGGCGTCGAACCCGACGCCCTCGAGGACGAACTCGACGCGTACGACACCTTCGAGATGTACCGGGTGATCTGCCCGGACTGCGCGCAGCCCATCGCCCTGCTGGCGGACGAGGAGATCCTGCCGGAGCACGCGCTGTGTGCCTCGCCGTGGAACCCGTTCGGCCTGACGGTCTGCGCCGGCACCGGCCGCAGGGCGGCCGAGGCCCGCTCCACGGACGAGTCGGCCGAGCCCCAGGAGCAGGACAGGGCCCTCCTGTTGACGCTCCCTCAGGGGCTCGACTGGCGGACACAGCCGTTCTCGCACGTCGGTGGCCCGGGCTCGCGCCCGATGCGCGTGCCGGCGATGCGCCGTCAGGCCGCCTGAACCGCCTCGCTCAACTCCAGTAGCTGCCCTGCACCATGGCCCGCAGGCTGCCGTGGTGCAGGATCAGTGTGTCCGGATCCGCCGGGACGGCGGCCTCCCCGAAGTGCACCTGCCGGTAGGCGACGCGGAGCATGACGATCGCGTGCCGCAGCGCGGCGTACAGGGTGTGGAAGTCCATGTCGCGCGGTGTGTGGCCGGTGAGTTCGGCATAGCGGGCCTCGATGCGGTCGCGGCGCAGGAAGTCCGGCAGACCGCGCTGGCCGAAGGCGACCGTCAGGTCCTGGAAGAAGCGGTGCAGATAGACGGTCCAGCCGAGGTCGACCTCGCGCGGGGCCGGCGCCGCCATCTCCCAGTCGAGGACGGCGGCGGGCTCGAAGCCGTCGTAGACGACGTTCCCGATGCGCGCGTCGCCCCAGTTGAGCACCGGTGTGCCCGGATCGATGGGCCAGAGTTCCTCCAGCCGGTCGAACGCGGCCTCGATGAGCGGTGAGCGGGCGCGTCCGTCGACGACCCAGTCGTAGTAGGCGCGTTGGGCGGTGACGTGGCGGCGCAGGGCGTCGCCCTCGCCCGGGAGTGCGAGGAACTCGGCCTCCTTCGGCGGCACTTGGTCGTGCAGTCGGGCCAGCAGTCCGATCGAGGCCGCCTCCAGGTGCTCGCGCTCGGCGTCGCTCGCCGCGTGCAGCCAGTTGCCCTCGTACGTGTAGGGCATGACGTCGGGCGGCACGCGTCCCTCGACGCGCTCCATCACGAAGAACGGCGCCCCGAGCGGGCCGGGATCCTCCTCCAGCCACAGCACCTTCGGCACGGGCAGGTCCGAGTGCTCGGCCACGACGCGCATCGTGCGGTACTGCCGCGGCATGTCGTACACCGGGAAGACGGTGTACGCCGCCGGGTCGGCCGCCAGCCGCAACGCGCAGGCACGCACGGGTGGTTGGGGGTGCTCGAGGTCGAAGAGCAGAGTCTCGCTGGACATGCCGTTGGACTCGGGGACGGTCACGCCCACCGCCTTGGCGCCGGGCAGGCGGGTGGAGAGCCAGGCGGTGAGCCGGCGGGCGAGCTCCTCCGGGTCGCGGGTGGTGGTGCGGGGGCGGGGTGCCGTGGGTGCCATGTCACATACCACCTATGGTGCGACCGACTTGAAGTCCGTGAACCCGCTCGGGTCGTGCCGCCCGAACGAGCCGTGCTCGAAGATGCCGTGGCCGATCCGGCCGTCCAGCCGGAAGCGGGCGGCATGGTCGGTGACCCCGTAGGCGGCCAGGGCGTGCGGCTGCGACAGGTCGTACGTACGACGGTCCGTCCAGCCGCGGCCGTGCCAGGTGCCGTGCTGCCAGTCGTCGGCGGGCGGGTAGCCGGCACCGAGCGCGAGCGGCGAGGAGGTGAGGATCTCAACCTCAAGTTCCTGGGGTTTGCGCAGGTCGCCGAGGTGGATGAGCGCGCGATCCGGGCGGCGGGTGCCGGAGCGGTAGGTGATCTCGGGCTGGGGCCAGCCGAGTTGATGGTCGCGGTGGCCGGGGCGGACGAGCGTGGCGTCGTTCAGGGAGCGATGGCCGTCGGCGTCCTCCTGGACGATGACCATGAGGAAGCGGTCCTCGAAACGGACCGGGCACCACAGCCAGTGGAAGCCCTCGGTCGGGTGCTCCTGCGCCAGGCGGCCGCCCTCCTCCCCCGGTATGGGCCGCACGCCCCAGCTGCGGTCACGGGTGCCGGTCCACTCGGCGGCGGTGACCCGCAACTCCTCACCCGCGGCGCGGATCACGCCCTCCACGCTGCCCGCCTGGACGAAACGGCGCCCTTCGAGGGTGAGCCGGTCGCCACGGCGCTGAAGGTGGTGGGGTTCCCACAGGGCGGGGAAGTCGGCGGTCCAGGTGAGGTCGTACGACAACAAGTCGTCGTCGGCCACCAGCCGCAGCCGCCGCAGCGGCTCCTCGACCTCGATCCTGAGCGGGCCGACGGCGAGCCGCATGCGGTCCTCGCCGAGGGCGTCCGAGGCGCGCACCGCGTGCAGGGCCTCCCCGGTCCGCAGGGTCGCGTACGCGTCGATCACACCGAGGTTGGGGTACACCCCGAGGCCCGCGATGAGCAGTGCGCGCCCCTCGTGGTCGAGGACGTGGAAGATGCAGCGGTCGTAGGCGTTCCGGTCCCCGGTGGCCACATGCTTCATGGACAGGGGGACCTGGTGCACGGGGTACTCGTCGAGCGGTACGGGGCGGTCGTCGGCCACGCCAAACCTCCCTGGGACGGCTGGGCTGACGGTACGTCAGACAGCCGACGGAGACCAGAGAGGGAACCGGACGTCCGGGAACTCACGCTCGATTCCACGGATGGGTGACCTGTCCGCCTACCTCCGCGTTGCCCTGGTATGACCCCCACCTATTCCGTGATCGGGCGTCAGCGCCGCGTGTTCGTTCCGCCGCCGGCAGGAACGGTTCCGCCGGTGCCGCCGCACCTGCAGGATCCGCCGATCTACCGCGAGCTGATGCGCGCCTGGGCCGACCGGGGCCGTACCCTGCCGGGCCGCCACGACCCGGAGTGGATCAGGCTGGTGGCCCCGCAGGTCACAAGAGGCCAGTTCAGCGGGTTTCAGGACCCGCGAGGTGACGGGCGATGACCATCCGCTGGATCTGGTTGGTGCCCTCGACGATCTGCAGCACCTTGGCCTCGCGCATATAGCGCTCGACCGGGAAGTCCGCGGTGTAGCCGTACCCGCCGAGGACCTGGACGGCGTCCGTGGTCACCTTCATCGCGGTGTCCGTGCAGTGCAGCTTGGCCATGGCCGCCTGCTTGGCGAACGGCCGCCCCGCGTCGCGCAGCCGCGCCGCCGCCAGATACAGGGCACGGCCCGCCTCGATCTGGGTCGCCATGTCGGCGAGCATGAAGCGCAGCCCCTGGAAGTCGGCGATGGGCCGCCCGAACTGCTGCCGCCCGGTGGCGTACGCGACCGCCTCGTCCAGCGCCGCCTGGGCGAGGCCGATCGCACAGGCCGCGATGCCGAGCCGGCCGGAGTCGAGCGCGGCCAGGGCGATCGCAAAGCCCTGGCCCTCCTCGCCGATGCGCCGCTCGTCCGCCACTCGCACGCCGTCCAGGTGGACCTGCGCGGTGGGCGAGCCCTTCATCCCCATCTTCTTCTCGGGCACCGCGCCACTCAGACCCTCGGCATCACCCGGGACCAGGAAGGCGGTGATGCCGCGCGCGCCCTCCTCGCCGGTCCGGGCCATGACCGTGTAGAAGTCGGCGATCCCGCCGTGCGTGATCCAGGCCTTGGTGCCGGTGATCACCCAGTTGTCGCCGTCACGCACCGCCCTCGTACGAAGAGAGGCGGCATCGGAACCGGACGACGGCTCGGACAGGCAGTACGCACCCAACAGCCCTCCGCCGAGCATCGCGGGCAGGTGCTCGACCTGCTGCTCCTTGGTGCCGTAGGCGGCAAGTGCGTAGGAGGCGAGCGTGTGCACGCTGACGCCGAGGCCGACGGTGAGGCGGGCCGCGGCGAGTTCTTCGAGGACCTGGAGGTAGACCTCGTAGGGCTGGTCGCCGCCTCCGTACTCGGAGTCGTACGGCAGGCCGAGCAGTCCCGACTCCGACAGCAGCCTGAAGACCTCGCGCGGGAAACGTCCGGCGTCCTCCTCCTCGGCCGCCTTCGGGGCGATCTCGCGCTGGGCGATGTCGCGGACGAGCGAGATCAGATCCCGGGCCTCGTCCGTGGGCAGTTGACGGTCCACCGGCTGCGGGGCGCGGTCGGGCATAGGACGCTCTCCTCCCTGTTCGGGCACATCGGCGGAGGTGCGCCCTGGGTGGGGGCGGCTCCGCCGGGTCTTTCCGGTGCTCAGCCGATGCTCGCTCTCCCGGGTCTCGGACGCTGCTGACCAGCGGCTGCGCGCTGTGAGTATGCCCGATTGCAGGCATCCCGTCACCAGTTAACGACCGCTTACTTCAAGAATATCCCGGCCTCGCCGGAAAGCCGTGGCAGGTCCTCGCGAAATTGGTCCGCACCATTGACCGAACTGGTCTAGTCCTCCTACTGTTCCTGACCAACGCTTTACCGCGTTCATGCCAATCGGCGCGCGTTCCCCTCTCCCCCACGAGGAGACACCCGATGCACATTCCGCACCGCCCCCGCGCCTCCTTCCGGGCGCTCGTCTCGGCCGCGTGTTGCGCGGTCCTCGGCGCCGGGCTGCTGGCCGGCGCAAGCACGGCCACCGCCAGGCCCTCGGCGCAGGAGGCCGCCGGCTCGAAGGTCGTCGGCTACTTCACCGAATGGGGCACCTACGACCGCAAGTACTACGTCAAGAACATCGAGACGTCCGGCTCGGCGGCCAGGCTCACGCACATCAACTACGCCTTCGGCAACGTCACCGGCGGCAAGTGCGCGATGGGCGACTCGTACGCGGCGACCGACCGGGCCTACACCGCGGCCGAGTCGGTGGACGGGGTCGCCGACACCTGGGACCAGCCCCTGCGCGGCAACTTCAACCAGCTGCTGAAGCTGAAGAAGAAGCACCCGGGCCTCAAGGTCCTGTGGTCCTTCGGCGGTTGGACCTGGTCGAGCGGCTTCGGCGAGGCCGCGAAGAACCCGGCCGCGTTCGCCCAGTCCTGCTACGACCTGGTGAAGAACTCCAAGTGGGCGGGCGTGTTCGACGGCATCGACATCGACTGGGAGTACCCGAACGCCTGCGGCAACAGCTGCGACACCAGCGGCAAGGAAGCCTTCAAGAACGTGATGGCGGCGCTGCGTTCGAAGTTCGGCAGCAGCGCACTCGTCACCGCGGCCATCACCGCCGACGCCACCAGCGGCGGCAAGATCGACGCGGCCAACTACGCGGGCGCTGCGCAGTACGTCGACTGGTACAACCCGATGACGTACGACTACTTCGGCGCCTGGGACGCGAGCGGCCCGACGGCCCCGCACTCGCCGCTGAACTCCTACTCCGGCATCCCGAAGGCGAACTTCTACACCTCGGCGACCATCGCCAAGCTCAAGGGCCTCGGCATCCCGGCGTCGAAGCTGCTGCTCGGCATCGGGTTCTACGGCCGCGGCTGGACCGGCGTCACGCAGGCGGCACCCGGCGGCAGCGCGACCGGCCCGGCCGCGGGGACGTACGAGCAGGGCATCGACGACTACAAGGTGCTCAAGTCCAAGTGCCCGGCGACCGGCACGGTGGGCGGCACCGCGTACGCCAAGTGCGGAAGCGACTGGTGGAGTTACGACACGCCCTCGACCATCGCGACGAAGATGACGTACAAGAACCAGCAGGGTCTGGGCGGTACGTTCTTCTGGGAGCTGAGCGGGGACACCGCGGGCGGTGAGCTGATCAAGGCGATCAACTGACCGCAGGAGTACGGTAGTTGGGGTGGGGGTGCGGGAGCCCCCGCCCCTCGCTCATGCGTCCCGGCGGGCCGGGGCCGGAGTGGGGTAGGCCGGGTCCAGTTCCTCGATGGCGCGCAGGGCGCCGCCGAGCGTCTTGACCAGGAGTTCGCGCATCTGCTCGCGGGAGAGCTGGGGGCGGTCGATCCAGTCGAGGGTGGCGCCCTCCACACTGCACACCCACGAGAACAGGCCCATGCGGGCGAGCGGGGCGATGTCCGTGCGGCCGTACGCCCCTTCGGCGACGGTCGCCACGATCGCGTCGCGCACGCCGTCCCGGATGGCGTGCACCTCGGCGTCGAAGCCGACGCCGCCGCTGACGACCGCACGGAAGGCGGCCTGATTGTGCTCGGCGTAGCGCAGATAGCCGTCCATGGTGCGGTTCACCCTGTCCAGCTGCTCCAGTTCGAGGCCGCTCGCCGCGTAGGTGATCAGGTCGGCCACCGAGTCGTTGATGATCGCCAGGTAGTAGCCGCGCTTGGACTGGAAGTAGTAGTAGATCAGCCCCTTGGCGACATGTGCCTGCCGCGCGATGTCGTCCATCGAGAGCGCGTCGTACGAGGTGTCGGCGAACAACTTCCGCCCGATGGCGATGAGTTCGGCGCGGCGCGCCATCGAGCGCTCGGTGCCGCGCGCCCGGGGCCGGGTGGCGTCGCTCTGTTCGCTGATCTTCAATTTCGACCCTGGTCTTGGGCAGGTGGCGGGACATCCGCAGTATGTCAGAACAACAACGTCCACTCGTTCGAGTCCGATCGACGAGTGGGCGCAGGGGAGACCGGGCGGGTGCTGCGTTCGTCAGATCACAGCAGGCCGAGCTGGGTGACGAGCATCGCGACGACCACGACGAGGGTCCAGCCCATGACGTGCTCGAGGATCTTCGGGCCGTCGTCCTTGGGGCCGCCGGTGCGGGTGCGGGCGGCGGTGGCCGAGTGTGCGGTCATGGCGTCTCGCTGAGGTCGGGCGTGCGGTGGACTCCCCCCAGGGTGCTGTCCACCTTGCCACCTGGAACGGCTTTTGCGGCAGAGACGTTGGTCACAGGCGAAAGGCCCCGGTTCGGCGATTTCCCGGGGCCTGTCCCCTGTCGTTCAGTGCACGCCGACCGCCGCGAGCGCCTTGCGCTGGCGGGGTGTGGGCCGCGCCGGGAAGTACAGGTAGCAGACGCCTCCGGTGCCGGAGACGACCTTGCCACTGGCGTTGTACCGCTTGGTCCTGAGCCAGATGTTCTCCCACTCGCGCCGCTTGTAGACACGGCGCACCGCGTCATCGCTCGGCGAGAACGGGTCGTTGGCGATCACGTCGCCGCCGGCGGTGAAGCCGATGACGGTCATCAGGTGCCCCGCAGTGCCGTAACCCGCCCCCGTCAGCTCCTCCTTCAGGAACGACTGGGACGTTATGGCCGGGATGCCGGCCGCGATCAGCGTCTCCAGGTCGGTGAGCGAGCCGAGCCGGGTGACCACGCCCTGCAGGCCCTTGTACGTGGCCGCGTAGGCGGCGTTGAACGGCCAGTTGCCGCAGCCCTCGTACTGGTAGTCGTAGGTGAAGCGGGCCGCGTGGTCGACCTGCGGGTCGGCGTAGCTCGGGTCCACCCAGGCCAGCTGCTCGGGGGTGAGCCGGCCGCCCCAGTACTCGATGATCATCTGTGAGGAGGTGGGGCTGCACCAGGCCTCGCCGCCGTTGTCGTACTCGGGGTACTGGCCCTTGTGGATCTCCTGCGAGTAGCGCGGGACGATCAGCTCTCTGGCAAGGCCGGGCGTGGAGGCCGGGACGGTGAAGCGGTCGGGAATGTCCGAGCCCATCGCGCCGAGCCGCCACACGATGGGGGTGAGCTTGGTGCCGGGCTTGCGGTAGAGGGTGAGGCGGAGACGGTACGAGTTCAGGCGCAGGCCGGTCGTCGCGTCGTCAATGGCGAAGGTGTCCGTCCAGATGGTGCTCTTCCCGTCCTTCTGGTCGTCGACCGAGGTCCGCTTGATGTCCTGGTCGCCGGCCGCCCAGCGGCCCATGACGTACCAGGGGGTGTCCGTGCCGTCGGAGTACGTGCCGTGCAACTCGACCTGGAGCCAGGTGCCGGCCGGGGTGTGTGCGTTCCAGGAGGCGACCAGCTCGGTGGCGGGGACGTGGAGCCTGTGGACGGGGGACGTCCAGGTCGCGTACTCCCAGGTGGCGGTCGTGCCGGTGTGCGGGTCGGTGTAGTCGGTCGTGCCGGCGGGGGTGGCGATCACCGCGCCGGGGCGGGCGCCGGCGACGGCGCGGGTGCCATGCGCGGTGCCGGCGCGCCAGTCGGGGTACGTGGTCCAGGCGCGGTAGTCGACCTGGCCGGTGGGGGCCACGGCGGACTCCTCGGCGTCGGCTGCGTCGGCGGTGACGGCGGGGCCCACCACCGCGGCGGCCACCGCGGCGGCGAGGACGGTTCTGCGGGACGGCTGTTCGGCTCTGCTCATGGGCGGAACGACCCCCAGGTGTCCGAGTCGGGCAGGTCCAAATGCGCGGTTGCGCTGCATTGTTGTGCGCCAACTATGGCCTCGGGGGGAACGTCCTGCCAGCACTTCGGCCCGTGCCACGCCCACGAATATTGGTCTGAACCACTGGCATGACCTGCCGGACCGTCCGCCCGGCGCGCCCGCCGCGGGACACGCCGGGCCCCGGGCTCAGATCAGGTCCATCGCCGCGACCTCGTCGGGGCGGCCGTAGCTGACCGGTCCCTGGAAGCGGCGGCGGGCGGTGGCGAACCACCAGAGCGTGGCGACGACCAGGACGACGGCGAGTGCGATCGGCGCGTAGTTGAAGGAGTCGACGGTGATCGGCGAGGCCTGCGGGAGCATGAACAGGACGCTGCTGAGCAGGATCCAGGCCACGGCGATCACACCGACGGGTTTGCTCCAGCGGCCCAGGTGCCACGGCCCCGGCTGGAACTCGTCGCCCAGGCTCAGCCGGAGCAGGATCGGCACGGCATAGGCGAGGAAGAGCCCGACGACGTTGACGCTGACGATGGCGGTGAACGCCGTGTGCGACCACCAGCCGGGCACGACGAGGGCGAGCGAGCAGGCGACCGCGAGCCAGACGGCCTTGACGGGGGTGCGGGTGCGCGGCGAGACCGAGTGCCACAGCCGGGAACCGGGCATGGCGCCGTCGCGGGAGAAGGCGAAGATCTGCCGGGTGTTGCTGGTGAGATTGGCGAGACCGCAGAAGAGCATCGCGCCGATCACGATCAGCAGGAGCACCTTGGCGGTGCCCAGGCCGAGACCGTCGATGAGAATCTGGACGGGCGGCGCGGATGCGCTCGCCACATGGTCGTAGTCGTGAATGCTGTAGACCAGTGCGAGCATCAGGATCAGGCCGGTGATCGCCGAGTAGCCGATCGCACGTGTGATCCCCTTCGGGGCGTTGACCGTCGCCCTCACTGTTTCCTCGGACATGTGGAAGCTGCCGTCGAAGCCGGTGAAGGTCCAGCTGGTGACGAGCAGGCCGAGCATCCCGCCGTAAAGCCCGCTCGTGAAACCGGTGTTGTTCGCGAAATGCGTGACGAACGACGCCGACTGGTGCTCGTCGGGTCCGACGATGAGGGCGCCCACGATCACCACGAGACCGATCAGCAGCCACCACACGGAGATCCGGTTGAGAAGCGCGACCAGCTGGACCGTGTAGGTGTTGGCCAGCCCCTGCAGCACGATGAGCAGCGCCGTGATCAGCACCGTCTGGTGGGCGGTGGGCACATAGGAGTGCCACTGCAGGGCGATGAAGGCCTGGATGAAGGTGGCCGCCGCGTAGCCGGTGGCGGCCGTGCCGCCGATCTGGCCCACGAAGTTCAGCCAGCCCGTGTACCAGGACCAGGCTCCCTTGTGCCGTTTGGCGAGTTTCCCGGCGGAGAAATACAGCGCGCCGCTCGTCGGATAGGCGGAGGCGACTTCCGCCATGGCAAGACCGACGAACAGCACCATGACGGAGACGCCGATCCAGCCGAAGACGAGAATACGGGGGCCTCCGGCGTTCAGACCGAACCCGAAGCCGGAGAAGATTCCCGAGATGATGTTGATGATCGTGAATGAGATGGCAAAATTGTCGAACGCCTGAAATCGACGGGTGAGTTTTCTCGGGTAACCCATCTCGTGAAGTACGGCGTCGTCGTCCGATATCCGTTCCGGCACAGGTTGGCCTTTCTCTCTGTGGGGGGTCTACGGGGGGACAGGGAGGCCGCAGGCGCGGCGGGCCCTGGACAGCTGGTCGGCCGGCTCCCCGAAGGCGGACCAGGGCATTCGGGAGGCGTACGGCCCCATCGCCGCGAAGACCGCGCGGGCCTCGAACTCCCGCTTGCCCATGACCAGGGCGTGCGCGAGGTAGGCCAGGTCGAGCACCGGGGTGAAGCGGTAACCCGGCATCGTGGGCAGCCAGTTCTGGTAGATCGCGAGGGCGGTGGAGCGCCACTGCGGCTGTTCCCAGACACGGTCGGCGAGCAGCTGGGTCGGGTTGTAGCTCTCGACCAGGGCGACGAGGGGCAGCAGCCGCAGTGGGGAGTCGGCGGGTGCGCGCTGGCCGAGGAAGGCCGCGACGTCCCAGGCGGCGTTCACGGAGCCGCCGTGGCGGGTGAAGAAGCAGGCCAGGAAGCGGTGGTGGGCCTCGCGGTGGAAGGGGTCGAGGGACAGGACGTGCGCGAACAGCCGCCACGGTCCGGGCGGCGCGGTGAGCAGTCCGCGCGGAGCGGGGTCGGTCAGCCGGTGCAGCCGGGCCATGGCCAGCCGGGCGACCCAGGGAGTGGGATCGGCCGGATTCACCGTCGCCGCCCGGTCGCAGGCGGTCAGCGCGATCCGCTCCAGGGCCTCGGCCCGCTCGTCGTGCGCGTCGGCCGCGCGCAGCGCCCGTAATACCGCCACCCGCGCCCACAGCAGCGCCGCCTCCGGGGTCGGCTCCTCGGCCAGCCAGCGCTCGGCCAGGTCCGAGTCGGCGGCTTCCGAGGCGAGGACCAGGGAGCGATGGGCGCGCAGACCGAAGTCGCCGCGCGTTTCGGCGAGGGCTTCGTGGGCGCTCCGGTATCGGCCGGCGCGTACGTCGACGCATACGCTCGCGAGCAGGCGGTCGTCGGCCGCCGGATGCCACACATACTGCCCTTCGAATAACCCAGCGGCCATCTGCTCCTGTCTCCCCGTACGACGCCTCGCAGTTGTACACCTGGCACCTTACTCAGCGATGAGGGCAACCGGAACGCGGTTTTCGAGATGGCGGTCCGAGATTCGGTCGGGGGATTAACACTGGCTCGCGGCCAGCCAACGACTGGTTCAATGCGACACTATTTTCCGGCCCACCCATTCGCCCCGATTTCACCCACCACTAGAATGTTCCCGTCGAATATGCCCAACTCTCCAGTCAGCCAAGGAACGGCCATTCACGCCCTCGCCTCCCGGCTCCGCCGCCTGCCCCCGTCCTGCGGCCCGGTCCGCCTGATCGGCGTCGACGGACACGCCGGCTCCGGAAAGTCCACGTTCGCCGGGCAGTTGGCCCGGGCACTGAACGGGGCGCCGGTGCTGCACCTCGACGACATCGCCAGCCACGACGAGCTGTTCGAGTGGACCGGGCGGCTGCTGGCCCAGGTGATCGAACCGCTGAGCCGCGGCGAGAGTGCCCACTACGCCCCCTACGACTGGCGCGCCCGCCGCTTCGAGCCGCCCCGCGCGCTGCCGCCCGCCCCGGTGATCCTGGTCGAGGGCGTCGGCGCCGGCCGCCGCGCATTGCGCCCGCACCTCGCCGCCCTGCTGTGGATGGAGCTGCCGCACGAGGAGTCCTGGACCCGAGGACAGCAGCGGGACGGGGAGGAGCAGCGGGAGTTCTGGGCCGGGTGGGTCGGGGCGGAGCGACGACACTTCGCCGAAGATCCCTCGCGACCCTTCTCCGACCTTCTGGTACGGCAGTCGGAGAAGGGGTACGAGGTGCTCCCGGGGCCCAGGAAGACTCTTGGACCGGACCAGACGCTCACGCACGGTGACGGGCCATCGGCAGTGTGCTGAACTTGTGAAGACGCCCGCCGGAGAACTTCCTGGAGTGCCCCAACTCCGCTTGACCGGGGGGTCGTACAGGACTTACGTTCTCAATGTGCGGCCGTTCGAAGCCGCCCACTGTCGCGAAGCCCCCGGTTGTTCCCCCGTGATCGGGGGCTTCGTTCTGCCCGCACCCCGTTTTCCGGACGCTCCGCGGTGCATTTCGCTCACCCACGGTCACCGTCCGAAGTGCGCCCCATCTGCTCCCACCTCGCCAAACGGCCCGTGCGGCACCCTTCGGCGGGCGACACCACCGCAGGTACGATGCCCTCGGTGCGACCTGATGGACGGCTGCGCGCACCGCAACTCCGGTCCGCGGTACGGCGGTTCGATCAAGGCGGCCGGCGGACATCGGTCCGGCGGTCAACCGACGGGGGCACGGTTTGTGGGGGACGTGATGGATTTCGGCACGCAGGGCCCCGAGGCCCCGGCCGACCTCGCCTGGCTGCGAGGTGTGGATGCCTACACCATGGGCGCCTATCCGCAGGCGGAGGAGGAGTTCCGGGCTGCGGTCCGCATGGATCCCGGGATGGCCGACGGCTGGCTCGGACTGCACGCGCTGCGCGTCGACACGACGACCGCGCTGTTACGGATGTTCCGGCACCGGGACCGATTCGGCGACCAGCGCGCCCGGCACCGCCGCTCCCTCAACTCCTGGTACTGGCTCGGCTGGTGGGTGCAGCCCGTGCTGGAGAGCCCGCGCGATCTGCTGCTCGCACACGCCTCCCACTGGCTGGACGGCCGCCATGTCCCGGAGCTGGACCGGGCCCTCGCCGGCCTGCCGCCCGTGGACACCGACCCGCAGGTCCGCTTTCTGCACGCCTGCCGTGCCTACCTCGTCAAGGACTGGGACCAGCTCGTCCGCCACACCGACCCGCTGATCGACGACGCCCTGCTCGGCATCGAGGCCGGCCTGTTCGGCGGCATGGCGCGGGTCCGCCTGGAGATGTACGGCCAGGCCGAACCGCTCCTGTCGTCCGCCCTGATGCGCTGCCGCAGCGAACAGCCGCAGCGCAAGGAGCTGCGCTACTGGCTTGCGCGGGCCCACGAGGGCACGGGCCGCTCGGCCGCCGCCCTCCCCCTGTACCGGGCCGTGCACCGCGTCGACCCCGCCTTCATGGACACCTCGGCCCGACTCGCGGCGATCGCCGAGAGCGACGGGTACGACGAGGCCACCGACCTCGCGGCGATCACGCTCTCCGGCGGCCAGGACGCCCTGGAGGGCCCCGACACCCTGGACCCGCTCTTCGGCGCCGAGGGCCGGGACCTGAGGCTCTCCGAGTCCGACCTGCCGCCGGTCGGCCCGCTGCCGTCGGCGATCGACCCGGCGGTGCGCGAGAAGACCGTCGGCCCGTCGGGGTCCCCGCTGCCCGCCGGGCCCACCGATCCCGCACTGCTCGAGGAGGCGCTCGCCGAGCTCGAGCGCATGGTGGGCCTGGAGCCGGTGAAGCGACAGGTCAAAGCGCTGTCGGCCCAGTTGAACATGGCGCGGCTGCGCGCCGGCCAGGGCCTTCCGGTGCAGCCGCCCAAACGGCACTTCGTCTTCTCCGGCCCCTCCGGCACCGGCAAGACCACGGTCGCCCGCATCCTCGGCCGCGTCTTCTACGCCCTCGGCCTGCTCGGCGGCGACCACCTCGTGGAGGCGCAACGGGCCGACCTGGTCGGCGAGTACCTCGGCCAGACCGCGGTGAAGGCCAACGAACTGATCGACTCCGCGATCGGCGGTGTGCTCTTCGTCGACGAGGCGTACTCGCTCTCCAACTCCGGCTACGGCAAGGGCGACGCATACGGCGACGAGGCCCTGCAGGTGCTGCTGAAGCGGGCCGAGGACAACCGCGACCACCTGGTGGTCATCCTGGCCGGCTACCCGGAGGGCATGGACCGCCTGCTGGCCGCCAACCCCGGCCTGTCGTCCCGCTTCACCACCCGCGTCGACTTCCCCTCGTACCGGCCTCTCGAACTCACCTCGATCGGTGAGGTGTTGGCTGCCGAGAACGGCGACGTGTGGGACGAGGAGGCCCTCGACGAGCTGCGGTCCATTGCCGGGCATGTGGTGGATCAGGGGTGGATCGACGAGCTCGGGAACGGGCGGTTTCTGCGGACGCTGTATGAGAAGAGCTGCGCGTATCGGGATCTGCGGCTGTCGACGTATCCCGGGGTGTTGTCGCGGGACGACTTGTCGACACTGCGGCTGCCTGACCTGATGCAGGCGTATGGGGAAGTGTTGTCCGGGCGGGGGCCGCAGGATCCGTCGGGGTTGTGAGCTGCGCCCACGAGCTCGGTCGAATTTGATGTCTTGCGGATGCGGGTGCGTTGCGGCTTGTCGGCAGTTCCCCGCGCCCCTAGGGGGTGCGGGGAACCCGGCATCAGCCTGCCAAGGCCTGTTCCGGCTCGCCGCTTGCCCGCGGCTCCGTCACCCGTACCTCCGGTACCTCCCGGTGCGCCGGGTCCGTGACCTCGCCGACCAGGAGTTCCAGTACGTCCTCCAGGGCGACCAGGCCGAGCACCTTGCCGGACGCGTCGGCCACCTGAGCCAGGTGGGTGGCGGCGCGGCGCATCACCGTCAGGGCGTCGTCCAGGGGGAGTTCTGAGCGCAGCGTCGTCATCGGGCGCCACAGCTGCTGCGGCACCGCCCGGTCCGAGTCCTCCAGGTCGAGTACGTCCTTCACGTGCAGGTAGCCCATGAAGGCGCCGTTCTCCGCGGCTATGGGGAAGCGGGAGTATCCGGTGCGGGCGGTGAGCTCGACGATCCGGCCCGGGGTGACCGACGGAGGGACCGTCACCAGGGACTCGCGTCCCAGGAGCACGTCCGTCACCGGGCGGGAACCCAGTTCCAGGGCGTCCTCGAGGCGTTCCTGCTCCTCGGGGTCGAGCAGGCCGGCCTGGCCGGAGTCCTCCACCAGCCGGTTGAGCTGCTCGCTGGTGAAGACGGCCTCGACCTCGTCCTTCGGCTCGACGCGGAAGAGCCGCAGGATCGCCTGGGCGACGGCGCCGAGCGCGATGGTGATCGGCTTGCAGACACGGGCGAAGGCGACCAGGCCCGGGGCGAGCCACAGCGCGGCCTTCTCCGGGGCCGCCATCGCCAGGTTCTTCGGGACCATCTCGCCGATGACGAGGTGGAAGAAGACGACCGCCGCCAGCGCGATCACATAACCCAGCGGGTGGATCATGCCGTCGGGCAGGTGGATCCACTCGAAGACCGGTTCCAGCAGGTGCGCGACGGTCGGTTCGGCGACCGCGCCCAGGGTCAGCGAGCAGACGGTGATGCCGAACTGGGCCGCGGCCATCATCTGCGGCAGCCGCTCCAGGCCGTAGAGGACCTGGCGGGCCCGGGCCGTGCCCAGCGGTTCGATCTGGCTGCGGCGTACGGACACGAGTGCGAACTCGGCGCCGACGAAGAAGCCGTTGGCGAGCACGAGCAGGCCGGCGAACAGAAGTTGGAGCACGCTCATCGGGCGACCTCCACGACCAGGCCGGTCCGCACCAGCCGGACCCGCTCGGCGCGGTAGTGGCCGACGCGGCGCACGGTCAGCCGCCAGCCGGGCAGTTCGGCCTTGTCGCCGACGGCCGGGATGCGGCCGAGCCGGTCGGCGACCAGTCCGGCGACGGTCTCGTACGGGCCCTCGGGCACGTCGAGTCCTATGCGCTGCAGGATGTCGACACGGCAGCTGCCGTCGGCGTCCCAGGCGGGCCTGCCGTCCTCCGGCGGGGCGGCGGCGAGTTCGGGCACGTCCTGCCCGTCGTGCTCGTCGCGGACCTCGCCGACGATCTCCTCGACGATGTCCTCCAGGGTGACCACGCCCGCCGTGCCGCCGTATTCGTCGACGACGACGGCGATGGGCTGCTCGCTGCGCAGCTGGGCCAGGAGCGGCTGCACGGGCAGCGTCTCGGGGACCAGCAGCGCCGGGCGGGCGATGCGGCCGACGGGGGTGCGCAGGCGCTCGTGCACCGGGACCGCCAGGGCGTCCTTGAGGTGGACCATGCCGACGACCTCGTCGATCCGCTCCTTGTAGACGGGGAAGCGGGACAGGCCGGTGGCGCGGGTCAGGTTGACCACGTCCTCGGCGGTCGCCGACGACTGCAGTGCGCTCACCTTCACGCGCGGGGTCATGACGTGCTGCGCGGTCAGCTCCGCGAGCGACAGGGTCCGTACGAACAGGTCGGCCGTGTCCTGCTCCAGGGCGCCGGCCTGCGCGGAGTGCCGGGCCAGGGACACCAGTTCGCCGGGGGTGCGGGCGGAGACCAGCCCCTCGGCGGGCTCGACGCCCAGGGCACGGACGAGACGGTTGGCGACCGCGTTGAGCGCGGCGATGACCGGGCGGAACAGGCGGGAGAAGGCGTGCTGCGGGCCGGCGACGAAGCGGGCGACCTGCATCGGCTTGGACACCGCCCAGTTCTTGGGCACCAGTTCGCCGATCACCATCTGCACGGCGGATGCCAGCAGCATGCCGACGACCACCGCGACACCGGAGACGGCGCCTTCGGGGATGCCGATCGCGGTGAACGGGCCGTGCAGCAGCTGAGCGAGTGCGGGCTCGGCGAGCATGCCGACGACGAGGGAGGTGATGGTGATGCCGAGCTGGGTGCCGGAGAGCTGGAAGGACAGCTCTCTGAGCGACTCGGCGACCCTGAGGGCCCGTTTGTCGCCCTCGGCGGCGGCCTTCTCGGCGTCCGTCGACTCGACCGTGACCAGGCCGAACTCGGCGGCCACAAAGAAGCCGTTGGCCAGAATCAGCAGGAGAGCCGCTCCGAGGAGCAGCAAGGGGGTGGTCATGATGCCGCCGCCTCGGTATGTCGTGAGGGGGCGGCGCAGGTACTACAGGACGATCCGTCCATCGCTGGAGGGAGTCACTCCTCGGGTAGCAGGGGCCTCTGAAGACCGGCGGGAACATCAGCGGCGGAGGCGCAACGAAAACGCCTCCGCCAACAGATTAATCAAGACATGGGCTTTTACGGCAGATCCCTTGTCGAGCGGGCCTCGGCGAGCGCGCGCAGGGTGCGTGCGTCCGCGATGGCGCGCTCCTTGGCGATGCCGGGCTGGATGCCGAGCGCGGGCAGGCTGGTGCCGTCGCTGAGGTTGAGGAACACCCAGGGGTCGCCCGGGCGCAGGTTCACATGGAGGATCTCGGCCCAGTCCAGGTGCCGCCTGCTGGCGATGTTCACCACTGTGACGCCGGTCTCGTCCGCGACGACCTTCACCCGGGCGAGCATCGCCAGCACACCGAAGAGGAGCGCTCCGGTGAGGACGAAACTGAGCTTCTCGCCGGGGCCGAGCTGCTCCAGGAGCAGCGCGACGGTCGTGATCACCACGAAGATCACCGCACCGGAGGTGAGCAGCACGGCCCGGGTGCGGCCCGGCCGGAAAGTGACGGGAAGAACGGGCAGGTCGGACATCTCTCGGGCGCCCCTCAGAGACGGCAGGCGTGGATGGCCGTGGTCAGGATGGCCCGGGCACCGATCTCGTACAGGTCGTCCATGATCCGTTGGGCTTCCTTGGCGGGAACCATGGCACGGACGGCGACCCAGCCCTCGTTGTGCAGCGGCGAGATCGTCGGCGACTCCAGGCCCGGGGTGAGGGCGACGGCCTTCTCCAGCTGCTCGACGCGGCAGTCGTAGTCCATCATCACGTACGTCCGGGCCACCAGGACGCCCTGCAGGCGGCGCAGGAACTGCTGGACCTTCGACTCAGCGGCCTCCTCGCCGTCCGCGCCGGTACGGCGGATGACGACGGCCTCGGACTTCATGATCGGCTCGCCGATGACCTCCAGGCCCGCGTTGCGCAAGCTGGTGCCGGTCTCGACGACGTCCGCGATGACCTCGGCGACGCCGAGCTCGATGGCGGTCTCGACCGCGCCGTCGAGGTGCACGACGGAGGCGTCGACGCCCTTGTCGGCGAGGTGCTTGGCGACGATGCCCTCGTAGGAGGTGGCGACCGTCATGCCGTTCAGGTCCTCGACGCCGTTCGCCGTGCCCGGCTTGGTGGCGAAGCGGAAGGTGGAGCGGGCGAAGCCGAGCGGAAGGATCTCCTCGGCGTTGGCGCCGGAGTCGATCAGCAGGTCGCGGCCGGTGATGCCGATGTCGAGGCGGCCGGAGGAGACGTAGATCGCGATGTCGCGCGGGCGGAGGTAGAAGAACTCGACCTCGTTCGACGGGTCGACGATCCGCAGCTCCTTGGACTCGCGGCGCTGCTGGTAGCCGGCCTCATGCAGCATCTCCGCCGCAGGGCCTGACAGGGAACCCTTGTTGGGGACGGCGATGCGCAGCATGAGGTCGGCTTCCTTTGTTCGTTTCGTACGGGGATGTGTGCGGGTTACGGCTCAGAGGTGGGCGTAGACGTCGTCCAGGGAGATGCCGCGGGCGACCATCATCACCTGGACGTGGTACAGCAGCTGCGAGATCTCCTCGGCGGCCGCTTCCTTGCCCTCGTACTCGGCGGCCATCCAGACCTCGGCGGCCTCTTCGACGACCTTCTTGCCGATGGCATGGACGCCCTTGCCGACCAGTTCTGCGGTGCGGGAAGTGGCGGGGTCGCCGTGGGCTGCCTTGTGCTGGAGCTCGGTGAAGAGCTCCTCGAACGTCTTATTGGACATGGTGACGCTCAGCCTATGCCAAACCCCGCATACGTCAGCGCCACGGTTCAGATACTGAGCGGAGGGTCGCCGCGGTCGCCACCGCCGCGGTCACCGCCTCGTGCCCCTTGTCCTCGTTGGAGCCCTCAATGCCGGCCCGGTCCAGGGCCTGCTCCTCGGTGTCGCAGGTCAGCACGCCGAAGCCGACGGGGACGCCGGTCTCGACCGAGACCTGGGTGAGGCCCTGGGTGACGCCCTGGCACACGTACTCGAAGTGCGGGGTGCCGCCGCGGATGACGACACCGAGGGCGACGATCGCGTCGTAGCCGCGGCCCGCCAGGACCTTGGCGACGACCGGGAGCTCCCAGCTGCCGGGGACCCGCAGCAGGGTCGGCTCGTCGATGCCGAGGTCGTGCAGGGCGCGCAGGGCGCCGTCCACCAGGCCGTCCATCACCTTTTCGTGCCACTGCGCCGCGATGACGGCGACCCGCAGGTCTCCGACGTTGCGTACGGACAGTTCCGGTGCGCCCTTGCCGCTCACGTTCTCTTGTCTCCTAGGGGTGCAAATACGCAATTACTGGTTGCTGCAGGTGGACACGGGGGCCGCGTCCAGCCAGGGCAGGTCGTGGCCCATCCGGTCCCGCTTGGTGCGCAGGTAGCGGAGGTTGTGCTCGCCCGCCTGTACGGGCATCGGCTCGCGGCCGGTGACCTTGAGCCCGTGGCGGACCAGCGCGTCGGTCTTGTCGGGGTTGTTGGTCATCAGGCGCACGCTGCGGACACCGAGGTCCTCCAGGATCTGGGCGCCTGCGCCGTAGTCCCGGGCGTCGGCGGGCAGGCCGAGCTCCAGGTTGGCGTCGAGGGTGTCGCGGCCGCGCTCCTGGAGTTCGTAGGCGCGCAGCTTGGACAGCAGGCCGATGCCGCGTCCCTCGTGGCCGCGCAGATAGACCACCACTCCCCTGCCCTCGGACTGGATGCGCTCCAGGGAGGCGTCCAGCTGGGGGCCGCAGTCGCAGCGCAGGGAGGCGAAGATGTCGCCGGTCAGGCATTCGGAGTGGACGCGGACCAGGACGTCCTCGCCGTCGCCGATCTCGCCGTGGACGAGGGCGACGTGCTCGACGCCGTCGACGGTCGAGCGGTAGCCGTAGGCCTTGAACTCGCCGTGCGCGGTGGGCAGATGGGTCTCCGCCTCGCGGCGGACGGTCGGCTCGCTGGTCCGGCGGTAGGCGATCAGGTCCTCGATGGAGATGATCGTCAGGCCGTGCTTGCGGGCGAAGGGGATCAGTTCGGGGAGGCGGAGCATACGGCCGTCCTCTCCCGCGATCTCGACGATCGCGCCGGCCGGGCGCAGGCCCGCGAGGCGGGCGAGGTCCACGGCGGCCTCGGTGTGGCCGTTGCGCACGAGCACACCACCGGACCTGGCGCGCAGCGGGAAGATGTGGCCGGGGCGGACGAAGTCGTCAGCCTGAGCAGTGCCGTTCGCGAGGAGTTGGAGGGTGGTGGCGCGGTCGGAGGCGGAGATGCCGGTGGTTACGCCGTGCGCGGCGGAGGCGTCGACGGAGACCGTGAACGCGGTCTTCATCGACTCGGTGTTGTCCTCGACCATCTGCGGGAGCCTCAGCCGCTCCAGCTCGTCGGCCTCCATGGGCGCGCAGATCAGGCCGCGGCACTCGCTCATCATGAAGGCGACGATCTCGGGGGTGGCCTTCTCGGCGGCGATGACGAGGTCGCCCTCGTTCTCGCGGTCCTCGTCGTCGACGACCACGACCGGGCGGCCGGCCGCGATGTCGGCGATGGCCTGCTCGACCGGGTCCAGCGACCAGTCCTCGATGCCGTCGGTGCTGTAGAGAATCGGTGCCGCAGTCATGCCGGCGCTCCTTCCAGGACGGGCTGCGACGCCCTGCGGGAGCGCAGCCACCAGTCGCGCATGCCCCACAGGACGAGTGCGCCGTAGATGACGTAGACGAAGCCGGAGAAGGCGTAGCCGTTGGCGAAGTTGAGGGGGACGCCGACCAGGTCGACGAGGAGCCAGGCGATCCAGAACTCGGTCATGCCGCGTGCCTGGGCGTACATGGCGACGATGGTGCCGACGAAGATGTAGGCGTCCGGCCAGGGGTCCCAGGACAGGGACGGGTAGGCCTTGAAGAGCAGGGCGACCGCGACCGTGCCGACCGCTGCGGCGGCGATCATCGCGCCGCGCTCGCGCCAGGTGGCGAACCGGGGAGCGATGTGACCGTCCTCCGCCTGGCCCTTGTTTCGGTTCCACTGCCACCAGCCGTACAGCGCCACGACCATGACGACGACCTGCTTGCCGGCGCTGCCCGCGAGGTGGCCGTAGAAGGCGATGAACAGGACCAGGCCGGAGAGGAACTGCACCGGCCAGGTCAGCAGGGAGCGGCGCCAGCCGAGGGCGAGGGTGATCAGGCCGAGTATGTTGCCGATCATGTCCGACCAGATGATGCGCTGGTCGAGGAGGGTGAAGGCCTCCGAGTTCAGCCAGTTCACCGGTCCGCCCCCCGACCGGCCCCGAGCAGCCGCTCGACATACTTGGCGACGACGTCGACCTCGAGGTTGACCGGGTCGCCGGGCTGCTTGAGGCCCAGCGTGGTCAGGTCGAGGGTGGTGGGGATGAGGCTGACGGTGAAGTAGTCCGGGCCTGCGTCGACCACGGTGAGGCTGATGCCGTCGACCGTGATGGAGCCCTTCTCGACGACATAGCGGGTCAGGTCCGCGGGCAGGGAGATCTTCACGATCTCCCAGTGCTCGGAGGGCTTGCGCTCCAGGACCCGGCCCGTGCCGTCGACATGGCCCTGGACGATGTGGCCGCCGAGGCGGGCGCCCACGGCCATGGGGCGTTCGAGGTTGACGCGGGAGCCGACGGCGAGGGCGCCGAGGCTGGAGCGGTCGAGGGTCTCCGCCATGACGTCGGCGGTGAACTCGTCGCCTTCGTGGTCGACGACGGTGAGACAGACCCCGTTCACGGCGATGGAGTCGCCGTGCTTTGCGCCGTCCGTGACGACGGGGCCGCGCAGCCGGAAGCGGGAGGCGTCGCCGAGGTTTTCGACGGCCGTGATCTCGCCCAGCTCTTCGACGATTCCGGTGAACACTTCCCGGGTCCTCCTGCCTCTTCGGGCACGGACTCCGGGGCCTGTCGATGACGACAGAATGTACGAGCGAGAACACCGGGGGCGACGCCGGACGCATTCGTCCCGCAGGACGAGCGGATACGGCGGCGCGCACGAATGCCCGCCCGCCGCGCACTGCCTCCCATCCGGACTTTAACCGTCGGTCCAGGAATTTCACCTGGTCAACCGGCCGCTGGAAGCGGTCGGGTCGCGGACTGTAACCGCCGGTTCGGACTTTCACCGACCCCGGAGTGCGCTGCTTCTGGTACAGGGCCAGTGTGCCACGCCCGATCGAGGTCCAGACGGGTGAACGGTGTGGGGTGGCTCACAGGGAGAGTCGATGGACTTCTCAACCCGGCCCACCTGTTGGACCCTTTGGTCTAGTCCTTTTAGGATCTTCCTGGACCGGCCCGGCGGTGGTGACGACGGCCCTTGCCCGCCGCCGGGCCTCTCAACTCCCCTGCCCGCATGCTCTGGCAGGGTGGTGTTCATGAGCAGCGCCATCGCCGACGAGTTCGAGACGCACCGCCCGCGGCTGTTCGGCCTCGCCTACCGCATGCTGGGCTCGGCCGACGAGGCGGAGGACGCGGTGCAGGACGCCTATCTGCGGTTCAGCGGGGCCGACCGCGCGGACATCGAGTACCCGGCGGCCTGGCTGGCCAAGGTCGTCACCAACCTCTGTCTCACCCGTCTGACCTCGGCCCGCGCCCGGCGCGAGCACTACGTGGGGACCTGGCTGCCGGAGCCCGTGGTCACCTCGGACGGCACGCTCGGCCCGCTGGAGTCGGCCGAGCAGCGCGATGCCGTGTCGATGGCCATGCTGGTCCTGCTGGAGCGGCTCAGCCCGACCGAGCGCGCGGTGTACGTGCTCAGGGAGGCGTTCGGGTACGGGCACCGCGAGATCGCCGCCGTACTGGACCTGAGCGAGGCCAACTGCCGTCAGCTGTACCGGCGGGCGGTGCAGCGGGTGGGCGAGGACAGGTCCCGTTTCGAGCCGGCGCCCGAGCGGCAGGAGGAGCTCGTCGCATCGTTCCTCATGGCGGCCCGGGACGGTGATCTGGCCGGGCTGGAGAAGCTGCTGACCGCGGATGTGGTCTGGTCCAGCGACGGCGGCGGCCAGGTCAGCGCGGCCCGGCGCCCGGTCGAGGGGCTGGACAAGGTGGCGCGGCTCGCGGTGGGCGGTGCCGAGCGGTTCGCGGCCGGCCTGCACTTCACCACGGCCGAGGTCAACGGCGAGACCGGGCTGGCCGCGTGGGCGGGTGACGCGCTCGTCGGCATGGTCGCGTTCGAGGTGCGCGACGGTCTGATCTCGCATGTGCGGGTGGTGGTGAACCCGGACAAGCTGGGGTTCGTACGCCGTCAGCTCACGCGGTCGTAGTGCCATGTCACATTCCACTCGCGCTTGGTCGTAGTGGCATGTCACATTCCACACGGCTGCGCGGTCTCAGCTGACGTGGGGCGCTCCACCCGGGAGCGCCCGGCGTCGGAAGGGGCTGAACAGCATGACCACGATCCTGGTGACCGGCGGCACCGGAACCCTCGGCCGGCTCGTCACCGAGCGGCTGCGCGCGGACGGGCACGACGTGCGGGTGCTCAGCCGGCACACCCAGCCGTACGCCGTCGATCTACGCAAGGGCGGTACGGGCCTGGAGGCTGCGGTCGCGGGCGTGGACACGATCGTGCACTGTGCGACGACACAGACCGGCGGTGACGAGAAGGCGGCCGGGAACCTGATCGCGGCGGCGCGGCGGGCCGGGGTGGGGCACCTGGTCTACATCTCGATCGTCGGCGTCGACCGGGTGCCGTTTCCGTACTACCGGGCCAAGTTCGCCGTCGAGAAGCTGATCGAGGAGTCGGGGCTGGGCTGGACCGTGCTGCGCACGACCCAGTTCCACGACCTGCTCGTGATGCTGTTCAAGGCGCTGACCAAGCTGCCGGTCGTACTGCTGCCGGCCGGTGTCCGGGACCAGCCGGTCGAGGTGGCGGAGGTCGCGGCGCGGCTGGCCGAACTGGCCGCCGGTGCTCCCGCCGGACGGGTCGAGGACATGGGCGGGCCGGAGATCCGGACCTTCGAGTCGCTGGGCCGCGCCTACCTGAAGGCGACGGGGCGCCGCCGGGCCGTGCTGAACGTGCCGCTGTGGGGCAAGGCGTACCGGGGGTTCCGCAGCGGTGGGCACCTCGCTCCCGAACACGCCGTCGGCAAGGGGACGTTCGAGCAGTACCTCGCGGGGCGATGAGGGTCCCCCCGCTCGAGCGGAGCCGAGAGTGGGGCAGGATGAACCGGCGCGACCGGCTCCGCGCGGGCCTCGCGCTCCTCGCAGGTATGCAGGTGCTGCTGTCCGAGCCGGAGCCCGGCGCGTACCGCTCGGGAAACGGGGATCGCCGCCCCGACGGCGCGGACTACCGCGCGGGCGGCGCGAACAGCTCGTCCTGAGCGCGGTCCCGCGCGGTGAGCAGTGCTCCGCGGAGTACGGCACCCCCACCGAGGGCGCTGGCCCGGACCTCGGTGGGCAGCGGAGACATGCGGCGGACCCGTTCGGCCACGCGGCCGGCGAGTTCGTCGCCGCCCGCCCGGCCGACCTCGCCGCCGAGCACGAGGCAGCCGGGGTCGAGGACCGCCACCACGGAGGCGACACCGACGGCAAGGCGATCGGCGAGGGCGTCAAGGAATCGGGCGGCACAACGGGCGTCTGAGCCGCCGACGCCGTCACGCGTCGGCGCCTCTCGGCCGGTGTCACAGGTCTCCGCGGCGCTCTCGGCACCCCCGGCCGGCACCGGCTCGGCCTTCCCCGCCTCGTCGCCACGCGTCCCCGTCTCCGCATTTCCGACGGCTGCCGACCCGCCGCTCCCCAGTTCATTGCCAGGCATCCGGGCCCCCGCGTCCCCGACCGCTACCGCCCCACCCCTCCCCGCTTCCCCGTCCCCCGCCGCCGCGCTCCCGCGCGACCATCCAGGCAGCGTGGCCGGACCGCCGCCGTTCCCCGAAATCAGCGCCACCGCCTGCCGCACCACCCCGGCGGCAGCGGGCTCGTGGGCGGTGCGCTCCGTCGTCAGGGCGTGCTCCCGCGCCAGTTCCACGATCGCCGCCGACCCCGCCAGCGAGTGGAAGCCCCCCTCGCACTCCGTCGCCGAGGGCAGGGCGGCCGTGCCCGGTACGGGCAGGAAGCCGATCTCCCCGGTGCCGCCGGAGGCGCCGCGGCGCAGGGCGCCGTCCAGGACCACGGCCGCGCCGGTGCCGTGGCCGAGCCACAGCAGGACGAATGTGTCGCGGTCCCGGGCGGCACCGTCGCGCTGTTCGGCGAGTGCCGCGAGGTTGGTCTCGTTCTCGACGCTGACGCGGGCCTCGGGGAGGCGTTCCTGCAGGGCGGCGACCAGGCGGCGGTGCCACTCCGGCAGGCCCGAGGAGTCGCGGAGTTCGCCGGTGGACGGGTCGATCAGACCGGGGGCGCCGATCCCGACGGTGTGCAGGCGGTCGGCGCCGGCCTCCTTCGCCACGCGTTCGACCAGCGCGACCGCCTGCTCGACCGCAGGCCCCGTCCCGATGTCGCCGCCGATCGGCAGGGACGCCTCGGCGAGCACCCGGCCGACCAGGTCGGACACGAACACGGAGACGCCCTCGGTGCGCACGTCCAGCGCGGCCAGATGGGCGCGGTCCGCGACGATCCCGTACAGCTTCGCGTTCGGCCCGCGCCGCTGCTCCCCCGCCTCTCCGACCACGGTGATCAGGCCGGACGCGGTGAGGCGCTCCACGAGGTCGGCGACCGACGGCCGGGACAGGCCGGTCAGCTGTTTCAACTGCCCTGCCGTCAACGGGCCCTCCTGCTGGAGCAGGCGCAGGGCGAGCCGGTCGTTGATGGCCCGGGCGGTGCTCGGGGATGCGGGCATGCCGGGATCCTTCCAGATCGGCGGGACCGGGCTGCAGCGAGCCTGCGCCCGGGCGGCCATTAATCCCCTATCTATCAGGCAGGGTTCCTGATAGTTTACGCGACGCCGGTGGGGACGCAGGGAATCGGGAGGGCCGAGAATGAGCGACGTGGTCTACGACCTGCGCGAGGTGAGGCGCGCCCGGTACGCCGTGGCCGCCGTGTTCGCCGTGCACGGCGCCGTCACCGGTTCGTTCGCGACCCGGGTGCCATGGGTCCAGGACCATGCCTCGCTGAGTGCGGGACAGCTCGGCTTCGCGCTGGCCTTCACGGCGTTCGGCGCATCCTGTTCCATGCCGCTGGCCGGGCGGATCAGTCACCGTTTCGGCAGCCGTACGGCGCTGCGCGGCCTGATCGCGCTGTGGACGCTGTCCCTCGTGCTGCCGTCGCTGGCGCCGAACATGCTCACGCTGTGCCTGGCGATGTTCACGTACGGGGCGAGCGCGGGCATGGCCGACGTCGCGATGAACGCGCTCGGTGTCGAGGTCGAGCGGCTGCTCGACAAGTCGATCATGTCGGGTCTGCACGGCATGTGGAGCGCGGGCGCCCTGACCGGCTCGGCGGCCGGCACGCTCGCCGCGCACCTCGGTTCGGACGCGCGCCTGCACTTCGCGCTGGCGGCGGTCACCCTCACGCTGCTCGGCGTGCTGGCCTGCCGCTGGGTGCTCGATGTGCAGGCCACCGAGGGCGAGGAGCCGCCACCGAGGTTCGCGCTGCCGCCGAAGTCCGCGCTGCTGATCGGCACCGTCGGCTTCTGCGCGGTGTTCGCGGAGGGCGCCAGCCTCGACTGGTCGGCGGTCTATCTGCGCGACCAGCTCGACACCTCGGCGGGCCTGGCCGCCGCGTGCACGACCGGTTTCATGCTCACCATGGCGCTGGCCCGGCTCGTGGGCGACGTGGTGGTCAACCGCTTCGGCGCGGTGCGCACCGTGCGGGCAGGCGGTGGACTGGCCGTTCTGGGCGGGCTGCTCATCGTCGTCGCGGGCCATCCGGCCGTGGCGATGGGCGGGTTCGCGCTGCTCGGCCTCGGCATCGCGGTCGTCGTACCGCTGTGCTTCGCGGCCGCCGGACACAGCGGCCCGAACCCTAGCCAGGCCATCGCCGGCGTGGCGACCATCACGTACACCTCGGGTCTGATCGCGCCCAGTCTGATCGGCGGGGTGGCGCAGGCGTCGAGCCTGGTGGTGTCGTTCGTGCTGGTGACGGTTCTGGCGTGCGGCCTTGCGGCCTTCGCGGGCGTCCTGCGCACCGGCGACCGCAGCCGCCCGAAGGTCAGCCGTCCGGGCGCAGCGGTTCCCAACCCGCGGCCCTGAAACCGCTCACTGCCGGAAAGGCCCTGGTCAGCCCGCTATCGAGTCCAGCTGCTCGGCCGCCGGGCGCAGCGCCCAGAGGTCACCGCCGGGCGGTGTCTCCAGCTTCGGGACGGCCTTCTGCGCCGCCTTGTCCCCCGCGTCCGCCGCCGCATGCACGACGTCGCTCGCCGCGTACCGGTGGAACTCCAGCTCCGGATGCGGCCATGCGGCGGCCCCCGTCGCGGCGGGCAGCAGATAGTCGACGGCCTTGAACAGCCCCTGCCCGTCCGGCCCTTGATACGTCCACAGGTTCACACCGACGTGCCGGCCGATCGCCGCGAGCCGCGTGTACGCGACCAGGTCGAAGGTCGAGTAGTGCCAGCTCCGCGTCCGCGCGAGCTCCTGCGGCTGGCTGCCGTCGGCCGCGATCTGCGGGTCGATACGCTTGGTGCGCGCATCGAGGACGGTTCGGCGGGCCAGCGCCCGGTCGCCGGTCGCGTACGCGAGGGCGGCGAGCTGCATGTCGTAGAAGGTGCCGTGGTTGTTGGCCGCCGCGCCCTCATCCTTGCCGAAGGCACTGTTCTTCAGCCAGCCGAGGAAGTCTGAGTTCCACCGGGCCATCCCCGTCCGGTCGGTCTTCGTCCAGCCGGGGGCACCCGTGCCGAGGATCGCCAGGGCGTCGACGACGCTGGTGTAGGACTGCGAGAAGTCGATGATGCCGATGGCTCGGCCGTCGTACTTGCAGGGGATGAACTGGGCGTGGTCGAGGTCGGGGTTCATGCGCGTGGCCGGGTCGAGGAACCAGGTGCGCAGGACCTGGGCCGCCTTCTCGGCGTATGCCTGCTTACCCGTGTAGTACCAGGCCAGGGAGAGGTCGTAGGTCGAGTCGAAGACCTTCTCGACGTCCTGGCGGTCGGTGCCGGAGTCGACCTCGGGGTTGCGCTGTCCGTCCCGCTGGACGTACGGGCAGCCCCAGGGGTTGTCGGCCGTCGGGGTCCGGGTCGGCCACCAGTAGGGGGCCTGGCTCAGGTAGTCGTGGATGTCGCCGCCGGGTGCCGGTTTGGGCTTGTCGACGACCGTCCAGGGGCCCTGGTCCAGCCAGTTGTCCGCGCGGGTCGTCAACTCCCGCAGGGCGCGCTGCAGTTGCGGATCGCCTTGGTCCAGGCGGAGCTTCGTCCGCTGCAGCCGGGCGCCGTCGAGGACGGCGGTGTCGGGAGCCTTGGGTGCCGCGTGCGCGGAGGGGACGAGGACGGCTCCGAGGGTCACCGCCGCGGCCAGCAGGGCGGCGGCACGGGATCTTCCACTCATCGAGCACTCCGATCCATCGAACGAGTGGTCAGGAATGTGAACGCAGTTCATGAGTAGGACCGTGCGAGCGTAGAGCTGGCGGCCGGCCGTGACAATGGTCCGGACAGCCTTCATGTACAGAACAGAGGGGACGTGTCACGCAGGCCGGCGGCTTCCACCTCTCAGGACGCGGCAGCCGCTTCTCGGCGAGGGCACGTCCTCCTAGGACGAGGCCAAGTCATAGGCGTACGACGGGCTGAACGTGCCCGGAGCCCCCTTGCAGCCGTCCGACTCCCCCGGCAGCTTCACCCACAGATAGGCGTCGATGCGCGCCTCGCCGGTGCTGAGCGTGGGTGCCCGGCCGATCCTGCGGCCCGCCGGGTCGCACCACTCGCCGTCGGCCGGGGCGCCGTTGCCGTTGCGGCTGGTGTCGATGACGGCGCCCAGACTCGCGGGGCCCCCGAGGGCGGCGAGGACCTGACGGTCGTAGGCGATCTCGTCCGACGTCATGCGGAAGTTGGAGACGTTGCTGAAGATCCCGTCGGAGGAGGCGGCCGAGGCGGCGCCCGCCTTCTTCAGCAGCGCCGCCTGCTGCGCGGCCGGGTTCCAGCCGGAGTGCCCGGCGTCGTAGTAGACCCGCGCCTTCGGGTCCGCGGCCTTCAGGACACGGCCCGCGCGGGCCAGTGAGGCGAAGCGGTCGGCGCGTGCGCGGTCGGAGAGGCAGTCGGACTGGGCTATGGAGTCGGGCTCCAGGACGACGACGACCTCGCCGGAGCCGAGTCCCGCCGCGAACTTGTCGATCCACCCGTCGTAGCCGGCGAGGTCGGGGGCTCCGCCCTTGGAGGCGCCCCCGCAGTCGCGGCCGGGTATCGCGTACGGCACGACGACGGGCACCCGGCCCTGTGCCGCGGCGTCGGAGGTGACCGCGCGGACGCGGGAGGTGATGGTCGCCGGCGTGTAGTCGGCGAACCACACGGCGGCCGGCTGGTCGGCTATGCGGGACTCTATGACCGGCGTGCGCGGGTCGTCCGGGTTGGCGCGGACCCAGTCGAGCACCTGGGAGTCCGAGTGGCGATAGAGGCGGGCGGACACGATGGCGGGCTGCCGCTTCTTCTCCGTCCTGGTGGGCGACGGACTGGCCTTCTTCGTCGAACTCGGCGTCGGGGAGGCGGACTTGGTGGCCGTGGCCGACACGGAGGGCACCACCGGCAGTTGCTCGAGTCGCGGCGAACTGGTCACGTCGGGCTTCGCCTGCTCCGAGCCGCGTCCGTCGTCGAGCGCCGACATCATGCCGGTCGCGGTGCCGACGGCGACCACGACAGAGGCCGCCGCGACCATGGCGCTGCGCCGGTTGGCCCGCCTGCGCTCGGCCCTGCGTGCGGCCAGGCGCTGCGCGCGTAAGCCTGACACAGTGCTGCTCCCCCCACTCCGTTCCCCCGTTCTGGGGAAGCGCCGGGCCCGCCGACACTCCCGTCAGCCTATGACTGGGACCCTTCCCCCATGGCGCAATTGGAACAGTTCACCACTTCTGTAGACGCAGTCGTCTCCCGGATGCGCGCCCTCGACGCAGCCCTGCCCGAACGGGACGGTGTCGCGGTCTTCAACCGCGTCTACCTCACCGTCACCGAGGCGGTCGACCGGACCATCGACGCCGGGCGGTTCACGGACGTGCGCGCGGCGATCACGCTGGACGTACGGTTCGCGGAGCGCTATCTCGCCGCCGTCGACGCGGTCACCGCCGAGCGGCGACCGCCGGCCTGCTGGCGGCCGCTGTTCCAGTTCCGCCGCCATCCCGGAGTACGACCGCTGCAGTTCGCGCTGGCGGGCATCAATGCGCACATCGGCCACGACCTGGCGCTCGCCGTCGTGGACAGTTGCCGTACGTTGGACTGCGAACCGGCGGAAATGGAGGACGAGTTCGATCGCGTGGGCGACCTCCTCGTCTCGCTGGAGGAGCGCATCCGCGAAGATCTGATGCCGGGCCCCGACCTCCTCCAGATCGCCGACCCGCTGACCCATCTGCTCGGCTCCTGGAGCCTGGAGCGGGCGCGGGACGCCACCTGGACGGCGGCCCGCGCACTGTGGGCGCTGCGCGGACTCCCGGACGTGGCCCAGGAGTTCACCGAGCGGCTCGACACGGCCGTCGGCTTCGCCGGACGCATGCTGCTCACGCCACTGCCGGACTGATCCGGCCACTCCTGCGCAGCGGTCCGTCAACTCGTAGATGAAAGTTGTACGTTCGACAGGAGCGGACCTACTGCAAAGGAGCACAGGTATGGCGACCCGGCTCGGACTCGGCCTCCCCCAGAACAAGCAGTACGACCTCGGCCGCGACGTGCCCGACGTGGCGCGCACGGCGGAGCGGATCGGCTACGAGAGCCTGTGGGTGTACGAGCGGCTGCTGGTCCCCGAGCCCGCCAGGCAAGGCCTGTACGGCGTCGAAGGCCTTCCCTGGCCGGACGCGTACCGTGGCGTGGCCGAGCCCCTGGTCACCCTCACCCTCGCCGCCGCGGCCACCGAACGGGCCCGGCTCGGCACCAGCGTCCTCGTCGCCCCGCTGCACGTGCCGTTCCAACTCGCCAAGGCGCTCGCCACGTTGGACGCGGTGAGCGGCGGGCGGGTCCTCGCGGGCCTCGGCACGGGCTGGTCGCACGACGAGTACGCGGCCGCGTCCGTCCGCCCCTTCGAGGAGCGCGGCCAGGTGCTGGACGAGCTGATCGAGGTGTGCCGGGCCGTCTGGGGCCCGGACCCGGTGTCGTACGAGGGACGCGTCACGACGGTCAACCCGTCCGTGGTCGGCCCCAAGCCCGCCCGGCCCATTCCGATCCTGCTGGCGGCGGGGTCGGCGAAGGCCCGGCGCCGTCTCGTCGACCACGCCGACGGCTGGCTGCCGATCGGCATGGGAAGCCCTGAGGTGCTCGCCGCGCAGTGGAAGCAACTTCAGGAACTGGCCGCCGAACGCGGGCGCACCGAGCCGATCCAGACGGTTCTGCGCGCCAACCCCCGCTATCTGGCAGGGGGTTACGCCGGTGCCGACCGTCAGCCGTTCCACGGCAGCGTCGACCAGATCGTCGAGGACCTGGTCGCGCACGCCGAGGTCGGCCTGGACGAGATCCTCATCGACCTCCAGCACGACCTGCGGGACGCGCAGGAGCTCAAGGATCTCGCGGCCGAGGTGTACGAGAAGGCGCGGGCGGCCGGGATCTGAGCCTCTCCCCGAGGCTCAGTCCTCGGGCAGCTCGACCGGCGCGATCTCGTCGTAGAGATCGCCCGGGCCCGGGTTGGAGGCATCGGTCTGCCCGCCGAAGTGGTGCATGACGCCCCAGACCGCGTTCAGCGCGGTCTGGATCGCGCCCTCGGCCCAGCCTGCCGTCCAGGAGATGTCGTCGCCTGCCAGGAAGATGCCCCGCTTGTCCTCGGGCAGCCGGTCCTGCATGAAGTGCGTGAACAGGCGCCGCTGGTAGCGGTAGTGACCGGGCAGGTTGGCCTTGAACGCGCCCATGAAGTAGGGCTCGTTCTCCCAGGACACGGTCACCGGGCTGCCGATGATGTGCTTCCTGATGTCGACCTTCGGGTAGATCTCGCCGAGCGACTTCAGCATGACCTCCATCCGCTCGTTCGCGGACAGCGGCAGCCACTTCAGGCTGTCGTCGCACCAGGTGTAGGAGAGGCAGATGACGGCGGGCTTGTCCGGGCCGTCGTCGAGGAGGTAGGTCCCGCGCGTCATACGGTCGGTGAGCGTCATCGACATGACGTCCCGGCCCGTCTCCTCGTCCTTGTCCAGCCAGAAAGGCCGGTCGACGGGCACGAAGAGCTTGCTGGACTCCATGTAGTGGGTCCGCTCGATGGCCGTCCAGTGGTCGATCGGGAAGAGCGAGTCGTCGCAGGCGATCTTGGACAGCAGCATCCAGGACTGGGCGGTGAAGATCGCCGCCTGGTAGGTGCGGATGTCGCCGTCGGCGTCCGTCACCGTGATCCGGTTGTTCGCGGTGCGGTGCAGCCGGGTCACGGCCGGGCGGGGCTCGCCGTCCACGTGCAGGGACTTGAGGGACGTCCCGTACGGCCAGTGGACGATCTTCTCGGGCTCGCGCTCCCAGAGCCGGAGCGGGAGCTGCTGGCTGCCGCCGACGATGCCGCGGTGGTGGTCGTCGGCCTCGGTGTAGACGACCCGCAGGATCTCCAGGATGGAGTTGGGGAAGTCGGTGTCCCAGCCGCCCGTCCCGAAGCCGACCTGGCCGAAGATCTCGCGGTGGCGGAAGGACTTGAAAGCCTCGGAGTCGCAGAGGAAGCCGTAGAAGGTCTGGTTGTCGAGCTTCTCGACCAGCTTCGCCCAGATCTCGCGGATGCGCGGCACATCACGCTCGCGCAGGGCGCGATTCATGTCGGAGAAGTCGGCGCCCTCTTCCAGGCACTTGTTCCACGCCTCGGCGACGTCGCGGTAGACCTGCGGCAGGTCGTCGACCGTCTCGGCGTAGTGCGACTCGCCCTTGAGGTCGACGACGGTCGAAGGGGTCGCCTCCGCAAGGGGGTTGGGGAAGGGCCGGGTCTCGAGTCCCGCCAGGTCGATGTAGTGCTGAAGGGCGGTCGAGGACGGCGGGAAGCGCATCGCGCCCATCTCGGCGGTGAGGGACGGGGCGCAGCCCTCGAACCCCACGGTCCTCAGGCGCCCGCCGATCCGGTCGGCCTCGTACACGACCGGCTTGAGGCCCATCTTCATCAGCTCGTAGGCGGCCACGATGCCGGACAGTCCGCCGCCGATGACCGCGACCTCGGCGCCGTGCTCGGTCGCCGGTATCTGGCCGAGACCCGCCGGGTGGGCGAGGAAGTCGTCGTACGCGTACGGGAAGTCCGGGCCGAACATGGTGATCGGCGGCAGCTGCTGCTCGTCTGCGTGCTCGACGGCGTTGGGCACGGTGGACGTCATGGGGTACGGACTCCTTGCACAGAAAGTACGGGGTGAGGGATTCAGACGAGGGACCCGTAGAGGCCGGGGCGGCGGTCCTTCAGGTACGGGTTCGCCTCGCGGGAAGCGGTGAGGAAGGCGGGGTCGGCGTCGGCGAACACCAGCTCCTCGCCGCGTCCGGCGCGGGCGCGGGCGACCCCGTCGGGACCGGCCAGCGCGGAGAGGCCGACGAAGTCGAACTCCCCTTCCTGGCCGACCCGGTTGACGTACGCGACGTACATCTGGTTCTCGAAGGCGCGCACCGGGATCATCGACTCGGCGACGAACTGGAACGGGTGCATCTGCGCCGTCGGCACGACGAGGAGGTCGGTGCCGGCCAGGGCGTGGGCGCGGACGTTCTCCGGGAACTCGACGTCGTAGCAGATCATGAGGCCGACGGTCAGTCCGCCCAGCTCGGCCTGGACGACCGGCTGCTCGCCCGGCGTGAAGTGGTCGCGCTCGAAGCAGCCGAAGAGGTGGGTCTTGCGGTAGTTGGCGAGGCGGATGCCCTCGGCGGAGATCAGCTGGGCGGAGTTGAAGACGGTCTCGCCGTCCCGCTCCGGGTACCCGTACGCGATCGTGAGGCCGTGCCGTCCGGCGATGTCGGCGACCGCGTCCGCGGACTCGCCGTCGGCGGGCTCGGCGAGGCGGGCGATGTCGTCGCCGATCGCGTACCCGGTCAGGAACATCTCCGGCGCGGCCAGCAGCGTGGCGCCCGCGGCAGCGACACGGCCCGCGGCGGCGTCGAGGACCTTGAGGTTCTCAGCGACGGAGCCGGGGCGGCCGGAGCTCTGGAGCAGGGCGGTACGCATGCGTGTTCCTCACCGGTACGGAAGGTTTGGGGGGCCAGATAGACGGTACGGTTGCGGGGCTCGGCCCAGCAAGAAGGAGCCGTTGCGCGCCGGTGAGCGGTTCGTTGCGCACCTCATCGTTCCGGCAGCGATTCGTTGCGCGCGTTCGGGCGCCGGGGGCCTGCAGCGGCCCTTAGGGGGCGCGGGGCTGTGACATCAGCGGCTCCGCCACGGGGCGCGACCAGCCACGACGCGGCCGCAGACGACCGACCGCCCATCCCGGCGCACCCCGCGGAGCGCTAAAGCTCCCGCAACCGCTCAATGATCTCCCGCAGCAACTCAGGATCATCCGCGGGCCTGCCCGCCGCCACGCGCCGCGGCGCGTCCACCCGCACAAGCCCGGCCTCGGCCAGATCCCCCAGCAGCACCCGTACGACGGTCAGCGGCAGATCCGCGTCCGCGGCAAGCTCGACGACGGGCCGGGGCCCGTGGCGCACCAGGGCGAGGAGGGCGGCGCCCATGTGGTCGCCCGGCGGCATCTCGCCGTGCACGGCGGTGACCTGCGACATCAGATCGATCCGGTGCCGGTCGGAAGGCCGGGTCCTCCCCCGCGTGACGGTGTACGGCCGTACCATCGCCCCCGTCTCGTCCTCGTACCAGTGCTCGTCGCTCACGACAGGGACGCCCGTGCCGACACGTCCTCCGTCCCCTCGGCGCCGCCGCCCTCCTCCGCCAGCACCGCCTCCGGCAGGCAGACCACGGCCGTCGTCCCGCCGTACGGCGACGGGCCGAACGTCACCTCGATCCCGTGCCGGGCGGCGAGGCGGCCCACGACGTACAGCCCGAGCCTGTCGTGCCGGGTCGGGTCAAAGTCGCCCGGGTTCCTGATCGTCCGCTCCGCCTCTTCCAGCTGCTCGGTGTCGAACCCGAGCCCGCGGTCGTCGATCTGCAGGACGAAGCCGCCGTCGGCCCGAGCGGGGCGCATGGTCACACGGGTGTCCGGCGGGGAGAACACCGTGGCGTTCTCGACGAGCTCGGCGATCAGATGGACGACGTCGGCGACGGCGTCCGCCGCGACGCCCACCCGGGGCATCGGCGGCACCTCGACCCGGGCGTACGCCTCGATCTCGCCGACGGCGGAGGCGACGACGTCGGCGACGGGCACCGGGCGCCGCCATCGGCGGCCGGGCGCCGAGCCGGAGAGGACGATCAGGTTCTCGGCGTGGCGACGCATACGGGTGGTGAGATGGTCGATGCGGAAGAGCTGTTCGAGAACGTCCGGGTCGTCCGTGCGTCGCTCCAGCGTGTCGACGAGCTTCAGCTGCCGGTGCACGAGCGACTGGTTGCGGCGGGCGATGTTGAGCAGCACCGCGGAGAGCCCACGGCGCAGGCCGGCCTGCTGCACGGCCGCCTCGACGGCCGCGAGGCGCGCGGTGTTGAAGGACCGCCCCACGTCTCCGATCTCGTCGGCGCCCGCCTCCCCGTCCGCCAGCGGCGGCGCCTCCGTGACCGCGTCCACGTCCTCGCCCGCACTCAACCGCGCCATCACATCGGGCAGTTGACGGGTGGTCAGCAGATCGGCGGCATCCCGCAGCGTCTCCAGCCGCCGCGAGATGCGACGGGCACCCCGCACCGCGAACCACAGCGACAGCCCCACGGCAGCCAGCCCGACCACTCCCACCGCGGCGGCCCTGGCCAGCTCCCGGTAGGCGAACTCCCGCCCGCGCCCGGCGGAGTTCATGGCGGACCGGGTGCACAGCCGCATGTACTGCTTGACCGCCCGGTCGGTGGTGGAGCGCCAGGAGTCGGCCGCGACGGCATCCCCCGCCGCTGAGGCTCCCGCCCGCAGCAGCGCGTCCTCGCTGCTCACCAACTCCTGGTACAGCTGCCCGCGTTGGAACTCCTCGAACAGCGCCCGCGAGTCGCCCGGCAGGTCGGGCACATACGTCCGCTCGAAGACCCGCCGGTCCTCGATGGCCGCCGTGAGTGTGTCGTACTGCCGGTCGGTCAGTGTCCCGGCGGCCCGCGCGCCGGCGACCAGCGCGTCCTCCCGCGACACGAACTCCCGTACCCGTACCAGCTCGACGACGACCTGGGCCTCCCGCGCCAGCTGCCCGGCCTGCAGCGCGGTGAGCGTCGACTCGACGTCGAAGCCGGGTTCCACCAGCGCGCTGTACTCACTCACCGCCCGGTCCCAGGAGATGTCCCGGGACAGCACCCGCTCCCGCAGCCTCTCCAGCCTGCCGGCGGTCGTGACCATGGCGTCCAGCGACTGCCGCTGCCGCCCGGAGAGCCGGCCCCGGTCCCCGGACCGGATCGCGTCGCGCATGGCGTCCACGGCCCGGTCGGTCCGGCGCTGCTGCTCCATCAGGTCGGCGAGGGTCCTCGTACGGCGGCCCGTGCCCAAGTACGTGGCCGAGAGCCGCCGTTCGATCTGGATCTGCCCGATCGCCGTGTCGACGGGGGTGCCGAAGTCCTCGTAGACCCCCTGCACCCGGACGAGCGCGCGCAGCTCCCCGGTGACGGACACCATCGCGAAACTCCACAGCACCAGCAGGGCCAGCACGGGAGCGAGCGCGAGCGCGACGATCCGGGCGCGGACCGTGGTGGGTCGGCCGATGAGCCGGCGCATGCTCTCCCCCTGGAGTTACTCGCCAGTGTTACCCGTCGGTAGAGACGCCGCACAACCTATGGGATGCTCCGCCGGGACCGCAATGGCCTCCTGAGCACCAGGAGCATCGCCGTCACCAGATACGGCACCGCGAACAGCGCGAAGGCGGTGCTGTGCGCGGCCCTCGTCTGGATCGCCGCGTATCCGCCGTACGCCGCGACCGTGGCGAGGTCGCTGCCCAGGCCCGCGACCGAGGTCAGGGTGGCCCGGCGCGTGTCGTCGATGCGCTGCTGGAGCCGGACGTCGGCCAGCACGGTCGCCAGTTGAAAGCCGCCGAAGGCGAGGGCCAACAGGCCGAGGGCGGCGGGGGTCCGGGCCGCGGCGCCCAGGGCCATGGCGAGCGCGGCTGCCACGAGGACCGCCGCCAGTCCTGCCGTTCCCATGCGTTCCCACGGCCCGGCCAGCAGGCCTCCGGCGGTCGCCCCCGCCCAGATCAGCAGCAGCAGGTAGGGGACCGTCGTCTCCGCCACGCCGGTGTCCCGCACCAGCAGTGGCGTGTACTCGTCGAGCGCCTCCCACACGGCCCCGACCGCCGGGACGAGCACAAGCGCTCCGCGCAGCGACCGGTCGCGGCGGACTGCGGCGAGCCCCTCCCGCAGGGTCGTGGCCCAGTCTTCGCCCTCGGCCTGCGGCGCCGCCCGGTCCTCCGGGAACCGGGTCGCCGTCACGGCGCTCGCCAGACAGGCCAGCACGCTCGCCGCCCCGACGGCGGGGTAGCCGCCCCAGGCGAACACGGGTCCGGCGAGCGCCAGAGCCGCCATGATCGCGACATGCCCGGCGGCCCGTGCCCGGCCCATGATCCTGGCGTACCGCTCGGCCTCACCGAGCCGCTCCAGCTCCTCGTACACCAGCGCCTCCAGCGCGCCGGAGCCGAGCGCTCCGCGCGCGCCCCACAGGACGAAGCCGAGGGCGAAGGCCCAGTAGGACGGGGTGAGCACCCACAGGGCGAAGCCGGCGGCGGTGAGCAGCGGGCCGAGCCAGAGCAGCAACCGCCGGGAGACGGCGTCGGCCCAGGCGCCGGAGGGCACCTCGAGCAGCACGCCGGTGAGGGACCAGAGGGCGAAGAGGGAGGAGATCTGCCAGACGGACAGACCGGTGTCGCTGAACAGCAGGGCGTACACCGGGTAGAGCAGGACGAAGTCGTCGAGGAACGCGTAGCCGTACAGCGTGGCCGTGAGCCGGCGGACGCCGGTGCCGACGGGCACGCGCGCAGGTGAGAGTGTCATGAGGCCTTCCCGCAGGGACGGATCGGATGCCGGAGGTACGGCGTCCGAGGCGGCCCTCGAGAGGCACGGCTGGTGGATCAATGTCGCCAGGTCATGGCACCGATGGTAGGCGCGTGCGGCGATCCCGTCCGGTGATTATGTCGGCGACCCCGACGAGAAGCGGCGCAGCAGCGGTGACAGCACCAGCACGGACTTGGTGCGTTCGACGAACGGCTCCCCGGCGATGCGCTCCAGGACCCGTTCGAAGTGCCGCATGTCGGAGGCGAAGACCTGCACGATCGCGTCCGCGTCGCCGGTGACCGTGGAGGCGGCCACGACCTCCTGGTAGCGCTCCAGGCCCCGCCGGATGGTGTCCGGCGAGGTGTTGTGCCGGCAGTAGATCTCGACGAACCCCTCGGTCTCCCAGCCGAGGGCCCCCGGGTCCACCCGTACGGTGAAGCCGGTGATGGCCCCGGTGGCGCGCAGCCGGTCCACGCGCCGCTTCACGGCGGGCGCGGAGAGGCCGACGAGCTGCCCGATGTCCGCGTAGGAGCGGCGGGCGTCCTCGGCGAGGGCGTGCACGATGCGTTCGTCGAGATCGTTCAGCACTGCTGGTGGTTCACTTCTCTGGAGTTGCGAGTACTTCTGGAGTTGCGAGTTCTTGTCGCGTGGCAAGACGGGAGCGGCGGTAGCCGTACCCGAAGTAGAACACGAGCCCCACCGCCATCCAGACCCCGAAGACCACCCAGGTGACGGCGGACAGGCTGCCCATCATCCAGATGCAGAACGCGAAGCCCAGGGCGGGCAGGACCGGGGAGAGCGGCACACGGAAGGTGCGGGGCATGGTCGGGCGGGTCCGGCGCAGCACGACCACGGCGATGTTGACCAGCGCGAAGGCGAAGAGCGTGCCGATGCTGGTGGCGTCCGCGAGCTGGCCGAGCGGGATCGCGGCGGCGAGGACCCCGCAGAACAGCGACACGATGACCGTGTTGGCGCGCGGCGCGCCGGTCTTCGGATGGACCTTCGCGAACACCTTGGGGACGAGCCCGTCCCGGGACATCGCGAAGAGGATGCGGGTCTGGCCGTAGAGCACGGTCAGTACGACGCTCGCGATGGCGATGACGGCGCAGGCGGCGAGCAGGGTGCCCCAGAAGGACTGGCCGGTGACGTCGCGCATGATCTGGGCGAGCGCGGCCTCCGAGTCGTTGAACCGCTGCCAGGGCTTCGCACCGACGGCGACGGCGGCGACGAGGACATACAGCGCGGTGACGATGACGAGCGACAGCATGATGGCCCGCGGCAGGTCACGCTGGGCGTTCTTGGCCTCTTCACCTGCGGTGGAGGCGGCGTCGAAGCCGATGTAGGAGAAGAAGAGCGTGGCACCGGCAGCACTGACGCCCGCCATGCCGAGCGGCATGAAGTGCTCGTAGTTCCCGGACTTGAAGCCCTGGATTCCGATGGCGCAGAACAGCACCAGCGCGGCGATCTTCACACAGACCATGATCGTGTTGGCGCGGGCGGACTCCCGGGCGCCGCCCAGCAGGAACGCCATGGCCAGCAGGACCACGATCAGCCCCGGCAGGTTGAAGATGCCGCCGTCGCCGGGCGGGGCGGACAGGGCGTCCGGGATGGTGACGCCTATGGTCCCGTCGAGCAGCTCGTTGAGGTACTCGCCCCAGCCGACGGCCACGGCGGCGACCGAGACGCCGTACTCCAGGACCAGACACCAGCCGCAGATCCAGGCGATCAGCTCGCCCATGGTTGCGTATGCGTACGAGTACGAGGACCCGGCGACCGGGATGGTGCCCGCGAGCTCGGCGTACGACAGCGCCGAGAAGAGCGCCGTCAGACCGGCGATCACGAAGGAGAGGGTCACGGCCGGGCCGGCCTTCGGGACGGCCTCGCCGAGGACCACGAAGATGCCGGTGCCGAGGGTGGCACCGATGCTGATCATGGTGAGCTGCCACAGCCCGAGGGAGCGGCGCAGGGTCCCTCCCTCACCCTGGCCGCCCTCCGCGACCAGGCGTTCCACCGGCTTGCGTCGCATGAGGCGCGCGCCGAAGCCCGGGGACGGTGGGGCGTTCGGGGTGCGGCCTTGCGGGGGTGCGCCTTGGTCGAGCACGCGCTGACTCCTTCGTCGCTACGGTCAGGGCGGCGGGGACCGGCGGCACGCCTGCGCGAGCAGGAACCCACCGAGCGGGGTCCCTGCCACGCCACGTACAGGGCATGACCCTACGGGCCAGGGCTTCGCAGGCGAAATGCAGCAACCTTGCGCATACCCGCAAGATCATTGCGTTCATCGCAGGGGGGCGGGTGTTCGTTGCGCAGGGGCTTTCGAGCGTTGCGTACGGCTGCTCAGCGCAGCTCCCTGACCATGAAGGTGCAGGCGTCGATGCACTCGCGCTCGGCGCCGTCCGCGTCGACGTAGGTATAGCGGTCGAGGTAGTCCGCCACCGGGCGGTACCCGAGTCGCGCGTACAACGCGGCCGCGCGCGGGTTGTCCCGTCCGACGCCGATGCCGACCACCGGCAGGGCCCGCTCCCGGGCCAACTCCTCAGCCTCTCGGATCAGTTGGGTGCCGATCCCGCGCGAGCGGAGCTGCTCGGGCCAGACGCTCAGCCCGCCGATCTCGGGGCAGTCCACGGCGACTTCGGGCGCCTCGCAGCCCACCCAGCGGATCTCGGTGTGCCCTACGGGCCGGCCTTCCAGCCAGGCGAGCAGATAGGTGCAGTCCCCCGCCTCCTGCCGGGCGAAGCGCCGGGCGTGGAACGAGGTGACTCCGGGCGAGGGCATGTACCGGTCGAGCAGCGCCACATCGGCGGCCCGGCAGACGGTGATCTCCATACGACCGACGGTAGAGCCCCGGCCCGCGGACGGCCCCCGATTTTCAACGGGGGCCGTCGGCAAGGGACTTGGCTCAGCTCCAGCTGGCGTGCAGCGGCTTGCCCTCCGCGTAGCCGGCCGCGCTCTGGATGCCGACCACCGCCTTCTCGGCGAACTCCTCCAGGGAGCCCGCACCGGCGTAGGTGCAGGACGAGCGCACGCCCGCGATGATCGAGTCGATCAGGTCCTCGACGCCGGGACGGACCGGGTCGAGGAACATGCGGGAGGTGGAGATGCCCTCCTCGAACAGCGCCTTGCGGGCGCGGTCGTACGCCGACTCGTCGGAGGTCCGGTTGGCCACGGCACGCGCCGACGCCATGCCGAACGACTCCTTGTAGAGCCGCCCGCCCGCGTCCTGCTGCAGATCGCCCGGCGACTCGTACGTCCCCGCGAACCACGACCCGACCATCACGTTGGACGCACCGGCCGCCAGCGCCATGGCGACGTCGCGCGGGTGACGGACACCGCCGTCGGCCCACACGTGCTTGCCGTACTTCTTCGCCTCGGCCGCGCACTCCAGGACCGCGGAGAACTGCGGCCGGCCGACGCCGGTCATCATGCGGGTGGTGCACATGGCGCCGGGACCGACGCCGACCTTGATGATGTCCGCGCCCGCCTCGACGAGGTCGCGCACACCCTCGGCGGCGACGATGTTGCCGGCGGCGATCGGGACGTGCGGGTCGAGGGCGCGCACCACCTTGATCGCGCTGATCATCGACTCCTGATGGCCGTGCGCCGTGTCGATGACGAGCGTGTCCACGCCCGCGTCGAGCAGCTGCTTGGCCTTGCCCGCGACATCGCCGTTGATGCCGACGGCGGCGGCGATGCGCAGCTTGCCCTGCGCGTCGGTGGCCGGCGTGTACAGCGTGGCGCGCAGGGCGCCCTTGCGGGTGAGGATGCCGGCGAGCTTGCCGTCCTTGTCGACGGCGGGGGCATAGCGGCGGTTGGCGTGGTCGAGCCGGTTGAACGCCTCGCGCGGATCGATGTCCGCGTCCAGGAGCAGCAGATCCCGGGACATGACGACCTCGAGCTGCGTGAAGCGGTCCACGCCGGTCAGGTCCTGGTCGGTGACGACGCCGACCGGCCGGCCGTCCTCGTCGACGACCACGCCGGCGTTGTGCGCGCGCTTGGGCAGCAGGGCCAGCGCGTCGGCGACGGTCTGGTGCGGGGCCAGCACGATCGGGGTGTCCAGGACGTGGTGGCGGCTCTTCACCCAGGAGACGACCTCGGTGACGACCTCGATCGGAATGTCCTGGGGGATGACCACGAGGCCACCGCGCCGGGCCACCGTCTCGGCCATGCGGCGCCCGGCGATGGCGGTCATGTTGGCGACGACCAGCGGGATCGTGGTGCCCGTGCCGTCCGGGGAGCTGAGGTCCACGCCCTGCCGCGAGCCGACCGCACTGCGGCTCGGGACCATGAAGACGTCGTCGTACGTCAGGTCGTACGCGGGCTGGATGTCGTTGAGGAAACGCACGTGCTGCACATCCCAGTCGATCAGAGGTGGCCCCCGGACAGGTCAGCCAGGGGGAAGAGCACGTACTTCATTGTCCCATGTCGACCGGAATGCGATGCACGGGCAGATCATCCAGGCAGGTCAGAGGGGCCTTCGGAGGAACCTCCAAGCACTATCGCGCCGCACCCCCGAGAGCCAGCGCCACGGAGAGCTCCGGCGTCCGGTCCGCCGCCTCGGCGAACACCTCCTGCGCGGTCTCCCACTCCTGCGGGCTCGCCTTGGCGTACGCCTGCCAGTTCCGGACGACGACCAGCAGCCCCTTCTCGGCGGCGTCCTCGGGCCACACACCCGGGTCGGACAGGACGTCCGCCAGCGCATCCCAGTTGCGGCCGAAATAGTCCGGCAGCCGCAGGTCCCGGGCGCACCGGTCCATCAGCCCCGCCTTGTCCGAGACCCCGTCGAGGTCCAGCGTGACCACGAGCTGCGTCATCTCAGTACCGCCCTGAACGAGTTGTAGTGATCATCGGTGTAGTAGATCTCGCCGCCCTGCCCGGTGACAATGCGCCGGGCCCCGCGATCGCGCGAGCCCGGCGTCCTGACGGTGTACTCGTGGTAGTAGCCCCGCTTCTGCTCGGGCAGCAGGCCCTCGAAATTCCCGAAGACGACGCCGTCGCGCGCGTACGGGAAGGGGCCGCCCTTGTCGATGAGGGCCAGCGTCTGCCGTGCCTCGGTGGGGAGTTGGGACACACGGACGGTGGCCATGCCATCGGCGCGCGCAGGTCCTGAGTCGGTGGAGGAGCACCCCACCACGAGAACCAGCAGACACAGAAACAGACGAGGGACGAACCGCGGCACCATGCGCCCGATGCTGCCACGGCCGTCCCCTCATGACGCGCTGTCAGGGCCCGTCCGGGTCGGCCCTGTTGAGGGCCGGCCGCGGCGTCGGACCCGCCGTCATCAGCACGTCCGCCGCCGACGTGTCCGTCACCAGGCTGGTGACGAGCCCGGAGCGCAGCACCGCGTCGATCGCGGACGCCTTGCGCGCCCCGCCCGCGATCGCGACCACTTCGGGGATACGCCGAAGCTGGTCCGCCTTGACGGTGATGCACCGCTCGCCGAGGTCCCGGCCGACCCGGCGGCCCTGGCCGTCGAAGAGGTGCGCGGACATCTCGGCGGCGACGCCGAGCGAGGCGTAGTGCGCGCGCTCCTCGTCGCTGAGCATGTCGTGCACCGTCGAGATGCCGGGCTCCCAGGAGCCGATGGAGACGCAGGCGACGGTGACCTTGTCGAAGTACTCGAAGGCCCGGGCGATCCCGGTCTGGTTGCGCAGCGCGGCCGCGGTGGCCGCGTCGGGCAGCAGCATCGGCGCGTAGATGGGGTGGGCGTCGCCGCCGGAGACCTGGGCGGCGCGGCGCACGGCCTCGACGGAGCCGCGCTCGGCGGTCCCGGCGTCGTACACGCCCGTCAGCTGCACCACCGTGCACGGCGGCAGCCGGTCGAGGGCCGCGGCCATGTGGATGGTGGAGCGGCCCCAGGCCAGGCCGAGGACATCGCCCTCGTTGACTAGCTCGCCGAGCAGGTCGGCGGCCACCTCACCGAGGTTCTCGGGGTCGGGCGAGTCCTGGGCCTCGGCCGGGGACTCGACCACGACGGCGTGCCTGAGGCCGTAGCGGGCGCGCAGCGCGTCCGAGCGCTCGGCGTCCAGCTCGGCCGGGACACGGATCTCGATGCGTACGAGATCCCGTTCGAGAGCCGTTTCCAGGACCCGGGCCACCTTGAAGCGGCTGACGCCGAACTCCTCCGCGATCTGGATCTTGGACTTGCCCTCGAGGTAGAAGCGGCGGGCCATGGCCGCCGCCTGCACCAGCTCAGCGGGTCCCATCCGCACTGCTGACCGGCCCGCCGACATACCCGACACGGCGATCTCCTCACTGCTGTTCACACTCTGGATTCGCCGTTCATCCTTGCAGATTCGGCGCACTTGATCCGCCCTGATGGGCGCCGTTCACGTTGTCTTGGCTCAGTGGTCGCACGCCCAGCTCGCCTTGGCGGTCACCGTCTCAGCTTGGGTGCGCAGTGCACGTACCGCCTGCGCCGGGTCCTCCGCCCCGTACACCGCCGAGCCCGCGACGAAGACGTCCGCGCCGGCCTCGGCGCAGCGCTCGATGGTGGAGGCCGAGACTCCGCCGTCGACCTGCAGCCACAGCTCGAGGCCGTGCTTGCTGATCAACTCGCGGGTGCGGCGAATCTTCGGGAGCATGATGTCGAGGAACGCCTGCCCGCCGAAGCCCGGCTCGACCGTCATGATCAGCAGCATGTCGAGCTCGGGGAGCAGGTCCTCGTACGGCTCGATGGGCGTCGCGGGCTTCAGGGCCATGGAGGCGCGCGCGCCCTTGGCCCGGATCTCCCGGGCGAGCCGCACCGGCGCGGCGGCCGCCTCGACGTGGAAGGTGACGGACGAGGCCCCCGCTTCGACGTACTGCGGGGCCCAGCGATCGGGGGCCTCGATCATCAGATGGCAGTCCAGCGGGGTGTCCGTCGCACGGGCCAGGGACTCTACGACCGGCACGCCGAGCGTGAGGTTCGGGACGAAATGGTTGTCCATGACGTCGACATGGAGCCAGTCGGCTCCTTCGACCGCCTTCGCCTCGTCCGCGAGGCGGGCGAAGTCGGCGGACAGGATGCTGGGGCTGATCTGCGGGGCCATGACCCAAGCCTGCCATGTCCGGGCACGTTTGTTCGCGCCGGTCCAGACCTGGGCCGTTCAGCCCATGCCGCCAGGGGGCGGTGGGTGGCATGCTCGGTGGCCGATCGGCACCACGTACGTCTACGGGGGTCGCCATGAGGCAGCTCGACGCCTTGAAGCGGAACACCATCCGATTCGTCTGCGGGCGGCGCTCCAAGTGGCTGGTCGTGGTCCTGTGGCTGGTGGTTCTGGTGATCGCGGCGCCGTTCGGGGCGAAGCTGAACGACGCCCAGGACAACGACGCCCAGTCCTGGCTGCCCGGCTCCGCGGAGTCCACCCAGGTTCTCGACATCTCCGAGCACTTCAGGCCCGAGCAGATCCCCGGCGTCGTCATCTACGCACGGGCGAGCGGACTGACCGCGCAGGACCGGCAGCAGATCGCCCAGGACATCCGGCAGATCAGGGCGCTGCGGGCACACGGCGTCCGCGGGGCCGAGACACAGGGTCCCGTCTTCGACCGGCAGTCCGCGCCGCGCGCCGCCCAGATCTACGTTCCGATCACCATGAACGCGCAGGGCTGGCAACGCATCGCGCCCGCCGTCGACTCGATCCGCGACCAGGTGGGCAAGGGCGGCGGCGGGCTCGCGGTGCACATCACCGGGCCCGGCGGCACATCGGCGGACTTCTCGAAGGCCTTCGAGGGCATCGACACGACGCTGCTGTTCTCCGCGATGACCGTCGTGATCGTGATGCTGCTACTGACGTTCCGCAGTCCGACGCTGCTGTTCGTGCCGCTGCTCGGGGTGGTGGCGGCGCTGTTCACCGCGCAGGCGCTGATCTATCTCCTCGCCAAACACGCCGGTCTGACGGTCAACGGCCAGAGCGCCGGGATCCTCACGGTGCTCGTCTTCGGCGCGGGCACGGACTACGCCCTGCTGCTGGTCGCCCGCTACCGGGAGGAACTGCGCCGGCACGAGGACCGCCACGAGGCGATGGCGCTGGCCATGAACCGCGCGGGGCCGGCGGTCCTCGCCTCCGGTCTGACGGTCGTCCTGAGCATGCTGGTGCTGCTGGTCGCCGAGATGAACTCGACGCGGGGCCTGGGCCCGGTGGCGGCCATCGGCGTGACGATCGCCCTGCTGGCCATGCTCACCCTCTTCCCGGCCCTGCTGCTGATCTTCGGTCGCTGGATCTTCTGGCCGACCGTCCCGCACTTCGGGTCCGCCGATCCGACCGAGCGGGGCCTGTGGGCGCGTATGGGCCGTCGTATCGCGCGCCGTCCGCGGCTTGTCTGGGGCGCCACGGCCGTGGTCCTCGTGGCCCTGTCCCTGGGCCTCTTCCAGCTGCGCGCGGCGGGGATCGCCAACGCGGACGCCTTCACCAACACGCCGGACTCGATCGTCGGGCAGAAGGTGTCGGCGCGCTACTTCCCGGCGGGCACCGGCGATCCGCTCGTGATCGTCTCCAACAAGGCGCAGGCCACCCAGGTGGGCCGCGCCGTCGCCGCGGACCGCGGAGTCGTGCCGCAGAGCATCGGCGTACCGCCCGGCACCGCGCCCGAGCACAACGGGCAGGTGCTGTTCGAGGCGACGATGCGCGCCCCGGCCGACAGCGACGCGGCCAAGGCGACCGTGCAGCGAGTGCGCGACGCGGTGCACGCCGTGCCCGGCGCCGACGCCCAGGTGGGCGGCGGCACGGCCGCCCTGCTCGACATGGAGAACGCCCAGACCCACGACAACTACCTGGTCATCCCGCTGGTCCTGACCGTCGTCCTGCTGGTGCTCGGCGTGCTGTTGCGAGCCCTGGTGGCCCCGCTCCTCCTGATCGGGACGGTGGTGCTGTCCCTGGCCACGGCACTCGGCCTGAGCGCCCTCGCCTTCCGGCACGTCTTCGACTACGCGGGCGAGGACGTGGCCTTCCCGCTGTTCGTCTTCGTGTTCCTGGTGGCCCTGGGCATCGACTACAACATCTTCCTGACCACCCGCATCCGCGAGGAGGCCATACGTCAGGGCACCCGTCCCGGTGTGGTGACTGGCCTGGCCACGACCGGCTCGGTGATCACCTCGGCCGGACTGGTCCTCGCGGGCACGTTCGCCGCCCTGGGCACCCTGCCCATGGTGGGCTTCGCGGAGATCGGCTTCGCGGTCGCGCTCGGCGTCCTGCTGGACACGTTCGTCATCCGCTCCGTGCTGGTCACCTCCCTCTTCCTCGATGTGGGGAAGAAGGTGTGGTGGCCGCACCACCTGGCGCACGAGGACGGGGAGACCCACCCTCACGAAGCGCTCGGCGCGAGGGTCAGCCAGTCCTCCGAATGAGCGCCAGATACATGGCGTCGGTCCCGTGCAGATGCGGCCACAGCTGTACGTCGGGGCCGTGGCCGAGGTCCGGTACGCCCGGCAGGAGGGGGCGCGCGTCGATCAGTTCGGCGTCCGGGTGCTGCTTGAGCAGGTCGTCGACGACGGCCCTGGTCTCCGCCAGATGCGGCGAGCAGGTGGCATAGCCGACGACGCCGCCGACCCGTACGGCGTCCAGCGCGGTACGCAGCAGGGAACGCTGCAGCGGCCCGAACGCGTCCAGGTCCTCGGGACGGCGCCGCCAGCGTGCCTCGGGCCGCCGGCGCAGCGCGCCGAGACCGGTGCAGGGCACGTCCATCAGGACACGGTCGAAGGAGCCGGGCCGCCACGGCGGGCGGGTCCCGTCCGCGGCGATGACCTGGTAGGGCCCGGGGTTGCCGTGCAGGGCCTTCGCCACCAGACCGGCCCGGTGCGGCTGCTTCTCGGAGGCGAGCAGCGTCGCCCCCCGCTCTGCGGCCAGCGCACCGAGCAGCGCCGCCTTCCCGCCGGGTCCGGCACACCCGTCGAGCCACTTCTCGTCCGGCCCGTCCAGGGGAGCGTTGGCCAGCGCCAGGGCCACGAGCTGGCTGCCCTCGTCCTGCACGCCCGCGCGGCCGTCCCTTACGGCCTCGATCGCACCGGGCTCGCCGCCTTCGCTGAGCCGCACGGCATACGGCGACCAGCGCCCCGCGACCGCGGCCTCCTCCCGCAGCAGCTCCTCGGTCGTGGCCCGCCCGGGCCACGCGACCAGGGTCACCTCGGGCCGCTCGTTGTCGGCCTCCAGCAGCTGCTCGATGCCGGCCCGGCCGCCGCCGAGGGAGTCCCACAAGGCGGAGACGACCCAGCGCGGATGCGAGTGCACGACGGCGAGATGGTCCTCGGGATCCTCGTCGTACGGCGGCGCCACGCGCTCGATCCAGGTGTCGAGGTCGTCCTGCGCGACCTTCCGCAGCACGGCGTTGACGAACTTGGCCCGCCCGTCCCCGAGCACGACCCGGGCGAGCTCGACGGAGGCGGACACGGCGGCATGGGTCGGAATCCGCGTCCCGAGCAGCTGATGCACACCGAGACTCAGCACATCCAAGACCGGCGGGTCGACTTCACGCAGCGGCCGGTCCACACAGGCGGCGATGACGGCGTCGTAGGTCCCCTGCCGCCGCAGCGTCCCGTACACCAGCTCTGTCGCGAGCGCCGCGTCCCGCCCGTCGAAGTCGCCTTTCTCCCGCGCCTTGCGCAGCAGCGGCGGCAGTACGAGGTTGGCGTACGCGTCCCGCTCGTCCACGGCCCTCAGTGCCTCGAAGGCGAGGATGCGTACGGGGTCCTTCTTGGGCCGCCGGTGGGGCTTGCCGGGCTTGCGGGGCCCACGGGAGGTGTCGCTCACGAAAAAAGTGCTCCGGATGTTTGATTTGGATACGCCCCAAGGGTACGTCCCGCTCGTCGCCCCGCTACCCGCCGAGCGTCTCCCCGTCCGCGATCCGCACCCCGCGCGCCCAGTCCGCCGCCCGCATCGGCTTCTTGCCCTGGGCCTGCACCCACAGCAGCTCGACGGCGTGCGAACCGGTACCGACGTGAACACTGTTCTTGCCGACCGACAGCTGCGCCGGTGCGAGGTCCGCCCGGTCCGGCGCGGGCGTGACCTGAATGAGCTTGAGCCGCTCACCGCGGAAGGTCGTCCAGGCACCGGGCGCCGGGGTGCAGCCGCGCACCACCCGGTCGACCCGCAGCGCCGGGGTGGCCCAGTCGACCTGGGCGTCCTCGACGGTGATCTTCGGGGCGAGCGTGATGCCCTCGTTCGGCTGCGGTACGGCCTTCAGCGTGCCGTCCTCGATGCCGTCCATGGTCGCGGCGAGCAGTCCGGCACCGGCGAAGGCGAGCCGGGTCAGCAGGTCGCCGCTGGTGTCGGTGGCCCGGATCTCCTCCGTGACCGTCCCGTACACGGGCCCGGAGTCGAGCCCTTCCTCGATGAGGAAGGTGGAGGCCCCCGTGATCTCGTCTCCGGCCATGAGGGAGTGCTGCACGGGCGCAGCTCCCCGCCACGCGGGCAGCAGCGAGAAGTGCAGGTTGACCCAGCCGTGGGCGGGGACGTCGAGGGCGACGCGCGGCAGCAGGGCGCCGTACGCGACGACGGGACAGCAGTCGGGCCCGATCTCCCGCAGCCGCTCCAGGAACTCCGGGTCCCGCGGCTTGAGCGGCTTCAGCACCTCGATCCCGGCCTCCTCCGCCCGCTGCGCCACGGGCGACGCGACCAGCCTGCGCCCCCGCCCGGCCGGCGCGTCGGGCCGCGTGACGACGGCGGCCACCTCGTGCCGCCCGGAGGCGATGAGAGCGTCCAGAGCGGGAACGGCGACCTCGGGGGTACCGGCGAAGACGAGCTTCATGGGTGGGCGGGGCCTCTCGGACGGGGGCTGTTGTGGCAACGCACAAGTCTATGACCACGCCCGGAAAGCTCCACGTCTGCGCCCGCAACGCTCTGCCACTACGGCCGCAGAGCCACCGGGGGACGCAGCCCCGGGCGCAAACCCGCTCCACGGGGGGCGTACGCATATGCCCCTACGCCCCCAGACCGTGACCCCCGAAGCAAAAACACGTTGGTCAAGAAAGAGTTGACCACAACGGGCCGCAATCGCGCGGCCCGGATCCTTTTCAACGCCGGTTCGAGAGGCTTGTTCATGGCCGACCACGCAACCCACGACGCCCAGGCTCGGGCCAGCCTGCACTTGCTGGTGCGGGACATCGAGCGGGTCCGCCGGCAGGTGGACGCACTGCGCACGCTCACCGCGCAGTTGGGCAATGTCTACCGCCCGCGCCGCTCCGGCCCCTCCACGGGCTTCGTCGTGTACGGACGCGCCCCCGCCCCGACGGTCCGTCTCGCGCAGGAGCTGCGGGACAGTGTCGAGACCCTGGTCACGGCTGCGGTCGACTTCGACCGCTCCCTCGGCTTCTCCTGGGACGCGGTGGGTTCCGCGCTCGGGGTCACCAAGCAGGCGGTCCACCGCCGTTACGGTGCCCGTCGCGCCGCGGCCCAGGCGGCCGCCGAGACCGAGCGGGCCGCCGAGCCGGCGGGCTCCCGGACCGTCAGCGTGAACACCGGCATCCCGACGGTGCCGACGGTCCCGGCCGCGCGCTCCATGCCGACCCAGCCGACGGCCGGCAGCCCCTCCCTCCGCGACGAGGCCAGGCCAACAGCCTTCCCCGGCCCTCGCAACGGCTGAGCCACCTCTCCCCCCTGCCCTCCCGGACAGCCCCGGGAGGGCAGACGTACGTCAGGGCAGGCCTCGGGAAACAGGTTGGGCCGCGCACACGGGAACACGACGGGACGCTCCCTCAAAAGCACACTGCGGTGCGTCTTCGGGAACCCACTGGGGTCCGTCTTCGGGGCACGTCGGGATGCCCCTCCGGAAACGCTTCGGGATGTGCCTCCTGAAAGCGGCCCCCGCCCCCAGGCGGAGCAGCCTCACCCGCCGCCCGGCGGTCCCAGGGAGGTCATGCGGTCCCACCCACTGTCCAGCGCCCTCCCCGACATCCCGCAGCCTCACCCAATGCCCGACGGCTCCGCCCAATGCCCGACGGCCCCACCCGACAGCAGCCGCCCTCAACCCGAGCCAGGCAGCTGCACCCGCCGCCCGGCGGACCCACCAAAGTCACGCGGCTCCCACCCACTGCCCGACGGCCTCCCCGACATCCCGCAGCCCCGCCCAATTCCCGACGGCCCCACCCGACAGCAGCCGCCCCCAACCCGAACCAGGCAGCTGCACGCGCCGCCCGGCGGACCCACCAAAGTCACGCGGCTCCCACCCACTGCCCGACGGCCTCCCCGACATCCCGCAGCCTCACCCAATTCCCGACGGCCCCACCCGACAGCAGCCGCCCCCGACCCGAACCAGGCAGCCCCACCCGCCGCCCGGCGGACCCACCGAGGGCATGCGGTCCCACCCACTGCCCGGCCGCGCACGACACCCGACCGCCTCACCCAATATCTGGCGGATCGATCCGCACCCGAACCAAGGCCTCCCCGGCCCCCCGCGCCATCCGTGCAGCCTGCGCAGCCTTCAGGGCCGACGCCAGCGCGGCTCCGCGCCCCGGTGGCACCCGAATGAGTGCCCGCTCCCAGTGCTCCCCGGGCGGAGGCGCGCCCGCCCGCCGCGGCCGACCGGCCGCCGTGACCGGAAGCGGCACGGGCCCCAGCACCTCGGCCTCCCGCGGTAGTTCGGCCGTACGCAAGAATTCGGCGATTGCCTCCGCGTCCCCGGACAGCGCCGCCATCCGTGACACCGGCGGAAAGCCCAGCTCGGCCCGCTCGGCAAGCTCCCGCACCGCGTGTCCGACGGGATCCCACCGCACCAGCGCCTGCACGGGCCGCAGCGTCGGCTCGGCGACGACGACCACGGTGCCCCCGGCACCCTGCGGCCGGACGAGCGCGGCGGCCGCGATCCACCGCCGCAGGGCGTCCTCACCGGCGCGCAGATCGGGCCGCCCGAGCATCGCCCAGCCGTCCAGCAGCAGCGCCGCCGCATACCCACCCTCGGCGACGGGCTCGGCCCCCGGCGTGCTCACGACCAGCGCGGGCGCACCCGGCACGGTGTCCAGCACATGCTCACGGCCGGAGGTCCGCACCGGAACGGCGGGAAACGCCCGCCCCAGCTCCTCGGCGGTCCGCCGCGCCCCCACAACCTGCGCCCGCAACCGGAACCCGCCGCACTCCGGGCAGTGCCAGCCGCTCTCGTCCCGCCCGCACCACCCGCACCGCAGCGCGGCCCCCTCTTCCTGTCCCTCCAACGGCCCGGAGCAGTGCCGACACCGCGCGGGCGCCCGGCAGTTGGCGCACGCCATCCGAGGGACGTAACCACGCCGGGGCACCTGCACGAGCACCGGCCCATGCCGCAGCCCCTCCCGCACGGCCTGCCAGGCAAGGGTCGGCAACCGGGCGGCCCGGGCGGCCTCGTCCCGCGCGAGATCCTGGTCCCCGACGGTCCGTATGAGCGGGGCGACGGCGCGCACCTGTTCCCGCCCGGCGACGAGCGGGCGGGCCCAACCGGTCTCGACCAGCTGAGCCGCCTCGACGGTGCAGCTCCAACTGCCCAGCAGAAAACCGCACTTGTCCAGGGCGGCCCGCAGCAGCAGCACTTCCCTCGCATGCGGCTGGGGCGCGTGCTGCTCGCTGTGGCTGTCGTCCCCGTCGTCCCAGATGGCGACAAGGCCGAGATCCTGAACCGGGGCGAACATGGCGGCCCGGGTCCCGACGACGGCCCGCACGGCTCCCCGCCGCACCGCGAGCCACTCCCGGTACCGCTTCTCGGGCCCGGCGTCGGCGGTGAGCACCGCATGCCGCCCCTCCCCCAACAGCGCGGTCAGCGCCGCGTCGACCCGAGCGACCGCCCGCCCGTCGGGCAGCACCACGAGCGCACCGCGCCCGGAGACCAACGTCGCCGCCACGGCCCGCGCCAGCTCGTCGCTCCACTCGGGCCCGGGCAGCGCATTCCACACCGCACGCGGCGCGCCCCCCGACGCCAGCGACTCCAGAAACGCGGCCCCTCGCTCGTACCGCACCCACGACCCCGCCTCCGGCATCCCCGGCGGCGGCAGCGGCTCGGGCGAGGGCCGCTGCTCGGCCCGTGCACTGCGCGGCGGCACGGCGAGCTGGAGCACATCGGCAAGACTCCCCGCATACCGATCGGCGACGGCCCGGGACAGCCCCAGCAGCTCCTCGCTCAACACCCGCTCGGGCGAAACGACCTGGGCCAGCGCGGCGAGCGGCCCGGAGTAGTCGGACTCGGCAAGCCTCTCGACAAGAAACCCGTCGATCAGCCCACCACCCTCACGCCGCCCTTCCCGCACCCGATGCCGCCCGGCCCCGAACCGCACTCGCACCCGCACCCCGGGCTGAGCATCTGCATCGAGCTCCTCCGGCACCGCATAGTCGAAGTACCGATCAAGATGCAGCACCCCCTTGTCGACCAGCACCCGCGCGACAGGCAGCTCCTTCGCCAGCGCGGCCCCCCGCCAGGTCCGCGGCTTGGCCCTGGGCACCTCGGCCTTGCGCACGCTCTCCCTGATGAGCGCAAGCTGCTCGGGCGGCGCCCCCTCGGCCCCACCGTCCACCGACCCGTTCTCGCTGCTCACGCTTGCATTCTTCCAAACGCCACTGACAACCGACGGCGCCCGAGATCAGTCCGGCCCCGGATCACCAACGCCGTCAGGCGCTTCTGACCAGCGGTCCGGCGGGCGAGCCAACTACGGCCGCAACGCACCGAGGCCCGGCTCCCCAAGGGAACCGGGCCTGGCAAAGAGCCGCAGAGCTTACAGCCCCGCCGCCTTCCGCAGCGCGTCCACGCGGTCCGTCTGCTCCCAGGTGAACTCGGGCAGCTCACGGCCGAAGTGGCCGTACGCCGCCGTCTGGGCGTAGATCGGGCGGAGCAGGTCGAGGTCGCGGATGATCGCGGCCGGGCGGAGGTCGAAGACCTCGTCGATGGCCTTCTCGATCCTCTCGGTCTCGACCTTGGCGGTGCCGAAGGTCTCGACGAACAGGCCGACGGGCTCGGCCTTGCCGATGGCGTACGCGACCTGGACCTCGCAGCGGGAGGCGAGACCAGCGGCTACCACGTTCTTGGCCACCCAGCGCATCGCGTACGCGGCGGAGCGGTCGACCTTGGACGGGTCCTTGCCGGAGAAGGCGCCGCCGCCGTGGCGGGCCATGCCGCCGTACGTGTCGATGATGATCTTGCGGCCGGTGAGGCCGGCGTCGCCCATCGGGCCGCCGATCTCGAAGCGGCCGGTGGGGTTGACCAGGAGGCGGTAGCTGTCCGTGTCGAGCTTGATGCCGTCGTCCAGGAGCGCCTTCAGCTCCGCCTCGACTACGAACTCACGGATGTCGGGGGCAAGGAGCGACTCCAGGTCGATGTCGCTCGCGTGCTGCGAGGAGACGACCACAGTGTCGAGGCGGACGGCCTTGTCGCCGTCGTACTCGATGGTGACCTGCGTCTTGCCGTCGGGGCGCAGGTAGGGGATCGTGCCGTTCTTGCGGACCTCGGACAGCCGCTTCGACAGGCGGTGCGCCAGGAAGATCGGCAGCGGCATGAGGGTGGGCGTCTCGTCGGTCGCGTAGCCGAACATCAGGCCCTGGTCGCCGGCGCCCTGGCGGTCCAGCTCGTCCTCGTCGCCCTCGACCCGGGACTCGTACGCCGTGTCGACACCCTGCGCGATGTCCGGGGACTGCGCGCCGATGGACACCGAGACGCCGCAGGAGGCGCCGTCGAAGCCCTTCTTCGAGGAGTCGTAGCCGATCTCGAGGATCTTGTTGCGGACGAGGGTCGCGATGTCCGCGTAGGTCTTGGTGGTGACCTCTCCGGCCACGTGCACCAGACCGGTGGTGATCAGGGTCTCGACCGCGACCCGGGAGGTCGGGTCCTCGCGCAGAAGCGCGTCGAGAATGGTGTCGCTGATCTGGTCAGCGATCTTGTCGGGGTGACCCTCGGTCACGGACTCCGAGGTGAACAGGCGACGGGACACAACGCTCCCTGGGGTTGCAGCGGCTGCTGGCTGATCATTGGCGGACGGGCTCGGGGGCTGCGCCCGGCCTCGTCCGAGAACAGTTTATCGGTCGTGCTCCGCGGACGGCCCCCCTGTCTCGCCTCTCGGGAGGGCTGTGACCTGCGGCACGCGCATTCTGCCCAATTCCGAGCGGCGTTGACCAGAGGCGCCACACCCCTGTGGCAGAGGTTTGAGGGGACCGAGAAGCGAATGAAACATTCAGCCGAGGCGCTCCACCACCAGGTCCCACACAGTTTCGGCCAAATGTTCCTTCGGACCGCGGCGGACGGGAGTCTCGGTGCCATCGGCGCCCAGCACCACGGCCTCGTTCTCCTCGGAGCCGAAGGTCTTGCGCTCCCCCACCTCGTTCACCACGAGGAGGTCGCAGCCCTTGCGCTCCAGCTTGGTGCGGCCGTTGGCCAGGACGTCGTCGGTCTCGGCGGCGAAGCCGACGATCACCTGACCCGGGCGGGCGCGCTCCGCCGAGATCTCCGCGAGGATGTCCGGATTCCGCACCAGGACGATGGGGTCCGGGTCCTGGCCGTCCTTCTTCTTGATCTTTCCGGCCGCGTATGTCTGCGGCCGGAAGTCCGCGACCGCTGCGGCCATGACGACGGCGTCGGCTTCCGGGGCCGCCTTCAGTACCGCCTCGCGCAGCTGCACGGCGGTGCCCACCTGGACGACGTCCACGCCCGCCGGGTCCGGCATGCCGGTGTTCGCGGCGATCAGCGTGACCCGGGCGCCGCGCGCGGCGGCGGTGCGGGCGAGGGCGTAGCCCTGCTTGCCGGAGGAGCGGTTGCCGAGGAAACGCACCGGGTCGAGGGGTTCGCGGGTACCGCCGGCGCTGACGACGACGTGCCGGCCCTTGAGGTCGGGCTCGGTGATGCCGCGGGACAGCACGCGGCGGCAGATCGCGTAGATCTCCGTCGGGTCCGGCAGGCGGCCCTTGCCGGTGTCGACGCCGGTCAGACGGCCGACGGCCGGTTCGATGACGACGGCGCCGTGGCGGCGCAGCGTCGCCACGTTCTCCTGGGTGGCCGGGTGCTCCCACATCTCGGTGTGCATGGCGGGTGCGAAGACGACCGGACAGCGGGCGGTCAGGAGCGTGTTCGTGAGCAGGTCGTCGGCCAGGCCGTGGGCGGCCTTCGCGAGGATGTCCGCGGTCGCCGGGGCGACGACCACCAGGTCGGCGTGCTGCCCGATGCGGACGTGCGGGACCTCGTGGACGTCGTCCCAGACCTCCGTCGAGACGGGATTGCCGGAGAGGGCGGACCAGGTGGCGGCGCCGACGAAGTGCAGCGCGGAGGCGGTCGGCACCACGCGTACGTCATGCCCGGACTCGGTCAGCCTGCGCAGCAGCTCACAGGCCTTGTAGGCGGCGATGCCACCACTGACCCCCAGCACGACCTTCGGCTTGTCCACCGTCTCTCCCCGGCTCGGCAACGTACGCGTCCCATCAACGAGTCCATCACACACCACAGGCCCGACAGTCGCGCTGTCGGGCCTGTGGAAAAACCAACTGCAATACGAAAGTACTACTGCGCCGGACCCTCGATGGCCTCGGACGTCAGCAGACCCGCATTGATCTCGCGCAGGGCGATCGAGAGCGGCTTCTCGTGGACGTGGGTGTCCACAAGCGGACCGACGTACTCGAGGAGGCCCTCGCCGAGCTGCGAGTAGTACGCGTTGATCTGGCGGGCACGCTTGGCCGCGTAGATCACGAGGCTGTACTTCGAGTCGGTGGCCTCGAGGAGCTCGTCGATCGGCGGGTTGATGATGCCCTCGGGCGCGGAGATGGAAGAGGACACGCTCTACCTTCCGATGGATGGGAAAAGATCGGTCGTGATCACATCACTTGTGATCACAGGACATCCATCAAGGCTAGCAGCTCGCGAGCCACGTCCTCGACGGAGGTGTTGACCAAGGTCACGTCGAACTCCGGCTCGGCCGCCAGCTCGATCTTGGCCGCGTCGAGACGACGCTCGATCACCTCGGGCGGCTCGGTCCCCCGCCCGGTGAGCCTGCGCACGAGCTCCTCCCACGAGGGCGGAGCCAGGAACACCAGCCGGCCCTCCGGCATGGTCTCGCGGACCTGCCGGGCGCCCTGGAGGTCGATCTCCAGGAGGACCGGCACGCCGTCCTCCAGGTGCTCCAGCACGGCCGTACGCGGCGTGCCGTAGCGATTGCCGGCGAACTCGGCCCACTCCAGCAGCTCGCCGTTGGCGATCAGCTTGTCCATCTCCTCGTCGGTGACGAAGAAGTAGTGGACTCCGTGCTTCTCGCCGGGGCGGGGCTTGCGGGTCGTCGCCGACACCGAGAGCCAGACCTCGGGGTGTTCCTTGCGCATATGGGCGACGACCGTGCTCTTGCCGACCCCGGAGGGGCCGGAGAGCACGGTCAGCCGCGGACGTACGTCCGGGGGCTCGGGGGTCGTCCCCCGGAATGTTGCAGCCATGCAGCGATTATTCCAGCAATCCCGGAGTGCCCGGGACTCCCGGTCCGGAGTACCCGGACTCAGGAGCCGGTGCTGCCGAACTCACGCTCCAGGGAAGCGATCTGGTTGGAACCGAGGCCGCGCACACGGCGGCTCTCGGAGATGCCCAGACGCTCCATGATCTGCTTGGCGCGGACCTTGCCCACGCCCGGCAGGGACTCGAGCAGGGCGGAGACCTTCATCTTGCCGATGACGTCATTCTCCTGGCCCTGCTTGATGACCTCGTGCAGGGAGGCGCCGGAGTGCTTCAGTCGATTCTTGACCTCGGCCCGCTCCCGGCGAGCCGCGGCGGCCTTTTCGAGCGCGGCTGCGCGCTGTTCAGGGGTAAGGGGCGGAAGAGCCACGCCTACGTCACCTCGGATGTCGAACTGTCGGATACGGACCGGTGAGGAACCTAGTCGCCCCACACCTGGGGAGCCACGAGCAACACGCTTGCCCGTTGACTCTCGTCGGAGACTAGCGGGCAAGTCCGCCAGAGTCAGCGAGAACAGCGGAAAAGTCCTGGTCAGCCTCCGTCAGGCCGGACATTTAGGACATAATGCCCCGGATTTGAGGATGTATCCAGACTCAAGCGGGCCTGGAAGCACCCCCCGACCACTCATCGGAGGACTCGAGCGAGCGCCTCGAACACCCGCGACGACCGTCGAGAAAGCCTCATACGGTTCCCACGGCGGCCCTGATCTCCTCCGCGAAGCGGTCCGCGGCCGCCCGCAGCGCCCCGGCGTCGGGACCGTGCCGCAGCACCCCCCGGCTGACGTTCGGCACGACATTGCGCACCGCGGCTCCGAAGACGCCGGGAAGGTCGGCCGCGGTCGCGCCCTGGGCGCCGATGCCGGGCGCCAGGAGCGGCCCGTTGATGTCCAGGTCGTACGACGACAGGTCGCCCAGCGTGGCGCCGACGACGGCCCCGAAGGAACCCAGGGGCTCCTCCCCCTCGTTCTCGGCGGCGAGGTGCGCCAGCATCGTCGCCCCGATGTTCCGTCCGTCCGCGCGCACCGCGTGCTGCACCTCGCCGCCCTCCGGATTGGAGGTCAGCGCCAGCACGAACAGGCCGGTGCCGCTCTCCCGGGCGAGCGCGACGGCCGGGGAGAGGGATCCGTAGCCGAGGTAGGGCGAGACGGTGAGCGCGTCCGAGAAGAGCGGGGAGTCCTTGTGCAGGAAGGTCTCGGCGTACGCGGCCATGGTCGAGCCGATGTCGCCGCGCTTGGCGTCCATCACGACCAGCGCACCGGCCGCCCGCGCCTCCTCCACCGACTTCTCCAGTACGGCGATGCCGCGCGACCCGAAGCGCTCGAAGAACGCGCTCTGCGGCTTCAGGACGGCGACCCGGTCGGCCATAGCCTCGACAACCGTGCGGCTGAACCGCTCCAGGCCCGTGACGTCGTCGTTCAGGCCCCACTCGGCCAGCAGGGACGCATGCGGATCGATGCCGACGCACAACGGCCCCCGCTCGTCCATGGCGCGGCGCAGACGGGTGCCGAAGGGTTCGAGAGCACTCATGCGGTCTTCCTTGCGTCGGCGCCGACCGCGTCGGCGAGGGTGGCGTAGGGGCTGGTGCGCAGACGGGCGGCGAGGCCCTTGTGGATGGCGCGGCCCCAGAAGGGACCCTCGTAGATGAAGGCGCTGTAGCCCTGGACCAGCGTGGCGCCCGCCAGGATGCGCTGCCAGGCGTCCTCGGCGTTCTCGATGCCGCCGACACCCACCAGGGTGATGCGGTCGCCCACGCGCGCGTAGAGACGGCGCAGCACCTCCAGGGAGCGGGACTTCAGGGGCGCGCCGGACAGTCCGCCGGTCTCCTGCACGAGAGAGGGTTCGGACTTCAAACCGAGTCCCTCGCGCGCGATGGTGGTGTTCGTGGCGATGATCCCGTCCAGCCCGAGCTCGACGGCCAGGTCGGCGACGGCGTCGACGTCCTCGTCGGCGAGGTCCGGTGCGATCTTCACGAGCAGCGGGACGCGGCGGGAGGTCACCGTACGGTCGGCGGCCTCGCGGACGGCGCTCAGCAGCGGCCGCAGCGCCTCCGTGGCCTGCAGGTTGCGCAGCCCGGGTGTGTTCGGGGACGACACGTTCACGACCAGGTAGTCGGCGTACGGCGCCAGCCGCTCGGTGGACTTCACGTAGTCGCCGACGGCCTCGGCCTCCGGGACGACCTTCGTCTTGCCGATGTTGACGCCCACGACGGTCCTGAAAACCGGCTCACGGGACGCGAGACGGGCCGCGACGGCCAGCGAGCCCTCGTTGTTGAAGCCCATGCGGTTGATCAGCGCACGGTCCTTCACCAGCCGGAACAGCCGCTTCTTGGGGTTGCCGGGCTGCGGCTCCCCGGTCACCGTGCCGATCTCGACGTGGTCGAAGCCGAGCATCGACATCCCGTCGATGGCGACCGCGTTCTTGTCGAAGCCGGCGGCGAGCCCGAAGGGGCCGTGCATGCGCAGCCCGAAGGCCTCGGTGCGCAGCTCCTTGTGGCGGGGCGCGAGGGCGGCTGCGACGAAGGTGCGCAGGACGGGGATGCGGGCGGCGAGGCGGATCCAGCGGAAGGCCAGGTAATGGGCCTTCTCGGGGTCCATGCGTTTGAAGACGAGACTGAAAAAGATCTTGTACATGGTGTCCTCATGAAGAGGGGGACACCGTTTCCGGTGTCCCCCTCAGGGCTGCTAGTCGCGGGCCGCGGTCAGGTGTTCCGCGTGTTCCTGGAGCGAACGGACGCCCACGTCACCGTGGTTGAGGGCGTCGATGCCCTGGACGGCGGCGGCGAGCGCCTGGACCGTCGTCAGGCACGGGACCGACCGCGCCACGGCCGCCGTACGGATCTCGTAGCCGTCGAGGCGGCCGCCGGTGCCGTACGGGGTGTTGACGATGAGGTCGACCTCGCCGTCGTGGATGTGCTGGACGATGGTCTTCTCGCCGTTCGGACCGGTGCCCTCGGACTGCTTGCGCACGACCGTCGCGTTGATGCCGTTGCGCTTGAGGACCTCGGCGGTGCCGGAGGTGGCGAGCAGCTCGAAGCCGTGGGCGACCAGCTCGCGCGCCGGGAAGATCATCGAGCGCTTGTCCCGGTTGGCGACCGAGATGAACGCGCGGCCCTTGGTCGGCAGCGGACCATAGGCGCCCGCCTGCGACTTGGCGTACGCCGTGCCGAAGACGGAGTCGATGCCCATGACCTCGCCGGTGGAGCGCATCTCCGGGCCGAGGACCGTGTCGACGCCGCGGCCGTGGATGTCGCGGAAGCGCGACCATGGCATAACGGCCTCCTTCACGGAGATCGGCGCGTCGAGCGGGAGCTCACCGCCATCGCCGTTGGCCGGAAGCAGCCCCTCGGCGCGCAGTTCGGCGATGGTCGCGCCGAGCGAGATCCGGGCGGCGGCCTTCGCGAGCGGCACCGCGGTCGCCTTCGAGGTGAAGGGGACGGTGCGGGACGCGCGCGGGTTGGCTTCGAGGACGTAGAGGATGTCGCCGGCCATCGCGAACTGGATGTTGATCAGGCCGCGCACACCGACACCGCGGGCGATGGCCTCCGTGGAGGCCCGCAGGCGCTTGATGTCGAAGCCGCCCAGCGTGATCGGCGGCAGCGCGCACGCCGAGTCGCCGGAGTGGATGCCGGCCTCCTCGATGTGCTCCATGACGCCGCCGAGGTAGAGCTCGGTGCCGTCGTAGAGGGCGTCGACGTCGATCTCGATGGCGTCGTCCAGGAAGCGGTCGACCAGGACCGGCCGGGAGGGGCTGATCTCGGTCGACTCGGCGATGTAGGAGGACAGCCGGGTCTCGTCGTAGACGATCTCCATGCCGCGTCCGCCGAGGACGTACGACGGCCGGACGAGGACCGGGTAGCCGATCTCGTCGGCGATGGCCTTGGCCTCGGCGAAGGTGGTCGCGGTGCCGTGCTTGGGGGCCGGCAGGCCGGCCTCGGCGAGCACGCGGCCGAATGCGCCCCGGTCCTCGGCGGCGTGGATGGCCTCCGGCGAAGTGCCCACGATCGGCACGCCGTTGTCCTTCAGCGCCTGCGAGAGACCCAGCGGGGTCTGGCCGCCCAGCTGGACGATCACACCCGCCACCGGGCCCGCCTGCTGCTCGGCGTGGACGATCTCCAGCACGTCCTCGAGCGTCAGCGGCTCGAAGTACAGGCGGTCGGAGGTGTCGTAGTCCGTGGAGACGGTCTCCGGGTTGCAGTTGACCATCACGGTCTCGTAGCCCGCGTCGCTCAGCGCGAAGGAGGCGTGGACGCAGGAGTAGTCGAACTCGATGCCCTGGCCGATGCGGTTGGGCCCGGAGCCCAGGATGATGACCGCGGGCTTCTCGCGCTGGGCGACCTCGGTCTCCTCGTCGTACGAGGAGTAGAAGTACGGCGTCTTGGCCGCGAACTCGGCGGCGCAGGTGTCGACCGTCTTGTAGACCGGGCGGATGCCCAGCGCATGCCGGACCTCGCGCACGACGTCCTCGCGCAGGCCGCGGATCTCGCCGATCTGCTGGTCCGAGAAGCCGTGCCGCTTGGCCTCGGCCAGCAGCTCGCGAGTCAGCTCGGGCGCCTCGGCGAGCTCGTCCGCGATCTCCTTGATCAGGAAGAGCTGGTCGACGAACCAGGGGTCGATCTTCGTGAACTCGAAGACCTCCTCCTGCGTGGCGCCCGCGCGGATGGCCTGCATGACGGTGTTGATACGGCCGTCGGTCGGGCGGACCGCCTCTTCGAGAAGAGCGGCCTTGTCGCCGGGCTCGCCGACGAACGTGAACTGGCTGCCCTTCTTCTCCAGCGAGCGCAGCGCCTTCTGGAAGGCCTCGGTGAAGTTGCGGCCGATGGCCATGGCCTCGCCGACCGACTTCATGGTGGTGGTCAGCGTGGAGTCGGCCTGCGGGAACTTCTCGAAGGCGAACCGCGGGGCCTTCACGACCACGTAGTCGAGCGTCGGCTCGAAGGAGGCCGGGGTCTCCTGGGTGATGTCGTTCGGGATCTCGTCGAGGGTGTAGCCGACGGCGAGCTTGGCGGCGATCTTGGCGATGGGGAAGCCGGTCGCCTTGGAGGCGAGGGCGGACGAGCGCGACACGCGCGGGTTCATCTCGATGACGATCACGCGACCGTCCTCGGGGTTCACCGCGAACTGGATGTTGCAGCCGCCGGTGTCGACACCGACCTCGCGGATGACGGCGATGCCGATGTCGCGCAGGATCTGGTACTCGCGGTCGGTCAGCGTCATCGCGGGGGCCACGGTGATCGAGTCGCCGGTGTGCACGCCCATGGGGTCGAAGTTCTCGATGGAGCAGACGACCACGACGTTGTCGTGCTTGTCGCGCATCAGCTCCAGCTCGTACTCCTTCCAGCCGAGGATGGACTCCTCCAGGAGCACCTCGGTGGTCGGGGAGAGCGTGAGGCCCTGTCCGGCGATGCGGCGCAGTTCCTCCTCGTCGTGCGCGAAGCCGGAGCCGGCGCCGCCCATGGTGAAGGAGGGGCGGACGACGACCGGGTAGCCGCCGAGCGTCTCGACGCCCCCGAGGACGTCGTCCATGGAGTGGCAGATGACCGAGCGGGCGGACTCGCCGTGCCCGATTTTCTGGCGGACGGCCTCGACGACCTCCTTGAAGAGGTCGCGGTCCTCGCCCTTGTTGATGGCCTCTACGTTGGCGCCGATCAGCTCCACGCCGTACTTGTCGAGGGTGCCCGCCTCGTGCAGCGAGATGGCCGTGTTGAGGGCCGTCTGGCCGCCCAGGGTGGGCAGGAGCGCGTCCGGGCGCTCCTTGGCGATGATCTTCTCGACGAACTCGGGGGTGATCGGCTCGACGTACGTGGCGTCGGCGATCTCCGGGTCGGTCATGATCGTCGCCGGATTGGAGTTCACCAGGATGACCCGGAGGCCCTCGGCGCGCAGGATGCGGCACGCCTGGGTGCCGGAGTAGTCGAACTCGGCGGCCTGGCCGATGACGATCGGGCCGGAGCCGATGACCAGGACGGACTGGATATCGGTGCGCTTAGGCACGCTGGCCCTCCATCAGGGATACGAAGCGGTCGAACAGGTAGGCGGCGTCGTGCGGGCCCGCTGCCGCTTCGGGGTGGTACTGGACGCTGAAGGCCGGCCGGTCGAGGAGCCGCAGGCCCTCCACCACGTTGTCGTTGAGGCAGACGTGGGAGACCTCGGCGCGGCCGTAGGGGGTGTCCGAGACCTTGTCGAGGGGCGCGTCGACGGCGAAGCCGTGGTTGTGCGCGGTGACCTCGACCTTGCCGGTCGTACGGTCCTGCACGGGCTGGTTGATGCCCCGGTGGCCGTACTTGAGCTTGTACGTGCCGAAGCCCAGCGCCCGCCCCAGGATCTGGTTGCCGAAGCAGATACCGAAGAGCGGGGTGCCGCGCTCCAGGACCGACTGCATGACCGATACCGGGTGGTCGGCGGTGGCCGGGTCGCCCGGGCCGTTGGAGAAGAACACGCCGTCGGGGTTCACGGCGTAGACGTCCTCGGCGGTCGCCGTGGCGGGCAGGACGTGCACCTCGATGCCGCGCTCGGCCATCCGGTGCGGGGTCATGCCCTTGATACCGAGGTCGACGGCGGCGACGGTGAACTTCTTCTCGCCGATCGCCGGGACGACGTACGCCTCCTTGGTGGCGACCTCGGCGGAGAGGTCGGCGCCCTTCATCTCGGGGGCCTGGCGGACCTCGGCGAGCATGGTGCCGTCGTCGGGCAGCGCGTTGCCGGAGAAGATGCCGACGCGCATGGCGCCGCGCTCGCGCAGATGACGCGTCAACGCGCGCGTGTCGATGCCCGAGATTCCGACGACGCCCTGGTGGCGCAGTTCGTCGTCCAGGGAGCGCTTGGCACGCCAGTTGGACGGCACGCGCGCGGGGTCGCGCACGACGTAACCGGCGACCCAGATCTGCTTGCTCTCCGGGTCCTCGTCGTTGACGCCGGTGTTGCCGACGTGCGGGGCGGTCATCACGACGACCTGGCGGTGGTACGACGGGTCGGTGAGGGTCTCCTGGTAGCCGGTCATTCCGGTGGAGAAAACTGCCTCGCCGAAGGTCACCCCCACGGCCCCGTAGGCACGGCCGCGGAAGATCCGGCCGTCCTCCAGGACGAGTACGGCGGGAGCCTTGGCGGCTCCCCTGGTGGAGGTTGTCATCGTGCGCCTTCCGTCTTGTTGATCATGTGGTTCAGGGTCTCGACCCACTCGGTGTGCTCGGCCGCGCGGTCGGAGCGGAACCCGGAGTCGATCAGCCGCTCACCGTGCGCCCAGGTCACCACGAGCAGCCCGCCCTCGGTCAGCACCTTGCCGGCGATGCCCTTGTCGAGCCGGGCCTCGCGCAGCTGCGCCGCCGGGACGAAGAAGTCGGTCGCACCGGGGCGTACGACGTCCAGTCCCGCATCCGTCAACGTGAGCTCGACCCGGCTGCGGGTGCCGAGGCCGTGCGCCACGATGCGGTCCAGCCACTGCCCGGCAGTGGTGGAGCCGTGATAGCGGCCACTCATCGTCAGTCTCGCCTCGCCCGGCACGTCCGGCGCGCTGGGCAGCTCCGGCAGGTCACCCTGGAGCGTGCCGCGCCACTTCCAGCCCTCGCGCATCAGCCAGTAGACGAGCGCGATGAAGAGGGCGAGTCCGACGAGCCAGCCGACGCGGGCTGCCCAGTCGGTGACCTCGGCCGACTTCTTCTCGGCGGCCAGATACGTCAGATGCAGAGGTGTCACGTGAGCTTCCCGTCGACGAGCGTGGCCTTGCCCCGGAGCCACGTGTGCGTGACACGGCCCGGCAGCTCACGCCCCTCGTACGGAGTGTTGCGGCTGCGCGAGGCGAAGCCCGCGGGGTCCACCGACCCACGGTATTCCGTGTCGACCAGCGTGAGGTTGGCGGGCTCACCAGCCGAGACGGGACGCCCGTGCCCCTGCGCCTGCCCGATCTGGGCGGGCTTGAAGGACATGCGCTCGGTGACCCCGGCCCAGGTGAGGAGCCCGGTGTCCACCATGGTCTCCTGCACCACTGACAACGCGGTCTCCAGGCCCACCATCCCCATGGCGGCGGCGGCCCACTCGCAGTCCTTGTCCTCGTGCGGATGCGGGGCGTGGTCGGTGGCGACGATGTCGATCGTGCCGTCGGCGAGCGCCTCGCGCAGGGCGATCACGTCGCGCTCGGTGCGCAGCGGCGGGTTGACCTTGTAGACCGGGTTGTACGTCCGCACCAGCTCGTCGGTGAGGAGCAGGTGGTGCGGGGTGACCTCGGCGGTGACGTCGATGCCGCGGGACTTGGCCCAGCGAACGATCTCGACGGACCCGGCGGTCGACAGGTGACAGATGTGGACGCGGGAGCCGACGTGCTCGGCGAGCAGGACATCCCGGGCGATGATCGATTCTTCGGCCACCGCGGGCCAGCCGCCGAGCCCCAGCTCGGCCGAGACGATGCCCTCGTTCATCTGGGCGCCCTCGGTCAGCCGCGGCTCCTGCGCGTGCTGGGCGACGACCCCGCCGAAGGCCTTCACGTACTCCAGCGCCCGCCGCATGATCACGGCGTCGTCGACGCACTTGCCGTCGTCCGAGAAGACGGTGACCCCGGCGGCCGACTCGTGCATGGCGCCCAGCTCGGCGAGCTTCTTGCCCTCCAGGCCGACGGTGACGGCGCCGATGGGCTGTACGTCGCAGTAGCCGTGCTCCCGGCCCAGTCGCCAGACCTGCTCGACGACGCCGGCGGTGTCGGCGACCGGGAAGGTGTTGGCCATGGCGAAGACTGCCGTGTAGCCGCCGGAGGCCGCCGCGCGCGTGCCGGTCAGGACGGTCTCGGAGTCCTCTCGGCCCGGCTCGCGCAGATGGGTGTGCAGGTCGACGAGCCCCGGCAGGAGCACCTTGCCGCCGGCCTCGACGACCTCGGCACCCTCGTCGGACAGCCCCGTACCGACTGCCTCGATGACCTCGCCGTCGATCAGCACGTCCTGCGGCTCGCCGCCGAGCACCTTCGCACCACGGATCAGGATCTTGCTCATGGTTCTTACTTCTCCTCGGTGGTGCGGGCGTGGGTGACGGCGGGTTCGTTGCCGCCCAGGAGCAGGTACAGCACAGCCATCCGGATGGAGACTCCGTTTGCGACCTGCTCGACTACGGTGCAGCGGTCCGAGTCGGCGACCTCGGCGGTGATCTCCATGCCGCGGACCATCGGGCCGGGGTGCATCACGATGGCGTGCTCGGGCATCCGCGCCATGCGGTCGCCGTCGAGGCCGTAGCGCCGCGAGTACTCGCGCTCGGTCGGGAAGAACGCGGCGTTCATGCGCTCGCGCTGAACCCGCAGCATCATCACCGCGTCGGACTTCGGAAGCGTGGAGTCCAGGTCGTAGGACACCTCGCAGGGCCATGTCCCGACGCCGACCGGCACCAGCGTGGGCGGCGCGACGAGGGTGACCTCGGCGCCCAGCGTGTGCAGCAGGTCGACGTTGGAACGGGCCACCCGGCTGTGCAGGACGTCGCCGACGATCGTGATCCGCTTGCCGGACAGGTCCTGCCCTATCCCGGCGTCCCGGCCGACGAGGCGGCGGCGCATGGTGAACGCATCCAGCAGGGCCTGGGTGGGGTGCTGGTGGGTGCCGTCGCCCGCGTTGATGACGGCCGCGTCGATCCAGCCGGAGTTGGCGAGGCGGTAGGGCGCTCCGGAGGCGCCGTGCCGGATGACCACGGCGTCGACGCCCATGGCCTCCAGGGTCTGGGCGGTGTCCTTCAGGGACTCGCCCTTGGAGACGCTCGATCCCTTGGCGGTGAAGTTGATGACGTCCGCGGACAGGCGCTTCTCGGCGGCTTCGAAGGAGATGCGCGTGCGCGTGGAGTCCTCGAAGAAGAGGTTCACGATCGTGCGGCCGCGCAGGGTCGGCAGTTTCTTGATCGGCCGGTCGGCGACCCGGGCCATCTCCTCGGCGGTGTCGAGGATCAGGACGGCGTCGTCGCGGGTGAGGTCGGCGGCCGAGATGAGATGACGCTGCATCTGTCAGGCTCCGTAAGGCAGTTCAGGAGAATTCGGGCATACGTGCGCGCGGAGGCGCACTCGGGGTCGTACGGCCGAGTGCTACTGCTGCTCGCCCGGGGCGGCCGGCTTCGCACCGAGCAGCACGGTGTCGCGACCGTCCTCCTCGGCGAGCTGGACCTTGACCGTCTCCCGCAGCGACGTGGGGAGGTTCTTGCCGACGTAGTCGGCGCGGATGGGCAGTTCGCGGTGGCCGCGGTCGACGAGGACCGCGAGCTGCACGGCGCGCGGGCGCCCGATGTCGTTCAGGGCGTCGAGGGCGGCGCGGATGGTGCGGCCGGAGAAGAGCACGTCGTCGACGAGGACGACCAGGCGGCCGTCGATGCCGTCAGCGGGGATCTCGGTCCGCGCCAGCGCACGCGGGGGATGCATGCGCAGGTCGTCGCGGTACATGGTGATGTCGAGCGAACCGACCGGGATCTTCCGGTCGGTGATCTCCTCGAGCTTGGCGGCGAGCCGCTGGGCGAGGAAGACCCCTCGGGTCGGGATGCCGAGGAGCACCACGTCGTCGGCACCCTTGGCGCGCTCGACGATCTCGTGGGCGATGCGGGTCAACACCCGCGCGATGTCGGGGCCTTCGAGAACGGGCCTGGCATCGGACTCCGGAATTCCGGACTTTTCCTGCTTGTCCATACGAAACGGACCTCCTTCTCCGCCTCACGGGACGGACCTTAAAGGACGTCGGATTTGCGCCATCCACGTTAGCAGGCCCCGGCGACGCCCCTGATCACCCCCATGGCGTAATCGGCCACCGCTGTCACGGAAGAGTCGGTGTGGACCATTCGGCTTGACGCACGAGAGTCACGCTGCGTAACCTCACAGTGAGTTACCAGACGCGCGGCTCGGAACCTCTGCAGCCGCGTCGACACAGTGTCCGGGGAGCTATATGTCCAGCGAATACGCCAAACAGCTCGGGGCCAAGCTCCGGGCCATCCGCACCCAGCAGGGCCTTTCCCTCCACGGTGTCGAGGAGAAGAGCCAGGGACGCTGGAAGGCGGTCGTGGTCGGTTCGTACGAGCGCGGCGACCGTGCCGTGACCGTACAGCGCCTCGCCGAACTGGCGGATTTCTATGGGGTCCCGGTGCAGGAGCTGCTGCCGGGCACCACCCCGGGCGGCGCCGCCGAGCCGCCGCCGAAGCTGGTCCTGGACCTGGAGCGGCTGGCGACCGTGCCGGCCGAGAAGGCGGGCCCGCTGCAGCGCTATGCGGCGACGATCCAGTCGCAGCGCGGTGACTACAACGGCAAGGTGCTGTCGATCCGCCAGGACGACCTGCGCACACTCGCCGTCATCTACGACCAGTCCCCCTCGGTCCTCACCGAGCAGCTGATCAGCTGGGGCGTGCTGGACGCGGACGCGCGCCGCGCGGTCGCCCACGAAGAGGTCTGACATCGCCTGACAGCCCTCGGGGCTCTCAGCAGAAACGTGGCGCCCGGGGGGGGGGGGCCCAAGCCGTGAGGGAGCCCCCCCCGCCCGGGGTGGGGCGGCGGGGGGGGGGGGGGGTGGGGGGCCCCGCCGCGGCCGCGGGCGCCCCCGCACGGG
>NZ_JBIAWI010000027.1:125019-129790 GCF_042895385.1 Streptomyces sp. NPDC001401
GCGCCCGGGGCGGCCCCCCCCGATGCGTACTCACACCCCCTCCCCCCCCGGGGGGCTCACCCAACAACGGGCCCGCGGGGGGGGCCGCAACACCCGGGTCCCGCCCACCCCGGCGGCTTTCTGCGGCCTTCGGGGGCCGCGGAGGTACGGGAACGCCAGGGGGCCCGCAGCAGTCACGCTGCGGGCCCCCTGGCGATGCCTGCCTCTTACGACCCGGTGCCCCAGGTCGTTACGCCTCGTCCCGGCGCAGTGAGGGCTTCAGCTCCTTGAGCCGGCCCAGCAGGCCGTTGACGAACGCGGGCGACTCGTCCGTGGAGAACTCCTTCGCCAGCTGCACCATCTCGTCCAGCACGACGGCGTCCGGGATCTCGTCGGCCCAGATCAGCTCGTAGGCGCCGAGGCGCAGGACGTTGCGGTCCACCACCGGCATCCGGTCCAGCGTCCAGCCGACCGAGTACTGCGCGATCAGCTCGTCGATGCGCTTCGCGTGCTTCGCGTAGCCCTCGACCAGCTGCATGGTGTACTCGCTCACCGGTGGCTGCCGGGTGTCGTCCCGGGAGAGCCGGATCCAGTCCGCGAGGACCGTCAGGACATCGGCGCCGCGCTGGTCGCCCTCGAAGAGGATCTGGAAGGCGCGCTTGCGGGCCGTGTTGCGGGCAGCCACGGTTAGCTGTTCACCCGGCCGAGGTAGTCGCTGGTGCGGGTGTCGACCTTGATCTTCTCACCGGTGGTGATGAAGAGCGGGACCTGGATCTGGTGGCCGGTCTCCAGGGTGGCGGGCTTGGTGCCGCCGGTGGAGCGGTCGCCCTGCAGGCCCGGCTCGGTCTCCTGGACGACGAGCTCGACGGCGGCCGGGAGCTCGACGAAGAGCACCTCGCCCTCGTGCTGCGCGACGGTGGCCGTGAAGCCCTCGATGAGGAAGTTGGCGGCGTCGCCGACAGCCTTGCGGTCGACCATGAGCTGGTCGTAGGTCTCCATGTCCATGAAGACGAAGTACTCGCCGTCCATGTACGAGAACTGCATGTCGCGCTTGTCGACAGTGGCCGTCTCGACCTTGACGCCGGCGTTGAACGTCTTGTCGACGACCTTGCCGGAGAGCACGTTCTTGAGCTTGGTGCGCACGAAGGCCGGGCCCTTGCCGGGCTTGACGTGCTGGAACTCGACGACGGACCACAGCTGGCCGCCTTCGAGCTTGAGCACAAGGCCGTTCTTGAGGTCGTTCGTGGAAGCCACGGTTGCGGAATCTCCTGGACTGACGTGGACGACCCCGGCGCACGCACCTGCCTAGAGTGCGAGCAGCTCCTTGGTCGTGATGGTGAGTAGCTCGGGTCCGCCGTCCGCCTCGGGGCGGACGACGAGCGTGTCATCGATCCGGACGCCGCCCCGGCCCGGGAGGTGGACCCCCGGTTCGACGGTGACCGGCACGCAAGCGTCCAGTTTACCCATGGCCGCAGGGGCCAGCTGCGGGTCCTCATCGATTTCGAGCCCCACGCCGTGCCCCGTCAGGGCCGGAAGCCCCTCCGCGTACCCCGCGGAATCCAGCACCTGACGTGCCGCGCGGTCCACATCGCGGCAGGCCGCGCCGGGCGCCAGCGACTCCCGTCCGGCGCGCTGGGCGGCGAAGACGAGGTCGTACAGCTCGATCTGCCAGTCCGCGGGGGACGTGCCGATGACGAAGGTGCGGCCGATCTCGCAGCGGTAGCCGCGGTAGGCGGCGCCCAGACAGACGGAGAGGAAGTCGCCCTCCTCGACGCGGCGGTCGGTGGGCCGGTGGGCCCGTCTGCCGGCGTTGGGGCCGGTGGCGACGGAGGTCGGGAAGGCAGGCCCGTCGGCGCCGTGATCGACGAGGCGGCGCTCCAGCTCGAGGGCGAGATGCCGTTCCGTGCGGCCGACGAGGATCGACTCCAGGAGTTCGCCGAGAGCCTGATCGGCGATTTCGGCGCCGATGCGGAGGCAAGAGATCTCCTCCTCGTCCTTGACGACCCTGAGCTGCTCGACGGCTCCGCCGAGGTCGGTGAGGCGCAGCCGTGGGACGACCGAGCGGATCTCCCGGTGCCGGGCCACGGTGAGGTGGTGTTCCTCCACGGCGAGGGTGTCGGCTCGCTGGCCTTCGGCGAGGTCGGCGGCGGCCACCGCGGGATCGCCTGCGCTGCCCGGCAGGGTCTGCACGCGGAGCGCCTCGTCCGGTCTGCCCTCGGCCGGGCGGTCCTCCGGTGGGCCGGCGCACAGCAGCAGGTCGTCGGTCTTGCCCAGGAGCAGGACGGCGCCCCGTGGGGCGGTGCCCGCGAGGTAGCGGACATTGGCGGGCCGAGAAATCAGCGCCGATTGGCTGCCGCCGGCCTTGCAGCGTTCTCTAAGCCTTGCTCGGCGGAGTGCGTACACCTCTGACATGAGATGAGCGTAGGAGCGGTGGGGGATTTGTGCCGGTTGGGGTGCCGATTGGGGGATGGGGGTGCCGCTTGGGGTGGCGTGCCGGGTGCGGGTGGGTGGGGGCTGGTCGCGCCCACGCGGCGAAGCCGCACATCGATGCAGCCCCGCGCCCCTGAGGGAGGTGCACTCCCCCTGCGGCTACCAGCTCGGCGGGCTTGCGATCGATCTTGCCAGTACGTCGTCCAGCACTCTTGCCGTCTGGGGGACGTCGAGTTGGCTGTTGTCGATGATCGGGAGGCCCGAGCCGTACCAGCCCGCCATCCGGCCGTGGATGCGGGCGACCTCCTCGTCGGTGAGGCGGCGGTTGCCGGAGCGTTCTGCGTTGCGTTCCAGGACGATCTCCAGGCCGGGGAGGAGGACGACCGGGAGGAGGCCGGGACCCACGTGGCGCTTCCAGCCGCCGAGGCCGACGACCGGGCGGTCGGGGAAGACGGCGTCGTCGAGGATGCAGGAGATGCCGTTGGCCAGGAAGTTGCGGGCGGCGAAGCCGCAGGTGCGGCGGGCCAGGCGGTACTGGGCCTCGGAGTGGTCGTTCCAGCCGGACTGGGGGTCGGCGAAGCCGGAGCGGACCCATTCGCGTACGTCGTCGAGGCTGATGTGGGCGGTGGGGACCCGGCGGTGGTCCGCCCAGTACTTGGCGACGCTCGTCTTGCCGGCGCCCGCGGGGCCGATGAGCAGCACCGCGAGGGTCGTGGCGGTGAGGTCGGGCGCTGTGGTGGCGGGCGGTGCGCTGGGCATGGCGACGGGGCCGCCGGGTGGCAGCGGGACGTGTCCGGTGGTGTCCGGGGCCGGCGGAGCCGGGGCGTGCTGCGGTGCGGGAGGAGAGGGCGCTTGGGGGTAGCCCGGTGCCGGGGGCGGCGGGGGCACGGGGGCGGAGCCCTGGTGCGGGCCCGCCTGATGCGGACCCGGCTGTTGTGCGGCCGGCGACCAGCCGGCGGCCGGTCCGTGCCCCGGCTGATGGGGCGGCGGCAGCGGAGAACCCACTGCGTGCTGCATCCGGTGCCACTCCGTCTCGTACAGGCAATTGGCGCTGGCAGCGGGGCCCGAGGCCCGCTCCCTACCGAACGGTACCTGCCCCGGCCGCCGTTTGGTGAACGGCCGGGGACGGCCCGAAGTGCCCATTCCCGTAAGGCAAATCGGACGGATGACACTCCGGTGGACTTACTCGCCCACTTCGCCGTACGCGGCCAGCAGGACGGCCGGGTCGGGGCCTTCCAGGACGGTCGGCTTGGCCAGGCCGTCCAGGACGATGAAGCGCAGCAGGTTGCCGCGGGACTTCTTGTCGACCTTCATCGCCTCCAGCAGCTTGGGCCACTGGTCGTAGCGGTAGCGGAGAGGAAGGCCGACCGATTCGAGGACCGTGCGGTGCCGGTCCGCGGTGGCGTCGTCCAACCTGCCTGCAAGACGGCCGAGTTCGGCGGCGAAGTGCATGCCGACCGAGACCGCGGCGCCGTGCCGCCACTGGTAGCGCTCGTTCTTCTCGATGGCGTGGCCCAGGGTGTGCCCGTAGTTGAGGATCTCCCTGAGGCCCGCCTCCTTCAGGTCGGACGAGACGACCTCGGCCTTGACCCGGATGGAGCGCTCGATGAGCTCGGCGGTGTGCGGGCCTGCCGGGGTGCGGGCGGCCTGCGGATCGGCCTCGATCAGCTCCAGGATCTGCGGGTCGGCGATGAAGCCGGCCTTGATGATCTCGGCGAGCCCGGAGACGTAGTCGTTGACCGGGAGGGAGTCCAGAGCTGCCAGGTCGCAGAGCACACCGGCCGGCGGGTGGAAGGCGCCGACGAGGTTCTTGCCCTCGGCGGTGTTGATGCCGGTCTTGCCGCCGACCGCGGCGTCCACCATGGCCAGCACGGTGGTCGGGATCGCGATCCAGCGCACCCCGCGCAGCCAGGTGGCGGCCACGAACCCGGCGAGGTCGGTGGTGGCGCCACCGCCGACGCCGACGATGACGTCGGTGCGGGTGAACCCGGACTGGCCGAGCGCCTTCCAGCAGTAGGCGGCGACCTCGGCGGTCTTGGCCTCCTCCGCGTTCGGCACCTGGATGGCGACGGCCTCGAAGCCCTGCCCGGCCAGGTCGGCACGGAGCGCGTCACCGGTCTCGGCGAGCGCCTCGGGGTGGACGACGGCGACCCGCTTGGCCTTGTCGCCGATCAACCCGCCCAGTTCGCCCAGCAGTTGACGCCCCACCAGGACCTCGTACGGTTCGCTGCCCGCGGTACCGCCGACCTGGATCCGGGTGACTGCCTCGCTCATGCTTCCTTCAACTCCAGTGCATCCAGGGCGACTTGGGTGACTTCTTCGGGCGTACGGCCGTCGGTCGCGACGACGGCCGTGGCGACCT
>NZ_JBIAWI010000028.1:0-127777 GCF_042895385.1 Streptomyces sp. NPDC001401
CCCTGTTCTCATGCATCCACCCGGCCAAGATCACCCGACCAGGCACCTTGTTCGACCAGAACCGTCCTCATGATCGATAGGAATACGGCTTCTTAGCGCAGAACCGTCCAGGCGCGGTGGTTCTTGAAGCTATGGCCGCTCGCGGTCCATCTACCGTCCAGCGAGCGTGGTCCAAGCTACTGAAGCGCTCTTCAGAGTGGGACAGTTGGTATGTCGGCCTTGACGGCGAGCGTCGCGTAGGCCGAGAGCTGCAACGCCTTTCGGGGCAGGGATGGCGGGTTCTGCACGGTGTGCCGAAGAGTAACGGCGGCGACATCGATCACTTATTGATCGGTCCCGGCGGCGTGTTCACCATCAACACGAAGTGCCACCAGGGAGCGTCTGTCTGGGTAGGCGACGAGATGGCCAAGGTTAATGGTGGCCGGCCTGTCCCGTACGCGGCGGCAAGCAAGGCGGAAGCGGCATACGTGCGGCGAGTGCTTGAGAGCCACACGGGAGCTGTTGTTCCCGTGGAGCCAGTGCTCGTCTTCGTCGGTGTTGCGGCCCTGCAGCGGGCTGCTACGCAATACACCGTGCGGATCTATCAGGAACGTGAGGTCTCGGCTCTTGGCCCCCTCTCGGGCAAGCTCACCGCGGACCAGGTCGAGCAGGTCTATGCCGTCGCGCGACACCGGCGAGCGTGGCTCCGGGGCTGATCCACTCGGGCTGACAGCAAGCGTGACGAGACGGCCAACTCAACGAGTAGGTGCCGTACGCTGGTGCTGGCTGATGTGAAGCGACGGGAGCGTGCTCAGGGGATGGGACCGAAGTCGGAGCGGGTGTACCGCACGATTCGTGAGTGGATCTCGACAGGCAAGTACGTGCCCGGAACCAAACTCCCCTCCGAGCGCACCCTGAGTGAAGACTTGAGCATCGGGCGTACAGCCCTACGGCAGGTGCTAGCGAAGCTCGTCGCTGAAGGCGTTGTCGAAGTGCACGGCCGTAGCTCTTATCGCGTCCCCGATCGCTCGGTCACGACCAAGGCTCCTAGCGACCTGGAGCCCTGGCAGATCCATGGAGAGCGGACCGTCTACGACAACCAGTGGGTGAAACTGAGCCTCGTGGATGTCGAGCCGCCCGGTGTTGAGCGCTTCGAACATCACGTCGTGCGACTACATCACGTGGCCATCGCCGCGGTCATGGACGATCAAGACCGCGTCCTCATGCTCTGGCGCTACCGCTTCGTCCCTGAGACTTTCGGCTGGGAGCTTCCCGGCGGCATCGTGGATGAGAGCGAAGATCCTGCCGCGACAGCTCTGCGCGAGGTCGAGGAAGAGACCGGATGGCGACCCGACGCGCTGGAACACGTGGTGACCTACCAACCCATGGTGGGCATGGTCGACTCTCCGCACGAGATCTTCGTGGGGCGCGGTGCCAAGCACGTTGGTGACCCAACTGACGCCGAAGAAGCGGGTCATGTGGCCTGGGTGCCCCTCGCGGATATCCCTGGGCTTATGGAGCGTGGCGAACTCATGGGCTCTGGAACCCTCGTTGCGCTCCTTCACGTGCTCGCTTCGCGCGCGGCTGGCTCTTCACCTACATCCGCTGCGTAAGCTGCTCGATCCGCCGGCGGTGACGTACTGACCCGGTCCGGTTGGCAAGCAACCGCGCTTCTCGCAGGTGTGTGTGGGCCTGGTCGTACTCTTCGCGCGCGAGGTGGGCCTGCGCGAGATCGCATCGCAGGCCGGCTGTCGCCCTCACGAACTCGGGGTCCGCGGAGTCGAGCGCGAGGTAGAGGCTGCTGACTGCGTCATCGTCGCCAAGTTGAGCGAGCACATTCCCGCGCCATCGGGTCAAGTGCCCTTCGTTGAGGAAGATGCTCAGCATGTCGGGGTCCCGCGTTTCTTCGCCGGGAGGCAACACATTGATGGCCTTCTCCAGCGCCCTTTCGCAGTCGTCGGGCATCTCGGCCTTCGCGCAGATCTCGGCTTCGGCCGCGTACAACCAGGCTTGGAGCCGCGGTGACATCATCCGCCCTCCCACGCGCTGGGCGTCGCGTACCAACTCGACGGCCATCGCCGGCCGGCCAGCATCGCAGAGTACGTATGCTTGCTCGGCCGTGGCATGCGCAAGATACATCGGCTCATCGGCTTCCTTGGCAGCACGCTTCCCTAACTCGTAGTGCCGCCATGCCCGTTCTACGGAGCCGGCATCGAGTGCTTGCCATGCTGCGAGTGTCGCCGCTCCGGCCAGTGCTCGCGCGACGGGTCGCCGAGTCCCTGGGAGTACGGCAAAGGTCAGCGCCTCTTCGAGGGTCGACAGGTGACCGGTCATCTGATCAATGAGGCTCGCAGCGCCCATCCGTCGATCGACGGTCCGCAGCAACTCCGTCTGATCCATGAAGGTCTTGACCATGGTTAGGCTCACGCTTCGCGCCGAGTCGATTCGCGTGATGAGCTCGTCGTACCCACCAGTCTGAAGCGCCTCGACCGGTGCTACGTGCCTGCCGTGCAACTCGTCATCCGTGACCCCTAGTAGGGCCCGAAGGATCTTCGCGTACCGCTCGCTGATCGGCCTCTTGCCGTTCTCCCACTCCGACACGTAGACGCGCAGGCTCGCTGTTGAGGCGATCGTGACCATGTGCTGCCGTGCGTACCGCTCGATCTCGCGAATCAGCCTCTCTTGCGACCACTCGCGTGCGTTCCGCACTGCCCGAAGTCCGCCAGTCACGTGCACCGCCTTGCATGTGATTCCTGGTCCTTAACACCAGCATGCCTCACGTTGCCGCAGGTCGGGAGGGGTTAACCCCGGCCTTAACTGTGCTGATGTGAACCCCTGTTGGCTACCAGGGAGTTGAGCTGCGCTGTTCCCTAGAAGTGTCGCAGGAAGGCGAGTTGAGAAAGCCAGACGGCGACACCACTTGACATCTGGTGCGCACCAGATGCAACCTACTGGTGCGCACCAGATGAGGCAGCAAGTGCCTTCGGGCGCTTCGCCTTTGGAATCAACGCCAGCGCAGGAGCGGCGACCCACCGCCAAGCAAGTACGCCGCTCCCGCCCCTCTGAAGGGAACTTCCATCATGCGTCAGATCCCCGTCGACACGACCGCGATGACGGTCATGCTGATCCAGGCCCCGGAGAAGAAGGTCAAGAACCGTGAGACCGGTGAGGTGGCCACGGATCGGCAGTCGGGCAAGGTGCTCTACAACGTCAACGTCGCCGTGATCGTGGACGGCCGTCCGGACGCGGTGACGATCGTGGTCGCCGAGGACGGCATTCAGCCCGACCTCGTGGCGGGCCTGCCGGTAGAGCTGCCGGGCCTGGTGGCCCGCCCGTGGGAGAACGACTTCGGGCACGGCATCTCCTACCGTGCGATCGCGGTCGCCGCCAAGCAGCTCACCCCGGCCGGCTCGAACGGCAAGGGCTGAGCTCCATGACCAAGCTGCTGATCGTCGCCGCGTTAGCGGTCCTGGTCGGGCTGGCGCTGCTGCTGCGGTGGCGGCGTCCGGCCTGGTACTGGATGACCTTCGGCGTCCTGTTCGCCATGCTCAAGGTCGGCCTGCGGTACGCGTCCGTGATGGACGCCTGTGACCTGACGGTCTCCGCCTCCCGGCTCCGGTTGACCCTGGCCCGCTGGTTCAACTGGGACACCCCGCGGCAGAGGGTTCCCCGGCTGCTGTGGATCAAGCCCACGCGGACCGGGCTGCGGCTGCGGATCCGGATGCGGCCCGGTCAGGACGCCTTCGACTACTCGGCCGCGGTCGACCGGCTGCGGCACGCCTTCGGCGTCCACCAGGTCACCTCCCGCGAGATCAAACCCGGCACCGTCGAGATCGCCATGACCGGCTACGACGTCCTCAAGCGGGTGCAGATGCCGGCCCGCGTCGACCGCGCCGCGCTGCGCATTCCGATCGCGCTGCGGGAGGACGGCTCGGTCCACTACCGCGACTACCGGCAGGTGCCCCACTCCATCACCCTGGGTGCGGTCGGCTCCGGCAAGTCGGTCACCCAACGCCGCGTCATCGCCGAACTCGCCGCCCAGCACGTGGCGTTGGTCGGCATCGATTGCAAGAACGGCGTCGAACTCGCCCCACTGGCACGCCGGTTCTCGGGGCTGGCCGACAACCCCGACGATGCCGCCGATCTCCTCGAAGCCCTGGTGGCCCGGATGGAGTCGATCTATCAGGTGATCCGGCGGGAGCAGCGGGTCAGCGCGGACACTCCGGATGTGGAGATCACCGCGGACATCTGGGGCCTGCCGGAGCACCTGCGCCCGGTGCCGGTGGTGGTCACGATTGACGAGATCGCCGAACTCGCTCTGTTCACCACCACGAAGGAGAAGAAGCGCCGGGAACGGGCCGTGGTCGCCCTGGTGCGGCTGGCTCAGCTCGGTCGCGCCGCCGGCATCTTCGTGGACATCTACGGGCAGCGCTTCGGCTCCGAACTGGGTGACGGCATCACCATGCTGCGCGCCCAGCTCACCGGCCGGATGTCCCATCGGGTCAACGACGAGTCGAGCTCGAAGATGGCCTTCGGGGACGTCTCCCCGCATGCAGTGTTCGCCGCCACGCAGATCCGCAACGACCGGCCCGGCATGGCCGTGGTCGGCTACTCCAACGGCGACTGGACCCGCATCCGCTCCGCCTACACCTCCATGCGGGAAGCCGTCACCGCCTGCAACAAGCACGCCGGCCTGACCCCGGATCTCCCCGAATTGGCCCGCTTCCGCCCGCTGGTGGATCTCGCGCCCGATGAGGCGCCCCAGGTGACCAAAGCCGCCTGAACCCTGCACCTGCTTCACGGTCGGCGCGACCGCCTCGCGCCAGGTCCCTACCCGAGCCATGCCGAAAACCAAGGAGGAAGCCATGACCCGCAACGACGACACCACCGCCGAGCTGGAAGAGCAGCGTCAGGCCCAGGTCGACCGGCGCCACGGTGACTACGGCGACTGCGACCCGGTGGCTGCGGAGGTCCCGGCGGCCGACAGCCTCACCGCGCGCTGGGTCGAGCCCATGGCCGACCGCCGCTCGCGCGGGTGATCGCCACCATGTGCCCGAACTGCGAGGACTTCGCCCGCACCGTGATCCTTCTCGGCCAACTCGCCCTCTACGCCGACATGTTCGGCGCCGACCTCGACTTCGTCGACACCGTCGGCCCGTGCCTGGCCGCATCCCTCCCGGAGCCGCCGCCCGGCCTGTTCCCGCCCGGCTACGACCCCACCGACGGCCCGCAGTACCCCGGCGAGGGGTGGACACCGTGACCACCGCGAGGAAGCCCGCCAGCCGCCGCAAGACCACCAAGCCGGAACTGGCGACGTGCCCGGACTGCGAAGGCCACGGCGAGATCAGCGAAGCCGTCAAGGTCGGCACCCGCAAAGGGCGACTCACCGACCACCGGCAGGCCGGCCTGTGCCTGACCTGCCTCGGCACCGGCGAAGCCCCCACCGACTGAACCCGCCGGGACGGGGCGGCCGGACCACGTTCCCCGCCTCGTCCCTGGCCCGACCACCCGCGAAGGGAGGTGAAGACCATGCGCCGCGCCCTGTACCACCTCGTTCTCGTCCAAGCCGTGATCTCCGGCGCCCTGTCCTTCGCCCACCTGCACGACCTCGCCCAAGCCGCCGGCCAGACCGGCTGGAAGGCCTGGGCCTACCCCGTCTCCGTCGACCTGCTCATGGTCGCCGCCTGGCGCCGACTGCGGGCCCAGCGTTCCTGGCTGGCTTGGTGCTGGTTCCTGATCGCTCTCGTCGCCTCGCTCGGCGCCAACATCGCCACCGCCGGCTTCCTCGACATGAACGACCCGCCCGCCCTGCTCCGCCTTGGCGTCGCCGGCTGGCCCGCCCTCGCCTTCCTCGGCGGCACCCTGCTCGCCCACGCCCCCGAACCACCCGTCGACCAGACGGACGCCCCATCGGAGTCCGCGGCCTCCGACTTGGACGTCGAACGCGCACCCGCCCCGACATCGGAGCCGGAGCCCGCCGCGGTCACTGCGGCCGTCGACCCGCCGGCCCTGCCCGCCGCCGACCCGGCGCCCACTGATCCTGCTGCGGCCATGCCGGTTCCGCCCGCGCTGGTCGCGCATGCCCGCAAGCTCGCCGACGACCATCACGCCCGCACCGGCCACCCGATCGACGGCGAGACCCTGCGCGCCCGCCTCGGCGTCCCCGCGCCCATGGCCGCCGCCATCGCCGCCCAACTCACCTAGCCAGAAAGGACATTGACCGATGGGACACCGCTTCTTCCTCTTCGAACGCCTCCAGCGCTACGGCCCCGTCGAGATCGGCCGCGCCCTCACCAAGTCCGGCGAGAAGGGCTACATCGCCTCCTGCACCGCCGACCAGTGCGGCTGGTCCGCCGACTACACCAGCTACGGCGCCGTCTGCATCGCGGCCAAGGGTCACCGCTGCCGGATCAAGAGCAAGTACGAGTAGCCGAAGGGACACCCCGCCATGTCCGTGCCGCTGTGGTTCTTCATCGCCTGCCTCGCTGTCGTCGGCGTCAAGACCCTCCGCCCGCCGCTCTGGCTCGTGGTCGTCCTGCTGATCGGCGGCTACCTCCTCGCCAACAGCCTGCTCGCGCCGGCCATCGACCCGTTCGCCAAGTAACCGACCGCAGAAGGGAGTTCACCGATGCTTCGCCCCAAGATCCCGACCATGCCCGTCCCGACCGGCCACGCGATCCCGCCTGTCGTCGTCGAGCCGACCGCCGTCGTCCCGGGTACTCAGGTTCCGCCGCCCGCCCCGATGGCCCCTGCCTCGGCGTCGTCCCGACCCGTCGTGCAGCTCACCCCGGGCACCGTGCTCGCGCTCGTCGGCGGCGGCACCCTCGTGGTCCTGGTCGTCGGCGCCGTTCTGGTCTCCATGCTGCTGGCGGTCGCCGTCACCGGAGTCTCGATCGCCATCTGCGCAGTGGTCCTGCGCTCCCTGGTCGCCTCCGAGACGAAGCGACGCTGACCGGCCCCCGGGCGGCCCTGAAACCGCCAAGTCTCCGCCGCCCGGGCGCCGTCCCTGTCCGATCCACAAGAACCGGAAGGAACCTCCATCATGCCCGGCCCCAACCCGGCCACGATCACCCGCGTGCGGATCTGCCCGAACTGCGACGGCTTCGCCACCGCCGCCATACCCGCCGGCCCCCGCCACCCCGACGGCTCTCGCGTCCTGTTCCACGTCGACTGCGGCACCTGCCACGGAACCGGCACCGTGCCCCTCCGCCCCCGGCTCACCGCCGCGGATGTGGAGGTGGCGGCGTGAAGAGCCTGACCACCTCGGCCCACCTCGATGCGGACACCCGCTACCGCGTCACTCCCTTCGCGGACCGCACGAACCCCTTCGTCAGCCTCCGCGTTGAGGGCGACTTCGTCGAGATCGCGCTCATCGCCCGCCCCGGTACGTCCGAGTCCCTGCGCAGCCTCGCCGCCGCCGCGATCGAAGCCGCCGGCGCCCTCGACGCGATCGCTATCGGCCCCTCGGAGGTGGCGTCATGACGGACCGTGCCCCCGTAGAGGTGCGGGCCCTGACCCTGTGGCAGCCCTGGGCGTCCTGCATCGCCTACGGCACCAAGCGGATCGAGAACCGGCGCTGGCCTACCGACTACCGCGGCTGGCTCCTCATCCACGCCGGCGCCACCATCGATCCCGCCGCCAAGCACGCGGTGATGGCTCGGCCCTTCCTGAACCGCCCACAGCCGGCCGGCGCCGTCCTCGGCTGGGCCCGCCTGGACGACTGCCACGCAGACGACGGCATGTGCACCCTGTGGTCCGCCCCCGGGCAGTGGCACTGGCACCTCACCGACGTCCACCGCCTTGCTCGCGCCGTTTCCTGCCCCGGCGCCCGCGGCCTATGGACCCCCACCTCTGCCCTCCTCGACCTGGTGCGGGAGGCGGCCCGTGCCTGACCTGCTCACCGACCCGATCGCCCTTCGTGACCTGCTGCGGGTGGCCTCCGCCCCCGACTTCGATCGCTGGCAGCACCAGATTCACCGCACCGGTGGCTGCGCCGACCCCATCCACCTGCGCGGCTGGACGACTCGCCACGACAAGTCCACTGGCGAGGTACTGCACCGCTACACCACCCACGGGGAGCCGGGCGGACGACTGCGTATCGCGTGCGGCAACCGCCGCGCTTCCCGTTGCCCGTCTTGTGCCTGGACGTATGCGGGCGACACCTACCACCTCATCCGTGCCGGGCTTGCTGGCGACGATCGCCGTGACATCCCTGCCACCGTCCGGGATCACCCCCGCGTCTTCGCCACCCTCACCGCGCCCTCGTTCGGCGCGGTCCACAATCGACCCGACCATGGAGCCTGCCGCTGCTGCCGCCACCACCGCGAGGACGATCCCGCCCTCGGCACCGCCCTCGACCCGGACGGCTACGACTACGCGGGCGCCGTGCTGTTCAACAACCACGCTGGCGACCTGTGGCAGCGCTTCACCAACCGGCTCCGCCGCGAGATCGCCGCCCGCGCCGGCCTCACCCAACGCGAACTCAAAGAGGTCTGCCGCCTCTCCTTTGGCAAGGTCGCCGAGTTCCAGAAACGCGGCGCCATCCACTTCCACGCCGTGATCCGCCTCGACGGGCCCGATGGATCCGACTCGCCACCGCCCTCCTGGGCGAGTGTCGACCTGCTCACCGACGCAATCCGGACCGCCGTCCGGCACTCCTACACCGGCGTCCGTGTTCCCGCGGCCGGCGACCAACCCGCCCGTACGCTCCGCTGGGGCCGTGAACTCGACATCCGCCCTGTGAAGGCCTTCGGTGACGACTCCGACCTCACCGAGCAGGCCGTCGCGTCCTACGTCGCCAAGTACGCCACCAAAGCCGCTGAGAACACCGGCACCCTCGACCGCCGCATCGGCGAACTCGCCGACCTCGATCGCCACCACGTCCCCGACCACGCCCGCCGCCTGATCACCGCATGCCGCGACCTCGACCCGCTCTACCCCGATCGACGGTTGTGGGCCTGGGCTCACATGCTCGGTTTCCGTGGCCACTTCTCCACGAAGTCGCGCCGCTACTCCACCACCCTCGGTGCTCTCCGCCGGACGCGCGCCGACTACCGCGCCGCCCAGGAACGCGCCGCCCTCGGCCTCGACGGCCACGAACCGGATACCGTCCTCGTCCTCGCCGACTGGCAGTACGCCGGTCACGGCCACACCCCCGGCGAATCCGCCCTCGCCGCATCGATTGCTCGAGACATCCAGCTCAATCGAGAAACCGCACGCGAAGCCTTGGAAGGAGAGACGGCGTGAGGGACGAGCTGATGACAACTGACGAAATCCTCGCAGAGCTCAAGGGCATCTCACGCCGGACCTTTTACCGGTGGCGCGAGTTGGGGAAGGCTCCGCGGGCTTTCAAGTTGCCCAATGGTGAACTGCGGGTGTGGCGCAGCGACTTCACGGCGTGGCTGAACAGCCGAGAGAGGGCGGCGGCATGAAGTCGCTCGACGTGAAGGTCTGGGGCGTACGGAAGCGAAACACCAAGAAGGCGTCCTACGACGTCAGGTGGGTTGTCGCCGGGAACGTGTGCTCCGAGCAGTTCCGCACCAAGGGACTTGCCGACAACTACCGTTCCAAGTTGCTCCGCGCCATGCGTGACGGCGAGGAATTCGACACGGTGACCGGGCTGCCGGACTCGATGGTTGAAAAGGCGCCCTCGATGACGTGGTACGCCTTCGCCCTGAAATACCTCGCCATGAAGTGGCCGCATGCCGCGCCGAACACGCGCGATGGCATCAACGAATCGCTGACCTCCGTGACCATGGCTCTCCTCGACGACCGCCCGGGACGGCCCGCGGATGACCTGCTCAGGAAGGCGCTCCGCAACTGGGCCTTCGTCCTTCCCGGCCCTGATGACAGCGACGTGCCGACAGAGATCGCGAACACACTCCACTGGGCGGCCAAGGCTTCGCGGTCTCTCGCGGATCTTGGCGACCCGGCGATCGGCAGGGCTGTCCTGGACTCCCTGAAGCTCAAGCTCGACGGGACGGCAGCTGCGGCGGAAACCGTACGCCGCAAGCGGCGGACGCTGGTCAACGCCCTGCACTACGCGGTGGACCTCGGCGAGTTCAAAGAGAATCCGATCACTGCGGTTCGCTGGAAGAAGCCGAAGGTGGTCAAGGAAGTTGATCCCCGAGTAGTGGCCAACCCTGAACAGGCTCGCGCTTTGCTGACCGCGGTCTCGTACATCGGCGGATACCGCAGGGCACGCGGCCGTCGACTCGTCGGGCTTTTCGCCTGCATGTACTACGGCGCCTTTCGACCCGCTGAGGTAGTCGGCCTCAAGGCGGCAGATCTCAAGCTGCCGGAGGTGGGTTGGGGGGCTGCCTTGCTCAATCGGACTCGCCCAAGCGTCGGCAAGCGTTGGACCGATTCCGGTGAAACCCACGACCACCGCGGGCTCAAGAACCGGCCCGTCGAAGAGGTCCGGCCGGTGCCCATCCCGCCCCAGCTCGTCGCGATCCTGCGGGAACACCTCGACACCTTCGGCACTGCCGAGGACGGGCGACTGTTCACCAACGAGCGTGGGGGAGTAGTCGGCTCGTCGACGTACTACCGCGTCTGGCAGGAGGCTCGCGCGCTGGCGCTCCCGCCGCCCGCTTTGGCCTCGCCCCTCGCCGCCCGCCCGTATGACCTTCGGCACTCGGCGTTGTCGACCTGGCTCAACTCCGGTGTCGATGCGACCGAGGTTGCCGAGCGTGCGGGTAACAGCGTTGAGGTCCTGCTGAGCCGCTACGCGAAGTGCATCGACGGTCGGCAGGAGATCGCCAACCGCAAGATCGAAGAGTTGCTTCGCGAGTACGAGTGACAGCGCGTGACTGGCGTGTGAGGCGCGCTAGGCTGCAGGCCCCTAGATTCGTCCGGGGGCCTTCGTCATTCCCGGGATTGACCAGGCGCGATGCCTCAAGATCGTGTCCACGAATAGTCCACGGACGCCGACATAGGGCCGCTCAGAGCGGCATACGGCTGCACACACGCGAAGACCCCGCACTCAGCATCTCTGCTGGTCACGGGGTCTTTAGGCACCTCAGAAAGGGTGCCCCCGGCAGGATTCGAACCTGCGCACACGGCTCCGGAGGCCGTTGCTCTATCCCCTGAGCTACGGGGGCGTGTCCGCTGCGCTGCGTGCGCGGCGACGGGTAGAACCCTACCAGCTGATCCGGGGTGTTCATGAACGGGTTTTCCGACGTCGCCCGGGGCCTCGCCCTCGCCGCAGCGCCCGGCGGTCGCACCCCGCCACCGCCGCCGGAACTCCCATTCCCTCGCAAGGTCCGGAAGTCCGGAACCCCCATTCCCTCGCAAGGTCCCGAAGCCCGGAACCCCCATCCCCCACAAGGTCCGGAAGCCCGGAATCCCCATCCCCCACAAGGCCCGGAAGCCCCGAACCCCCATCCCCCGCAAGGGCCGGAAGTGGGGAAAACCCGGACGCGGTGGCCGGTCCGGACCTACTCTCGAGTTGTGCCAGGCGCGTCGGGCCGGGTGCTTGTTGTGGACGACAACAAGGTCATCCGGCAGCTGATCAGGGTCAATCTCGAGCTGGAGGGTTTCGAGGTGGTGACCGCGGCTGACGGTGCCGAGTGTCTGGATGTCGTTCATCAGGTGCGGCCCGATGTCGTCACCCTCGATGTCGTCATGCCCCGTCTCGACGGCCTCCGTACGGCCGCCCGGCTTCGCTCCGATCCGCGGACCCGTGACCTTCCCCTCGCCATCGTCAGTGCCTGCACCTCGTACGAGATCGAGACCGGCCTGGACGTCGGGGTCGACGCCTTCCTTGCGAAGCCCTTCGAACCTGCCGAACTCGTGCGCCTCGTACAGCAGTTGATGGAGCGGAGGCGGAGTGGGAGGGGCAGGGGAGAGGGCGCTGGGTCCGGGCTCGGGAGTGTGCTCGGGGTCGGTGAGGCCGAGCGGGCCGGGCGCGCCGGCGGTTGACTCGGGCCGGATGCCCTCTGGTCCGCGCCGCGTCCACATCCCGGACCCTCCCCCAAACCGGCTCGCCTACCCACCCCCCTCCTCCCATACGCTTGTCCCGTGACCCCCGTCGAGCTCTCCCGTTCCGTGCTGCGCGCGGTGCGTCGTGCTGTCGACGAGGGGGAGCTGAGTGTGGCCGTGCCGCAACGGGCCGTCGTCGTGCCGCCCGGGCCGGGTGGGTGTGGCGACTACGCCACCAACATCGCCCTGCAGCTCGCCCGGCCGGCCGGGCAGCCGCCCCGGCGCGTTGCCGAGATCCTGCAGCAGCACCTCGCCCGGACGGACGGCGTCGCCGACGTCGTCGTCACCGGGCCGGGGTTCATCAACATCAGCCTGCAGGGGGCGGCGGGATCCGCGGCCGCGCTCATCAGCGAGATCCTCCGTGACGGCACGGCGTACGGTCACAGCGACGCCCTCGCCGGGCAGGTCGTCGAGGTGCGTATCCCGTACGACGTCCGAGCCGAAGTCGTCGCCGACGCCCTCGTGCGCATCGTCGGTTCCCAGGGCGGCCGCGTCGAGGTCGACCACCGCGAGCCGGTGAACCTCCGGCCCGTCCCGGCCCCGGACGACCCCGCCCTCCTGGGCCCCGACGCCGCCCGCTGGGCGCTGCTGCACCCCGCCGCCCACGACCGGCCGCGTATCACCGCCGATCATCTGGTCCAGCGCGAGAGCAACCCTCTCTTCCGTGTCCGTTACGCCTGCGCCCGCACCCGGGCCCTCAGCCGTAACGCCGCCGACCTGGGCTTCACCTCCGAGCCCGGAGACGTAGGAGACCCAGGAGATCCAGGAGACGTACAAGAGGGCATGGGCGGCCTTCTTTTCCTCCTCGCCGACCATCCCCGCGTCCTCGCCCGTGCGGCGGCACAACGCACGCCCGACAGTCTGGCCCGGCACCTCGTCACCGTCGCCGATGCCGTTCTCGACGTTCTTCCCGTGGTGCTGCCGCGCGGCGACGAGAAACCCTCGGCCGCCCACCGTGCCCGGCTCGCGCTCGCCGAAGCCGCCGGGACGGTGCTGGCCGGCGGCCTGTCCCTGCTCGGCATCGACGCACCCCAACACCTCTGAGAAAGCCCACGAAGAGACATGAGCCGTTCCGCACACCCCGCCGGGCCCCGTCACGCCGACGTCCTCCCCGAGGGTCACTACTCCGCCCCGCCCACCGACCTCAACGTCCTCGACCCCAAGGTCTGGGCCCAGACGGTCACCCGTGACGAAGACGGCGTCGCCACCGTCGGCGGTATCGATGTGAAGACCATCGCCGAGCAGTACGGCACCCCCGCCTACGTCCTCGACGAGGCCGACTTCCGGGCCCGGGCGCGGGCCTGGCGCAGCGCCTTCGGGGCCGACGCCGACGTCTTCTACGCCGGCAAGGCGTTCCTGTCCCGTGCCGTGGTGCGCTGGCTGCACGAGGAAGGGCTCAACCTCGACGTCTGCTCCGGCGGCGAGCTCGCCACCGCGCTCTCCGCCGGCATGCCCGCCGACCGCATCGCCTTCCACGGCAACAACAAGTCGAAGGAGGAGATCCACCGAGCCGTCGAGGCCGGTGTCGGGCGTATCGTCCTCGACTCCTTCCAGGAGATCGTCCGCGTCGCCCATGCCGCGCAGTCGCTGGGCAGGCGGCAGCGCGTGCAGATCCGTATCACCGTCGGCGTCGAGGCACACACCCACGAATTCATCGCCACCGCCCACGAAGACCAGAAGTTCGGCATTCCGCTGGCCGGCGGGCAGGCCGCCGAGGCCGTCCGCCGTGCGCTCCAGCTCGACGGGCTCGAGCTCATCGGAATCCACTCCCACATCGGGTCGCAGATCTTCGACATGTCCGGGTTCGAGGTCGCGGCGCACCGGGTGGTCGGGCTGCTCAAGGACATCCGTGACGAGCACGGCGTCGAGCTGCCCGAGATCGATCTCGGGGGTGGACTCGGTATCGCCTACACAAGTGACGACGATCCCCGTGAGCCGCACGAGATCGCCAAGGCCCTCACCGAGATCGTCACCCGGGAGTGCGATTCGGCCAAGCTGCGCACCCCCCGCATCTCGGTCGAGCCCGGGCGCGCCATCGTCGGGCCGACCGCCTTCACGCTCTACGAGGTCGGCACCATCAAGCCCCTCGACAACCTGCGTACATACGTCTCCGTCGACGGCGGTATGTCGGACAACATCCGCACCGCGCTGTACGACGCCGAGTACAGCGTCGCGCTCGTGTCACGGACCTCCGACGCCGAGCCCATGCTCGCCCGTGTCGTCGGCAAGCACTGCGAGAGCGGGGACATCGTGGTGAAGGACGCGTTCCTGCCCTCCGACCTGGCACCGGGTGACCTCGTCGCCGTGCCTGCCACGGGTGCGTACTGCCGTTCCATGGCCAGCAACTACAACCACGTGCTCCGCCCGCCCGTAGTCGCCGTGAACGACGGCGAGGCCCGCGTCATCGTCCGCCGCGAGACGGAGGAGGACCTCCTGCGCCTCGACGTCGGGTGAGTCACCCCGTAAAAGACCATAAAGACCTTAAAGAAAAGCACAGAGGGGGGTGGAAGATCTCCTGTCTCCCACCCCCGTACAAATGAAATAGATGTCTCACGATCCGGACATGGGATAGAAACTCCCGTCCGGTGAGTGAGACTGGTCCAACCGTAGACGGTATGAGGAAACGAGGTCGGATGATGCGTACGCGTCCGCTGAAGGTGGCGCTGCTGGGCTGTGGGGTTGTCGGCTCAGAGGTGGCGCGCATCATGACGACGCACGCCGACGACCTCGCCGCCAGGATCGGGGCGCCCGTCGAACTCGCGGGCGTGGCCGTGCGGCGGCCCGACCGGGTCCGTGAGGGCATCGACCCGAGCCTCGTCACCACCGACGCCACCGCGCTCGTCAAACGCGGCGACATCGACGTCGTGGTCGAGGTCATCGGCGGTATCGAGCCGGCCCGCTCCCTCATCACCACCGCCTTCGAGCACGGCGCGTCCGTGGTCTCCGCCAACAAGGCGCTGCTCGCCCAGGACGGGGCCGCTCTCCACGCCGCCGCCGAGGAGCACGACAAGGACCTCTACTACGAGGCCGCCGTCGCCGGCGCCATCCCGCTGATCCGCCCGCTGCGCGAGTCCCTCGCCGGCGACAAGGTCAACCGGGTGCTCGGGATCGTCAACGGCACCACCAACTTCATCCTCGACAAGATGGACAGCACGGGGGCGGGGTACCAGGAGGCGCTCGACGAGGCCACGGCGCTCGGTTACGCCGAGGCCGACCCCACCGCCGACGTCGAGGGCTTCGACGCCGCCGCCAAGGCGGCCATCCTCGCGGGCATCGCCTTCCACTCGCGGGTGCGTCTCGACGACGTCTACCGCGAGGGCATGACCGAGGTCACCGCGGCCGACTTCGCCTCCGCGAAGAACATGGGCTGCACCATCAAGCTGCTCGCCATCTGCGAGCGGGCACAGGACGGCGGATCGGTCACCGCGCGCGTGCACCCCGCCATGATTCCGCTGAGCCACCCCCTCGCCTCCGTGCGCGGCGCGTACAACGCCGTGTTCGTCGAGTCCGACGCGAGCGGGCAGCTCATGTTCTACGGACCCGGTGCCGGCGGTGCGCCCACCGCGTCCGCCGTGCTCGGCGACCTCGTCGCCGTCTGCCGCAACCGGCTCAGCGGGGCAACGGGGCCCGGCGAGTCGGCGTATGCCGCGCTGCCCGTGTCGGGGATGGGTGACGTCGTCACTCGCTATCACATCAGTCTCGACGTGGCGGACAAACCGGGTGTTCTCGCCCAGGTTGCGACCGTCTTCGCCGAGCACGGAGTGTCGATCGATACGGTTCGGCAGCAGGGCAAAGATGGCGAGGCCTCCCTCGTCGTCGTCACCCACCGTGCGTCCGACGCCTCCCTCTCCGGGACCGTCGAGGCGCTGCGCAAGCTCGACACCGTGCGGGGTGTCGCCAGCATCATGCGGGTTGAAGGAGAGTAACCAGCAATGACCCACCAGTGGCGCGGAATCATCGAGGAGTACCGGGACAGGCTGCCGGTATCCGACACCACGCCGGTCGTGACGCTCCGCGAGGGCGGCACGCCCCTCGTGCCCGCGCAGGTGCTCTCCGAGCGCACGGGCTGCGAGGTCCACCTGAAGGTGGAGGGTGCGAACCCCACCGGGTCCTTCAAGGACCGCGGCATGACCATGGCCATCAGCAAGGCCAAGGAGGAGGGCGCGAAGGCTGTGATCTGCGCCTCCACCGGCAACACGTCCGCCTCCGCCGCCGCATACGCCGTGCGCGCCGGTATGGTTTCGGCCGTTCTCGTGCCGCAGGGCAAGATCGCGCTCGGCAAGATGGGGCAGGCGCTCGTGCACGGCGCCAAGATCCTCCAGGTCGACGGCAACTTCGACGACTGCCTCACTCTCGCCCGCGCGCTGAGCGACAACTACCCCGTGGCGCTGGTGAATTCGGTCAACCCCGTGCGCATCGAGGGCCAGAAGACGGCCGCCTTCGAGATCGTGGACATGCTGGGCGACGCCCCGGACATCCACGTCCTCCCGGTCGGCAACGCGGGCAACATCACCGCGTACTGGAAGGGCTACAAGGAGTACGCCGCCGACGGCATCGCCACGCACACCCCCCGCATGTGGGGCTTCCAGGCCTCCGGCAGTGCCCCGATCGTGCGCGGCGAGATCGTCAAGGACCCGTCGACCATCGCCACCGCCATCCGCATCGGCAACCCCGCCTCCTGGCAGTACGCCCTGGCCGCGCGGGACGAGTCCGGCGGCCTCATCGACGAGGTGACGGACCGTGAGATCCTGCGCGCCTACCGGCTGTTGGCCGCGCAGGAGGGTGTCTTCGTCGAGCCGGCGTCCGCCGCGTCCGTCGCCGGTCTACTGAAGGCCGCCGAGCAGGGCAAGGTCGACCCGGGGCAGCGCATCGTGTGCACCGTGACCGGAAACGGCCTGAAGGACCCCGACTGGGCCGTCGCCGGCGCCCCGCAGCCGGTCACCGTCCCGGTCGACGCGGTGACGGCGGCCGAGCGCCTCGGTCTGGCCTGACCGGGAACTCCCTCCAAGGGGTGCACAGGGGGCTTACGGCACGCATCGTGCGCCTCCTGTGCGCCCTATGTCGCCACAGAAGCATCCTTCGATAGGCTGTACTGAACCCGCCCGCCGCATATGCCTCCGCACATGGAGCGTCTGGACGGTGCCGCGCCGTCTCCGCGGCCTGAGGGTCTCCACGTACGTATCCGATGTCGTATCGAATGTCTTCGACCATCACGCAGCTCAAGGAGAGTCATCGAGAGATGGCCGGTCCCGCCTTCCGCGCCGCCCCGGTAAGGGTGCGCGTTCCCGCCACCAGCGCCAACCTCGGCCCGGGCTTCGACGCCCTGGGCCTGTCGCTGGGGCTCTACGACGACGTTGTCGTCCGGGTGGCCGACTCCGGGCTGCACATCGACATCGCGGGCGAGGGCAGCGAGACGCTGCCGCGTGACGAGAAACACCTTCTCGTACGGTCCCTGCGCACCGCCTTCGACCTGCTCGGCGGGCAGCCGCGGGGCCTCGAGATCGTGTGTGCCAACCGCATTCCGCACGGCCGGGGCCTGGGCTCCTCGTCGGCCGCGATCTGCGCCGGCATCGTCGCCGCGCGCGCCGTGACCATAGGCGGCGAGTCGAAGCTCGACGACACGGCCCTGCTCGAGCTCGCCACCGAGATCGAGGGCCACCCCGACAACGTGGCGGCCTGTCTGCTCGGCGGTTTCACCCTCTCCTGGATGGAGGCGGGCGCCGCGCGCGCGATCAGGATGGACGCCGCCGATTCCATCGTTCCGGTGGTTTTCGTGCCCGGAAAGCCGGTCCTCACCGAGACCGCGCGCGGACTGCTCCCGCGCACCGTGCCGCACGTCGACGCCGCCACCAACGCGGGCCGTGCCGCCCTGCTCGTCGAGGCCCTGACCAGGCGCCCCGAGCTGCTGCTGCCCGCCACAGAGGACCGTCTCCACCAGGAGTACCGCGCTCCCGCAATGCCGGAGAGCGCCGCGCTGGTGGAGCGGCTGCGGGCCGACGGAGTCCCGGCAGTCATCTCAGGTGCAGGACCCACTGTGCTGGCGCTGGCCGACGCCGACAGCGCCGACAAGGTCGCCCATCTGGCAGGCGAAGGGTGGGCCGCGAACCGGCTCGAACTAGACGCCCAGGGAGCGAGCGTGCTGCCGCTTGCGACCTACGGTGTTGATTAAAGGCGCACGGTTGCCGGATTTCGAGAGGGGGAATGTTTGTTGGATCCGGTAGTGTTAATCTCAAGTCTGCACCCGACCCCACCATGGCGAGGTGCTTCGTGTCCCCGTCCGGGACAGACATTCTTCCGGGAGCCTCCCAAGCCGCACTGTGTTCCGTACGACGTACGCGGGCAGTACCTCGTACGCGGGCACTGAGCGACTTGCCGGGCACGCTCCGGAATCGGTGCGACCAAGCCACGTGACACCGACACTCGGTGCCACGGTCACGGCTTTGGGAAGCGCCATCCCAGATATTGCCTCCGCCACCTTTGGCGGACCACCGCCCCGGCACGGTCCACACAGCAAGGACCGAAGCCGGAAGCACAACCGGTCGCCGAGCCAGACAGGCCGACGTCCGCTCCAGGGAAGGACCCTTCGTGAGCGACACCACCGATCTGATGGGCGCACGTGTCGAGGAGACCGCTGCCGCGCCCGCCACGGACGCCTCCGCGCCTGCCACCGGTGCAGGCTCCCGGCGGCGCCGCGGTACCGGCCTCGAGGGCATGGTGCTGGCCGAGCTGCAGCAGGTCGCATCCGGCCTCGGCATCAGGGGCACCGCGCGCATGCGCAAGAGCCAGCTGATCGAGGTCATCAAGGAGGCGCAGGCGGGCGGCGGTGCTGCCCCGGCAAAGGCCGAGGCAGCCACCGAGACCAAGCCCAAGCGCCGCGCCACCTCCAAGGCTCGTACGGGCGATGACGCCGCTCCCGCCGCCGAGAAGAAGGCGGCCGCCCCGGCCGAGCAGGCCGTGGCCCAGCAGCAGATCGAGATCCCCGGCCAGCCGGCCAGCGACGACGCTCCCGTCGAGCGCCGTCGTCGTCGCGCCACCGCCGAGGCGGGCAGCCCCGAGACGGTTGCCGCCGAGGCCAAGAGCGAGCCGAAGGCCGAGACGCCCGCCCCGCAGGCGCAGGGCGACGCCGGAGACGGCGAGGGCCGCCAGGGCCGCCGCGACCGCCGGGACCGGGACCGCGACCGTGGAGGCCGTGACCGCGACCGCCGCGGCAACAAGGGCGACGAGCAGCAGGGCGGCCAGGGCGGTGGCCAGCAGCGCCAGGACCGCCAGGACCGGCAGCAGGGCGGCGCCCGCCAGGACCGCCAGGACCGGCAGCAGCGCGACAACGGCCCGCAGGACGACGACGACTTCGAGGGCGGCCGCCGCGGCCGCCGGGGCCGTTACCGGGACCGTCGTGGCCGTCGTGGCCGTGACGAGATGGGCGGCGCCGAGCCGCAGCTTGCCGAGGACGACGTCCTGATCCCCGTCGCGGGCATCCTGGACATCCTCGACAACTACGCCTTCATCCGTACGTCGGGCTACCTGCCGGGTCCCAACGACGTGTACGTCTCCCTCGCCCAGGTCCGCAAGAACGGCCTGCGCAAGGGCGACCACGTCACCGGCGCGGTCCGGCAGCCGAAGGAGGGCGAGCGCCGCGAGAAGTTCAACGCCCTCGTCCGCCTGGACTCCGTCAACGGCATGGCGCCCGAATCCGGGCGCGGGCGGCCGGAGTTCAACAAGCTGACGCCGCTCTACCCGCAGGACCGGCTCCGCCTGGAGACCGACCCGGGCGTGCTGACGACCCGCATCATCGACCTCGTCGCGCCGATCGGTAAGGGCCAGCGCGGTCTGATCGTGGCCCCGCCGAAGACCGGCAAGACCATGATCATGCAGGCGATCGCCAACGCGATCACGCACAACAACCCCGAGTGCCACCTGATGGTCGTCCTCGTCGACGAGCGTCCCGAAGAGGTCACCGACATGCAGCGGTCGGTCAAGGGCGAGGTCATCTCCTCGACCTTCGACCGTCCGGCCGAGGACCACACCACGGTCGCCGAGCTCGCCATCGAGCGTGCGAAGCGTCTGGTGGAGCTCGGGCATGACGTGGTGGTGCTTCTCGACTCCATCACGCGTCTGGGCCGTGCCTACAACCTGGCCGCGCCCGCCTCCGGCCGCATCCTGTCCGGTGGTGTCGACTCGACCGCGCTGTACCCGCCGAAGCGCTTCTTCGGTGCCGCGCGGAACATCGAGGACGGTGGCTCGCTCACCATCCTGGCGACTGCTCTGGTCGACACCGGGTCCCGTATGGACGAGGTGATCTTCGAGGAGTTCAAGGGCACGGGCAACGCCGAGCTGAAGCTCGACCGCAAGCTTGCGGACAAGCGGATCTTCCCGGCGGTGGACGTCGATGCGTCCGGTACGCGTAAGGAAGAGATCCTGCTCGGCAGTGACGAGCTGGCCATTGTGTGGAAGCTGCGGCGGGTGCTGCATGCGCTGGATCAGCAGCAGGCGATTGAGCTGCTGCTGGACAAGATGAAGCAGACGAAGTCGAATGCGGAGTTCTTGCTGCAGATTCAGAAGACGACGCCGATGCCGGGCAACGGCGACTGAGGCACAGCCTTCACGCAGGTCGCCCCCCGTTACTCCGGTAACGGGGGGCGATCTTTTGGCGCAGTTAGGGAGGGGCGCACTCTGCACCCCTCCCAACTTGTGTCTCACTGGGGGGACTTCCCTTGACTACACCCATGTCCGGTGGTCGTCACAGACGCCGGATACGCATCGCCCTGCCCGTCGCCGCTGCGGGCGTCGCGGCCGCAGTCGCCGCCGTGCTGACGGTCTCGTCCGCGGGCGCGGCGACGGCCTCGGCGGACCCGACGGTCAAGCCCGGCAAAAGCTCCGCATCGCTGACCGACTTGACGGACCGCGTCGCGGGCGCACTCGCCACCGACAAGGACTTCAAGAAGGCGTCGAAGACCAAGGACACGAAGACGGACGGCTCGAGCACGTCCTCCACGTCTTCGACCTCGTCAGGGTCCTCGTCGACCTCGACCGTCAGTCCGATGGTCATCGGCGGCACCACCACGAGCATCACCTCGGCCCCGTGGATGGCTCAGCTCTGGTACTACGACGACAAGGGCACCAGCGACACCAGCGACGACGTCGGCTTCTTCTGCGGTGGCGCCGTCGTGGCGCCCACGAAGATCCTCACCGCCGCGCACTGCGTCCACGGCTCCAACTGGCACGCGTACGGAGCGATCGTCACCGGCACCGACCAGCTGCCCACCACCGACAGCTCGGGCAACACCGACCTGCACGGCGGCACGGTCTCCGGCGTCTGGCGGCAGTGGAACCACCCGTCGTACAACTCGACGACCGTCGACAACGACGTCGCCGTCCTGACCCTGGCCACCCCGATCACCGCCACGCCGATCCGCATGACGACGTCGACCGACACGGCGTCCTACGCGGCCGGTACCAGCGCCAAGGTCTACGGCTGGGGCCGTACCAGCTCCACCAGCAACGACATCTCGCAGACCCTGCAGTCCGCCACGCTGCCCATCCAGTCCGACAGCACCTGCTCCGGCTACTACAGCAGCGAGTTCATCGCGGGCCACATGGTCTGTGCGGGCAACCCGGCGACCGGCAGCGACTCCGGCACCGTCTCCGCCTGCAACGGCGACTCCGGCGGCCCGCTGATCGTGGGCAACCGCATCGTGGGCATCGTGTCGTGGGGTGTGCAGGACTGCGTCGCCAAGGGCGCGTACAGCGTGTTCACCAAGGTGAAGGCGTACGTCGGCGCCGCCTACCCGCGCATCGACGACACCAACATCAGCGACGGCGCCACCTCCACCCCTGACGGCAAGGCCGACCTGTTCGTGCGTGAGCACTCCACGAACACCGGCTACGAGAAGGACTCCAAGGGCACCTCGTTCGCGGCCCGCGTCTCCTGGGGCAGCTTCAGCGGCTACAACACGATCCTGCAGACGGACCTCAACCGGGACGGCTACCAGGACTTCATCCTGCGCCGCAGCAGCGATGGGGCGGTCTTCTGGCTGCACTACATCCCGTCCACCCAGAGCTGGAGCAAGAGCCTGATCTTCAGCAACTGGTCCACCCGGAAGTTCACCGTCGCCCCCGGTGACGTCACCGGCGACTACCTGCCCGACCTGCTCTCGGTGGACTCCTCGGGCAACCTGTGGATCTACCCGGGCAAGGGCAACGGCACCTTCTCCAGCCCCGTGAAGGTCGGCTCCGGCTGGGGCCAGTACAACTCCCTGCGCGGCCACGGCGACTTCGACGGCGACGGCAAGGCCGACCTGATCGCCCGCCAGAGCAGCACCGGCGACGTGTACCTGTACCGGGGCACCGGCACGGCCGGCTCGGGCGCCTTCGCCTCGCGGATCAAGGTGCGCAGCGCCTGGACCGGCTACAACGCGTTCGACGCGGTCGGCGACATCACGGGCGACGGCAAGGCCGACTTCCTGGCCCGTACGTCCGGTGGCACGCTCTATCTGTACCCGGGTACCGGTAAGGCCACGAGCGAGATCTTTGCCACAAGAATCTCGGTCGGTACCGGTTTCCAGGCGTACGACCTCTTCGGCTGAAACCGCAGGTGAGCGGGTTACGCCCGTAAATTGACGTGACGCTCTGTGCCCAGCCCTCCACGGGCTGGGCACAGTGCGTCGTGCAACCCTTTCTCGAGTTTCGCCGTCTGACCCGACGGAGTGACGATGGTGCGGTACGACGCGTTGCCGGACCGACAGGCCTGTCCCTGAACGCAGGGGGTAACCGACCGGACGAGAACGAGGAGCACATGTCCGCCGAGAGCACGCCGGAGCCCGGCATACCCGGGGAGCCCGGCACCAACGGCTCGCGCCACAGCGCCAAGGGCCGTCGCCGCAAGCCCCGCAGCAAGCGCCGCAAAGGCCTGCTGATCACGGCCTGGACCGCCGCGGGCATTGTCGTGCTGGGCGGGACGGGAGCCGGATACCTGTACTTCAAGCTCAACGGCAACATCAAGAGCGTCGACATCGACTCGGCCCTCGGCACGAACCGGCCGACGAAGGTCGACAACGGCTCCGAGAACATCCTCGTGCTCGGCTCGGACTCCCGCTCCGGCAGCAACAAGAAGCTCGGCGGCGGCACCGACGACGGCAGCGCCCGCTCCGACACCGCGATGATCGTGCACGTCTACAAGGGCCACAAGAAGGCCAGCGTGGTCTCCATGCCGCGCGACACCCTCATCGACCGCCCCGAGTGCACCGACACCAGCGGCAAGACGTATCCCGCGGCCTCCGGTGTCATGTTCAACACCGCGTACTCCACCGGCGGCGCGGCCTGCGCCGTGAAGACCGTGGAGTCGATCACCGGGCTGCGCATGGACCACTACCTCGAGGTCGACTTCAGCGGCTTCGAGAAGCTCATCGACGAACTCGGCGGCGTCCCGGTCACCACGACCAAGGACATCAAGGACTCCCAGAGCCACCTGAACCTCAAGGCCGGCACGCACAAGCTCGACGGCGAGCAGGCCCTCGGCCTGGTCCGCACCCGGCACGGCGTGGGCGACGGCTCCGACCTCGGCCGCATCCAGCTCCAGCAGGCCTTCATCAAGGCGCTGGTCAACCAGGTCAAGCACATAGGCGTCTTCACCAGCCCGAAGAGGCTCTACGACCTCGCCGACACCGCCACCAAGGCCGTGACGACCGACTCCGACCTCGGCTCGGTCAACTCCCTCATGTCCTTCGCGGGCGGCCTCAAGAGCATCAGCTCCAGCAAGATGCACATGGTCACGATGCCGGTCCAGTACGACCCGGCCAACCCCAACCGTGTGATCGTGGAGAAGGCCAAGGCTCAGCAGATGTGGACGGCCCTGAAGAACGACCGGCCCATCCCGAAGTCGGCCACACAAGGCACGGCCACGGGCGAGGCCAAGGGCGTCGTAACCGCCGGGTAGTCAAGGGGCGCGGGGCTGCATCGATTTGCGGCTCCGCCGCGTGGGCGCGAGCAACCCCCACCGACCCGCAGGGAATAGATCACCGCAACCCCCGGTTTGGGGGGATGGCCCCAGTCCTGGCAGACTGGTACGTCGGCCCCGGTTCACGCTGAAGCAATCCGCCGCAGCGACCCGGTGCCCTCCCGAACCTAGGAGACACCTTGAAGCGCGACATCCACCCCGAGTACGTCGAGACGCAGGTCAGCTGCACCTGTGGCGCGTCGTTCACCACCCGCAGCACGATCTCCAGCGGCACCATCCGCGCCGAGGTCTGCTCCGAGTGCCACCCGTTCTACACGGGCAAGCAGAAGATCCTCGACACCGGTGGCCGTGTGGCCCGCTTCGAGGCCCGCTTCGGCAAGGCTGCAGCCGGCTCCAAGAAGTAGCGAGCTCCAATTCGCCGGTCCACGGCCGCGCCCTGAAACAGGCGCGCCGGGACCGGCGTTTTTGGTCGCCCGCCTTCCCCTTCTTTCCACGCAGTACAGGAGCCCAAGATGTTCGAGGCCGTCGAGGAACTCGTCGGTGAGCACGCCGACCTGGAGACGAAGCTCGCCGACCCGTCGGTCCACGCCGACCAGGCCAACGCGCGCAAGCTGAACAAGCGCTACGCCGAGCTCACCCCGATCGTCGCCACGTACCGCTCCTGGAAGCAGACCGGCGACGACATCGACACGGCGAAGGAACTCGCCGCCGACGACCCGGACTTCGCGGCCGAGGTCAAGGAGCTGGACAAGCAGCGCGAGGAGCTGACGGAGAAACTGCGCCTGCTGCTCGTTCCCCGGGACCCGTCCGACGACAAGGACGTGATCCTCGAGATCAAGGCGGGCGCCGGCGGCGACGAGTCGGCGCTCTTCGCGGGTGACCTGCTGCGCATGTATCTCCGGTACGCCGAGCGCGTCGGCTGGAAGACCGAGATCATCGACGCCACCGAGTCCGAGCTGGGCGGCTACAAGGACGTCCAGGTCGCCGTGAAGACCAAGGGCGGCCAGGGGGCCACCGAGCCCGGGCAGGGTGTCTGGGCCCGGATGAAGTACGAGGGCGGTGTGCACCGCGTGCAGCGCGTGCCGGCCACCGAGTCCCAGGGCCGTATCCACACCTCCGCGGCCGGTGTCCTCGTGACGCCCGAGGCCGAGGAGGTCGACGTCGAGATCAACCCGAACGACCTCCGCATCGACGTCTACCGGTCCTCCGGCCCCGGCGGCCAGTCCGTCAACACCACCGACTCCGCCGTGCGCATCACGCACATTCCGACCGGAGTCGTCGCCTCCTGCCAGAACGAGAAGAGCCAGCTGCAGAACAAGGAGCAGGCGATGCGTATCCTGCGCTCCAGGCTGCTCGCAGCGGCGCAGGAGGAGGCGGAGCGGGAAGCCGCCGACGCCCGCCGCAGCCAGGTCCGCACCGTCGACCGTTCCGAGAAGATCCGTACGTACAACTTCCCGGAGAATCGCATCTCGGACCACCGCGTCGGCTTCAAGGCCTACAACCTGGACCAGGTCCTGGACGGCGACCTCGACGCGGTGATCCAGGCCTGCGTCGACGCGGACTCGGCGGCGAAGCTGGCGGCTGCATAAAGGCACATACGCACGACCCAGTACGACACGGAGGAATGCGTGAACCTGCTGCTCGCAGAGGTGGCACAGGCCACCCAGCGGCTGGCCGACGCCGGCGTGCCCTCGCCGCGCAACGACGCGGAGGAGCTCGCCGCGTTCGTGCACGGCGTGAAGCGGGGCGCGCTGCACTCCGTGAAGGACTCCGACTTCGACGCCCGCTACTGGGAGGTCATCGCCCGGCGCGAGCAGCGCGAGCCGCTGCAGCACATCACCGGGCGGGCCTACTTCCGCTACCTCGAACTCCAGGTGGGGCCGGGCGTGTTCGTGCCGCGCCCGGAGACCGAGTCCGTGGTCGGGTGGGCCATAGACGCCGTACGCGCCATGGACGTCGTGGAACCCTGCATCGTCGACCTGTGCACCGGCTCCGGCGCCATCGCGCTCGCCCTCGCCCAGGAGGTCCCGCGCTCGCGCGTGCACGCCGTGGAGCTGTCCGAGGAAGCCCTGGTGTGGACCCGTAAGAACGTGGCGGGGTCGAGGGTGGACCTGCGTCAGGGCAACGCCCTCGACGCCTTTCGCGACCTCGACGGCCATGTCGACCTGGTCATCTCCAACCCCCCGTACATCCCGCTGACCGAATGGGAGTACGTCGCTCCCGAAGCGCGGGACTACGATCCCGAACTCGCCCTGTTCTCGGGGGAGGACGGCCTCGATCTCATCCGCGGTCTGGAACGGACCGCACACCGGCTCCTGCGCCCCGGCGGCGTCGTCGTCATCGAGCACGCCGACACCCAGGGCGGCCAGGTGCCGTGGATCTTCACCGAGGAGCGGGGCTGGGCCGACGCGGCCGACCACCCGGACCTCAACAACCGCCCCCGGTTCGCGACGGCCCGCAAGGCACTGCCGTGATCACCCCGACGACTCACTTCCAGACGTACGTGTACGAGGAGGCCCGCTAGATATGGCACGGCGATACGACACCAACGACGCGACGGACCGCACGACCGGTCTGCGCGAAGCCGCGTCCGCCGTCCGCCGTGGCGAGCTCGTGGTCCTCCCGACCGACACGGTGTACGGCATCGGCGCCGACGCGTTCTCCTCGGAGGCGGTCGCCGACCTGCTGGAGGCCAAGGGCCGGGGCCGCAACATGCCCACCCCTGTGCTGATCGGGTCCCCGAACACGCTCCACGGTCTCGTCACCGACTTCTCCGAGCTGGCCTGGGAGCTCGTCGACGCCTTCTGGCCGGGTGCGCTCACGCTCGTCGCCAAGCACCAGCCGTCGCTGCAGTGGGACCTGGGGGACACCCGGGGCACGGTCGCCATCCGGATGCCGCTGCACCCGGTCGCCATCGAGCTGCTGACCGAGGTCGGCCCCATGGCCGTGTCCTCGGCGAACCTGACCGGTCACCCCGCCCCCGAGGACTGCGACGCCGCGCAGGAGATGCTCGGCGACTCGGTCTCCGTCTACCTCGACGGCGGCCCGACTCCCGGCAACGTCCCTTCGTCGATCGTCGACGTCACCGGCCGGGTGCCGGTGCTGCTGCGCGAGGGCGCGCTCTCGCCGGACGAGCTGCGCAAGGTCGTACCCGACCTCGAGGTGGCGAATTGACGGCCCCTGACGCGGGGCGTGGCATAGGCAACGGGGAAGAGACGGGGACCTTCGGGCTTCCCATGACCAACTTCCGCATCCTCCACGTCAGCACCGGCAACGTGTGCCGCTCGCCGATCACCGAGCGGCTGACCCGCCATGCCCTGGCGGACCGGCTCGGCGACCCCTTGTGGGGCGGGCTGATCGTGGAGAGCGCGGGCACCTGGGGCCACGAGGGTGCGCCCATGGAGGCCAACGCGGAGACGGTCCTCGCAGACTTCGGCGCGGACGCCTCCGGCTTCATGGGCCGCGAACTCCTCGACGAGCACGTCATCATGGCCGACCTCGTCCTGACGGCGACCCGCGACCACCGTCAGCAGGTGATCTCGATGGGCCACTCGGCGGGCCTGCGCACCTTCACCCTGAAGGAGTTCACCCGCCTGGTGCGGGCGATAGACCCCGCGACCCTGCCCCCACTGGAGGACGGCGTGGTCGCCCGCGCCCGCGCCCTGGTCCGTGCGGCCGCGGCTCTACGCGGGTGGCTCCTGGCCCCGACCGCCGAGGCGGACGAGGTGTACGACCCGTACGGCGCCCCGCTGACCTTCTTCCGTTCCATCGGGGACGAGATACATCAGGCGCTGGATCCGGTGGTGACGGCGCTGACGGGAGTGCCTGCGCGCGCCTGATGCGGCGCCGTGGGCGGGACGGGCTCACGTCGGCACAGCGCTCACCGGGGTACCTGCGAAGGCGTAACAACCGAGCACCCCACCGGTCCCGGGCCTACATTGGTCGTACGTCACCGTCGACGCCCCCGGAGCCCATCATGCCGGTCACCCATACCCTCGAGGCCGATGTCCTGCGCAGGCAGGACCCCGAGCTGGCCGAGATCCTGCTCGGTGAGCTGGACCGGCAGTCGACGACGCTGCAGCTCATCGCCGCCGAGAACTTCACCTCGCCGGCCGTGCTGTCCGCGCTCGGCTCACCCCTGGCCAACAAGTACGCCGAGGGGTACCCGGGCGCCCGCCACCACGGCGGCTGCGAGATCGTCGACGTCGCCGAGCGCCTCGCCGTGGACCGCGCCAAGGCCCTGTTCGGCGCCGAGCACGCCAACGTGCAGTCGCACTCCGGGTCTTCGGCCGTCCTCGCCGCGTACGCGGCACTCCTGCGGCCCGGCGACACCGTCCTCGCCCTCGGCCTCCCGTACGGCGGCCATCTCACGCACGGCTCACCCGCCAACTTCTCCGGCCGCTGGTTCGACTTCGTGGGGTACGGAGTCGACGCCGAGACCGGGCTCATCGACTACGACCAGGTGCGCACCCTCGCCCGTACGCACCGCCCCAAGGCGATCGTGTGCGGTTCCATCGCCTATCCCCGGCACATCGACTACGCCCTCTTCCGCGAGGTCGCCGACGAGGTCGGGGCGTATCTCATCGCCGACGCCGCCCATCCCATCGGGCTCGTCGCCGGCGGAGCGGCACCCAGCCCGGTGCCGTACGCCGATGTCGTCTGCGCGACCACGCACAAGGTGCTGCGCGGGCCGCGCGGCGGGATGCTCCTGTGCGGCGCCGAACTCGCCGAACGGGTCGACCGGGCTGTTTTCCCCTTCACCCAGGGCGGCGCGCAGATGCACACCATCGCCGCCAAGGCCGTCGCGTTCGGCGAGGCGGCAACACCGGCGTTCAGGTTGTACGCCCATCAGGTGGTCGCCAATGCGAGGGCGCTGGCGGCTCTGCTGGCCGCCGAGGGCCTGGTCGTCACCACCGGCGGCACCGACACCCACCTGATCACCGCCGACCCCGCGCCCCTCGGCGTCGACGGGCGCACCGCGCGCGGACGCCTCGCCGCGGCCGGAATGGTGCTGGACTGCTGCGCGCTGCCGCACGGGGACGCCCGTGGCCTGCGGCTCGGCACGGCGGCCGTGACCACACAGGGGATGGGAGAGGAGGAAATGGCGGGAATCGCCGCACTGCTCGCGGGCGTGCTGCGCGGCGAGACCGAGAGCCAGAAGGCGCGTGATCAGGTGCGCGAGCTCACCGGTAGATTTCAGCCGTACACCGGCTGAGCGGGGGTAGACGCACCTGCGTACCACTGGGTGCAGCCTGCGTGCACAGGCACGCGTGCAACCATCGTCGCTACCCGGCAGTCCCCATTCATATGCGCGCGTCGCTAGGGTGTGGGGCTGAGATGGCCAGCGAGACCTGTGGGGAAGCCTGTGCGTGAATACCTGCTGACGCTCTGCATCACGGCCGCGGTGACGTATCTGCTGACAGGGCCGGTACGTAAGTTCGCGATCGTGGCCGGAGCCATGCCGGAGATCAGGGCCCGTGACGTGCACCGGGAGCCCACTCCGCGCCTCGGCGGGATCGCCATGTTCTTCGGCCTGTGCGCGGGTCTGCTGGTCGCGGACCACCTGACCAACCTCAGTGAGGTCTTCACCAAGTCGAACGAACCGCGGGCGCTGCTCTCCGGAGCGGCGCTCATCTGGCTGATCGGCGTCCTGGACGACAAGTTCGAGATCGACGCACTGATCAAGCTCGGCGGCCAGATGATCGCCGCCGGCGTCATGGTCATGCAGGGTCTGACGATCCTCTGGCTGCCCATCCCGAAGGTCGGCACGGTGGCGCTGACCCAGTGGCAGGGCACGCTGCTGACGGTGGCGCTGGTCGTGATCACGATCAACGCGGTGAACTTCGTGGACGGCCTCGACGGCCTCGCCTCCGGCATGGTGTGCATCGCGGCCGCCGCGTTCTTCATGTACGCCTACCGCATCTGGTACTCCTACGGCATCGAGGCCGCCGCCCCCGCCACCCTGTTCGCGGTCATCCTGATGGGCATGTGCCTGGGCTTCCTGCCGCACAACATGCACCCGGCGCGCATTTTCATGGGCGACTCGGGCTCCATGCTGATCGGGCTGGTGCTGGCCGCGGGTGCGATCTCCATCACGGGGCAGGTCGACCCGGACAGCCTGTTCGGCGGGTCCGAGCGCCAGGCGGTGCACCAGATGGTGCCGGTCTACATCCCGCTGCTGCTGCCGCTGACGATCATCGCGATCCCCGCCGCCGACCTGATCCTGGCGATCGTGCGCCGCACCTGGCGCGGGCAGTCGCCGTTCGCCGCGGACCGGGGCCACCTGCACCACCGCCTGCTGGAGATCGGCCACTCGCACAGCAGGGCCGTCCTCATCATGTACTTCTGGTCGGCCCTGATCGCCTTCGGCGCCCTCGCCTTCTCGGTCAACTCGGCGTCCATGTGGATCGTGCTGGGCATCGTGATCCTCAGCGCCATCGGCCTGCTGCTCCTCCTGCTGCCGCGCTTCACGCCGCGCGCCCCGCGCTGGGCCGAGCACTTCGTGCCGCCGCGCTACCGCCGCCGCAGGGCCGTCGCCGAGTCCGCGTCGACCCCGGCCCAGACGGCCGCAGTTGACGAGGAGCAGCGTCCTCCGGTCGTTGCGGGTGTGGCGGGAGTGAACGGAGCGACCGCCCTGGGCACCCGCCCGCGCTTCCTGGACCGTCGCAAAGCCGGTACGTCGCGCTGACGTCGGCAAGGTAAGAATCTGACTAGAGCATTGCCAACTCGTGGGGTAGCAAAGCCTCCCAATATCAGACATGTCGGCCGTGTTTCTGCACAGACGCGCACTGTCACTCTCATGTGTGACAGCAAGCACACCGACTAGGTAAAGACCGCATCAAATAGTTTGTGATACGGTTCACGAGAACCCCGGAGAGAGCTGAAGGACCGTAGTGCGACGGTCCATTGGCAGTGAGTTCCCCTCTCGATCCGGGACTACGCTCGTCCATGACGACACCCCCCCGCCCCCTGTGAAAGCGGAGTTGCCGCCATGCCGTCCAATGACGCCCGGAACCTTCTGCCGATCGCTGTGCCCACAGCGGCCACCGGCGTGGCCGCCGTTGCCGTCAGTGCTGTGGTCGCGGGCGGCAAGGGAGCGGTCGGGGCGGCGGTCGGTGTGCTGCTGTCCATGCTCTTCATGGGTCTCGGTCTTTACGTCCTTCAGTGGACGGCAAAAACGCTCCCGCAGCTGTTCCAGGCCATGGCGATGATGCTCTACGTCGCCCAGCTCCTGCTGCTCATGATCTTCGTGGCCCTCTTCAGGGGTACCTCTCTCTTCAGTGCCAGGGCGTTCGCGATCTCACTCGTCGTCGCGACCGTCGTGTGGATGGCCGCACAGGCCCGCGCGCACATGAAGTCCAAGATCTTCTACGTCGATCCGGACTCCGAGAAGAGTGAGAAGCCCGAGAAGACGGGGCACACGTCGTGAGAGCCAGGGGCGGGACAAGGACATGTGGGATCTCCTGCTATCGTCCGGTGCCAACTGCGGCATCGCGGGCGCGGGCATTCGAGCTGACGCCTGCTCAATTGCGAGGCTCGAAGCCCCCCAGCCGCCCTCACATCCGTAACACCAGTCCGGTGCCGACCCGCGGCAGCATGCCGCGCCGACACAACGAGGTTGCCGTACCCATGCGTCACGCCGAAGGAGCCCGCGGTGAGTGCTGACCAGACCACGCTCGCCTTTGACTGGAGTTGCCGCGTCTTCGCTGACAACGGCTGCGGATTTCCGTCGCCGGGCCTCAACTCCTTCATCTTCAAGCCGATGTTCACGGTCGGTGGCATCGAGTTCGACAAGCCGATGCTTCTCGCCCTGGTGACCACTGTCGTGGTGATCGGCATCTTCTGGGCGGCGTTCGGCAAGGCCAAGGTGATCCCGGGCAAGCTCCAGATGGTCGGCGAGGCCGGCTACGACTTCGTACGCCGCGGCATTGTGTACGAGACGCTGGGCAAGCGCGAGGGCGAGAAGTACGTCCCGCTGATGGTCTCGCTGTTCTTCTTCATCTGGATCATGAACCTCTGGTCGATCATCCCGGTCGCCCAGTTCCCGGTGACGTCGATCATCGCCTACCCCGCTGCCATGGCTGGGATCGTTTATGTGACCTGGATGATCCTGACCTTCCGCAAGCACGGCTTCGTGGGCGGGTTCAAGAACCTGACCGGCTACGACAAGTCGCTCGGCGCGGTGCTTCCGCTCGTCGTGATCATCGAGTTCTTCTCGAACGTCCTGGTCCGGCCGTTCACCCACGCCGTCCGACTGTTCGCCAACATGTTCGCCGGTCACCTGCTGCTCGTGATGTTCACGGTCGCCAGCTGGTACCTGATGAACAGCTGGCTCGTCGCGGCCGGCGCGGTCTCGTTCGCCATGTCCATGGTCATGATCCTCTTCGAGCTCTTCGTCCAGGCCGTTCAGGCGTACGTCTTCGTCCTCCTGGCCTGCTCCTACGTTCAGGGCGCTCTCGCCGAGCACCACTGAGCCTCCGTACCGCCCCCTCACCAGACGTCCGGTGGCCAACCCCCACCGGTCCTTGAAAGAGAAGGAAAATCAGCATGGCTGCCACTGAGACCCTCGCCGCCGTCACCGGCTCCGTCGCCTCCGTCGGCTACGGCCTCGCCGCCATCGGCCCCGGCATCGGCATCGGCATCATCTTCGGCAACGGCACCCAGGCCCTCGCCCGCCAGCCCGAGGCGGCCGGCCTGATCCGCGCCAACCAGATCCTGGGCTTCGCCTTCTGTGAGGCGCTCGCCCTCATCGGCATCGTCATGCCGTTCGTGTTCGGCTACAAGTAAGCCGCTGGCGAGCGACACAACCTTTAAGGGAAAGGCACTGATGACATGCAGCTGACACAACAGCTGGTGCAGCTGGCGGCGGAGGAGGAGCAGAATCCCCTCATCCCGCCGGGCCCCGAGCTGGTCATCGGCCTCATCACTTTCGCCATCGTCTTCTTCTTCCTCGCCAAGAAGCTGCTCCCGAACATCAACAATGTTCTCGAGCAGCGTCGCGAGGCGATCGAAGGCGGTATCGAGAAGGCCGAGGCGGCTCAGGTCGAGGCGCAGAGCGTTCTCGAGCAGTACAAGGCTCAGCTCGCCGAGGCCCGGCACGAGGCCGCGCGTCTGCGCCAGGAGGCGCAGGAGCAGGGTGCCGCGCTCATCACCGAGATGCGCGCCGAGGGCCAGCGGCAGCGCGAGGAGATCGTCGCCGCCGGTCACGCGCAGATCGAGGCCGACCGCAAGGCCGCCGCGCAGGCGCTTCGGCAGGACGTCGGTCACCTCGCCACGGAGCTGGCCGGCAAGCTTGTCGGTGAGTCCCTCGAGGACCACGCCCGGCAGAGCCGTGTCATCGACCGCTTCCTCGAGGACCTTGAGGAGAAGGCCGAGGCTGCGCGATGAACGGAGCGAGCCGCGAGGCACTGGCCGCCGCACGCGAGCGTCTCGACGCGCTGACGGACTCCACGTCCGCCGACGCGGCGAAGCTCGCCGACGAGCTGGCCGCCGTCACCGCGCTGCTCCACCGCGAGGTGTCGCTGCGTCGGGTCCTGACCGACCCGGCGCAGGCCGGTGAGGCCAAGGCCGAGCTGGCCCAGCGTCTGCTGGGCGGTCAGGTCGGCGGCCAGACCGTCGACCTGGTGTCCGGCATGGTGCGCTCCCGCTGGTCGCAGTCCCGTGACCTGGTGGACGCGCTGGAGCAGCTGGCCGACACGGCCGAGCTCACCGCCGCGCAGAAGAGGGGTGCGCTCGACGACGTGGAGGACGAGCTGTTCCGCTTCGGGCGGATCGTCTCCTCGAACACCGAGCTGCGCGCCGCGCTGACCGACCGCGCCGCGTCCACCGCGGCCAAGATCGAGCTGCTGCACCGGCTGCTCGGCGGCCGGGCCGTCCCGTCGACCGAGCGTCTGGTGACGCGCCTTGTGACCGCGCCGCGGGGACGTAGCCTGGAGTCGGGACTGGAGTCCCTGTCCAAGCTCGCCGCCGAGCGCCGGGACCGGCTGGTCGCCGTCGTCACCTCGGCGGTGCCGCTGAGCGACTCGCAGAAGCAGCGCCTGGGCGCCGCTCTCGCGAAGCTCTACGGCCACAAGATGCACCTCAACATCGACGTGGACCCCGAGGTTCTCGGCGGGATCCGGGTGCAGGTCGGTGACGAGGTCATCAACGGCTCGATCGCGGACCGCATCGAGGACGCCGGCCGCCGCCTGGCGGGCTGAGCAGCAACTTCATAAGCAGAACAGCAGTACAGCAGTACGTACCTACGGCCCGGTTGGGTCGTGCAGAGGATTCCTGGGGGTCGCCCCCAGACCCCCAAGTTGAAACTTCGGGCCCAACAAGGAGAGCAGGGAACCCAGATGGCGGAGCTCACGATCCGGCCGGAGGAGATCCGGGACGCGCTGGAGAACTTCGTCCAGTCGTACAAGCCGGACGCGGCCTCGCGCGAGGAGGTCGGTACGGTCACCCTTGCCGGCGACGGCATCGCGAAGGTCGAGGGCCTGCCCTCGGCCATGGCCAACGAACTGCTGAAGTTCGAGGACGGCACCCTCGGCCTCGCGCTCAACCTCGAAGAGCGCGAGATCGGTGCCATCGTCCTCGGTGAGTTCAGCGGCATCGAGGAGGGTCAGCCGGTGCAGCGCACCGGTGAGGTGCTCTCCGTGGCCGTCGGCGAGGGCTACCTCGGCCGCGTCGTCGACCCGCTCGGCAACCCGATCGACGGCCTCGGCGAGATCGAGACCAGCGGTCGTCGCGCCCTTGAGCTGCAGGCTCCGGGCGTCATGGCCCGTAAGTCGGTGCACGAGCCGATGGAGACCGGCTACAAGGCCGTCGACGCGATGACCCCGATCGGCCGTGGCCAGCGTCAGCTGATCATCGGTGACCGTCAGACCGGCAAGACCGCCCTGGCCGTCGACACGATCATCAACCAGCGCGACAACTGGCGCTCGGGCGACCCGAAGAAGCAGGTCCGCTGCGTCTACGTCGCCATCGGCCAGAAGGGCTCGACCATCGCCTCCGTGCGTGGCGCCCTCGACGAGGCCGGCGCGCTGGAGTACACGACCATCGTCGCCGCCCCGGCGTCCGACCCGGCCGGCTTCAAGTACCTTGCGCCGTACACCGGTTCGGCCATCGGCCAGCAGTGGATGTACGAGGGCAAGCACGTCCTCATCATCTTCGACGACCTCTCGAAGCAGGCCGACGCCTACCGCGCCGTGTCCCTGCTGCTGCGCCGCCCGCCGGGCCGTGAGGCCTACCCGGGTGACGTCTTCTACCTGCACTCCCGTCTGCTGGAGCGCTGCGCGAAGCTCTCCGACGACCTGGGCGCCGGTTCGATGACGGGTCTGCCGATCGTCGAGACCAAGGCGAACGACGTGTCGGCGTTCATCCCGACCAACGTCATCTCCATCACCGACGGCCAGTGCTTCCTGGAGTCGGACCTGTTCAACGCCGGTCAGCGCCCCGCGCTGAACGTCGGTATCTCCGTCTCCCGAGTCGGTGGTTCCGCGCAGCACAAGGCGATGAAGCAGGTTTCGGGTCGTCTCCGTCTCGACCTCGCCCAGTACCGCGAGCTGGAGGCGTTCGCCGCCTTCGGTTCCGACCTGGACGCCGCGTCGAAGGCGCAGCTGGAGCGCGGTCAGCGCCTGGTCGAGCTGCTCAAGCAGGCTCAGTACCAGCCGATGCCGACCGAGGACCAGGTCGTCTCCGTGTGGGCCGGTACCACCGGCAAGATGGACGACGTCCCGGTCGCCGACATCCGCCGCTTCGAGAAGGAGCTCCTGGAGTACCTGCACCGCAAGGAGCAGGGCCTCATGACCTCCATCAAGGAGGGCGGCAAGATGTCGGACGACACCCTCACCGCCATCGCCGACGGCATCGCGGACTTCAAGAAGCAGTTCGAGACCTCGGACGGCAAGCTTCTCGGCGAAGACACGCCGGCCGCCGCGGCCAAGTGACGACGGAAGGGACCTGACTCATGGGAGCCCAGCTCCGGGTCTACAAGCGTCGCATCCGATCCGTCACAGCGACCAAGAAGATCACGAAGGCGATGGAGATGATCGCCGCCTCGCGTGTCGTCAAGGCGCAGCGCAAGGTGGCGGCCTCCACGCCGTACGCGACCGAGCTCACCCGCGCGGTCACGGCGGTCGGTACCGGCTCGAACACGAAGCACCCGCTGACCACGCAGGCCGAGACGGTCGTGCGGTCCGCGGTGCTGCTCCTGACGAGCGACCGTGGTCTCGCCGGCGCGTTCAACTCCAACGCCATCAAGGTGGCGGAGCAGCTGACCGAGCGTCTTGAGGCCGAGGGCAAGGAGGTCGACACGTACATCGTCGGCCGCCGTGGTCTGGCCCACTACAACTTCCGCGAGCGCAAGGTCGTGGAGTCGTGGTCGGGCTTCACCGACGAGCCCACGTACGCGGACGCGAAGAAGGTCGCGGGTCCGCTGATCGAGGCCATCGAGAAGGACACGGCCGAGGGCGGCGTGGACGAACTCCACATCGTCTTCACCGAGTTCGTCTCGATGATGACGCAGACGGCGCTCGACGACCGCCTGCTGCCGCTCAGCCTCGAAGAGGTGGCGAAGGAAGCAGCCCCCAAGGGCGAGATCCTCCCGCTGTACGACTTCGAGCCCTCGGCGGAGGACGTCCTCGACGCCCTGCTGCCGCGCTACGTGGAGAGCCGTATCTACAACGCGCTGCTCCAGTCGGCCGCCTCCAAGCACGCCGCCACGCGGCGCGCGATGAAGTCGGCCACCGACAACGCGGGAGAGCTCATCACCACGCTCTCCCGACTTGCCAACGCGGCCCGCCAGGCCGAAATCACCCAGGAAATCAGCGAGATCGTCGGTGGCTCCGCAGCCCTGGCCGACGCGACCGCGGGGAGTGACAGGTAATGACGACGACAGTTGAGACGGCCGTTGCCACGGGCCGCGTCGCCCGGGTCATCGGCCCGGTCGTCGACGTGGAGTTCCCCGTCGACGCGATGCCGGAGATCTACAACGCTCTGCACGTCGAGGTGGCCGACCCGGCCCTGGACGGTGCGAAGAAGACGCTGACCCTGGAGGTCGCCCAGCACCTGGGTGACGGCCTGGTCCGCACCATCTCCATGCAGCCCACCGACGGTCTGGTCCGCCAGGCCGCGGTCACCGACACCGGCTCCTCCATCACTGTGCCGGTCGGCGACTTCACCAAGGGCAAGGTGTTCAACACCCTCGGTGAGGTGCTGAACGTCGACGAGAAGTACGACGGCGAGCGCTGGGGCATCCACCGCAAGGCCCCGAACTTCGACGAGCTCGAGTCGAAGACCGAGATGTTCGAGACCGGCGTCAAGGTCATCGACCTTCTCACCCCGTACGTCAAGGGTGGAAAGATCGGTCTGTTCGGCGGTGCCGGCGTCGGCAAGACGGTGCTCATCCAGGAGATGATCTACCGCGTCGCCAACAACCACGACGGTGTCTCCGTGTTCGCCGGTGTCGGCGAGCGCACCCGTGAGGGCAACGACCTCATCGAGGAGATGGCGGACTCGGGCGTCATCGACAAGACCGCCCTGGTCTTCGGTCAGATGGACGAGCCCCCGGGCACCCGTCTGCGCGTGGCCCTCGCCGGTCTGACCATGGCGGAGTACTTCCGCGATGTGCAGAAGCAGGACGTGCTGTTCTTCATCGACAACATCTTCCGCTTCACGCAGGCCGGCTCCGAGGTCTCGACCCTGCTCGGCCGTATGCCCTCCGCGGTGGGCTACCAGCCGAACCTGGCCGACGAGATGGGTCTCCTCCAGGAGCGCATCACCTCGACCCGTGGTCACTCGATCACCTCGATGCAGGCGATCTACGTCCCCGCGGACGACCTGACCGACCCGGCCCCGGCCACCACCTTCGCCCACCTCGACGCGACGACGGTTCTCTCCCGTCCGATCTCCGAGAAGGGCATCTACCCGGCCGTGGACCCGCTGGACTCCACGTCCCGCATCCTGGACCCGCGCTACATCGCGGCGGACCACTACAACACGGCCATGCGTGTCAAGACGGTCCTCCAGAAGTACAAGGACCTCCAGGACATCATCGCGATCCTCGGTATCGACGAGCTGGGCGAAGAGGACAAGCTCGTCGTCCACCGCGCCCGTCGCGTGGAGCGCTTCCTGTCCCAGAACACCCACGTCGCCAAGCAGTTCACCGGCGTCGACGGGTCGGACGTCCCGCTGGACGAGTCGATCGCGGCCTTCAACGCGATCTGCGACGGCGAGTACGACCACTTCCCGGAGCAGGCGTTCTTCCTGTGCGGTGGCATCGAGGACCTCAAGGCCAACGCCAAGGAGCTGGGCGTCTCCTGAACTCGGAACTGAGCAGTTCTGAGCTCTGAGTTCGTGTGAGGGGGCGGGCGCGTCCCGCCCCCTCTTCCACGCCCACTAGACTTGTAACCAACACCCGGCCGAACCGCCGGGTGGTGACCCGAGGAGCCACCTTGGCTGCTGAGCTGCACGTCGCGCTGGTCGCGGCCGACCGAGAGGTCTGGTCCGGCGAGGCCACCCTGGTCGTCGCGCGCACCACGTCCGGCGACATCGGCGTCATGCCCGGTCACCAGCCGCTGCTCGGTGTGCTGGAGTCGGGCCCGGTGACCATCCGTACGAGTGATGGTGGAACGGTCGTCGCCGCGGTGCACGGCGGTTTCATCTCGTTCGCGGACAACAAGCTGTCGCTGCTGGCCGAGATCGCCGAGCTGTCGGACGAGATCGATGTCCAGCGCGCGGAGCGCGAGCTGGAGCGCGCGAAGGCGGAGGGCGACGCCTCTGCCGAGCGTCGCGCTGACGTACGACTGCGTGCGGCGACGGCGACCCGCTGAAGCCGCACACCATGTGAAGACGTCACTCAGCCGCGGCCGGCACCGGAGCAATCCGGAGCCGGCCGCGGCTGAGGCAGATATAAGGGTTTTTTCCGTTCCGTTACCTATTTTCGGTACCTAGGAGACGAGGAGGTCGGTGTCGATGGTCCTCGCTCTGACTGTGTGCGGAATCGTGGTCGCCCTTGTGGTGCTGGGGCTGTTCGTCTTCGGCCTGCGCCGCAGACTGATCCAGCGCTCGGGCGGCACCTTCGACTGCAGCCTGCGCTGGGACGTCCCGGAGAAACCCGACACCAGCGGAAAAGGCTGGAGCTACGGAGTCGCCCGCTACAACGGCGACCGCATCGAGTGGTACCGCGTCTTCTCCTACGCCTACCGCCCGCGCCGCATCCTGGAGCGCGCCGCGATCGAGGTCGCCGGCCGCCGCCTCCCCGAGGGCGAGGAGGAGCTGGCGCTGCTTTCCGACGCCGTCATCCTGACGTGTCTGCACCGCGGCACCCGTCTCGAACTCGCCATGAGTGAGGACGCGTTGACCGGTTTCCTCGCCTGGCTGGAGGCGGCCCCGCCCGGTCAGCGTGTCAACGTGGCCTGACACACCGGGTGTTGGGCGTCGGCCTGGCCGACGACGACGGTGTGCGGCTCGGGGCTGAGCGACACCGTGACGTTGACCGGCCAGGTGGCCAGGAGAGCGGCCACCGTCGTCCCCGTGAACACCCCGACGGCAGCCGCCTTGGGCCTGCGTGGCCGTATGACCGCCGTATCGGCCCCGCTGGGCCTACTGGACCTGTTGGACCTCCGTTTCATTGCGTCCCCCCGCTTCATTGCGTCCCCCCGAGTCATTCGCTTCCCCCTGAATAAGCCGTTCCGCTTGCCGGCTGAGATACCGATTGTTCCCGGTCGGGGGCCGTCCCTCACCGGCCGACCGGCCCACCAGGAGGGCCGAACGGCCCCCTGCCGCGCACGCCGGGGGCGCATGCGGCGCACAAAAAAGGCCCGCCGCGGACAGGCCCGGAGGCCGCCCGCGGCGGGGAGGGGTGAGTGGAGGGTCAGCCCAGTCCGCTGCTGATGGCGCTCACCAGCTCGCCATTGCTGGTGTCACCGCTGAACTCCCAGAAGAACGCGCCACCGAGACCCTGGGACTTGGCCCAGCTCATCTTTCCGGCGATCGTCGACGGGGTGTCGTACGACCACCAGTTGCTGCCGCAGTGCGCGTACGCCGTGCCGGCGACGGTGCCGGTGACCGGGCAGGACGTCTTGAGGACCTTGTAGTCCTCGATGCCCTGTTCGTACGTGCCGGCCGCCGCGCCCGTGGCCGTGCCGCCCGGGGCGTCCTGGGTGACGCCGGTCCAGCCGCGGCCGTAGAAGCCGATGCCGATGAGCAGCTTGCTCGCGGGGACGCCGATCGCCTTGTACTTGGCCATCGCGTCGGCCGTGGTGAAGCCCGCCTTCGGGATGCCGGAGTACGAGGTCAGCGGGGAGTGCGGGGCGGTCGGGCCCTGGGCGTCCCAGGCGCCGAAGAAGTCGTACGTCATCACGTTGTACCAGTCGACGTACTGCGCGGCGCCCGCGTAGTCGGCGGCCTCGATCTTGCCGCCGGAGGAGCCGTCGGCCGTGACGGCCGCGGTGACCAGGTTGCTGGAGCCGAACTTGGCGCGCAGCGCGGACATCAGGTTCTTGTACGCCGCCGCACCGCTGGTGTCGCAGGACAGACCGCAGGCGTTCGGGTACTCCCAGTCGATGTCGATGCCGTCGAACACGTCCGCCCAGCGCGGGTCCTTGACCAGGTTGTAGCAGGAGTTGGCGAACGCGGTCGGGTTGGCCGCGGCCTGGGCGAAGCCGCCGGACCAGGTCCAGCCGCCGAAGGACCACAGGACCTTGATGTTCGGGTACTTGGCCTTCAGCTCACGGAGCTGGTTGAAGTTGCCGCGCAGCGGCTGGTCCCAGGTGTCCGCGACGCCGCTCACCGACTGGTCGGCGGTGAAGGCCTTGTCGTAGTCGGCGTAGGAGTCGCCGATCGCGCACTGGCCGTTGGTGACGTTGCCGAAGGCGTAGTTGATGTGCGTGATCTTGGCGGCCGAACCCGACGTCACCAGGTTCTTGACGTTGTAGTTGCGGCCGTAGATGCCCCACTCGGTGAAGTAGCCGAGCTTGACCTTGCCGCCGGTGGACGGCGGCGGGTCGGTCGTGCCGCCCGTGGTGTGCACCGCGACCGCGCCGCTGACCGGCCCGGTCTGGTCGGCGGTGTCACGGGCCTTGACGGTGTACGAGTAGTCGGTGCCGGCGGACAGGCCGGTGTCCGTGTACGACGTCGTGGTGACCGTCGAGACGACCTTGCCGTCGCGCAGGACGTCGTAGTTCTTGATGCCCTTGTCGTCGGTGGCCGCCGACCAGGACAGCTTCACCGAGGTGTCGGTGACGGAGGAGGCGGTGGGGGTGCCCGGTGCGGAGGGCGCCGCGTCGCCCGGGACCGTCGTGCCGTCGCAACTGTCGCCGTTCAGCTTGCAGTTGGAGGGGGAGCCCGAGCCTGCGCCGTTGAATCCGAACGAGACGGAGGCGCCCGGCGCTATGGAGCCGTTGTAGGACTTGTTCTTGGCGGTCCAGTGGGTGCCGGAGGACGTGACGTCCGCGTCCCAGGCCGAGGTGACGGACGTACCGGAGGGGAAGTCCCACTCGACCGTCCAGGAGCTGATGGCCGTGGTGCCGGTGTTCTTCACCGTCCACTTGCCTTCGAATCCGGTGCCCCAGTCCTGGGTCTTGGCATAGGTCGCCGTCGCGGTGGTCGCGGCCTGGGCGGGGCTTGCGAGGCCGACCAGACCGGCCAGCGGGAGCAGCAGCGTCGCGAACCCTGCCGCGGCTCTGTGTCTGAAGCGCATGCTGCGCCTCCTAGGGGGAGTTGGGGGGCGTGACTGAGCCTTCACGCCCACAGTGCCGCGAGAATAGAAAGGTCTGGACCATCGGTCAATAGGTCTGGACCACTCTGTATACGGCGGATTCGACGCGTGCCGGCGACGGCTTCTAGATCCCCAACTCCTGTGCCAGTACGGCCGCTTGGACCCGGCTGCGCAGCTCCAGCTTGCCGAGGAGACGGCTGACGTGCGTCTTCGCCGTCGCCTCCGCCATGTCCAGGCGGGCGGCGATGCCGGCGTTGGACAGGCCCTCGCCGAGACAGGACAGCACTTCGCGCTCGCGCCGGGTGAGGGCGTCGAGGACGGCGGGGTCGGCGGTCGGCTCCCGTACGGGCTTGGCGGCGAACTCGGCGATCAGGCGGCGGGTGACGGCGGGGGCGATGAGGCCCTCGCCGCGTGCGACCGTCCGTACCGCCTCCAACAGGTCCTTGGCCTCGGTGTTCTTGAGCAGAAAGCCGGACGCGCCCGCGCGCAGGGCGCCGAAGACGTATTCGTCGAGGTCGAAGGTGGTGAGGACGAGGACGTCCGCGAGGCCGTCCTCGACCACCTTCCTGGTCGCCGACACCCCGTCCAGGCGTGGCATCTGCACGTCCATCAGGACGAGATCGGGCCTCAACTCCCTTGCCAGCGCCACCGCCTGCTCGCCGTCCGCCGCCTCGCCCACCACCTCGATGTCCGGTGCGCTGCCCAGGATGAGGACGAGCCCGGCGCGGACGGCGGACTGGTCCTCGGCGACGAGGACCCTGATGGACCGGCTCATTCGGGATCTCCTTCCGCCACGGGGAGCGTGGCATGTACGGCCCACAGGGCACCGTCGGGGCAAGCCTCGAACGTGCCGCCCAGCAGCGCGGCCCGCTCCCGCATGCCGACCAGGCCGGCTCCGGAACCGGGCGCCCGCGGGCCGTCCCGGTGGCCGTACGGGCTGGTCACCCGGACGTCGAGGACGCCGTCCCGCCGTGAGAGCGCGACGGTGACGCGGCCCGGGCGGGCGTGCTTGAGGGCGTTGGTCAGGGACTCCTGGACGATGCGGTAGGCGGCGAGTTCGACGGGTGCGGGGACCTTGCCGTGGTCGGTGTCGAGGCTGATCTCGAGGCCGTTGGCGCGGGCGCCGTCGACGAGGGCGGTGAGGCCGTCGAGGGTCGGGACCGCGCTGGGCCCGCCATTCCCTTCGCGCAGGATGCCGATCAGGCGCCGCATCTCCGCGAGTCCCTCGACGCTGTTCTCGCGGATGACGGAGAGGGCCTGCTTCGATGTGCCGGGGTCGTCGATGGACAGTGCGGCCGTGGAGTGGATGGCGATCGCGGAGAGATGGTTGGCGACCATGTCGTGCAACTCCCTTGCCATCCTTGCCCGTTCGGCGGTGACTGCCTGGCTGCGGTCCATCTCGGCGAGCAGCGCGGTCTGTTCCGCGCGCAGCCGCTCGGCGTCGGCGGTGTCACGGTGGTTGCGCACCACCCAGCCCGTCGTCGCGGGCACCAGGGTGACGAGCCCGGTGCCCGCCCCGATGAGCAGCGCCTGCGGTACGCGCCAGGCCATGTACGGGACGACGGTTCCGATCACCGTGAGCAGGCCGGTGATCCAGGGGATACGACGGGCGGAGGCGGGCGTGCCGTACAGGACGGCCGCGTAGACGAGGTCCGTGAACATGACGATGGTGGCGAGGCTGCCCAGTGTCATCAGGTCCGCGGTGATCGCGACCGTGCCGACGAGCAGGGCGGTGCGCGGGCGGGTGCGGCGCAGCAGTTCGCAGGCCGCGGTGACGGCGAGCGGGACGAGGATCGCCCAACGGGCGTCGACCACGGTGATCGGGTCGTCGCCCGTCCGGCTGTAGAGGCCGACGGCCCACAGCAGCAGCCCTCCGGCCAGCCCGCCCATGGCGATGCGCACGTCGTCGCGGTGCGGGCGGGTGAGTCGTGCGGCCATGACTCCATCCAACACGGCCCGCCCGCCGGGCGCGTGCTTCCCGGGGAGGGTCCCGAACTGCATCTTTCGATGTACCGCGGCTTCGTCATCGCCGACGACGAAAGCCGCCGGTCCCGTCGGGAGGCTGGAAGGGTGACCGAAAGGAGCGAAACGTGATCGTCGCGCTGATCATCGCCTGCGAGGTCGGATTCTGGGTGCTGCTCGCGGCCGGGCTGGCCGTCCGCTACCTGCTGAAGTGGCGCCGCACGAGCGTGGCGCTGCTGCTGTGCGAGCCGCTGCTGGAACTGGTCCTGTTCGTGGTGACGGCCGTCGACCTGAAGAACGGCGCCAAGCCCAGCTGGGAGCACGGCCTTGCGGCCCTCTACATCGGCTTCACTGTCGCCTACGGCCACTACACGATCCGCTGGCTGGACGGCCACGCGGCGTACCGGCTGGCGGGAGGCCCGCGCCCACCGAAGCCCCCGCGCTACGGCCTGGCCCGTGCCCGCCACGAGGGCCGCCTGTGGCTGCGGACCGTCATCGCCGCGGCCGTCGCCTGCGCTCTGCTGCAGGCCGCGATCTGGTACGTCGGCGACGGCGACACGTCCTCGCTGCGGTCTTTCCAGTGGGCGGCGCTCAGGACGCTGGCCATCCATGGGCTGATCGCGCTGACGTATCTGCTCTGGCCCAAGAAGGCGCCGGCAGCCGCTGCCGCACGCTCGGAGGAGGGTCGTACCCTGACCGAACGCTGAGGGGAGGGGTGCATGACCGAGAAGGGCAGTCCCGGAGCCGTGCTCGTCGTCGACGACGACGCGGCCATCCGGCGTTCGCTGGAACGCGGGCTGCGGCTGAGCGGCTTCCGGGTGCGTACGGCGGAGGGGGGCCGTGAGGCGCTCGCGGTGATTCAGGAGGCGCCCCCGGACGTGCTCGTCCTCGATGTGTCGATGCCCGGCATGAGCGGCATCGAGGTGTGCGAACGGCTCCGCGACGACGGCCGGGACCTTCCCGTCCTGATGCTCTCGGCGCTGGACGAGACCGCCGACCGTATCGCCGGGCTCCAGGCGGGCGGCGACGACTACCTGGTCAAGCCGTTCGCCCTGCAGGAACTGGTGCTGCGGCTGCGGGCACTCCTACGGCGAAGGCCGCCCGCGGGCGAGGTGCTGCGGGTGGCGGGCCTGGTGATCGACCCGGCCGCCCGCACCGCCGCGCTCGACGGCAGGCCACTGGAGCTGACCCGGCGCGAGTTCGAACTCCTCGAAGTCCTCGCCCGCAACGCCGGGCTGGTACTCACCCGGGACCAACTCCTGGAGCGGGTGTGGGGCTACGACTTCGACGTGCGCACCGACGCCGTGGACACGTTCGTCAGCTATCTGCGGCGCAAGCTGGAGGCGGACGGGCGGTCCCGGCTCGTCCACACCGTGCGCGGAGTCGGCTTCGTACTGAGGGAAGAGCCGTGAGACTGTCCACCCGCATCGGGCTCGCCGTCGGCGTCACCGTGCCGCTGCTGGTGCTGGCCTCCGGGTGGCTGCTGCTCCAGCTGGTCAACCGCGATCTGCACAGCGCCGAGGACGACCATCTGCGGGCCCGCGCCGCCGCCGTCGCCCAGGACGCCCGTGCTCTCCTGAGGGCCAGCGCCAACAACCGGCCCAAGGCCGCCGACAATCGCGAGCGTCAGCTCTACAGCGCCGCCCTCGACGTCGGCGTACGCGTCATCGGGGCGGATGCCACCTTCAGCGGCGGTCCGCAGCCGGACGCCTCGGTGCCGCTGCCGGCGCGCGCGACCACCCCGATCACCGTCCGGGACGGCGGCGCCAGCTGGCGTGCGCTGTCCGTGCCGATCACCACCGCCCGCGGCTCGGGCACTCTCTGGGTCTTCTCGCCCAACGCCGCCGACCAGGCCCAACTCCGGCTCGTACGACGGCGCGTGGCCGTGACCTCCCTGCTCGCGGCACCCCTGGCCGGCCTGCTCGCGTGGGGTGTCGCCACCGGTGCGAGCGGCCCTCTGCGGCGCCTGGGCCGCCGTACCGCAGGACTCGACCCGCGCACCAGCTCGGCCCGGCTGCCCGAAGATCCGAGCGGTGTCACCGAGGTCGACGAACTGGCCGCCACCCTGCGCACGGTCCTCGCCCGCTACGACGAACAGGCCGCCCGCACCACGGAGGCGTTGGACACGGCCCGTTCCTTCTCCGCGGCCGCCTCGCACGAACTGCGCACCCCACTGATGAGCATGGGCACCAACCTCGACATCCTCGCCGCCCACCCCGACCTCCCCGAGCCCGACCGCACCGAGGTCCTCACCGACCTGCGCCATGAACACGCCCGGCTGCTCGGCCTGTTGGTGATGCTGCGGGAACTCGGGCGCGGCGACCTGGTGGAGGCGGAGGCGCTGCGGACGGTGGACCTCGCCGAGGTGGCGGATGCGGCGGTCGCCGAGGCCCGCCGCCGCGCGCCCGACGCGGGCATCACCCTGGACGCGGCACCCGGGCTCACCGTCCACGGCTGGGAACCCGGCCTGCGGCTCCTCCTCGACAACCTGCTGGGCAACGCGCTCGCCCACGGCCGCGACGAGGACGGACGGGCGAGCGTGGCGGTCGGGGTGCGGGGAGCGGGCGAGCAGGTCGTGATCACCGTCGACGACCGCGGACCGGGCGTGCCTTTCGAGGAACGCGGGCGGATCTTCGAGCGGTTCGCCCGCGGTCCCGGCAGCTCGGGCTCCGGTCTCGGCCTGACGCTCGTCGCGCAGCAGACGGCGCTCCACCAGGGCACGGTCACAGTCGCCGACGGCCCGGCCGGCGTCGGCACCCGCTTCGAGGTACGACTGCCGAGGGCCGCTCGCGCCCTGCCCGCCCACCGCGACTGGCTGATCGGCACAGCAGGGACAAACCGGTCACAGAGTTTCCCCAAAGACGCTCCCTAGCCTCCACCGCGAGCGGACGGACGAAGGGGGCCGTCCGCGGAACGGAGGCTCAAGATGTACGTACGACGAAGGCGGCGCACCCTCCTCGTGGGGCTGGCCGCTGCGGCACTGCTGGCGACCGGCACCGGCGCGGCGACGGCCAACAGCACGACCACACCGGCCCCCGGCGCCACGCCGACCGGTGATGGCGCGAAGGCCCTCTGCAAGCGGGCGCCGAAGATCGACCACCGCATCGACCGCGCACTGAAGCGGCTGAATGCGGGCGCGGACAAGCGCGGCTCGATCGCCCGCCTGCAGCAGCGCGTGGACAACGCCAAGTCGGCCGGCCACAACGAGATCGCCACATATCTCCAGGACCGGCTGACCTTCCGCAAGTCCCTGGTGACGACGTTGCAGCAACGGCAGAAGGACCTGGCCGACGTCCGGACCTGGTGCAAGGACAACAACGAGGGCGCGAGCTGATGCGTCCGAAGACCGCGGCCGCCTCGCTCGCCGCCCTCGCGGCACTCACCGCGGGCTGCACACACACAGGCGGTACGGCGTCGCAGCAGGCACCGGCCACCCCCTCCGGCTACTCGGAGATGCAGAAGAAGGTGGCCGCCGCCGAGTCCGCGGTCGCCCGGGCCGACCAGGACGCGGCCCAGGACGCCGAGCGCTAGCGCTCCCCGCCCGGCACCCACAGCACATCGCCGACGTCCTTGTTGGCTGTGCGGGCCAGGATGAACAGGAGGTCCGACAGACGGTTCAGGTAGGTCGCGGTGAGGGGATTCATCACCTCACCGTGCACCTCCAGCGCCGCCCAGGTGGAGCGCTCGGCCCGCCGTACGACCGTGCACGCCTGGTGCAGCAGGGCCGCACCCGGCGTACCGCCCGGCAGGATGAACGACCGCAGTTTCTCCAGCCGCTCGTTGAAGCGGTCGCAGTCCGCCTCCAGCTTGTCGACGTAGAACTGCTCGACACGGAGGGGAGGGAACTCCGGGTTCTCCACGACCGGCGTGGACAGGTCCGCTCCGACATCGAACAGGTCGTTCTGCACACGGGTGAGGACCGCGACGATCTCCTCGTCGAGTCCGCCCAGCGCGATCGCCGTGCCGATCACCGCGTTCGCCTCGTTGGCGTCCGCGTACGCAGAAATGCGCAGATCGGTCTTGGCGACCCGGCTCATGTCGCCGAGGGCGGTGGTGCCCTGGTCGCCGGTCCTGGTGTAGATGCGCGTCAGATTGACCATGTGACCAGCGTAGTTACGCTCCGGCCGTACGGAACACGCGTGTGCCCACTGTCACGGCCAGTCCCGCGAAGGCGACGGCCACCAGCACCCCGTACAGCATGTGATCCGTCGTGTACGAGCCGACGTAAGCGTCCCGCACCGCGTCCACCAGATAGCGGAACGGCATGAAGTGCGAGAGCACGTCCAGCCAGGCCGGGGCCAGGGACATGGGCAGCATCAGGCCGGACAGCAGCATCGACGGCATGGTCATGGCGTTGATCAGCGGCCCGAACTCCTGCGGGGTGTGGACCTTCATCGCGATCGCGTACGACAGCGAGCCGAGCGAGACCGTGAGCAGGGCGACGAACCCGAAGCCGATCAGGACCCCGGCGAGCGGCGCCCGCAGCCCCATCGCCACGGCCGCGACCACCAGAAGCACCGCCTGGAAGACGAAGACCGTGGCGTCGCGCAGCACCCGGCCCAGCAGCAGGGCCAGCCGGCTCACGGGCGTCACGCGCATCCGCTCGACCACCCCCTGGCCCTGCTCGATGATGATCGAGAACCCCGCGAACGAGGCGCCGAACAGACCGAGTTGGAGCAGCAGCCCCGGCACCAGCAGCTGCCAGGAACTGCCCCGCCCGCCCAGCGGCAGACCGGTCAGCAGCGGTCCGAAGAAGAGGAGATAGAGGAGCGGCATCAGCACGCCGAAGAGCAGCGCGAAGCGCGAGCGCAGGGACTGGCGCAGATAGCGGCCGTAGATCAGTGCGGTGTCGTGAAGAAGCATCATGGCGGTCCTATACGGCTACGCGGGCGGCGTCGGCCGGGACGGCACCGCGGCCAGTGATGGCGAGGAAGGTGTCCTGGAGCGTCGCGTCGATCGAGCCGCCGTACTGCAGCTTCAGCGCGCTCGACGTGCCCTCCGTCACGACCACTCCCTCGTCGACGATCACCAGACGGTCGGAGAGGGCGTCGGCCTCGTCCAGGTAATGGGTGGTCAGGAAGACGGTCGTGCCGTGCTGGTCGCGCAGGCGGCGGATCAGGTCCCACAGGTCGGCGCGGCTGCCGGGGTCGAGGCCGGTCGTCGGTTCGTCGAGGAACAGGACCTTCGGGCGGTGGGTGAGCGCCATCGCGATGTCGAGGCGGCGGCGCTGACCGCCGGAGAGCGCTGAGGTCTTGCGGTCGAGGAGATCGGTGAGGCCCAGGTCGCGGGCCAGCTCCTCGGCGCGGTCGATCGCCTGAGGTTTTGTCAGGCGGTACAGGCGGCCCTGCGTGACCAGTTCCTCCCGCACGCCGATCTGTCCGTCGACCCCGCCCGTCTGGGCGACGTAGCCGCAGGCCTTCCGTACGCCTGCCGGATCGGCGGCGAGGTCGTGGCCGGCGACGGTGGCCGCGCCGCCGGTCGGGGCGAGCAGGGTCGTGAGCATGCGCAGGGTGGTGGTCTTGCCCGCTCCGTTCGGGCCGAGGAAGCCGAGGATCTCGCCTTCGTGGACGGTGAGGTCGATACCGCGGACGGCCTCCACGGGGCCGCGTTTGGTCTGGAAGGTGCGGGCCAGTCCGGCCGCGCTGATGACTGCCATGCCTCACAGAAAAACAGAGGCTCACCATTTTTGCAATGACTCCAAGTTTTCAGTGGACCCAGCGAAAGCTAGGATTCGGACATGGCAGAGGGGCTCAGGGAGCGGAAGAAGCGGCAGACCCGGCAGTACATCTCCGACGTCGCCACGGGCCTGTTCGTCGAGCGTGGCTTCGACGCGGTGACCGTCGCGGAGATCGCCGAGGCCGCCGACGTCTCCGTCAACACCGTCTACAACTACTTCCCGGCGAAGGAGGACCTCTTCTTCGACCGCTCCGCAGGGCTCGTCGACCGGATGGGCCGATGGGTACGCGGCCGGAACAAGGGGGAGTCCGCTGCCGCCGCGATCCTGCGCGAACTGCGCGAGGAGGTCGAGGCGGTCTCACCGAGGGTCGGACTGATCCCGGGGTATGCCACCTTCATGCGCGTCATCGAGAACGCACCCGCTCTGCGCTCGCGGCTGTGGGCGATCGGGCAGGAGGTTCAGGCCAATCTCGAACAGGCCCTGCGCGAGGAGACCGGCGCGGCCGACGGCGACCCGATGCCGCATCTGATCGCCGGTCAGCTCGGCTGGGTGCACAGCTGTGTGATGGGCGTCATCGGCCGTGAGATGGTCAAGGGGCGCAACCCGGGCGAAGTGTCACGAGAGGTACTGCTCCTCCTCGACGACATCGAGGAGCTGTTGGGCGAGAAGGTGCTCAACTACGCCGTCCGAGGCACGGAATGAGGCGCGCCGGTGTGATGTCCGTCAGATGAGACGTGACGCGCATTACTTACCGGTCACACAGCACCTCACGAGCGCTAGGGTCCGCCGAAGAGGCAACGTAAACAGGGTGTAAGGCGTTTCAAAGGGGAGTCGCACAGTGGCACGGAAGCTTGCCGTCATCGGCGCCGGCTTGATGGGTTCCGGGATCGCCCAGGTCTCCGCGCAGGCGGGCTGGGACGTCGTCCTGCGTGACGTCACCGACGAGGCGCTCAAGCGTGGCACCGACGGCATCAAGGCCTCGTACGACAAGTTCGTGAGCAAGGGCAAGCTGGAGGCGCACGACGCCGACGCCGCCCTCGGCCGCATCACCGCGACCACCGACCTGGACGCCGCCGCGGACGCGGACGTTGTCGTCGAGGCGGTCTTCGAGAAGCTGGAAGTGAAGCACGAGATCTTCCGGGCGCTCGACAAGATCGTCCGCGAGGACACCGTGCTCGCCTCCAACACCTCCGCGATCCCGATCACCAAGATCGCGGCGGCCACCGAGCGCCCCGAGCGGGTCGTCGGCGTCCACTTCTTCTCGCCGGTGCCGATGATGCAGCTCGTCGAACTCGTCCGCGGCTACAAGACGAGCGACGAAGCCCTCGCCACCGCGCGGGAGTTCGCCGAGTCCGTCGGCAAGACCTGCATCGTCGTCAACCGGGACGTCGCCGGCTTCGTGACGACCCGTCTGATCTCGGCGCTGGTCGTCGAGGCGACCAAGCTCTACGAGTCGGGCGTGGCGAGCGCCGAGGACATCGACCTCGCCTGCAAGCTGGGCTTCGGCCACGCGATGGGCCCGCTGGCCACGGCGGACCTGACCGGCGTCGACATCCTGCTGCACGCCACCAGCAACATCTACACCGAGTCGCAGGACGAGAAGTTCGCGCCGCCGGAGCTGATGCGCCGGATGGTTGACGCCGGTGACATCGGGCGCAAGAGCGGGCAGGGCTTCTACACGTACTGACACATCAGTACGTACAGCCACTGAAACCGCACAGGCCCCGCGGGTATCACCCGCGGGGGTGAATTCGGTATCGGTTCGCTTACAGACGGCAACCTCGTCGCCGCTGAAGCAGTCAGACGTTGCACAGCCACCGTCACGGAGTACGTCACCGCACTCTCGGGGAGCGCATATGTACATCAGGGGCGACCACGCCGAGCTGGTCGTCGGGGGCCGCCTCGACGTCCGCAGCGCGGCGGACGCCCGTACGGTCCTGCACTCGGCCGTCGACGACGGAGCCGGCGACCTGGTGCTGGACCTGTCCGAACTGGACTCCTGGGACGCCACCGGACTCGGGGTGATCATGGGTGTCCACCGGCGGGCCGGCCGCTGCGGCCGGCGTCTGGTGCTGCGCGACGTTCCGCCGCAGATGCAGCGCCTGCTGGTGGCCACGCGCCTGCACCGGATCCTGGCGATCGAGGGCGGCATCGGGGTGGAGTCGCTGCCCCGCGTGTGACCCTTCGATGCAATCCTCACGAGACTGTGACGTCTCGCACGGCGCGGTACCCCGGGCTGTCGTAGATACTGAGCGAAGGTTTAGGGTTCGGTCGCCCGCTGCCTGACATCCCTGCAAGCGGGCCCGGACCAGAAGCGACAGCGCGGTGTGCAGCAAGGCCGGGAGGGGCTCAAGGCACACACGACGCTTTTGGGGGGCTTGAACCTATGGACCCGAACAACCGGGGACCCGAGGAGTACGGCCATGACGGCGACGGCAGTGCGCCGCGCCAGCGCCCGCCCAGGGACTCCCTCACAACGGACTTCGGGCAGCACACGCCCGCGCTCGCGCGCACGGTGCAGCTCGTCACGGGCGACTACCTGCTCACCGTCAACCCCGTCGACGGCAGCGAGATAGAGGCCTGCCCGCCGGGCGAGCGTCCGGGGCGGCCCGAGAAGCTGACGGCCGCCGAGCGTGCCGAGGTGAACCGCGCGGCCAAGCCGCCCGTTCCGCCGGGACCGGCCCAGCCGTCGCTGCATCTGCTGGAACGACAGGAGGAGCGCGAGCGCCTGGTCCGGCTGCTGGCCCGCGGCCGTTCCGTCCGTCTCACCGGCCCCGCGGGCTCCGGCCGCACCGCCCTCCTCGACCTCGTCGCCGAGGACTGCGCGGACCTCGCCCCCGACGGCGTCGTCCGTCTCAGCGGCTTCCACCGCACGGCGAGCGACCTGCTCTACGACCTCTTCTACGCCGTCTACAACGCGCCCCTGCACCGCCCGGAACAGGACGAACTGCTCGAACTCGTCCGGGACATCGGCGCGGTCGTCGTCCTCGACGACGTCGAGTTCGGCGGCGCCGGGCTCGACGAGCTGCTGGACGCGACGCCCGAGTGCGCCTTCGTCATCGGCGCGACGCCCGACGTGCCCGCACCCTCCGCCGACTCCACCCTCGAAGAGGTCTTCCTCGGCGGTCTCGACCGTGCGGGCGGCGTGGAGCTCATCGAGCGCGCCGTCGGCCGTGTGCTGACGGAGGAAGAGTCCAACTGGGCCGGCGACCTCTGGTTCGAGTCCGAGGGCCTGCCGCTGCGCTTCGTCCAGGCCGGCGCCCTGCTGCGCCAGCGCGACCAGCAGCGTGCCGGGGCCGGGGCCGTCGACGAGTTCGGTGTCTTCGAGGACGCCATCCCCGTGGACGCACCCTTTGACGCGTCTCTCGACGCCGAGAGCGACGACGTACCCCTGCCGTCGCTCGGCGAGGCCGCCGCACCCGCGCCGCTGCTGGCCTCCCGGCTCAGTGCCTCGGCGCGCGCCACGCTGCGGTTCGCCGTCGCGCTCGGCGGCGAGGTGCCGCACCAGGCGCATCTGCCCGCACTCGTCGGCGACACCCACGCGGACGCCGCCCTGGGTGAACTGGCCTCCTGCGGACTGGTCTCCGCGGTCGGCACCCGCTACCGGCTCGCCGCCGGAGTCCTCACGCAGCTCGAGGCCGCCGGATACGGCGACGACGTCGAGGCGCAGGCCCTGACCGCCGCCCAGCATTACGCCTGGTGGGCCGGGCACCCGTCGGTCACTCCGGAGCGCGTGTGCGCCGAGGCCGACGCCCTGCTCGCCGCGCTCGGCATCCTCGTGCCGGGCACCACCGCCCCGGCCGAGGGCGAGGAGAGCGTCACCGTGCAGCTGGCCCGCACGGCGGCGCCCGCGTTCGCCGCGGGCCTGCACTGGAGCGCCTGGGAGCGGGCGCTGCGGTCCGGTTCCGAGGCCGCCCGGCTCTCCGGCGAGGTGTCCGAACAGGCCTACTTCCAGCACGAGTTGGGCATCCTCGCACTCTGCGGCGGACAGCTCGACCGGGCCCGCGCCGAGCTGGAGGCCTCCATCGGGCTGCGCGGCGCACTCGCCGACAAGCGCGGCACGGTCGCGGGGCGCCGCGCCCTCGCCCTGGTCGCCGACCGCTCCGGCACCACGCCGGGCCTCGGCTCGACGGCGGGCGAGGAGGTCCCGGACGCGCGCTACGAGGAGTCGCAGTCGCCGCCCGGAGGAGTGCCGGCCGCGTTCCTGGCGAGCCCGCCGCAGCCTTCGTCCGGTGACACCTCGACGCTGGTCGTCCACCGGGCCACGTCCGGCCCGCCGCCCAAGTCCCACCGGGGCGGCATCCGCGGCCTCGCCCGGCGCAACCTCGTCGCGGCCGGCGCAGGTGCACTGCTCGCGGCCGTCCTCGGCACGGTCGTGACACTCGGCGCCACGTCCAACAACGACGCCAACAACCCGTCCGACAAGGTCGGCGTCAACCCGTCCGCCAGCGCGGGCACCGACGACGGCAGCCTCGGCGCCGACAAGCCGAAGAGCGACACCGGCACGGCGACGAGCCGCCCGACGGACCCGGGCCCCGACGGCACACTCGGCACCTCGGACGACCCGACGCCGCCGTCCGACACGACGCAGCCTTCGGACAACCCGAGTGGCACGAAGGGGTCGGGGGGCAGTACGACGAGCTCGCCGTCCAAGCCGTCTACGACCAAGCCGCCGACGAGCCCGTCCACGACCAGGCCGCCGACGACATCTCCGCCGACGACCTCGCAACCGCCGACCTCGTCCGCGCCGCCGACGACGACGCCGCCCACGTCTACCCCGCCGTCGTCCCCGACCACCTCCAACTCGGCCAGCGGCCCGGCGTCCAGCGCCCCCGCGTCCTCCAGCGCCCCGGCGACGACAAGCAGCTCGGCCAGCGCCCCCGCGAGCAGCAGCTCGGGCGCGGTGATCTGAGGTTCCGCGCAGACAGTGAGGGCCGGGTCCGTCGAACGGACCCGGCCCTCTTGGTCGTAGCAAACGAGCCGGAGGCTAGAACAAGCGCAGCTTGTCGTCCTCGATACCCCGCAGCGCGTCGTAGTCCAGCACCGCGCAGCCGATTCCGCGGTCCGTGGCGAGGACACGGGCCTGCGGCTTGATCTCCTGGGCCGCGAAGATGCCGCGGACGGGGGCGAGATGGGGATCCCGGTTCAGCAGCTCGAGGTAGCGGGTGAGCTGCTCCACGCCGTCGATCTCGCCGCGCCGCTTGATCTCGACCGCGACGGTCTGCCCCTCGGCGTCCCGGCACAGGATGTCGACCGGACCGATGGCCGTCATGTACTCGCGGCGGATGAGCGTGTAGCCGTCGCCGAGCGTCTCGATGCGGTCGGCGAGGAGCTCCTGAAGGTGTGCTTCCACGCCGTCCTTGATCAGGCCGGGATCCACGCCCAGTTCGTGCGAGGAGTCGTGGAGGATCTCCTCCATCGTGATGATCAGCTTCTCGCCCGCCTTGTTGATGACGGTCCAGACGCCGTCCTCGTCGCCCGCACCTTCCTTCAGCGTGCAGGGCGGGGACATCCAGTTCAGGGGCTTGTAGGCGCGGTCGTCCGCGTGGATGGAGACGCTGCCGTCGGCCTTCACCAGGATCAGGCGGGGTGCCGAGGGGAGATGGGCGGTGAGCCGGCCCGCGTAGTCCACGGAGCATCGGGCAATGACGAGACGCATGGTCGGCAACGCTACTGGACGGGTACCGGTCCACGCGATTCGCCCCGGAAGACCCGAGACAACCCATGTTCATTTGTGGCTGATTGTGTGCCCAATGAGGGCTCTCCATGTACGCATTTTCCTGGTGCCGTCACCGTCCGTTGCTTACCGTAGTAAACGGGAGGTCGCGAGGCGGGTACTGAGCGTGTTCGGTATCGCGAACTCCCCTATCTGTCCGGCAACCCCTGTCGACCACGGGGGTGCGAGAGGAGAACCCATGTCGCTCGACGTCTCACCGGCCCTACTCGAAAAGGCCGAGCGAGGCGAGGTCGACGAAGCAGAATTCGTCGACTGCGTCCGGACCTCCCTGCCTTACGCATGGGAGATGATCAGCTCCCTGGTGGCTCAGCTGAAGGTGGACGGCGGAAACTTCGCCGACAACCAGACGCCCCCGCCGGACGAGCAGGCACGCGGACAGCTGCTGCGTGCGCTCGCGAGTGACGCGATACGCGGCGCGCTGCAGAGGCACTTCGGTGTGCGGCTGGCCTTCCAGAACTGCCACCGGGTGGCGGTGTTCCCGCTGGACGCCTCGGTCGACGAGACGCTGGCCCGCTTCACCTCGGTCCGCAGTCAGCTGCTCAACCAGTCCCCGGAGTTCCGGGACTGCTGAGGAGCAAGCCGCTCGCTTGCCGCTCCGTACGCGGGAGGTGCATTCAGTACTGGGGCGGCAAGCTCCGCTGCCGGGCAGGCCCGTTCAACCGAGGTGCGGGAGCACCTCGGCACCCAGCCGCCGTACGTTCTCCTCGGTGGCCGCCAGGTCTCCCGAGCCCTCCACGAGCAGGGCGAAGCGGGAGATTCCGGTCCGCTCGCTGGTCGCGGCGAGCCGGTCGGCGCACAGGCGCGGGGTGCCCACCGGGTGCAGTCCGCAGAGCAGTTCGGTGTATGCCAGCGGGTCGCGCATCTGCCGGGTCCGGCCGTCCACCGTGACATGCGCCTCCAGTCCCTGCTTCAGCCAGCCCGGCATCGCCTTCGTCAGTGCCTCCACGGCGTCCGTACGCCGGTCCGCGATCTGGCAGACGCCGGCCGAGACATGGGCCGCGCCCTGGACCGTCTCCGCGGAATGTCCGGCGGCGCGCGCGAGCTGCCGCCACAGGGCGACCATCTCGGCCTTCTCCTCGTCACCCACATGCATGCCGAGCAGCATCGGCAGTCCGCGCTCGGCGGCCTGCCGCACACTCGACGGCGAGGTGCACGCGACGACCACCTCGGGGCCCGCCGTCTCCGACAGGGACTCCGACGGCCTTGGTACGACGGGCACTTCACGGAAACCGAAGCGCTCGCCCATGGCCCCGACCGACGGCTCGCGCAGCCAGCGCACCAGCAGATCGAGGGATTCGGGGAACCCCTCCTCGTACGCCTTGATGCCCGAGCCGAACACCTCCAGGTCGACCCAGGGCCCGCCGCGCCCCACGCCCAGCGAGAAGCGCCCGCCGGACGTGATGTGCAGCAGCGCGGCCTGCTCGCCGACCGCCACCGGGTGGGCGGTGGGCAGTACGGTGACCGCCGTACCGACCCGGAGCCTGCGGGTCCGGCCGAGCAGTAACGCCGCCAGTGTGATCGCCGACGGGCACGTCCCGTACGGCACGAAGTGGTGCTCGGCCAGCCAGACCGAGTCAAGACCCGCTTCCTCGGCGACCTCGGCCGAGCGGACCGCGCGGTGCAGCGCCTCCCCCTGGCCCTGCCCCGGGAACTGGGCCGCCAACACGAAACTTCCTACGCGCATTGCTTTTCCTGCTTCCTTGGCTCCGACGCGGAGCTCCCCCACCCGCATAACCGTCTGACACGTGCCGAGGACACGGCCTGGCGAAGAGATTTGCGGATTGTCTGCAAAATGGGTGGTCTCGGCGGGACGGGGGCCGGCCGGTGCTCTACGCGTACCCCCGTCCGCGCCCCGTAGGCTGGACACGACCCGTGCTTCCTGTATAGCCCCGTGAGGTGTCCCGTGTCCCCGCGTCGCAACCGACCCAAGGGTGCCGACCCGTCGGACTCGTCCGGCCGGAGCGCCGAGGACGACCGCCCCGGCCGTTACGGCGGCTGGCAGTCCACCGAGAGCTGGCAGGGCGAGGAGTGGAGCGTGCGGCACGTGGCGGGCGCGAGCGCACAGGGCAAGACGTACCGCTGCCCCGGCTGCGACCAGATGATCCCCTCCGGTGTCCCGCACGTGGTGGCCTGGCCGGAGCACTCGGGCGTCGACGAGCGCCGCCACTGGCACAAGGCGTGCTGGAACGCGAAGGACCGCCGCACCACGCGGGTGCAGCGGTCCCGTAACGCGCCGAAGTTCTGAACCTGTCCTAGACGTCGCGCATCTGGATCTGCACTAGACGTCGCGCTTCTGCAGCAGCGCGATCGCGCCGGCGAAGGCGACGGCCGTCACGCCCAGGGCGATCCACACCGGGTCCCAGCCGGTCGGGCCGGTGTCGCTGAGGGAGTTGGAGTAGAAGGCGCCGAGCTGGTTCGGGATCGAGTAGTCGAACAGGGCCTGGCGCACGTCCTCCAGGGCCGACGAGAACATGAACAGCGCGATCACCAGCGGCGCCAGCACGAGGCCGATCATGATGGTGATGGCGCCCGCCGAGTGCCGGATGATCGAGCCGACGACGAGCGAGAGCAGCCCGAGCAGCGCGATGTAGAACGAGATGCCGAACGTGCCCTTCAGCCAATCGCTGCCGGACGGCTCCTTGGCGCCCTGCAGCATGGCCACGTCCGCGAGGGCGACGAGGAGCACCGACACGAACGTGACGGTGAACGCCACCGCGAAGAACACGATCGCCTTCGCCGCCAGCACGCGCGCGCGTGACGGGCACGCGGTCATCGTGGTCCGGATCATGCCGGTGCCGTACTCCGAGGCCGTGGTCAGCACGCCGAGCGTGATGATGCACATGCTGCCGAGGAGCAGCCCGAACACGCCGAAGGACAACGGGTTCTGGCCCCTGAGGCTGTCCTCCGCCTGGTTGGCGGCGACCAGCGCGGCGGTCAGCAGACCGATGCCGACGACGAGCAGCACGAACACGCCGAGCGTCCACATCGTGGAGCGCACCGATCTGATCTTCGTCCACTCCGAGGAGATCGCGTGCCCCAGGTGGGTGCGCACGACGGGGATCGGCGAGGTGTAGCCGGGGTACGGCGAACCGGGCGCCGCCGCCTGCCAGTCGGGTGCGGCGGCCTGCGGCATCGGGGGCTGCGGGGTGCTCATCGGGCGTCCTCGGGCTTGGTCAGGTCGGCGGGGGCGGCGGAGGCGGGGGGCTGCGGCGGCGCGGCCGGCGTCTGGGGCGCCGCGGGCGCCGGCTGGGCGTACGGGTTGGGCCGGTCCGCGCCGGGTGCGCCCGGAGCGCCGTACGGACCCGCCGGGGGCTGCCCGGCGCCGTACGGACCCGGCTGGCCCTGTGGCATCGCGAACGGCTGCCCGCCCTCCTGGGGCGACGGCGGGGCGTACCAGTCCGGCTGGCCCTGCCCGGGTACCGGCATCGGCGGCTGTGCGCCGGGCGGCAGCGGCTGCATGAGCCCCGACTTCTGGTCGGTGGTCGAGCGGTAGTCGACGGCCCCCTGCGTCATCCGCATGTACGCCTCCTCCAGCGAGGCCTGGTGCGGCGACAGCTCCCACAGGCGTACGTCGGCCTCGTGCGCGATGTCGCTGATGCGGGGGAGCGGCAGTCCCGTGATCCGCAGGGCGCCGTCCTGCTCGGGCAGCACGTGCCCGCCCGCCTCGGTGAGTGCGCCTGTCAGCTTCTCGCGCAGCTGCGGCTCGGTGTCCGGCGTGCGCACGCGCGCGAAGTCGGCGGAGTTCGCCGAGATGAAGTCCTTGACGCTCATGTCGGACAGCAGCTGTCCGCGCCCGATCACGATGAGGTGGTCGGCGGTCAGCGCCATCTCGCTCATCAGGTGGGAGGAGACGAAGACCGTACGGCCCTCGGCGGCGAGCGCCTTCATGAGGTTGCGCACCCAGAGGATGCCCTCGGGGTCGAGGCCGTTGACCGGCTCGTCGAACAGCAGCACCTGGGGGTCGCCGAGCAGAGCGGCGGCGATGCCGAGCCGCTGCCCCATGCCGAGGGAGAAGCCCTTGGAGCGCTTTCTGGCCACTTCCTGCAGCCCGACCACGCCCAGCACCTCGTCGACCCGGCGCGCCGGGATGCCGGACAGCTGGGCCAGGCACAGCAGGTGGCTGCGGGCCGACCGGCCGCCGTGCACGGCCTTGGCGTCGAGCAGGGCGCCCACCTGGCGGGGGGCGTTGGGCAGCTTGGGGTACGGGTAGCCGCCGATCGTCACCTGCCCCGCGGTGGGGTTGTCCAGGCCGAGGATCATGCGCATCGTCGTCGACTTGCCGGAGCCGTTGGGCCCCAGGAAGCCGGTGACGGCACCGGGCCGCACCTGGAAGGAAAGGTTGTAGACGGCGGTCTTGTCGCCGTAGCGCTTGGTCAGGCCGACAGCCTCGATCATGCTCCGCACCCATCGAAAGGATCAGGACAGCAGGGCACACGCCCCCGTAAGGGTTAGGAGGATATCGAGCGGCTGACGGTTCCGCTCAAGAGCAAGTAAAAGGTGTGCCCCCGCTTACGCATCCCGTTTCTTCAGCAACACATACCCGCCGAGCAGCGCGGCAAGCGCCCACAGCACCATGATCCCGAGGCCGCCGTACGGGCCGTACGGGGTGTCGTCGTCGATCCGCGGGACCACCTGCATGATCTTGCTGCCGGCCTGGTCGGGCAGGAACCGGCCGATCTTCTTCGTCGCGTCGACGTTGCCGAGGATGTTGGAGATCAGGAAGAAGAACGGCATCAGGATGCCCAGCGACAGCATCGGCGAGCGGAGCATCGCGGCGACGCCCATCGAGAACACCGCGATGAGGGTCATGTAGATGCCGCCGCCGATCACGGCGCGCAGGACGTGCGGATCGCCGATCGAGGCCCGGTGCGAGCCGAGCATCGCCTGTCCGAGGAAGAAGGCGACGAAGCCGGTCGCCATGCCGACGGCGAGCGCGAGGCCGGTCGCCACGGCGATCTTGCTGAACAGGAAGGTGCCGCGCTGCGGTACGGCGGCCAGCGAGGTGCGGATCATGCCGGTGCTGTACTCGTTCGAGACGACGAGCACCCCGAACACGATCATCGCGAGCTGGCCGAGGCTCATGCCCGCGAAACTGATGAAGGTCGGGTCGAAGGTGAGCCGGTCCTGCCGGCTCATCTTGTCGAACTCGTGCCTGGACAGCGCCGAGATCAGCATGCCGAGGGCGACGGTGACGACGACGGCGAGGGAGAGTGTCCACACCGTGGACGCCACCGACCGGATCTTGGTCCACTCGGACCGCACGACCTGAATCGCCGCCATGCTCAGCTCCTCTTCCAGTCCTCGCCCCAGTGCTGCTGCCCGGGGGGCGTCTCGAAGGGCGTCCCGACGGGTGTGTCGGCGTGCGCGTGGTACTCCACCGACTCCGCGGTCAGCTGCATGAACGCCTCCTCCAGGGAGGCCTGCTGCGGGCTCAGCTCGTGCAGCACGATCTGGTGCTGCGCGGCCAGTTCGCCGATCTGCTCGGCCTTGCCGCCGTCCACCTCCAGCGCCCCGCTGCCGGACTCGATGACGGTGACGCCGGCCTCGTGCAGCACGTCGAGCAGCCGCTCGCGCTGCGGCGAGCGGATCCGGATGTACGAGCGCGAGTTCCGCTCGATGAAGTCGGCCATGGAGGTGTCGGCGAGCAGCCGCCCCTGGCCGATCACGACGAGATGGTCGGCGGTCAGCGCCATCTCGCTCATGAGATGGGAGGAGACGAAGACGGTCCGCCCCTGGGCGGCCAGGGCCTTCATCAGATTGCGGATCCAGTGGATGCCCTCGGGGTCGAGGCCGTTGACCGGCTCGTCGAACATCAGGATCCGCGGGTCGCCGAGCAGCGCACCCGCGATCCCGAGCCGCTGCCCCATGCCCAGCGAGAACCCCTTGGCCTTCTTCTTCGCGACCGCCGTGAGGCCCACGGTGTCGAGGACCTCGGCCACCCGCCGCTGCGGGATGCCGTTGCTCTGCGCGAGGCACAGCAGATGGTTGAAGGCGCTGCGGCCGCCGTGCACGGCCTTGGCGTCCAGCAGGGCGCCGATGTACTTCAGGGGGTCCTTGAGGTGGTCGTAGTGCTTGCGGTCGATCCGGACGTCCCCCGCGGTGGGCCGGTCGAGGCCCAGCATCATCCGCATCGTCGTCGACTTGCCGGCCCCGTTCGGCCCGAGGAACCCGGTCACCATGCCGGGTCTGACGGTGAAGGTGAGGTTGTTGACCGCCAGTTTCTCGCCATAGCGCTTGGTCAGGCCCTCGAGCTCGATCATGTGGTCACGCTAAGACCGGGGTTCGGTGGCTGCCACTTGAGCGGGCGCCGGGCTCGCCTCGGGCTGCCGAAGGAGCAGGGCCGGGTCGGCCGCGCTCATGCCGAGGCCATGGGCGAGGGGAGCGGCGCAAGGACACGCCAAAGGCCCGCACCCTCGGGGGAGATGGTGCGGGCCCCTGCTGCCGTCAGGCGGTGTTACCGGGTCTGCTGAGCCGGAACCCCACGGGAGATCGGCTCGTCCTCGGCCGGCGAACCGGCCGCGGCCACCGCGGCGCCCGTGAGCGTCGCGAGCATCTCGCGGACGTTCGTCAGCTGGGCGTTGATGCTGTCGCGGCGGTTGGTGAGGGCGGCCAGCTCGCGCTCGGATTCCGAACGGATCCGGTCGGCCTTGGCGTTCGCGTCGGCCACGATGTCCTCGGCCTGGCGCTGGGCCGTCTCCACCGTCTGGCGGGCGCGGCGCTCGGCGTCGGTGCGCAGCTTCTCGGCCTCCAGGCGGAGCTGCTCCGCGCGGTGCTCGATCTCCGCGAGGCGCTTCTCGGCCTTGGCCTGACGGGACGCCAGGTCGCGCTCGGACTGCTCGCGGCGCTTGGCGAGGTTCGTCTCGAAGTCGGCGGCGGCCTGCGCGGCCTTGGCGCGGGTCTCCTCGAAGAGGGCGTCGGCCTCCTCGCGCTTGGACTGAGCGTCCTTCTGCGCCTCGGAACGCAGCTGGGAGGCGTCGCTCTTGGCCTTCTCGACGATCCGGACGCCCTCGTCCTCGGCCTTGGCCTTGCGCTCCGCAGCGAACGATTCTGCGTCGTTGCGGACCTGCTGGGCCGCCGACTCCGCAAGTTCGCGGTGCTGCTCGGCCGCGCGACGGGCCTCCTCGCGCAGATCCTTGGCCTCTTCCTCGGCGAGGCGGAGGATCTTCTCGACACGCGCGCCGAGACCGGCGTACGACGGCTCTGCGTCGGTTACCTGAGCCTGGGCGTTCTGCGTCTCGAGGTGGAGCTCCTCGATGCGCTTTTCCAGAGCGGTGATGCGGGCGAGAGCGCTGTCACGGTCGGAGACGAGCTTGGAGATTCGTTCGTCCACCTGAGCGCGGTCGTACCCACGCCGCACAAGCTCGAAGCCGTAGGGGGAAGTGTCGCTCATGGGGTTCCTGTCAAATGAGACCGGTGAGGTGATAGGGGGAATCCTAGGGGCCGAAGCGGTGTGTCATCGAGCGGATACGTGTTTGATCTGGAGAATGACACCCCTTTTGAGTGGCTAACCCTCGGACCACTTGCCAAAAAATTGGTCAAAGGCCCCAGACGACGCCCGATTTGGACCTGTCGATCAGCTGTCCGACGGCTTACCCGAACGAGGGGCGCCGACCGTGGCGCCCGCCTTGACGCCACCGTCCTTGCCCGCAGTCGGGGCCTCGAAAGACTCCAACGCCTCCAGGACGTCCTGGACACGGGAGATCTCGGCGTTGATGTCCTCGCGCCGGCGCACCAGGATCTCCAGCTCGCGCTTTCCCTCCTCGACGGTGCGCCTGGCCTCGCGGATCGCCTCGGCCTTGAGCTCCTCGGCCTCCTTCACGAGCGCCGACTTCTTCTGCTCGGCCTCCTTCAGGAGCCCCTCGGCCTTCTTGACGGCGGCGATACGGACCTTGCCCGCCTCGGAGTTCGCCTCCGAGACCAGCTCCTTGGCCTTCGCCTGCGCCTTGGCCAGCTGCTCCTCGGCGGCCTTGATGAGCGCGTCGCAGCGGTCGCCCGCCGACTTCATCGTCTCGGCGGACTCCCGGCGGGCCCGCTCGTGCAGCGCCTCGATCTCGCCGGTGATGCGGTCGCGCAGCTCCTCGGCGCGCTCGCGGATGGAGGTGGCGTCCCGGCGGGCGCCGACGAGCAGTTCGTCCGCGTCCGTACGGGCCTTCTCGACCCGCGAATTGCCCTCGACCGTCGCCTCCGACACCAGGCGGTCGGCCTCCTTGCGGGCCGCGCCCACCATGGTGTCGGCCTGCGACTCCGCTTCGGCGGTGGTCTTGTGGGCCTGCTGCTGCGCCTCGGAGAGCAGCTTGTCGGCCTCGGCCGTGGTCTCCGTGATGAGCGTGTCGACCTGCTCGGCCACGTCCTGGCGCCGCTTGTTCGCGTCCCTGCGGGCCTCGTCGAGGGTGTGCTCGGCCTCCGCGCGCGCGGCGTTGACCAGCCGCTCGGCCTCCGCCGCCGCGTCGGCCTTGACCCGCTCCGACTCGCTGCGGATCCGCTCGGCGTGCTGCTGCGCGGAGCCGACCGTGTCGGCGGCCTCGGCGCGCAGCCGCTCCGCGTCCCCGGTGGCGTCCGCGATGAGCTTCTCGGCCTTGGCGACCGCCTCGGCCCGCACCCGCTCGGCCTCCGCGACCGTCTCGGTGCGCAGCTGATCGGTGTCCCGAACGGTATCCGTGGTGAGCCGCTCGGCCTCGCCCCGCGCCTCGGTGATGAGGGTGTCCGCCTGCGTGGCCGCGTCCGAGCGGATGCGGTTGGCGTCCTCGCGGGCGTCCGCCCGGGTGCGCGCCGCCGCCTGGTCGGCCTCGGCGATCGCGTCCGACGCCTCCGTACGCACCCGCTGGGCGTACTCGGCCGCGTCCGAACGCAGTCGCTCCGACTCCGCGATCGCCTCCGAAACCGTGCGCTCGGCAAGCGACTTGGCGGCGTCCGTCTCCTCGGCCGCCTCCCGCCGGATACGGCCCGCGTCCTCGCTGGCCCGCTCCCGCTCGGCGTACGCGTCGGCGCGGACCCGGTCCGCCTCCTCCTGCGCCTCGCGCCGGGTACGGTCCGCCGCGTGCTCGGCGGCGCTGCGCAGCCCGGTGATCTCCTCCTGGGCCTGCTCGTGCAGCCCGGCCACCGAGTCCCGCACCTGCTGGGCGTGCTGCTCGGCGCCCGAGACCATCTCGTTCGCGCGCCGGTCGGCCTCCTCGACCAGCCGCACCGCCTCGGCCTGTGCCTCCTCCACGCGGTTGCGCGCGGAGGCCAGCAGCTCCTCGCTCTGCTCGCGGGCCCGCTCGCGCTCCTGGTCCGCCTCGGTGCGCGCGGCGCCGAGGGTCTCCTCGGCCTCGCGACGGCGCCGGTTGGCCTCCTCCTGCGCGGCGGCCAGCGTCTCGGACGCCTCGGTACCGAGCCGCTCGGCGGCGGCCAGCGCCTCCGCCCGCACCCGGTCTGCGCTGTCCTGCGCCTCCGACTTCAGCCGCTCCGCCTCCGCGGCGGCCTCGGACCGCAGCCGTACGGCGATGGCCTCGCCCTCGGCACGCGAGGCGGACGCGTCCGACGCGGCCTCGTTGCGCAGCCGCTCGGCCTCCGTCTCGGCCTGTGCCTGCAGGGTGCGGATCCGCTCGGCGGCCTCGCCGCGCAGCCGCTCGCTCTCCTCGGCGGCCTCACGACGGATCCGCGACGCCTCGTCACGGGCGTCGGTCAGTGCCTGCTCGGCGGCGGCGAGGCGCTCCTCGGCCTCCGTGTGCAGCCGCGTCAGCTCCTCGGTGGCTTCCGCACGGCGCGCCTCTATGGCCCGCTCGGTCTCCTCGTGCAGCTCGCGCGCGGCCCGCTCGGCGTCGGCCTTGATGCCCTCGGACTGCTCGACGACCTCCTCGCGGTGCCGCTCGGCCTCCTGGCGGGTGCGCTGGAGGGTCTCCTCGGCCTGCCGCCGCAGCGTGGTCGCCCGCTCGATGGCCTCCGTACGGACCTTCTCGCTGTCCGTCGTGGCCTTCTGGCGCAGCTCGTCCGCGTCCTGCCGGGACTTCGCCAGCAGCTCCTCGGCGGTCTTGGCCGCCTCCTCGATCTGCTGTACGGCCTCCCTGCGGGCCTCCGCGCGGATCTTCTCGCCCTCGGCGACCGCCTCGGCGCGCAGCTGCTCGGCCTCGCCGCGCAGCCGGCGCGCCTCCTCCTGCAGCTCGACCGTCTTGGCGCGGTACTCCTTGGTGTCGTCCTTCGCCGAGCCCTTGAGCTGCTCGGCGATGTCGTGCGCCTCGGCGCGCAGCCGGTCGGCCTCGGCCTCGGCCTCGCGGCGGATCCGCTCGGCCTCCTCGGCGGCTGCCTTGGTGGTGTTCTGCGCGTCCTCCTGCGCCTTGTTGAGGACGTCCTCGGCGGTCTTGGCCGCCTTCGACAGCTGGGTCGCGCTCTCCTCGGCGGTGATCGTGCGGGCCTTCTCGGAGGCCTCGGCGACGATCCGCTCGGCCTCGGAGCGGGCGTCGGCGACGACCTGCTCGGCGTCCGACTTGGTGGCCTCGGCCTCCTTGGTGGCCTCCTCGACCAGCCGGGCGACCTGCTCCTTCGCCGTACGCGTGCGCTGCTCGTTCGTCGACTCGGCGCTGGCGAGAGCCTTCTCGGCCGCCGCCGTGGCCTCGGTGACGAGCTTGTCGGCCTCGGTCTGGGCCTTGCGCAGCGCCTCCTCGGCCTCCGCCATGCGCTGCTCGGCGGCCCGGCTCAGCTCCTGCGACTGGCGACGGGCGGAGTCCGACTCCGAGGCGGTGGAGGTGCGCAGCTGCTCCGCGTGGTCGGTGGCCTCCTGGGCCTGGGAGGACGCGGCGTTCAGCAGCCGCTCGGCGTCCGTACGGGCCCTCAGCAGCAGCTGGTCGGCCTCCGCGCGGGCCTCCTCGGCCTCGCTCTGCAGCCGCTGCCGGGCCTCGGAAGCGATCCGCTCGGCCTCGGCACGCGCCGTGGCCATGGCCTGCTCGGCCTCGGCACGGGACTCGTCGAGCAGCCGACGGGCCTGGGACTCCGTACGGGCGCGCAGCTGCTCCGCCCATGCCACGTTCTCGTTGACGTGCGACTCGACGGTCTGGCGGCGCTCCGCCAGCTCCTGGTCCAGCTGCTGGCGGCGGGTGACCGCCTCCTGGTGCAGTTCGGCCTGCAGCCGGGCCGCGTTCTCCGCGTGCTCCTGCAGGATGCGCTGGGTCTGCGCCCGCGCCTGGCTCAGCTCGCGCTCGGCGTCCTGACGCAGCTGGTCGGCCTGGATCTGCGCGTTCCGCAGCAGCTGCTCGGCCTGGTAGCCGATGTCACCGCCGTCGAAGGCGGGCCGGGACATGATGGTGCGGCGCGCCTCGTGCAGCTTGGCGCGCAGCACCTCGACCTGGTAGCCGAGGTCCTCGGCGTGCTGGATCGCCTTTTCCCGCTCGGTCTTCAGCCGCTCCATCTCGGCCTCGAACCGAGAGAGGTGGTCGACGTCAGCCGCCGGCTCTCGCTCCTGGCGTTCGTAGCCCCGCACTGCGCGGTCCCATCCGTCCCCTGGTCGCAAGTCTGGCCAAACGAGCTCCGTCCATCCGCCGAACGGGGCCCCCGGGGAATGGTGTCAGATCAACGGCGGAGCATGGGCTGCTGCCCCGACGCTCGCCCCCCGAAACCCGGACCCCGGCGTGCGGTCACCCCCCAAGAAGCGGCGACCGCCCCCAACCCTACCGGCCCATATGTACGGGGGTCAGTGCTCAGGTGACTCAACAGGCGCCGAAGTGACCAGTTCTGTCAGAACGCCGTGGCAGTCCTTGGGGTGCAGGAACGTGATTCGTGACCCCATGGAGCCGCGCCGGGGCTCTTCGTACAGAACGCGTACGCCCTTGTCCCTGATGTCGGCCGCGTCGCCGTCCACATCCGCCGTACCGAAAGCGATGTGGTGGACACCCTCGCCGTTCTTGTCGAGCCACTTCGCGACGGTCGAGTCCGGTCGCGTCGGCTCCAGAAGCTGCAGGTAGGAGGCGCCCCCGTCGGACGTATCGTTGATTTTGAGCATGGCCTCGCGGACGCCCTGCTCCTCGTTGACCTCGGAGTGGAACACCTCGAAGCCGTATGTGGCCCGATAGAACTCGACAGTTTTGTCGAGGTCGAAACAGGCGATCCCGATGTGGTCGATTCGCGTCAGCATGTTTGTCAGTGCAGCGCTCTTCGGATGGTTACGCAACGTGCCAGCGATCACACCGACCGCCGGGTGACGGCACGGAGTGCCACTCAGTACATTCGAAGTAAACCCTCGTTCACTCCTCGGCAGTGCAGCCGGAAGGGGATCGCAGCTCATGTCTGGATCGAACAGCACGACCTCGGTGATCGTCGCGGGCGCCCGGACGCCCATGGGACGGTTGCTGGGCTCGCTCAAGTCCTTCTCCGGAGCCGACCTCGGCGGCTTCGCGATCAAGGCCGCCCTCGACCGTGCGGGGATCGGTGGCGACCAGGTGCAGTACGTGATCATGGGTCAGGTGCTGCAGGCCGGGGCAGGGCAGATCCCGGCACGCCAGGCCGCCGTCAAGGCCGGCATCCCGATGAACGTCCCGGCGCTCACCGTCAACAAGGTGTGTCTGTCCGGCCTCGACGCCATCGCGCTCGCCGACCAGCTGATCCGCGCCGGCGAGTTCGACGTGATCGTCGCGGGCGGCCAGGAGTCCATGACCAACGCGCCCCACCTGCTGCCGAAGTCCCGCGAGGGCTTCAAGTACGGCGCGATCGAGATGCTCGACGCGATGGCCCACGACGGCCTGACCGACGCCTTCGAGAACATCGCCATGGGCGAGTCGACGGAGAAGCACAACACGCGCCTGGGCATCCAGCGCCCCGAGCAGGACGAGATCGCCGCCCTGTCCCACCAGCGCGCCGCCGCCGCCCAGAAGAACGGCATCTTCGAGGCCGAGATCACCCCGGTCGAGATCCCGCAGCGCAAGGGCGACCCGGTCCTCTTCAGCAAGGACGAGGGCATCCGCGGCGACACCACCGCTGAGTCCCTGGGCAAGCTGCGCCCGGCGTTCACCAAGGACGGCACGATCACCGCCGGCACCTCCTCGCAGATCTCGGACGGTGCGGCGGCCGTGGTCGTGATGAGCAAGGCCAAGGCGCAGGAACTGGGCCTGGACTGGATCGCCGAGATCGGCGCCCACGGCAATGTGGCGGGCCCGGACAACTCGCTCCAGTCGCAGCCGTCCAACGCGATCCTGCACGCCCTGAAGAAGGAGGGCCTGGAGGTCGAGGACCTGGACCTCGTCGAGATCAACGAGGCCTTCGCCGCCGTGGCCGTGCAGTCAATGAAGGACCTCGGAGTTTCAACAGAAAAGGTGAATGTCAACGGCGGCGCCATCGCCCTGGGCCACCCCATCGGCATGTCCGGCGCCCGGCTCGTCCTGCACCTGGCGCTGGAGCTGAAGCGCCGGGGCGGCGGCGTGGGTGCGGCCGCGCTGTGCGGCGGCGGCGGTCAGGGTGACGCGCTGATCGTGCGGGTACCCAAGGCCTGAGTTCTCCTTCGTATGTCCCTCCTTCGTACGTCGATCCCTGACGTCGATCTCTGAACGGAGCTGTGATGCAGGACGTCTCCTCTCTGGTGGCCCAGGCCAGGGAAGGCCGGCCGCGGGCCGTGGCCCGGCTGATCTCGCTGGTCGAGGGGGCGTCCCCGCAGCTCAGGGAGGTCATGGAGGCGCTGGCGCCGCTGACGGGGAACGCGTACGTGGTCGGCCTGACCGGTTCCCCGGGCGTCGGCAAGTCCACGTCGACCTCGGCGCTGGTGACGGCGTACCGCAAGCAGGGCAGGCGGGTCGGCGTCCTGGCCGTCGACCCGTCGTCCCCGTTCTCCGGCGGCGCACTGCTCGGCGACCGCGTGCGCATGTCGGAGCACGCCTCCGACCCCGGCGTGTACATCCGCTCGATGGCGACCCGGGGCCACCTCGGCGGCCTCGCGTGGGCCGCCCCGCAGGCGATCCGTGTGCTGGACGCGGCGGGCTGCGACGTGATCCTGGTCGAGACGGTCGGTGTCGGCCAGTCGGAGGTCGAGATCGCCTCCCAGGCGGACACCAGCGTGGTCCTGCTGGCCCCGGGGATGGGCGACGGCATCCAGGCGGCGAAGGCCGGAATCCTGGAGATCGGTGACGTCTACGTCGTCAACAAGGCCGACCGCGACGGCGCCGACGCCACGGCCCGCGAGCTGAACCACATGCTGGGCCTGGGCGAGTCCCGCGGCCCCGGCGACTGGCGCCCGCCGATCGTCAAGACGGTCGCCGCGCGCGCCGAGGGCATCGACGAGGTTGTCGAGGCCCTGGAGAAGCACCGGGCGTGGATGGAGGAGCGCGGAGTCCTGGCCGAGCGCCGCCGCGCCCGCGCCTCCCGCGAGGTCGAGACCATCGCCGTCACGGCCCTGCGTGAACGCATCGGCGACCTGCACGGCGACCGCCGCCTGAGCGCACTGGCGGAACGGATCGTGGCCGGGGAGCTGGACCCGTACCGCGCGGCGGACGAACTGGTGGCGGGGCTGACGCAGGGCTGAGGCGCTTCACTGCCTGCTATTGCGTGGTCAACTCCTGGGCCGCGCTGATACGTTGATGTGCATGTACCTCCTCTTGGCATAGGGCACGCCCCGGCCCGCGCACGGCAAACGGTGACCGACCGCAGCCGGCGCGCGGCAATCAGGCGTCCCCTTTCCCTGCCTCGAGTCGAGGAATTGCCGTGTCTTCCATGTCAGTCGCACGGCGGCCGTCGTATGCCGTCGTGCTCCGCATCCCGCATGCCCGTCGCACCTTCGCAGCCGCTCTGCTCGGCAGGCTGTCGTACGGAATCGTCCCCCTGTCGGTGATGCTCGCCGTGAACCGCGCCTCGGGGTCGTACGCGGTCGCGGGCTCCGTCATGGCGCTGTTCGGCGCCACCAGCGTCTTCCTGTCGCCCGCCCGGGCCGCCCTGATCGACCGGCACGGGCCGCGCCGCGCACTGGTCCCGATGGTCACGGCCTACGCGGCCCTGCTCGGGCTGCTCACGCTGCTCGTCCGGCGCCCCGGTGCCGTCTCACCGCTCGTCCTGGGCGCCATGACCGCCGCGGCAGGAGCCTGCACTCCTCCGCTGGGCCCGACCATGCGCGCCGTGTGGGGCCGGCTCGCTCCGGACCGTGCCCTGTTGCAGCGTGCCTACAGCCTCGACGGCGTCGCCGAGGAACTGCTCTTCGTCTCGGGACCGCTCCTGGTAGGCGTCCTCGTCGGCTTCGCTCCGCCGATGGCCGGCATCGTCTTCGGGACGGCACTGATCGTGGCGGGGACGGCCGGGTTCGTCACGTCGCCGGCTGTGGGAGCGGTGCGTCCCGTCGAGGCGGATGCGGGGCAGGGGGTCCGTCCGCGGCAGGAAGCCGGGCGGAGCGCTGCCGGGCGGAGTGTGCTGCGCGGCATTCTTCGGCCCGTCGTCGCTGCCGCGGGCGTCGGGCTGACGCTGGGCGTGGTCGACCTGGTGGTGGTGGCCTTTGCCGAGCAGCGGCACTACGGCGATGGCGCGGTCGCGTGGACGCTGGCCGCCCTGTCCGCCGGCAGTGCCGTCGGCGGTCTGGTCAACGGGGCCGTCGACTGGCGCATCCCGGCCCGGGTGCGACTGCCCCCGACGGCGGCGGGCCTGGGGGTGGCGTTGCTCGGTGCCGGGCTCGCCCCCGGGCTCGGAACGCTCGCCGTCGCTCTGGCGACAGCAGGGTTCTTCGTCTCGCCCGCGCTGACCACCGCCTATCTGATCGCCGACGACGCGGCGGCCCCGGAGACACGGGTCCGGGCCGGCGCCTGGGTCAACACGGGTGTGAACGCGGGCAGTACGGCGGGCGCGGCCGTAGCGGGGCTGCTGGTGAGCGGGATGCCGACGGCACTGTGCTTCGCTGCGGCCGGCGCGGCGGCCCTGCTGACGGCCCTGGCCACCGCGAGGGGCACCCGTGAGCCGAGTGCCCCTCGCACGGTGCCGGAACGGGACGGCGAGGAGGCCGTACCCGTCGCGTGACGGCACGTCAGTCGTCGTCGCCCCGGCCGTCGTGGTCGGCGTCCTTGTGGTCCTGGGTGACCTTGCCCGTGTGCGCGTCGACCTTCCACTCGCCCTTGGGGGTCTCGACGCTCCAGGCCGCGGGGCCGTCGTCGTCCCGGTCGACCTCGGTGACCGTGCCCTTCGGCGCGACGGCCAGGGCGGCCTCGCGGGCGTCCACGCCCGTGCCCTTCAGGGCGGCGAGGTCGTCGCTGCCGTCGTCGGTGTCGCGGTGGGCGCCGACGACCTTGCCGGTGGTGGGGGAGACCCGGACCGTGTACTCGGCGCCGTCGCCCTTGACGACGTCCACCTCCCAGGCGTTCGTGCCGTCGTCGTCACGGTCGGCGGCGACGGCCGTGCCCGGCGTGTGCTGCAGGGCGGCGGCGATGGCGCCGGCGGCAGTGACCTTGCCGCTTGCGGCCGCCGGGAGGCTCGCTTGACGCTTCGTCGGCGCCGCGTCGCCGCCTCCCACCGCGAAGGCCGCGGCGGTGCCGCCGCCGACGAGCGCGGCCGCGGCGACGGTGGCGATGACGATGTTGCGCTTCATACGGGTTCCTCCCGAGTCGTTCGGTTTCTGTGGGAACCACACTCGCGAACGGACACTGAGCGGGACCTGAAGCCACCTGAAGATCACTTCAGCTTCGGTTTGCGACCCTGAAACACATGCGCCTGCTGATCGTCGAGGACGAGAAACGTCTAGCCCTTTCCCTGGCCAAGGGACTGACCGCCGAGGGCTACGCCGTCGACGTCGTCCACGACGGCCTGGAGGGCCTGCACCGGGCGAGCGAGTCGCCGTACGACCTGCTGATCCTCGACATCATGCTGCCGGGCATGAACGGCTACCGTGTCTGCTCCGCCCTGCGCGCCGCCGGGAACGACGTCCCGATCCTCATGCTCACCGCCAAGGACGGCGAGTACGACGAGGCGGAGGGCCTGGACACGGGCGCGGACGACTACCTGACGAAACCGTTCTCGTACGTCGTCCTCGTCGCCCGTATCAAGGCGCTGCTACGGCGCCGGGGGCCCGCCGGCGGTGCCTCGCCCGTGCACGTCCATGGCGACCTCAAGGTCGACACGGGCGCCCGCCGCGTCTTCCTCGCCGATGACGAAGTCACCCTCACCGCCAAGGAGTTCGCGGTGCTGGAGCAGCTCGTGGTGCGGGCCGGCGCGGTGGTGTCCAAGGCCGAGATCCTGGACCACGTCTGGGACTTCGCGTACGAGGGCGACCCGAACATCGTCGAGGTCTACGTCAGCACGCTGAGGCGCAAGCTGCGCGCCGGGCTCATCCGGACGGTCCGGGGCGCCGGTTACCGCCTGGAGGCCGGGAGATGAGACGGGTCTTCGGCTCCGTACGGGCCCGGGCGACCCTCGCCGCCGCGCTCGTCGTCGCCGTGGCGCTGGTCGCCGCCGGCGTCGCCGTACTGCTGTCCCTGCGGTCCAACCTGCTGGGCCAGGCGGGCACGCAGGCGGAGCGCACCGCGCGGTCGGTCGCCACCGATCTGGCCATGGGGAAGCGCTACGACGAGCTCTCCCTGGACGGGGACGAGGAGCCGGTCCAAGTCGTCGACTCCACCGGCACACTGGTCGCCGCCAGCGAGGACCTGACCAAGATCAGCGGCACGGACACGGACGCCGTGAAGCCGCAGCCGAGCGCATCCCCGAGCGCCGGCGGCGAGGAGTCCGACGACGACGCGGACGACCACCACTCCGCCCTCGAACCCGGTGAGATCGACGACCGGACCACCTTCACCAACGGCTCCGCCACGATCGACGGCCAGAGCGCCGACTACCGTTTCGCCGCCGTGCGGGTCGAGGTCGACGGCAAGGGCGAACTCACCGTCCACGCCGGCGCTCCGCTCTCCGCCGAACAGGGCGCCGTCCGCACCGCGCAGACCGTGATGCTGATCGGCTTCCCGCTGCTGCTCGGCGTCGTCGCGGGCGTGACCTGGCTGGTCACCCGGCGCGCCCTGCACCCGGTGGAGGGCATCCGCAGCGAAATGGCCGCGATCACGGCCTCCGCGGACCTGGCCCGCCGCGTCCCGGTCCCGGACACCCACGACGAGGTCGCCCGCCTGGCCCGGACCACGAACGAGACGCTGGCCGCGCTGGAGAGCTCCGTGGAGCGCCAGCGCCGGTTCGTCGCCGATGCCTCGCACGAGCTGCGCAGTCCGATCGCGTCCCTGCGGACCCAGCTCGAAGTGGGCGCCGCGCACCGCGAGTTGCTGGACCTCGAAGGCGCCGTCGAGGACACGGCACGACTGCAGCGCCTCGCCGCCGACCTGCTGCTGCTCGCCCGCCTCGACGCGGGGGAGCGGCCGGGCGGCGCCCGCTTCGACCTGGGCGCGCTGGCGCGGGAGGAGACGGCGAGGCGAAGGAGTGCGACCTTGGATGCGGAGGCCGTGGAAGTGGCGGGATCACAGGGGCAGTTGGGGCGATTGCTGGCCAATCTCCTCGACAACGCCGAGCGGCACGCCCGGTCGGCGGTCACCGTGTCCGTGCGGCGGGACGGGGACGCTGCCGTACTGGCCGTCGCCGACGACGGAGACGGTGTGCCCGAGGGCGACCGTGAGCGGGTCTTCGAGCGGTTCGTACGGCTCGACGACGCCCGCAGCCGCGACGACGGCGGCGCCGGCCTCGGGCTCGCCATCGCCCGCGACGTCGCCGTACGGCACGGCGGAACGCTCACCGTCCGGGACGCACCGGCAGGCGGGGCTCTGTTCGAACTCCGCCTGCCGCTTGCTCCTGCAACGCGTTAGGGGCGTCCCCGCTGCCCGCGGAGGTGCTCCGCGATGGGCTTCAGGGCCTTGTCGAGCTCCGCCATGGCCTCGGGGGACAGCAGGTCGATGAAGTGCCTGCGCACGGACGCCACATGGTGCGGGGCGACCTTCTTCATCGTCTCCATACCGTGCTCCGTGAGGACCGCGTAGAGCCCGCGGCGGTCGGACTCGCAGTTCTCGCGGCGGACCAGGTTCGCGTTCTCCATCCGGGTGATCTGGTGGGAGAGGCGGCTCTTGGACTGGAGGGTGGCGGACGCGAGGTCGCTCATCCGCATCCGTACGTCCTCCGACTCGGAGAGGTTCACCAGGATCTCGTAGTCGTTCATAGTCAGGCCGAACGGCTGCAGGTCCCTCTCGAGCTGGTACGTCAACAGCCTGTTGACCTCCAGGTGGGTGCGCCAGGCGCACTGCTCCGCATCGGTCAGCCAGCGCGTGGCCGTCTCGGTCTCCATGAATGAAGTCTACCTAAAATGTTGAAAGGCGAACTAGTGAGGGTGGTGTGACATTGGCGCGCACACGTTCGACGTCACACTCCGCAGACTACCGCTCACAGCCCGAAGCGACGCTGGAGGTCCCCCAGCTGTCCGGGAAGGCGCGGTGAGCCGGCTTGCTGTGAAGGGCCTGTGTGCACCCCGCCGCCACCGGGTACGCCGGGCTCCGGCGGAACCGCCCCCGTGGCCTGCTCGGCCATGAGGGTCTCCGAGGACTGGAGCAGGACTGTGCCGGCCCCTACGAACTCGAACTGATGCTCCTCCCCGGAGGCCCCGCCGAGGCCCGTCATTGCACGTAGACCGCCCATTAGGCCCGTCATGTAGCCGTGGTCGTAGTGATGGCACGGCGACGGGCAGTCGGCCCAGCCGACGAGCGCCTGCGGGTCCACCCGGATCGGGGGCTCCATGAACACCACCGGACCGTTAGATGCAGCCACGAACTTTCCGGTTCCGATCAGGGTCAGAAAACCCGGCACGATGGATTGCTTGAGCGCGAGACTTGGCTGAAAAGCGAGCAGATTGCCCGAGCGAATGGTCAGGTTGCCGTCTTCGAGGTCGTACGAATTCACATCGAAGGCCCGGTCGGCGAGGAGCATCTTGCCGGAGCCGTCCGCCACGACCCAGTCGCTCGCGTGCAGTGGCGAATGAAAGGACGTACGGACAAGTCGGTCGAGCCGGCCGTGCCCGATGCCGTTGAACTCCATCGAGCCGTAGTAGGCGATCATCTTCCCCTTCTGCAGGAACCACTGGCTCCCCTTGAGCTCCACGCAGAAGGTGTACTTGTTGACGTTGTCGTCGACCGGCAGCGTCATCGGGTCGAAGACCGTCGGGCCGCCCGGGACCCCGTACCCGCTCACAGCTTCTCCTCCGAGGCCTGGACGTACACCGCGCCGCTGCCGCTGAGCTCCAGCTGGAAGGCCTCGCCGGAGCCGCGGCCCACCATGTCCCGCCAGCCCAGTGCCGTGGACAGCTTGTTGCGTACGTCCCCGTGGTGGGCGACGTACGCCTGCGGGTCGACGTGGACGGGCCGCTGGGGGGTGATCGGGATCTCGAAGACGCCGCCGTGGGCCATCACCGCGACCGAGCCCTGGCCCTTGAGGGTGGTCGTGAACAGCCCCTGGCCGGTGACCTGGCCGCGCACCATGCCCATGACCCCGCCCTGTGAGCCCATGAACATCGTGCCCTGCTGGAGCGTGCCCTCGAAGGCGAGCAGGCGGTCCGCCTCCACGTAGAGGGTGTCGCCGGTGAGGTTGATGACCTGGACGTGGTGACCGCCGTGCCCGAACAGGACCGTGCCGCTGCCCTCGACGGACATCAGAGGGGTGGCTTCGTTCGCCACCCTGCGCCCGATCATCGACATGATCCCGCCCTGGCCGCCCTGGATGTTGGGCGTGAAGGACACCTCGCCCTTGTAGGCGAGCATCGCGCCGCGCTGACTGAACAGCCGCTGGCCGGGCAGCACTGTCGCCTCGACCATCTTGGAGTTGATCTCGCGGAAGGGCATGTCACACGTCCCCCGCGATCGTGTTGCGTTCGCTCGGCTGTATGTACACCAGCCCGTCCCCCTCGAACCGGATCTGGAAGGCCTCGCCGCCGCCCTCGCCGAAGAACGTGCGGAACGTCACACCGGACTGGAAGGACTGCCGCAGATTCCCCTGGTGCGCGATATAGGCGCCAGGGTCGACCGTCAGCGGGTACTGCGCGCTCACCCGCAGCACCACCGCCGGGCCGTCCGACATGATCGCCGCCTGGCCGTGGCCCTCGACGGTCGTCGTGAACAGCCCGTTGCCCTGCGAGGCGCCGCGCAGCCCGGTGAAGGTCGTGCCGGTCCTGAGGCCGGCGTCGGTCGCGAGCAGATTGCTCGACTCGACATACAGCTTGTCGCCCTGGAGGCCGACGAGGTTGATCTCGGAGGCCCGGTCCGCGAACCAGCACGTCCCGTGCCCCTTCACCTCCATCACGGTCATCTGCTCACCGGTGAGCCGCCGGGTCACCATGCCCCGCAGGCCCTCACCGCCGCCGCTCAGTTTCTTGAAGGCCATCTGCCCGTCGTACGCGACCATCGAGCCGTTCTTCGCCTTCACGGCGTCCCCGGTCATGTCGACGGCGAGCACCTTGCTGCCTTGGAGTCGGAACATCGCCACGCTGGGAAGGTATCCGCAGGGCGGGCGCGCCGCACAGGGCCTACGGGTGGATACCAACCCCGAGCGCACCCCTAGGGGCACTGTTTGCCACAATGGGGGGGCGCTTGTGCGTGCGTTCACAAACCGGCAGACCGTCGTCGCAACTCCCACCGAAGGTGATCCGTGGACCTCAAGACAGCCTCCGCCATCCGCCGCCTCCGACTGATCTCCGTGCCGGAGGGCGTCTCCTGGATCATTCTCTTCACCTGCACGGTCATCAAGTACACGATCAACCCCGACGTCGACGTCGCCCGCGTGCTCGGCCCGATCCATGGCGTGCTGTTCATCATCTACGTGATCTTCTGGGCCGACGCCTGGAACCGCACCAAGTGGAACAAGAGCAAGGCCGCCCTCTACTTCGCGTACTCGATCATCCCGGGCGGCGGCTTCATCATCGAGCGCACGCTGCGCCGCGCCGCCGAGGACGAGGTCATCGCGGCTCGTGCGCGCAAGGAAAGGGAAGGGGTCGTGAACGCATGATCGTCGCCTTCTCCGTGACGCCGCTGGGGGTCGGCGACGAGGTGGGGGAGTACGTCGCCGACGCCGTCCGCGTCGTCCGCGAGTCGGGCCTGCCCAACCGCACCGACGCGATGTTCACGTCCATCGAGGGCGAGTGGGACGAGGTCATGGACGTCGTCAGGCGCGCCGTCGCCGCGGTCGAGGAGCGGGCGCCGCGCGTGTCCCTGGTCCTCAAGGCGGACATCCGCCCCGGAGTGACCGACGGTCTCACCGCCAAGGTGGAGACGGTGGAGCGGTATCTCGCCGAGTAGTCGCGAAGTCGTCCAGTCGCCGTAGTCGGTTCGAAAGTCCAACCCGGCCCGCATGGGCCGGGTTTTTCTTGCGGCCCATGTTTGAGCGATCGCTCAAAGAGGTGTACGTTCACGGTCAAGTAGTTTGAGCAGTCGCTCAAACAACCAGCTGACCTGGGGGATTCACATGGGGCACTCGGGGCTCTACATAGAGGCGCGGATCCGTGCCGACCTCGACGAACTGTGGTCACGCACTCAGGAACCCTCCCAGCACCAGCGCTGGGACCTCCGTTTCACAGAGATCTGCTACCTCCCGCGCGTGGAGGGCGAACCGCAGCACTTCCGGTACGCCGCCAGGGTGCTGCCCTTCCTCACGGTCGCCGGCACCGGAGTCTCGGCGGGCGAACGGGAGCGCCCGGACGGGACCCGTACCTCCGCGCTCCGGTTCGCCTCGCCGCATCCGCTCTCGCTGCTGGCCGAGGGCAGCGGGTACTGGCGTTACATCCCCGACGGGGACGGCGTCCGCTTCCTCACCGGCTACGACTACCGGCCCCGCTGGGGCGGCTTCGGCGCACTCGCCGACCGGATTCTGTTCCGCCCCCTGATGGGCTGGGCGACGGCCTGGTCCTTCGACCGGCTCCGGCTGTGGCTGGAGCGCGGGATCACACCGGAGCGGGCGCGGACGAACTGGCTGGCCGAGCTGCTCGTGCGGGCCCTGGTGATCGCCCTCGCCGGGACCGGCTTCGGCTACGGCAGCCTGCTGCGGCTGACCGGACCGTTCGCCCCGCTCTTCTGCTACGCCACCCCGCTGCTGGCGGTGGTCGCCCTCTCGCTGGCGCTCCTCGCGCCGCCGCTGTCCACCACCCCGGCCGCCCGCCGCTGCCTGCGTACGCCGCCCACGCGCGTGCGTGCGCCCCGGGTTCTGCGCACCCTGGAGAGCCACCGATGACGACGACGTCGATCTTCCGCACGGTCATGGGTTCCGACTTCGACCGTCTCCACCCTCAGCTGCAACGCCGATTCTCGGTCGGGCTGGCGAGCGGGGAGGCGTGCACGGGGCGGGGCGTGATGGACCGCATCTGGCACGGCGGACCCTTGGTGAAGCCCTTTCTCGCGCTCGGCAGCACGCGCAACATCCTGGTGCCCAGGCAGGGGCGCCAGGTTCCCTTCACCATCGAGAACGTTCCGTACACCGACAGCTTCGGGCGTGAGACGGTGACTTTCGTGCGCACCTTCGACCTGCCCGGACGTTCCCGGCGCTTCGACGCCCAGATGGTGCTGAGCCCTGCAGGGGACCGCATCCTGGACTACCTCGGGACCCACCAGCACCTCGCCAGTGACCTGTACTTCCGGGCCGAGCCCGACGGGTCGCTGCTGATCCGCTCCGGCGAGCACCGGTTCCGGGAGGGGGTGGTGGACGCGCGGGTACCGGAGCTGATCGGGGCCAGTGCCGAGGTGCGGGAGTCGTTCGACGACGTGGCCGGGCGGTTCCGTGTCCGGGTCCGGGTGGTGAACAGGTACTTCGGGCCCCTTTTCGGCTACGACGGGTCCTTCGAGGCGACGTACACGGACATCCGTGACTGCGGTGTGCGGCCCGGTCTGCGGCCGGTGCGCGAGGAGCGGCGCGCGTGAGTCCCGAGACGGCGAAGTCCCAGGAGACCAAGGCCAAACTCCTCGAGGGGGCGCTGAGGACGCTCACCGAGCAGGGGATCGCGAAGGTGTCCGCCCGTACGATCGCGACGGCCGCCGGGGTGAACCAGGCGCTGGTCTTCTACCACTTCGGCTCGGTGGACGAACTGCTCGCGGCGGCCTGCCGGTACGGCGCGGAGCAGTCGGTGGCGCGGTATCGCGAACAGTTCGCGGCGGTGACGTCGCTGTCCGAACTGCTCGCCGTGGGGCGGGAGATGCACGAGGCGGAGCGTGCCGGGGGGCATGTCGCCCTGCTCGGGCAGCTGTTGGCCGGGGCGCAGACCCACGCGACGCTGGGGCCGGCGACCGCGGCGGGGCTCGATCTGTGGATCGTGGAGATCGAGAAGGTGCTGCGGAGGGTCCTTGCGGACACGCCGCTGGGGGAGTTTGCGGATCCTTCCGGCTTGGCCCGGGCTGTGGCGGCCGCGTTCGTGGGAATCGAGTTGTACGAGGGTGTGGATGCGGTGGGGGCGTCGGCGGCGTTGGATGCGCTGGAGCAACTGGGGGTTGTTGCGGGGGTGTTGGAGGAGCTTGGGCCGGTGGCTCAGCGGGCTGTGCGGCATCGGGTGCGGCGGAGGGGGCGGCGCTGAGGCTGTTGGCAGCGGGGGGTCTTTTCGCCCCCGCCGCCCCTGCCCGTCCCGGCCCGGGGCGCTGCCCCGGCACCCCGCTGGGGGCTCTGCCCCCAGACCTCCGTTCGGCCTGAACGGCCTCGTCCTCGAACGCCGGACGGGCTGAAAGATCGATCCCCGGCCGGCGGAGATCAGCTCCCGGGCGGTCACCCCCGCCCGTCTCCCGGAATGCCGTCGGCTCCACCCGGCTGGACGCCCCCAGGTCGCCGTGCCCTCGGAACTCCACTTTTGTATGGAGTGATCGGTATTCGTCTGCCGGTCACACCTCACTCAATGGAGGGCGCCGTGCAGTCGGAGGGCTACGCATACGACACCCACAGCCGACTGGCCGGACCTCTCACGGAGCCGACCGACGCGTCGTACCAGGTGCAGTACACCTCGCTCCTGTCCAGTGAGCCGCGCCGAATACAGGCCGTCCTCCTGATGACCCTCGCGCCGGTGCTCACCGGCACCCTGCTCGTCTACCTCGTCTGGCCCACCCACTGGGTGCACCGCGACGGCGGGGAGAGCTGGCTCGTCGGGCTCGATGCCACGATGCTGATATCCATCGGGCTCATCGAGCTGTTCATGGTCGTCAACGTCGCGTCCGTCGCACACGCCACGCTGGTCGCCCGCGACCCCGTCCCGGTGGTCCCCGAACCCGGCACCCGGGTCGCCTTCCTCACGACGTACGTCCCGGGCAAGGAACCCCTCTCCATGGTCCGCGCCACCCTCGAGGGAGCCGTAGGGATCACCCACGCCGGGCCCGGCAGTGTCCTCGACGTATGGCTGCTCGACGAAGGCGACGACGAGCAGGCGAAGGTCCTGTGCGCGGAGCTCGGAGTGCGGCACTTCACCCGGCACGGTGTGCCGCAGTGGAACCAGGCCAAGGGGGTCCACAAGGCCCTGACCAAGCACGGCAACTACAACGCCTGGATCGCCGTGCACGGCGACGAGTACGACTTCTTCGCCTCCGTCGACACGGACCACGTCCCGCGCCCCAACTTCCTCGAGCGGATGATGGGCTACTTCCGGGATCCCGATGTTGCCTTCGTGGTCGGGCCTCAGGTGTACGGGAACTACGCCGACCATCCCGTCACCAAAGCCGCCGAGTCGCAGCAGTTCCTCTTCCACGCGCTGATCCAGCGTGCCGGGAACCGGTATCGCTCGCCCATGTTCGTCGGTACGAACAACGTCGTACGCATCGCCGCCGTGAAGCAGATCGGCGGGCTGTACGACTCCATCACCGAGGACATGGCCACCGGGTTCGAGATACACCAGCGCCGCAATCCGGCGACCGGCAATCACTGGCGGTCCGTGTACACACCGGACGTGCTCGCCGTCGGGGAGGGGCCCGCCTCCTGGACCGACTTCTTCACGCAGCAGATGCGCTGGTCGCGGGGGACCTACGAGACGCTGCTCAAGCAGTACGGGAAGGCGCTGTTCAGGATGCCTCCGGGGCGCCTCTTCTCGTACACCCTGATGCTCGTCTACTACCCGATGACGGCCGTCAACTGGCTTCTCGGCATCCTGAGTTGCGTTCTCTTTCTCTGGTTCGGGGCCTCGGGCACACAGGTCGCCTCCTCGGTGTGGCTGATGCTCTACAGCGATGCCGCCGCCCTGCAGATCGGGCTGTATCTGTGGAACCGGCGGCACAACATCTCGCCCCATGAGCCGGAGGGGTCCGGCGGGCTCGCCGGGATGGTCATGTCGGCCCTGGCCGCGCCGATCTACCTCAAGTCGTTCGGTGAGGCGCTCGTGCGGCGGCCCAGCAGGTTCGTCGTGACTCCCAAGGGTGTGGACGCCAGTGCCGACCGGCTGCTCACCTTCCGTATCCACCTCTTCTGGGCGATCCTCCTCGCGACCTCCGTGGCCGCCTCGGTCGTCCTGGACCACACCCATGCGGCCATGCGCACCTGGGCGGTCCTGGCCATGGCCATCGCCCTCGCACCGGTCGTGGTGTGGTGCTCCACGCTCCTCAAGGAGCGGCGGGGGCGGCAGGCACCGCATCGGACCACTCGTGCCGTCGACGGCACGGAGCCCGCCCTCGCCACCAGCGGCGGGGTCTCCCCGGTCTCCGGCACCACGACAGGAGGGAACTAGCGCCATGGCCCGGAATTCCCGGAGTTCCCGGAACAAGTACCAGAAGAGCTCCAAGAGCAGGGTGACGAAGAGGGCCGTCCTCGGCGTCGGGGGCATCGTGGTCCTGGCCTGTCTCAACGCCCCTGCCGCGGTCGAGTTCGCCGGCGAGGAGTACCACGCGTACAAGATCGCCCAGCCCGAGTACCAGGCGAAGTACGGCTCCTGGAGCCGTGTCGACATCCCCGCGAAGTACCGCACCAACGCCATCCACGCCGCGCTCCTGCACACCGGCAAGGTGCTGATCGTCGCCGGGTCGGGCAACGAACAGAGGAAATTCAATGCCGGGTCCTTCGACACCGTCCTGTGGGACCCGAAGGCGAACACCTTCAAGAAGATCCCCACCCCCGCCGACTTCTTCTGCTCCGGGCACACCCAACTCCCCGACGGGCGGCTCCTCGTGGCCGGCGGCACCGCCCGCTACGAGCTGCTCGACGGCGAGGTCAAACGGGCCGGCGGCGGTATGCGGATCAAGAACGAGAACGCCACCAAGGCGGTCTTCCTGAAGAAGGGCACCCGTTTCCGCTCGCCCGCGGGCGTCGAGTACGTCAGCAGGTTCGACGTCACCGTCCCCAAGGCCCAGGCCCAGGCCCAGCCCGCAGCCCGCGCCGTCGGTGCGGTGCGGCCCGGGCAGGCCCCGGCCCCGGTGGTGGCGGGCGAGGCCCGGGTCTTCGTCGAGGCCGTCGAGGCCGGTCCGATGTCCGTCACCGAGAAGCAGGCCCAGTACGACATCGTCGGGCTGACCGGCAAGGACGCGGCCAACACCTACGGGCTGAGCGAGAAGATCACCCTCGACAAGCAGGACTTCCAGGGGATCCGCGCCGCCTACGAGTTCGATCCCGTGGCCGAGCGGTATGTGCCCGTCGATCCGATGCAGAAGGCCCGCTGGTATCCGACGCTCGTCGGACTCGACGACGGGCGCGTGCTCGCCGTCTCGGGCCTGGACGACGTCGGCCAGATCGACCCCGGGGACAACGAGATCTACGACCCGAGGACCAAGAAGTGGTCACCCGGCCCGAAACGGTACTTCCCCACGTACCCCGCGCTCTTCCTGACCAAGGGCGGCAAGCTCTTCTACACGTCCTCCAACGCCGGTTACGGGCCCGCCGACCAGGGGCGGGACCCCGGGCTGTGGGACCTGAGGACCAACACCTTCCGGAAGGTGCCGGGGCTGCGGGATCCCGACGAGACGGAGACCTCCTCCTCCCTGCTGCTGCCGCCCGCGCAGGACCAGAAGGTGATGATCCTGGGCGGCGGAGGCGTCGGCGAGTCCAGGAGGTCGACCCCGCGCACGGCCGTCGTCGATCTGAAGAAGGACAACCCGGTCTTCAAGGACGGGCCCAACCTCCCCCAGGGCACGCGGTACCTGAACAGCGTGATCATGCCGGACGACTCGGTGTTCACCACCAACGGCTCCGAGGACTACCGCGGCCGCAGCGCCAGCAACATCTTCAAGGCGCAGTTCTACGACCCGAAGAGCAACGCTTTCCGCGAGGCGGCCGCGCCCACCGTCGGCCGCAACTACCACTCCGAGGCCCTGCTGCTGCCCGACGGCCGGGTCGCCACCTTCGGCTCCGACCCGCTCTTCGACGACCAGCAGAACACCAAGCTCGGCCACTTCGAGCAGCGCATGGAGGTCTTCACACCGCCCGCGCTGCACCGGGGCGGCAAGAACCGCCCCGTACTGGAGGGCGGCCCGCGGGAGCTCGGAAAGCAGCGCCGCGCGACCTTCCGCACCGATCACCCCGAACGGGTGGCGAAGGCCCGGCTCATGCGGCCCAGCGCGGTCACCCACACCACCGACGTCGAGCAGCGCTCCATCGAACTCGGCCTGACCAAGGACGCGCACTCGGTGACGGTCGACGTACCCGACGACCCGGCCCTGGTGCCGCCCGGCTGGTACATGCTGTTCGTGACGGACGCGACGGGCACGCCGTCCGAGGCCAAGTGGATCCAGGTCAAGTGACCCAACCCGGCGACGTGACCCGGACGACGCAACTCGGTTGCTACGCCTTGGAGTTGCGCGCCAGCTCCAGGGCGTACTCCGGCCACCACTTCCCCGCGGCCGGCCCGCCCCCGCACGTTCCGTCGGACTCGCCGGGCCGCTTGATCCACAGGTAGGCGTCGAGCGCGGGGTCGCCGGTGTCGGTCGTCGGGCGGGTGCCCAGCGCGCGGCCGGGCGGGTTGCACCAGGCGCCGGGCAGGGGGCCGTTGCCGTTGCGGCTGGTGTCGATGACGAAGTGCTTGCCGCCGAGGTCGCCGGAGAGTTCGAGGCCGTACGCCTTGGTGAGTTCGTCCGTCTGGAAGTTGGAGACGTTCAGGGAGAAGCCGTCGGCGTTCTCGATGCCCGCCCGCTTCAGCGGGTCGACCAGCTTCCAGGGGTCGCGGATCCAGGCCGGGTTGCCCGCGTCCAGGTACACCTTGGTGTTCGGCTGCTGCTTGAGGCGGACGACCGCCTCGTTCAGCAGCTGCTCGCGCTCGTCGTGGTAGCCGCCCGGTGTGCAGCCGTCCACGATGTGGGAGACCGCGTCCGGCTCGAGGACGACCAGGGCCTGGCCGGCCCCGAGCGCGTCCGCGAACTGCCCGATCCACGCCCGGTAGGCGTCCGCGTCCGCCGCGCCGCCCGCCGAGTGCTGGCCGCAGTCGCGGTGCGGGATGTCGTACGCCACGAAGAGCGCCGTACGTCCCTCCTGGGCCGCGGACGCGGTGGCCGCCTTCACGATGGGGCCCGGGTCGATCTCGCCGGCCGGCCACAGCGCCTCCGGTTCGTCCGCGATCCGCTTGAGCACTTCCGCGTCGTGGGCGCGGCCCGTCTGCTGCCACTCCTTGATCTGCTCGGCGGCCGGGCTCGCCGGGTCGACCCAGAAGTCCATGGCGCCTGCGCGGCCCGCCTTCTTCGAGGCGCCGCCCGCCGCGGATGCCGTGTCGATGTCGGACGTGGACGAGCAGCCCGCCGCAAGCCCGAGGACCGCGAGAGCCGCGAGGGTGTGGATCAGCCGGGACATGCTGCTCCCTGGGGCGAAGGTGACATTTACTGATGATTCGTCAGTAATCGTTGCACAAGGGATTTGAGGGTGCCGGGTCCGACATGGCAGCCGGCGCGAGTCCGAGACGGTGCGCCAGGGTGGATAGTGCCCGCCACCGTCGCGGGGGCCGGGGCGCGCGTGCTGTCTGCTTCCGGCCCTTGAAGCCCGGCGGACCGAAACGCGAGACGGGGCTGACCACCATGTGACCGGCCGGTAAGGTCAGTGCCGTGCCGAAGCCGCTCAGTCTCCCCTTCGATCCGATCGCCCGCGCCGACGAACTCTGGAAGCGGCGCTGGGGAAACGTGCCGTCCATGGCGGCCATCACATCGATCATGCGCGCGCACCAGATCCTGCTCGCCGAGGTCGACGCGGTGGTCAAGCCGTACGGGCTGACGTTCGCGCGGTACGAGGCGCTGGTGCTGCTCACCTTCTCCAAGGAGGGCGAGCTGACGATGTCGAAGATCGGCGAGCGTCTGATGGTGCACCCCACCTCGGTGACGAACACCGTCGACCGCCTGGTGAAGTCGGGCCTGGTGGCCAAGCGCCCCAACCCCAACGACGGACGCGGCACCCTCGCCTCCATCACCGACAAGGGCCGCGAGGTCGTCGAGGCGGCCACCCGCGACCTGATGGCGATGGAGTTCGGCCTCGGTGCGTACGACGCCGAGGAGTGCGCGGAGATCTTCGCGATGCTGCGGCCGCTGCGGGTGGCGGCCAACGACTTCGCCGAGGAATGACCCGGCCCAAGATCTCCCGGAACGGGCGGTTACGCTCGACGCCATGAAGAAGAGCGTGCTGACCCGCTACCGCGTCATGGCCTACGTCACCGGTGTCCTGCTGGTCCTGCTGTGCCTGAGCATGATCGCCAAGTACGGCCTGGACATCGACGGTGCCGCGGACTTCACCCGCGTCGTCGCCATCGCGCACGGCTGGCTCTACGTGGTCTACCTGATCTTCGCCTTCGACCTGGGCTCCAAGGCGAAGTGGCCGGTCGGCAAGCAGCTGTGGGTGCTGCTCGCCGGGACGATCCCGACGGCCGCCTTCTTCGTCGAGCGGAAGATCAGCCACGAGCTGGAGGCCAAGGCCGCCGAGGGCTCGCCCGCGGTCGCCAAGGCGTAGCGACTGCGTGTCCCCGGCGGGAGGCCGCCGGGGACACACACCTGCCCCTACACCTGCCGGTCCCCTCGCCAGCCGACCGACGTGATGGCCGCCAGGCCGCCGTGGGCCAGGCCCTTGTAGGTCACCGTCCGCGACGGGCCCAGCTCGTGCGCGAGCTGCTGCGCCAGCGCCGAGCCTGCACGGAACAGCCGCTCCCACTCGGCGTCGTACTTGCCGTCCTCCCGGTCCCGCAGGTCCAGGTTGAGCGTGGTGTCGATGCTCTCCGCCCACGCGTACAGGCCGGCCACGAGGCCGTCGGACAGATCCAGCGCGGCGGCCGGGTCGTCGGGGAAGAAGTCCCCGAACCCCTCGGAGCGCAGCGGACCGTACTTGAACTCGCCTTCGACCGTGATGTCGACGGGGTGCGGCGGCGTGCCGTGGCTGTCCCGTTCCCAGTGCAGACGGTCGCAGCCCCAGCACAGCCACTTCACCGTGCCAAGACCCTCGTCCCAGTAACGGACCGCCCAGGACGGGCCCAGGTGCCGGGCCAGCCGCTGTGCCGCTGCCAAGCCCTGCCTGACGTGCTCCCGCCGGTCGGGGCCGGAGGACAGGGACCAGGAGCGCAGCTCCTCCAAGAGGTCCGCGGGCAGGGCCAGAGCGGCATCCTCCAGCGGGAGGCCGACGGTGAACGCGGCTGCGTCCTCGTCCCACCAGCCGCCTGCGGGCGGCTCGTACAGGGGGGACGGCTCGCCCCGGGCCTGCACGAGCAGGTGCCGTGGTTCTTCCTGGGTCATACGGGATTTGCTCCTACGACGAATCCGTTGTCGCCCACGGTAACGGCCAGGCGCTGGGTCTTGCCCTGGAAGACGACCTCGAAGATCGGCCTCCCCCGGTCGGTGCCGACCCTCGTGCCCTCCGTCAGGGTCGTCTTCAGCAGGGCCGGGATGTCCTCGATCCGGACCCCCTTGTCCGCGAACTCTCCCGCGTGCCGGAAGACGACGTGGATCAGCCCCTTGTTGACGTCACCCTTCTCCAGCCAGGCCAGCGGCACCCCGGGCTTGGAGTACTCGGCGATCCAGAGCGTGTCCGCCTTGTTGAACTTCGCGCCTGCCTGGGTGAGCTTGTCGAGCAGCTTGGGATCGAGGGCGGGACGGGCGATCTTGGCCCGTTCCGCCACGGCCCGCGCGATCTTCAGACCCATCCCGGCCTCGCTCAGGGCGTCGCCGGCCTGGGCGGCGCCCTTCTCGCCGTAGATCTTCTTCAGGTCCGCGAGGACTTTCGCGGCGTCCTCACCGGTCTTGACGGCCTGTTCGACGCGCAGCGCCAGCTTGGCCGCCTCGGCCAGCTTCTCGGCCATCGACGGCGGTACGACCATCGCGGCGGCCCAGGCGCAGCTGGACCCGTCGCCGTGGTAGCAGCGGGCCGCGTCGCCCAGCACGATCTCGTACAGGACGGCACCGAGCTTGTCGCCGAAGAGGTTCTGCCAGCCCAGCCGGGTGATGTCACCGAAGCTGAAGTGGTGGGTCCAGTTCTGCTTCTGGTCCGTGAACGTCTTCTGGTCGAGGAACAGGGCGTCCGCCTTCGGGCAGCCGGACTCGGTGGCGGGGACGTCGGGGTTGAGGCAGTAGTAGTAGCTGACCGTGACGTTCAGGTGCAGCTCGTACGTCACCGTGCAGCCCTGCGGCACGTAGTCGCAGGTGTTGAGCTGCTTGCCCGGACCGGCCTCCGTCATCTTGTCGATGATGTAGAAGGTGCGGTCGACGCCCGTGCCGGCGCCGGTCGAGACCTGCTGGTTCGCCTGCTTGCGCTCGGCCTCGTCCGCCGCCTGCTGCGCCGAGTCCGCGTACTTCTGCGCGTCCTTCGCCGCCTGTTCGGCCGCGGTGGCCTCGGCGTCGGCGCGGTCGGCCGCGGCGCGGGCGTCCTTGGCCGCCTGTTCGGCCTCGGAGGCCGCGGTGCGGGCGGCGTCCGCGTCGAGGGCCGCCTGGTCGGCGGAGTCGCGGGCGTCCTCGGCGTAGCCCTCGGCGCGTCCGGCGGCCTTGTCCGCGGCGGCCGCGTCCTCGGTGGCCTGCTGGTCGTAGCCGATGGTGCGGGCCAGTGACGCCTGCGCGTCCGCCGCGGCCTTCGCCGCCTCGGCGGCGTAACCGAGCGCCTCCTTGGCCGACGCACGGGCGTCCGCCGCGTGGCCGGCGGCCTCCGCCGCGATGGTGTACGCCGCCTTGGCGTCTCCGGTCGCCGCGTTGGCGGTGCTCTGCGCCTGCGCGGCGGCCTTCTGGGCGTTGGCGGCGTGCGCCTCGGCGACGGCCTGCTGCTGTTCGGCGATCGTCTTCGACGACTGCCCGGACAGGACCACGAGTCCGGCCGCCGAGTCCGTGGTGACGTACGGCGAACCGAGCTGGATCGCGTCGTTCGCCGGAGCAGCGACCTGCTGGGCCGAGTTACGGGCGTCCTCCGCCGCCTGGGCGGTGATGTACGCGTGGCCGGCGGCGTCCGCCGAGCCCGCGACGGCCTTGACCGCCTCCGCCTTCGAGGCGTCCGCCTGCTTCTTCGCGTCGGCGGCGTCCTTCTCGGCGTCGTCGGCCAGCTTCACGGCGGTACGCGCCGAGGCGGCGGCGTCCTGGGAGGCCTTGATGGCGTCCGCGGCCGCGCTGGTGGCCGTCCGGACCGCCGCGTCCGCCTTCAGCTTGGCGGCCTGGGCGGCGTCGGAATCGGACCGGGCCCGCTTGGCGGCAGCCTCGGCCCGGGTCGCCGCGGCGTCCGCGTCGGCGGCCGCCTTGGTCGCCGCGTCCGCCTCGGAGCGGGCCGAGCTCGCGGCGGACTCGGCGTCGTCGGCGGCCTTGTCCGCGTCGTCCGCGGCAGCGCGCGCCTGGGTGGCGTCGTCGGAGGAGTCGTGGGCGTCGGCGTAGGCGTCCTTGGCGTCGGCCTTGGCCCGCGCGGCGTTCGCCTTGTTCTCGGCGTCCCAGGCGTCGTCCCGCTTGTCCTTGGCCTTGTCCCGAGCGGTCTCCGCGTCCTGGCGCTTGGCCCGTGCGGTGGCCTCGGCGGTCTCGGCCGTGCCCTGCGCCTCCTTCGCCTTGGTCGCGTAGCCCTCGGCGTTCGACTTGTGCTCGGCGGCCTCGGCCTGCTTGGCCGCGGCGGTCTCCTTCTCCGCCTTCGCCGTCTGCTCCTCGGCCTGGGCCGCGAGCCGCTTGGCGTGCGCGGTGGCGGCCGCCGCCTTCGCGTCGCCCTCGGCCTTCAGCGTCTCGGCGAGCTTCGTCCTCGCGGTGTCGCGCGCGTCCTTGGCGTTGTGCGCCTGTACGGCGGCGGCGTCCGCGGCGGCCTTCGCCTGCTCGTTGGCCTCCTGGGCCGCGGCCGTACGGAACGCGGCCTTCGAGGCGGCGGCCTGCGTCACGGCACGGGCGGCGATGGTCGCGCTGTCCCCGGCGGACGCCTTCGTCGCGGCGTAGGCGGTGTCGCCGGCCTTGGACAGGGCGTCGAGCGCGGCCGCCGATGCCTTCGTGACCTGCGCCTTCTGCTGGCCGACCAGCAGGCCGCGGCCGCGCGGCGCCCCCGCCTTGTCGGCGATCGTGTAGGCGGCCTGCTCGGCGGTGTCGCTGTCGGTGGCGTCCTTCTTCGCCGCGGTGGCCCGGTCCTTGAGCAGGTCGAGCTGCTTCTTCGCCTCGGCCTGGGCGTCCGTGACGCCCTTCTTGGCCTTGTCGAACTGGGTCTTGGTCGGATAGTCCAGGTCGTCGGTGCCGCTGTGGCCGGACGGCGTCATGTCGAACTTCTGCGGGTCGGTGCCCTTGCAGTCCCACATCCGAGCGTCACGGCCGTTGTCGTACGTCGCGAGGTCGAGGCAGTTGGCGGTGCCCGGGTTGTACAGGCGCGTGGTCGCGTGGGTGTTGTACTCCCACTTCTGGGCGGCACCGGTGGTGCACGTCGCGAGCTGCAGCGCCGTACCGTTCGCGGTGCCCGCGCCCTTGACCTCCAGGCACTTGCCGGAGTTGACGTTGACCAACGTGGCGCCGCTGATCTTCCACTTCTGGCCCGCGCCGCCGTTGCAGGTGTAGATCTGCACCGGCGTGCCGTTGTCCTTCTTGCCGCCGGCCGCCTCCAGGCACTTGTCGGAGGAGCCGTGCGCGTGCACGACCATCGGGCTGTCCCCGATCCAGCCGGGGCCGCCGGCCGACCAGTAGTCCTGCCAGCGGGCCAGCCGGTCGGCGATCCACGACTGCCCCAGCAGCACGCCCAGCGACTTGGAACCGGCCGCGAGGGCCTTGGTGGCGTCGCTGTTGGCGCCGAGGATCCGGTTGCGCTGGGCGGCCTGCCCGGCGATCTCCTGCTGCCACTCGGCGGACGCGGCGGAGACCTCCTTGCCGAGGACCTGGCTCGGGTCGACCGGGGTGCGCCAGGCACAGGCGGCGAACCGGCTCTTCAGGTCCTCGACGGCGATGCGGTACTCGACGCTGCCCGGTTCGGCGGCGGTGCGCGCGAAGCCGCCGGAGGAGAGGAAGAGACGGGCGTTGTCCGCGCTCGTCGGCTCGGGCTCCCAGTTGACCAGCTTCTCCCACGCCTGGTGCTCGGCGTACGCCTGCTGCCACTGCGGAGTGGGGAGCGAGGGGTCGGGATCGCCGCCGTAGAGCGGGGTGCCGAGGTCCTTCACGGCCTTGACGGTGGTGTCGTCGGCCTTCGGGGTCGGGTCCTCGTAGAAGTCGTCCTGCTTCTTCCAGAACTGGTCCGCGACCCACTTGTCCAGACCGGTCTGCGCGAAGAAGCCCGGGCCGGTGCCGGTGGTCCCCGGCGGCCAGTGGAACCCGGTCTCGGTGAAGCCGCCGGGAGTGCTCAGGCCGGCCAGCGGCTTCTTCCACTCCTCGACGTACGCGTTGAGACCGTCGCCCTCCTTGTCGGCGGCGTCCCTGTCCTTGGCGAACGCGGTCGACAGCGGGGTCGTGTTCCAGTACTGCGGGTCGGCCGCGGTGTGCAGCTTGTCCGGGGGCTGGTTGAGCCCGTCCTGTGCGGTGGAGAACATGGCCGGACCGCCGAGGCGCAGGGCGCCGGCCAGCAGGCACTGGTCCTGGCGCAGCTGCTCGGCGGCGGCCGCGTCGAAGCCGTCGTAGCTGTCGCCGACGAGGCCGGTGTCGGTGGGCCGCCGCTCGGGCAGCTCCGGGTGCCCGGCGACCGTGGCCAGCACGGCCAGCGCGAGCACGGGCGGGACGAGTCGCGCGAAGCTTCTCGCCCTGGGGCGTCTGGAACGCAAGACAAGATCCGTTCTTCGTGAAAAGGGCAGGTGGGGGTGCCCGTTCGAAGAGGTGGAGCTGCCGGGCGCAGGTCAGGACCCGGTGCGGCTCAGACGCGCGATGTGCGCCAGAAATCGTGGCATGAAGAAATGCCCCTCCCCGTCAGCGACGGTGTCCCCCCGGTCGCTGGTCCGTGCCCGCAGCGGAGTGGTCGGCTCCCGTGGGCACGGCGGTCACCATAGGCCCGTGTGTCAACCAAGTGCAAGGTGGGGTTTTTTTGTGAAGGTGGTGACCCCTTCGGAGTGGATGGCCGCCGGGCTGCCCTCGACATTTACTAGGACGTCCTAGTAAATTCGAGGGTATGGACGCTGACGCCATCGAGGAGGGCCGCCGTCGCTGGCAGGCCCGGTACGACAGTGCGCGCAAGCGCGACGCCGACTTCACCACGCTCTCCGGGGATCCCGTGGAGCCGGTGTACGGGCCCCGGGCAGGGGACACGTACGAGGGCTTCGAGCGGATCGGGTGGCCGGGTGAGTTCCCGTTCACGCGCGGGCTGTATCCGACCGGTTATCGAGGGCGTACGTGGACCATCCGGCAGTTCGCCGGGTTCGGGAACGCCGAGCAGACCAACGAGCGGTACAAGATGATCCTCGCCAACGGGGGCGGGGGTCTGTCCGTGGCCTTCGACATGCCGACGCTCATGGGACGGGACTCGGACGATCCGCGGTCGCTCGGTGAGGTCGGGCACTGCGGGGTCGCCATCGACTCCGCCGCCGACATGGAGGTCCTGTTCAAGGACATCCCGCTGGGCGACGTGACGACGTCCATGACCATCAGCGGGCCGGCCGTTCCCGTCTTCTGCATGTACCTCGTCGCCGCCGAGCGGCAGGGTGTCGATCCGGGGGTGCTCAACGGCACGCTCCAGACCGACATCTTCAAGGAGTACATCGCGCAGAAGGAGTGGCTGTTCCAGCCGGAACCCCATCTGCGGTTGATCGGCGACCTGATGGAGTACTGCGCGGCCGGGATCCCCGCCTACAAGCCGCTGTCCGTCTCCGGCTACCACATCCGTGAGGCCGGGTCCACGGCCGCGCAGGAGCTGGCGTACACGCTGGCCGACGGCTTCGGGTACGTGGAGCTGGGGCTCTCGCGCGGGCTGGATGTCGACGTCTTCGCCCCCGGCCTCTCCTTCTTCTTCGACGCGCACGTCGACTTCTTCGAGGAGATCGCCAAGTTCCGTGCGGCGCGCAGGATCTGGGCGCGGTGGATGCGGGACGTGTACGGGGCGAAGAGCGAGAAGGCGCAGTGGCTGCGGTTCCACACGCAGACCGCCGGGGTCTCGCTGACCGCGCAGCAGCCGTACAACAACGTGGTGCGTACGGCCGTGGAGGCGCTGGCCGCGGTGCTCGGCGGGACCAACTCGCTGCACACCAACGCCCTGGACGAGACCCTCGCCCTGCCGAGCGAGCAGGCCGCGGAGATCGCGCTGCGCACCCAGCAGGTGCTCATGGAGGAGACCGGGGTCGCCAACGTGGCCGATCCGCTGGGCGGTTCGTGGTTCGTCGAGCAGCTGACGGACCGGATCGAGGCGGACGCGGAGAAGATCTTCGAGCAGATAAAGGAGCGGGGGCTGCGCGCGCATCCCGACGGACAGCACCCGATCGGGCCGATCACGTCCGGGATTCTGCGCGGGATCGAGGACGGGTGGTTCACCGGGGAGATCGCGGAGTCCGCCTTCCAGTACCAGCAGGCCCTGGAGAAGGGCGACAAGCGGGTCGTGGGGGTGAACGTCCACCACGGGTCCGTCACCGGGGATCTGGAGATCCTGCGGGTCAGCCATGAGGTGGAGCGGGAGCAGGTCCGGGTGCTGGACGGCCGTAAGGCTGCCCGGGACGAGGCCGTCGTGCGCGCCGCGCTGGATGCGATGGTCGCCTCCGCACGGAGCGGGGCGAACATGATCGAGCCGATGCTGGACGCCGTACGCGCCGAGGCGACCCTCGGGGAGATCTGCGGGGTGCTGCGGGACGAGTGGGGGGTCTACACCGAGCCGGCGGGGTTCTGACGCCACCTGGGGGGAGCGTGACGGAAATGTGACCTGCGCCCTTCTCCGTGATTGTTCCCCTGCGTACCATCGGCCCGTCGACTCCGCCGATCCTCAGGGGAACTGACGGTGCGTAGGTTTTTCAGACCCAGGGCGGCCCGGGCTGCCGTCGCGGTGGCGGTGGCCCTGCTGCCGTGTGCCGCGCTCGCCCCCGTCGCGGCAGCCCATGGCGGTCCGCCTCCGGCGAACCCGGTCGCCGCGCGGCTCGACGCCTACTGGAACGCGGCCCGGCTGACGGCCGCAGTGCCCGTCGACACCGGCCTGGAGGCGAACTCCGCCGCCTCCGGCCTGGAGACGGACTCGGTCTCCTCCACCTCCTCCTCGGCGGTGGACGGTCCCCAACCGGGCGAGTACATCCCGCCCAGTCACAGCTTCGACGGCATGTCCCAGGTCGGAACCTTCTTCTGGACCGACGTCAGCGGCACCGGGCGCACCTGCAGCGGCTCCGTGGTGCGCAGCCCCGGGCGCGACCTGGTGCTGAGCGCCGGCCACTGTCTGCGCGGCTACTCGGGCACCTCCCCGCGCCGCAACCTGGCCTTCGTGCCGCGATACCACGACGGAAAGAAGCCGTACGGAGTCTTCCCGGTCCGCGCGAACGGCGTCTACGTCCCGCAGGAGTACTACGACCTGGGGGAGCACGCCGGCGCCGAGTACGACTACGGCTTCGCCGTCACCGAGCCCAACCAGGACGGGACGCCGCTGGAGGACGCGACCGGCGGGGTACAGCTGCTCACCGGCACCGGGTACCACCACACCCCCGTGCGGATGATCGGCTACCCGGGAGGAGCCGAGAAGCCGCTGGAGTGCTGGAGCCGGACCACCCGCTGGGACAGCGACGACCCCGCCGAGCCGGGCAGCTACCCGCGCATCGCCTGCGACGCTTTCGTGGACGGCACCAGCGGCGGACCGATGCTGGTGCCGTGGCCGGGCGGCTGGGCGGTGATCGGGGTCATCGGCGGCTACCACACCGGCGGCTACACCCCTCAGATCTCCTACAGCGCCTACTTCGGCAAGAACGTCCGGGCCCTGTACGCCGACGCCGTCATCGGCACCCCGCCGGCGGGACCGAAGTCGTAGCACCACAACGCCGCTACGGCTGCTGGGCGCCCCCTCCGAGTCCGCCCAGGAGCAGTGCCGTGAAGTCGCGGACCCAGTCCTCGTCCGCCGGGAGTCCGCTCACCAGGGCGCGGTGGACCACGGCTCCCGCGACCACGTCGAAGATGAGGTCGACCGTGCGGGCGGACTCGAACGGGTCCGCCTGAGGGGGCAGTTCGCCACGTTCCTCGGCACGGCAGCGGCCCTCCAGGACCAGGCGTTTCTGGCGTTCCACGATCGATGTGCGGATCCGCTCCCGCAGGGCGTCGTCGCGGGTCGACTCCGCCACCACCGCCATCAGGCCGCTCGCGGCCTCCGGGCGGGCCAGAATGGCGGCGAACTGGAGGACCACGCCCTCGATGTCGGCGGCCAGGCTGCCGCGGTCGGGGAGGGCCAGCTCGTCGAAGAGTTCGGCCACCGCATCGATGACCAGTTCGTTCTTGCCGGACCAGCGGCGGTAGAGCGTGGTTTTTGCAACCCCGGCCCGCGTCGCGACGTCTCCCAGGGTGAGCTTGGACCAGCCCAGCTCGACCAGGGCCTCCCGGGTGGCCGCCAGGATCGCGGCGTCCGCCTCGGCGCTGCGGGGGCGTCCGGTGGCGCGTGGGGCGGGAGTGCGGCTCTGCATCCCACGACCATAACGGGCGGTTCCTGTGAGGCAGTGAGGGAGATCACCGGGGGGTGGTATCCGAGAGGCACTCAGTGCCATTACGCTACGACTCGTAGCGAAACCGCTGGCGTGGGGTGGGGACCCGGCGTCGAACAGAACGCAACAGGACCGGCTTTCTCAACGCTTTTCACTGATGCGCGGGAACGGGGGAGGATAGACGCATGCAGCCACGGAACATGTCCATGAGCGGAGTCGTCGACCTCGCCGCGGTGAAGGCGGCCCAGGAGGCCAAGACCAAGGCGGAGCAGGCCCGCGCCGAAGCGGCCCGGCAGGGCGGGGCCCCGGGCGCCGTCGCCCCGGCCGATCTGGTGATCGACGTCGATGAGGCCGGGTTCGAGCGCGACGTCCTGCAGCGGTCCACCGAGGTGCCCGTCGTCATCGACTTCTGGGCCGAGTGGTGCGAGCCCTGCAAGCAGCTGAGCCCCGTGCTCGAGCGGCTCGCCGTCGAGTACGGCGGGCGCTTCCTCCTCGCCAGGATCGACGTCGACGCCAACCAGATGCTGATGCAGCAGTTCGGGGTCCAGGGGATCCCGGCCGTCTTCGCGGTCGTCGCCGGGCAGGCGCTGCCGCTCTTCCAGGGGGCCGCCGGCGAACAGCAGATCCGCCAGACCCTCGACCAGTTGGTGCAGGTGGCCGAGCAGCGCTTCGGCCTGACCGGTCTGACGGTCGACCCCGACGCCGAGCCGGGCGGCGCCCAGGCTCCCGCCGAGGCGGCGCCGGCCGGGCCGTACGACGCGCTGCTCGAGGCGGCCGTAAGGGCGCTGGACTCGGGGGACTTCGGCGGTGCGGTGCAGGCGTACAAGAACGTGCTGAGCGACGACCCGGGCAACCCGGAGGCCAAACTGGGGCTCGCCCAGGCCGAGTTGCTGCAGCGGGTGGGCGGCCTCGACCCGCAGCAGGTGCGCAAGGACGCCGCCGAGAAGCCGACCGATGTACAGGCTCAGATCGCCGCGGCCGATCTCGATCTGGTCGGTGGTCATGTGGAGGACGCCTTCGGGCGGCTCATCGACACCGTCCAGCGCACGGCGGGTGACGACCGGGACACGGTACGTCTGCGACTGCTGGAGCTCTTTGAGGTCGTTGGGGCGGATGATCCGAGGGTGGCGGCGGCCCGCAGGGCGCTCGCGCGCGCACTGTTCTGAGCGGGTCGGCGGCCCGGTTCTGACCAGTCGCTAAACGCCAGGGCATGTGATGCCCGAGTGAAAGATTTGCCGATGGAACGTCAGTGCGGCCGCGCTTTACCAAAACTTGGTAAACGCGGCCGCTGTTACTGCAAGTAAGTTCCAGGCGTTGATCTGTCGGTTTCTGTCCAACGATCAATGGTTTTGTCCAGGCCCTCGGCTGCACCCTCCGTCGCCGCCCGAGACCTGTGGGTCGTTGTTCGGTTATCCGGCCGTTACTACCCAGTAACGAAGCCCCTTGTGCGGGCGGCGAGAATGCACCACGATCGGCGACGCTCGGTCCTTTCCCGTACCCCGACAGCCGGTTGGGTCGCGGGAGTTCCTGGGTCCCCACCGAGTAGAGCCGACACCACTGGTGCCGGCTCTTGGACAGGGGGGTCTTCGCCTACTCGGCGAAGCCTGTCCAGCAAGGTTGTGCGTGATGCGTGTCAGGCGCGACCAGTGGTTGTCGCTCGGGGGTGATCGTCGGCGATCGGTGCGCGGTTCAGCGCCTCCGAATGCAGGCGCTCTCCTTCCCGAGGACGTAGCACTTCTCCCATCCCTGCCCGGCTGAGCCGCCAACTGGGGGCAGTCAGGGCCAGGAGATGTACGTCCGAGAAGGAGGAAATATGGAGTCCCAGGTGCGTGGCGGGACCAGATGGAAGCGCTTCGCTGTGGTCATGGTGCCCAGCGTCGCCGCTACGGCCGCGATAGGTGTCGCCCTCGCGCAGGGCGCTCTCGCCGCGTCGTTCAGCGTGTCCGGCCAGCAGTTCAAGGTGTCGGCCAAGTCGCTGGAAGGCGATGGCTTCTCGCAGTACGGGGCCATTGACTCGGGGTACACCCTCGACGGCAAGAAGACGGTCCACCCGGTTGCGGTCTCCGCGTTCGAGTCCGCGTCCATCACGGACCTGTGCCAGTCCGTGGTCACCCCGAACATCCCGATACTGGGCAGCGTCAGCCTGCTCCTGCATGCGGGCGGCGACGGCACGCCGGTCGAGGCCAGCAAGCTGTACATCGACCTCGATGACCTGAGCGCCGACGCGACGTTCAAGAACATCGACATCGGTGTGGCCGCCGGGAGCGCCAGCAAGGGCCCCGGCATCAAGAGCGGTGACACCGCGAACCCGAACGGTTTTGCGCAGCAGGCCGAACACGCCTCGCTGACGGGCGTGAAGCAGACGGCGTGGGCGACCACCGCCGGAACCTTCAAGCTGAGCGGGCTGAAGATGTCCGTGCAGACGGGTACGCACGAGTGCTACTAGGCACTCTGTGACGGGCGGGGGAGCCGATGGCGCCCCCGCCCGTCCACCTTCCACCACTTTCTTCACACGTAGTGCAACTCACCACCACAGCACCATCACTACAGCAAAGCCGCACCAGGGAGCTGTTTTCCATGAGCGCCGAGACTCCTGCCGTACCCGCCGGCCAGTTCAGTCGCCGGAGGGTGCAGTTCCGCGCCTGGCGGGGCACGCGGCCGTTCTGGGCCGGCCTGTTCGTCATGTTCGCCGGCCTTCCCATCGCGTACTTCCCGTACGCCCACCTGCAGGTGGGCCATCTGACGTTGGCGATGGCGACCACCGCGGGCGCCGGGTCCCTGATCATCGGCGTGCTGCTGATCGTCCTGGGCTTCAGCCTCTGGTTCCAGAAGCACGTGCGTACCTTCGCGGGCGTCGCGGCGATCCTGCTGGGTCTGGTGTCCATCCCCGTGTCCAACCTGGGCGGGTTCCTGATCGGCTTCCTGTTCGCCCTGGTCGGCGGGGCGATGGCCGTGGCCTGGGCGCCGGGCGAGCCGCCGGCCGAGGCTGCGCAGGAAGACGCGCCGGGAGCGGGCGGTGCCCCTCAGGCGCAGGACCCGGACACCACCATCCTCAAGCCCGTGGTGGGCGAGCCGATCGATCTGTCAGGAACGAGCCCGGCGAACGGGGCGAACGGGAGGCACAGTGCCGGCTGACGAGGTGACCCACGGGACTGATGTGGACGAGTCCCGTGTGAGAACCGGGCCGCGCCACGCGGCACCCAAGAAGCCGCTGTTCACCAGGTTCCACATGCCGGCCGGCAAGGCGATAGCCACGGTGGCGATGCCGACGGCGGTCATCATGGGCATGGGCTTCACGTCCTCGCTCGCGCTGGCCGACAGCGGCGGCTCGACGTCGAACAGCCAGGCCGCGAACGAGTACAAGGACTGCGTCGCGGCGGTGGACGGCTCCTCGGCCTCGCCGTCGCCGTCCGCCTCGGCGAGTTCCAGTGACTCCGCGGACAAGGCGACGCCCTCGCCGTCGTCCTCCGCCGGCACGTCCAAGGACTCCTCGGGCTCGACGTCGGACTCGGGCAAGACCTCTTCGTCGGATTCAGGTTCCGGCGACAAGGCCACGCCCACACCGTCCGCCTCGGCGAGCTCGGGCAAGGACACGTCGGGCGGTGACACCGCCACGCCGAGCCCCTCGGCGTCCGCGAGCAGCGGCGGCGGTCTGCTGGGCGACCTCGGCGACGCGATCACCGGCATCTTCACCGGCGGCAGCGGCAGTTCCACGTCGAGCGCGAGCCCGACGCCCACGCCGTCCGCCTCGGCGAGCGCGAGCAAGGACTCCTCGTCCTCGGGGTCCTCGAGCACGAGCGCGTCGGACACCGTCAAGGACACGGCCAAGAAGGTCACCGACACGGTGAACAACACCGTGAAGGACACGACCGACACGGCGACCAAGGCGGCCGAATCGGCGACCAAGGCGGCCGAATCGGCCACCTCCGCCAGCCCGTCGCCGAGCTCGTCCACGGACCCGGGGAACTGCGAGGCTGCCACGGACGCCACGGGCGGCGTCGACAACAAGGTGCCGGTGGCGGACGACCCCTGGTACCTGAGCGCCAGCTATCTGAAGCTGCATAGCGCCGACTACCAGGGCATCGTCAAGGTGAGGACGGCCAACGGCACCATCAAGAGGGTGCTGAAGTACGTCATCTCCGGCGGCACCGAGATCGGCGACCTGCATCAGACGGTCAAGGACCACGACATCAACAAGACCTATCACGTGCAGGCCGGGCGGGGTACGAAGTCCGAGATCACCGGCGGCCCGACGACGATGTACACGGAGTCCATCTCCGGGAATCTGCTCGGTCTGATCCCGCTGACGTTCACCCCGGACAGCCCGCCTCCGCTGAACCTCCCGGAGATCTTCTTCACCAACGTGAAGGTCGTCCAGGCCGCTCAGTTCGGCGGCACCCTGCACGTGCCCGGCATGCACGTCTACACGACCGACGGAACCGGCTGAGCGCCGTCACAGACCCGTTCGGGAGCCGCGCAACACACTGAGGGCGCCCCCTGTCGCAGGGGGCGCCCTCAGTGCCGTACAAGAGAACATCCGGTGGGGGGCCGACCTGCGGATCGTCGTCCATGGCGTGGACCTCGGCGTGCGGCTGCTGGGAGAGCCCGTGGTCGACATCGCCCTGCTGCTGGACCACGCGGTGCGAGAGCTGGAGACCCGTGGTGACGTCGCGGTCGAGGCCTCCCTGTGGGCTCGCCGAGCGGGCGAAGGCCGAGGCCGTACGGCTGATCACCGCCGTCCATCCCAAAGGGCGCCCCCCGTCGCAGGAGGCGCCCTCAGTGCCGTACAAGAGCCTTTGCGGGGCTCGTCAGTTGGTGCCGTTGCCGCCCGCGATGTGGTGGACGCGGAGCATGTTGGTGGTGCCGGGGACGCCGGGGGGCGAGCCGGCCGTGATGATGACGATCTCGCCCGGGTTGAAGCGGTTGATCTTGGCGATCTCCTGGTCGACCATGTCGACCATCTCGTCCGTGGTGTTGACGAACGGCACCACGTGCGACTCGACGCCCCAGCTGAGCGTGAGCTGGTTGCGGGTGTTCTCGTCGGTGGTGAAGGCGATGATCGGCTGCTGGGCGCGGTAGCGCGACAGGCGGCGGGCGGTGTCGCCGGACTGGGTGAAGGCCACCAGGCCCCGGCCGCCCAGGAAGTCCGCGATCTCGCATGCGGCGCGCGCGACCGAACCGCCCTGCGTGCGCGGCTTCTTGCCCGGAACCAGCGGCTGAAGGCCCTTGGAGAGCAGCTCCTGCTCGGCCGCCGCGACGATCTTCGACATCGTCTTCACGGTCTCGACCGGGTAGGCGCCGACCGAGGACTCCGCCGACAGCATGACCGCGTCCGCGCCGTCCAGGATCGCGTTGGCGACGTCGGACGCCTCGGCGCGCGTGGGACGGGAGTTGGTGATCATCGACTCCATCATCTGGGTCGCCACGATCACCGGCTTGGCGTTGCGGCGGCACAGCTCGATGAGGCGCTTCTGCACCATGGGGACCTTCTCGAGCGGGTACTCGACGGCCAGGTCGCCGCGGGCCACCATGACGGCGTCGAACGCCATCACGACGCCCTCCATGTTGTCCACCGCCTGCGGCTTCTCCACCTTGGCGATGACGGGGACCCGGCGGCCCTCCTCGTCCATCACCTTGTGGACGTCGGCCACGTCCTTGGCATCCCGCACGAAGGACAGCGCGACCATGTCGCAGCCCATACGGAGGGCGAAGCGGAGGTCCTCCACGTCCTTCTCGGACAGCGCCGGCACGTTCACGGCCGCGCCGGGCAGGTTGATGCCCTTGTGGTCGGAGACGACACCGCCCTCGATGACGATCGTCTTCACCCGCGGGCCCTCGACGTCCAGGACCTTCAGCTCGACGTTGCCGTCGTTGATCAGGATCTGGTCGCCGCGGTCGACATCGCCGGGCAGGCCCTTGTAGGTCGTGCCGCAGATGGACTTGTCGCCCGGGACGTCCTCGGTGGTGATGACGAACTCGTCACCGCGCTCGAGCTCGACCGGGCCTTCCGCGATGGTCTCCAGACGGATCTTCGGGCCCTGCAGGTCGGCGAGGACACCGATGGGCCTGCCGGTCTCCTTGGACGCGGCCCGGACGCGGTCGTACCGCCCCTGGTGCTCGGCGTGGGTGCCGTGGCTGAAGTTGAACCTGGCCACGTTCATTCCGGCCTCGATCATCGAGACCAGCATTTCGTGGGAGTCGACCGCGGGGCCGAGAGTACAGACGATTTTCGAACGGCGCATGGGGCGATCCTATCGGTTTGTTTCGCCGCGGAATATTCCGTCTGGCGGAAGATACAAATGGGCGGGTCCGCGCTCAGGCGTGTTACTGCGGTGTATTCCTCAGGGTTCTTCAGCTGTTCTTGTTCCTCGGCCGGCCAAGCGGCGGAGCCGCATTTCGTTACTGCCCGACCAGTGCGTAGGTCTGTGCGGCGATCTCCAGTTCCTCGTCGGTCGGCACCACGGCGACCGCCACGCGCGCGTGTGCGGGCGAGATCAGCCGCGGTTCGTCACTGCGTACGGCGTTCAGCTCCCTGTCCACAGCCAGGCCCAGCTCCTCCAGGCCCGTCATGGCAGCCTCTCGCACCGGACTCGCGTTCTCCCCGACTCCCGCTGTGAAGGCGACCGCGTCCACCCGCCCGAGTACGGCGTAATAGGCGCCGATGTACTTCTTCAGCCGGTGAATGTAGATGTCGAAGGCGAGCTGCGCCTCTTCGTCGCCTTCGTCGACCCGGCGACGGATCTCACGCATGTCGTTGTCACCGCACAGCCCGATCAACCCGCTCTTCTTGTTGAGAAGAGTGTCGATCTCGTCCGTGGACATTCCGCCAACACGCATCAAATGGAAGATGACGGCCGGATCCATGTCCCCGGATCGCGTACCCATCACAAGCCCCTCCAAAGGCGTCAGCCCCATGGAGGTGTCCACGCACTTCCCGCCCCGTACGGCAGAGGCGGACGCTCCGTTGCCGAGGTGCAGCACGATGACGTTGACCTCCTCGGGCGCCTTGCCGAGCAGCTCGGCGGTGGCCCGGGACACATATGCGTGCGAGGTCCCGTGGAAGCCGTACCGCCGGATCCGGTGCTCGTCGGCGGTCTTCACGTCGATCGCGTAGCGGGCGGCCGACTCCGGCATCGTCGTGTGGAACGCGGTGTCGAAGACGGCGACCTGCGGCAGGTCGGGCCGCAGCGCCCGGGCGGTACGGATGCCGGTGAGGTTGGCCGGGTTGTGCAGGGGCGCCACCGGTATCAGCCGCTCGATCTCGGCGAGCACGGCGTCGTCGATCACGGTCGGCTCGGTGAAGGACTTCCCGCCGTGCACGACCCGGTGCCCGATCGCGGCGAGCTCGGGGGAGTCCAGCCCCAGCCCGTCCTTCGCCAGCTCCTCCGACACGGCCTTCAGGGCGGCCTCGTGGTCGGCGATCGGCCCGTTCCACTCACGGGACCCGCCGCCCGTCACGAGCGGCGTGTGCTTGAGCCGTGAGGTCTCCTCGCCGATCCGCTCGACGAGGCCCACGGCGAGCCGGCTGCTGTCGCGCATGTCGAGCAGCTGGTACTTCACCGACGAGGAGCCGGAGTTGAGGACGAGGACACGGGAGGGGCTCACTGGGCGGACGCCTTCTCGTTCGGGTGCTGGGCCTGAATGGCGGTGATGGCGACTGTGTTGACGATGTCCGAGACAAGAGCGCCCCGGGACAGGTCGTTGACCGGCTTGCGCAGACCCTGCAGCACCGGCCCGACGGCGATCGCGCCGGCCGAACGCTGCACGGCCTTGTAGGTGTTGTTACCTGTATTGAGGTCAGGGAAGATCAAAACCGTTGCCTGCCCGGCGACTTCGGAGCTCGGCAGCTTGGTGGCCGCGACGGTCGGCTCCACGGCGGCGTCGTACTGGATCGGTCCCTCGATCCTCAGGTCGGGGCGCCTTTCCCGGACCAGCTCGGTCGCCTCCCGCACCTTGTCGACGTCGGCGCCCGAACCGGACGTACCCGTCGAGTACGACAGCATCGCGATCCGCGGCTCCACGCCGAACTGCTGGGCGGTGGCGGCCGACTGGATGGCGATGTCGGCCAGCTGCTCGGCGTTCGGGTCGGGGTTCACCGCGCAGTCGCCGTAGACGAGGACCTTGTCGGCGAGGCACATGAAGAAGACGGACGAGACGATGTCCGCGTCCGGCTTGGTCTTGATGATCTCGAAGGCGGGGCGGATGGTCGCGGCCGTCGAGTGGACCGAACCCGACACCATGCCGTCCGCGAGGCCCTCCTGGACCATCAGCGTGCCGAAGTAGTTGACGTCCGAGACGACGTCGTACGCCAGCTCCACGGTGACGCCCTTGTGGGCGCGGAACTGCGCGTACTTCTCCGCGAAGGAGTCGCGCAGCTCGCTGGTGGCGGGGTCGATCAGCTGACACCCGCCCAGGTCGATGCCGAGGTCGGCCGCCTTCTTGCGGATCTGGTCGACCGGGCCGAGCAGGGTGAGGTCGCAGACCCCGCGGCGCAGAAGCACCTCGGCGGCGTGCAGGACGCGCTCCTCGGTGCCCTCCGGGAGGACGACCCGCCGCTTGTCGGAGCGGGCCTGCTCGAGGAGCTTGTGCTCGAACATCATCGGGGTGAGGCGGTCGCTGCTGGGCGTGGAGACGCGCCCCAGCAGGTCGCCGGTGTCGACATACCGCTCGAAGAGGCCGAGCGCGGTCTCCGCCTTGCGCGGCGTCGCCGCGTTCAACTTCCCTTCCAGGGAGAAGAGTTCGGCGGCGGTGGGAAAGCTGTTGCCGGCCACCGAGAGCACCGGGGTGCCCGGCGCGAGGCGGGCGGCGAGGGTGAGGATCTCGTCGCTCGGCACCTCGTTCAGGGTGAGCAGTACGCCGGCTATCGGCGGGGTGCCGGCGCTGTGTGCGGCCAGCGAGCCGACGACCAGGTCGGCGCGGTCGCCCGGCGTCACGACCAGACAGCCCGGGGTCAGGGCGGACAGGAAGTTCGGCAGCATCGCACCGCCGAAGACGAAGTCCAGGGCGTCGCGCGCCAGCCCCGAGTCGTCGCCGAGGACGACCTTGGCGCCGAGGGCCTGGCCGATCTGGGAGACGGTGGGGGCGGCGAGAGCGGGCTCGTCCGGGACGACGTAGCACGGCACGGGGAGGCGGGAGTCGAGCTTCTGCGCGATCTCCTCCCGGTCGTCGCGCGCGACCCGGTTGGTCACCATGGCGAGGACGTCGCAGCCCAGGCTCTCGTACGCGCGGTAGGCGTTCCGCGTCTCGGCCAGTACGGACTCGGTGGGCTGCTTGCGGCCGCCCACGACCGGGATCACCGAAGCGCCGAACTCGTTCGCCAGCCGGGCGTTGAGGGAGAGTTCGTCCGGCAGCTGGGTGTCGGCGAAGTCCGTGCCCAGGACGAGGACGACCTCGTAGTCGCGCGCGACCAGGTGGAAGCGTTCGACGAGGGTGGACACCAGTTCGTCCGTACCCCGTTCCGCCTGCAGGGCGGACGCCTCGTGGTAGTCCATGCCGTAGACGGTTGCCGGGTCCTGGGAGAGCCGGTAGCGGGCGCGGAGCAGCTCGAACAGGCGGTCGGGCTGGTGGTGGACGAGCGGCCGGAACACCCCGACCCGGTCGACCTGCCGAGTCAGGAGCTCCATGACGCCCAGCTCCACGACCTGGCGGCCGTCGCCGCGGTCGATTCCGGTCACGTACACGCTGCGCGTCACGCGTGCTCTCCGTTTCCTTACGCCGTTACAAAAATCGCCCACCGAGGTGAGCAGAACCCTCTTGACAATACCCCTGACGCTGGATAAGGCGCCCGTCAGGATCGGGGTCGGGGCCGGCGTCCCGATGGGGCCAATCGGGTTATAAGGAGCAGAAGGGATATCGTCCTGTCGGGCATGAAACAATCGGACCGGCTCACCGGAACCACCGGGCCGGCTCACCGGTAACGACAGCGAGCAGGAGACAGAGCACGATGCGCATCGGAGTTCTCACCGCAGGCGGCGACTGCCCCGGCCTGAACGCCGTGATCCGGTCGGTCGTGCACCGAGCGGTCGCCCAGTACGACGACGAGGTCATCGGCTTCGAGGACGGGTATGCGGGTCTGCTGGACGGCCGCTACCGCACCCTGGACCTGGACTCTGTCGGCGGCATCCTGGCCCGCGGCGGCACCATCCTCGGCTCCTCCCGCCTGGAACGCGACCGCCTGCGCGAAGCCTGTGCCAACGCCTCCGACATGATCCACGAGTTCGGCATCGACGCCCTGATCCCGATCGGCGGCGAGGGCACGCTGACCGCGGCCCGGATGCTGAGCGACGCGGGCCTGCCGGTGGTCGGCGTCCCGAAGACGATCGACAACGACATCTCCTCGACGGACCGGACCTTCGGTTTCGACACCGCGGTCGGGGTCGCCACGGAGGCGATGGACCGCCTGAAGACGACGGCCGAGTCGCACCAGCGCGTGATGGTCGTCGAGGTCATGGGCCGGCATGCGGGCTGGATCGCCCTCGAATCCGGCATGGCGGCGGGCGCGCACGGCATCTGCCTCCCCGAGCGCCCCTTCGACCCGGCCGACCTGGTCAAGATGGTCGAGGAGCGCTTCGCCCGCGGCAAGAAGTTCGCGGTCGTGTGCGTGGCGGAGGGCGCCCACCCCGCCGAGGGCAGCATGGACTACGGCAAGGGCGACATCGACAAGTTCGGCCACGAACGCTTCCAGGGCATCGGTACGGCGCTGGCGTACGAGCTGGAGCGGCGGCTCGGCAAGGAGGCCAAGCCGGTCATTCTCGGCCATGTGCAGCGCGGCGGCGTCCCCACCGCCTACGACCGCGTCCTCGCCACCCGCTTCGGCTGGCACGCGGTGGAGGCGGCGCACCGGGGTGAGTTCGGCCGGATGACGGCTCTGCGCGGCACGGACATCGTGATGGTGCCGCTGGCAGAGGCGGTGACCGAGCTGAAGACGGTCCCGAAGGACCGGATGGACGAGGCGGAGTCGGTGTTCTAGGTCTTCCCTGGGGGCTGCCGCCCCCAGACCCCCGCTTCGGCCTGAACGGCCTCGTCCTCAATCGCCGGACGGGCTGAAAGACTCATCCGGTGTTGTCCTGGACCGCAGCCCAGAAGTGGTCGACGATCCGGTCCAGGAACTCGCGGCCGGCGTCACTCGATTCGCCGGCCGCTTTTCCGTCGCCCCAGCTCAGCGTGGCGACCATCTGCCCCTGGTAGTCCTGGTGCAGCGCCTGGAGGGTGTCCTCCAGCAGGTGCCGGTCCAGGGGCACGGTTTTGGCCACCGGGCGGACGTACGCCTGCCAGCGCGTGGTCACGGCACTGCGCAGCAGCTCGGCCAGCTTCGGCTCGCGTCCCGTGACGGTGACGAAGTCCGGGAGTGAGAGGTCGAGCAGATCGGCGAGGGTGGCCGACTGGCGCTCGTTGCCGCGCCAGGCGTTGTGCTCCTCCATGTGCATATAGGCGAGAAACTCCAGGCCGACGGTGCGGGCGATGTCCTCCGGGGCGAGGCCGCGGGCGATGCGGTGCTCGCGCAGGGTGCGGGGCCGGCCGATGATTTCACCGGGGGAGCACCACAACACGCCTGCGAGGGCGGTGAGTTCGGGGCCGGACGGGGCGACGCTCCCGCGCTCCCAGGCGAGCACGAGATCCGGGGAGACGTACGGCAACCCGTACGAGACACGCAGGCCGTAGGCGACATGTTCGGGGCCCATGTTGAGGGCCGTACGGAGCCGGCGGGCGGCGGAGGCGTCGAAGGGCGGGGCGGGCTGGTTCGGGCGGGCTGGGCGTTGGTGCACGGGGCACAACGTAGGCGGGCGGTGACACGGTGACTACGGTCTGTTCGGCCAGGATCACGGATTGTAGGAACGTACGGATTCGGCCACGCGTGCGGACCGGACGGGGTGGCCGAAGATCGTCTGTCGGCGGGGCGGGCGCGCTGGCGAGGATGGCGCGAAGCCGTCCGGGCGGGCGGCGGGAAGGGCGGTGACTTTGTGAACGTCAAGCTCGAGGGGCATATTCGCGAGCGTCTGCTGGCGCCGAACTTCTGGCATCTCGCCACGGTGGACGCGGACGGGATGCCGCACGTCTCGCCCATGTGGGCGGACATCGAAGGCGAGTACGCCATGGTCAATACCTCGATCGGCCGCGTGAAGATCGACAACCTGCGGCTCAATCCCAACGTCTCGCTGTCCCACCACGACCCCGACAACCCGTACGACCGGGCCGAGATCCGGGGCCGGGTCGCACGGTTCGTGGAGGGGGAGGAGGCGGAGCGGGGCATGGACCGGCTGGCACGGAAGTACATCGGCGAGGACCGGTATCCGTGGCTGCTGCCCGGGGAGCGGCGGGTGATGCTGCTGATCGAGCCGGTGCGGGTGCGGCGGGTCGTGGGAGTGGAGCCGTTCAGGGCGGGCGTGCTGCCGGAGGCGTGAGCGGGTTCTCGGGCAGGCTTTGAGCGGGCTCACCCCTTGACCGCCCCGCCCAGCGCGAACCCGCCGCCCAGCCGCCGGGCGATCAGCACGTACAGCAGGATCACCGGCGTCGAGTAGACGATCGAGAACGCCGCCAGCTGCCCGTACGCCACCATCCCCCGGTTGCCGAAGAACTCGTTGATGCTCACGGAGGCCGGCATCTGGTCGGGTGTCAGGAGCAGCATGAAGGGGACGAAGAAGTTCCCCCACATGACCACGAACGAGAACACCGTCACCACCGCCACTCCCGGACCCATCAGCGGCAGCACGATCCGTACCAGCGACTGGAGCGAGGACGCCCCGTCCGTCCACGCCGCCTCCTCCAGCTCCCTCGGCACGCCGTCCATGAAGTTCTTCATCAGCCAGATGGCGAAGGGGAGTTGAGAGGCGGCGAAGAAGAGGATCGTGCCCTGCATGGTGTCGATCAGGTTCACCTGAACGAACAGTGCGTACACCGGCACCATGATCGCCGTGATGGGCAGGCTCGTCGCGAAGAGGATGGTGAGCAGGAACGGGCGGTTCAGCCGGGACCGGAAGCGGGAGAGCGGGTACGCCGCCAGGGCCGCGCACACCACCGTCAGCAGCGTCGCGCCGCCGCACAGGATCAGGCTGTTGAGGAGCGGAGTGAAGGTGATGTCCGAGGTCAGGATCGCGTCGAAGTTGGACCAGGTGAGGCCGTCGGGGGCCTTCACCTGCAAGTTCGCATGCGGGTCCACCGACGACAGGAGCACCCAGGCGAGCGGCAGCGCGAAGGCGGCGGCCACCGCCAGCAGGCCTGCGTCGGCGGCCAGTCGGTGGCTTCTGCGGCGGGAGGCGAGTGTGCGGGCCATGGAATCCGTCAGAGCTCCGTCCGCAGCAGGCGCAGATATACGAGGGAGAAGAGCGAGCCGACCAGGAGCAGCAGCAGGGCGACCGCGGTGCCGTAGCCGATCATGCTGTTCTGGAAGGCCTGTTCGTACATGAACAGGGGGAGGGTCTGGCTCTTGTTGCCCGGGCCGCCTCTTGTCATCACCCAGATCAGACCGAAGACGGACAGGGTCTGGAGGGTGTTCAGCATCAGGTTCGTGCCGATGGAGCGGCGGATCATCGGAAGGGTGATGTGCCACATACGGCGCCAGCCGCCCGCGCCGTCCACCTCCGCCGCCTCGGTGATCTCCTTGGGGATCTCGTTCAGCGCCGCCGAGTAGACCAGCATCGAGAAGGCCGTGCCGCGCCACACGTTGGCGAAGGACACGGCCAGGATCGGGAGCGTGAACAGCCAGTTCTGGGACGGGAGATGGAGCCAGTCCAGGATGGCGTTCAGGGTGCCCTCGCGGCGGAAGAAGGCGTACAGGAGGAAGCCGGCGACGACCTCCGGCAGGACCCACGCCGTGACCACGATGCCGCCCGTCAGCGTGCGGACGGGCTTCGACGCACGCTGCATGAGCACTGCCAGCGCCAGCCCGATGGTGTTCTGGCCGAGCAGCGACGACACGACCGTGAACACCAGCGTCAGCCATACCGCGTTGCGGAACTCCTCGTCCCTGAAGGCCTTGCGGAAGTTCGCGAGGCCGACGAAGGACGAGTGGGCCTGGCCGGTGAGCTGGAGGTCGGTGAAGGCGATGTAGGCGCAGTAGGCGATCGGTCCGGCCAGGAAGAGCAGCAGGAGGACGACGGCGGGGGAGAGGGGGAGCAAGCGGGTGAGGCTTCGGGGGAGCCTTCGGCGGGGCCGGTGCCCGGGCGAAGCGGGCGGGCGCGAGGGCGACTTGGCCGCCTTCGCGCCTGCCGCGTGCGGGGTTGCGGCGGTCATACCTGGTCGCCGCCGCTCACTTCTTGACGACCTGGTTGTCGGTGGCGTCCTTGAGCGCGTCGTCGTACCCGCTCGCCGCCTTGTCGACGGACATGTCGCCCGTCGTGACGCCCTCCATCGCCTCCTGGATGGCGGTGGAGACCTTGGGATACGCCGGGTAGGCCGGGCGGTAGTGGGTGCTCGACACCAGGTCCGTGAAGAACTTGATGCCGGGTTGGGCGGTCGCGTACGACGGGTCGCTCGCGACGTCCTTCCGCACCGCGATACCGGAGTTGGCGATGTACCACTTCTCGGCGTTCGCCTTCGTCTGCATCAGCTTGATGAAGTCGAAGGCCAGGCCGGAGTTGCCCGCCTTGGAGGGGATCGCCCAGGTCCAGCCGCCGGACATGCTCACCTTGCCGGGGGCCTGGCCGTGCTGGGTCGGCATGGACGCCAGTCCCAACTCGCTCGACCACTGCGGCCATTCGTGGCCGCTGCCCTTCAGCCAGGCCTGCGGCAGCCACGAGCCGTCGAGGGCGATGCCCAGCTTGCCCTTCGGCAGCAGATCGCCGGCCACGATGGTCTGGATGTTGGGGTCGAGGGCGTCGGAGACGTCCGGGCCGAGCTTCTCCTTGTAGACCGTCTCGACGAACCGGAGCGCGTCCTTGAAGCCCTGGCTCCCGGCGATCCACTTCTTGGCCGACTTGTCGTAGAGGGGGTCTGTGGTCGCGGCGTTCGTGCCGTAGAGCAGCATCTCGAAGGTCTGCATGGTGGCGGCCTCACCGGCGGGTTTGCCGGTGTAGACGTTGAGCGGGGTGACTCCGGGAACCTTCTGCTTGATGGTGCGGGCGGCGCCGAGCACGTCGTCCCAGGTCCTCGGCTGCCAGTTCGCGGGCAGACCGGCCTTCTTGAAGATGCCCTTGTCGAACCAGAGCCCGCGGGTGTCGGTGCCGTCCGGCACGCCGTACGTCTTTCCGTCCTCGCCCTTGGCCGCGCTCTTCGCCGTGGCGATGAACTGGTTCCAGTCCGGCCACTTGGCGAGATACGGGTCCAGGGGCTTCAGGTACCCGCTGGTGATGTCGGAGTTGATGAGGAAGGTGTCCTCGTAGACCAGGTCGGGTGCCGTCTTGGGGGAGCGGAGCATCTGCTGGAGCTTGGTGTAGTACTCCGAGTCCGGAGCCTTGATCGGGACGAGTTCGACCTTCTTGCCGGGGTACTTCTTCTCGAACTGCTTCTTGATGTCCGCGAGGAAGCCGTCCATCACCTTGATGGAGTTGTCCGTGGACTGCTTGAAGGAGACCTTGACGGTGTCCGGGTCGCTGCCGGAGCCACTGCCGCACGCCGTGAGGGCGCTTGCGGCGAGGGTGAGGGCAACGAGGGCGGTGAGTGGGGTGGTCGATCGGGGGCGAGCGGCGGTGGGGCGCACGGGCACGACCTCCTACGGGCCTACGACGTTGTTGGCCGAGATGGTTGCCCGGTGAAGGTAGGAGGAGTGGTCTAGTCAGGTCAATGCGTCTGCAGCAGCTACTGCTTCGTGACCCACCGATACTGCAACTCCGGCCGCCCCACAGTCCCGTACTGCGGATTCCGCGCCGCCCGCCCCGCATCCACCAGATGCTCCAGATAGCGCCGGGCCGTGATCCGCGAAATCCCCACCGCCTCCGCGAGCCCCGCCGCGGTCAGCCCCTCCCTGCAGTCCCGCAGCGCGACGGTCACCCGCTCCAGTGTCGGCGCGCTCAGCCCCTTGGGCAGTGCCGCGGGCGACGGCGCCCGCAGTGAAGCCAGCGCCCGGTCCACCTCGTCCTGACCGCTCGCCTCGCCCACCGCCGCGTGGAACTCGGCGTATCTGATCAGCCGGTCCCGCAGGGTCGCGAAGGTGAACGGCTTCAGCACGTACTGCACGACCCCCAGCGACACGCCCTCCCGCACCACGGTCAGGTCCCGCGCCGACGTCACCGCGATCACGTCCGCGTGATGCCCGGCCGCCCGCAGCGAGCGCGCGAACTGCAGCCCGTGCACGTCCGGCAGATGCAGGTCCAGCAACAGCAGGTCCACCGGCGTGCGGTCCAGCAGGCGGCGTGCCTCCGCACCTGTGTGCGCCTTGCCGACGGCCACGAAGCCCGGGACCCGGCCGACGTACATGACATGCGCGTCGGCGGCCACCGGGTCGTCCTCCACGACCAGGACGCGGATGGGCTGCTGGGTCGTCATACGTCACCTCTCACCGCGGCGCGCCCGGTCACGTCGGCCCGAGAGACGGCCGTACCCAGAGGCAGTCGCACCTCGAACACTGCACCGCCCTCCGCGCCTTCCGCCACCGTCAACGTGCCCTCCTGCCGGGTGACCGCCTGCCGTGCCAGCGCCAGCCCCAGACCGCGCCCGCCCGGACCGGCCGGTTTTGTCGAGAACCCCCGTTGGAATACCAGCTCGGCATGGGCGGGATCCACCCCCGTGCCGGTGTCCGCGACCCGCATCACCAGCTCGGTGCCCTCCGCGTACGCCGTCACCGTCACCCGGGCGCCGATGCTGCCCTGGGCCGCGTCGACCGCGTTGTCGATCAGGTTGCCGAGGATCGTCACCAGGTCGCGGGCCGGCAGGGTCTCCGGGAGCAGGCCGTCGTCGAGGCGGCTGTCCTCGGACACCACCAGTTCCACGCCCCGCTCGTTGGCCTGGGCGGTCTTGCCGAGCAGCAGTGCCGCCAGCACAGGTTCGCTCACCGCCGCCACCACCTGGTCGGTCAGCGCCTGGGCCAGTTCCAGTTCGGCTGTCGCGAAGTCCACGGCCTCCTCGGCCCGGCCGAGCTCGATCAGCGACACCACCGTGTGCAGTCGGTTCGCCGCCTCGTGCGCCTGTGAGCGCAGGGCCTGGGTGAAGCCGCGCTCGGAGTCCAACTCGCCCATCAGGGACTGGAGTTCGGTCACATCGCGGAGGGTCACCACGGTGCCTCGGCGCTCACCGCCCGACACCGGGGAGGTGTTGACCACCAGGACGCGGTCCGCGGTGAGATGCACCTCGTCCACCCGGGGCTCGGACGCCAGCAGCGCCCCCGTCAGCGGGCCGGGCAGCCCCAGGTCCGCCACCGACTTCCCGACCACGTCCCCCTCGGGGCCGACGCCCAGCAGCTCCCGGCCACCGTCGTTGATCAGAGCCACCCGGTACTGGCCGTCCAGCATCAGCAGCCCCTCGCGCACCGCATGCAACGCGGCCTGGTGGTAGTCGTGCATATGGCTGAGCTCGGCCGCGTTCATGTTGTGGGTGTGCCGGCGCAGCCGGGCGTTGACGACGTACGTGCCGATGGCGCCGAGGCCGAGCGCGCCGGCCGCGACGCCGAGCAGGGCGGTCAGCTGGTCCTGCACCCGGTGGCTGATCGCCTCCACCTTGATGCCGGCGCTGACCAGGCCGATGACCTTGTTGCCGTTCCACACCGGCGTGACGGCGCGGACGGAGGCGCCGAGCGTGCCGGTGTACGTCTCGGTGAACGTGCGGCCGTGCTGGGCGGGGGCGATGTGGCCGAGGAAACGCTTGCCGATCTGCGTGCGGACCGGGTGGGTCCAGCGGATGCCCTCGGGGTTCATGATCGTGATGAAGTCGACCTCGGTGTCCTGCTGGACCTGCAGCGTGTACGGCTCGAGCCGGGCCGTCGGATCAGCCGTGCCGATCGCCTCCCGCACGGAGGGGGAGTCGGCGACCGAGCGGGCCACCGCCGTGGCCTGGCGGCGCGCGGCGTCCTCGGCCTGGCGCTGGTCGCTGACGTACGTGAACAGCGCGTAACCGGCGACGACGACCGCTATCAGCACCGCCTGCATGGCGAAGAGCTGGCCTGCCAGGCTGCGGGGTCGCGGGACGGGGATGCGCATGTCGTCAGTGTGCCTCTCCGGTTAAGCGTGAACTAAATGAACGGAAGGGTGACCGCCCTCACAGGGCACGACATAGTCACGGCATTCCCCAATAACCCCTGGACGTGAGCCGCACTCCGGGGTTCCGCCGGTCGTGAGCCGCACGCCGGATGATGCCGACGACGTCGTCAAGGAGGGCAGCCGTGGCCAGCACAGCCCCTACGGCACCTGCCGCACCCGCCGCCAAGCGGGACCGCACGCACTATCTCTACATCGCCGTGATCGCCGCGGTGGCGCTCGGCATCGCCGTGGGCCTGATCTGGCCCGACCTCGGAGTCGAGCTCAAGCCGCTCGGTACGGGCTTTGTGAACCTGATCAAGATGATGATCTCGCCGATCATCTTCTGCACGATCGTGATCGGCATCGGTTCCGTGCGGAAGGCCGCCAAGGTCGGCGCCGTCGGCGGTATCGCGCTCGGCTACTTCGTGGTGATGTCGCTGGTGGCGCTGACCATCGGCCTGGTCGTCGGCAACATCCTGCACCCGGGCGACGGGCTGCACATCACCAACGCGATCAAGGCCACCGGGCACGACCAGGTGGACAGTGAGGCGCTGCCGCCGGTCGACTTCGTACTGTCGATCATCCCGACGACCTTCATCTCGGCCTTCACCCAGCAGCAGGTGCTGCAGACCCTGCTGGTCGCCCTGCTCACCGGTTTCGCCCTGCAGGCCATGGGCTCGGCCGGGCAGCCGATCCTGCGTGGTGTGGAGCACCTCCAGAAGCTCGTCTTCCGTATCCTCGGCATGGTGATGTGGGCCGCGCCCGTCGGTGCCTTCGGCGCCATCGCCGCCGTCACCGGGTCCGCAGGTTTCGACGCGCTGAAGCAGCTGGCCATCCTGATGCTCGGCTTCTACGTCACCTGCTTCCTCTTCGTCTTCATCGTGCTCGCTGCCCTGCTGCGGATCGTCGCCGGACTCAACATCTTCACGTTCTTCAAGTACCTGGCCCGTGAGTTCCTGCTGATCCTGTCGACCTCCTCCTCCGAGTCCGCGCTGCCGCGGCTGATCGCGAAGATGGAGCACCTCGGTGTCAGCAAGTCGGTCGTCGGCATCACCGTCCCGACCGGTTACTCCTTCAACCTCGACGGCACCATGATCTACATGACCATGGCCTCGCTGTTCATCGCCGACGCCATGGGTACGCCGATGGCCATCGGCGAGCAGATCCCGCTGCTGCTCTTCCTGCTCCTCGCCTCCAAGGGCGCGGCGGGCGTCAGTGGCGCCGGTCTCGCGACCCTGGCCGGCGGTCTGCAGTCGCACAAGCCCGCCCTGGTCGACGGCGTCGGCCTGATCGTCGGCATCGACCGCTTCATGAGCGAGGCGCGCGCCCTGACGAACTTCGCGGGCAACTCCGTGGCCACCGTCCTGATCGGCACCTGGACCAAGGAGATCGACAAGGATCGCGTCAACCGGGTCCTCGCGGGTGAGCTGCCCTTCGACGAGACGACTCTGCTGGACGAGGACGTCCAGCCGCCCGCCGAGGTGCCGGAGCAGGGCGGCGAGAAGGAACTCGCCAAGGCGTAGCGCAGTTCCCCGCGCCCCTGGCGGGGCGCCATGGGCCCGCCCCAAAACTCCGGGCGGCTGGGTGTCCCCCCGTCGCTCAGCCGCCCGGTCAGCGCAGGCGCACGGCAACTGCCGTGCGCCTGACGGCATTGAAGGACGCCAGGGAGCGGGCTCGCCGACCTGGTCAGTGCAAGACCCCGCACAACCTCGGACAACGCCGCCGATCCTCACCGATCTCTTACCTTCGTCCACTAGCGTGCGCCGCGCCGATTCGTCAGGCGCGGTACGTCAGTTGGAGGCACGGGGGATGAAGATCGACTGGGATCGGCGCACGTGTGCCCGCAAGGGGCACGTGACGTATGCGCCGGACGAGCCGGGGCTGAAGGTGCGGCTGCACGCCGAGACCGCCCTCGGAGACGTCTGGCGCTGTCTGCGCTGCGGCGACTTCGTGCTCGGCGAGCCGCACGGCTCGGGACCGGCGGACCATGCGCCCCTCGTGCCGCGCGGCAAGGTCCTGCGCGACCTGTTCATCCTGCGCTTCCTGGCGATCGAGCGGGCCGTGCGCGGCGTGTTCATCGTGCTGGTGGCGCTGGCCGTGTGGAAGTTCAGCAACAGCCAGGACTCGGTGCGCCGGCTCTTCGACGAGTACCTCGACGTCTTCCGGCCCGTCTTCCGGCACTTCCACTACGACCTCGACCACTCGCCGATCGTCGGCACGATACAGAAGACCTTCGGCTACAAGCACTCCACGCTGCTCCTGGTGGCCGCACTGCTCCTCGCGTACGCCCTGATCGAGCTCGTCGAGGCGGTCGGCCTCTGGTACGCCAAGCGCTGGGCGGAGTACCTCACGGTGGTCGCCACCGCCGCCTTCCTCCCCCTGGAGATCTACGAACTCACCGAGCACGTCAGCTGGTTGAAGATCGGCACACTGGTCCTCAACATCCTCGCCGTCCTCTACATCGCTCTCGCCAAGCGGCTGTTCGGGCTCCGGGGCGGCCGTAAGGCGTTCGAGGAGGAGCGGGAGAGCGCGTCGCTGCTGGAGGTCGAGGAGTCGGCCGGGGTGCCGGCCCACACCGCCCGGGCCGTCTGAGCCGTTCGGGGACACCTGCCCCAAATCCTTTGACCCGTGAGCCCGTTCGCCCCCAGGCTGGAGAGCCTCGGGGGCGCGCGGTCGACCACACGGAGGCGGACATGGGGGAGAGCGACGGGCTGGAGATCCTCAGCTCGGACGAGTACAAGAGGCGGTACGGCGCGGAGCGAGAGCCCTCGCCGCTCTCGCTGGAGCGGGTCAACGAGCTGTTCTACGAGTTCCTGATGGCGGTCGCCCGCCCGAAGCGCAATGACGCCGACGGCAGCCGCGACCTGGCCAAGCGGCTGCGCGAGCACCTGGGGTCGGCGCCGACGGACCGCCCGGTGGTCAAGGCCGCGTACGCACCGTTCGACCTGCCCAACATCCATCTCGCCCTGGAGCGCTGGTTCGCCGCCGACGGCCGTTCCTACGAGCTGATCGGCATGCGCGGCGCCCAGCACCACGGCGAGCTCACCCTCGGCGACATCATCGAGGCCGCCGACCGCTACGACCGCTTCGTGATCGGCGCCGTCGACTACGCCCATATGCCCATCTCGCCCGACGAGGAACTGGCCTGCGTCTCCTGCGGGTTCTACCTCGGCGCGGACGGCGACGAACGCTTCGCCGTCCTGCTGCGCGGCCCGCAGGACGAGTACGGACGCAACAAGGTGGAGATCGAAGTACTCGCCGGGGACAAGGAGTTCGCGGACCGCCTGCTCGCCGAGATCGACTCCCTCGTGCGTGAGCACAACGTCTTCCGCGGGCAGGTCCTCTCCTTCGAGGGCTCCCAGTTCGGCCATGGCCTCGGCCCGTTCCGCTTCCACCGCCGCCCCGGCCTCACCCGGGACGACATCGTCCTGCCGGCCGGACTCCTGGAGCGCGTGGAACGGCAGGTCGTGGGCGTGGCCAGGCGCCGCGAGCAGCTGCGCGCCGCGGGCCAGCACCTGCGCCGCGGCCTCCTCCTCTACGGCCCTCCCGGCACCGGCAAGACCCACACGATCCGCTATCTCCTCTCCCACCTCCCGCAGTTCACGGTCGTGATCCTGTCCGGCGAGAGCATCGACGCCATCGGCCCGGCCTGCGCCCTGGCCCGTATGCTCCAGCCCGCGCTCGTCGTCCTCGAGGACTGCGACCTGATCGCCGAGGCCCGCGACTACGGCAACGGCGAGCAGCCCCTGCTCTTCCAGGTGCTGAACGAGATGGACGGCCTCGGCGACGACGCCGACGTCGTCTTCCTCCTCACCACCAACCGCGCCGACCTGCTGGAACCGGCCCTCGTCCAGCGCCCCGGCCGCGTCGACCTCGCCGTCGAGATCCCGCTCCCGGACGCGGAGGGCCGCGCCGCCCTGCTCGCCCTCTACGGCGGAGGCCTCGGCCTCGGCGAGGACATCGCCGAGGAGGTCGTGACCCGGACGGAGGGCACGACGGCCTCCTTCACCAAGGAGCTCGTACGGCGGTCGGTCCTGATCGCGGCGGAACGCGAGGCCCCCCGCACCGAACCGGCCGACATCCGCGAGGCCCTCGACGAACTCCTCTCCGACCGCGACCGGCTCACGCGCAGGCTGCTCGGCGTGCGGGACGGGAGCGAGGACGAGGAGTGGCTCTCGGCGGAGGACGAGGACGACGACGCAGACGTACGGGGCCATGGAGGACCCCCTTCAGGGGAGTGGCTGCTCGGCCCGCGCCCCGGCCCCTCTCCCCGCTGACGGGTGGACCGGCCGGGCGCGGGACTCCCTCAGCGGGCCGGCGCGATCGCCTCGTCCAGCCGCGCCAGCTCCTCCTCCGCGAGCACCAGGTCCGCCGCGGCCGCCGAGTCCCGGATCGTCTCGGGGCGGCTCGCCCCGGGGATGGGGATGAGCACCGGTGAGCGTGCCAACAGCCAGGCCAGGCAGACCTGCTGGGGGCTGACACCGCGTTCTGCCGCCACGGCATGGAACGCCCCGAAGCGCACCTCGCCCTCGCTCTTCGACGGCCCGTCCAGGGAGCTGCGGGAGATACCGCCCAGGGGGCTCCACGGCAGAAACGCCAGCCCCAGCTTCTCGCACAGCCGCAGCTCGGCCTCGCTGTCCTGTACGGCGGGAGAGTACTGGTTCTGCACGGAGACCAGCCGGTCGCCGAGGATCCGGTGGGCCGTGCGGATCTGGTCCACGTCCGTGTTGGAGACGCCGGCCAGCCGGATCCTGCCCTCGTCGAGGAGTTCGCGCAGCGCGCCGACCGACTCCTCGAAGGGCACCGCCGGATCGGGCTTGTGCAGCTGGTAGAGGCCGATCGCCTCGACGCCCAGCCGCTTCAGGGAGGCCTCGGCCGCCGCCTTGAGATGGCGGGGCGTGCCGTCCACGGTCCAGCTGCCGTCCGCCGTGCGGCCACGGCCGCCCTTCGTGGCCACCAGTACGTCGGCCGTGTCGCCGCCGTAAGTGGCGAGGGCCCGCGCGACGAGGTGCTCGTTGTGGCCGGGTTCGGCGCCGGGCAGGTGGTAGGAGTCCGCCGTGTCCAGCAGCGTCACGCCCGCGTCGAGGGCGGCGTGCACGGTGGCGAATGCACGGGACTCGTCCGGGCGGCCCTCGATGGACAGCGGCATGGCGCCGAGGCCGACGGCGCTCACGCGCAGGTCGCCGAGTGTGCGGTACCGCATGTCAGTGGCCGTCCTTTCCGAGGGTCTCGGCGACGGCCGCCGGCAGCCACTGCTGCACCTCGCCGAAGGGGAAACCGAGCCGGGTGGCCCGGGAGTTGTCCATGCCGTAGGAGCGGGTGAAGGAGAAGGGGGAGACCTCGCCGACCTCGACGGGCTGGAAGACCGTCTTGCCGTCCGGGAAGTGCGCGGCGACCGCCCCGCACAGGTCCTCCGTGGTCAGCAGGCCGTGGGAGGCCGCGTTGACCGGCCCCGTGAAGCCCTCGCCCACCGCCCAGAAGAGGAAGTCGGCGATCTCCTCGACGTGGATGTAGGTGGCCGGCCGGTTCGTGACGGGCACTGAGATCGGCCGGCCGTCGCGGATGCGGGAGGCGTAGTGGTCCATCCGTCCCGTGAAGTCGTCGGCCCCGCCCAGGACATGGGCCACGCGCACCGCCGTGTACGGGAACTCCGGGTCCGCCGCGAACACGGCCTCCGCCTGACGCTTGCCCTCACCGTAGTGCGCGTCGAGGAACTCCAGGTCGTCCCAGGGGAGTTCGAGGTCGACGGCGACCGTGCGCGGATCGACGTCCGTCTCCCGCACCGGCACAAGGGAGTCCTCGTACTCGTACACCTCGACCGTCGACGTCATCACATAGCGCCGGGTGCGGCCGGCGAAGACGCGGCGGGCGATCGCCGCCTGGCGCGGGGTGTAGCAGACCTGGTCGACGACGACGTCGAAGGCGCGCGAACCGAGGGCGTCGGAAAGGGAGTTCTCGTCATTGCGGTCGGCGATCAGGTGCAGCGCCCCGGCGGGCGGTGCCGATGAACCGCGGTTGAGGACCGTGACCCGGTCTCCGGCGGCCAGCAGGCGGGCGATCAGCCGCTTGCCGAAATAGCGGTTTCCGCCGATGACCAGTACCTCTCGTGCCTTCTCCATGACCATAATTCTCCCGGCGTACGTCCACGTCCTGAAGGGGGAACCATGGGAGTTCCGGCCGCCGCACCGAAAGAAACTCGGCATCTGAGAGCCACCGCCGTCGAAACATCGGTGGCCTTCGATACGGTGGACCGGCAGATCCTGGAGCTGCTCCAGACGGACGGTCGTATCAAGCTGAGCGAGCTGGGCCGCCGGGTGAGGCTCAGCCCGGCCGCGGTGACCGAGCGGGTGCGGCGGCTGGAGGCGGCGGGCGTGATCACGGGATACGGCGCCCGCGTCGCCCCGGACCGTCTCGGCTACGGCATCCAGGCCTTCATCCGCGTCAACCCGCACGGCGGCTACAACCTGAAGCACCCCCGCACCCTGGAGCTGATCGAACGACCGGAGATCACCGAGGTGCACCACGTGGTCGGCGAGGACTGCTGGATCCTCAAGGCCGCCGTCCGCGACACGGTCCACCTGGAGGAGATCCTCGAAGAGGTCTCCGTCCTGGGCCGCACGACGACCTCGATCGTGCTCACCTCCCCGGTGGAACGGAAACCGCTGTTGCCCTGACGTCGGCGTAAAGTCGTACGGTCGTACGCATGCGAATCGGCGAGCTGGCCGAACGGGCCGGGACCACGACGCGGACGCTCAGGTACTACGAGTCGCGCGGGCTGCTGCCCGCGCGGCGCGACGAGCTCGGACACCGGACGTACGACGAGAGCGACCTGAAGCTGCTCCGGCAGATCCGGACGCTGCAGGACTTCGGGTTCGACCTGGAGGAGACGCGGCCGTTCGTGGAGTGTCTGCGGGCCGGGCACCCGGAGGGCGACTCCTGCCCGGCGTCGCTCGCGGTCTACCGGCGCAAGCTGGACGAACTCGATGCGCTGATCGGTGAGTTGCAGGCCGTGCGGGCGACGATCGCCGTGCGGCTGGCTTCGGCCGACGAACCGCCGTTGTGCGAACTGGGAGGGCAGGAACTGTGATCGATGTGACGGACGAGGATTTCGCGGCGGAGGTGCTCCGGTCCGAGCTGCCGGTGCTGGTGGAGTTCACGGCGGACTGGTGCCCGCCGTGCCGGCAGATGGGGCCGGTGCTCCGTGCCCTCGCCGCGGAGGAGGGCGAGCGGCTCAAGGTGGTCCAGCTGGACGTGGACACCAATCCGGAGACGACGAACGCGTACAAGGTGCTGTCGATGCCGACGTTCATGGTGTTCCGGGGCGGTGAGCCGGTGAAGGCGATGGTGGGGGCCCGGCCCAAGCGGCGGCTGCTGGCGGAGCTGGCGGACGTCCTCTGACCTCACGCGGCACGGAGCTCACGCAGTACAGAAGAAATCCCCCGAGCAATTGCGCTCGGGGGATTTCTCTGTGTAAGTTTAATGATTCGCGACTTCAAGGGGATCGAGTCGCAAAGAAGTTCAACTGGCGTCATTGTATCTGCCCGGGAGTGGAATTGTCAAACAGCGATGAAATTCGCAGGGAACAGGAATTCATCGACGCTCTGTACGCGCGCGTGGACGCCCTGCGCGGACACACCGAGGCCGGCGTCACGGATGCGCTCGCGCAGGGAAACACGCCCATGCAGGCGCGGCTGGAGCGGGACATCCTGGTCGCCGAGCGGTCCGGGCTGCTCGCCGCGCTGAACGCCGTCGACGGCTCCCTCTGCTTCGGCCGTATCGACCTCACCTCGAGCACCAGCCACCACATCGGCCGCATCGGGCTGCGCACGGACGACACCGAGCGCACGCCGATCCTGATCGACTGGCGGGCCGACGTCGCCCGCCCCTTCTACCTGGCCACCGGCCACACCCCGATGGGCCTGCGCCGGCGCCGGCACCTCACCACCGAGGGCCGCCGGGTCACCGCCCTGCACGACGAGATCCTCGACCTGGGGGACCAGGAGCGGACCGGCCACGAGGACCCGACCGGCGACGCCGTCCTGCTCGCCGCCCTCGACGCGGCGCGCACCGGCCGTATGCACGACATCGTGCAGACCATCCAGGCCGAACAGGACGAGATCATCCGGGCGCCGCACCGCGGGGTGCTGGTGGTGGAGGGCGGCCCGGGCACGGGCAAGACGGCCGTCGCGCTGCACCGGGCCGCGTATCTGCTGTACGAACACCGGGAGCTGCTCGCCAGGCGGGCCGTCCTCATCGTCGGCCCCAACCCCGCCTTCCTCGGCTACATCGGCGAGGTGCTGCCCTCCCTCGGCGAGACCGGCGTGCTGCTCGCGACGGTCGGGGAGCTGTTCCCCGGCGTGAAGGCGACGGCGAGCGACAGCCGTGCGGCGGCCGCGGTGAAGGGCCGCGCCGACATGGCGGACGTGCTCGCCGAGGCCGTACGCGACTGGCAGGCGCTGCCCGACCCGGTGATCGCGATCGAGCACGACCGGGAGATCCTGATGCTCGACGACGGCCTGGTGAAGGTGGCCCGCGAGCGCACCCGAGCCGCCGGGCTGCCGCACAACGTGGCGCGCGAGCACTTCGAGGGCCACATCCTCAACACGCTCACCGACATGGTCGCCGAACGCATCGGCACGGACCCCTTCGACGGTACGAATCTGCTGGACCCGAGCGACATCACGCAGATCCGCGACGAGCTCGCCGAGAACCCCGAAGTGTGGGCCGCCGTCGACCAGTTGTGGCCGCGGCTGACCCCGCAGCGCCTGGTCGCGGACTTCCTCGCCGATCCCGTCGGGTATCTCCCCGACGAGGACGCCGCCGCCATCCGCCGTCCGGTGACACGGGCGTGGACGGTGGCGGACGTACCGCTGCTGGACGAGGCGGCCGAACTGCTCGGCGTGGACGAGCGGGTGGCGCGGTTGCTGGCGGAGCGGGAGCGGGAGACGCAGGTCGCGTATGCGCAGGGCGTGCTCGACGTCTCCTACGCCTCGCGCACCTACGAGTTCGAGGACAAGGCCGAGGAGGACTCCGAGGTCCTGTCCGCGCATGACATCATCGACGCCGAGCGGTTCGCCGAGCGGCACGAGGAGGACGACCACCGCAGCGCCGCCGAGCGGGCGGCGGCCGACCGGACCTGGGCGTTCGGGCACATCATCGTCGACGAGGCGCAGGAGCTGTCGCCGATGGCGTGGCGACTGCTCATGCGGCGCAGCCCGACGCGGTCGATGACGCTCGTCGGGGATCCGGCGCAGACGGCGGAGGCGGCGGGGGTCGGGTCCTGGGCGGGGATCCTCGAACCGTATGTCGGGGACCGCTGGGAACATGCCCGGCTGGGTGTCAACTACCGGACTCCGGCCGAGATCATGGAGGTCGCTGCGGCGGTGGTGCGGGCCGAGCAGCCGGGCTTCGAACCGCCGAGTTCGGTGCGGTCCACTGGTGTACGGCCTTGGGCGCGCGCCGTCGATGATCTGCCGGACGCGGTGGCCAAGGCCGTGGAGGAGCTGACGCCCGCGGAGGGGCGGCTCGCGGTGATTGCGCCGCGGCATCTGCACGGGAAGCTGGCCGCTCGGCTGGACGGGGTGCGGGCGGGGGGCGAGCCCGATCTGACGCGGACCGTGGTGCTGCTCGATCCGCGGCAGTCGAAGGGGCTGGAGTTCGACTCGGTGCTGGTTGTCGAGCCGGGGCTGTATGGCACGAGTGATCTGTATGTGGCGCTCACTCGGGCTACGCAGCGGTTGGGGGTGCTGCACAGTCGGGCGCTGCCGAAGGCGTTGGCCGCGGCGCTTGCGTGACCGGCTGTTTTCGCCCCCGCCGCCCCTACCCGTCCCGACCCGGGGGCCAGCCCCCGGACCCCCGCTCCTCAAACGCCGGAGGGGCTGAATTTTCGCCGGCCAGGGCTGACCTTTCGCAGGCCGGGGCTGATCTTTCGCCCCGTCCAGCGTTTGGTCTTTCAGCCCGTCCGGCGTTTGAGGACGAGGCCGTTCAGGCCGAAGCGGGGGTCTGGGGGCGGCAGCCCCCAGGGGACGGGAATGGGCAGGGGCGGCGGGGGCGAGGAAATGCTAGGCCGGGCGCAGCCACACCGTTGCCAGTGGGGGCAGGGTCAGCCTGATGCTTGCCGGGCGGCCCTGGTGGGCCTGGGGTTCCGGCTTGATGATGTCGGGGTTGGTCACGTCGGTGCCGCCGTACTTTGCGATGTCGGTGTTCAGGGATTCGTGCCAGGCGGGGACGTCGTCGGGGACTCCCAGGCGGTAGTCGTGGCGGACTACGGGGGAGAGGTTGGAGACCGACAGGAGCGGGGTGCCGTCGGCGGCGAGGCGCAGGAACGCGAAGACGTTGTCCTCGGCCGCGTCGCCGACGATCCACTGGAAGCCGGACGGGTCGGTGTCCCGCTGCCACAGGGCGGGGGTGTGGCGGTAGACGATGTTGAGGTCGCGGACCAGGTCGCGCACCCCGCGGTGGTCGGGTTCGGCGCCGTACGCCGGGTCCAGGAGCCACCAGTCCGGGCCGTGTGCCTCCGACCACTCCGCGCCCTGCGCGAACTCCTGGCCCATGAACAGGAGTTGCTTGCCCGGGTGGGCCCACATGAAGCCCAGGTAGGCGCGCAGGTTGGCGCGCTGCTGCCACCAGTCGCCCGGCATCTTCGACACCAGGGAACGCTTGCCGTGGACCACCTCGTCGTGCGAGATGGGCAGGACGTAGTTCTCGCTGTACGCGTACACCATCGAGAAGGTCATCTCGTTGTGGTGGTACTTGCGGTGCACCGGCTCGTGGCTCATGTAGTCGAGGGAGTCGTGCATCCAGCCCATGTTCCACTTCAGGCCGAAGCCCAGACCTCCGAAGCCGCCCGGGCCCCGGTGGTGCGTGGCCCGGGTGACGCCGTCCCAGGCCGTGGACTCCTCGGCGATCGTGACGACACCCGGCACCCGCCGGTACACCGTCGCGTTCATCTCCTGCAGGAACGCCACCGCGTCCAGGTTCTCCCGGCCGCCGTGCTCGTTCGGGACCCACTGGCCGGGCTCGCGCGAGTAGTCGAGGTAGAGCATGGAGGCCACCGCGTCGACGCGCAGACCGTCGATGTGGAACTCCTCGCACCAGTAAATGGCGTTCGCCACCAGGAAGTTGCGCACCTCGCGGCGGCCGTAGTCGAACTCCAGCGTGCCCCAGTCGGGGTGCGCGGCGCGCAGCGGGTCCTCGTGCTCGTACAGCGTGCGGCCGTCGAACTCCGCCAGCGCCCAGTCGTCCCGCGGGAAGTGCGCCGGCACCCAGTCCATCAGGACGCCGATGCCCGCCTGGTGCAGCGCGTCGACCAGGTACTTGAAGTCGTCGGGGGTGCCGAGGCGGGCCGTGGGGGCGTAGAAGCCGGTGACCTGGTAGCCCCAGGAGCCGCCGAAGGGGTGCTCCGCGATCGGCATCAGTTCGACGTGGGTGAAGCCCAGGTCCTTGACGTATGCGGGGAGCTGGTCCGCCAGTTGACGGTACGTCAGGCCCGGGCGCCAGGAGGGCAGATGGACCTCGTAGACCGAGAACGGCGCCTCGTGCGCGGGGAGGTCCGCACGCTGCTCGAGCCACTGCGCGTCGTGCCACTCGTGGTGGGAGGCGGTGACGATGGACGAGGTGTTGGGCGGGGCCTCCGTGCGGCGGGCCAGCGGGTCCGCGCGCAGGGTCTTCGAACCGTCGGGCCGGGTGATCTCGAACTTGTACAGCTCGCCCTCGCCGATGCCCGGCGCGAACAGCTCCCAGACACCGGAGGAGCCGAGCGAGCGCATCGGATGGCCGGTGCCGTCCCAGAAGTTGAAGGTGCCGGCCACGTGCACACCGCGCGCGTTCGGCGCCCACACGGAGAAGCGGGTGCCGGCCACGCCCTGGTGCGTCATCGGGTGCGCGCCGAGCACCTGCCACAGATACTCGTGCCGGCCCTCGCCGATCAGGTGCAGGTCGAGCTCGCCCAGCGTGGGCAGGAAGCGGTAAGCGTCCTCGGTCTCCAGGACCGTCCCCTCGTACCTCACGAGGAGCCGGTACTCGGGGACCTCGGTCAGGGACAGCAGTGCGGAGAAGAACCCGTCCCCGTCGTCGTGCAGCTCGGCCCGCAGGTCCGCGGCGACGACGGTCACGGACAGCGCGTACGGCCTGAAGACCCGGAAGGCGACCCCGCCGGGGACCGGGTGGGCGCCCAGCACGGTGTGCGGGTCGTGATGGGTACCGGCGAGCAGCCGCTCGCGGTCGCCCGCGTCCAGCAGAGCAGTCGCCTTCTCGACCGCTGCATTCTCGACGACGGCTTTCGTGACCACTTTCTTGGCAGTGGCCTTTTTGGTAGTGGTCTTCTTGGTCGTTGCTTTCTTGGCCGTTGCTTTCTTGGTGGTCGCCTTCTTGGCCGCCGGGGCGGCCTTCTCGGCGGCGGCTTTCTTCGTTACCGCCTTCTCCGCGGCCTTTTTCGGTACCGCCTTCTTCACACTCTTCGCGGCCTTCTCAGCCTTCTTCTTCGGATCCGAACCGCTGGGCGTGGGGCGGGGGGTCACGGGCGGCGCCTCCTCGGCGAAGGTGAGGTCGGGTGCGGGCGGGTCGGGGCGGGTCAGTACGGATCGGACGCGGCGTAACGCTCTATTGCCGCCATCGGAACGGGGAGCCAGTCGGGGCGGTGGCGGGCCTCGTAGACGACTTCGTAGATCGCCTTGTCCGTCTCGTAGGCACGCAGCAGTACCGGGTCGGTGCGCGGATCGCGGCCGCTGACCTCGGCGTATCCGGAACAGTAGGCCGCCCGGCACGTCTCTGCCCAGCCCTCTGCCTGCGGCATTGCGGAATGGGCCGCGTAGTCGAAGGACCGCAGCATCCCCGCGATGTCCCGCACCGGCGGCTGCGGCATCCGCCGTTCGGCCAGCGGTTTGGACGGCTCGCCCTCGAAGTCGATCAGCCACCACTGACCGGTCGGCGAGCGCAGGCACTGCCCGAGGTGCAGGTCGCCGTGGATGCGCTGCGCGGTCCAGGTACGGCCCTCCGCAGCCAGGTCGGCGAGCGCGGTGAACGCGGAGTGCAGGGCGGGGGCGTACGGCCGTAGCGCGGGCACCGCCTGGGCGGCCGCGTCGAGGCGCTCGATCATGCCCTCGGCCAGCAGCTGCAGCTGGGTGTGGCCCAGGGTGACGGTCGGCAGCGCGCGGGCGAGCGCCGTGTGCACCTCGGCCGTGGCACGGCCAAGCGCCCGTGCCTCGGCGCCGAAGTCCTCGCCCTTGGCCAGCTCGCGCAGGGCCAGCTCCCAGCCGTCCGTCGCGCCCTGCAGAAACGGCTGGAGCACGCCGAGTACGTACGACTCCCCGGCCAGCTCCGCCCGCAGCCACGCGGTCGGCGCGGGCACCCGGGGGCAGCCCTCGCGGGCGAGCGCCAGCGGCAGCTCCAGATCGGGGTTGACACCCGGCACGATCCGGCGCAGCAGCTTGAGGATGAACGTATCTCCGTAGACGACCGACGAGTTCGACTGCTCGGCCGTCACCACCCGCGGGACCAGCCCGGTCCGGATCTCCTGGCCGGGCTCCCGCTCGAAGCGCAGCCCGCCGATACGGGCCTGGGTGCGCAGCGCCTCCAGGAGCACCTCGGCGGGCCGGGGGTCGTGCAGGGCGTCGTACACCGTGCGTCCGGCGAGCGGGCCCTCCTCCACGTGTCCGATCAGCGCGGGCGCGAGCCGGGGCGGCAGCGCCTCGCGCACGCCTATCAGCAGCTGGTAGCAGTCGCCGGGGTGCGGCTCGGCGCCGAGTGTGAGTGGCTGATGGGCGCGCACCAGCAGATGGTGGAGGCCGAGCCTGGCGTCGGCCGGCAGCAGCTCGGTGGCCGCGACCAGCGAGAACCCGGTGACCGGCCGCCCCTTGCCTGCGAACCAGCGCTGCCGCGGCAGCCATTCCCGCAGCAGTGGATCCAGGGACGCGAGCAGGCCAGGACTTGTGGTGCCGGAAAGTGTGACAGTTTCCGCCATGGTGTCACATTCCTTTCCCCGGGTGGTCGGGGTGTTACTGATGCGTGCCCCGGGTGGGACAGGGGAAACCGCCCCGCCCCGGGTTCTGCGAGGCGCTACGCGGGGTCCTTGCGGAGCCTGAACCAGTAGAAGCCGTGCCCGCCGAGTGTCAGCAAGTACGGCAGCTCTCCGATGGCCGGAAAGCGCACCCCGCCGAACAGCTCGACCGGATGCCGCCCGTTGAAGATCCGCAGATCCAGCTCCGTCGGCTGCGCGAACCGCGAGAAGTTGTGCACGCACAGCACGAGATCGTCCTCGTACTCCCGCAGGAAGGCCAGGACCGCCGGGTTGGACGACTGGAGCTCCGTGTAGGACCCGAGCCCGAAGGCCGGGTTCTGCTTGCGGATCTCGATCATCCGGCGGGTCCAGTGCAGCAGCGACGAGGGCGACGACATCGACGCCTCGACATTGGTGACCTGGTAGCCGTAGACGGGGTCCATGATGGTCGGCAGGAACAGCCGCCCGGGGTCACAGGACGAAAAACCTGCGTTGCGATCCGGTGTCCACTGCATCGGCGTGCGTACGGCGTCGCGGTCGCCGAGCCAGATGTTGTCGCCCATGCCGATCTCGTCGCCGTAGTAGAGGATCGGCGAGCCCGGGAGCGAAAGCAGCAGGGCGGTGAACAGTTCTATCTGGTTGCGGTCGTTGTCCAGCAACGGCGCAAGCCGCCGCCTGATCCCGATGTTGGCGCGCATACGCGGGTCTTTCGCGTATTCCGCCCACATGTAGTCGCGTTCCTCGTCGGTGACCATTTCCAGGGTCAGCTCGTCGTGGTTGCGCAGGAAGATGCCCCACTGGCAGTTCGCCGGAATCGCGGGGGTCTTGGCAAGGATTTCCGAGACCGGGTAGCGCGATTCCCTGCGCACCGCCATGAAGATCCGTGGCATGACCGGGAAGTGGAATGCCAT
>NZ_JBIAWI010000029.1:0-91574 GCF_042895385.1 Streptomyces sp. NPDC001401
AACGCCGAGTACTACGCCCAGCGCGCCTCGCACGCGCTCATCATCACCGAGGGCACCCAGCCCTCCGCCGACGGCCAGGGCTACCCGGTGACCCCGGGCATCTACACCGATGAACACATCGCCGGCTGGCGCAAGGTCACCGACGCCGTGCACAACGCCGGCGGACGCATCGTCATCCAGCTGATGCACGTCGGGCGTATCTCCCACCCGGACAACACCCCCCACCACCGGCAGCCGGTCGCTCCCTCCGCCATCAAGCCGGACGGCCTCGTGTTCACCGCGTCCGGGCTCCAGGAGATGCCCGTACCGCGCGAACTGTCCACCGAGGAAGTCGCAGCCACGGTCGAGGACTTCAGGCGCGCCGCCGCAGCCGCCATCGCGGCCGGCGCCGACGGCGTCGAGATCCACGGAGCCAACGGCTACCTCCTGCACCAGTTCTTCGCCACCAACACGAACCAGCGCACCGATCGCTACGGCGGTTCCGTCGAGAACCGCATCCGCTTCGCCGTCGAGGTGGCCACCGCCGTGGCCGACGAGATCGGCGCCGGTCGCACCGGCCTCCGGATCTCTCCCGGCAACCCGTTCAACGACATCGCCGAGAGCGACACCCACGAGCTGTACCCGGCACTCGTGCGCGCCCTCGCCCCGCTCGACCTCGCCTACCTCCACATCGGAAACCACGGCGGCGACGACGAACTCCTGCACACCCTCCGCAAGCTGTGGCCGACCACCCTGGTCCTCAACCGGGCCGGCACCGACATCGACACCCGCGCCAAAGACGTCGAAGACGGTGTCGCCGACGTCGTCACCGTCGGCACCATGGCGCTCGCCAACCCCGACCTGGTCGAGCGCGTACGCACCGGCGCGCCGCTGAACACCCCGGACCCCGCCACCTTCTACGGCGGTGACAAGGCCGGCTACACCGACTACCCCACCCTCTCCGAGTGACGAACCCGGTCCACACCGCCTGACAAACCCCGGCGCTACCGGGTCCCGGCTAGCCGGTATGCACACGTGAGCCCATTAATTCACGGTCCGTCATCGGGGCGGAGCCGCTCCGCTCCATCTGTATGGGAGAAGCACATGTCTTCCTCGAACGTCAAAACCCAGACCTCCACCGCCGACTTGCACCGGCTTGCGGATGAGTACGTCAGGCGCGTCAACCTGCGTGACCTCGACGCCCTGTTCGACCTGTACGCGCCGGACTTCCGCTCCCATGCCGCCGACGGAACCACCACCGGCGTCGAGGAGACCCGCGCGGTGCTGGCGTCGTTCCTCGACGCGGTCCCCGACTTCGCCGCCACGCCGGTCCGTGTCGTCGCCGAGGACGATTGGTTCGCGATCAGCTTCATCCTCACCGGCACGAACACCGGGTCCTTCAACGGCACTCCCGCCACCGGCCGATCGATCAAGGTGCTGGAGCTCCGCATGTTCAAGGTGGTTGACGGGAAGCTCGCCGAGCACTGGGGCCTCATCGACCTGGCGACGCTCTTCGCCCAGTTGCAGTCCTGAGCGGGTTACGTGGGTTGATGTCTGTTTCACCCTTTCGCAAGGGGCGGGAGGGCCGGCCGCAGTGTCGCCGGGCGGTCGTGGTTTGGGTGAAGAAGCCCAGCTCGTCTCGAGCAGTCGAGGTGCAGGCTGCAGCTTGAAACAGGCGCGGGGATGTCGGGGATCGCGCTCAGGGCTTTCCCGAGCGAGGCCCTTGATAGTGCGACCGTAATGTAAAGACTTCGGGAGGCAGCTATGACAGCAAATCGGCCGGTGGCACTCGTGACGGGCGCGTCCTCGGGTCTCGGCAGGGCAACAGCACGCGCACTCGCCCAGGCGGGGTTCGACGTGGTCGGGACGAGCCGGAAGGCGCCGGACAGCACGCCTGGCGAGGGTGTGACGTTCCTCGCCCTCGACGTGACCAGCGACGACTCGGTGAGCAGCGTCGTCCAAGAGGTGATCGACCGGTTCGGGCGGATCGATGTCCTGGTCAACAACGCCGGGCTCGGCATCAACGGCGCCGCCGAGGAAATCTCTGTCGCCCAGGCGCAGCGCGTGTTCGATGTGAATGTCTTCGGCCTCATGCGCATGACCAGGGCCGTCCTGCCGCACATGCGCGGCCAGGGTCACGGGCGCGTCATCAACATCTCCTCCTTGGGCGGGTTCGTCGGCAACCCCTTCATGTCCGTCTACATCGCGACCAAGCATGCGGTCGAGGGCTACACCGAGTCCCTGGACCACGAGATCCGCGAGCACGGCGTTCGGGTTCTGCGCGTCCAACCCGGCCCCCTCAACACCTCGTTCGACACGAACTCGGTGGAGGCCGACACCCCTGTGCCGGTATACGCCCACCAACGGGCCATCTACGACGAGGTGATTGAGGAGGGGCTGAGGAACGGCGACGATCCCGCCGTCATCGCCAAGGTGGTCGTCGCGGCGGCGACCGACCGAAACCCGAAACTGAGCTATCCCGCCGGCTCACGAGCCCCACGCCTCAAGGTGCTGCGTCGCATCCTCCCCGCCCGGACCTTCGACAAGCAGGTGCGCAAGTTCAATCGGATGACCGGCTGACAGCCACGGGCCCCTATCGTCGCGTGGATCGATCGGCTCCCGCCTGGGAATGATCACGATGAACCTTGACGTCGCGCGCCCTGGACACGGAGGCATTGTCCGTGTCCTGGCACATGGCGAAACGGGTGAGTGCTCACATCTGGGACCAGAGCGGCGATGTGGCGGGGCGTCCCCATTCCCCGCTGACACCGCAAGGGTGTCGCCGATCATGCGAACGTGTGGACGCCGGGCGTGCGATCGCGCACGTCGCCGCCGAGGCCGGGATGTCCCGCCGCTGCCTGGCAAAGAGGCGGAAGTCGAGGCGATGTGGGCGTAGAGCGCGCCGTCGGTGAGTCCGGCGCCGCCGTCAGGATCGCGATGCCGAGCCGTCTGTCCCGTCCTGCTTGAATCGGCGGCCGGCCTTCTCGGTGATCCGTTGCCGTGTCACGTGCTTGTGCTCCTTGGGTTGACTTGCTCCTCGGGCTGAAGCCCGAGGATTCTGGCCTTCTCTTCCGTCGTTGCTGTTCCGCTACGCGGCACAGGGTTCGGGGGAGAATCCGTGGCTTCCTGCTTCGCTGCGCTGTGCCAGGACGGGTCCTGGTCTTACCTGCGCTCCACAGGCTGACACCGCCAGTCCGGCGGCCGTTTTCACATTCCTCGCGGCATTGTGGTCCCGATCGTGGACCGCTCTACAGGCGGCACAGGTCCACTTCCTGATGTGCAGGGGCTTGGGCCCGTCCTTGACCCCGCACTGCGAGCAGACCTGACTGGTCGGCTCGAACCTGCCGACCTTGACCAGAGTCCGGCCGTACCGGGCGGCCTTGTACTCCAGCATGTGGACGAACGCCGACCATCCGGCGTCGTGGACACTCCTGGCCAGCCTGGTGCGCGCCAGCCCTTTGACCGCCAGGTCCTCCACGCCGATCGCTTGGTTGTCGCGGATCAGCTTCGTGGAGAGCTGGTGGTGGAATTCGCGTCGGGCGTCGGCCACCTTCACGTGGGCGCGGGCGACCTTCAGGCGGGCCTCTTCCCGGTTTCTGGATCCCTTCTGTTTTCGGGACAGCTCCCGCTGGGCCTTTTTCAGTTTCTTCTCCGCGCGGCGCAGAAACCGGGGGCTGTCGATCTTCGTCCCGTCGGAGAGGACGGCGAAGTGCGTCAGGCCCAGGTCATGCCGACCGTCTGGTCGGTGTCGGGCATCCGGGCGGCGTCAGCACGGGGGTCGGTGTCGATGACGAAGGAGGCGCAGTACCGTCCGGCCGCGTCCTTGATGACGGTGACCGAGGAGGGCTGTGCGGGCAGGGAGCGGGACCATTTCACCTTCACCGCGCCGATTTTGGGAAGGTTCAGCTTCCCGGAGTCGGTGATGGACCAGCGGGCATTGGCGGTGAAGCGGATCGACTGGCGAATGTCCTTGCGGGACTTGAAACGGGGCGCACTCAACTTCGGCCCCCTGCGCTCGCCCCTGAGGGAGGCGAAGAAGTTCCTATACGCGGTCTCGGCATCGCGCAGGGACTGCTGGAGCACGACGGAGGAGACCTCGCCCAGCCAGCACCGCTCGGCAGTTTGCTTCGCCTGGGTGATCAGCTGCTTTGACAGGCGCCCGGCGGTGGGGAAGGCCAACCCGGCCGCGCGGGCGTCCTCCCGGGTGCGCAGCGCGTCGTTGAACACCACGCGGGCGCACCCGAACGCCCTGGCCAGAGCGGTGCGCTGGGCGGTGTCCGGGTACAGGCGGAAGCCGTACCGAAGCTGCATGGCGACCACGCTACATATTTGCGTGATGGGTGAGATGCAGAACATCAGAAATCGTCGGCACTGTCCTTTGTGAAGCCTGTCCACTTGGTCTTCGTGCCCGAGTTAGGTGAACTTCCCGCCCAGGTCGCCGTCACCAAGCTGGTCAACTCCCTCAACAGCGTCTGGCATCACCCGGCTCCGCCGGACAGGACTCCGCGACGCTCCGCGTCGCAACCATCAGATTCGCTTCACCATCGGGCTGAAGCCCGATGCACTGCGAATGAATCCCGGTAGCGCGCCACAGTCTTCCTCTCGTCGCCATGTGGGCTATGTCGGACCGATGCCTTGGAACCGGGCCTGGTCCATGGTCCGACTTACGTAATGTCATGCCGTCAGGCGATGCGAAAGGTGAGGGTCGCCTTGCCGGGGGCCGCTAGCTGAGTATCTGAATGTAAACTTAAACTCGGTTAGAATCGCTCCCATGGATGCATGGACCGAAGTCCTTGAAGACACCGGCATGGACCCCCTGCTCGACCGGGACACGTCCAACTGCTCGATCGCGCGAACCCTTGAGATCGTGGGCGAGAAGTGGACGATCCTGATCCTGCGTGAGGTGTGGTACGGCTCGTCCCGGTTCGGGGACTTCGAACGCGTCCTGGGCTGTCCTCGTAACCTCCTGGCGACGCGGCTTCGGATGCTGGTGGAGGAAGGGATCCTGGCGACCGAGACGTACAAGGAGCCCGGTTCGCGGAGCCGGCCGAAGTATGTGATCACCCCGAAGGGCATGGATCTGGTGCCCGCCGTGATGGGGCTGCTGCAGTGGGGTGACCGCTACCGAGCCGACCCGGAGGGGCCGGCGGTACTGGCACGACACCGCGAGTGCGGCGGGCGCGTCGACGTCCGGATCGGCTGCGAACGAGGCCACCCGGTGCAGACGCAGGACATCGAGAGCGTCCCCGGCCCAGCCTTTCGTATGAGGTCGTCCGAGTGAGCTGAGGACTCCCCGTCAGCTTTCCGTCATCCGGCCGCTCTGTCGTGTACGCGCCTGATGGAGGCGGACCTTGGTGCGGTTTCCGCAGCGGGACATGGAACACCAGCGGCGGTTGCGTGCCGGAGAGCGGTCCAGGAAGCGTAGTGCGCAGCGGTCCGCTCCACAGACACGGACGTGCCGGATCTCGGCGGAAACAAGCAGGTCGACGGCGTCCTGGGCGATGAGCGCCAGCGCGAGTGCGGGGTCGGTGGCGAGGGTCGTGGTGCCGGCGGGCTCCAGGCGGTCGTGGGTGATGACGAGTTGCAGGGCGGGTCTGGGGGCCGCCGCGGCGGATCGGTTGAGCAGCGTCACGTCGCCCGATGTGGGCAGTCGGCCGTCGGCGACCGCCAGTACGGTCCGGTCGATGCTCTCGCGCAGTCGTCGGGCGGACCTGAGCACGGCTGCCGTGGCGGGATCGGCGGTTTCCGGCGCGAGCAGGAGGGCCTCCCGGAGCCAGCCCATCAGGTCGTCCGGTCCCCCGAGTGTCTCCTCCGGAGTGGTTCTCCACCGGTTTCGGAGGGTGTTGGCGAAGTCCAGGCAGACCCGTCCGCCGTCCCAGATCCACATGTCGTCCGTTGCCACGTCTCCATTCTGCCCGCTAGCTTAACCGTCTAAGACGGTTAGCTCGTGTCAGGAAGGCAGCAGATCCATGGGACAGCTGACAGCGACGACCGGAGTGACGCAGGTGGACGGGGTCCGCCTGCACTACGTCCGAGCCGGGTCCGGACCTCTGCTCGTCCTGCTCCACGGCTGGCCGCAGACCTCCGACTGCTGGCGGCCGGTATTGGCGGATCTCGCCGCCGACCACACCGTTGTGGCGCCGGACCTGCGCGGATACGGCCTGAGCGACAAGCCCACCACCGGTTACGACAAGCGGCGCATGGCCGCCGACATGGCAGGCCTCGTCGAGGCGCTCGGCTTCGAGCGGGCCATGGTCGTGGGCCACGACCGGGGCGCCCGCGTGGGGCACCGCTGGGCGCTGGACCGCCCGGAGCAGGTCGAGCGGCTGGCCGTGCTCGACATCGTTCCCACCCGCGAGATGTTCCGCCGCCTGGACGCCTCGCTCGCCTCCGGGTACTGGCACTGGCTGTTCCACATGCAGCCCGATCTCCCCGAGCGCCTCGTGGGACCCGACATCCGCGGGTATCTCGAGTACTTCTTCGAGCGGTGGAGCTACAACCGACACGGACTCACCGCCGACGCGGTCGACGGCTACGTCCGCGCGTTCTCCCGCCCGGGCGCCCTGCGCGCCAGCCTCGACGACTATCGCGCCATGGAGGAGGACACCGCGCTCGACGACATGGACGCCGCCGAAGGCCGTCGCCTCACCACGCCGCTGCTGGCGCTGTGGGGTTCCGCGGGGCTGCCTGCCCGCCTGCCGACACTGGAGATCTGGCGTGACTACGCGGACGACGTCACCGGTGCCGAGATCGCGGAGTGCGGCCACTTCATCCCGGAGGAGCAACCGGAGGCACTGCTGGCGCATCTGCGGCCTTTCCTGGCCGGCAGGACGAGTCGGCGAGCCCCACGGTGACGGAAGCGGTGCCCCCTCAGCTGCTCGAGCGCCGACCCCAGGGGCGCCCTGTCCGAGGGGGCTTCGGCCATGGTGCGCCGACCCGAGGAACGTGCCTGGAGGGCAGGGCCTGACAGCTGTGGGGCGGCCTCGCCGTAACCGGCTGGGCGCCCCTCAGTCCGGGCTTCAGGCCGCTACCGCGGCGCCGGCCGGAGCACTCCCCGCAGCGAGGCCGGCGGCCGGGCTTGCGCTGCCGGGGCATGAACAACGCCACAGCCGCTGCCAGGGCGACGGCACCGGCTCCGACCCAGAGCAGAGCCGTACCCACGAAGAAGCCGCCCAGCACCGGCGTGCTGGTCCAGCCGTCGGCGTTGCCGCGCACCAGGGCGTAGACGATGCCGATCAGGCCGCCGCTGACCATGGTCGTGCCGGCAAGGTCGAGGCTCGGGTTCGGGTCGTGGTTCTCGCCCAGCCGCAGAAGGGCCAGCGGAATCGGCGCCAGACCGAGCGGGACGTTCAGCCAGAAGATCCACTGCAGGAGAGATCCTCGGTGAGTGTGCGACCCCGACAAGGCCCGCGCGATCGCACACAGCTGGGGGCGCCTTCAGTTGGGGTTATGGGCCGCTAGCTGGTGCGGCCCATAACCCCAACTGTGCTGATCAGGACCCTGCAAGGACGGCGGTGTGGCCTGCCCGCAAGGAGCCTTTGTCGATCTTGCCGACCGCGTTCTTCGGGATGGCTTCCACCACGACGTATGAGGCCGGGCGCTTGAAGCCGGTCAGGCTGCGCGCGCAAAGCACTTTGAGCGCCGCGGGGTCGATGGTCGAACCAGGCCGGGGCTGAACGTAGGCGACCACCACCTCGCCCCACTTCTCGTCGGGTACGCCGATCACTGCGGCCTCGAGGACCGACGGGTCGCTCGCGAGCACGTCCTCGATCTCCTTGGGGTAGATGTTCTCCCCACCACGGATGATCATGTCTTTCGAGCGTCCGACCAGTGTCAGATAGCCCTCGGCGTCGAGGTGGCCCACGTCGCCCGTGTGCAACCAGCCGTCGACGACGACCCGGGCCGTGTCGTCCGGACGGCCGAGATAGCCGCGCATGATGTTGGGGCCCCTCAGGACGACCTCGCCGTCCGTGCCCGGCGCCGCCTCGGTACCGTCGGCGTCGAGGATCCGGATCTCCTGGCCGGGGAAGGGAAGCCCCACGGTTCCTGCGCGACGGGGTCCCGCGACGGGGTTGATGGTGGAGCCGCAGGTTCCTTCGGAGAGCCCGTACCCCTCGACGAGGGGAAACCCGTACCGGGCCTCGAACCGGGTCAGCAACTCGGCGGAGGCAGGTGCGGCGCCGCAGACCGCGAACCTCACCGACGATGTGTCGGGCCGAACGTCGTCAGGGAGTGCCGCGAGCATGCTGTAGATCGTCGGGACGGCACTGAAGAAGGTGGGGCGCTCCTGTTCGACGAGGTCGAAGAAGTGATGGGGGTCGAATCGGCGGCCCGCGATGACGACACTGGCGCCGGCAAGAAGCGGCGTCAGGATGCTGACCACGATGCCGTTCACGTGGAAGAGCGGCAGGATCAGCAGGCAGCGGTCGCTCGGCCCCAGCTCGAGAGCCTGGCGTCCCATCTCCGCCATGGCGTCGATGTTGGCGTGGTCGAGCATCACGCCCTTGGGTACCCCGGTCGTGCCGCTGGTGTAGATGAGGAGAGCCAGCGCGGACGAGTCCAGACGCGGTGCCTGATCCCACTCCGGCGCCTGATGTTCGCGCAGTTCACCGACGGTGAGTGTGGCGAGGCCTGCCGTGGTTTGCGAACCGTCCTCGACCACGAGCAGGCGCGCATCGGAGTCCTTGAGCTGCCGGACCACTTCGACATCGGTCATGCTCGGGTTGACCGGCGTGATGGTGGCGCCGAGCCGCCAGGCGGCGAACAGCAGAAGGACGAACTCGGCGCGGTTCGTCAGCTTGAGGGCGACGACGTCACCGGGACCGATTCCGAGGTCGTGGAGCTGGCGCGCCGTCCGGAGGACGCCGCTCAGCAGTTGGGCGTTGGTGAGGGACTGCCGCCCGTCCGATACCGCGGCCCCCTGGGGGTCGAGCTCGGCTCGGCGGTCGGGCAGAGAAGCGAATTTCATGGCGAACGTACCTGTCTCGGTGTGATGCGATCCGGTCAAGTCGTCGACACGGCGGGTGCCGGGTCCAACTGGCGGGAGAGGAACTCGATCTGGTCGCGGACCAGCGCCTCGAACGTCTCGCCGGTATAGAAGTCGAAGTGACCGGCGTTGTATCTCTTGATCTCTCCTTGGGGCGCGGTCCGGGCGTACCGGAGGGTCTGGGCGGGAGGCGTGACCGAATCGGTGTTGCTGACGCAGAAGAGGATGGGCATGGCGACCTTCCTTGCCGCACGCCCGGGCCGGTAACCGGCGATGGTCGGAATGACCCGTGCCGCCACTTCGTTGCGGAACGTTGTCCCGGCAGGCTGCAGTGCCTGGTATCCGGGGAGGGCGTCCGGAGCGTTCATGAGGGCCGGGGAGCCAGGGGCGGCGGCGATGGGAACCATCGCGGGTGCCTTGCCACGCACTCTGGCTGTCAGATCCCGGGCAAGTACGGGGGTCATTCTGAGCGAGGCGACCGGGCCGAGCGCGAGCGCGGAGGCGAGACCGTCGGTGAACGGGCACTGGGCCACGGCCGCGCGTAGTTCCGGATGTCGAGAGGCCACCGTGATGGCGTGGCCGCCGCCGAAGGAGCTGCCCCACACGGCGACGCGTGCGCGGTCGACATCATGGCGTGTCTTGACGTAGGCGAGGGCGGAGTCCCAGTCGGCCAGCTGGCGCTTGATCGACAGGAGCTGGCGAGGGTGGCCGCCGCTGTCCCCGAAGTGTCGGTACGTGAAGGCAAGGGAGGCGATGCCGGCCTGTGCGAAACGCTCGGCGAAGGCGTCGAGGCGCATCTCGCGGGTGGCGCCCAGGCCGTGTCCGAGAACGACGACGGGCGGGGAGGTGACACCTGTGGGCAGGTAGAGCCAGCCGGCGCAGGTAGCGTCGCCGGAGGGGAAGGTGACGTTGTGCCGGATGAAGGGCTGTGGTGCTGTCATGTCGAGTCACCGTTCATTCGTCGAGCGGCGCCCGGGCACGCTGCCCGAGGCGAGTGCCTGCGTGTAGGTGTGAGGCCTGTAGAGCGGGAGTTCGCCGGTCACGTCTGTCGCATTCAGGTAGCCGAGCATCAATTCCTGACCTTCCTGCGACATCACCCTGGTGAAGAACTCGGCGCGTTCGACGTGCAGACCGTCCTCCAGTGACATGGAGCCACCGAAGTACACCGACCTCTTGGCAGCCGCGACCGATCCCTTTGATCGCTTGCCGAGGCGTTCCGCGAGTTCTTTCGCCTGTGTGACCACCTTGTCCTGCGGAACGACCTGGTCGACCGCTCCATTGGCGAGAGCCTCCGCAGGTGTGAAGGGCTTGCCTTCGAGGATCGCTGCCAAGGACCGGTGGGTACCGATCAGGCGAGTCAACCGCTGGGTGCCGCCTCCGCCGGGAATGATGCCGAGGAGGACTTCTGGCTGGCCGATGAAGAAGTCTCCGTCAGCCATGACCCGCAGATCGCATGCCCAGGCGAACTCCGCGCCGAGGCCGAGAGCCGAACCGTTGAGGGCAGCGACGAAGAGGACACCGCTGCGGTTCATCCGGAGGAACGTCGTGTGCAGGCGCTCCAGTTGGAGGGCACCTCGCATCGGAGTCTTGCGCATCAAGGTGCCCAGGAGACGAGATCGGTCCACGTGCTTTGCCAGGCGCACGACGGCGGCGGCTCCACGGCGGCCGACGGTAGGGCTGGCTGCGCCCTCTTCTTGAAGCCATCGGACCGCGGCATGGCTGACGAACCGTTCGGGATGCGCCCCGGTGAAGACGACGGCACGAATGTTCGGATCGCGGTCGGCCCGGTCCACCAGTTTGTCCAGCTGGGTGGAGATGTCGAGGCCGAACTCCTGGTGCGGGCCACCGTCGACATGGACGACCAGGACGGCTCCCCGGTCCTCGATCTTGAGATGGCCCTTGTCTTTGTACGGCATGAAGTCTGCTCCCGTGCTGAGTTCATGGAGGGGTGGGAAAGTGCGTGGGGACAGTTACGGCCGCGTGTGGCAGTGATGGGGTCGTGTTCGCCCCGGGGGGGTGTCCGCGCAGGCGGCATGAGACTGGGCAGCGCGTGACGACGGGTCCAGAGATGTACGCCGTGTCCGTGACGACATGTCGCCCACAATGTGTAACATTGCCGTGAAGAGTTAGATAACCAAGTTATTTTGAATGTGTCAACGGTGGAGGCAGGCGAGACATGGCAGGGCGGGCGAGGGTCGAAGACGCGCAGGAGCGACTTGTCCAGGCGGCCATCGGTCTGCTGGCCGAGCAGGGGCCGTCGGCCATCAAGGCGCGCACGGTGGCTTCCGCGAGCGGACTGTCGACCATGGTGGTCTACAGCCACTTCGGCGGGATCCCTGAGCTGATGAGCGCCGTTGCCGACCATGGGTTCAAGGAACTCGGTAGAGCTTTTGCCCAGGTGCCGGTGACTGAGGATCCGATCGCGGAACTCTTCGCCATGGCCTTGATGTGTCGTCGAATGGCCCACGAGAACCCTCACCTCTACGACCTGATGTTCGGCCTGTCCACTCGCGCGACATACCGGCCGCTGTCGGACGCGGACCTTCGCCTGAGTGGGCGCTCACCGGCATTTCGAGAAGCCCACGCCCATGTCGCCGCGGCGTGCGAACGGCTCGTGCGCTCCGGCAGGGGCCGGCAGCAGCGACCCGAGGTCATAGCCGCTCAGTTGTGGAGCTTTGTACACGGCTACATCACCCTTGAACTGGCCGAGCACTTCGTCGAGTTCGACGACGCGGTGATGCAGGTGCTTCTGCCGATGGGTGTGAACTTCTCTGTCGGCCTGGGTGACAGGCGTGAACGTGCCGAGGCCTCGCACGAGGCCGGCGCGCGCTTGTACGACTCCATCGTCCAAGGCCTGTGAGGAGGGGGGGCGGCCGGGTGCCGCCCCTTGCGCTCCACGCTAGGGCGACCTGGTCTCCACGATGGGGCTGTTGGTACCCGGCGTGAGTTGGTCATGCCTCCCCAATGCCTCGACCTCCCGTTCCAGGGACGGAACCGCGCGGGCCGCGAAACGCCGAGCCCAGGGCCAGGTCAGCGGCGAGTTCAGTGCCCCCTTGGCCCAGTTGGCCACGGCGACCGCGCGCGGCACGTACACGCGGCTGCGTCGGCGCACGAGCCCGTCGACGATCGCAGCGGCAGCCCGGTCGGCGCTGGTGGTGACATTGCCCGGATAGGGCAGCCGTCGGCGCAGCCCCTGGAACGAGGGGAGGTCTGCCTCGGCCCCCCGGACGAGGTCCGTGTCGATCCAGGAGGGGTGCACGAGGCCGACCGTGACCCCGAGGTGTGCCACCTCCTGGCGGTAGGTCAGGGCGAGCAACTCGGCCGCGGCCTTGCTCGCGCCGTACGAGGCCATCGCGGCCAGCGGCATGAAGGAGAGCGCGGACGCCACGACCAGTACATGGCCCCGGCTGCGCTCCAGATGGGGCGTCGCGTACTTGAGGGTGCGGAACACCCCGTTCAAATTGACGTCCAGGACCCGCTCGAACGACGCCTCATCTGTCTGCCGAACCGTTCCGTACGCCACGACGCCGGCATTGGCGACGACGAGGTCGACGCCGCCCATGACCTCCGCGGCCCCATCGATCGCTGACCGGAGGGCGGCACCGTCACGCACATCGGCCTCACACCATGAGGCGGCGGGGCCCAGATCATCGGCGAGGGCGCGCAGCCGATCGGACTCCAGGCCGAGCAGGGCCACACGAGCCCCTCGGGCGGCGGCCAGGCGGGCCACCTTCTCGCCGATCCCGCGTGCCGCTCCGGTGACAACCAGCTTTCTGCCCAGCAAGTCACGTTTCATGGCGGCAACATAACTTCGTTATTTACGGAACACAAGGCATCGCGCGCAGGTTCCGTACTCGCTGTACCTGCTGGGTCTCATGACTGGACGAACCTATGCTGGCTGTCATGAGGCGGACATCCTTTGCTCAGTGGCCCTGCTCGATCGCGCGGACCATGGACCTGCTCGGGGACTGGTGGACGCCCTTGGTGCTGCGCGAGGCGTTCTACGGGATCCGGCGATTCGACGCGTTCCAGGAGTCGCTGGGGATCGCACGCAACACGCTCACGGACCGGCTGCGCCGGCTGGTGGAGGAGGGGCTGCTGGAGAAGCGGCCGTACCAGGCGGAGCCGGTTCGCTACGACTACGTGCTCACCGAGAAGGGGCGCGACTTCTACGGCGTGCTGCTGGTGATGAATCGCTGGGGGGACCGTTGGCTGGCTGGTGAAGCGGGCCCGCCGGTCGCCATGCATCACGAGGTGTGCGGGGAGGACACCCATGCCGAGGTGGTGTGCGCCGCCTGTGGTGAGCCGATGACCGCAGACAACACCCGCACTCGGATGGGCCCTGGCTATCCGCCGCACCTGGCCGAGCGGCCGGATGTGAAGGAGCGTTTCGCGGGCTGACTCAGTGGTTCCGCAGATCGGCACTCACCCTTGACAGGTAAGTCTATCTACGCAACTTTACAGGTCACAAGCTCACGTGGGTGTCATTGGCGGGAGGCTGCGGGATCATGGAGTGGACGGGGGCGCGCTATGCGGACAAGCCGACGGTTGAGGTTCACACCTGGATCGCCGCCCCACCGGCGGAGGTGTGGACGCTGGTGTCCGACATTGAGCTGATGCCGCGCCTGAGTCCCGAGCTGCAATCGGTCGAGTGGCTGGATGGTGGAGGCGGCCCTGCCCTGGGGGCCCGATTCATCGGCCGGAGCAGTCATGAGTCCTTGGGGGAGTGGGCCACCACGTCCCACATCGTCGAGTGTGAGCCGTCGAGGAGGCTCGCTTGGGCGGTGGAGGACCCGTCGAACCCGACAGCGATCTGGCGGTTCTCGTTGGAGCCGCAGGACGGCGGCACTCTGCTGCGGGAATGGATGCAGATGGGGCCCGCTCGCTCGGGTCTCTCCTTCGCCATCGACCGCATGCCGGAGAAGGAGCAGAAGATCGTCTTCGTGCGCATGCGGGAGTTCGAGGCCAACATGATCGCCACTGTCGAGGGGATCAAGAAGCTGGCTGAGGGCGCCGGGGCCTCTGGCGAGGCGACTCTCTGATGCGTACCTCTACCACGATCGAAGCCTCCGGCGCCGATTGGCGGGAGATCGTCGACTACGTCACCGAGGCGGAGAAGCTCGGTCTGGACATCTGCTGGGTGGCGGAGGCGTGGGGCTCTGAGGCGCCCTCGCCGCTGGGCTACCTCGCCGCGAGGACCGAGCGCATGCTGCTCGGATCGGGAATCATTCAGCTCGGCACCCGCACGCCGATGGCCATCGCCCGCGCCGCGATCACGCTGTCCCGGATTTCCGACGGGCGCTTCCTTCTCGGACTGGGACCCTCCGGGCCGCAGGTGATCGAAGGACTGCACGGAGTGCCCTTCGACCGTCCGCTGTCACGGATGCGAGAGACCGTCGAGATCGTGCGGCGGGCCGCGTCGGGGGAGAAAGTCGCCTACTCCGGGCGGGAGTTCCAGATCCCCCTGCCGGGCGGGGAAGCCAAGCCCATGCGGCTGTCGATGCGCGCCGAGTACGACATCCCGGTCTACCTGGCGACCCTCTCCCCGAAGATGCTGCACCTGACCGGTGAGATCGCGGACGGCTGGCTGGGCACCAGTTTCGTACCCGAGGGCGCCAAGGAGGCGTACTTCGACCACCTGGACCAGGGCCTGGCTGCCGCTGGTCGCAGCCGCTCGGACCTGGACATCTGCCAGGGCGCCGAGGTCGCCTTCGCCGAAGACGAGGACGCGCTGTGCGCAATGGTCGCCGGGCGCAAGAAGGAGCTTGCCTTCAGCCTCGGCGGCATGGGCTCGGCGACCACGAACTTCTACAACAACGCCTACAGCCGCCAGGGTTGGGCCGAGGTGGCGGCCGAGGTCCGGACACTTTGGCAGGCGGGGGACCGGGACGGCGCGGCCGGCCTGGTCACCGACGAGATGGTGCTGGCGACCACGCTGATCGGAACCGAGGACATGGTGCGCGAGCGGCTGCGCGTGTGGCGCGACACCGGTGTCGACACCGTTCGCTTCTATCCCGCCGGCGAGACCCTCGCCGCCCGACTCGCGACCTTGGGCCGGGCCATCGACCTGGTCCGCGACATCGAGGACGAGGCGGCACGGTAGCGACGGGTCATGCCGGCCAACGAGGGCCGCTCAGCGTCGGCGCCGTCGACGGGGTCCCGGTCAGGTCAGCCGCGGGCGCTGATGTCGTCGGCGGCCAGGCCCGACATCAGCAGGGTGATCGCGCGGAACGTCCTGGCCAGGGCATCTTCCCGATCCGCCGCGGCGGCGATGATCTGGTTGCCCTCGCACAGGCCTGCCAAGAGCAGCCGGGCGACGGTGGCGACGGGCACATCCGGTTGCAGGTCGCCGCGTTCGGCCAAAACGGTCAGGAGCCGTTCGATCGGCGGTTGGGCGACGGTTTCGTTGATGTGCCGGTACTGCTCGCCCAGGACCGCGGGTGCCTGGGCCATCAGCTCACGGTGCAGGGGGTCGTCGATGGTCCGCCGCAGGAAGGCGTGCGTGAGGTTGGCCACCGCGGTCATGGCAGGCTCGTCCGGCGTCGCCCGGACCGCCTCGGACGTCGCGTCTCCCAGAGCCCCGACCTGCTGAATGAGCTCCGTGTACAGCTCGGCGAACATCGCCTTCTTGTCCGGGAAGTGGTGATAGAAGGTGCCCTTGCTCACCAGCGCCGCCCCGGTGATGGCCTCGTGGCGCCGGGACCAGCGCGGCGTCGGATGTGCTTCCGTCGCCCTGCTCCAGGAGTCGGCCGCCGCCCGGGCGCGGGCAACGGGGTCGGCAGCGACGGCGCGGGGGTCATCGTGGACGAGATCGCTGGCCATCCGGCGCCCGAGGGTCCCAAGCCCGCACGCGGCAAGGCCCCCGGACTCTTCGCGATGATGGCGGGGTCGTTGCAACTGTCCCGCGTCGCCTTCGGCTCGAAGCTCGCCGACCAGGTCCTTTAGAACGCCCCTCGCGTTCATGTGCTGAGCGGTGCGGGATCAGGCCGGATCGACGAATATGTCGAGCGCGAGATCACCCTCAAAGCCGGCAGGGCTGTAGCCGGACAGGTCGGTGACGCCCTCGTCCGAGAGGACCTCGTCGTCGATGAACAGGTTGGCGGTGCACTTCCGCGCGTCACGCGTGACGATGGCGTACGCGGCGTCAGCCATGATCCGCGGACTGCGGGCTTGTCCGGCGCCGCCGACCACATTGCGCACGGCGGCTGTGTTGATCAGGGTCCGCGGCCATAGCGAGTTGGCGGCGATGCCGTCGGCGGCGAGCTCCTCGGCGAGCCCGATGGTGCACAGGCTCATGCCGTACTTCGACAGCGTGTAACCGAGATGCCTCCCCACCCAGTGCGGCGCGAGGTTCAGCGGCGGGGAAAGCGTGAGGATGTGCGGGTTGCTCGCCTCGCGCAGATGTGGGATCGCTGCCTTGCTCAGTAGGAACGTGCCACGCGTGTTGATGTCCTGCATCAGGTCGTACCGCTTCATCTCCAGCTGCTCCGACGACGACAGGTCGATCGCGCTGGCGTTGTTGACCACGATGTCGATGCCGCCGAAGGCGCTGACCGCCGCGTTGACGGCGGTGCGCACATCGTCCTCTTCGCGGACGTCGCCGACTACGGCCAGCCCCTTGCCGCCCGCGCGCTCAACCTCGTCGACGGCGGTGTGGACCGTGCCTTCGAGCTTTGGATGCGGCACGGCGGTCTTGGCGAGCATCACCACGTTCGCACCGTCGCGGGCCGCGCGCAGGGCGATGGCGAGTCCGATGCCGCGGCTGCCTCCCGACATCAGGACGGTCTTGCCGGCCAGCGTCTGAGTCATGGCTGAACCTCCAAAATAGATTGCCAGACTAATGATACGCGATGCTAATGATATCTTCCACGTATGACTTCGACTCCCACGCGCCAGATCGACCGGCTCTACCACGAGCTCCTGGCCCCCAAAGAGACACAGTCCGTTCGCGCTGCCGTGCGCCGGATCGCAGAACGCGAAGTGGCTCCGCACGCCGTGGCGATCGCCGGTGGCGACGAGCGCACGGACGGCTTCCCCCGGGATGTTTTTGAAGGGCTTGCGTCGGCGGGGGTCTTCCGAATCCCCTTCCCCGGCGAGGTCGGCGGCGATGGCCTGACCCACCCGGCGACCGCCACTGCCGCGGCCGTCGAGGAACTGGCCTACTACTCGAGCAGCGTCGCGGCCGTCTTCGATGTGCACTGCATCCTGGCGGGCAACGCCCTGCGGCAGGGCACTGAGGAGCAGCAGCAGCGGTGGCTGCGAAAGGTCGCGGAAGGCTCAGTGGTCGGTGCCTTCGCCACCACTGAGCCGGATGCCTCCAGCGACCTGTCTCCGCAAGCGGTACAGACCGAGGCGATACGCACCGAGGCCGGCTGGGTGCTGAACGGCCACAAACGGTGGATCTCCAACTCGCCCGTCGCAGGGTTCGTGGTGGTTCTCGCCCGCACCGGCAGGCGGCTGAGCATGTTCATCGTCGACACAGCACTTCCGGGCGTGGAAGTCGGCCTTCCCGACCGCAAGATGGGAAACCGCGGTCAGCTCACCGCGGACATCCGATTCACGGGAGTGCAGCTTTCCGACGACGACCTCCTCGGTGGCGCCGAAGGGCACGGACTGCGTCATGCGCTGTCGACTCTGACCTATGGCCGGATCGGCATCGCGGCTGCCGGGGTCGGCATGGCGCAGGCCGCCTTCGATCACACCGTGGCCCACCTGTCGACGCGACACGCCTTCGGCAAGCCGGTGGCCGCCAACCAGCACTGGCAGTTCCTGCTCGCCGAACGGGCCACCGAGATCGAGAACGCCCGCACCCTCTGTACCAAGGCCGCTCTGCGTCTGGACGCCGGTGACTCGTCCCCGGAGCCCGAGGCCGCGATGGCGAAGTACTACGCCACCAAGCTGTCCGTGGACATGGCACGCGACGCCGTCCAAGCCTTCGGAGGCCTCGGCTTCGCGCGCGAACTGGGTGCCGACGGCAGCCCCGGCCCTGTCGAGGCGATCTACCGGGACAGCAAAATCGGTGAGATCTACGAGGGGACCAATGAGATCCAGAAGTGGGTCATAGCTCGGCAGATCTTCGGTCGGGCCATCGTCGGCTGATCGCCCAGGACGCGCCGGTGCAGTAAGCCGACGGACAGTGGGGCATCCCGTCGGCCTGCAGCGGTCCCGCCGCCTCGGGCTTTCTCGTACGATGGACAGGGCCATACGTATGACTAACCATGGGCGGGATAAACGATGTCCGAGGCTCCGCTGGTACCAGGGACAGTGGCCGAGCACACCATCTGCCTGCTGGTCAAGCTCGGGCAGGTGGCGTTCAGGATCGCTGAGGACGGTATCGGCGGGACCGGTCTGCGAGTGCGGCACTACAGCGTCTTGCAAGCTCTTGCGGACAACGGCGCCATGCCGCAACTGGCACTTGGTTCATTCCTGCGTATCGACCCGGCGACGATGGTGACGACTCTCGACGATCTGGAGCGCACCGGATACGCCGAGCGGACGCGAGATCCACAGGATCGTCGCCGCTACGCCGTGGACATCACCGCCGATGGCCGCAAGGTTCTTGCCGACCTCAACCGCACACTCGTCGATCTCGACGGTGAAGTCCTCGCAGACCTGGGTGCCACGGAACGAGACGCGCTTCACGCCCTGCTGGGCAGCCTCGCGGGAAGTCCCACTCTGACCTCCCTGTTCGACGCCGCCCGGGAGCAGAATGGAGCGAGACGGGCTTAGCGTCTTGGGGGGATCGCACCTGGGTGCGGCGGTACGCCCCGGTTCTGGCGAAGTCCCGGAAGGGCGGCCGCCGAGGTCGCGCAGCAAGACATCGCCATCAAGCTTCCGGTGGTCCTCTACGACTACCTCGTCTGGTGTGGGTACTTCGACGACCTGATCGCCGTCACAACGACCGCCTGCGCCATCGCCCACCAGGCAGGAGCAATCGCCGCAGAGGCAGGCGCATGGAACAACCTCGGCATCGCACTGAACGGTGCCTCACGCTACGCCGAAGCTCTCGCCGCCTACGAGCGGGCCCTCGCACTTTTTGCTTCACTCGACGATCACAACGAACGGGGTAAGGCACTCAATGGGAAGGGCCCTGCCCTGCACGACTCCGGGAAACCTGCAGAGGCGTTGCTAATCCACCAAGAGGCTCTCGCCATCCAGCGAGCCGTAGGGGATCTGCGCGAACAGGCCGCGGTGCTGAACAACCTTTCCCTGGACCATCAGGAGCTCGAGAACTACGCAGAGGCGTGTGCAACAGCCGAGGAGGCCGCCTCCCTTTTTCAACGTCTCGGCGACCCCACGAATGAAGCGAATGCACTGTGCGCGGCGGCTTTCAGCGCCGGCAACGGCGCGAAGGGGCCGCGTTTTTACGACTGGGCCTGGGTCCACGTCGGCACCGGCAGTCACCGGCACCTGCTCATCCGCCGCAACCGGTCCACCGGCGAACTCGCCTTCTACCTGTGCTGGTCACCCACCGAAGTGCCCCTGTCCGCACTGGTCCGCGTCGCCGGCATCCGCTGGAGCGTGGAGGAATGCCTCCAAGCTGCCAAGGGCCAAGTCGGCCTCGATCACTACCAAGTCCGACACTGGACCTCCTGGCACCGGCACGTCACGCTCGCCATGCTCGCCCTTGCCTTCCTCACCGCCATCGCCGCCGACGCGGCATCACGGCGGCCCGCCGAAACCCGTTTGCCCGCCCGCAGCAGCGATCCGATCACGCTGACTGTCCCGGAGTTCCGTTACCTCCTGGCCGCCGTCTTCCACGCACCAGCCATGACAGCGGCCAGGCTGCTGCATTGGTCCACCTGGCGCAGACACCACCAGGCAACAGCCCGACGCAGCCACTACCGACGACGGGTCGCCGACGAATCTGCTGGGTAAATCACGAAACCGTACTGGAGTACTAGCTGTACCACTGGTTCCTGGCGAAGGCGGTCGTGTGAGGCATGGGGGTCGGCTCCCGTCTCTCTGTGATGTCGACATCGTGATGCCTGGAGCTCTTTCGAAGGGGCGGCTGGCCCGTGAATGGTCCGGATCCTGATCCTCGGACCGCGGAGACTCATGGAAGGGGTTGTCGAGGTCGGCTGCTGTGACTTCTCCCACCTGCTCTTGCCGGGGTGCGGGACGCTTACCTACGTTCGGTCGCATGTCCCCCCATGGCCGAGCCCTTCCTGGCGAACCGGACGAACCCGCTGCAGCGGGCAGGCCGGACACGCACCCGTTGGTCGAGCTGGCCGTCGACCTCAGCTCCCACGAACTGCTCCGGCGCGCTCATGTCCTGGACGCTCTCGGCCCCGACTGGGACCCCGTCGCCGCGCTGCACGGCGAGGAAGCGGCGTATGAGCTGCTGTATTCCGGCCTCAGCGCGGAGCAACAGCGCGTGTACGACGAGCTGGTCTCGGCGGGTGTGCTTCCGCGGAGAGGAAACGGCCATGCTGCCGCTTGACCCGCAGGCCGACATCGGGCGTCGCGCCTGGGTGGCCTGCCCGAACTGCGACGACCGTCGCGGGTGCGCCACCTGCGAGCAGGGGCGCACCTGTTCCGAGCACTGGCGCTACCTGCTTTCCCACGTCGGCAGCCTGCTCCACCTGCAGTGCCGGTCGTGCACCCACATCTGGGCACACGAGACCCACTTCGGTGCCACCCGCTCCCGGTGGGAGCGCATTACCGGCGGCCTGCGGCGAATGTGATCATTTACCGCGGCCGACTCGGTGAGCCGGGCCGTCGGTGCCGCCGCCGGCCATGGCCGGTGAGGCCGGACGGCGGATCGGCGCCCGCGTTCGGATGATCTCACCGCCTGTCGTCGGGGACGGCAGGCCACCTTGCCCGAGGATCGCGTTCGGCGGCCATCCCTGCCTGCCGTTCGCCCGCTCCGGAGGCAGCTGTGCACATCCTGCTCCTAGCCAGTGCGTTCAACAGCCTCACCCAGCGTGTCCACGCCGAGCTGCGCGACCGTGGCCACACCGTGGCGGTGGAACTCGCCCTGCCCGACAGCCCGTTGCCCGAAACCGTGCGGCGGCATGCACCGCAGCTCATCGTGGCGCCGATGCTGAAGACGGCGATTCCCGAGGAGGTATGGACAGCGCACGCTTGCCTGGTCGTCCATCCGGGACCCATGGGCGACCGCGGACCGTCCTCGCTGGACTGGGCGATTCACGAGGGCGTCGACCAGTGGGGTGTCACCGTCCTGCAGGCCGACGGGGAGATGGACGCCGGTGACGTGTGGGCCTGCGTGCCCTGCCGGGTCCCTCCGGTTCCCAAGAGCGAGCTGTACCGGGGCGAGATCGCCGACGCCGCGCTCGAGGCTGTCATGCTCGCGGTGGAGCGCTTCGCCGAGGGAACCCACGTACCACGCAAGCAGGACGCGGCACGCAGGGCCGACGCCCGCCTGCGCTCCCGCCCCTACCTCGACCAGAGCGTCCGGCGAATCGACTGGGCCGAGGACTCCACGCAGGATGTCCTGCGCAAGCTGAGGGCGGCGGACTCGCAACCCGGTGTGCTGGACGTGCTGCTCGGCCGTGAGTGGTACCTGCACGGCGGTCATCCCGAGAGCGTGTTGCGCGGCCGCCCGGGCGAGCTGCTGGCCACCAGGGCCGGGGCGGTCTGCCGGGCCACCCAGGACGGCGCCGTGTGGATTCCCGAGCTGCGGCCCCGGCGCGTGCCCGGGCAGCCGCCCACGTACAAACTGCCTGCCGTGCGGGCACTGGGCGACCTGCTGCCGCCCCTGCCCGAGCATGCCCTGCCCCTGCTGCCCGAGGTGCGGCACCGCATTTGGACGGACATCCGCTACCGGGAGGACGGGAACGTGGGTTTCCTCTCGTTCTCCTTCCCCGGCGGCGCCATGAGCACGGAGCAGTGCCGACGTCTGCTGGACGCCTACCGGGAAGCGTGCGCGCGGCCCACGTCCGTGCTGGTGCTGGGCGGCGAACGGGACTTCTTCTCCAACGGGATCCACCTCAACGTCATCGAGGCCGCGGACGACCCCGCCGCCGAGTCCTGGGCGAACATCAACGCCATCGACGACCTGGTCGAGGCGGTCCTGACGACGACGGACAGGCTGGTGGTCGCGGCGGTTGCGGGCAACGCCGCGGCGGGCGGGGTGATGCTCGCCCTGGCGGCCGACGAGGTGTGGTGCCGCTCGGGCGCCGTGCTGAACCCTCACTACCGCCTGATGGGCCTGTACGGCTCCGAGTACTGGACGTACACCCTGCCCCGCAGGGTGGGTCCCGCGACAGCGGAACGCCTCATGTGCGGGGCTCTGCCGGTGAGTTCGGCAGGCGCACTGCGCCTCGGGCTCGTCGACCGGGTGGTCGACTGCGGGCCCGACGAGTTCGCAGGGGAGGTCGGCGGCCTGGCAGCGCGCCTGGCGTCACTGCCGGCGACGGCGTCACGGATCACCGCGAAGAAGACGGAGCTGGACCGGCTGGAGAGCGTGACCCCGCTGGCCGGCTTCCGTGAGCAGGAGCTGGCCCGGATGCGCCGGACCTTCGACGACTCGGACGCCCCGTACCACGCGCTTCGTCGTTCCTTCGTCCACAAGCAGCGGCCGGTGTGCACCCCGCCGCACCTCGGTCCGCCCGCGGTTGCGCAAACCCGTCCGATCCCCTCTGCCGCCGACGTCACCGGAACGGTCCCCGATGGCATCTCGCCACGGCCGAACGGCTGATACGAAGAAGGCTGAGGCCGAAATGCAGGCTTTCATCCCTTACCTCCCCGGGAGGCGGTCCCATGACTGAGGCGACACCGGGCACAGTCGGCACTGCGGACGCAGGCGGCGCGCCCGCCGACGAGACACCCACGATCCACATTCTCTGGATCAACGCGGGCCTGAGCTGCGACGGTGACTCGGTCGCGTTGACGGCGGCCATGCAGCCCAGCATCGAGGAGATCGTGCTCGGTGCGCTGCCGGGTCTTCCGAAGATCGCCGTCCACTGGCCGCTGATCGACTTCGAGTGCGGTCCGGTCGGCGGCGCGGACACGTTCATCGAGTGGTTCTTCAAGGGGGAGCGGGGCGAGATCGACCCGTTCGTCCTGGTCGTCGAGGGTTCCGTCCCCAACGAGGCGATCAAGCCCGAGGGCTACTGGTGCGGCTTCGGCGACAACCCGGAGACCGGCCAGCCGATCACCACCAGCGAGTGGATCGACCGGCTCGCCCCGAAGGCGCTGGCGGTCGTCGCCATCGGCACCTGCGCCACCTACGGCGGCATCCACGCCATGGCGGGCAACCCGACCGGCGCGATGGGCGTACCGGACTATCTCGGCTGGGACTGGAAGTCGCACGCGGGCATCCCCATCGTGTGCGTCCCCGGCTGTCCGATCCAGCCCGACAACTTCTCCGAGACGCTCACCTATCTGCTCTACCAGGCGACCGGCGCGGCCCCGATGATCCCGCTGGACGACAAGCTGCGCCCGACCTGGCTGTTCGGCGCCACCGTGCACGAGGGATGCGACCGCGCGGGCTACTACGAGCAGGGCGAGTTCGCCCTGTCGTACGACTCGCCGAAGTGCCTGGTCAAGCTCGGATGCTGGGGCCCGGTCGTCAAGTGCAACGTGCCCAAGCGCGGCTGGATGAACGGGATCGGCGGCTGCCCCAACGTCGGCGGCATCTGCATCGCCTGCACCATGCCCGGGTTCCCCGACAAGTTCATGCCGTTCATGGACGAACCCCCCGGCGCCAAGGTGTCCAGCACGGGCAGCACCGTCTACGGCGCGGTGGTCCGCAGGCTGAGGGACATCACGGCCAGGACGGTGGACAAGGAGCCCAAGTGGCGCCGTACCGGAGAAAAGATCACCACCGGATACCGACCCCCGTGGTGAGCATCCGCCGCAGGTAGTCCGCACCCCCGCTTCGCGCATTCCCCCCACATGATCCGACCGCGCAACGAAGGGCACGACACACAGATGGCACCGAAGACGAAGGCGGCCGGCGACGGCAGCGGCCTGGTGGAGATGGCCTGGGACCCGATCACCCGGATCGTGGGCAGCCTGGGCATCCACACGAAGATCGACTTCAAGCAGAAGCGGGTCGCGGAGTGCTACAGCACCTCGTCGGTCTTCCGTGGCTACAGCGTCTTCATGCGCGGCAAGGACCCCCGCGACGCCCACTTCATCACCAGCCGCATCTGCGGCATCTGCGGGGACAACCACGCCACCTGCTCGGTGTACACGCAGAACATGGCGTACGGCGTGAAGCCCCCGCACCTCGGCGAGTGGATCATCAACCTCGGCGAGTCCGCCGAGTACATGTTCGACCACAACATCTTCCAGGAGAACCTGGTCGGGGTCGACTACTGCGAGAAGATGGTCAAGGAGACCAACCCCGGCGTCCTCGAACTCGCCGAGCGCACCGAGGCCCCGCACGCCGCGGAGCACGGCTACCGCACGATCGCCGACATCATGCGCTCGCTCAACCCCCTGGAGGGCGAGTTCTACCGCGAGGCCCTCCAGGTCAGCCGCTACACGCGCGAGATGTTCTGCCTGATGGAGGGCCGCCATGTGCACCCCTCCACGCTCTACCCGGGCGGCGTCGGAACCATCGCCTCCGTGCAGCTCTTCACGGACTACCTCAGCCGCCTGATGCGCTACGTGGAGTTCATGAAGCGCGTCGTGCCCCTCCACGACGACCTGTTCGACTTCTTCTACGAGGCGCTGCCCGGGTACGAGGAAGTAGGCCGCCGGCGTGTCCTGCTCGGCTGCTGGGGCGCGCTCAACGACCCCGAGTACTGCGACTTCACCTACGCCAACATGACCGACTGGGGCCGGCGCATGTTCGTCACGCCCGGTGTCATCGTCGACGGCAAGCTCGTCACCAACGACCTCACCGAGATCAACCTCGGCATCCGCATCCTGCTGGGCAGCTCCTACTACGAGGACTGGCAGGGCCAGGAGCAGTTCGTCACCCACGATCCGCTCGGCAATCCGGTGGACGCGCGCCACCCGTGGAACCAGCACACCATCCCCACCCCGCAGAAGCGGAACTTCGACGACAAGTACAGCTGGGTCATGTCCCCGCGCTGGTTCGACGGCAAGGACCACCTCGCCCTGGACACCGGCGGCGGTCCCATCGCCCGCCTGTGGTCGACCGCCCTGTCCGGTCTCGTCGACATCGGGTACGTCAAGGCCACCGGCCAGAGCGTGGTCATCAACCTGCCGCGCACCATGACCAAGCCGGAGACCACCTTCGAGTGGAAGATCCCGAAGTGGTCCAACGCGCTGGAGCGCAACCGCGCCCGCACCTACTTCCAGGCGTACTCCGCCGCCGTCGCTCTGCACTTCGCGGAGAAGGGCCTGGAGGAGGTCCGCGCCGGACGCACCCAGACCTGGGAGAAGTTCGAGGTTCCGGACGAGAGCATCGGCGTCGGCTTCACCGAGGCGGTCCGCGGTGTCCTCTCCCACCACATGGTGATCCGCGACGGCAAGATCGCCAACTACCACCCGTACCCGCCGACCCCCTGGAACGCCAGCGTCCGGGACACCTACGGCACGCCAGGCCCCTACGAGGACGCCGTGCAGAACACGCCCATCTTCGAGGAGAACCCCCCGGAGAACTTCAAGGGCATCGACATCATGCGCGCCGTCCGCAGCTTCGACCCCTGTCTGCCCTGCGGCGTGCACATGTACGTCGGCGGCGGCAAGACGGTGAAGTCGATGCACGTGCCCACCGGCCTGAGCGGACTGGGCGGATGAGCGCGGCCATCTCGGCGGAGCAGACCGGGCGCCGTGTCGAGGAAGTCCTCGACAGGCTGGCCGCGAGTGGCGACACGGCCGCCGCCGCGGCAGAGGAACTCGTCCGCTCCCTCATGGAGTTCTACGGTGCCGGCCTCGCCCGCATCCTCCACCTGCTGTCCGGCGCGCCCGGCGAAGCGGCGGCACGCCTGCTGGGCGACGACCTGGTCGCGAGCCTGCTCGTCCTGCACGACCTGCACCCCGAGGACCGCGACGCCCGCATTGCCCGCGCCCTCGACGGTGTCCGGGAACACACCCTGGACGTCGTGGGCTTCGACGAGGAGAGCGGCACCCTGACCCTGCGGGCCCGGGAGGCCGGCGGGTGCGGTTGCGGCTCAGGCACGGGTGCCCGGGAGGCCGCGGAGGCAGCGCTCGCCTGCTTCGCACCGGAGGTCAGGGCGGTCGACGTACAGGCCGCACCCGCGGGGCCCACGCTCCTCCAGATCGGCACGGCACCGACGGGGGCCCGATGACGGCGTCCTCGGCGACGCGCACGCCCGGCCTGCGGAGGTTCCTCACCGAGAAGCCTCCGCAGCCCGAACGGTGCGAGCTGTGCGCCGTGACGGTGGAGACGGGCCACCGTCATCTCGTCGACACCGAGAAGCGCGCCCTCGTCTGCGCCTGCGCCCCCTGCGCGCTGCTGATGGAGCAGCCGGGCGCCGCCGCGGGCCGCTTCCGCACGGTGCCGGCCCGCTATCTCACCGACCCCGGACACCGCCTCGACGAGAGCGTGTGGGAGGCGTTGCAGATCCCGGTCGGCGTCGCCTTTCTCTTCCGCAACGCGGCGCTCGACCGGCTGGTCGCCCTCTACCCGAGCCCGGCCGGAGCCACCGAGAGTGAACTCGAACCGGCCACGTGGACGGACGTCCTCGGTGGCAGCCGCCTTGCCGGACTGCTCGAAGCCGATGTGGAGGCGCTGCTGCTGCGCCGCACCGACGGCGGCTGCGAGTGCCACCTCGTACCGATCGACATCTGCTACGAACTCGTCGGCCGAATGCGCCTGTTGTGGCAGGGCTTCGACGGCGGAGCCGAGGCCCGCGCGGCGCTGGACGCCTTCTTCGCGGACGTCTCGCGACGCGCCCGGCCCGTGGACGAGGCGGTGCGCCCGTGACCGAGTTCTCCTTCGCCTGCACCGGCGTGCGAGCCGACCGGTACGCCGCCGGACCGACCCTCGTCTTCCGGCTGCGTGTCACCGCCTCCGGTCACACCCCCGTGCACGCCCTCGCGCTGCGCTGCCAGATCCGCATCGAACCCGCCCGCCGCAGTTACGCAGCCGCCGAGGCCGACGGCCTCGCGGACCTCTTCGGTGAGCGCTCGCGCTGGGGCAGCACCCTGCAGCCGGTGCAGTTCGCCCAGGTCTCGCTGATGGTCCCCGGCTTCGTCGGAGCGACCGAGGCCGATCTCGCCGTGCCCTGCACATACGACATGGACATCGCCGCGACCCGCTACCTCGAAGCCCTCGCCGACGGCGAGGTCCCCCTGCTGATGCTCTTCTCCGGTACGGCGTTCACCGGAGACCGCGGCTTCCAGGTCGAGCCCGTCCCGTGGGACCGCGAGGCGGCCTTCCGGATGCCGGTCACCGTCTGGCGGGAGATGGTCGAGCAGCACTTCCCCGGCTGCGGCTGGATCCGGCTGCCCCGCGACACCATGGACGACCTCCTCGCCTACCGCTCCCGGCACGCGCTGCCCTCCTGGGAGGCGACCGTCCAGGCGCTGCTGGACATGGACGGTGCCGACCCGCCCGCGCACGACCCGCTGCGCGCCCTCACCGCCACCACCGGAAGGACCGATCCGTGACCGTGACCGCGTTTGCCCCCGAGACCGAGGAGCGCTTCGCCCTCGCCCGTCAGGTGGCCGACGCCGTCCTCTTCGAGGGCTATGTGCTCTACCCGTACCGCGCCTCGGCGGCCAAGAACCGGCTGCGCTGGCAGTTCGGCGTGCTCGTGCCGCCCGGCTGGGGCGCCGAGTGCGAGGAGCACGACTTCCAGCACACCGAATGCCTGATGGAACCGAAGGGGGGCGCGACCCTCTCGGTCGAGGTGCGCTTCCTGCACGCCCGACGGCGCAGGGTGCAGCGGGCCCGGCCGGACGGCGGCTACGACACGGTGCCCGAACTCCGCCTCGACGACCGGGTGTTGGTGCCCTGGGACGAGGGAAGCGAGGAGCGCGTCGAGATCGTCGTGCCGGTGGACGAGCTTCTCGGCGACGGCGTCACACATCCCTTCCGACTGCCCGCCCGCGAGGACACCGCACCGGTCCTGGACGCGGCCGGCCGAACCGTCGGCCGACTGGTGCGGCGGTGCGAGGAGATCAGCGGGACGGTCCGCCTGTCCGCCCGCGAACTCGACGGTCTCTACCGGGTGTTGCGGCTGACCGCCGTCGTCGAGAACACCAGCGACTGGACACCCCCCGAGGGCCGTGGCGCGGACCGGGACGCGGCGCTGCCGCGCTCCCTGGTGGCCACCCACATGCTCATGGCCCTCAGCGCCGGATCGTTCCTGTCGATGACCGATCCCCCCGAGTGGGCGAAGAGCGGGGTCGCCGCCTGCCGCAACCTGCACACCTGGCCCGTACTCGCCGGCGAACCCGGCCGCGCCGACCTCGTGCTGTCCTCGCCGATCATCCTGCAGGACCATCCCGCCATCGCGCCGGAGAGCCCCGGCGCGCTCTACGACGCCACCGAGATCGACGAGATCCTCGCGCTGCGCACGGCAGCCCTCACCGACGAGGAGAAACGCGAGGCCCGGGGCACCGACGAGCGGGCGGCCGCCGTGATCGAGCTGGCGGACTCGATGCCGCCCGAGGTCCTGGAGCGTCTGCACGGGGCGGTGCGGAGCCTGCGTGAGGTGACCGGCCCGGGCCCCACCGCATCGGACGGCGGCTTCCCCGACGAGTACGGGGTGCAGCGGCCGGACACCCCCTGGTGGGACCCCGCGAGCGACGCAGGCTTCGACCCGGCGCAGGACCGGGTGGTCGTGGACGGCCGGTCGGTGGGCAAGGGCAGCCGCGTCGAGCTGCACCCGGGCCTGCGGCGCACTGACGCTCAGGACATCTTCCTGCAGGGCCGCACCGCGAAGGTCGAGGCGGTGCTGCACGACGTCGACGGCGGGGTGCACCTGGCGGTCACGGTGGAGGGCGACCCAGGCGTCGACATCCGCCGCGAGCAGGGACGGTTCCTGTACTTCCAGCCCGACGAGGTCACACCGCTGGAGGACGACGCATGAACCTTCCCCCACTGGCAGGTCCGAGGACTCTCGTGGCGGGCATCGGCAACGTCTTCCTCGGAGACGACGGCTTCGGGGTGGAGACTGCACACCGGCTCGCCGAGCGCGAACTGCCCGCGCACGTCGAAGTCGTGGACATCGGCGTGCGCGGAGTACACCTCGCCTACCAGCTGCTGGACGGCTACGACACCCTCGTCCTCGTGGACGCCACGGCACGCGGCCAAGCCCCCGGCACGCTGTACGTGATCGAACACGACGTCGGCGGCGGGAGCCCCGCGTCCGGCGCCCCCGCGCTGGACGGCCATCGGATGACCCCCGACGCCGTCCTGGCGCTCCTGGGCACCCTCTGCGCCGGGACCGGAGCAGAGCCACCACGCCGCGTCCTGGTCGTGGGATGCGAACCGGCCGGGCTGGACGAGGGCATCGGCCTCAGCGCGCCGGTGTCCGACGCCGTGCCGGAGGCCGTCCGGCTGATCGAAGAACTGCTGCACAACGGCGAGCCGGGAGAGTCCGCGCCGCGGGCCGCGGCCGGTGGGATCTCGACATGAGGAGAGACGGGATGAAGAAGATCGTCATCGGCGGAGCGGCCCTCGCCGCCCTGGTCGCCGTCGTCGCCGAGTTGCTTCCCGACCTCCGGCGCTACCTGCGCATCCGGCGGATGTGAACCGTGGGCGCCACCCGGGTGTGCCGTGCGGTTGCGTCGAACGGCGTACCTCCGAGGCCGGTGACGGCGTGCCGGGCCGTGCGACCAGGGCGCGCCCGCCTCTAATGAGGCCCGGCGGAGGCAGGCTGTGGAAGGACGGAGAGCCATGCACGAGATGTCCGTCGCGCTGGCCGTCGTCGACCAGGTGACAGAAGCCGCTACCCGGGCCAAAGACGTCACGGCGGTGCGATCGGTACGGCTCCAGGTGGGCGAACTGGCCGGCGTCGTGCCCGATTCGCTCGCCTTCTGCTTCGAACTGGCCTGCGCCGGAACCGTGCTGGAAGGCGCCGAACTCGTCACCGAAGCGGTCCCGGGACGGGCCCGCTGCACGCCCTGCGCCCACGAATGGGCCGTCGGCATGCCGCCCCGGCTGACCTGCCCCGCGTGCGGCGGCACGCACACCGACCTGCTCACGGGCCGGGAACTGCAGATCCTCGACGTGCACTGGGAGGACGGCGGCCCCACGCACGCGCCCACCCGCGAACCGATCTCCGAGGAGCGCTGAACCATGTGCCGTGTCGTCGACCTGCGGCAGGCCGTACTCGCGAAGAACGAGGCGTGCGCCCACGAACTGCGGGCGCACCTCGCGGCTCGAGGCACCGCGGTCGTCAACCTGCTGTCCAGTCCGGGCAGCGGCAAGACCGCGCTGCTGGAGCGCGAACTGCTGCGGGCACGGGAGCGGGCCGTTCCCGTCGCGGCGCTGAGCGCCGATCTGGCCACCGAGAACGACGCGGCCCGGCTGGCGCGTTCGGGCGTGCCTGTCAAGCAGGTACTCACCGACGGACTGTGCCATCTGGAAGCGGGCATGCTCGCCGGGCACCTGGACGGATGGCTGCCCGACGACACCCGGCTGCTGTTCGTGGAGAACGTCGGCAACCTGGTCTGCCCGGCCTCCTACGACCTGGGGGAGACGCTGAGAGTCACGCTCGCCTCGGTGACGGAGGGCGAGGACAAGCCCCTCAAGTACCCCACGGCCTTCGGCCTCGCCCACCTTGTGGTGGTCACCAAGACCGACATCGCAGAGGCCGTCGAGTTCGACGAGGCGGCGTTCCGCGCGAACGTGGAGCAGGTCAACCCCGGGGTCGAGGTGATGCTGACCTCGGCACGCCGGGGGCAGGGCGTCGGCGCGCTGCTGGACCGGGCGCTGGCCGCCGCGGACGGCGCACCCGTCCACGCGCCGGTCATGGCCCGGCAGCCGCACCACTACGGCCACACCCATGCGCACACGGAGGCCACCGGCACGATGGCCCACAGCCACTCGTGAGCGGCCCGCGGGTGACGGCCGCCGTCGCCGAGGACACTGTGCGGCGCCGCCGGGTCACCGTGCGGGGAGTGGTGCAGGGCGTGGGCTTCCGGCCCTACCTCTACGGCCTCGCCACCGAACTCGCCCTGGTGGGACACGTCACCAACACCCCGGAGGGCGTTGTCGTCGAGGTCGAGGGCAGCGCCTCGGCCGTGGCCCGGTTCTGCGACCGAATCGCCGCCCAGGCGCCCCCGCTCGCCCGCGTGGACTCCGTCCACCACCGGGACATGCCGCCCGCGGGCGGCAGCGCGTTCACCATCCTCACCTCCCGCACCGGTGGACCGGCCCGCACTCTTGTCTCCCCGGACACGGCCACCTGCGCCGACTGCCTCGCCGAACTGGCCGACCCGGCGGACCGGCGCCACCGCCACCCGTTCGTCAACTGCACCCACTGCGGCCCGCGGTTCACGATCGTCACCGGTGTGCCGTACGACCGGGCCCACACCACGATGGCCGGCTTCCCGATGTGCCCCGACTGCGCCCGGGAGTACGCGGATCCGGCCGACCGCCGCTTTCACGCGCAGCCCGTCGCCTGCCCCGCCTGCGGGCCACGGCTGCGGCTGGTCGTAGCCCAGGAATCGGGACTCGACGATGTCGGCGGGGCGGACCCGGTCACCGAGGCCCGCGCCCTCCTGGCGCGGGGCGCTATCCTCGCCGTGAAGGGCCTGGGCGGCTACCACCTGGCCTGCGATGCCACGGACCAGGCGGCGGTCGCCCTCCTGCGCCGCCGGAAGGCGCGCGGGGACAAGCCGTTCGCCGTCATGGCCAGGACCGCCGACGACGTCCGGCACCTCGTCCGGCTGAGCCCCGCGGAGCGGAGCCTGCTCGAAGGCCGGGTCAGGCCGGTCGTCCTGATGAGGCGGCATCCGCACCCCTCGTACGCCGCCGGAGACCCGCGGCCCGCCGAGGCGGTCGCGCCCGGCAGCCCCGACCTCGGCGTGATGCTGCCGTACACGCCGGTACACCATCTGCTGCTCGGCCTGCCCGGTGACCCGGACGGCCCCCGGCTGCTCGTCATGACCAGCGGCAACGTGTCCGGTGAGCCGATCGTCACCGACGACACCGAGGCATTGGCGCGGCTCGCGCACCTGGCCGACGCCTGGCTCACCCACGACCGGCCGATCCACGTCCCGTGCGACGACTCCGTGGTCCGTGTCTGCGACGGGGAGCCGCTGGTGATCCGCCGCTCACGTGGCTACGCCCCGTTGCCGGTCTCCCTCCCGTTGCCCGTGCGGCCGGCTCTCGCGGTGGGCGGAGACCTGAAGAACGCCTTCTGCCTGGGGGCGGGCCGCCGAGCCTGGCTGTCGGCGCACATCGGCGACATGGACGACATCGGCACACAGCGGGTCTTCGAGCGCGCGGCGACCCAGCTGGAGTCCATCACGGGGGTGCGGCCCGAGACCCTGGTCTCCGACCGGCATCCCGGCTACCGCTCCGCCGCATGGGCCGACCGGAACGCGGCGCACCGGCCCGTCGTGCGCGTCCAGCACCATCACGCGCACGTCGCCGCCGCCATGGCCGAGAACGGGCTGGACGGCACCCGGCCGGTGATCGGCGTCGCCTTCGACGGCACGGGCCACGGCGACGACGGTGCCGTGTGGGGCGGGGAGTTCCTGCTCGCGGACTACGACCGCTTCACCCGGTTCGGACATCTCGCGTATGTTCCACTGCCCGGTGGTGACGCCGCGGTGCGCCGGCCGTACCGCATGGCGCTGGCCCATCTGAGGGCGGCCGGGATCGACTGGTCCGACGACCTCGCCTGTACGGCCGCCTGCCCGCCCGATGAACTCCGCCTCCTGGAACGGCAGTTGGAGCGTGGCCTGAACTGTGTCCCCACGTCCAGCATGGGCCGGCTCTTCGACGCCGTGTCCTCGCTCGCCGGGGTGTGCCACCGCGCCGGATACGAGGCACAGGCCGCCGTCGAGCTGGAGGGCGCGGCGCTGCGCGCACCCGCCGCCGACACCACCGCGTACGCCTTCGCCCTGCACGCCTCGGAGGAGAACCGGGACGGCGCCGTACGGGCCGATCCGGCACCCGTACTCGCGGCGATCGTCGCCGACCTGCACGCGGGCGTCGAGCCGGCCCTCATCGCGGCTCGCTTCCACCGGAGCGTGACCGGCCTGGTGCACCGGATCTGCGTGCGGGCGCGAGAGCGGCACGGGCTGGACACGGTCGCCCTGACGGGGGGCGTGTTCGCCAACACGCTGCTCTCCTCGGCCTGTGCCGCCACCCTGCGCGAGGACGGCTTCACGGTCCTGCGGCACCACCTGGTGCCGCCCGGCGACGGCGGCCTGGCGCTGGGCCAGCTGATGGTGGCCGCCCGCGCCACTCCCACTCCCACCGACTGAGCGAACGCGCGACCCACAGCGAGGAGAGGCTCATGTGCCTGGCGGTACCCGGCAGAGTGCTGGACATCGAGGAAAGGGACGGCACCCGGATGGCCACCGTCGACTTCGGCGGCGTGGTCAAGGAGGTGTGCCTGGAGTACCTGCCCGACCTCCGGGTCGGCGAGTACGCCATCGTCCACGTCGGGTTCGCCCTGCAACGACTGGACGAGGAGTCGGCGCGGCAGACGCTCGAACTCTTCGCCGAACTCGGCATGCTGCAGGAGGAGTTCGGCGACGCCTGGGAGATGGCGGCGACGGAGGCGGGCGTCGACCCGATGGAAGAGGTGCGCAAGTAGTGAAGTACATCGACGAGTTCCAGGACCCGGAGCTGGCCCGCCGGCTCCTCGACGACATCCACGCCACTGTGACCAGGCCGTGGGCCCTGATGGAGGTGTGCGGCGGCCAGACGCACAGCATCATTCGCCATGGCATCGACCAACTCCTTCCGGACAAGCTCGAGTTGATCCACGGGCCGGGCTGTCCGGTGTGCGTGACCCCGCTGGAGGTCATCGACAAGGCACTGGAGATCGCCTCCCGACCGGAGGTGATCTTCTGCTCCTTCGGCGACATGCTGCGCGTGCCGGGCACCGGACGGGACCTGTTCCAGGTCCGCGGGGAAGGCGGTGACGTGCGTGTCGTCTACTCGCCCCTCGACGCGCTGCGGATCGCACAGCAGAACCCGGACCGCGAGGTGGTGTTCTTCGGCATCGGCTTCGAGACGACGGCACCCCCCAACGCCATGACGGTCCATCAGGCCCGGAAGCTGGGCATCCCGAACTTCAGCATGCTGGTGTCCCATGTCCGCGTACCGCCCGCCATCGAGGCGATCATGTCGTCGCCGAGCTGCCGTGTGCAGGGCTTCCTCGCGGCCGGCCATGTCTGCAGCGTGATGGGCATGGGGGAGTACCCGGAACTGGCGGAGCGCTTCCGGGTGCCGATCGTCGTGACGGGCTTCGAGCCCCTGGACATCCTCGAAGGCGTGCGCCGTACCGTCCGTCAGCTCGAACGCGGTGAGCACACCGTCGACAACGCCTACGCCCGTGCCGTACGCCCGGAAGGCAACCCGGCCGCCCGGGCCATGCTGGAGGACGTCTTCGAGGTCACCGACCGTGCCTGGCGCGGCATCGGGGTGATCCCGCAGAGCGGTTGGCGGCTGGCGCCGAGGTACCGCGCCTACGACGCCGAGCACCGCTTCTCCGTCGAGGGCATCCGCACGCAGGAACCGGCCGAGTGCCGCAGCGGAGAGGTCCTGCAGGGGCTGCTCAAGCCGCACGAGTGCGAGGCCTTCGGCACTCTGTGCACCCCTCGCACCCCCCTGGGAGCCACGATGGTCTCCAGCGAGGGCGCCTGCGCGGCGTACTACCTCTACCGGCGTCTGGACGTGCCCACCACCACGGACCGGGAGGCGAGCCCCGTTGTCTGACACCACCGACCTTCCCGCCCCGGCCCTCGACATCGAAGGGTGGACGTGCCCGGCGCCGGTGCGCGACCGGCCCCGCGTCGTCATGGGCCATGGCGGCGGCGGAGCCCTCTCCGCCGAACTGGTCCAGCAGATCTTCGCCCCCGCCTTCGGCGGCGAGGTCCTCGCCCAGCTGGGAGATGCCGCCGTCGTCTCCCTCGGCGGTGCCCGGCTGGCGTTCTCCACCGACTCCTACGTGGTGCGGCCGCTGTTCTTCCCCGGGGGGAGCATCGGCGATCTCGCGGTCAACGGGACGGTCAACGACCTCGCCATGAGTGGCGCCCGCGCCGCCTACCTCTCCTGTGGATTCATCCTGGAGGAGGGCGTCGAGCTCGACGTGGTCACGCGCGTGTCCGAGGCGCTGGGCGCGGCCGCGCGCACCGCCTGTGTGGAGGTGGCCACCGGCGACACCAAGGTGGTGGAGGCGGGCCACGGCGACGGGATCTTCATCAACACGGCGGGTATCGGTCTCGTCCCGGCCGGGGTCGATCTGCGTCCCCAGCGGGTCGTCCCCGGCGACGTCGTGATCGTCAGCGGCGCCATCGGTGTCCACGGCGTGGCGATCATGAGCGTGCGCGAGGGCCTGGAATTCGGAGTGGAGATCAAGAGCGACTGCGCGGCGCTCGGCGGGCTGGTCGACGTCATGCTCTCCGTCACTCCGGATCTGCACGTCCTGCGCGATCCCACCAGGGGCGGACTGGCGGCCTCGCTCAACGAGATCGCGGAGGCCTCCGGGACCGGGGTGGTCATCCGGGAACGCGACGTCCCGGTCCCGCCGGCCGTGGCCAACGCCTGCGCTATTCTCGGACTGGACCCCATGTACATCGCCAACGAGGGCAAGCTGGTGGCCTTCGTCCCGCGCGAGCACGCCGACGCCGTCCTGGAGGCGATGCGGGCCCATCCTCTGGGCGCGGACTCCGTGATCATCGGTGAGGCCGTCGAGGCACATCCGGGCATGGTCGTGGCCCGCACCGGACTGGGGGGAACGCGGGTGGTGGATCTGCCGATCGGGGAGCAACTACCACGGATCTGCTGACGGATGTGTCGCTCGTGGAGCAGCGGGCCGCCAAGACGTCGTTCGGGACCGTCAACCCGGTCGGTGCCCGGACGGCGGAGCCTGTGCCTGTGCCGCGTGAACCTTAAGGTCTGATCCATTCGGTCAAGAGGGTCGGCGGACGCAGGCGCCGTCACCACCCGTGGGTGAGCAGCTCGTTCAGGCGAGTGCCCTGTCCCCATCGGCTGAGCGAGGAGCCGTCGAGCAGGCAGGTCCTGCCCTGGCGCCGTGCCCAACGGATGTCGCGGTCTCCGAAAGTGCCGCGGTGGACGACCAGTTGAAGATGTGGCTCGGTGCCCCTGTGGTGCGGATGCGGCAAGTCCTCGTCGGGCAGCGGCTCGGCGACCGGCCGGAAGGCCACGTCGAGCTGACGGCCGCTGTCGTCCCGGGCGCACAGACGCGGCCGGTCCGGTGCAGGCAGCAACCGCACCCGCCACCCGTCCCGGCGCAGCATCCGGGCGACAGCCAACGCTAGTCCCTGTGTGTCGAGTTCGAGCAGTTCGCCGGGGCTGTAGTAGCCGAGACGGCGGCGTGCGGCCGGGCGTCGGTTCCTGACTCCGAGCGCGACGAGGAGGACAAGAAGAGCAACTCCCCCGAGGGGAGCGCCGACCCCGAGTGTGCGATACCCCACGGCCAGTACGGCGACCATCGCGCACGCCGTTGCAACCACTCCGGCGAGCGCCGGCCATACGTCGCGAAAACGGGGGCCGTGGCGTCCCTGGGCATGCAGGGACGCCACGGTGTGCCATCGCTGTGATCGTCGTGACGGAAAGGGGCTCGAAGTCCACCATCGGCGCGTCACAGTGCCGGCCCCCCAACGCAGTCCGCTTCGACCTATGCGCAGGGATACCCAGTGCGCGGAGGCCGGGCCGACCGAGGGAAGGGATCCGGCCACACGCGCTCTCGGCAGGGACGAGCCGGAGTCAGCAGACCCCCTCGTCCTGCCAGGGACCCCAGTCGGAGGCGGCCGGCGTCTCGTTCTGGGTCCACCACTTGGCCTTCCAGTTGTGCTTGTTGTACGAGACCTCGTCACCGGCGGTGTAGACGGCGCTCGAACTCCAGGCGGTCTTGCAGGCGGTCGGTGTCGGCGTGGGCGTCGGGGTGGGGGTGGGAGTCGACGACGGCGGAGTGGCGCCCGCGAACTTCACCGAGTACTTCGCGAAGTCCCAGGAGTTCTGCGCCACGCTGGAGCAAGTGCCGGACGTACGGCCGCCGTTGTCGGGCGGGGTGCACTGGCGGTCGCGGTTGAGGGACCAGAACGTGAAGCGGTCCATGTTGTGGCTGGTGGCGTAGTCCAGCACGGTCTGGAAGTCGGCCTGGGTGAACATCTCGCCGGTGTCGCTGCGCCCGTTCATCCCGGAGAAGCCCTCGTGCGCGTAGGCCGTCGCCTGGTCCCAGCCGAACGTCGACTGGAGGATGGAGTTGAAGTTGGTGAGCGCGCTCGTCTGCGAAGCCGCGCCGTTGAAGCCGCCGTCGAAGGGCATGATGGAGAAGTTGTTGGGGGTGAAGCCCTGCGACTTCGCCTCCAGCAGCATCTGCTTGCCGAACCAGCCGGTGCCGTCGGCCGTACCGGCCGTGGTGACGGAGACGTACAGGCCGGGGTTGTTCTGCTGCAGGATCTTCGCGGCGCCGATCTCGTTCTTGATCGCCGCGGTGTTCTCGTACTCCGGCTCCTCCAGGTCGAAGTCGATCGCGTGGAGGCCGTACTTGGTGATGACCTGCTGGTACGCGGCCGCCGTCGCCGCCGCGTCCGAGCACACCTGACCGAGCTTCGTGCCGCCGTACCCGCCGATGGATACGGACACGTCGCCGCCCTTGCCGCGGATCGTGTTGATGAGGGACTGGACGGCGGTGTCCGAGGAGACGGGGGCGGTGCCGCCCCAAGTGGGGGAGCAGCCACCGCCGTTGGGGGCGAGGACGAAGGCGAGCTGGAAGGCCTTGAGGCCGGTGGCGTCCATGATGGCGCCCGGGTCCGGCGGGTCGTTGTCGAGGGGCATCAGATAGGGGGCCGCCGCGTACCAGCGGTTGCTGAGCGCGGCGGTCGCGCCCGAGGCGTTGCCCGCGACCAGGGCTGTGGTTCCTGCGGCGGTGAGTCCGACGGCGGCGGCTGCGCCCAGACATGCACGAAGACGTCTCACGGTGTGCCTCCGATGGGGGTGGGGGAGTGCCCCAGCTTCCTGCTGGACCGTGACCGCGTCCATGCTTTGGACTAGACCAGACGGCTTTTTGGTCTAGACCATGCAATTCCTTTGCCTTGTACCTGTCAGATGCAGGGTGGGACTTGTGTGATATGGCCGGTGTGCGGTAATTCGTGAGTGGTGAACTACTACGACCTCGGCAGCCACGGGCGGCGCGTGACGACTTCGTCCTCCGAGGCGCAGGTGTGGTTCGACCGTGGACTGAACTGGACCTTCGCCTTCAACCACGAAGAGGCTGTGCGCTGTTTCGAGGCCGCCGCCGCGGCGGATCCCGACTGCGCCATGGCCGACTGGGGTGTGGCCTATGCGCTCGGCCCCAACTACAACAAGCCCTGGGAGTTCTTCGACGAACAGGATCTGGCCCGGACCGTGGAGCGCACCCACGCCGCGGTGGAGCGCGCGCACGCCAAGGCGGCCGGTTCCACACCGGTCGAGCAGGCGCTCGTCGACGCCCTGCGTGCCCGCTATCCGCAGGAGCGGGCCGCCGCCGTCGAGGAGTGCTCCGTGTGGAACACCGCCTTCGCCGACAGCATGCGGGCCGTCCACCGGCTGGCCCCCGACGACCTCGACGTGGCCACCCTGTACGCCGACGCCCTGATGAACCTCACTCCCTGGCAGCTGTGGGACATCCGCACCGGCAAACCGGCTCCGGGCTCGCGCACGAACGAGGCCAGGACGGTGCTCGAGCAGGCCCTTGCCACGGAGGCGGGCAGGCTCCACCCGGGCCTGCTGCACATGTACATCCACCTGATGGAGATGTCCCCGACTCCCGAGGTCGCCCTGCCGGCCGGTGACCGGCTGCGCGGTCTGATGCCGGACGCCGGACATCTGCAGCACATGCCGTCACATCTGGAAGTGCTCTGCGGCGACTACCGCCGTGTCGTCTCCGACAACACCACCGCGATCGAAGCCGACGAGAAGTTCCACGCCAGGGCCGGGGCGATGAACTTCTACACCCTGTACCGGTGCCACAACCTCCACTTCAAGATCTACGGCGCGATGTTCCTCGGCCGCTTCCGGGACGCGATCGACACGGTGCACCGGCTCGAGGCGGCCGTGCCCGAGGAGCTGTTGCGGGTGCAGAGCCCGCCCATGGCGGACTGGCTGGAGGGCTTCCTCGCGATGCGGGTGCACGTGCTCATCCGCTTCGGCCGCTGGGACGACATCCTCGCCCTTCCGTTGCCCGCCGACGCGCAGCTGTACTGCGTGAGCACGGCGATGCTGCACTACGCGCGCGGTGTCGCGTTCTCCGCCACGGGCCGGATCGACGAGGCCGAGGCCGAGCGCCGACTCTTCCACGAGGCGGTCGCCCGGGTCCCGGAGACCCGCATGCTGTTCAACAACACCTGCGCGGACATCCTGGCGATCGCTGCGGCGATGCTGGACGGAGAGCTGGACTACCGCAAGGGGAACCACGACGCCGCGTTCGCGGCACTGCGCCGGTCGATCGAGCTGGACGACGGCCTTCCGTACGACGAGCCGTGGGGCTGGATGCAGCCCACCCGGCACGCCTACGGAGCACTCCTGCTCGAACAGGGCCTGGTCGCGCAGGCCGAGGCCGTCTACCGCGCCGACCTGGGCCTCGACGGCACCCTGCCGCGCGCGCAGCAGCACCCCGCCAACGTCTGGGCCCTGCACGGCTTCCACGAGTGCCTCGTGCGGCTAGGCAGGCATGGCGAGGCGCAGATCGTGGCCCAGCAGCTGAAGATCGCGACGGCGACGGCGGACGTACCGATCGAGGCGTCCTGCTTCTGCCGGCTGGAGACCGCCTCGGCTTCCACGACGGGAGAGGCTTGCTGCGCCCGGGAGGACCGGGCACCGGGCGGCGACTGAACGGGGGCACCGACGAGCTCGCCCACGCAATGGATGCGGAGCTGGCTCCGACAGCCTCGTCCACCTGCTCCCTCTGCAGCTTCCTGTACGTGGACGCGTTGGCTCGCGCCGGGCGCGTCGACCTGGGCCGCTGCGCCTTCGACAAGATGCTCACGTACGCCAATCACGCCGGACTCTTCGCCGAGGAGATCGGCCCCACCGGCGAACAACTCGGCAACTTCCCACAGGCGTTCACCGCTGGGCCGCCAGGTCCTACTCCTTCCCGAGGACGATGTCGAATGTCGTCGAGGTCCACGGGCCTTCCAGCGGGCGGCCGTCCGGCGTCGGCGTTCCTGCCCGGTGACGGTCGAAGGGGCGGATGAGGGACTCCTTCACGCCGAACACCGAATCGCTGTCCAGCCAGGGGTCGCCCGCGACGAAGATGTGCGTGACGAGCGGGCGGAAGCCGGGCGCCGTCACCTTGAAGTGAAGGTGCGGTGCCCGCATCGGGGAGCGGCCGGCGTGGTGCAGGAGCCGCCCGACGGGGCCGTCGTCGGGGATCGGGTACGGCGTGGGCGTGAGCCCCCAGAACCGGCAGCCGCCCTCGCCATCGGTGAACAGGTGCGCGCGGCCGGCGAGGGCGCCGTCGTCGTACTGGACGTCGTACATCCCGTCGTCGTCGGCCTCCCAGACTTCGACACGAGCACCCGCGACCGGGTTGCCGTGGGTGTCCGTGACCCGTCCGGTGACCCACGACGGCTCTCCGGTCGCGCCGCCTGCGATGTCCCCGCCGAGTTCGATCCGGGGCGAGTCCTGGACGAAGAAGGGGCCGAGGACCGTGGACTGCGTCGACTCGCCGAGGCCCGGTTCGTTCACCGCGACGGTGAGCATGGAGATGCCGAGAACATCCGAGAGGAGGACGAACTCCTGGCGCGTGTCCGTCGTGATGTGACCTGCCGCGGTCAGGAACTCGATCGCCGCGCCCCACTCCTCGTCGGTGAGCCCGGTCTCGCGGACGAATGCGTGGGCGTGCCGTACGAGAGCCTGCATGAGTTCGCGGAACCTTTCGTCCTTCGCGGTGTCGAAGCTTGCGACGACCTTGTCGGTCAGCTCCTGTTCAGGCATCGGAGTGCTCTTCCGTGCGGAGGGCGGTGAGGGGAACCGGTACCGGGGTGTCCCCGCGGCATGCGCGCCCCAGGAGCTCGCGCATCTCGCCGCGGGTCACCTGGCGCGGGTTGGAGTCCGAAACCTGGGCGGCCATGACCAGGCCCGCAGCCCGGTCGAGTTCCTCCTCGGCGAGTCCCAACTCGGCCAGCGAACCCGGGGGTTCGAGGCTTGCGTACAGGGTGAGCAACGCGCCGAAGGGATCGGTCCGTACGTCGAGTGCCGCTGCGAGATGGCGTGCCGCCTCGGGCGCCGCGGGCAGGTTGAGGCCGACCACGTGCGGCAGCACCACCGAGTGCAGGGCGGCGTGTTCGAGGTCGTACGCTCCGCCGAGGACATGGCACACCTTGTGGTGCAGCCCGGAGCCGGCCCCGGCGAAGGCGACCGCCCCGAGGTAGGTGCCGAAGAGCATGTCGCGGCGGGCGGCGACGTCCTGGCCGTCCGCGACGATGCGCGGCAGCGAGGTGGCCAGCGAGCGGGCGCCCTCGACGGCCAGCGCGGAGCTGATGGGATTGCGCCGGGGCGCCCACCACGCGTCGACGCAGTGGGCGAGGGCGTTGAGCCCCGACGTCACCGACAGGCGGACCGGCAGCGACAGCATCAGCGTGGCGTCGTACACGACGACCCGGGGGAGCACCTTCGGGTCGACGCCGGTGCGCTTGTGGCCGTCCTCGGTCAGGCCCCAGACGGGCGTCGCCTCGGAGCCTGCGTATGTCGTGGGGACGGCGAGGATCGGCAGCCCGGTGGTGAGCGCCGCCGCCTTGGCGGTCCCCGTCGTCGACCCTCCGCCGACGCTCAGCAGCAGGTCGGCCGTGTGCTCGCGGGCCGCGGCCCGCACGGCCCGTGCCGCGTCGGCCGGCACATGCGGCCGGACACCGCCGAAGTACGCCACGACGGGCACGTCCGTGCAGATGTCCTCGGCCAGCGCCCGCTCCCGGTCGGCCGCGATCACCAGGACGCGGCCGGCGCCGAGCCCCGCGACCGCGTCCGCCACGTCCTGCCGTGCGGTGCCCGAGCCGAAGACGACGCGCTGGCCCCAGGACTCGTGGACGACCGGCGACGCGAAGTCCGCTGCGATCACGCCGTCACCGCCCGGGGGCGCGGTACGGCGCCCGCCGCGACCGCCCCGGCCAGGGCGGGGACGGCGAAGGCGTAGAACGCCCACTCGATGCCGGCGCCCGAGCTGAGGACGAACGCACCCAGGGACGGGCCGACGATCGCGCCGAAGCGGCCGATCGACAGCGCCCAGGCGAGTCCGTTGCCGCGCACGGCGTCCGGATACCTGGTCACGATGAACGCGTTGCCGAGGATCTGCGAACCGATGAACCCGAATCCGCTGATGAACATGAGCACGAACATCACGGGCGTCGGCGGGCGGGTGCTCATCGCGAGCAGGCTCAGGGTGCCGACGAGGAACGCGACGACCACGACGCGCTTGGCGCCGAGCGCGTCCGCGACACGTCCGCCGACGATGGCACCGGCGCCGACCCCCAGCCACATGGCCGCCGTCTGCAGCAGCGCCGACCCGAGGGAGAAGCCGGCGGCCTGCATGATGCTGGGCAGCCAGGTGCTGATGCCGAAGACGAGCAGCAGTCCGCAGAAGGACATGGCCCAGAAGAGGACGGTCGAGACGGCGAGGCCGCCGGTCAGCAGCGAGCCGAGGCCGAGCAGACGGCCCGGGTCCGATGCCGGCGTGGCGTCCGACGGGGCGAGGCCGAGCTGCTCCTCGATGGCCCTCGCCTCGGCCGCCCGGCCCGAACGGCTGAGGTGGAAGGGGCTCTCAGGGAGCCGCAGCACGAGCGGTACGGCCAGGAACACGGGCAGTACACCGATCACGTACAGCCAGCGGTACGAGACGTCGGGCAGCAGGGCGGTGCCGAGCAGCGGGGAGAGCAGGGCGCCGGCCGCGTAGCCGCTCATGATCAGGGCGACATTGCGGCTGCGTCGGCTCGGCCGGCTGAGGTCGGCGACGAAAGCGTTGATCGTCGGAAGGACGACACCCAGGCCCAGGCCGACGACAAGGCGTCCGGCGCCGAAGGACGGGACGCCGCTCGCGGCCGCGCAGACCGCCATGCCGACCGAGAACACGGCGGTGCCGGCGAGCAGGAGCCGACGCGGGCCGGTGCGGTGTACGAGGGCTCCGGCGAGGGCCGCGCCGATCAGCATCCCGATGCCGACGAGCGAGCCGATGGTGCCGGCCTCGGCCTTGTCGATGCCGAGGGAGGGGTCGCCCAGGACGGCGGGGACGGAGACGCCGTACACGGCGAGGTCGTAGCCCTCGAGGGACGCGACGACCCAGGCGGCGAGCAGCATGAACGTGCTCGCGGGCACTCTGCGGACGGCGTTCGGGCGTATGGCGGTGGGTGCGGTCATGGCCGGATCCCTTCTCCGACGGTGGCAGGAGCCTGTACCGGCTCGACTGCCGTGGCAAGTGTGGTGAGAAGTGACGGGACGTCCGATATGGAGCCCGTGGTGCCGAGGATGTAGAAGTCGGGCCGCCACAGCACGGCTGCGCAGCCGGTCTCGTCGAACCAGCGTCCGTAGACGCCGCCGACGTCGGTGATTCCCGCCGTGGTGAGGCGGCGGTCGGTGAGGTGGTGGACGGCGACGCCGAGCCCGGCGGCGAACTCCGTGGCCGAGGCGTCGAGCGAGGCGCCGGCACGGGCGTCGACGAGGAGGACGAAACCGCGGCCGAGAACTTCGTCGAAGAGTCCCTCGGTGCCGTGCGACTCCACCCGGCCCTGCGGCATCAGATGCCCCGCCTGCGGGGACTCGTCGCGCAGTCCAGGGCCGAGGCCCGGGAAGCGCATCTTCTCCGGGCGTCCGTCCGCCTCGCGCTGGGCGATCAGGCGGGCGTCGCGCTCGGCGGCGGCCACCGGGTCGCGCAGCGTCTGCACGCGCCCGAGTTCGATGCCCTTGGCGATGATGGCTCGCACATGCGGCTCGCGTTCGCTCTGGTACGTGTCGAGGAGCGCGTCGTCGGCGCCGAGCAGCACGGCGTCGAGCTTGAAGGCGAGGTTCTGCGCGTCGCGGATGCCCGAGCACATGCCCTGCCCGAGGAACGGCGGCATCTGGTGGGCCGCGTCCCCGGCGAGCAGGACCCGGTCGCTGCGCCAGCGGTCCGCGACGAGCGAGCGGAACGTGTAGGTGGCGACGCGGATCAACTCGGCCTGATCGCGGTCGACATGGGCGGCGACCCGTGCCCACACCCGGTCGGGCTCCCGCTCGAGGGGGAAGGACTCCGCCGAGTCGAGCATGAAACTGAACCGGTGGTGCCGGGGCCCCAACGAGATGATCGACACCGGCTGCTTCGGGTCGCACACCTGTCGGGCCTTGGGAATGTCCGCGGTACCGGTCAGGTGGAAGTCGCAGACCATCCACGGCTCGGAGAAGCCGTAGTCCTCCTGCCCGATGCCGAGCCAGGTGCGGGTGAAGCTGTTGCCGCCGTCGCAGGCCACGACGTACCGGGCCGAGACGACCGAGTCGTCCCCCTCGACCCGGATGTCCACGCCGTGATGCGTGTTCTCGAGTCCGGTGACCCGGGAGTCCATGCGGATCTCGACGTTGCCGAGACCGCGGACCACTCCGTCGAGGGCGTCCTCCAGGTAGGGCTGGTACATCATGTACCACTCGGCCCACCCCTGGCCGCCGACGGCGGCGAAGTCGTGCTCGATGAGGAGTTCGCCCGCGCCGTTGCGCCACTCGTAGGTGCGCTGGACGTGCACCGTGGGCAGCAGCTGCCGGGAGATGCCGATGCGGTCGAAGGTCCGCATCGTCTCGTCGTCGAAGATCGCGGCGCGCGGAAGGTTGTAGAGGGTGGGGTAGCGCTCCAGCACGACCACGTCATGGCCTGCCTGCCCGAGCAGCGCCGCGGTGACCATGCCCACGGGCCCGTACCCGATGACGGCGACGTCGTACACGTGCGTTCCCTTCCGCTCAGACGCCCGCGTACGCGGGCGCGGTGGCGAGACCGAGCAGCTTCTCGGCGTTCTGGTGGCCGATCTTGAGCCGGTCGGCGTCGCTGATCGGGGCGGTGCGCAGGAATTTCGTGGCCGTCTCGATGTCCTCGAAGGGGTAGTCGGTGCCGAAGAGGATGTGGTCGGCGCCCATCGAGAGCAGGGCCGTGAGCAGCGGGGCGGGGGAGCAGACGCCGCTGGTGGTGATGTAGAGGTTGTGCCGGATGTACTCCGAGGGGCGCCCGCGCTCGAGCTCGATGCCGTGGTGTGCGTGGAAGTCCCAGCGCGAGTCCATGCGCCACATCACGAAGGGCAGGCCCTCTCCCATGTGGCCGAGCAGCAGCTTGGCGTTCGGGAAGTCGTCGAAGACGCCGCCGAAGATCAGGCGCAGGACATGGGTGGCGGTGTCGATGCCCCAGCTCCACATCGGTCCGACGAGCTCGGGGTGCCCGGACAGCACATGCGCGGTGTCGACACCGTTGGCCGGGTGCAGATAGAGCGGTACGTCGAGGTGTGCGGCACGCTCCCAGACGACGCGCAGGGCGGGGTCGTCCAGGTACCTGCCGTGCGTGTGGGCGTTGACGAGGGCGCCGCGCAGGCCGAGTTCGGTCACCGCCCGTTCCAGTTCGTCGGCCGCGGCCTTCGGGTCCTGCAGGGGCAGGGCGCCGAAGCCGGAGAAGCGGTCGGGGTGCTCGGCGATGACGCCGGCGAGGAAGTCGTTGACCGTCGCCGCCTGGTATGCGGCGGCCGCCGGGTCCTTCTCCGCCTGGATACCGGGGGAGTTGAGCGAGAGGACCTGCATGTCCAGGCCGGCGGCGTCCATGTCGTCGAGGCGCTCCTCGGTGAGGTCGAGGAGCCGTCGGGAGGCCTCGGCCCACGCCCGGGGCTGGGCGATGGACGCGGTCGACGCGCCATGGCCCACCAGGTCGGGGGTCACGAAGTGTTCTTCGAGGCCGATCAGCTTCATTGCGGAGTTCTCCTCGGGTGATCTGGTACGCCGACCTCGTTGTGCTGCCGAGGTCTTGCACGCAGGCGGGGTACGGCGGCGCCCGGCTCGGCGTGAGTGGCCGGGGCGGATGCGATGCGCGGGTGTGTGCGCCGAAGGACGAGCGGCTCGGGCGGCTGCGAAAGGGCCGCCGGTTGCGGCGGGCCGCCTGGGGGGAGGTGACCGCCACCGCTCTCGCAGTTCACCAGAACGTAATGCGTTCTGCAATAGTGAATACAAGATCTGTTTGGCGAACGCAGGCCGCACGCGCCGCGCCGATAGGCTGAACGCGTTCATCCACCTGCAGGGAGAGGGCTGCGCTGTGACCACGACCGACCCCAGGGAGAACGGGGAGCGTCAGGGCATCCAGTCCGTCGAGACCGCGATGCGGGTCCTGCTGGCGCTGGAGAGCGGCGGCGGAGCGCTGAGTCTGTCGGCGATCGCCCAGGCCAGCGGCATGCAGCCCAGCAAGGTCCACCGCTACCTCGTCAGCCTCGGCCGCATCGGACTGACCTCGCAGGATCCCGCGTCCGGGCTCTACGACTTCGGGGCCGCGATGCGTCGCCTGGGCGCCGAGGCGCTGCGCCGCACCAACGAGGTGGCGGTGGCGAGCGGCCACGCGATGCAGCTGCGCGACCGCACGGGCCATTCCGTGAACCTCGCGGTGTGGGGCGACCGCGGCCCGATCGTGGTGAGCTGGGCGTACGGCACCCGCCCGCTGCCCCTGACCGTGCGCGTCGGAGCCACGCTTCCGCTGCTCACCTCATCGGTCGGCCAGGTCTTCCTCGCCCACCTGCCCGAGAGCCTCACCGGCGAGGTGCTGGGCGGAGAGCTGCGCGGCAAGGAGAGCGACTGGACGAGCGAGCGCCTGGCGGCCACCCGCACCCAGGTCCGCAAGGAGGGGCATGCCGTGACGCACAGCGGCGTCATCCCGGGCATCATCTCCGTCGCCGCACCCGTATTCGCGGCGAACGACCCGCTGCCGCTCGCCGTCTCCGTCGTCCTGCCCGAGAGCCTCGGCACGCCGGACCACCTGGCCGAGGTGACCCGCGAACTCCACAGCACGGTGGCCGCGGCCTCGCACGAGCTGGGGCACCTGGCCTAGGGGCTTGCGGAAGTGGCGCCTGCCCTCTATGCGACGGGACGCGGGCCGGCCACCTCGTCGTAGTAGCCCTCGGCCGACGGGCCGAGGATCTCGTGGGCCTCCAGGAACATCTCGTGCGCCTCGTGACCCACCCAGCCCGCCGGGAGCAGTTCGGTCGGCAGATCCGGATCGCGGAAGGGGAACTGGCGGTAGTCGTACGTCAGCCGCATGCGCTCCACCAGCGCCTCCTCGGGGCTCAGCGCGCCGGCCCGGTAGGACGGCATCCGGACGCGATACGTCCGCAGCAGCTCCCGGTAGTCCTCGTTGAGCGCGGCGAGGTCCCAGCTGCGCGCCGCCATCTCACGGTCGACGGGCAGCCCGCCGGACTGGCAGCGCAGCGTGTCCAGACGGACGGCCGGCTCGTCCGCGAACCTCTCCCGGACCTGCTGCAGCCGGTCGTGCGGGGAGACGTAGGTGGACGGCGCCAGCGGGCCGAAGCCCAGCCAGGCCAGCTCCTTGCGGATGTGGTCGCGTACGGCCCGCTCGGACTCGGGGACCGAGTAGATCACCATGTACCAGTGCCGGTCCCAGTCGGACGGCGCCCGGTCGAAGATCCGTGAGCGGCCCTCGTCGAGGAGCTGGAGGCTGCGCTTGTTGAGGGCGTAGAGCGTCTCCCGGCCCGCGCGCCGGACGTCGAACCAGCCCTCCTTGCGCAGGCGCGCCAGAACCACCCGCACCGTGCTCTCCCCGACACCGAAGCAGCCCATCAGTGTGCTGAGGGTGCGCAGCCGGGCGGCGCCACCGCGGTAGCGGATGTAGTCGCCGAACAGGTCGAAGACGATCGATCGAGGCTTCACGGAACCGACTATGTCACACGGACGGCCGTCGCGAGGATGACCGATCAGGCCGAGTAAACCCCTGAGGTGCAGAGATTCTAGGGAGCAGATGGCGACGAGAAAGCGCAACAAATTATTGACGCCCGTGTATCCATTGACACAGGATGCTTTCGGGCCTGAGTCTGGGCCTGTACTCGACGTGGAGGCAGGAGCCATGGTTTCTCGGATCGCTTGTGTGGGAGGCGGCCCCGGCGGGCTGTTCTTCGCTGCGCTGATCAAGCAGGCCGATCCGTCGGTCGAGGTGACGGTCTTCGAGCGCAACCGGGCGGAGGACACCTTCGGCTTCGGCGTGGTGTTCTCGGACGCGACGCTGGCCGCGATCCACGCGGCGGACCCCGTTCTGCGCACGGCTCTCGCCGAGTACGGCCGGCACTGGGACGACATCGAGGTACGGCTGAAGGGGCAGCGGATCCGCTGCGGCGGCAACGGCATGGCGGCCATCACCCGCCAGACCCTGCTCCAGCTGCTCCACCGGCGGGCCGAGGAGCTCGGGGTCGAGCTCCGCTTCAGCCACGAGGTCCCCGCGGATCCGGCGGAACTAACCGGCTACGACCTGATCGTGGCCGCCGACGGGGCGAACTCCCGGTTCCGCGACCGGCTCGCCGACGTGCTCGTGCCGGAGGTGGAGGTCGCGACCGCGAAGTTCATCTGGTTCGGCACGGACTACCTCTTCGACGGCCTGACCTTCGTGCACGAGCACGGCCCGCACGGCACCTTCGCCGTCCACGGCTACCCGATCAGCGACGGCGTCAGCACCTTCATCGTCGAGACCGACGAGGCGTCCTGGCGCAGGGCGGGCCTCGACGAGTTCGACACCGCGCAGCCGCCAGGCCCGAGCGACGAGAAGAGCAAGGCGTATCTGGAGAAGCTCTTCGCCGAACAGATCGACGGCCGCGAACTGCTGGTCAACAACTCCCGCTGGGGCAACTTCCGCACCCGGCGCACCCGCCGCTGGCACAGCGGCAACATCGTCCTGCTCGGCGACGCCGCACACACCGCGCACTTCTCCGTCGGCTCCGGCACCAAGATGGCCATGGAGGACTCCATCGCCCTCGCCGACAGCCTCCTCGCCCACCGCGACGACCTGACGGGCGCCCTGGAGGCGTACGAGGCGGCCCGGCGCCCGGCGGTGGAGAAGATCCAGAACTCCGCCCGGCCGAGCCTGTCCTGGTGGGAGCACTTCGGCCGCTACCACGACGCGTTCGAACCGACACAGTTCGCCTTCCACTTCATCTCCCGCAGCATCGGCAAGGAACGCATCGCGCGCCGCGATCCCGGCTTCGTCGACCAGGTCGTACGTGACTGGCGGGCCGCACACGACGGCCACACGCCCCTGGACACGCCGCTGCGGCTGGGGGAGCGGGAGTTCACCGGTCGACGCCTGACCGGATCCGACCTCGCGGCACTGCGCACCGAGTCGAGCCTGTGGCTCACCGCACCCGACAGCGAGGCTCAACTGCCGCAGATCTACGACAAGTTGGCCGACACCCTGGTTGGTGACACACCCTCGGAACTGGTCGCCGTACAGGGCGGAACCCCGCTCACCCGGTCCCTGCTCGCCGAACGGGCTCGGCTGGTGCACGGCGTGCCCGCGCTGATCGTGGAGGACGGGATGGACGACGACCGGGCCGAGACGCTGCTGCTGTCCGGCCGCGCCGACCTGGTGGGGCGGGAGCAGGCATGAGCACGAACCTGACCCCGCTGTTCGCCCCCGAGGGCGTGGTGGTGATCGGCGCCTCGCGGCAGAGCGGAAAGCTGGGCGCCGCCATGGCCCGCTCGCTGGCCTCCTTCCCTGGCGCCCGTGCCCTGGTCAACGCCCGGCGTCCGGAGCCCGGCGAGGGCGTGCACGCCTCCGTCGCCGATGCCGCCGCACAGACCGACGGACGGCTCGACCTGGCCGTCCTGTGCGTGCCCGCGGCCGGCTGCGCGGACGCGCTGGCGGAAGCGGCCGCCGCCGACTGCCGAGCCGCGCTGGTCTGCGCCGGCGGCTTCGGCGAGGCCGGTGAGGAGGGCGAGGCGCACGCGGAGGCACTGGGCCGCGTCGCCCGGGAGACCGGGGTGCGGCTGCTGGGACCGAACACCTCCGGTTTCTTTGCCCCTCACCTGGGCCTGACGGCCAGCTTCGTGCCCGCGGCCGGGCAGCTTCCGGCCGGGGACATCGCGGTGGTCGCGGCCAGCGGCGGCGTCAACCACGCCCTTGCGTTCGACCTGATCGCCGCCGGCAACGGGATCAGCCTCGGCGTCGGCCTCGGGGCGGGCCTCGACATCACCGCCGCGGACGTCCTGGAGCACCTCGCGGGCGACGCTCGTACGACGGCCGTGGCACTGCATCTGGAGACGGTTCCGGACGGGCCGCGGCTGGTGGAGGCCGTACGGCTGGTCTCCGCCGTCAAGCCGGTCGTGGCCCTGGTCGTCGGTCGCACGGACGTCGGGGACTTCGCCCGGTCGCACACCGGAGCGCTGGCCACCTCCTGGCGCACGACGCGGGCCGCACTGCGGCAGGCCGGGGCCGTGGTCGTGGACGACGAACGGGAGATGGTGGACGCGCTCACCGCGCTCTCCCGCATCCAGCTGCGTCCCCAGCCGGACCCGGGACTCGGCCTCGTGACCGCCCAGGCCGGACCCGGGCTGCTGATCGCCGACCGTGCGGGCGCGGACGGCATCCGGATGCCGGAGCTGGCCGCGACCACCCAAACCACCCTGCGCGAACTGCTGCCCCCGCTCACCTACCAGCGCAACCCAGTCGACACCGGCCGGCCCGCCGAGACCTTCGCCCGTGTCCTCGTCGCCACGGCCATGGATCCGCAGGTGGACCTGCTGGCCGTCTACGCCCTCACCGAGCCGGACAGCGTCGACCTGGCCTCGGCCGTGCAGGATGCCGGTCTCGGTGCGGACTCCCCGGCCGTGGTGATCGTCGGCGGCCTGCCCGAGGACGTCGCCGAACAGCGGGCCCGGCTGCACAAGGCCGGGATCCCGGCGCTGACCGGCCCGGCATCCGCCGCAAACGCCGTACGAGCCCTGGTGACACATGCCCGGCAGCGGGCCGTGCCCGCCGACGAGGCCGCGCAGGAGTCGGCCGTCTCCGTGCCGTCCGGGCCGCTGGACGAGGACGCCGCCAAGACGTACCTCGCGGAACTGGGCATCCGCGCCCCCGAACGCGTCGCCTGCGGCAGCCGCGCCGAGGCCCACTACGCCCTGCACCTGCTCGGCGGGCCCGTCGCCGTCAAGGTGCTCGACGCCGCGATCCTGCACAAGACGGAGATCGGCGGAGTGCATCTGGGCGTACGCACCCATGAAGAGCTCGACGCGGCGCTGGACGCCATCGGAGCCGACCGCCGCTACCTGGTCGAGGCCATGGCCCCGCCCGGCGTCGACCTCGTGCTCGGCGTGCGCCGCGACCCCGTGTTCGGGCCGGTCGTCCTCGCCGGGCTGGGCGGCACGGCCGCCGAGGCACTCGCCGACGTGGCGATCCGGCTCGCCCCGCTCTCCGCAGCCGAGGCCGCCTCCATGCCCGACGACCTGGCCGCCCGCGCCCTGCTCGACGGCTGGCGCGGCGGGCCGCAGCTCGACCGCGCCGAGTTCGGGCGGGTCGTGTCCGCAGCGGCCGCCGCCCTCGCCGCGAGCCCCGGCACCGCCGAGATCGAGATCAACCCGCTGCGTCTCACCGCCGACGGACTGATCGCCCTGGACGCCGTGATCGTCCCCACCATTCCACCCGCACAGGACCGCTAAGGAGAACGACCATGCCCAGGCCGAGCAGCAAAGGTGCTGTGCCCTGGCCCGAGGAGTACGCCCGGCGCTACGCCGACAAGGGCTACTGGGAGGGCCACGCGATCGGCGACCGGCTGCACGCCGTCGCCGACGCCACTCCCGACTCCGTCGCACTCGTCGACGGCGACCGGCGGCTGACGTACCGTCAACTCGCCGAGCGGGCGGACGCCGTGGCACTGCGGCTGGCCGCGCTCGGGCTCCGCCCGGACGACCGGCTCGTGGTGCAACTCCCCAACACCGCCGAGTTCGTGATCCTCACCTACGCCTGTCTGCGCCTCGGGGTCATCCCGGTGATGGCGCTGCCCGGCCACCGCAGACACGAGGTCGGCCACCTGGTCGAGCACAGCGAGGCGGTCGCCGTCGCCGTCCCCGACCTCCTCAAGGGCCACGACCATCAGGCGATGGCGTTCGAGCTCGCCGCCGACTCGCCGACGCTCCGGCACGTCCTCGTCCTCGGCGACAAGGTCGGCGACGACGCCGTGGATCTGCGGGAGCTGTGCGCCGCACCAGCCACGGCCGGGGACCGGGCCGCCGTGGACGCCCACCGGCCCGACAGCCGCTCGATCGCGGTGTTCCTGCTCTCCGGCGGCACCACCGGGCTGCCCAAGCTCATCGCCCGGACGCACGACGACTACGTCTACAACGCCCGACGCAGCGCGGAGGTTTGCGCATTCGGCCCCGACACCGTCTACTTCGCCGCCCTCCCGCTGGGCCACAACTTCCCCCTCGCCTGCCCAGGCCTGCTCGGCACGCTGCTGAACGGCGGCCGCGTGGTCCTCGGCTCGCCCAATCCGCAGAAGGCGTTCCCGCTCGTAGAGCGCGAGCGTGTCACCGCGACCGCGCTGGTCCCGGCCATTGCCCAGCGCTGGCTGGACCACCATCAGGAACACCCCGGCAGCGACCTGAGCTCCCTGCGGGTCCTGCAGGTCGGCGGCTCCCGGCTCGCCGACCACGTCGCCCGCCGTATCCGCCCCGAACTCGGCTGCACCCTGCAGCAGGTGTTCGGCATGGCCGAAGGCCTGCTCAACTACACCCGCCTGGACGACCCGGAAGACATCATCTGCACGACGCAAGGGCGCCCCATGTGCGAGGACGACGAACTCCTCGTCGTCGACGAACTCGGCAACCCCGTCCCCGAGGGAACCCCGGGCGTGCTGCTCACCCGCGGCCCGTACACCCCGCGCGGCTACTACCGCGCCCCGGAGCAGAACGCCCGCGCCTTCACCGCCGACGGCTGGTACCGCACCGGCGACATCGTGCGGCTGCTGCCCGACGGCAACCTCGTGGTCGAGGGGCGCGACAAGGACATGATCATCCGGGGCGGGGAGAACATCTCCGCGGAGGAGATCGAGAACTTCGCCTACCAGACCCCCGGTGTGGCCCGCGCCGCGGCGGTGGCGATGCCGGACGCTCAACTCGGCGAGCGGGTCTGCCTCTACGTCGTGGAGGAGGCGGGGCACACGGTGACCCTCGACGACGTCCACCGCGTCATGGAACGCGCGGGAGTCGCGGGCTTCAAGTTCCCGGACCGGCTGGTCACCGTCCCCGAGCTCATCGCCACCAAGGTCGGAAAGATCGACAAGAAGGCTCTGCGCGCCGACATCGCGCGCCGCCTGGACGCCGAAGGAACCCCTCATGACCAGTGAAACCACCGTGCCGGTCATAGCCCCGGACGAGACCGACCCCGAACTGCGGGGGCTCTACGACGGGTTCGCGGCCGGCGGGCTCATCCCGCTGTGGACCGAGATCGGCAACCTGATGCCGCTCACCCCGCAGCCCGAGGCCGTCCCGCACGTCTGGCAGTGGGACACCCTGCTGCCGCTCGCCCGCCGGGCCGGCGACCTGGTGCCGGTCGGACGCGGCGGCGAACGGCGCGCGATCGCGCTCGCCAACCCGGGCCTGCCCGGACGGCCGTACGCAACTCCCAATCTGTGGGCGGCGATCCAGTACCTCGGACCGCGCGAGGTCGCCCCCGCGCACCGTCACTCGCAGGGCGCGTTCCGGTTCATCCTGGAGGGCGAGGGCGTGTGGACGGTCGTCAACGGCGACGCCGTCGAGATGCGGCCCGGCGACCTGCTGCTCACCCCGTCCATGCACTGGCACGGCCACCATCACGTCGGCGACGCCCCGATGGTCTGGCTGGACGGCCTCGACATCCCGCTCGTGCACCGCCTCGACGCCGGGTTCTTCGAGTTCGGCGAGGACGGGGTCTCGGACCGGTCCACGCCCTCCCGGTCGCGCAACGAACGGCTGTGGGGCCACCCGGGACTGCGCCCCATCGCGGCCCCGTCCACCCCCAACTCCCCACTCATGGCCTACCGTTGGGCCGCCACCGACGACGCGCTCACCGCCCAGCTGGAGCTGGAGGACGAGGGCCACCCGGGTGTCATCGAGCCCGGCCACGCCGGCATCCGCTTCGCCAACCCCGCGACCGGCCGCGACGCCCTCGCCAGCCTGCGCACCGAGATGCACCGCCTGCGCCCCGCCACGGCCACCGCGCCCCGCCGCACGGTCGGCTCCTCCGTCTGGCAGGTCTTCCGCGGCAGCGGCACCGTCACCCTCGACGGCCAGGTGACCGAGGTGTCCGAGGGCGACCTGATCGCCGTCCCCTCCTGGTGCGCACTGACCATCGCCGCCGACACCCGGCTCGACCTGTTCACCTTCAACGACGCGCCGCTCTACGAGGCGCTGAACCTCCACCGCACCGAAACCACCGGGAGCACCCCCGCATGAAGCTCGCCACCATCCGCACCGCCCAGGGCACGGCGGCCGTCCGCCTCGACGGCGAGCAGGCCGTGGAGACCGGTGCTCCCGACGTCGCCGCCCTGCTGCGCCGCCCCGACTGGCGAACGGCCGCTGCCGCCGCCGACGGTCCGGCGCACGACGTGGCCGCCCTCGACCTCGCCCCGGTCGTCACCACCCCCGCCAAGATCTTCTGCGTGGGTCACAACTACCGCACCCACATCGCCGAGATGGGCCGGGAGATGCCGTCGTACCCCGCCCTCTTCGGCAAGTTCGCCAACGTCCTGCTCGGTGCCCGCGACGACATCGTCCGCCCGGGCGAGACGGAGCAGCTGGACTGGGAGGCCGAACTCGGCTTCGTCGTCGGCACGCGACTGCGCCGCCGGGCCACCAAGGAGGAGGCGGCGGCCGCGATCGCCGGCTACACCGTCGTCAACGACATCTCCATGCGGGACTGGCAGTGGCGCACCCCGCAGTGGCTTCAGGGCAAGGCCTGGGAGGCCAGCACCCCGGCCGGGCCCTGGCTGGTGACCGGGGACGAGATCGACGACGCGGCCGACCTGGAGATCCGCTGCGAGGTGGACGGCGAGGTCATGCAGCGCTCGCGGACCTCCGACCTGCTCTTCACGCCGGGCGACATCGCCGCGTACCTGAGCACGTTCACGACGCTGGAGCCGGGCGACCTCGTCCTCACCGGCACGCCCGGCGGGGTCGGCGCGGCCCGTGATCCGAAGGTGTTCCTGAAGCCCGGCCAGGTCGTGCAGACCGTCATAGAGGGCGTCGGGGAGTGCGTGAACACCGTCGTCGAGGACACGCCGTGAGGGTCCTCGAATGGGTCGGGGAGGGGCAGCGGCGACTTGAACAGGCGGTCGAAGCACTGCCGTTGGCCGCGGTCGCCGAACCGTCCTCGCTCCCCGGCTGGACCCGCGGCCATCTCCTCACCCATCTCGCCCGCAACGCCGACGCCCTGGTCAACCTGCTGACCTGGGCCCGCACCGGAGTCCGCACGCCGATGTACGCCTCGCCCGAGCAGCGCGGCGCCGACATCGAGGCCGGTGCCGGTCGGGCGATGGCCGAACAGCGCGCGGACGTACGGGAGTCCGCGGCGCGCTTCCGCAAGGCCGCCGAGGCGCTGTCCGACGACGCGTGGTCGGCCGTCGTCGTCAGCGGCCAGGGCCGCGAGATCCCGGCGTCGCAGGTGCCCTGGCTTCGGGCCCGCGAGGTCTGGATCCACCTCGTCGACCTCGACGTGGGAATCGGCATGGAGGCGCTCCCGCCCGACTTCGCCTGGGCCCTCGTGCAGGACGTGGCGAGCTGGATGTCGGCCCGCGTCGGTGCAGGAGTGGGCGCCGAACTCACCGCCGACGGCTTCGGGACCGTCGCGCTCGGCACCCCGTCCTGCGGCGTCACGCTCTCGGGACCGCCGTACGCCCTCGCCGCCTGGCTCACCGGCCGGGACGGCAGCGAAGAACTTCATGTCACAGGTGAACTCCCCGTGATTCCACGGTGGTTGTGACGCGATCAAAGGAGATCGACATGAGCGAGACCTTCGTCCTGGTGACCGGCGCCTGGCACGGCGGCTGGGCCTGGCGCCCCGTCGCGAACGAACTGAGGGCGGCCGGGCACCAGGTGCACACCCCGACCCTGGCGGGGCTGGGCGCCGACGACGACCCGCGCGGCGTGACCCTGACCGACTGTGTGAACAGCCTCGTGGAGTACGTCGAACGGGCCGGGCTGAACGACATCACCCTGGTCGGTCACAGCTGGGGCGGATACGTCCTGACCGGCGCCGCACCCAGGCTCGCCGCCCGTATACGGCGGCTGGTCTTCTGGAGCGCGTTCGTGCCGCAGGACGGCGAGTCGCTGATCGACGCGTGCCCGCCGCACTACGGCGAGATGTTCCACGCCCTGGCGGCCGCCTCCGGCAACGACACGGTCACGCTGCCCCTGGAGGTCTGGCAGCAGGCGTTCATGCAGGACGCCGGCGAGGAGACCCAGCGGATGGTGCACTCCCTGCTCGTGCCGCAACCCCTGGGCACCTTCACCGAGAAGCCGGACACGACGGCATTCACCGCACTCGACCTCCCCACCGCCTACATCCTCTCCACCGAGGACCTCTCCCTTCCCGGCGAATGGGCATGGGCCGGCCGCTTCCCCCAGCGCCTGAAGAACCCGCTGGTCATAGAGGCGCCGGGCAGCCACGAGGGGTGCTTCACCCGCCCCGCCGAACTGGCCGAGGCGTTCGTGAGGGCCTTGGCCGCGTAGAGCGGCCACAGCAGCCCGCAAGGGCGTCCGCCCGAGACCGAACGGGCGGACGCCGGCCCTGTCGTGGTGTCCCGCCGGAGCCTGTGGTGACCGTCCGGAGCCGCCCGGCGCACGGTGCAGGTCGTACCAGGATTTGACACGATTTGAGGGTGTTCGGTGTCGCGCGGCTGATCCGCTCGCTCCGCGGTCACGCAGCGGAGGACGCGACCCGGCGCGCGGACTCGTCCGGCCCGGTGGACGACGAGTCGTTCGCGGTGGGGGAGCTGCGGACGGTGCTGGCCGGAATCGGCACGACCCTCGACGAGAGAACCACCTGTGCGGAGCTGACCCGGGCCGTCGCCGGACGGTTCGGCTGTACGGCGGCGGTCGTGCGGGTCGACAGAGCGACCGTCTCGGGCTATGAGGCGATCGCCGGGGACGCGAACACCCTGCCCGATGTCCAGTGGGCCACGGCCGTGGCCCGTGACTCGGCGTTCCCCCCGGGCGACGGCTGGGGCGAACAGCGCATCGCCTACCCTGAGGTCGGCCGGGTGCGGCCTGCGCTCTGCGTGCCCCTGGCCACCGGCGAACACCGCTACGGCATCCTCGTCTGCGCCCGCGAGGGCAGCCCCTTCGCACACACCGACGCGGAAGTCTTCGGTCTCCTGGCGGAACGCGCCGCCTCGCACATACGGCACGCCCGGGAGTACGTCATGGTGAGCCGGACCGCCTCGGACCTGCAGCGCGCCCTGCGCGCCGAGCCCGGACGGCCGCACCCCAACCTCGACGTGGCCACCCGCTACCTGCCCGCGGGCAAGCGCGCCCTCGTCGGCGGCGACTGGTGCGAAACCGTCCGGCTGCACTTCGGACGCACCCTGCTCGTCGTCGGTGACGTCATGGGACACGGCGTGGAGGCCGCCGTTGACATGACCGCCTACCGCTCCGACCTGCGCTCCCTCGCCGCCGCCGACCTGCCGCCGCACCGCATCCTGCGCCGGCTCGACGACCTCGCCGCGCGCGAACCGGGCCGAAGGCCGGCCACCTGCCTGATCGCCAGGGTCGACCCCGTCCGCGGTCAGATGACGCTGGCCGGCGCCGGTCATCTGCCGCCCGTGGTGATCAGCGGCCAGGGCGAGACGTCGTCGCTGCCGGTGCCGGTCGGGCCGCCCCTGGGCACCGGACTCGGCGGCTACGAGGCCGTCACGTACGACCTGGACGAGGCGCAGACCCTGCTGATGTTCACCGACGGACTCGTCGAGCGCCGCGGCGAGGACATCGACGTGTCCCTCGACCGGCTCGCCCGGATCCGCTTCGTGCCCGCGGCCGGTGTCGAAGGCGTCCTGGACACCGTCCTCGCCCACCTGGCCGCGGGGCACACCGAGGACGACGTGGCGGTCCTGGCCGCACGCTCCCGCCACGTCGGACGCCGCTAGGGCCAGTCCGGCGGACCAGCTGGGCGTCGCGGGCCCCGGTACGCACATCTGTCCGTCCGAACGCCCGGCGGTGCAAGGGCGGTTCAGGCCACCTGCTGCGGTGTCACCGGGCTCGGCTCGGGTCTCTTCGCCGTGAATCCGTCTCCCGGCACATGGCCGCGCAGCCGTCGCCACAGCCAGGGCCCGACGTGGTCCACGGCCCAGCGCACATCGGCCCCCACGGCCCGCAGCACCGGCACCGGGGACAGCGGAGGCAGGGGCTCGGCCCAGTCGTCGTGGCCCGGCAGTCCCAGCGTGTGGGCCATGCCGGCGGCGATCCGGGCGTGCCCGATCGGACTCGCGTGCAGGCGGTCGTCGCTCCACAGCCGCGGGTCGGCCGTGAACGGATGCGGGAAGACGTCCAGGACGGCAACCCCGTGCCGTGCCGCGAGGACCCGCAGACGCGCGTTGAGGTCGACGATGCGGGGCCGTACCCGGCGCGCGACCGGTGACACCTTGCCCAGGTCCGGGAAGGTCATGGTGGCGACGCGCGCGCCCGACGCGGTCAGCCGGGCGAACGTCTCCTCGATGTTCGCGGCAACCGCCTCGGGGTCATAACGCGGCCGTACGACATCGTTCATGCCCGCCGTCACTGTCACCAGGTCCGGCTCCAGTGCGAGAGCGGGGCCGAGCTGATCGGCCCTGATCTGTGTGCTGGTCTTTCCGCGGATGGCGAGGTTGGCGTAGGTGAGACCCGGTTGCGCCTGCGCGAGGACCTCGGCGAACCGGTCGGCCCAGCCGCGGTGCCCGCCCGCCGGACCCGGATCCCCGATGCCCTCCGTCAGACTGTCGCCGATCGCGACGTAGCGCAGATACGGGTGTGAGGCGGTCATGCCGCGTGAGTCTATCTTCGGTTCATCCGGAGTTCATGCCCGCACGGTCGACCCGCGCTCCCGCATCCGCGGCGCACACAGCACCCGCTTCTTCCGCACCCGCTTCCCCTCGATCGCCGCAACCGTCAGCCGGGCCGCCTCGGCCGCGATCTCGCTCAGCCCCCAGTCCACCGTGGTCAGCGGCGGCGTGAGCACCCGCGACACCGGATGGTCGTCGAAGCCGACCACGGAGACGTCCCGGCCCACTTCCAGGGAGTCCTCCGCCGCGGCCGCATACACCCCGTACGCCAGCGAGTCCGAGAAGCAGAACACGGCCGTCGGCGAGTGCGCACCCTGCAGCACCCGGCGCGCCACCGCCGTCGCCTCGCCCAACTCCTGCGGACAGGGCACCAGTTCGGCCCGCAGCCCGAGCCGGTCGGCCGCCTCGCCCACGTACACGTCGGCCGGCCGGTCCGGTGTGCTCGGCCGGGTCGGGGTCAGGACGGTCACCCGGCGGTGGCCGAGCCCGTGCAGATACTCCAGTACGGCGTCGATGCCGGCCCGGTTGTCGAAGATGACCTGGCCGGCGGTGCGGGCCCGGCTCAGGGAGTCGCCGACGGCCACCACCGGCAGCGCGTCCGCGATCGCGGCCCAGCCCTTCGCGGACGGGTCCACGGGCGACACCAGCAGCGCGTCGACCCGCTGATCGCGCAGCTGCTTGGCGAGAACAAGCTCGCGGTCGGGGTCGCCGCCCGCGTCCAGGATCAGGGCGTAGCGGTCGCCGGCCAGCAGTTCCCGGCCGATGGCCGCCATCAGCTGCTGCTGCCACAGGTCCTGCAGGTCGCCCGCGAGGACGCCGACCATGCTGGTGCGGCCGCTGGCCAGGGCGCGGGCGATGGGATCGGCCTCGTAGCCCAGCTCGGCCGCGGCCTTGCGCACCCGTTCCTCGGTCTCCTTGGAGACGTGTTTGCCGCGCAGGGCATAGGAGACGGCTGCGGTGGAGAGGCCCGTGGCCTCGGCCACCTCCCGGAGGGTGGTGCGCTTGTTGGGCCTGGCCATGCCGGAAGCCTACCGGGGCGCGTCCGCGTTGTGGTCGCACCGCCCCGTCCACAGTCCGGACACCGTTGACACATCCCCTTGTTAAGCGGTTAAGTTAACCGTATCAGTGAAACGCTTAACAATGCGTGACAGCACACTCCTCAGCGAGGATCGCCGCGTGCCCACCGACGTCCACCAACACATCTGGCCGCCCGCCCTCATCGAGCTGCTGCGCTCCCGCACGACACCCCCGTACCTGAGCGGCTGGACCCTGCACCTGACCGGCGAACCGCCCTACGCAGTCGACCCGGCCGACCACGACATCGCGGCCCGCACCCGCCTCGCCGCCACCGACGGCCTCGACCTGGCCCTGGTGTCCCTCTCCAGCCCCCTCGGTATCGAGCACCTGCCGCCCGCCGAGGCCGCCCCCCTGCTGACCGCGTTCCACGACGGTGCCCTCGCCCTACCGGCCCCCTTCGCCGTCTGGGCCTCCCCGTGCCTGTCGGCACCGGACCCCGAGGAGGTGGAACGCGAACTGCGCCGCGGCTGCGTCGGCCTCCAACTCCCCGCAACCGCCCTCCTCGACGCGGCGGGCTGGGCGCACTGCGCACCCCTCCTCGACGTCCTCACCCGCCACGACAAGCCCCTCTTCGTCCATCCCGGCGCGGCCCCACCCGCCCACGGCACCCCGCCGTGGTGGCCGGCCCTGGTCCCGTACGTGCAGCAGATGCACGCCTCGTGGTTCGCCTTCCGCGCCTTCGGCCGCGCCCGCCACCCGGCCCTGCGCGTCTGCTTCGCGGCCCTCGCGGGCCTCGCGCCCCTGCACGGCGAACGGCTCGCCGCGCGAGGCGGCGGACGCGGCGAGATCGACTTCGACGTGTTCTACGAGACCTCGTCCTACGGCACCCGGGCCGTCGACGCACTCGTCCGTGCCGTCGGCATCGACGTGATCGTCAGCGGCAGCGACCGCCCCTACGCACCGCCCGTCGTCCCCGACCTCGGCGCGGACGCCGCCGTCCACGCCCTGCGCACCGCCAACCCCGCCCGCCTGCTGCACGGCCGCACCTGAACCACCGTGCCCCGTGCCCCACGCAGCCCCGAAAGGAGCCACCCATGACGTACGAGTCCCTGCCCGAGCGGACCCTCGACAAGCGCGAACTCCAGGCACTCGTGACGGACCTCGCCGCCCGCCCGGACCTCTGGCGCGCACACGTGGCCTTTTCCGACCACGAGCGGCACTACGCATCCCTGTACCGCGACGCATACGTCGACGTCTGGCTGCTGTGCTGGACCCGGCAGAACGACACCGGCTGGCACGACCACGACCTCTCCGCCGGCGCCGTCAGCGTCGTACAGGGCGCACTCGACGAGTCCACCCCGCGCATCGGCGGCAGCCATCTGCGCGTCACCGTCGACGCCGGCACATCGTTCTGCTTCGGCCCCGAGCACATCCACCGGCTCACCGGCGCCACCGACGACGCCGTCTCGATCCACGCCTACTCTCCGCCGCTGTGGCGCCTGGGCCAGTACGACATCTCCGCGGACGGCCTGATGCGCCGCATCTCCGTCTCGTACGCGGACGAGCTGCGGCCCCTGGACATGCCGGCCGCCTGAGCGGGGCACGCAAATCGGGCCTGCAGACGGCGAGTTGGCCCTTCCGGAGGAGGTCTCGGGAAGCGAAGCGGGAACTGCGAACGGCCCGATTCCGCGTGGCTCACCCAATCGGCCGCGCTCGGAGCGAAATTGGCCGCAGGGGTGTGCAAGGTGGCTGCATGAACACAACACAGGGGACCAACCCCGCTCGCCCCGGCCGCGCCAACAAGATCGCTTTCCGCCTTCCGCGAATATTCGCGGTGAGTGCCGTGCTGGGCATCGCCTGCGCGGCCGGGGCGATGACCGCCGCTTCCGCCGCTGCCGCGACGCCCGCCGCGCAGCTCACCGCAAAGACGACCGCTGCCGAGCGGATCTCGGCACAGGGCCACGGTGACGAAAGAGGTCACCGTGGCCGTGGTGGTGGTCATGACGATGGCGACAACGAGTGCAACGGCCTGATCGTCCTCCTCTGCGTCTGACCATCGGCGGCACGGCTGCCACCACCCACAGGGCGGTCGGGAAGAAGGACAGCTCCCTCTTCCCGGCCGCCCTGCAGATCATGATGGACCGCAGACGATCCACGGCACATCGGCGCACAACCCGCACAGCGCTTAGTGTCGTCGCCATGACCGAAGACTCCCTGCGCTCCGTCAATGTCGAGCGAACCAGCACCGGACACTTCGTCGCGACGAACGCACGCGGCGGCACGATCAGCTTCGGGACCGGTTCCGAACCCCACGGGGAGGCCGAATTCACCCCGGTCGAGTTGCTGCTCGCCGCCCTCGGAGGCTGCACGGCGATCGACGTCGACATCGCCACCAGCCGCCACGCGGAGCCGACCAGGTTCTCCGTCGCGGTGACCGGCAACAAGATCAGTGACGAACTCGGCAACCGGATGACCGACCTCGAGGTCACCTTCTCCGTCACCTTCCCGGACGGCGAGGGCGCGGACCGGGCCCGGGCAATTCTCCCCCGGGCGGTCAAAACCTCCCACGACCGGCTCTGCACGGTCAGCCGCACCGTCGAGACCGGCACACCCGTAACCGCCACGGTCGAGGACGCCTGACCCCGCCCCAGGTATCTGCGACGACGTGATCGGGAGGGCGAGTTGTGACCGAGCATGAGCTCGAGCGTGCTCTGCAGGTGGCCGTGGAACTGGCCGGGTGGGCGTGCGAGACGATCCGCGGCACAAGCGGCACTGGCGCCGGCCCCACCGGCCCGGTCCGGGAGAAGGCGAGTCCCGCGGACATCGTCACGGACACCGACGAGAAGGTCGAGACACACGTACGGGCCGTGCTGCGGCGGGAGTTCCCCGACTGGGGGATCCACGGTGAGGAGTACGGCACGCAGGAGGGGACGCCGGGTGCGCCGCACTGGGTGATCGACCCCGTCGACGGCACCACCAACTACGCCCATGGGCTCGGCTGGTGCTCCTTCTCGCTGGGCCTGGCGGCGCCGGACGGCAGCCCCCTGCTGGGAGTCGTGGCCGACCCGTGGCGGGGCGAGGTGTTCACCGCGGCCCTGGGCGGGGGAGCGCACCTCAACGGGACTCCGATCCGGGCCGCGGGCCACCGGACACTCACGGGCCACGTGTTCATGACGGAATGGGCGGCGCACGCCCACTGGCCCGGCATGGACGCCCTGCTGGCAAAGCTGGCGGACCGCCATTGCACGGTACGGGTGATGGGCTCGACGGCCCTCTCCCTGGTCCAGGTCGCCGCGGGCCGGGCCGCCGCGGCGGCGATCGGCGAGTTCCACCCGGTGGACGGCCTGCCCGCGCTGCTCATCGCCACGGAGGCGGGAGCGGTGGCGATGCCCCGACTCCCGGCGTACGACGAGCCGTTGCTGCTCGCCGCACCCGGGGTGGCGGCCCAGGCTCAGGACCTGTGGCGTACGACGGTGAAGCCGGGACCGGAGCCCGATCGGAAGCCGCAGTCGCAGGGGCTCAGACCCCGGTGACCTTCTTGATCCAGGCACGGTGCGAGGCGACACTGCTGTACTCGTTCGGCCCGAACAGCACGCCGACCTGCTTGCCCTTGTAGAAGGCGGGACCGCCGGAGTCGCCCGGCTCGGTGTCACCGCTGAGCTTCTTGGTCCAGATGGCCCGGCCGATGATGTCGTCGTGCTTGACGCCGGTCACGCGGACGGTGGCCTTCCGCAGGTTCTTCGGGTGCTTGCCGAACGAGCCGTAGCCGTAGATGTTCACGACGGCACCCTTGCGCGGGTCGAGGTCCGCGAGCCTGATGTGCGGCGCCTTGACCGGCTTGGCCAGCCGGAACAGCGCCACGTCGTCGACGCCGTCCGTCTCCATGTGCCGGATCTTCGTCACGTCGGCCTTGCTGCCGTGCCCGATCCGGACGGAACCCACCCGGACCGACATCCTCCCCGGCTCGTCGTCGTAGCAGTGATAGGCGGTGAGCACCCAACGGTTGGTGAGCATCGTGCCCGTACAGGCGAAACGCCCGTTGTTGTAGACCTGCACGGCCCAGGGCGCGGGGGATGCGGCCTGGCCGCCGCTGATCGCATGGGCGGAGCCGACGGGCACGGCGAGCGTGGCGGCGAGCCCGACACCGGCGGCGATGGCGATTCGTTGGTTGTGGCGCATGAGAGGGGGGCGCTCCTCGCTGGTCGACTGGGACAGATCAACCATCGCGGAGGGAGGGGAGCGGGGGCTTCGGCCCAATGGCCGGTGATGGGACGGGGGGAAGGGCCGTATCCCGGCGAACGGTCAGCCCTTCGGCCGAGGGAGAGCGGGCCGGGTCAGGCAACCCGGGGAGAAGGCCGCGAGGCCGGGCGTCCTCCGGCCGGCACTTGGCTGGCCGGTGCCGGAGAACGCCCGGCCCCCGAACCCCGTGGCGCGGGTCAGGCCCGCCAGGTGGGGCAGCGGGTCACGCGATGAGTTCCTTGGTGATGCGGTCGAGCATGAAGGCCGAGGAGTCCTTGGCGCGTTCCTCCCAGGCGAAGACGCATGCCGTGGCGACGCCGTCGAAGTTCAGTTCGCGCAGCGTGCCGAAGAACGCGTCCCAGTCGACCTCACCCTGGCCGATGTCGAGATGCTGGTGGATCCGGGCCGCGGTGCCGGGCGGGTTGAGGATGTAGCGCAGACCGCTGGACCCCTTGTGGTTGAAGGAGTCCGCGATGTGCACGTGCTGCAGCTTGTCCCCGGCGTAGCGCATCATCGCCGCGATGTCCGCCGTCGGGTCGGTGCCAGAGAGGTGGAAGGAGTGCGGTGCGCAGTAGAGGTAGTTCACCCAAGGCTTGTTGATCGCGCGGACGAGGTCGACCGCCGGGGTGTTCTCCTCGCAGAAGTCGTCCGGGTGGGCCTCCAGATTCAGGGCGATGCCCTCCCGCTCGAACAGCGGCAGCAACTCCTCCAGCGAGCGCCAGAAGGCGGCCTCGCTCTCCGCGGCGCGCTCGGGGCGCCCGTTGAACTCCGAGTTCATCAGCGGACATTCCAGGTCGGCCGTTATCTCGATCATCCGCTTCCAGTAGCGGACCGCGGCCTGCCGCTCGGTCTCCTCCGGCGACGACCACTTGTACAGCGGCAGCACGGAGGAGAGCTGCACGCCGTGCGTGCGCAGGGAGTTCTTCAGCTCTGCGATGCGCTCGTCGTCCGCGCGCGGGTGCAGGAAGAACGGCATGAAGTCGTCACGCGGCGACAACTCGATGTACTCGTAGCCGAGTTCGGCGACCGTACGCACCATGTCGTCGATCGACAGCGCACGGAACATGTACGGGTCGAGGGCGATCTTCACGCGGCACCTCCGTAGAAGACAGGGCGGGGCTTGAGGTCAGTGGCGACCACACGGCCCGACTCCAGGGCCTCGACGGTCGCGCTGGTGATGACGGTCGCGGCGTAGCCGTCCCAGGCCGAGGGGCCGGTGGGCTCATTGCCGGCGGCGAGATGGGCGATCCACTCGCGGAACTCGGTGTCGAAGGCCTCCGCGAAGCGCCCCACCCAGTCCGTCAGCACCTCCGTGCTGTGCTGTCCGGCCGTGCGTACGCCGACCGCGGCGGGGTCGGGCAGCCGTACGAGACCCTCCTCGCCCACCGCCTCGCACTGGATGTCGTAGCCGTACTGGCAGTTGACGAAGACCTCGAGATCGATACGGACACCCTTGGCGGTCTCGAACAGCATGATCTGCGGGTCCCTGAGATGCTCGAACCGCTTGCTCGTGGCACGCGGAGTGATCACCTGGGTGGAGACGATCTCGTCGTCGAGCAGCCAGCGCAGCACGTCCACCTCGTGCACCGCCGTGTCCAGGGCGGCCATGCCGGAGGTGTAGGACTCCGGGACGGTGGGGTTGCGGTGGGCGCAGTGCACGATCAGCGGCTCACCGATCCGGCCGGCGTCGATGACCTGCTTCATCTGCCGGTAGCCGAGGTCGTAGCGGCGCATGAAGCCGACCTGCACCAGGCGGCGGCCGTGGGCCGTCTCCGCCTCGACGATCTTCAGGCAGTCCTCGGCGGTGGTCGCCAGGGGCTTCTCGCAGAACACCGGCTTTCCGGCGGCGATCGCGTTCAGCACGTGCTCGGCGTGGGTCGGGCCCCAGGACGTCACGAGGACGGCGTCCACGTCGTCCGCCGCGACCACGGCCGCACCGTCGGGCAGCACCCGGGCACCGACCGGCTCCGCCGCCTGGGCGGCACGGGCGGCGTCGATGTCGGTGACCGCGGTGACCCGGGCGCCGGTGACGGTGTGAGTGAGGCGCCGGATGTGCTCCTTGCCGATCCAGCCGGCGCCGATGACGCCTACGCGCACAGTCATGGGAGGTGGTCCTTTCTGCGGTCCCCGGGCAGCCGTCGGCCCGGGGACGGAGGGATTTTCAGGAGAAGCGCGCCCGGAGTTCGGCTTCGAGCGTCTCGAGGGTGCGGCCCTTGGTCTCGGGGACGTAGAGCTTCACGAAGATGAAGGAGAAGATCCCTGCCACCACGAACAGGAAGAAGGTGTTGGAGATCCCGATCGCCGACACCAGGGACGGGAAGACCAGACCGATCACGAAGTTGGTCAGCCACAGCACTACGGCCGCGACGCCCATCCCGAAGCCGCGCATCCGCATCGGGAAGATCTCCGACAGCATCAGCCAGGTCACCGGCGAGATCGCCCCCTGCTGGAAGGCGAGGAAGGTGACGGTCATGGCGAGCACCGCGAACGCCCGGCCGTCGCCCGAGGGCAGTACCAGGGAGAAGACACCGATCAGCAACAGCGCGGCCGTCGTGCCGATCTGACCGGTCATCAGCATCGGACGGCGGTTGACCCGGCTCAGCAGCCAGATCCCGACGAAGGTGGCAAGCACCGAGATCACACCGTTGGCGATGTTCGCCGTCAGTGCGCTGTCGGCGGCGAAACCGGCATCGGTGAGGATCTGCGTGCCGTAGTACATGATCGTGTTCACGCCGGTGATCTGCTGCACGATCGCGATGCCGAAGCCCACGAACATCAGCTTGCGCACCCACGGCGTGGCCCGCATGTCCTGCCAGCCGCCCAGCTTCTCCGCTTCCTCCTTCACGGCGAGCGCGGAGACCTCGGCGAGTTCGGCCTGGGCACGCTGCTCGGACCGCACCTGCTTGAGGACCTCCAGAGCCTCGTTGAAGCGGGTCTTGGAGGCCAGCCAGCGCGGGCTCTCCGGCATCACCAGCATGCCGAACCAGAGCACCACGGCCGGAATGGTCGCGATGACCAGCATCCAGCGCCAGATGCCCCCGGACTCGCCGCCCACGTTGGCGATGATCGCGTTGGAGGTGAAGGCGAGCAGCTGCCCGCTGACGATCATCAGCTCGTTACGGGTGACCAGCGCACCACGCCGCTCGGCCGGCGAGATCTCCGCGAGGTACACCGGCACCGTCACCGACGCGCCGCCGACCGCCAGGCCCAGCACGAAGCGCGCCACGATCATGACCGCCGTGGTGGGGGCAAGGGTGGCACCCAGCGCGCCCACGAAGAACAGCACGGCGAGCGTGAGGATCGTACGGCGCCTGCCGCGCGCGTCCGAGAGCCGCCCGCCGGCCACCGCGCCGAGCGCGGCACCGAGCAACAGCGAACTGGTGACCATGCCCTCGGTGACCGCGGTGAGGCCGAGGTCGTCGCTCATGTACGGCAGCGCGCCGTTGATGACACCTGTGTCGTAGCCGAAGAGCAGCCCGCCGAAGGTGGCGATGATGGTGATGAGCCGCAGCCGCCGCGAGACCGCCCCTGACGGGGTGTCCGTGAGGGTCGCCGGCCGGGCGGAGGCCTGAGTCGCGTCGTCCCTGACGTCCATGGCCGCCTCCTAGTCGTCGATGTTCGGGCGCCGGGTACCGGACAGACCGCATCCGGCCAGATGCTCACGCGTGCTCACCGCGATGGGCAGCGGAACCTCGGGCGCGCACGGGTACAGGTCCTGCTCGACGATCACGAACAACTCGGCGTCCAGCTTGGCGAGTTCACCCACCACGTCGGCCGGGTTGGGCACCCCCGCCGGCGGGGAGACGCACACCCCACGCTTCACCGCCTCACCGAAGGACAGGTCCTCGGCGGCGACCTGGGCGAGTATGGCGGGGTCCATCTGCTTGATGTGGACGTAGCCGACGCGCTCGCCGAAGCGACGGATGAGGTCGAGGTTGTCGCCGCCGCCGTAGGCCACATGCCCGGTGTCCAGGCACAGGTTGGTGTACCGGGAGTCGGACTCGTTCAGCAGCCGCTCGATCTCCGGCTGGGTCTGGATGTGGCTGTCGGCGTGCGGATGGATGACGAGGCGCACGTCGTACTCGTCGAGCAGCAGCTTGCCGAGCCGGTCCGCGTTGCGGCCGAAGCCGGCCCACTGCTCGGCAGTGAGCTCGGGGGACTCGGTGAACGCGCCGGTCTTCTCGTCCCGGTACATGGGCGGGATGAAGACGAGGTGGTGGGCGTCGGCGGCAGCTGTGAGGGTGGCGACCTGACGGGTATGGGCGAGCATGTCGTCCCAGGCCTCGGGGCGGTGCAGCGCGCCGAAGGCGGTGCCGCCGGAGACCTGCAGGCCGCGGGCGTCGAGCTCGTCCTTCAGGCGCTGCGGATCGGTGGGCAGGTAGCCGTACGGGCCCAACTCCAGCCACTGGTAGCCGGCTTCGGCCAGCTCGTCCAGGAAGCGGGTGTACGACACCTGGTGCTCGTCCTCGGGGAACCAGATGCCCCAGGAGTCGGGAGCGGAGCCCAGGCAGAGGTTGCCTGCGACGGTGCGGAGGGGGGATGGCGCCGTTGCCATGGTGTCTCCTAAAGGGAGAAAGGGAGTGGGAACCGGAGATCTCAGCTGGAGGTGGGGAAGTTGAAGCCGGCGTTGATCTGCTGGGTGGGCTGGGGCCAGCGGGTGGTGACGACCTTGGGGCGGGTGTAGAAGCGGATGCCTTCGGGGCCGTGGATGGGGTTGTCGCCGATGAGGGAGTCCTTCCAGCCGCCGAAGGAGTAGTACGACATCGGCACGGGCACCGGCACGTTGATGCCGATCATGCCGACCTTGATGCGCCGCTGGAAGCGGCGGGCGGCTTCACCGGAGGCGGTGAACAGGGCGGTGCCGTTGCCGTAGGGGTTGGCGTTGATGAGGTCGATGGCCTGGTCCAGGGAGTCGGCGCGGACGATGGCCAGGACCGGGCCGAACAGCTCCTCCTTGTAGGCAGCCATTTCCGTGGTGACGTGGTCCAGGAGGGACGGGCCGGTGAAGAAGCCCTCCTCGTGGCCGTCGATTTTCAGGCCGCGGCCGTCGACGACGACGGTGGCGCCCTGCGCGGCCGCTGTGCCGACGGCGTTTTCGACGCGTTCCTGGGCGGCCTTGGTGACCAGGGGGCCCATTTCGGTGCCGGGCTGGTCGCCGGGGCCGACCTTGACCTCGTGGGCCTTGCGCTCCAGCACCTCGACGAGGGCGTCGGCGGCGTCGCCGACCGCGACCGCCACCGATACGGCCATGCAGCGCTCACCGGCGGAGCCGTAGGCGCCGGCGGTGATGTGGTTGGCGGCGAATTCGAGGTCGGCGTCGGGCAGGACGACGGCGTGGTTCTTGGCGCCGCCCAGGGCCTGGACCCGCTTGCCGTGCGAAGTGGCCTGCTCGTGCACGTACTTGGCGATCGGAGTCGATCCCACGAAGGAGACGGCCTGGATGCCGGGGTGGGTGAGGATCGCGTCGACCGCGTCCTTGCCGCCGTGCACGACGTTGAATACGCCGTCCGGCAGGCCGGCCTGCTGGTAGAGGTCGGCGATGAAGTTGGCGGCGGAGGGGTCGCGTTCGGACGGCTTGAGGATGAAGGTGTTGCCGGTGGCGATGGCGATGGGGTGCATCCACAGAGGCACCATCGCCGGGAAGTTGAAGGGGGTGATGCCGGCGACGACGCCGAGGGGCTGGCGGAAGTTGTGCACGTCCACGCCGCGGGAGACCTGGTCGGAGAAGGAGCCCTTGAGGATGTCGCCGAGGCCGCAGGCGTATTCGACGACTTCGCGGCCGCGGGTGATTTCGCCGCGGGCGTCGTCGACGGTCTTGCCGTGTTCGGCGGAGATGATCCGGCCGAGCTCTTCCTCGTGCTCCACCAGGAGTTGGCGGAGGTTGAACATGACCTGGGTGCGCTGGGTCAGCGACGACTCCGACCAGGTCTCGAAGGCCTTCGCGGCGGCGGTGACGGCCGCATCCACGTCGGCGGCACCGCCGAGCACGACGCGAGCCTGCTCCTGGCCGGTGGCCGGGTTGAACACCGGAGCGGTGTCGGTACCGGCGACCGGAGAGCCGCTGATCCAGTGGGGAATGGTGTTCACGATGAGGGTTTTCCTTTGCGGGGACGGGACTTACAGGTAGTGGCGCTGGGACTGCTTGTTCGCGGCGTAGGTCTCGTAGGCGGCCCGAGTGGACTCGAGAGCGGAGGTCTGGCTGACGGGGACGTCCCACCAGCCGTGGCCGGGTGGGTTGGGGCCGTAGAGGTCGGTCTCGACGTGCACGACCGTGGTGCGGGTGGCGGCCTGGGCCTTCTCCATCGCGCTGCGGAACGCCTCGACGGAGGTGGCGTGCAGGACGTCGGCGCCCAGGCTGGAGGCGTTGGCGGCGAGGTCGACCGGGAGGATCTCGCCGTCCAGCTGGCCCGAAGTGCCGTTGCGGTAGCGGTACTTGGTGCCGAAGCGCTGGCTGCCGAGGGATTCGGAGAGGGCGCCGATGGAGGCGAAGCCGTGGTTTTGGACCAGGACGATGATGACCTTGAGGCCCTCGGAGACCATGGTCACGATTTCCTGGGCCATCATCAGGTAGGAGCCGTCGCCGACCAGGACGACGACCTCGCGGGTGGGGTCGGCCATCTTGGCGCCGACGCCGGCGGCGACCTCGTAGCCCATGCAGGAGTAGGCGTACTCGACGTGGTAGGCCTTCGGATCCCTCGCCCGCCACAGCTGCTGCAGGTCGCCCGGCATGGACCCGGCCGCGTTGATGACGACCGCGCGGTCGTCGAGGACGTCGTTGAGCGCGCCGAGGATCTCGGTCTGGGCGGGCAGCGGGCCGTGGTCGACGTTGAAGCACTGGTCCTCGATCTCCCTTGTGCGGGTGATGAGTTGACGGGTGCGGTCCCGGTATTCCTGCTCCACCTCCCAGTCGGCGAGTGCTCCGGCGAGGGCTTGGGTGCCGAGGCGGGCGTCGGCGACAACGGGTTCGGCGGAGTGCTTGACGGCGTCGAGGCGGGCGACGTTGAGGTTGACGAAGGTGACGGCCGGGTTGCCGAAGACGGTGTGGCTGGCCGTCGTGAAGTCGGAGTAGCGGGTGCCGATACCCAGGACGACATCGGCCTCACGGGCCAGTTCATTCGCCGCATACGAGCCGGTCGAGCCGATGCCGCCCACCGCGTAGGGGTGGTCCCAGGGAACGGCGCCCTTGCCGGCGTGGGTGTCGGCGACCGGGATGCCGGTCGCCTCGGCGAACGCGCGGAGCGCAGTCTCCGCCCCGGAGTAGACGGCACCGCCGCCGGCCACGATCAGCGGCTTCTTGGCGTTGCGCAGCAGGCGGGCGGCCCGCTGGACGGCGGCCGGTTCGGGCACCGGGCGGCCGATGTGCCAGACCCGGCGGCGGAAGAAGGAGACGGGCCAGTCGTAGGCCTCGGCCTGTACGTCCTGCGGCAGCGCCAACGTCACCGCGCCGGTCTCGACCGGGTCGGTGAGCACCCGCATCGCCGCCAGCGCGGCGGGGATGAGCTGCTCGGGCCGCTGGATGCGGTCGAAGTACTTGGAGACGGCGCGGAAGGCGTCGTTGACGGTGACGTCGCCGCCTCGGGTGTCCTCCAGCTGCTGCAGCACTGGATCCGCGGCGCGGGTGGCGAACATGTCGGAGGGCAGCAGCAGCACCGGCAGCCGGTTGGTGGTCGCGAGCGCCGCACCCGTGATCATGTTGGTGGAGCCCGGCCCGGTCGACGCGGTGCAGGCGAAGGCGGCCAGCCGGTCGCGCATCTTCGCGTACGCCACGGACGCGTGGACCATGCCCTGCTCGTTGCGGGCCAAGTAGTACGGGAGATCGGCCTCTTGCGTCACAGCCGCCTGCAACAGCGCTTGGCCGATGCCGGCCACGTTGCCGTGCCCGAAGATGCCCCACACGCCGGGGATGAGGCGCTGCTCCTGGCCGTCGCGCTCGCTGTACTGGCTGGCCAGGAAACGCACCAGGGCCTGAGCGGTGGTGAGGCGGACGGTGGTCTCGGTCATCGGTCGTTCTCCTTGGCACCGAAGGGGAGGCGCGGGTCCGTCTCCTGGGAGTCCCACGTCGTACGCACCCACCCGTGTGCCGGGTCGTCGCAGATCAGCCAGGCGCGGTCCTGTCCGGGGCCGGCCATGACGTTGAGGTAGTAGAGGTCGTAGCCGGGGGCGGCGATGGAGGGCCCGTGCCAGCCGTGCGGGATCAGCACGGTGTCGCCGGTGCGGATCTCGGCGAGTACGTCGATGGGCCGCTCGGGAGTGCCGTAGACCCGCTGGTAACCGAAGCCGTCCTCGCCCGCGACCTCGAAGTAGTAGATTTCCTCGAGTGCGGATTCGATCCCCGAGCGGGCCTCGTCGTGCTTGTGCGGCGGGTACGACGACCAGTTGCCGCCGGGTGTCAGCACCTCGCACACCAGCAGCTGATCTGCGTCGAACGTGCCGGGCAGGCAGTAGTTGTTGACCTGCCGCGAGCAGGCTCCCGCGCCCCGCAACTCGACGGGCACGTTCTCCTTGCGCCCGTACCGAGCGGGGAAGCCGTTCCGCTCGGTACGGGCGGAGGGCAGCGCGTACCTCCCGCCGGACGCACTGCTGATCACGGCCGCCGACTCGCGGGGGAGGTACGCGAAGTCGGTGACCGAGGTGAACACCCCTGCGCGGCCGTCGAGTTGGAAGGTCTGTCCGTCGACGGCGACGGTGCAGCCGCCGGTCAGGGGCAGGACCAGGAACTCGGAATCTCCGGTGGACAGGGCGTGTGCCTCGCCCGGCTTCAGGGCCAGGATCCTGAGGCCGGAGTATCCCCAGCCCGCCGACTCGGGCGTGACCAGAAGGTCGTACGGGCCGTCGGCCGAACTGCCCTTGGGGAGGTGGTACTTGTTCGCGGAGGTCACAGCAGGCTCACCGCCTTGTCGACGGCGCCGGCGACGTCACCGCCTGCGGGGTAGAGCAGGGAGCGGCCCACGACCAGGCCCTGCGCGGTGGGCTGCTTCAGTGCCTTGCCCCAGGAGGCGAAGGCCGCGTCGGCATCCTTGACCTCGCCACCGAGCAGGAGGGCGGGCAGCGTCGAGGAGGCCAGGACCCGCTCCATGTCCTCGACCACGGGCAGCTTCAGCCAGGTGTAGGCGGTGCGGCGGCCCAGCCCCGACGCGATGGTGACCGACTTGATGACGGCGTCCGTGGACAGGTCGTTGCGGATCTTCCCGTTCTCCCACACCGAGAGAAACGGTTCGATCATCGCGATCAGGTGGCGGTCGTTGAGCTCGTTGACGGCCTGTGCGGTGTCGACCAGAACAGAGGGCGTCGCCGGGTCGTGCAGGGCGATGCGGGTCAGGGTCTTGCCGCCGTCGAAGCCCATCGCGGCGATGGTTGCGGCGTCGTAGCCGGTGAACCGGTCGTCGATCTCGAACGACGACCCGGCGAGGCCGCCGCGGTTCATGGAGCCGAAGACGGACTTGCCGTCCAGGACACCGAGCAGCAGCAGGTCCTCCAGGATGTCGGCGGTCCCCAGTACACCGGTCACACCGGGACGCTCCAGGGCGATGCACAGGCGGTCGAGCAACTCGGAACGGTCGGCCATGGCGTTGGGGTCGCCGCCCACGCCGTTGGCTCCGCGCGCCGGGTGGTCCGCGGCGATGATCATCGCTTTGCCGTGCTCGCCGAGCAGCGAGGTGGCCTTGATTCGGCGGGCGGCGGCGGCCGCGATGGCGCCGGGGTCGCCCACCCGGGCGGCCACGATCCGGCTCACGTTGTCGGACAGCACGTCGTCACACCTCTCGCTGGGAGTCGTCGGAGTTGGCGGCCTGGAGTTCCGCGGTCACCTCGGCCTCGGTGGGCATGGCGTCGGAGCAGGACAGCCGGCCCGCGACGATCGCCCCGGCGGCGTTGGCGAAGGTGACCGTGCGGCGGGTGTCCCAGCCGGACAGCAGCCCATGGCACAGCGCCCCGCCGAACGCGTCCCCGGCGCCGAGCCCGTTGACCACGTCCACCGGAACCGGCGGGATCTCGGCCACCGACCCGTCCCGGTCCATCGCCAGCACACCCTTGGGGCCCTGCTTGACCACGGCCAGCTCCACCCCGGCCGCCAGCAGCGCCTTCGCGGCGGCGTACGGCTCGCGCTCACCGGTGGCCACCTCGCACTCGTCGAGGTTGCCGACCGCGACCGTAGTGTGCCGCAGTGCCTCGGCGTATTGCGTACGCGCCTCGTCCGGGTTCGCCCAGAACATCGGCCGCCAGTCCAGGTCGAACACCGTGATGCCCGCCCGGGCCCGGTGCTCCAGCGCCGCCAGCGTGGCCGACCGGCTCGGCTCCTCGCTCAGCCCGGTGCCCGTGAACCAGAAGATCGCCGCGTCCCGCACCGCGCCCAGCTCCAGTTCCTCCGGCCGGATGTCCAGGTCGGGGGCCTTGGGAAGGCGGTAGAAGTACAGCGGGAAGTCGTCCGGCGGGAGGATCTCGCAGAACGTCACCGGCGTCGGCGCGATCTCCGACGTACCCACGAACCGGGCATCCACGCCGTAACCCGCCAGCGCGGTGCGCACGAAGTCCCCGAACGGATCCCGGCCCGTCTTGGTGATCACAGCCGACGACCGGCCGTAGCGGGCGGCCGCCACCGCCACATTCGTCGGGCTGCCGCCCAGGTACTTGCCGAACGACGTGACCTCCGCCAGCCCCACCCCCGTCTGGAGCGGATACACATCCACTCCCACCCGGCCGATGGTCAGCACTTCGAACGGCATAACGCTGGTTTCCCTTCGCTCCGGAGACTCCGGGGTAGCTGTCGCAGAAGACTTTCCTGGCGCGCTCTACTAGCGCGCTCTAGTCCGAGTACGATGACCCGTGTCCAAATGTCATGTCAATAGCTTGTTGCCGGGAGATTTCTCGACCGCCCGTTAAGGTGGGCGCTGTCGGAGGGTGGGTTCACACGTGGATACATCGGGCAAGCAGCGGCCCACGATGGCGGACGTCGCCGAGAAGGCGGGCGTCTCCCGGGCGCTCGTCTCGATCGTGTTCCGCAACCAGCCGGGGGCCAGCGAGGAGACCCGGCGGCGGGTGCTGCGGGTCGCGGACGAGATCGGCTACCGCCCCGACAGTGCGGCCCGACTGCTGGCGCGCGGGCGCAGCCGCACGATCGGTGTGATGTTCACCGTGCACCAGACCTTCCACACGGACCTCATCGAAGGGATCTACCCGGAGGCGGAACGGCTCGGCTACGACGTGCTGCTCTCCGCGTCCGCCGAGGCGCGCAGCGAGGCCAAGGCCGTCGAGGCCCTGCTCGGCCACCGCTGCGAGGCGCTGATCCTGCTCGGCCCCGACGCGGAGCCCGCCTACCTCGACGAGCTCGGGCAGCGTGCGGTCACCGTCTCGGTGAGCCGCAGGGTGCCGCGCGCCCGCGTGGACTTCGTGCACAGCGCCGAGGGCAAGGGCGTACGGCAGGCGATGGACCACCTCGTCGAACTGGGCCACCGCCGGATCGTGCACATCGACGGCGGCCGCGGCCCCGGGTCGGCCGACCGTCGGCGAGCCTACCGGGCTGCGATGCGCCGCCACGGGCTGGAGGCGGAAGTGCGGGTGATTCCCGGTGAGCACACCGAGCAGTCCGGGATCGAGACCGGACGCCTGCTCGTGGCGGAGCGCGACCAGGGTCTGCTCCTGCCGACGGCCGTCCTCGCGGGCAACGACCGTTGTGCGTGGGGCCTGTTGATGGCCCTGACCCGGGCCGGCCTCGAAGTTCCGCGCGACGTGTCCGTCGTCGGATACGACGACAGCCATCTTTCCCATCTGATGCCGATCGGATTGACCACTGTGCGCCAGGACGCGCGGCTCATGGCGGAGCACGCCGTGCGGTTCGCCGTGGAGCGGCTGGAGAAGCCGGAGCTGGAACCGCGGGAGGCGGTCCTGGACCCCAAGCTGGTGGTCCGGGGCACCAGCGGGCCGGCCCCGGAACCGTCGGCCTGAGAGAGGCGGACGTACGTTCCGGGGCGAGCACGTGATGCGGATCCGGGCGCGGTGGAGCGGGCCGTTACCGTGTGCCCTTGGCTGCGAACTTGGCGACGGCGTCGACGTTGTCCTTGGTGATGAAGGCGGGGCCGGTGAGGACGGGGGCGGTGGAGCCGCCGCTGAAGTTGCCGTTGGTCTTGTACAGCCACAGGGAGTCGACGGCGAGGTAGCCCTGGAGGTAGGGCTGCTGGTCGACGGCGAACTCGATGGTGCCCTGCTGGATGGCGGCGACGAGGTCCTTGTTGAGGTCGAAGGTGGCGACCTTGGCCTTGGAGCCGGCGTCCGAGAGGGACTGCACGGCGGTCAGGGCGATGGGGGCGCCGAGGGTGACGACCTGGCACGGCCTGGGGCGGTGCTCCCCGGTCAGGCGCCCGCCGCGACCGCCACACCGAGCAGGAGCAGTACGACCCCCGTGACCATGCCCAGCCTCCGCTGCACGTCCGGCCTGGAGACCAGCGCGCGGCCGCGGTTCACGAACCAGGTGAACAACAGATACCAGCAGGCGTTCACCAGGGCCCAGACCACGCCGAGGGCGATGCTCGACAGGAAGACGGGGCCGGACGTGGTGACGAACTGCGGCAGGACCGACACGGCGAACACGCCCGCCTTGGGATTGCCGAGACACGTTCCGAGCCCCGTGAGGTAGCCGCCCCAGAAGCCGGTGCGGCCCGTGGGCTCGGCGGCCGAGGGCTCGCTGGCTGCGGCACGAGCCGAGCGGGCGGTGCGCAACGTGCTCACACCGAGGACCACCAGGACGACTCCGCCCACGATGCGCACGGCGGCGTAAGCATGAGGACTGGCCAGCAGCACGGCCGACAGGCCGGCCGCAGCAGCCACGGACCAGACCAACAACCCGCTCGCATTGCCCGCGATCGTGCCCCGCGCCGCGCGCAGACCGCCCGTCAGCACCTGACGGATCATGAGAGCCTGACCGGCTCCGGGCAGCATGGCCAACAGCCACGTGGTGATCAGGAACGCGGTGAGATGGGTGGGCACGGCAACGGCCTTCCGGGGTGCGGGTGGGCATCGGTCGGTTCATCACTCAGACTGTCGGCCGCTCGGTTTTAAGTGAAGTGAAGATCCATAGGTACAGCGTTAACCTGATTTCATGCTCGTGGATCCCGGACAGCTGCGGCTTCTCGCGTTGATCGAGGAGTTCGGTTCGCTGACCGCGGCGGCGGAGGCGCTCCGGCTCACTCCCGCCGCGGTGACGCAGCAGGTCGCCAGAGCGGAACGCCAGTGGCAGGTGCCCCTCGTCGTCCGTGGACCGCGTGGCGCGAGGCTCACCGAGGCGGGCGCCATGCTCGCGGTCCACGGCCGGATCATCGACGAGACCACGGAGAAGGCCGCGGCGGACATGGCCGCACTGCTGGGTCACCTGTCGCTGCGGCTGCGCGTCGGCGCGTTCCAGGCGGCCGCCCTGCACCTGGTGCCGCCGGCGCTCGTCGCACTGCGCCACCGCCATCCGGACGCCGACGTCTCGGTCGTGGACCTCGTGTCCGGGCAAGGGCCGGAGGCGATCGGAACAAGCCGGCTCGACCTGGCGGTCGTCGCCTCGTGGAGCGACTCATTCGTGTTTCCGCCGCAGGTCGCCGCGCATTCTCTGCTGCGGGATCCGCTGGTCCTGGTCCTTCCCGCGGATCATCCGCTGGCCACCGGACCGTCGCCCGCCGCCCCGCTTCGTCTGGAGCAGCTGCGCAATGAGGCGTGGGTGACGATCGTCGCCGGCCATGCCGCCCGGGAACAGTTCGACCGGGCTGCGAAGGAAGCGGGGTTCACCCCCAAAGTGCGCTTCGAGACGGAGTCCTTCGACGTCGCCCAGGCGCTGGTCGGGGCGGGCAGCGGCGTGGCGCTGGTCTCGCGTCTGGCGCTCACCCATGTCCCGGGAACCACTCACCGGGAGCTCGTACGACCGCGCCTGCACCGCCGGCTCCACGCACTCACCCAGACCGACACCACGCTGACACCGCTGGTGGAGGTGTTCCTCGGCCTCCTGCGCGACGTGGCGCAGGAACGGGCCGCCGCATGGCGCCAGGCCGATCAAGAGCCCGCTGGCTGAGCTGCCTGCGCAGCACCATGAGACCACGCTTGAAACCTAAAGCAACTTCGGCCAGACTTGAGTTTGAGTCTTCAAACACATATGCGGAGCTCTCTCCGCAGTTGCCTCCCTGGAGTTGCCATGTCTGTTGCCTCCGACGCAGTCGCCGTCCGTCGTGGTCCGCTCGTTGTCGCGGGAGGTGTGCTCGCCGCGATCGTGGTGGCCTCCGCGGCGGACGCGGTGCTCGCTCTCCTCGCCCTGGCCGCGGGCGCGCCCGACGACTTCAAGCCGCTGAAGGCGTCCTCGTACATATTCCTGACGGCGATCGGCGTGGTGGCCGGTGCCGTCGGCTGGGCCATTGTGCGCAAGGTGTCGAAGGATCCCGAGGCGCTCGTGCGGTGGCTGGTGCCCACCCTTGTCGCGGTGTCCTTCGTTCCCGACTTCCTGCTCTTCGGTGCCGGCGGTGCGACCGGCGTCGGGGCGCTGCTCCTGATGCATGTCGTGGTCGCGGCGGCCGCGGTGTTCACGTACCGCAAGGTCATGCCCCTGTCGTAGGAACGGGCCGGGAAACGTCGGAGGGCAGGGACGCACGGTCCCTGCCCTCCTGGACACGCGTAACGACGCGCATTCCGCCAAACCAGGCCCCGGCGCGATGTCGAGTTCGCCGAGATCGGTGATGGTGCGACGGACGCAGGGCTGTTGCTGCTTCAGGCGTCGCGGCGCAGGGCATCCGAGATCGGCATCGCGCCGCCGTGGGAGGTGAGGCCGCCGTCCACCGGGATCTCCGCGCCGGTGATGAAGGCGGAGTCGTCGGAGAGGAGGAAGGTGACCAGCGGAGTGATGTCGTCCACCGTGCCGGTGCGGCCGAGCGGGGTCAGGCGGAGGTTCGCCTCCCGGAAGGCCGGCGCGGCGGAGGCGGTCATGTCCGTCTCGATGAAGCCGGGGTGGACGGTGTTCACGCGGATGCCGCGGGGCCCCAGTTCCATGGCGGCGGTCTTCGACAGGCCGCGCAGGGACCACTTGCTGGCCGTGTACGCGACCGGGTAGTGGGCGGTCAGCGCCGCCGACGAACCGACGTTCACGATCGACGCCCCCGCGCGCATCAGCGGCACCAGGTGCTGGATGCCCAGCAGCGGCCCGGTGACGTTCACGGCGTGGACGCGGGCCATGTCCTCGGGGCGTACGTCGTCGATGCGGGCGCGCCAGGTGACGCCTGCGTTGTTGACCAGGCCGTGCACCTGCCCGTACGACTCCCGCAGTTCGGTGGCGAGTTCGGCCCAGTCCCGCTCGCTGGTGACGTCGAGACGGCGGCAGCCGGGCCCCTCCGTCACATCGGCGGGGATCACGTGGGCGCCTTCGCGGGTGAGCGCCTCGGCCTCCGCGGCCCCCTGTCCGCCGGCCGCCCCCGTCACCACGACGACCTTGCCGAGCAGCCGCTTCGGACGCAGGCCGCTCACGGCCGCTCCCGCGAGCGGCGCCGGCCGACCGGGACCGGCAGCGGATCGGAGCCGCTCACCACGGTGTTGGAGACACTGCCGATGCCCTCGACGGTGAGCGTGACCGTGTCGCCGGGCTTCAGCGGCGGCGGGTCCTGCCTGCCTCGCACGCCCCACAGCTCGGCGAGGCAGCCGCCGTTGCCGCAGGTGCCCGAGCCGAAGACGTCGCCGGGGCGCACCCAGGTCCCTCGCGAGGCGTAGGCGACCATCTCCTCGAACGTCCAGCTCATGTTGGACAGCAGATCCTTGCCGACCACCTCGCCGTTCACCGCGGCGGTGAGAGCGAGCCGCAGGAATCCGTCCTCGTCGCGGTACTCGTCCAACTCGTCGGCGGTGACCAGGTAAGGACCCAGGGTGGTGGCGGTGTCCTTGCCCTTGCACGGGCCGAGCCCCACCCGCATCTCGGCGGACTGGAGGTCGCGGGCGGACCAGTCGTTGAGAACGGTGTAGCCGACGATGTGCTCACGCGCCTGCTCGGGCGTGAGGTCGCGGCCCTCCTTGCCGATCACGGCGGCCACCTCGAGCTCGAAGTCCAGCATGCTCGAACCCGGCGGCACGGGGATGTCGTCGCCCGGGCCGTACACCGCGTACGGGTTGGTGAAGTAGAACGTGGGGGCCGCGTACCACTGCTCGGGCACGCCCGCGCTCCCGTCCACCGACCGCCGTACGCCCTCGACGTGCTCCTCGAAGGTGACGAAGTCCCGCACGGTGGGCGGCTGGAGCGGCGCCAGCAGTCGTACGTCCGAGACATGGGGGCCGGCCGGCACGTCGGTCATCGCGGAGCCCGCGTCGAGCAGTTCGGGCAGACCGCCGCCCTCGGCGAGCAGCCCGGTGAGTGAGGCGACGCCGGGCAGGGGGTGGAGCGTGCCGTCCTCTTCGACGACGGCCACTTGGCGTCGGTTGCGGTACTCGTAGGTGGCGAAACGCATGGAAGGGTCCTGTCGGCGGGAGGGCGGGCGGAGCGGGACCGGGGGCGCGGCGGGGAGTCAGGGCATGACAGGGCTGCCGCGCCCCCGGTGACCGGGGGGTGCCGGTCAGACCGGCGGGGCGACGAAGACGCCGCGGTCCACGTCGTTGAAGGACTCCTTGGCGACCAGTTCGTTCATGGGGTTCGCGGTGCCCCACTGGTCGGTGACCTCGGGCTGGGAGAAGTCGTAGACGTGCGGGTGCCAGGTGTCCTCGTCCAGGACCTCCAGCTCCGTCGTGTACTCGACGGTGTTGCCGTGCGGGTCGAGGAAGTAGGTGAAGGTGTTGTCGCCCGCCATGTGGCGGCCGGGGCCCCAGATCTTGCGGATCCCGGCCCGCATCACCCGCCCGGAGCCGCGCATGTACTCGTCCAGGCCGCGCATCTCGAAGGAGACATGGTGCAGGGCGGTGTGCGGGCCCTGCGCGATGGCCATCGAGTGGTGCTGGTTGGAGATCCGCATGAAGTGCATGACCTCGCCCATGTGCGGCGAGCTGAGCGTGTCGGAGTGGCGGAAGCCCAGGTGGCGCTCGTACCACTCCCGAGTGCGGTTCAGATCGGGGGAGTTGAGGACGACGTGCGACAGCTTGACCGGGATGGACTCCTTCTCCTCGATCCTGCGGTGCTGCCGTACCTGGACGTCGGCGGAGACCTCGATGGTGCGGCCGTCGACGTCGAAGAAGCGGAAGCCGTAACCGCCGCCGGGGGTGTCCACCTTGCCCGGCTGCGAGATCAACTGCACGCCGTCGGCCAGGAGTTGATCGGCGAGCGCGTCCACGTCGGCCGCGCTCGCGGCACCGTAGGACACGAGGTCGAGGCGCTTCTCGTCGGCCTTGCGCAGGCGGATCACATACTGCTCGGGGCTGCCCTCGGCGGCCAGGAAGGAGATGCCGGAGTCCTCGGCGACCTTGGTCAGACCCCATACTCCGGAGTAGAAGTCGAGCTGCTTGTCGTAGTCGGGCACGGCGAGGTCGACGTGCCGCAGGTGGGTGAGCAGGCGGTTGCCCATGGGGGGTTCCTCCTCAGGCGAGGTTCAGCAGGTCGGCGGCGTTGCCGCCCCGCACGGTGTGGAAGTCGTGGTCGGCCAGGTCCGCCGCGCGCAGCGCACCCAGCGGGTCGTCGGTGCCCATGTCGAAGGGGAAGTCGGAGCCGAGCAGGACCCGGTCCGGGCCCGCGACGCGCAGCAACTCCCGCAGTACGTGGGGGTCGTGGACGAGGGAGTCGAAGTAGAGCTGCTTGAGATAGCTGCTCGGCAACTGTGCGCAGCCCTGGGCGTCCGGGCGGACCCGCCAGGCGTGGTCGGAGCGGCCGATGTGGGTGGGCAGATAGCCGCCGCCGTGGGCCGCGATCAGCTTCAGTCCCGGGTGGCGGTCCAGGACGCCGGAGAAAATGAGATGGGACAGCGCGACCGCGTTCTCCGTCGGCTGCCCGACCGTGTTGGACAGGTACCACTGGTCCAGGCGCTCGTCGAGTGTGCAGCCGAACGGGTGCAGGAAGACCAGGGCGCCGGTCTCCTCCGCCCGCGCCCAGAAGGCGGCCAGCCGCGGGTCGGAGAGTTCCACCTCTCGGGTCCCGCCCGGACCGGGAGCGTGCGAGGAGATCTCCACGCCCCTCAGCCCCTGCTCCAGCGCATGGTCGAGCAGGGCCACCGCGAGGTCGGGGTGCTGGAGCGGCACCAGGCCCAGGCCCAACAGCCGGTCCGGGGCCTTCGCACAGTGGGCGGCGGTGCCCTCGTTGGCCAACCGGCAGATGTGCTCGGCCAGTTGGGGCTGCGCCCAGTAGTGGTAGTGCGACGGCGACGGGCTGACCAGCTGGATGTCCACGCCCTGCGCGTCCATGGCCGCCAGACGCACCGCGGCGTCCGTCAGCTTCGGAACGCGTGCGCCGACCATGGGACCGTTCACGGTCAGGGCTTCTGGGCCGTTGCGGCGGGCATCGAGCCCACGGGCCGCGGCGAGGCCCGCCCGGCCGGCGACGGCCTCCTCGATCTCCGGCAGCAGGAGGTGCGCGTGGACGTCGATCGTCGGTATCGGCAGGCGGTCGGTCGGATTGGTCATGGGAGGTCCTTCAGTGCGTTCATGGTGCGGCCCATCAGCCCGGGTACGTCCGCGTCGCGCACCCCGTCGAGCGTCCACTGGCCGAGCTGCACGGAGGCGTCGACGACCATGCGCACCCGGGGCAGCCGCCGGTCCCGGTAGTCGGTGAAGAGCTGGTCGTCCCAGTCGTCACGGGTGGCCAGCAGCTCGCAGAGGACGGAGGCGTCCTCGAGGGACATCGCCGCGCCCTGCGCCAGGGTGGGCGGGCAGCAGTGGGCGGCGTCCCCGACCAGGACGACCCGGCCACGGTGCCAGGGGCCCTCCACCAAGTGGCGGTCGAACCACGTGTAGTTGACCTTCGCCGGATCGTCGATGTGCTTCACGATCTCGGGCCAGAAGCCGCCGTAGCCCTGTGCCAGCTCGCGCATCTCGTCGGCGTACGACTGCGGCGGGATCGACGCACGGTTGCGGCACCCCTCGACCACGTAGGCGTAGATGGTGTGGTCGCTGGTGGGGCAGTATCCGGCGATGTAGGCCGGGCCGCCGTAGGCGAGGTTGGTGCGCTCCAGGCCCTCGGGGCGCGGGGCGGCGATGCGCCAGATGGCCATGCCGGTCGGTGCGGGCTTGTCGGTGATGCCGATCGCGGCGCGGGTGGCAGAGTTGAGGCCGTCGGCGGCGACGACCAGGTCGTAACGGCCGTCGGTCCCGTCGCTGAAGCGCACCGAGACACCGTCGGCGTCCTGCTCCAGGGACTCGGCGGTGACGCCCAGGCGCACGGTGGCGCCGGACGCGCGGACCGCGTCGGACAGGATCTGCTGGAGCCGGGGGCGCTGCATGCCGACAGTGGCGGGCAGGTCCGGTCCGCCCGTCTGGATGTCCTCGGCGACGAACAGCACGGTGCCGTCGGGGGCGGTCACCCCCACCGAGCCGAAGGCGAACCCGGAGGCGCTCACCTGCTCCCACACGCCCAGCTCGCGCAGCACCCTGAGGGCGTTGCCCTGGAGGGTGATGCCGGAGCCGGTGGAGGAGTGCCAGTCGGGGCTGGCCTCGATCAGGTCCACCGTGATGCCCGCGCGGCGCAGCAGGATCACAACGGAGTTGCCGGAGGCGCCCCCGCCGACGACGAGGACAGAACGGGAATGGGGTTCGGACATGTAGGGGATACCTCCCGGTCGGGCCGCACGGCTTCGGGCGGCGGGGGATGCGGCTCAGCCGCACAGCGATGCAGGTCCGTACCCCTGCGGAGCGCTTGGGGGGGGGCTACTTGACGGCGATGGGGTTCACCGGTGAGCCGACGGCGCCGGTGATGGGCAGCGGCGCGGCGGTGAGCCAGAACTCGTACACGCCGTCGCCGGCGCAGTCCGCGGCGAGCGCGTCGAGGTCCCACATCTCGCCGATCAGCAGTCCTACGTTGGGGATGACGACCTGGTGCAGCGGCTGGAAGGCGTTCTCGAACTCGTTGGGCCGTACCTCGAACCCCCAGGTGTCGGTGGCGATCGCGGCGATCTCGGTGCCGTGCAGCCAGCCCGCGGTGGTGAACGACAGGCCCGGCGCGGGCCCGCCCGCGTAGTCGCCCCAGCCGTCGCGCCGGGCGCGGGCGAGGTGCCCGGTCCGTACGAGGACGATGTCGCCGCGCCCGACGCTCACGCCGTGCGCCTCGGCGGCCGCGGTCAGATGTGCCTCGGTGATCGCGAACCCGTCGGGCAACTCGCCGTCCACGCCGACCACTTGGCCCACGTCCAGGAGCACGCCGCGTCCGGCGACGTACGGCGCCATGTGCTCGATGCCGGTGACGAGGTCGCCGTCGGAGGTGACGACCTTGTCGGCGCGCCGCCCGTTCCAGGCGAAACCGTGGTCGAAGATGTGGCCGAGGCCGTCCCACTGGGTGGAGCACTGCAACGGCATGGCGATCACGTCGTCGGCGCCGCCGATGCCATGCGGGAAGCCCTGGTTGCCCAGGGCCGCGTCGGTCCCGGTGTCGAGCATGGTGTGCACGGGGTTGGTCCGCCGACGCCAGCCCTTCTGCGGGCCGTTCATGTCGAACCGCTGCGACAGCGAGAAACTCACACCCCGCCGCACCAGGGCGGCGCCCTCACGGCGCTTGGCCTCGTCGAGGAAGTTCAGCGTGCCGAGCACGTCATCCTCGCCCCAACGCCCCCAGTTGGAGTACGCCTTGGCGGCCTCGGCGATCGCGCCCTCGGGGTCGCGGCGGTTCACAGCGCTTCCCCGATGCATCGGGTGCGCTGCACACCCAGACCGGTGATGGACCCCTCCATCACGTCGCCGTCGCGCAGCAACCGTCCCCAGTGGATGCCGTTTCCGGCCGGGCTGCCGGTCAACACCAGGTCACCCGGCAGGAGTTGAGCGGTCTGGGAGATGTACGACACCAGGCGCGCGACCCCGAACAGCATGTCCTTGGTGGACTCGTCCTGCATGGTCTCGCCGTTGAGCTTGAGCGTGACCCGTAGATCTCCCGGGTCGGCGATCGACTCGGCCGGTACCAGCCACGGGCCGAGCGGCGTGAAGCCCGGTGCGTTCTTGCAGCGCAGCCAGTCGGTGCCGATGGCCTTCATGTCCCTGCGGAAGACGGTGGCCCGGTCGGTGAGATCGTTGGCGATCGTGTACCCGGCGACGTACTGCAGGGCCTCCTCGACGGACACCCGGTGGGCCGGCTTGGCGATGACGGCCGCCAACTCCAGCTCCCAGTCCGGCTGCTGCGCCCATGCGGGCAGTACGACGTCGTCGTACGGTCCCGCGACCGTGCTGGGCAGGCCGATGAACACGTAAGGCAGATCCTCGGCGGCCCGGCGGTCCATGACCGCGGCGATCTCCGCACGTGCCTCCTCGACCGTGCGCGGGTCGTCGGGGGAGCGGTGGGCGACCTCCAGGTCGATCACGTGCTGGCGGTAGTTGGCGCCGGACTGGAAGATCTGGCGGGGCTCCAGCGGGGCGTGCACCCGCAGGCCCTCCAGGGGCTGCCAGTCGAGGGCTTCCTCGTCCGCCAGGACGTGCAGCACGGGGAGGGCTTCCTCCCACCGCTCCACCACGGCGCGCACCTCGGACGGCGCCCAGGCCAGGGCTCCGGTCAGGTCAAGGACCCGGCCCTTCGCCAGGAGACCGGGGAACGGCTCTGAGTCCGGAAGCGAGAACGTGCCGAGCGCGAACGGGCCGGCAGGTTGCGCGAGTGTTGCCATGAGATGTCCTCCTGCTGGGATGCGGTCTACTCTGGCCCCGATCGGCCAATCACGGAAATCAATCCTGTGGATGTACTGGATCCATGGCGTGGATGGCCCTGTGGTGCATAGGTGGTGCCCGGTGAACCTGTCCCGACTCGACCTCAACCTGGTTGTAGCCCTGCGCGCGCTGCTGGAGGAGCGCAACGTGACCCGGGCCGGCGAGCGCGTCGGGCTGAGCCAGCCCGCGATGAGCGCGGCGCTGTCCCGGCTGCGCCGCCATTTCGACGACGAATTGCTCGCCCGCACAGGCAACAACTACGAACTGACGCCGCTCGGGGTGGCGCTGCGGGACCGCAGCGCGACCGCGTGCGATCTGCTGGAGCGGGTCTTCGCCAGCCAGGCGGACTTCGACCCGGCAGCCGAGACACGCGAGTTCACGCTGCTCTGCTCCGACTACGGCGCGGCGGTGTTCGGCTCCGCGCTGGCCCGCGCACTGCACCAGGAGGCGCCGGGCATCCGGCTCACCTTCCAGCATTCGACGCCCGCGGTGGTGGAGAACACCGCCACGGTGCTGAGCACCGTCGACGGCCTGTTGCTGCCGCACGGCATCATCGACGGCTTCCCCTTCGTCGACGTCCACCGGGACCGCTGGCTGTGCATGGTCGCCGACGACAACCAGGAGGTCGGCGACGAACTCTCCCTCGACCAGCTCTCGCAGCTGCCCTGGGCGGTCTACCAGCGCCCCTACGACGCCCCGGCCGCCCGCCAGCTCAGCATGATCGGCATCAGCCCCCGGGTGGAGGTGTCCGTGCAGACCTTCCAGCTGCTGCCCCACATGGTCGAGGGCACCAGCCGGGTCGCGATGATCCAGGAGCGCCTGGCCCGCAGAGCGGTCCGCTCCGCCGCGGTACGCGTCCTGCCGTGCCCCTTCGAGGCCGTACCCGTGCAGGAGGCGATGTGGTGGCACCCGGTGCACGCCCAGGACGCGGCCCACATCTGGCTCCGGCAGAAGGCCGCGGAGGTCGGCGCGACACTGACGGACAACGCCCACGCGAGGGCCGTTCCCGGCGTACAGGGCGCCGGGCCGACGCCGGGCCGGCCGTGACCCGGCTCGGCGCCGGCCGGCGGATGACGTGTCTGTGACGGTGGGTGTGCGTGTGCGGGATCAGGCCGGTCGTTCGGGCCATGGCCGAGGGCCGACGGCGGTGGGCTGCCGGCCCGCGGGCGCCGGGGCGGCTGTGTTCCGGCCCGGCGTCGGCCGCTGAGCGACGCGCCCGTGGTTCTCGGCGTGCCCGTGCTCAGGCCAGTTGCTCCGGCAGTGGCCGGGAGTCGACGGTGGTCGCGCGGCGGCGGGCCGCCAGCAGTCCCGCTGCGACGAGGGCGGCGGTCAGCCCCAGTACGCCCACGGCGCCGGCGAGGCTGCCCACCGCCGACTCTCCGGCGAGCAGCACCAGCGGGCAGACGAACTCGCCACCGAAGAAGGACGCCGTCCACAGCCCCGTGCCGCGGCCGCGGTCCTCGAAGGCCAGCCGGGACATGGCGCTGGTGAGCAGGGCGGGCAGCAGCATGCCCGTGCCCACACAGTTGATCAGCGCTCCGGCGACCAGCAGCGGCGCGTTGCCCGCGAGGAACATCACCCCGAAGCCGACGGCACAGACGGCGAGAACGGCCGGCAGCATCGGATCCGGGGAGCGCTTGAGACGGGCGAAGGTGACCGCTCCGCCCACGGTGGCGGCACTGGCGATCGCCGTGGCCAGACCGATCACACCGGAGTTCTCCACTCCGAGGTCGTCGAGCAGGTACGACATCTCCACCGGGACGGTGTAGAAGACCATCGCGCCGAAGAAGGTCAGGCCGCAGATGCCCCCCAACTGCCGCCAGGGGAAGGGCCGTCGGGTCTCCACCTGGGCCGGTGCCTCGACGGCGGCCGGGCGTGCAGCCGGGTTGGGCAGGGCGGTCACCATCAGCGGGGCGAGCGCCAGACTCACGGCGTACACCCAGAAGGGCACGCGCCAGCCCGCCGATCCGGCGGCGCCGCCGAGCACGAAGAAGACGGTGGCCGACGCGGAGGCACACATGGTCTGCAGGGCGAGGTACTTCACCCGCTGCCGGCCTGAGTAGTAGTCACCGATCAGCGTGGTGCAGCACGTCATGATCGCGGCCTCGGTGACACCCACCAGGGCGCGGCTGGCGATGATGGCGCCGAGCGAGTCCAGCCAGAGCGGGGCGGTGCCGAACAGGGCGTACAGCAGGGTCGCCACGATCAGCAGACGCTTGCGGCCGAGCCGGTCCACGATCACGCCGGCGAACGGGGCCAACAGTGCCAGCGCCAGCGCCGGAACGGTCAGCGCGAGCGGCACCAGCGCCTTGGCACCCGGGACGGATCCGAAGTGGTCCTGCATCTTCGGCAGCACCGGGGCGATGAGCACCGCCCCCAGGATCGGCAGACAACTGCCCGCCATCAGCACGGTCACACGCAGCAGATGAGCCGGACCCGAGACGGCTACGGGCGACGAAGCGGCGTCGTCGACCGCGGTGGGAGACGGCGACGGGACGGAACCGGGCATGGCGACTCCAGGGACGGTGTACGGAAGCGGGCATGCCTGTCAGCGACGCCATCGACGCACGGCATGCAGGGGACGGCCGCACGACGGCGGCTGCTCCGGACAGCGGCGTGCGGGTAGGGACGACTATGGGCCGTCCGGACCCTGGCCGCCATGCTTGGCGCGATCCGAATCCCGTATCCGGCACATCCATGCGATGGATGAGCTGCACCAGAGTGTTGTCGGGCGCCCTTGCGCGGGATCCTCGTTTGAAATATCAACCACAAGTCGAGTAGGGTGCACCCACGTCCGGTGCGGCCTCACCCTCCTTGCATCCAGGCCCGGGTGCCGAACGACGCACACGCCCGCGAGGCCACCCCGGCCGCACCGCGCAGGGCCTGCACGAAGCCCTCCGACGTCAGGTGGCCCGGACCCGCCAGGCCCTGAACCGCGAGGTGATGGGCAAGGGCCCCGTGCAGAACATCACCCGCCCCCAGCGTGTCCGCCACCCTGACCGTGGGCACGTCCACCGTGCCACCGCCGTCGGGGCCGGCCCACACGATGGGCAGCCCTCCCCGGCTGACCGCCGACCAGACGACCCCGTGCTCCCGCAGGAACTGCAACGTGTCCGTCGGCGTGCTCGCGCCGGGCGGGCGGAAGTCGGCCGAGCAGACGGCCACGTCGATGAAGGGCAACAGGTTCTGCGTGCCGTCCTTCCAGCTGCCCCCGTCGAGGACGGTCGGACGGCCGACGCCATGCGCGAGCCGGGCAGCGGCCACGGCCAGTTCCATGTGATGGCCGTCGAACTCTGCGATGTCGCACGCGGCCACCAACGCGTCAAGATCGTCGCACGGGGCGAGCCGGCGGCCCGTCGCATTGGTCGAGGCGACGGCGCGTTCCCCGCTGGACGCGGTCACCAGAATGGAAGACACGGCCGGTGGCTCGGCCGAGTCCGCTGCCAGGTCCGACACGGCCACGCCCAGGCGGTCGAGGTCCGCTGTGACCCCAAGCCCCAGGGGATGGGAGCCGATCGCGGTGAGCAGCCCGGCCGTGCCACCCAGGTGGCTGAAGGCCGCGGCCGCGTTCGCCGCCGGACCGCCTGCCGCGACGACCTGCTCACGAGCCGTAAGTTTCTCGTTGGAAGCCGGCGCGTGGTCCACGAGCTGGATGACGTCCAGCGTGCACAAGCCGACGAACAGCCCTGCAGGACGCGTCCTCGTCGTCGGCATCACCGACCAGTACCTCCTCCTGCGCGGGCATGCGGTCAGTGCACGAACAGCTGGAAACGACAGCGACGATATCGCCGCAAGCGCGGCCACGCGGGGCCCGGTCAGTACACGGGCCGCCGGCACACCACCGGCTCACGCACACTCGGCTCCGCGAGGGCGCGAAGGACCGGCTGAAGCAAGCCCGCCCCACACGCCCATTGGAGTACTCCGACGCCGGGGATGGTTCATTGGGCGGTACATGACGTGCGGTGCCGCCCGCCCGGGGGTCAGATGGATTGCGTGCCAAGCTCCAAACCTCCTCAGCACGGCCGCTCGCGCCTGCGTCTCGGTGCGGCCCTGGCCGGCCTCGTCCTTGCCCTGTCCGCAATGCCGCCCGCGCACTCGGCGGCCGAACCTGAACCCGAGCGCGGCCGCGCCTACATGGGCATCGGCGTCGAAGCCCACGACGGAATCGACGCGCCGACCGACGCCGTGTCCCCGCCCATGGAGGCCGGCCAGACCGAGGGCGTCGACGTCGCCAGCTACCAGGGCAGCGTCGCCTGGTCCACCCTGTGGAGCAGCGGCACCCGCTGGGCCTACACGAAGGCCACGGAGGGGACGTCCTATCAGAACCCCTACTTCGCCGAGCAGTACGACGGCGCCTATGGCGTCGGCATGGTCCGCGGGGCGTACCACTTCGCCGCGCCGGATTCCAGCGGCGGCGCCGCACAGGCCGACTACTTCATCGACCACGGCGGACGCTGGTCCGGCGACGGCCGGACGCTGCCCGGCGCCCTCGACATTGAGTGGAACCCCTACGGTGACGCCTGCTACGGCAAGTCCAAGAGCGGCATGGTCGCCTGGATCCGCGACTTCCTGCACCGCTACAAATCCCGCACCGGTCGCGACGCCGTGATCTACACGGCCACGAACTGGTGGACCAGCTGCACCGGTGGCTACAAGGGCTTCGGCTCCACCAACCCTCTGTGGGTGGCCCGGTACGCCTCGTCGGCGGGGGAACTGCCGGCAGGCTGGTCGACGTACACGATGTGGCAGTACACGTCGTCCGGGCCGACCGTGGGCGACCGCGACAGGTTCAACGCTTCCGTCGACAAGCTGCGGGAGTTCGCGTCCGGGCGACGGGCCGAGTGACCGGTTCTGCGTACTCTGCCGCACTCGACCTGCCCCACGCGCTGGTCGAGTGGCTCACGACACGCTCGCCCAGATCGCCGTCGGCTTCGGTGCCTCGGTGGGCAGCGCTCACGCATACACCACCTCGGTCATCAGCCTGCTCGCTGACCGTGCACCGGACGAGCATCACGCGTACGGAGTCCTTGTCCCGTCGGCTCACCATTCCGCATGCCGTGCAGGTGTAGGTGTTTGGCTGCCGGAGGGGGGGCGTGATCAGGGGCTGGCTGTTGCGATGAGGCGCCGCAGTGTGGCGTGGCCGGGTGGGCCCCAGGTGGGCTTGCCGCCCGGGCGGCCGTGGACGCCGGCCTCTCCGATGAGGATGCAGGCGAGGGCTTTCAGTACCGCCCAGCCGCGGGCGCGGCGCCGGGTCGCTGCGTCCGGGCTTGGCTGATAGGCGTCATAGAAGCGGTCGGCGGCGCCGTCCGGCAGCAGTATCCACGCGGCGGCGAGGTCGCAGGCCGGGTCGCCCGCGCAGAGGTCGCCGAAGTCGATCACGCCGCAGAAGGTGCCGTCCGCGGTGAGGACGTTGGCCGGATGCAGATCGGCGTGCAGCCACATCGCCGGCCCCGTCCAGCCGGGCGCGGCGACGGCGTCCTCTTAGAGGTCCTAACAGAAGCGGTTGATCATGTGACTGTTGGCTTGTCCGCTCGTTGGTCTGGTCGTGGGGAAACGTCAGTCGCGGCCCTGGATC
>NZ_JBIAWI010000030.1:0-84256 GCF_042895385.1 Streptomyces sp. NPDC001401
ATCCAGGGCCGCGACTGACGTTTCCCCACGACCAGACCAACGAGCGGACAAGCCAACAGTCACATGATCAACCGCTTCTGTTAGGACCTCTAAGACCCGTCGGACTCGACTCCTGGGGCTGAAATGGGGTTGAAATGGTGCTGCGTGTCACTGCCCGTCAGGCCCGATTGAGCCGGGCTGCGATTCCGTGACCGATCAGCAAATACAAAACCGCCGGGAGTCCATAATTAAGGATGACGCGTAGACCCTCCGTGTCCATCGTGAAAATGTCCTGCGACCACCAGGCCAGCCAGTCCGCCGCTCCCTGCACGAATTTAACGAACACGTTTGCTTGATTCGCGTCGAGCAGAAACAGCAGGATCCACAGGCCCAGCAGACCTGCCGCGGTGTCGGCAATCATGCAGAGAGTCAGCGCCGTCCGGCGTCCGGTGGCCTGGCGGCGCACGGCGCGGTCTGGTCCCGAGGGCTGGTTGTAAGCGGGGTATCCGGAAACGGGGTCTGTGTTGCTCACAAGAAATTCCGATCTGCCGAGGTGCCGTGTCGGCGCGGTCGCCCGGGGCGCAGGAATTCAATCCGGGGCGTTTACCCGCTCCTCCCTCCTTCTGCGTATTGCCGGTGCGGTCGCGTTACACCTCGTTCCGCAACATCCCATATACGGTCGCCTATTCGGGAACTTACCCAAATATTCGGGTGGCGCAGCACATTTGGGGATGGAGGACCTCGACTGGGGATGGAGGACCTCGACGTCCCGGCTCGGCGCTGACCGCTCGCTGCCTTCATCGCTGCTGTGCGGGCAGCCACCTGTCGAGGTACGAGCGCAGGCCCTCCAGGTGGGTGCCGCGAGCGACGTAGCCGAGGTAGCCGTCGGGGCGCACGAGTGCGTGGGTCGCCACCGTCCACGGGCTGTCGTCGCCGAGCCGGTGCACGTCGATCAGGTCGTCCCGTCCCTTCAGCAGCGAGACGAGGTGTTCGTCGCCCCAGAGCGCCGGGGGCCCGGACAGGAGCAGGTGCCGCCCGGGCCCGGAGGTCCGCGCCTGGAGTCCGCGCGGCAGGTCGGGCAGCCGGTCGCCCGCGCGCGGACCGCGCCTCGGAGACCGTGGGCCCGCGCTGGTGGCGAGGCTGTGCCGGTAGTGGATTCCGAGCTCCGACACCGTACGGAAGACGAGGCCGCGTGGCCCGGTGGCCCGCAGCGCCAGCGGCGCCAGGCGCGGCGCGAGCCGTGTGCGGGCGAAGCGGATGACCGGGTTGCCGCTGGTGCCGATGGTGAATGCCCGGTCGGTGAAGCGCAGCACGCGGCGGCCGACCGGAGCGCGCTCGGCCTCGTATGTCTCCAACCATTCCTCCGAAGCCCTGCCCCGGCTTATCAGGGCGAGCTTCCAACCCAGGTTGAGAGCGTCCTGGATACCGGTGTTCATGCCCTGGGCGCCGGCCGGGCTGTGGATGTGGGCCGCGTCCCCGGCCAGGAAGAACGGCCCCGACCGGTAGTGGGCGGCACCCCGGTTGTGGAGGCGGAAGTCGGTCATCCACACCGGGTCACGCAACGCCGGCCGGTCGTCGGCGTACCGGTCGGTGATCTCCTGCAGCAGCCCCAGGGTCACCTGGGTGTCCGGGGCGTCCGGTGGCCGCATGGTGAGCAGCCGCCAGGTGGCCGGCGAGCCGAGGGGGAAGAAGAACAGCACACCGTCCCCGCTCATGTACGTGTGCACAGCCCCGGGCTCCAGCCCGTCGACCTCCAGGTCGGCCAGCAGGAAGGTCTGCGGATAGGCGTATCCCTCGAAGCCGATGCCCGCCTGGTCGCGCACCGTGCTGTGCGCACCGTCGCAGCCCACGACGTACGTCGCCGCTACGGCCTCCTCGGTGCCGTCGCCGTGTCGGAGCCGACAGGTGACGGACGAGCCCGTGCGCTCCAGACGGACCAGCTCGGTGCCTCGCTCCGCCTCCACGCCCTGATCCAGCAGATGCTCGGAGAGGACGCTTTCGGTCTCCGCCTGCGAGAGGAACAGGAGGAAGGGGTACGCGGTGTCGGTCAGCCCGATGTCGAACAGCGGCAGCTGCACCACCCGCCTCGGCAGATGCATCCTGACCTGCATCGCGGGATTGCCGCGTCCGATCAGTTCGTCGGTCACCCCGAACGGGGCCAGTGCTTCCAGGGTGCGTGGCTGGATGGCCAACGCGCGCGACTCACGGACCCGGTCGACAGAGCGGTCGACGATCCGGAACGACGCTCCGTAGGCACGCAGCTGTGCGGCCAGCGCAAGCCCGGTGGGCCCCGCGCCCACCACCAGCACATCCAGGGGTGCCGCCATGAATCCACGATAGTGCGCGAACGCCTCGCAACGAGCCCTACGTGGAGCCGGCGCCTGACGGCTGGGCGAGGATCTTGCCGTACTGCGGGGACACAGTCGGCGCTGATCCTTGTTCATGGGCGGCCTGCCGCACCTGCTCTCCCCCGAACCGGCCCGGAGCGTGCAGCACAGCCGGTGCGAGGGTTTCCCAACGGCTTCAGGCTGATTCGTCAGGGCCTTGGTTGTCGTTCCTGATCCCGGCGCTGCCGGTGGTCCTTGAGAGGTGTGGAATGCTGCGATCCCAGGCACTGTCTCCAGCGGAGAGAGCACGCCTGCCGGACGGACCGCCTGGAGCCTGATGAACACCGCAAACCGACCGCAACACACCGCCCCCGCCGCCGAGTTCGTCACCAGCCGTGTCGACCGACGCTGACCGCACGGTCGACGCGGAAGGCGTCAGGCGGGAGATCCTCGACGAGGCCGCGGGAGCCCAGCCGTACATACTGCGAGGTGCCCACGTCACAGGGGCGTTGCTGCTGGACGGGGCCGAGATCAGGCGGTCCGTGCGGTTCGAGGGGTGCCGGTTCGACGAGGCCGTCGGCCTGGAGGGGGCGACGACGCTCGGGGTGAGCGTCGTCGACTGCACGCTGCCCGGCTTCTGGGCGCCAACGGCACGGTTCGGTGGGCGACTTGACCTGCGCCGGTCGACCATCGGCGGGGACGGGCGCAACGCTCTCAAACTGGTGCACGCGGACATCGCGGGAGGGCTGCGGCTCGACGGGGCACGGCTGATCGCGCCGGGACGGATGGCGGTGGATGCCGGTGGCCTGGTGATGCGGGGCGGTGTGTTCTGCGAGGACGGGTTCGTCGCCGAAGGCGAAGTCAGCTTCCCCGGGGCCGAGTTGCCGGGCGGGCTGTGGATGCGCGGGGCGCGGATCACGGTGGGCGAACCGGACGCGGTCGCCTTCCAGGGGGACAACCTCAAGGCGTCGACCGTACGGCTGTCACGGGGGTTCACCACCGACGGCAGGGTGCGGCTGCGCGGCGTACGGATAGAGGACCTGCTGACCTTCGACGATGCCGAACTGCTCGGCACCGGCACCTCGTTGATGTGCGTGGGGATGCAGGCCGGGGCACTCGACCTGCGGTTCAGGCGCAGGCCCGCGGGCGGCGTGAATCTGCGCACCGCGCACGCGGACCGTATCCAGGACCACCCGTCGACCTGGCCGATGACGCTGGGCCTGGACGGGCTGACGTACGGCTGGCTCGGCGAGACGGCGTCCACACGGCGCGAGGACGTCGAGAACCGGCTGGCGTGGCTGCGTCACCAGCCGGTCTACGTCCCGCAGCCGTACGAGCAACTCGCCTCCCACTACCGCAGGTGCGGCCACGAGGACGAGGCACGGCGGGTGCTGCTCGTACGGGAGCGGTGCCGGCGGGCGACGCTGGGCCCGACGGGCAGAGCCTGGGGCTGGCTCCTCGACTCCACGGTCGGATACGGCTACCGCCCGTGGCTCGCCGGGATCTGGCTGGCGCTGCTCACGCTGGCCGGATCGCTCGTGTTCGCGGCACAGCACCCCGTGGCGAACACGAAGGACGAGGGCACGCCGTTCAACCCGGTCGCCTACACCCTTGACCTGCTGATACCGATCGGCGGCCTCGGCCAGCGCGACGGCTGGCACTGGGCGCAGGGCAGCGTGCAGGGTCTTGCGTACGCGCTGATCGCGATCGGCTGGGTCCTGACGACTGCGGTCGTGGCGGGGGTGACACGGACTCTCAGCAGGAACTAGCAGGACTCCGTTAGGTCTTTTCGTCGGTCGAGTTCAGCGGCATGGTGGGTGTGTGGACGCACATGAAGTGAGCCGTGCTCGGGCGAAGTTGGTGTTATTCGTGGCGGATGTGTTCGCGTCGGTGCCGCGTAAGGACCAGCGGGCGAAGGGCGACTGCTATCTGCGGGGGCTGATGGTGGACGGGCGCCGCAAGTCCATCCAGGCCATGGCGGAGCGGCTGCCGGACGGCAACGAGCAGAACCTGCAGCAGTTCGTGAACCAGTCGACCTGGGATCCGGTGCCAGTGCGGCGGCGGATCGCGGAGCGGATGGTGCCGCTGATCGGCCCGGATGCCTGGGCGGTCGATGACGTGTCGTTCCCGAAGGACGGGAAGATGTCGGTGGCGGTCGCGCCCCAGTACTGCGGAGCCTTGGGCAAGCAGGCCAACTGCCAGGTCGCGGTGAGCGTGCACGCGGTCTCCGACACCGCGTCCTGTCCGCTGCAGTGGCGGTTGTTCGTGCCCCGGGAGTGGGCGGACGATCCGGTCCGCCGACGCAAGACGGGAGTCCCTGAGGAGATCGGGCACCGGGAGAAGTGGCGCCTGGCCTTGGACGTCCTGGACGAGCTGGCCGGCTGGGGTCTCATCTCGCCGGTGGTGGTGGCCGACGCCGGCTACGGGCAGAACGCCGACTTCCGCGACGGGCTGGAACGTCGGAGCATCGGCTACGTGGTGGCGATCCGCTCGGACGTGACCGTTTACCCGCACGATGCGGTGCCCACTGCCCCGCCCTGGTTCGGCAACGGCCGCAAGCCTCAGCCCCGCTACCGCGACAAACCGTCCCCGGTGGCCGCGCTCGCGGCGGACCAGGAGCGGCAGGCCTTCACCGAGGTGACCTGGCGGGAAGGCTTCCGCGGGCCGATGCGTTCGCATTTCCTGTCCCTGCGGGTGCGGCCGGCCGGGGTCAAGTCCCGACGCCTCGCCCAGGCCGCCGCCACAGACGAAAACTGCTGGGACGGCGTCCTGCCCGAGGTCACGCTGCTGGCCGAATGGCCCGCCGGCGCCGAGGCGCCCACCGGCTACTGGCTGTCCAACCTGCCCGACACGCTCTCTCTCGCCGAACTGGTCCGCCTGGCCAAGATCCGCTGGCGCATCGAGCACGACTACCGCGAACTCAAACACGGCCTCGGCCTGGACCACTTCGAAGGACGTTCCTGGACGGGGTGGCATCACCACGTCACCCTGGTCACCGCCGCCCACGCGTTCCTCACCGAACAGCGCCTGGCCCCAAAAGCCGATACACCGGACTCACCCTCTACCAGATCCTCGACGCCATCCAAGACCTGCTGAAGTGCTGGACCGGCACCTGCACCACCTGCCACCGCCCCCTGCCCAGAACATCCACGACCAGCCAGAGCCCAAGAGCCAGAGCAACCTAACGGAGTCCTACTAGGCGGCACCCTCCGACCCCGCCGGCACGGACCAGTGCTCGCTCGCCCATACCTGCAGAGTCGTCAGGTGCGGGTGGCGTGTGCGCAGTGCGGGCAGGTCGGCTCTGAAGCCCACGGTGTTGAACCAGTCGAACATGGCAGCCATCTCCTCGCTGAGGGCGCGGACCTGCTCGATCGGCTGGGCGACGAAGCGCACCGCGCGGCCTGAGACACCGGCGAAGACCTCGGCCATCTGCGGGCCAGTCAGCTCGTCCGCGGCGATCTCGATGGTGCGTCCCAGGTAGTCGGCCGGGGCGTCGAAGGCGTCCGCGGCGATGGCCCCGATGTCGCCCGGGGTGATCATCTGCAGCTTCGCCTGCGGGTCGAGCGCCAGCGTGAACACCAGCTCGCCGTCCTCCCACTTCGGGCCGAGGTGCTCGAAGTTGGTGATGAAGAACGTGGGCCGCAGGATCGTTGCCGGCAGGCCGAGTGCGGCGACGTGCCGCTCGACCTCGCCCTTGCTCGCAAAGTGCTGCACCTGGCCGGGGCGGTCGGCGCCGTCGACGGAGCTGTAGACGAAGTGCGCAACGCCCGCGCGGGCGGCCGCCTCCGAGACGGCCTTTCCCTGCCGCACCTCGCCGGCGAAGCCGTCCGGCCCGGTGAAGGTCTGCACGCTGAACACGCCGTACGCGCCGCGCAACGCCCCGTCCAAGGAGGCCGCGTCATCCAGATCGCCACGGACCAGGATCGCGCCGGCCTCCTTCAACGCCAGCGCCTCGGGCTTGTCCGGGTCGCGCACCAGCGCCTGCACCGTCCAGCCGCGGGAGAGCAAGGCGCGGGCGGTGGCACCGCCCTGCCGCCCGGTCGCCCCAGTGATCACGATGACGCGGTTCTCAGACATCAGCAGACTCCTCGATTGCGCAGGTCCCGGGCTGCCGCAGGCGGCCGCCCTTCGATGCACAGAAGCCTGCTTCCTGAACCATGCTTGAGGTCCAGCCTGTGTGATCTACTTCACTGTCCCCTGTCAGACGTGACGGCGCCATCGAGTTCCCGCCCGGAGGGGAGCGTGAGCCTGGCCACGGTAGTTGGAACCAGCAAAGTGTCGTGACCTGGCGGCCTTGACCCTGCGGGACACGCTGGTTGGAACCGTTTGGTCACTCTTCCTGCAACCTGCGGTGAATGGTCACTTATGTTGGCCTCAGTTCCGTACATCCCGAGCTCGCGACGCCCGTGGCCACTACAAGCGTGTCAAAAACTCCAGCAGTACAGGCCGCTGCCTGAGCTCGCGGCGGACGCCGCGAGTCGGGCAACCCCCTGCAGGATCGCCAGCGGATCGTCGTCGGTCATGTCGTCTCCATCGGCGCGCTTGAGCCTCGTGGTCCAGCGAGCGGCAAGCTCAAGCAGCTCGCTGGAGCTGGCGTTGGCCAACGCCCGGGTCAACCGTCCCGGCAGAACAAACACCTCGATGCCATCGTTCAAGACGGGCGTGACCCAGCTCGGCCACTCCCACGCATGAAGCTGCTCGAGCGGTGGGAGCTCAGCGGACGGCGCCTCGAAATACATGTCCCACTCGACGACAGCACTATCAGGCTCGATGAAGTGGCAGGTCACAGACTCAAAGGCTCGGCCAGGGCCTCTCGGACGCGTCGCAGCAGCAGTCTGGTCATCAGGGGCGAGGAAGAACGCTATATCGGCAGCCACGCCGGCATCATGGCAGTTCACCGGCCTCTCACTTCCGCAAGCTGGCGTTCAGGTCGGCTCCTGGTCCGGATGCGGATAGCCGACCTCGGAGATGTCTTGGGCCAGGTCGGTCAAGCTGACCTCAGGGTTCAGCAACGACACGAGCTCTTGACTCAGCGGCCGCAAGGCATACACCTGGCGCACGGCCTCCAGGTCCACGGCGACCTCGTGGGTGATGGTCACCGTGGCGCCGCGGATGGGGAGGTCGCCGTCCATGACGAGCCATGTGCGGTGCGGTCCAGCTCGTCCCACAGCCGACGCGGCCCGCCCTGGTGCACGGTCGGGGAGTCCCTGCGTTCGGCAGCTGTGGCGCGGACCCAAGAGCCGTCCGCGTGGAGCATGTAGACGGTGCGGGTGCCGTCGTCCGCCTTGTGCTGGCGGTGGTCGATGCCGGGCACGAGGAGTTCGAGGGTGGAGCGGCCGCCTGGTCGACTTCGCCCGCGACAGGCTCCGCATCACTCTCCAGGTCGTCAAGCGGAGCGCAGGCGTTTCGCCTTGCACCGCACTCCCTCGATCTTCGCCGGCACCAGTTCCAGCCCCAGCCGGTGCGTCAACTCCTTCGCCGCCAAGCCCTCCTCGCCGGCCCTCGCGTCGGACTCCAGCACCTCCAGGATCCGCCGGTAGTCCGGCGCGAGCGCCTCCCCGCTCATCCCCTCGTGCCGACGCGGCACCTGCGATCCGGCAACCGGGACCGCCTTCACCACCGGCACAGACAAGGCGTCCTGCGGGCCGCCGGCGAGCATGCCGCCGGTCTCAGCGGGAGCGGACAGGGGCGCACGGCCGCGCCCATCCACTTTGACCAGTGCGCCGGTGACGACGGGATCAGGAAGACGGGTGAGCAGGTCCTGCAGCTCAGCGGGGTCGAATGGCGCATCAGCGGATGGTCACTCCGGCCGATGTCACCGACCGCGGCGCCGCCCGCACCATGCTGCCCCAACTGGCCGCCCGCTACCGCAAGATCAGGCGGCGGAGGAAGGCTGCGTGGCCGTCGTGGCCTGGCGTCCGGAGGGAGGCGCAGGCCCCGCTGGGGCGGTTTCTTCCGCGCCCAGGTGCACCTGCACAAGGACATCCGGTAACGGAGCATCGCTGACGATGCCGAGTCCGTGACAGGCAGAACCTCGCTGGAGTGCGCCCTCGGGCTGCTGCTCGATGACACTTTCCCCGGCCTGGACTCCGTGCTGCGCGGCTGCGCGTGGTGGACCGTCTGCTCGCCGGGTGCCGTATCGGAACTCGGAGGTATCGGGACCCTCCTGGACAGCAGCGCCTTCCACGAGGCGGAGCCGCTGCCCGTCGGCGGGGTATCGCTGCGCCGCCGAGGACATCTGGGACTACGACGAGGAACGCGTACGGGCGGTCTTCCGGACGCCGGCAACCGACCTGCCCGAGGGCGAACTGGTCGAGGGGATCTCCTCGGACACTCCCCTGCTGGTCTTCGAGGACCCGGCGGGGAGATGAGACCGGGTATGCCGGGCCCCACCGACCACACTGTGACCCGCATCACTCCAGTCGACTGTCACGGGATGGTTCGGTCCCCCGTCCTGAGGTCATCAGTGCGCGGCCCCGGCACCCTGCCGGGCCGCCGGGCCACAACTTCAGGAGTTCGTCATCATGCGTGTTCTCGTTGCCGGAGCGAGCGGTGTCATCGGCAGTCGTCTCGTCCCGTTGCTGACGGCCGTCGGCCATGACGTGGTCGCTCTCTCCCGCGGCCCGCGGCGCACCGCCGTGCTCGAAGCGTCCGGCGCGCGGGTTGTCGTCGCCGACGCGCTCGACCGCGATCACCTGGTCGCCGCGGTACGGCAGTCGGCGCCCGACGCGGTCGTCAACCTGCTCACCGCCATTCCCGCCGACGTCAACCCGCGCCGCCTGGCCAGGGACTTCGCGCTCACCAACCGGCTGCGCACCGAAGGCACCTGCAACCTGATGGAGGCCGCCCGTGCAGCGGGGGTGCGGCGGATCGTCGCGCAGGGGCTCTCGTACGGCTATCAGCCGGGCCCCGGACTCGCCAACGAGGACGCCCCGCTGTGGCACGACGCGACCCCGCGCCAGTTCGTGCCGGTGCTCGCCGCGCTGGAGTCGTTGGAGGAGCAGACCGTCGCAGCGGGCGGCATGATCCTGCGGTTCGGGCATCTGTACGGCCCCGGTTCCGCGTACGCCGCCGACGGCGCCTTCACCAGGCAGGTGCGGGCGGGCAAGGTCCCGCTGGTCGGCGGCGGCCACGCGGTGTTCTCCTTCACGCACGCCGATGACGCGGCCACCGCGATCGTCGCCGCGCTCGACCGGGATGCCGCCGGGGTGCTCAACGTCGTCGACGACGACCCGGCCCCGCTGCACAGCTGGCTGCCGGTGTTCGCCGCCGGGCTCGGCGCGCCCGCACCCAAGGGCGCTCCGGCCGTGCTGGCCCGGCTCGCGGTCGGCGGCTGGGGCGTCGCGTTCATGAACGAGCTGCGCGGCGCAGACAACGCCCGCGCCCGCCTCGCCCTCAACTGGCGTCCGCGGTATGCCTCTTGGCGCGAGGCCCTGCCCGCGACGGACACCGCCGCCGCCGAAGCGGCATGATGCGGCTCAGCCTTTGCCGTACGTCCCTGTCCCCGCATCGCACGGAATCCCGACGAAGGGCCCACCGATGACCACCACGCCCCCGACGGCCGCGGACACCCCCGATGCCGTCTTCGAGGAGTACCGGCCGCTGCTCCTCGGCCTCGCCTACCGGCTGCTGGGCAGCATGTGGGACGCCGAGGACGTGGTACAGGAGGCGTATCTGCGCTGGGCCGCGGCGGACCGCGCCGAGATACGAGTCCCGCGCGCCTTCCTGGTCACCGTTGTCACGCGCCTGGCCCTGGACCAACTGCGGTCGGCGCGTGTGACGCGGGAGGCATACACCGGGCCCTGGCTGCCCGAACCGGTGGCGTCTGACGCGTTCGGTCCGGCGCAGACCGCCGAGCTGCGGGACTCGCTCGCCTACGCGACGCTGCACCTGATGGAGCGTCTGACTCCACCGGAGCGCGCGGTGTTCGTGTTGCGCGAGGCGTTCGAGCTGTCGTATGAGGAGATCGCCGAGATCGTCGGCACGACCCTCGCGAACTGCCGTCAGCTGCACAGCCGCGCGGCCCGCCACCTCGCCGCCGACCGCGAACGCTTCCACCCAGACGAGGACGCGCACGGTGAGCTGCTGCGGCGCTTCCTGGATGCGGCGCAGCGCGGCGATCTGGCCGCCCTGACCGACCTGCTCAGCGAGGACGTGGTGGTCTGGAACGACGGCGGCGGCAAGGTCCGTGCCGCGCTGCGGCCGGTCGAGGGACGGGCGAACGTCCTGGCGTTCCTGGCGGGCCTCATCGCCCGCTACGGCCTGGGCAAGACAGAGCTGGTCGGGGTGAACGACGGCTCGCCCGCGGTGTGGACCGAGGTGGACGGCAACCGTCAGCTTGTCGCGCTCGACATCCGGGAGGACGGCCTGATCCACGGCATCTTCGCCGTCCTCAACCCCGACAAGCTCACGCACGTGGCCCCCCGGTCATAACAACCGGGGGGCGGTGGTCAGTACTGTGCCGGGCGGCCATCGGTCAGCCGCCCGCTGGGCCCGTACACGAAGTCACCGGTCGTGTCGAGGATGAAGTCCATCGGGAAGCCGAGCTCGATCGCGCTCGCTTTGTCGAGCCGGACGACGGCGTCGTCCGACAGCATCAGGTCGATCGCGGCCAGGTTGTCGGCCAGTTGGTCGGGGTTGCGGGCGCCGAGGATCGGGTGGATCCACGGCCGGTGCGCCCTGGTCCAGGCGAGGGCGACCTGCGCGGAGGACACCCCGAGCTCGTCGGCGACCGCGTCCACGCTCCGCGCGATCGTCAGGTCGCGTTCGGAGACGGTGGCGCGGTCGACCCGCGAGGGGCCGTCGCCGCCGGTCCGGGTGAACTTGCCGGACAGGACCCCGGCGGCCAGCGGCGACCACGCGGCCACCGACAGATCCAAGTTCGCTGCCATGGGCAGGAGTTCCCGCTCGATGTCGCGCTTGAGCAGGCTGTAGGGGAGTTGCAGCCCGGCGAACGGCGTCCAGCCGCGCAGTTCGGCCATGGTCTGGGCGCGGGAGATCAGCCACGCGGGGGCGTCCGAGATGCCGACGTAGAGCACCTTGCCCGCTCGTACGAGGTCGTCGAGGGCCCGCATCGTCTCCTCGACAGGCGTATTGGGGTCCCAGATATGCACCCACAGCAGGTCAATGTAGTCGGTGCCCAGGCGCCGCAGGCTTGCTTCCACCGAACGGGCCAGATTCTTGCGGTGGTTGCCGCTCGCGTTGGGGTCGGTGCCGTCCATGGTCAACGTGTACTTCGTGGACAGCACGAAGCGGTCGCGGTCGGGGCCGAGCAGGTCACCGACGATGCGTTCGCTGCTGCCCTCCGTGTACCGGTTGGCCGTGTCGATGACGTTCCCGCCGGCCTCCGCGTACGCGGTGAACATCGCCCGGCACGCCTCCTTGTCGGCGCCCCACCCCCAGTCCTCGCCGAACGTCATCGCGCCCAGGAACGCTTCGGAGACCCGCAGCCCGGTGCGGCCAAGCAGTCGGTACCGCATCACAGGCTCCCGTCGAAGAAGGCGACGGCACGGTCGACGGCCGGCAGGACATAGGTGTCGTCGTCGTACAGGTCGATGTGGTTGCTCGTGTCCAGCACGAGTAGTTCCTTGGGCTCGGGCGCCTTGGCAAACGCGCCCTCCGCGTCGGCCACCGGGATGGCCTGGTCGCCGCGCCCGTGCACGATCAGCAGCGGCTGAGTGACCAGCGGCAGATACGCGTCCACGTCCAACGTCAGCTCCTGCAGCACCGAAAGCGCGGTGCAGCGGTTCTCCCAGCCGAGGCGGGCGCCGCGCTCGGTGCCGTAGTACGCGAACGGTTCCGGCCCCGGATTGCCCGCGGGCATGCCCTCCGGGTTGACCGCGGGCCAGTAGGTCACCTCACCGGTGTCCGCCTGCTGCTGCGCGATCTGGGCGAACTGCCCTGTCAGAGCGGCGAAGTTGTCCGCCCCGAACCGGTCGCGGATCAGCGTCGGGTTGTTGTACGCGGCGGCGATCAGCGCCACCGCCTTGATCCGGGGGTCGAACGCGGCGAGCTGTGCGGAGTAGATCCCGCCCAGGCACACCCCCACCATTGCGATCCTCTCGGCGTCGACGTCGGGCCGCCCGGCCAGGAACCCGACGGCGGCCCGCAGGTCGGCGACCTTCGCGGTGGCGTCCTCGTGCTGGCGCGGTGTGCCCTCGCTGCCGCCCCAGTTGCGGTGGTCGAAAGCCAGCGCCACGTACCCGCGCTCGGCGAACCGCGCCGCGTAGTACCCGACCACCTGGTCCTTCACCCCAGAGAACGGACCCGTCAGCACGACCGCGCCGCGCGCCTGGGTGCCCAGATCGGGCAGATACAGGTCACCCACGAGCCGGTGACCGTCGCTGTCGAACTCGACCTTCTCGATCGGCACGCGCGTTCCCTTCGATCTTGGGCTGAGGCAGGTCCTCGGCCCTGGAAGAAAGCTAGGAGCGGCGGTCGTCCGCCGTATTGCACGTTCTTGCCCCGCCCGCGTCAGCCCAGAGCCGGGCCCGCCCACGCCCTGCCGTTGAACGTCCCCTGGTACACGGCCGGGGTCATGCCGTACGCCGAGGCGAACACTCGCGTCAGATGCGACTGGTCATGAAACCCCGTCGCGTACGCGGCCTCAGCGATCGCGCTGCCGCGCCGCAGCAACTCCCGTGCCCGGTCGAGCCGGAGCCGCAGATGCAGCTTGTGCGGCGGCAGCCCGAACCACGCCGTGCACACGCGCACGAGCCGGTACTTGCTCACTCCGGCCACCGCGCTCAACTCGTCCAGCGTCACATTGCGGGTGAGGTGGGTCCGCAGATACTCGCGTACGGTCTCGGGGGCACGCCGCGCCGCCCCCGTCGCCTCGTCGCCTCCCGCCGCGTCGGGAGCGTGCCGGGCCAGCGCCGCGACGAAGTCCAGTACCCCCGTCTCCCGCGTCAGCGCGGCACCGGGCCGCCCGGCGGGCTCGTACAGGGACCCGTGCACGGCCCGGAAACGGTCCGCGAGACCTCCGTCGTCCCGGATCACCGGATCCCCGAACCGCACCGCGTCAGGCGCGGCGACCTCGGCGATCAGCGACGGTGCCACGCACATGATGAGCCAGCGCGCGGGATCGTCGCCGACGTCCGGGCCGCCGGAATGCGCGTCATCGGCGTGCAAGGCGACCAACTGGCCCGGCGCCACCCGGAACGTCGTACCGCGCCGTCGCACGGTGAACCCAGAGTCGAGCACGAGGACGACCTTGAGCTCCTCATGAACATTGCCTCGGTAGGACTGGGCGTGCCCCTCCACCACGACGACGTCCGGGACGTCGTCAGGTACCTGCGGAGCCGCTCTGTCATCCTCCCCCGACATGCCCGCAACCCTAGCCGCCCAGGGCCGGCCCCGGTCGAGGAACCACGCACACTCCCAGCGTGAACTACCGCTGCTCTTACGGGCGTTGACTCAATGAGACGCACGGCCTCCACCACGGACAGCCCTTCCACAGGTCGGGAGCTCTGAGGAGCTCCGGGTCGAGGGCGACCTCCCCGGACGGGCGCCGGATGTAGCCGGTAGCCCGCGGGACTCCGGTCGGTTGGCGGGACGATGCCTTTGTCGGAGTAGAACCGGATGGTCTTCACCGTCAGGCCGGTCCTGCGGGACAACTCTCCGATGGAATAGAGCGCGTCGCGGTCCATGCCCCCAGCTTGCTGTCTCCCCCCACAGGAGACTCAACCGGGGCCAGGACTTCCTGCGGGGTCAAGGCTCTGTGCACCTTGTTGACCATGCGCCGGGCGGTGTGCGACCACTTTGGCCGCGACCTCCGGATGGCCCGGCACGTCCGTGGCGACCTGCGCCGCGACCTCGTCGTCGGCCAGCCGGTGAATGGCCGCTGCTTTCCGGGCAGGCGTCTCGGGACGGTCCGGGCGCTGCCCGAACCCGCTTTTCAGCCAGGTCCGTCGCCGGCGCCGCACCCTGGCACGCACGTCCAGCGGAGAGGCGTCGATCGCCTCGAAGCGTTCGGCATCGTCCGGTATGGAGGCGAGGACGCAGTGGACCCTTGTGGGAGACGCCCTCACACCGCCGGCGGCGGGCCAGCGGTGGGCGGCGAACCGGTAGCTGCGGACCCCGCTCAGCGACAGCCTCAGGTCATCGGCATGGATCTGTAACGAGACATCGACGCCGAACAGGTCCTCGCCGGGGCCGGATGGGCGCCGCCCATCCGCTGCATCGGCTCGATCGAGTCGGCACCGCCGGGCGACAACAGGGCGAACGTTGCCTGATACGGCACTAGCGTCCGTGTTCCACGGGACCGCCCGGGTTCGCGGGCCACGATCGACAGCTTCGGCGTGACGTCCTTCGTGCCGAGGTTGCGGTACGTCAGCGTCTTGGTGACCGGGGTGTTGTCGTCGTGCGGCGGCACCCGCGACATTCGGCGTCGCCATCGACGTACTCGAAATCGACCGGTACTCCGGAGCACCTGTCAACTCCCTCGTCGTCCCGGTCCGACGCGCAGCGTGACCGTGTGCCCGCTACTGACGCAGGTCGAGAGAAATGTGTGGGGACAGTGCGCGGAGGAAGTCGGGCGCGTCGAAGATCTCGCCGGCCGAGGCGACGCCGACCGTCCTGGTCCGTCCCGTGACGATGCGGTCGACCGCCTCCACCACGAGCGGCGCAGTGACGGCGTAGATGTCCTGGCCCTTCGCCACGGCGCGTCGTTCGCTGCCGCCGGAGCGTACGACGACGTCGACGAGGAAGCTCTGCTCGGACCGCCCGCTCTCGTCGGCCGCGGTCGGTGTCGGTGTGTCCGGGGCCGACACGTCCCTGGCCGCCTCGAGCGTCATGTAGGTGCGCACTTCGGGGATGGGCAGGTGGCTGGGAACGGTGACGACGTCGGTCATCGTGAACTCGCCGATGACGGCCCGGCGGCCCATCGGTTCGGGGAAGAGCCACTCCAGGGTCGGCGGGTTGTCGTGGCGGTGCTCCAGCCGCCCGTTCCTGTACACGACGCGTCCGCCGCCCCGCCGCTGCCGGGAGACCGCGCCCGCGGTGCGCGTCCCGGGGGTGGGGTGCCAACTGCTCAGCCCGTAGGCGATGTGCGCCTCGTCGGCAGCCGTCCAGTCGCCCATCGCAGCGGTGGTCAGCAGGTCGCCGAGGCCACCGTAGAAGGCCATCGCGGGGACGATCACCGCTCCTGCGGCGCGGGCGCGGTCCGCGAAGTGCGTGAACGTGTCGACGTTGGCCTCGATCTCGGCCGCCACATCCACATAGGGGATCCCGGCGCGCAGTGCCGCCTCGATCAGGGGGGCGGCCGTCGTGGCGAACGGCCCGGCGCAGTTGATCACGGCCGCCGCGCCGGCCAGTGCGCGATCGAGCGAGGCCGGGTCGTCGACCGACGCCGGGCGGTCGTCCAGTCCGGATTCGGACGCCAGCACCTTCAGCTTGTCGGCATCCCGCCCGGAGAGAACCGGGACGAACCCGCGCTCCCTCAGCTGTGCCACCACAAAGCGCCCGGTGTGCCCGTACGCACCGAACACCGCCACCTCGAGTCCCGATCCCATGGGTTCTCCCCCGTACTCAAATGATCTGTTGCGATCTGTCGTGGACATCCTGTCCGGGGCGAGCGCCCTGTGCGAGTGTCCGGAACGCCATGGCCCGTACAATTCCGGACGTGAACACTGTCGCGCTGGCCGTCACCGACGGGATGCTGCACTTCGAACTGTCCATGGCGTACGAGGTCTTCGGCTCCGCCCCGGCCGGCCTGGCAGGGCCCTGGTACAACCTCGTCGTCTGCGGGCCGGGTGCCGTGCGGGCCGGCAGGTTCGGGCTGGAGCCAGATCACGGCCTCGACCGGCTCCCGCGCGCCGACACCGTCATCGTCCCGGGCTGGGCCGACGTCGACGAGGAGCCGCCCGCCGACCTGGTCGACGCGGTGCGCACGGCCCACGAGGCGGGCGCACGCGTGGCCTCCCTCTGCACGGGAGCTTTCGTGCTGGCCGCCGCCGGCCTCCTGGACGGGCGGCGCGCGACCACGCACTGGGCGCACACTCGAGACCTGGCCGCCCGCTACCCCAAGGTGGAGGTGGACCCGGATGTCCTCTACGTGGACAACGGCAGCGTGCTCACCTCGGCCGGTAAAGCCGCCGCCATGGACCTGTGCCTGCACCTCGTCCGCCTCGACCGCGGCTCGTCGATCGCCAACGCGGTCGCCCGCCGCCTGGTCGTGCCGCCGCATCGGGACGGCGGCCAGGCCCAGTTCGTCACCGCCCCGGTGCCCGCCCCGGACAACCACCCGCTAGCCGAGCTGTTCCCCTGGGTGATCAAACGGCTGAACCATCCGCTGACCGTGGAGGACCTGGCCCGCCGGGCGCGGATGAGCTCGCGCCACCTGGGCCGCCACTTCAGGTCGGCGACCGGCACCACCCCTCTGCAATGGCTGCTGACACAGCGGATCCGCCACGCCCAGGAGCTGCTGGAGACAACCGACGACAGTGTCGAGACCATCGCGGCGGCCTCCGGTATGGGCACCGCCACGACACTGCGTCGCCATTTCAACCGCACGGTCGGCGTGCCCCCGGACACCTACCGTCGCACCTTCCGCTCCCGCACCCGCTCCGACCCGAACGCCGGCCTGCAACACCATCAACGCCCCTGAGCCATGGGACGCAGGTCAGCACAAGTACGGCGACTCCACCGGCGTCGCCGGGCAGAGCTCTTCGGCGCCAATGCCGTCGTCACAGCCCAGTACAGGGTGGATTTCGGTCCAATGCCCCTTCTCTGTAAGGCAGTTGAACACAGCGAGCCCTGTCTCGGACGGGTCCCGTCCTGTGCGGTGACAGGCCGTCGAACCCGGCGGTAATTCGATTGACCCGGGCCACGGACCAACGCTGCACTGTGGCGAGGCGCCACCAGTGGTGGTGCCGGTTTCCCGGGGAGGCAGTAGCAGCAATGGAGATCCGTCCCACGACCGACCAGGACCACGACGTCTTCGTCGACACCCTCTTTGCCGCGTTCGGGCGCTTCCCGGAAACCCCCGACGAGGACGGTGGCGGGGTCTGGTGGGCGGCACTCGAGATGGACCGCTGCCTGCTCGCCGTGACGGCGGAGGGGCGGCCCGTCGGCACCGCCGGTGCGTACGCCTTCGAGCTCACGCTGCCCGGTGAGATCCTCGCCCCGGCCGCCGGGGTGACCGCCGTCGGCGTCCTGCCCTCGCACCGACGTCAGGGCGTGCTCAGTGCGATGATGCGGCATCAGCTCACCGAGCTGCGGGCCCGCGGGGAGTTCCTCTCCGTACTGCTGGCCTCCGAGGCCCTGATCTACCGCAGGTTCGGCTATGGACCGGCCGCCTATACGCAGCGGCTGACGGTGCCGCGCCACCGGGCAGCGCTCGCCGTCCCCCGGGCGCACGGAACGGCCGATGCGCCGCCGACCGCCTCGGACACCGGCACGATCGAGGTGCTGCGGCGCGCAGAGTGCCGCGAGATCCTGGAAGAGGTCTACGACCGCTACCGCCGCGCCCAGCCCGGCGCGCTGTCCCGCCCGCACCGCTGGTGGGCCCTGAGCGCGGGGCAGCCCCCGATCGCTCCGGCGCCGCGCTACGTCGCCGTCCACCGGGACTCCGACGGCGTCCCGGACGGTTACGCCAGCTATGCGACCGGCGAGCCCGACTACACCTTGACCGTCGACGAGACCATCGCCACCGACGACGGCGTCTTCACGGCCCTGGCCCGGTTCGTGCTCGAACACGACCTGGTCGCTCAGGTCGTGTTCAAGCACTTCCCGCCCGATCACCCGCTGCGCTGGCAGTTCGCGGACTTCCGCGCCGGCGAGGTGAGCAACCACACCGACTGGCTCTGGGTGCGGCTGCTGGATGTCCCGCGCGCGCTGACGGCGCGCGGCTGGTTCATGGACGGCGAGCTCGTCCTCGACGTCACCGACCCGTTCCTCGGCGAGCACGGCCGCTACCTGCTGACCGTCCGCGACAGCAAGGCCGACTGCGTCCCCACGGACCGGGAGCCCGACCTGTCCCTGGACGTGAGCGACCTCGGTTCGATCTACCTCGGCGGTACCGCCCCAAGCACGCTCGTGCGTGCCGGCCACATCAGGGCCCACCACCCGGGCGCGGCCCCCCTCGCCGACGCCCTCTTCCGCGCCGAGCGCTCCCCGCACTGCCTGCACTGGTTCTGACCGCGTCGCGTTCAGCGCTTCCACACGTCCGGGCCGCCGCCCCGCCACTCGATCAGCCCGGATTGCTGCACCCACGCCTCGTCGACGTCCTCCAGACCCGCGAGGCGCAGGAACTCGACGACGTCCAGCAGCCCGTACGCCATCCCGCGGAAATGGTCGCCCACACGCACCCGCCGGCCTCCGTCCTCGGCTGGCGGGTAGATCACGATGGGCTGTGCGTCGGCCATAGCACCAGGGTGCGCTGTGTGTCGGCTGCGCGCATGCGGGGCGGTGGTGGCGCCGGCCTCCGCCCACCCGCCCGCGGAGGCGATCGACCTGATCTTCGAGACGATCGCCGAGTACCCGACCCACAAGACCCCGCTGGACGCCGTCCGGCCGAGTGACCCTCCATACGTGCTGCCTCCCGGTTTCACCATGTGCTTGTCACGCACGGAGCAACACCCGCACCGCGGGACTCATCTCCCGCAAATAGAACAGTGATTCCCCTGTGCCGGCCCTGTGTCGCTGCCATATTCGAAAGCCACTTCGGAGGTGGCTGTGACGCGAGAGGCGACAACATCCTGCGCCGGGGAGACGGCGACGCGCGTTCCCGACCGCACCGCCGGGCGCATCGCCGAGCTGGAGGGCCGTCGGGCGCAGGCCGTGTCTTCGGGCGGGCCGAGACGGCGTGGCGAGTTCGGTGCCCGGGAGCGGATCGAGCGGCTGCTGGACGCGGGCTCCTTCACCGAGACCGGCCTGTTCGTGCGGGCCCGGCCCGCCGGGGACGCGGCCCCTCGCGCGTACGGCGACGGGGTGGTGACCGGGCACGGCACGGTCGACGGCCGTGCCGTCTGCGTGTTCGCGCAGGACTCGACGGTCTTCGGCGGCAGCATGGGCGAGGCCTTCGGTGAGAAGACCGTCGCGCTGATGGATCTTGCCCTGAGGATCGGCTGTCCGGTCGTCGGGCTCAACGACGGGGGCGGCGCCCGCATCCAGGAGGGCGTCGCCTCGCTCGCGCTCTACGCCGAGCTGGTGCGCCGCAATGTGCGGGCGTCCGGGGTGATCCCACAGCTCTCGGTCGTCCTCGGGCCGTGCGCCGGCGGGGCCGCCTACTCCCCCGCCATCACCGACTTCACCGTGATGGTGGACGGCGCCTCGCACATGTTCGTCACCGGGCCCGACGTCATCGAGGCGGTCACCGGCGAGCGCACCAGCGCCGAGGAGTTGGGCGGCGCCCGCACCAGCAACGCCGTCAACGGCAACGCGCACTTCCTCGCCGCCGACGAGCAGGAAGCCTTCGACACCGTACGGGATCTGCTGTCGTATCTGCCCGCCAACAACCTCGAGCGGCCGCCGGAGTACGCCCCGGGGCCGGCGGCGGGCGGGGCGTGGCTGGACGAGGTGGTGCCCGATCGGCTGGGGCAGACCTACGACATGCGGGACGTTCTGCGCGCGGTGGTCGACGAGGGTGAACTCCTCGAAGTGCAGGAGCTGTTCGCGCCCAACATCATCTGTGCGCTGGCCCGGGTCGAGGGCCGGTCCGTCGGTGTCGTCGCCAATCAGCCGTTGCACTCCGCCGGTGTTCTGGACATCGACGCCTCCGAGAAGGCGGCGCGGTTCGTGCGGTTCTGCGATGCGTTCGGCGTCCCGCTGCTGACCTTCGCCGACGTGCCGGGCTATCTCTCCGGGGTCCGCCAGGAGCAGGCCGGGATCATCCGGCGCGGCGCGAAACTGCTGTACGCCTACGCGGAGGCAACCGTGCCGAAGGTGACGGTGGTGGTGCGCAAGGCGTACGGCGGCGGGTATGCGGTGATGGGCTCCAAGCATCTGGGCGCCGACATCAACCTCGCCTGGCCCACCGCCCGGATCGCCGTGATGGGCGCCGAGGGTGCGGTGGGCGTGCTGCACCGGCGCGAGCTCGCCGCCGCCGCCGATCCCGAGGCGCTGCGGGCCCGTCTGGTCGCCGCGTACGAGAGCACCTACGGGACGCCCTATCTGGCCGCCGAGCGCGGTTACGTCGACGACGTCATCGCCCCGCGCGACACGCGCGCCCATGTCTGCCGCGCCCTGCGCGCGCTGCGCGGCAAGCGTGCCGCGATGCCGGAGCGCCGGCACGGCAACATCCCGCTCTGACCGGTGCCTTCCCCGCCCGGATCGCCCACTGCGACTGCTGTGATCCGCAAGCCGTACCCCGCGACGTTTGGAGCCATGCCCCATGGACAGCCGCCGCCCCCCGCTCGCGCCCGCGTTCCGGAGTCTGCCGGAGTACGTGCGGCACTGGGCCGACACCACCCCCGACCGCCGGGCGTTCACCTTCGTCGACCATCCCGCCCCGGGTTCGCGCGGCGTGCACCGCACCCTGACCTGGCGGCGCCTCGACCTGCGGGTGCGGGCGCTGGCCGCCCGGCTCGCCGAGGAGGCCGAGCCCGGAGCACGGGTGGCGCTGCTGTGCCCGCAGGGCACGGAGTACGTCACCGCGTTCCTGGCGGTCCTCGCCGCCGGCCTGGTCGCCGTACCGCTGTATCCGCCCGGCCTGCCGGGGCACGGCGACCGGCTCGCGGCCGTGTTCGCCGACGCGCGCCCGGCGGTCGCCGTGACGACGAGCCGCGCCCTGGACGAGGTCCGGGACTTCTGCGAGGGCACGGCGGTGCGGATCGTCGCCGCGGACCGGGTGCCCGACGCCGCCGCCGGGGACTGGCGGCCCGTGATGCCGGACGCCGCGGAGATCGCCTATCTGCAGTACACCTCCGGTTCGACCCGCACCCCGGCGGGCGTGGAGATCACCCATGCCAACGTCGTCGCCAACGCCCGTCAGGCGCTGGCCGCCTACGGCGCGGACGCCCACCCGGTGACCTGTGTGGGCTGGCTGCCGCTGTACCACGACATGGGGCTCGTGCTGAGCGTCGCCGCCCCGGTGGTGCGTGGTCTGTTGTCGGTGCTCATGGAGCCGGTGGCGTTCCTGCACGAGCCCGTGCGCTGGCTGCGGCTGCTCGCCACGCATCCGCGCGCGCTGAGCGCCGCGCCGAATTTCGCCTACGACTACTGCGCCTCCGTCGTCACCGAGGCGCAGAAGGCGGATCTGCGGCTGGACCAGGTCGCCGCGCTGATCAACGGCAGTGAGCCGGTCCGTCCGGGCACGGTGGACCGCTTCCACGCCGCCTTCGCCGGGCAGGGGCTGTCGCCGGACGTCCACTGCCCGTCGTACGGGCTGGCCGAGGCCACCGTGTTCGTCAGCGCGGCCCGGCCCGGCCGGCCGCTGTGCCGGTTCGCGCTCGACCGCGACGCCCTCGCCTCCGGGAAAGCTCTGCCCGCGCGGGCGGAGGATCCGCGAGCGGTGCTGCTGGCGGGTTGTGGCGCTCCGGCGGGCCAGCGGGTCCGCATCGTCGATCCCGTGTCCGGGGCCGTCCTGTCCGAGGGTGAGGTCGGGGAGATCCGGGTGCAGGGCCCCAACGTCGGCCGCGGCTACTGGAATCAGGAGCGGCAGACCCGGCTCGTCTTCGGCGCCGAGTCGGACGCCGGGCCGGGCGGCTGGCTGCGCACGGGTGATCTGGGGACGGTGCTGGACGGGCAGTTGATCGTCACCGGCCGGCTCAAGGACCTCATCGTCGTCGACGGCCGCAACCACTATCCGCAGGATGTGGAGGCCACGGCCCAGGACGCGCATCCGACCGTGCGGCGGGACCGGCTGGCCGCCTTCGGCGTGCCGGGCGGCGCGGGTGAGCGGGTGGTCGTCGTGGCCGAGCATGTGCGGGCCACGAGCCTCGCCGAGATGGACGTGCCGGCCGTCGTGGGCGCCGTGCGCGCCGCCGTCTCCGGCCGGCATGGGCTGCGGCTGGCCGAGGTCGTCCTCGTCGCGCCGGGCGTCGTGCCCCGCACCTCCAGCGGCAAGGTGTCGCGGGCGCTGACCCGTCAGCGGTATCTGGAGGGCGCGTACGCGGCGGAGCGTGCGCGGTGAGAGCGGTCGACGAGGGCGCGGTGCAGCGGCTGATCGCGCAGCGGGTGGCGGCGTGGAACGGGTCCGCCGCCGAGGCCGTCCCGATGGACCGGCCGCTGGCCGACCTCGGCATGTCCTCGCGGGACGCGGTGATCCTGGCCGGGGAGCTGTCCCGGCTCGCGGGGCGTGAGCTGCCGGCGACGCTGCTGTGGGAGGCGCCGACCGGCGATGCGCTGGTGGCCCGTCTGTGCGCCGCCGAGGCGGAGGCCTCGCCGGTGACCCAACCGGCTTCTGCATCGGCCGACTTGGGCGAGCCCGTCGCCGTCATCGGGGTCGGCTGCCGGCTGCCCGGGGGCGTGCACGGCCCGGGCGACTACTGGCGGCTGCTGAGCGAGGGCGTGGACGCGATCCGGCGGGTCCCCGAGGACCGGTGGCGGGACTTCACCGCGTTTCCGCCCGCCGACGCTCCCTCCTACGGCGGCTATCTCGACGACATCGCGGGCTTCGACGCCGACTTCTTCCGGATCACTCCGCGTGAGGCCGCGCTGATGGACCCGCAGCAGCGGATCCTGCTGGAGGTCGTCCTCGAGACGCTCGGCCATGCCGCCGTCCCGGCCGCTTCGCTCGCCGGCAGCGACACCGGGGTCTTCGTCGGTGTCTCGGCCCCCGAGTACGGCCGGCTCACCGGCGCCGATGCGGGCGCCGTCGACCCGTGGGCCCCGGCGGGTGCGGCGCTGAGTGTGACCGCTGGCCGGGTGGCGTATGTGCTGGACACCCGGGGGCCGAGCATGGCCGTCGACACCGCGTGTTCCTCCTCGCTGGTGGCCGTGCACCAGGCGTGCGTCAGCCTGCGCACGGGCGAGAGCGGCATGGCGATCGCCGCGGGCGTCAATGTGCTGCTCTCGCCGACGATCGGCGTGGCGTTCGGGCGGGCCGGGGCGCTTGCGCCGGACGGGCGGTGCAAGCCGTTCTCGGCGGCGGCCGACGGCATCGGACGCGGCGAGGGATGCGCGGTGGTGCTCCTGAAACGGCTGTCCGACGCCGAACGCGACGGCGACCGGATCCTGGCCGTCATCCGCGCCACGGCCGTCAACTCCGACGGCCGCTCCAACGGCCTCCTGGCACCCAACCCGACAAGCCAGCAAGCCCTGTTGGCGACCGCCTACGCCCGGGCCGGACTCGACCCGTCCGGTGTCGACTACGTCGAGGCGCACGGCACCGGCACCCCGCTGGGCGACCCGATCGAGGCGGGCGCGCTCGGCGCCGTCCTCGCTGCGGGCCGGGATCCCGACCAGCCGCTGCTGCTGGGCTCGGTCAAGGGCAACCTGGGTCATCTGGAGTCGGCCGCGGGTGTCGCCGGGCTGGTCAAGACGGTGCTGGCGCTGCACCACGACGTCGTTCCGCCCTCGCTGCACTGCGCGGACGGCAGCGCCCTGGACGACGAGCGGCTGCGGGTGGTGACCGAGCCCGAGCCGTGGCCGCGGTACCGCGGCACGGCCACCGCCGGGGTCTCCGGGTTCGGCTTCGGCGGCACCAACGCCCATGCGGTGCTGGAGGAATGGCGGCCCGCCGTCCAGTCGCCGCCGTCCGCCGAGGAACCGGCCGCCCGCCTCCACCTCCTCTCCGACGTCGACACCGAACGCCTCCGGGACACCGCGGCCCGGCTCGCCGACTGGCTCCGTACACCCCCGGCAGGTGAGGCGCGCCTGGCCGACGTGGCCCGCACCCTCGCCGGACGGGCCGGCCGCGGACCCGTGCGGGCTGCCGTCGCCGCCGGTGACCGTGGTGAACTCGCCGATGCGCTGGGGGTGTTGGCGCAGGGCCGGCCCCACGCCCGGGCCCTGACCGGCGAGGGTGATCGCATCGGGCGCGGCCCGGTGTGGGTGTTCTCCGGGTACGGCAGCCAGTGGGCCGGCATGGGCCGCCGGCTGCTGGCCGAGGAACCCGCCTTCGCCTCCGCCGTGGAGAAGCTCGACGCCCAACTCGCCCCGGAATGCGGGCTCTCCCTCTACGACCACCTGGCCTCCGGCGACGGCTTCGACCGGCTGGAGGTCGCCCAGCCCGTCCTGTTCGGCCTCCAGGTCGCGCTCGCCGAGCTGTGGCGCTCCTACGGCGTCGAACCCGCCGCCGTCATCGGCCACTCCATGGGCGAGGTCGCCGCCGCGGTGTGCGCGGGCGCCCTGGACGTGCCGGACGCGGCGCGCGTCGTCGCCGTACGGGCCCGGCTGCTCGCTCGGCTGCGGGGCGGCGCCATGGCCGTCGTCGATGTCGACGACGCCGAACTCGCCGCCCTGCAAAGGGACTTCCCCGGTGTCCACGTCGCCGTCCACTCCTCCCCCGGGCAGAAGGTGGTCACCGGCGAGGAGCCTGCGGTGGCCCGGCTGGTGCGGCGGCTGGAGGAGGAGGGGCGGGCCGCCCGCGCCATGCGGGTCGTCGGCGCCGGGCACTCACCCCAAGTCGACACCTTGTTACCGGAGTTGACCCATGCCTTGGCCGACGTCGAGGGCGGACAAGCGCACATCCCCGTCTACTCCACCGTCCTCGACGACCCCCGCGGCGAGGCCAACTTCGACGGCGCCCACTGGGCCGCGAACCTGCGGCGGCCCGTACACCTCGAGCGAGCGGTGGCGGCCGCCGCAGCCGACGGCCACACCGCCTTCGTCGAGATCTCGCCCCACCCGGTACTGCTGCGGGCCGTCGCCGACACCGTGCCCGGCGCCCTCACCGTCGGCACGCTGCGCCGCGACGGCGACGACCTGGCCGCGTTCCTGGGCGAGTTGGGGGCCCTGTACACGGCGGGGCATCGTCTGCCGTTGCCGTCCGGTCGCGTCATCGACCTGCCCGCGCCGCGCTGGCGGCACGTGCGGCACTGGTGGACGGACGGGGGGCGTACGGCGAGCACCGCCGCCGCCCCGGCGGAACCGGTCACCGCGCCGCCTGATGCCTCCGTCACCGCCCGGCTGTGTCACCACATCGCCGCCGTCACTGGCCATACCCCGACCCGGATCACCCCCTCCACCGCCCTGGCCGACCTCGGCCTGGACTCCCTGATGGCCGTCCGCATTCGCACCGCCCTGGAGCGCGAGTTCGGCATCGAACTCCAGCTGCGCGAGCTGCTCGGCACCCCCACGGTCGAGCAACTCGCCGAGCGCATCGGGCAAGCGCTCCCGGCCGGGGACGGCACACCTCTGCGTACTGTGCGCGCCGGCGGCTCCCGCCCGCCGCTGTTCCTCGTGCACGCCGCCGGCGGAACCACCGACGTCTACCGGGCGCTGGCGGACCGGCTCGCAGACGACCGGCCGGTGTACGGGCTGGAAAGGGTCGAACAGGCCCGTACGGTGACCGAGAAGGCAAGCCGCTACGCCGAGGTCATCGCCGCCGCCCACCCCAACGGGCCCTGTCTGCTGGGTGGTTGGTCCTTCGGCGGCTTCGTCGCCCAGGAGACCGCGCGGCAGCTGACCGCCGCCGGGCGGGAGGTGGAGCTGGTGGTGCTCATCGACTCCGTACGGCCCCTGGCCCGGCCCGGGCACACGCCGGACGACCGGATCCGCGCGCACTTCACGGGCTTCGCCCGCCACGTCGCCGACACCTACGGGGTCCGGCTGGAGCTGCCGTACGACGAGCTCGTGGCGGCGGACGACGACGGTGAGCGCATCGACACCGTGCTGCGGGCCCTGCGCGAGGCCGCCGACGTGCCCGCTGCCGTCCTGGAGCACCAGCGCTCCTCCTACCTGGACCTGAGGATCGGCGAGGCCCACCGGCCGGGCCGCTACGACGGGCGCGTGGTCCTGTACCGGGCCGTCGAGCCCGCTCCGCACACCGTGCGCGACCCGGCCTACGAGCGGGACGACGAGACGCTGGGCTGGGACGAGGTGTGCCCGCGGCTGACCGTCGTACGGGTCGGCGGCCACCATCTCTCCCTTCTCGACCCGCCGCACGTCGACGAGATCGCCGCCCGGCTGCGGCGGGAGCTCGCCGAGCAGACCCGCTGAACCCATCCCAGGAGCCGCCATGCCCCACCCCCACCGCACCACCGGAGTGTCCCGGCGCGCCGTCACCAAGGCCGCGGCTGTCGCCGGTCTGGCCACCCTGTTCGGCGCCGTCGCCGGCACCGCGCGGGCCGCGACGCAGCTCGGGCCGCGCACCTTTGATGTGTCCGTGGCCTCCGCCGCCCTGGGCCGCAGCGCCCCGGTGCGGCTGATCCTGCCGTCGAACTTCGACACGCAGACGGGCCGCACCTACCCCGTGCTGTATCTGCTGCACGGCGCCCACGACGACTACACGTCCTGGACCCGGGAGACCGACATCGAGCCCTTCACCGCGGGCAGGGACCTGATCGTGGCGATGCCGGACGGGGGCCCCACCGGCATCCCCACCGCCTGGCTCAGCGGCCCCGACTACGAGACGTTCCAGCTCACCGAGGTGCAGGCGATGCTGAAGCGGGACTACCGGGCCTCGGGGGTGCGGGCGGTCGCCGGGGTCTCCACCGGCGGCTACGGCGCCATGGCGCACGCGGCCCGCCATCCGGGCGCCTTCGCCGCCGCGGCCTCCTACAGCGGCATCCTCGACACCACCGCGCCCGGCGTGCCCACCCTGGTCGCCGCCATCGTGGCCCGCGAGAACCTGGCGCCCCTGTCCCTGTGGGGCAACCCGGTCCTGAACCTCCTCACCTGGCGCGACTTCAACCCGCGGGCCCGCGCCGCGGGGCTGCGCAGCACTTCCCTGTACGTCTCCAACGGCAGCGGAGTGGTCGGCGGGAGCGGCGACTGGCTGCCCGAGGCACTGGAGAGCGCCCTGTGGCCCTCCGCCCACAGCTTCACCGACGCCCTCACCCGCCTGGGGATCGCTGTCACCACCCACTTCTACGCAGGCGGAGGACACAGCTGGGCGTACTGGAAACCGGAGTTCACCGCGTCGTGGCCGATGCTCGCCGGTGCACTGGGACTGCCGGAGTGATGTCGGTGCCGTCGGGGCACGGAACGGAGCGCAGGGACCGTCCGTCCAACACAGGACTTGTCCCTCGTCCCACGGGAAACACTCCGCGGGTGAGCCGCCTCCGGCTGGAAGGAGTGTCCGCGATGGCCGTCCCCACCCCGCACGGCGGGCCCGCCGGTCCGGCATCCCCCTCGATGCCGGCCGACCTCGCCGAGTTGCTCCGTGCCCAGCTCGAAGCGGTCGCCGACGAGGTCGAGGACGAGGTCCGCAGCCAGGTTCCCGAGTACGCGGGCCCCGCGGACGGGATGTACGCCAGGAACCTGCGGGCCGGGGTGGTGCAGGCGCTGACCCTGTTCGTCGACCACATCGCCGACCCGCGCGGGCGGGGCGACGCGATCGCGTCGACGTACTACGAACTCGGGCGCGCCGTGGCCCTGGAGGACCGCAGTCTGGACGCCCTGCAGTCCGCGCTGCGGATCGGGGGGATGCACGCCTGGCGGCTGATGGGCCGTACGGCGGAGGAGTTGGGACTGGACTCGGCGGTGGTGGCCGCGCTGGGCGAGCTCGCGTTCCGTACCGTGCACGAGGTGGCCGAGGCGGCCGCGGCCGGCTATGCGGAGGGCAGGCTGCGCAGCACGGGCGAGCTGGAGCGGCGGCGCAGGCGCCTGCTCGATCTGCTGCTGGGCGAGGGGCCGGTGCCGTTGGAGGCCGTACAGGATCTGGCGCACGGCGCCCGCTGGTCGGTGCCCCGGCAGGTGGCGGTCGTCGCGCTCGCGGCCTGCCCGGACCGGGGCGAGGAGGAGCGGCCGCTGGCGGCCGCCGGGGCGCTGGTGGACGTGGAGTCCCGGCCGCCGCGGATGCTGCTGCCCGATCCGGACGGTTCGGGCCGCTTCGGCGGCCGCGCGTTCGCTCTCGCGCTGCGCGGCCGCCCGGCCGCGATCGGCCCGACGGTGCCCCTTGCCGAGGCCGCGCAGTCGCTGCGCTGGGCCGCCCGGGCACTGCGGCTGATGGGACGCGGGATCCTGCCCCGGCAGGGCGTGGTGCGGTGCGCCGACCACCTCTCGACCCTGCTGCTGCACGGGGACGAGCCGCTGCTCGCCCAGTTGGAGACGCGCGCCCTCGCACCGCTGGAGACAGCCTCCGAGGGGCAGCGGCCCCGGCTCGCCGAGACGCTGCTGGCCTGGCTGCTCAGCGGCAGCAACGTGCCCGACGTCGCCGCCCGCCTGCACATCCACCCGCAGACGGTCCGCTACCGCCTGCGCCAGCTGGAGAAGCTCTTCGGGGACGCCCTGCACGACCCCGGCACCCGCCTGGACCTCATCCTGGCACTGCGCGCCGAGGAACTACGGGACCAGGAAACGCCCTCCGCGTAGGCAATTCCCGCCGACTCACCTCAGCTCAAGAAACCGCGAAACTTCTGAATTCCCATACATAACACCCCGTCAGAAAAAGCGAATACGTTCGGGACGTCCTTTTCCGCAGGCGCACAGCGCGCCCGACCCTCCAAAGGATCCCCATGCGTATTCGCTTGTGCCTCGCCGCGCTCTCGCTGGCCGGCGGGGCGGCCGGACTGGCCACCGTCTCGACACCCACGGCATCCGCCGCCACCTGCCCGGACATCGACGTCGTCGCAGCTCGTGGCACCTTCGAGCCGGGCACCCTCGGTGCGATCGTCGGCGACCCGGTGTATTCCGCCCTGCAGAAGAAGCTGACGGGCAAGAACCTCACCAGCTACAAGGTGAATTACCCCGCGGACCTTTCCCTCACCTCGGCCGCCCAGGGCAATGCCGACCTCGTGAACCACGTCAACAGCCAGGCCGCGGCCTGCCCGAATCAGCGTTTCGTGCTCGTCGGCTATTCGCAGGGCGCGAACGTCGTCGACAACTCCATCGGAATCAGCAGCGACGGCGCGGTGGTCGGCAGCCCCATCGTGGCCACCATTCCCGCCGCACTCGAACCGAAGGTCGCCGCGGTGCTGCTGTTCGGCAATCCGATCCGGGCCCTCGGCAAGAGCGTCACCGGCAGCTACCAGAGCCGCACCATCGACTTCTGCGCCAAGGGCGACCCCATCTGCGAGAACGGCGGCAACGACGTCCTCGCGCACCTCGGCTACACCTCCGACGCGGACGCGGCGGCCGCCTTCGCCGCGGGCAAGATCTGAGTGCGGCAGGCCATGAGCGTTGGGCCCGGGAGGATCTCCTTCCCGGGCCCAACAGCTGTGCGGGCAGCGCTACTTGGGATCCTCTGCGAATTGCGCGAGGTGGGTGGAGACGGGTTCGGGCCGCCCGTTGTTCTGCACGGGCGCCGCGGTGAGCACGTCGAGGTGCTGGTAGCCGTCGGCGACCACCGGGTGGAGGCCGGCCGGGATGCGGCCCGCCAGCAGCCCGTCGCCCGCGAGCACGGTGAGCGTCGGGTTGGCGGTGAGCCCCTCGGGGTGCACGACCAGCTGCTTCACCTGCGGGTAGGTGGCCAGTTCGAGGTCGGTGACCAGTTTGGTGGGGAAGTACTGCTCGGTGAAGTCCAGCGGCTGCTCGGCCAGGCTGCGGGCCAACTCCCCGATGTCGGTGACCTCCTTGCCTGCATTGGTGAACGGCCTGCCGTCGGCCGACCGGTAGCCGGGGTCGTCGGCGGCGCCGACACGGTCGTAATTGCGCCATGTGTAGAGCGGGCCGTGCGGCTGGGCCGGGATCGCCTTGTACTCGACGCCGAACAGTCCCGGCTGCTGTGAACTGCCGTTGGCGGCTGGGAAGTTCTTGTCGGTGATGGGCCCGCCGTCGAAGAAGCCGACGCTGCTCTGCAGGAAGGCCAGCGGTACGGAGTTGTCGTCCAGCAGCGCCCCGAGCACGGCCGCGTTGGTGAGCCGGAAGTCCTTCACCGCGGGAGAGCCGGTGAGGAAGGTGGCGGTGTCCTTGGAGAACAGGAAGCGGTTGGTGGCCTCGATGTTGGTGTTGGCGGGCAGATAGGACGGCAGGTCGGCCTCGGCGCCCGGAGCCTGTACGGCGCCCACGCCGGCGATGGCCAGCAGGGTCATGGTCTCGGGGTTGAGCAGCACCGGCGCGGACAGCGAGCGGGGCAGCACCCCGCTGTCGAGACCCGTCTGTACGGCGCCGTAACCGAGGCCCACGTCCGGCAGGTTGGTGTCGTCCGGCGTGCTGCCGCTCAGGTCGCCCAGGGAGGTGGAGACGGTGGTGTCGAGGGCGAAGTAGCCGGCGCACTGGTTGTATCCCGCGTCGCTCGTGGTGCCCGGGTCGCCGTCGAAGTCGGCGGCGGCGAAGTAGCCGGTGATCACGCCGCCGAGCGAGTGTCCTCCGCACAGCACCTTGCGCTTGCGCAGCGCCTGGCCGGGCAACTCGGCGGCGAGCAGGTCGTATTGGTCGCGCACGGTCTGCTCGATGCCGAGCTTGGCCATCCAGCCCAGCCGGTCGTTGCCCACGAACCCGGCGAAGGTGCGGCCGTCGACCCGTTTGCCGCGGTAGTAGTAGTCGACGGCCGTGTGCTGGTCGCCGGAGGCGATGCCGGTGCGGTCCTCCAGGCAGTTGGAGCGCCGGTCCAGGGCCCAGAACTCGATGTGCCGCCCCTGCTCGGCGGCGCGCGCCACGGTGTCGCGGGCGACGCTGTCGAACGCTCCCGCCCCCTCCAGGATGCCCGGCTGGGCGACGAGGATCCGGTCGGCGTCGGCGGACGCCCGCGGCCCGTCGGAGGAGCGGTACCGCAGATACGACAGCCAGTCGCACGCGGCCGGGCGGGCGCCGAAGGACGCCGGCAGCGGGATCTTCACCCGCACCACCGACTCGCTCACTCCGGCGACCGGACTCGTCGACGCCACGGGCATCTCGGTCCGCGCACTGTCCCCCTGCGCGTCCGGGGCGGTCACGGTGATCGCCCCCGTGGTCAGCAGCACCGCCAGCACGGCGCTGCGCAGGGTCTTCGCGGTTGTTCCTCTGCTGCGGCTCGTGTCCATGGCCGGACCGTAGGACCGCGAGGACCGCGCGTTCGGGCAGTGCTCACAAAGACTCAGCTCCTGGGGGCTTCTTTGTCACCTCGGTGCGGTGGCCGGTTCGGTCCGCGCATTGGTCACGCGGGGGCTTGTGGCAGCGATTCGGGAGAGCAGGCGGATGCCGCCGGTGTTGCCGGAGACGCCGGCCGCGGGCACGTTGGCGGAGGTCTTGTCTTTGGCCGCGCACCACACCCGAGGAGCAGCAGGAGATCATCCGGTGCTACGACGCCCTGCGCTCCGCCCGCGCCGACGAGGTCGCCGCGGCCATCTCCGTCGAGAACGGCTCGGCCGACTGGTTCACCAAAGCCGGCCAGCTCTTCCTGACCCGCCAGGTCAACGCCTACCTCAAGGCGGCCGAGGAGTTCGGCTGGGAGGAGGCCCATTCCGGGCCAGCGTGCCGTTGTAGCGCTCGGCCTTCCCGTTCGTCCGCGGGGTGTAGGGCGTCGTGCGTTTGTGCTTCGTGCCCGCCGCGGCGAGCGCGTCGGCCCATGTCCGGGAGCGGTAGCAGGAGCCGTTATCGGTCAGGACGCGGCGTATCTGCGTGATGTCGTGGGCGGCGAAGAAGGCGACGGCCCGGTACCAAGGCGACTGCGGTCACGGCCTTCTCGTCCTCCAGGGCCTCGGCGTAGGCCAGCCGGGAGTGGTCGTCGAGCGCGGGGTGCAGGTACGTATAGCCGACTTTCCCGGTGCCCGGCCCGGTGCGTTTGGAGGCGCGGGCGGCGCCGGTTCCGACGCCGTGCATGCGCCAGCCGCCGTGTGGGATGCGTCCGAGCTTCTTGATGTCGACGTGGACCAGGTCGCCGACCCGGTTGTGGCCCTAGCGGATGACCTCGCGCAGCTGCTCGCCGGTCGGTGGGTCGAGGTCCCGGAGCCGGTTGAGTCCTCGCCTCACCAGGATGCGGTGGACGGTCGCGGGCGCGCGTGTGAGGCCGTGCAGCCGCTGCAGGTCGGCGGCGAGCCGGGCCGGCCCGTGCTTGGTGTGCGCTGTCGGACGTCCGGCGTCGATCCGCAGACACAGGCGCAGACGTCCTTCGGGGGTCAGCGGTGCGTTCCGATGTCCCCTGCCGGTGGCGCTCCCGGACTCGGCGGGCGCGTTCACCGGGAGCCCTGGCATCTCAGGGCTCCCGCGTGAGCGGCTGTGCGTGGCGTCAGCGTGCGAGCTTTTCGATGGCCGCCGGGGTGACGGGGGTGAAGAAGTTGACGAGGTTGCCGTCGGGGTCGCGGAACAGCAGCGACCGGTTGCCCCAGGGCATCGTGGTGGGCCCGGTGACGAAGTCGGTGACGAAGCCGGTCAGGTTCTGGTGTACGCGGTCCACGTCGTCGACGAGGAACTCGGTGATCACGCTGTGGTTGTCCGCCGGGCGGGCAGAGCCCGGGGCGAAAAGCGGGACGGTGCGGGTGCCGGCGATCGCGAGAGTGGCGCCCGCGGTCTTGAGTTCGGCGAAGTCCTCGGTGGCCCACGTCGCCTGCGCCCCGGTGGCTCGCTCGTAGAACTCGACGAGGCGCGCGACGTCGCTGGTGATGATGCGGATCGAGACGAAGTCCATGGAATCCCCTTGGCTGTGCTGGAGGCGTGCACTGCGCAGGCTAGGGGAAATAGTGGACAGAATCGGTCCTGTATTCGCGTTAGGCTGCGAACATGCCTCGACCCACCGGCCGCGTGCTGACACTCCTGGAGCTGCTGCAGTCGGGCGGCACCCGCACTGTGGCGGAACTCGCCGAGCGGCTCGCCGTCGAAGGGCGCACCGTGCGGCGGTATGTGGACCAGCTGATCGACCTGGACGTGCCCGTGGAATCGGTGCGCGGCCGCTACGGCGGGTACCGGCTCGCCCCCGGGTACCGCTTGCCTCCGCTCATGCTCAGCGACGACGAGGCGCTGGCCGTGCTGCTCGGCCTGATCGCCGGTCGCCGAGCGGGGTTGACGACGACGGAGCGCACGGCGAGCGAGACGGCATCGGCGAAGATCCGGCGGGTGCTGCCCAAGCACATCGCCCGCAGGCTCGACACACTCCTGGAGGCCGTCGCCTTCACGGATCAGCCCAGTGATTTCGACACCCCGAACGCCGAGGTCCTGCTCACCATCGCCGATGCGGCGCGCCACCGCCGACCGGTCTCGATCCGCTACACCGACCGTGACGGACGGCGCAGCGAACGCACGCTGCACGCGTACGGGATCGTCGCCCATGCGGGCCGGTGGTACGTCACGGGCCAGGACGCCCGGATCGGCGAGGACCGAACCTTCCGGCTCGACCGCATCACAGACGCACGAACCCTGCCCGGCTCGTTCGAAGCGCCCGCGGGTCCCGATCCGGCACATCGCCTGTTGTCAGCCTTCGCCACGGCCGAGTACCGGCACAAGGTGACCTTGCGGATCCACGGGACGGCTGAGCAGATCCGCGCCCGCCTTCCCGTCAGCGTCGCGAGCCTGGAGGAGTACGCGCCCGTGGCAGGCGAGGACCGGGCGACCGAGCGCTGGCTGCGCGTCGAGCTGCGGGCGGAGCGGCTCGACTGGTTGCCTCCGGTACTCGCCTCACTCGACCGGCCGTTCGTCATCGAGCGCCCCGATGAACTGCGCAACCTCGTCATCGCGCTCGCCGATCGCCTCGCGTCCTACGCCCGCCAAGCCTGAACGCGAGGAACCAATGTCAGGAGAGCGCGGAATCGAAGAACGAGGCGCCGGGCAGCACCGTGACGGTTTCCTTGCCGGCGTTGATGAGGTCGGGATCCACAGCATCGGGAGACGGGTAGGGGCCGGTACCCAGGATGCCGTTCTCGCAGTGCAGCACCACGTGCACGCTTTCGGGTATGAAGCCGGGGACGAGGGTGGGCAGTCCGATGCCGAGATTCACGTAGTCGCCATCGTGCAGCTCGGCCGCCCCGCGGGCGGCCATCTCGTTCCTGTTCCAGACCATCAGCCGGCCACCGTCCTCTTCTCGAACTGCTTGTCGGACGCCTGCTGTTCGGTGAGCGGTACGACGCGCTCACGAACACTCCGGGCAGATGAATCTCGTCCGCGCGCAGGGCTCCCGGCTCGACCAGTTCTTCGACCTCGGCGATGGTCACGCTGCCCGCCAAGACGGCAAGGGGGTTGCAGCTGCGGGCGGACTTGTCGAAGACGAGGTGGCCGTGCCGGCCTCCGCGAGCGGCCCGTACCAGTGCGAAGTCGCAGGTGATTGCTTCCTCGATGACGAAGGTGCGGTGCCGAAGGCCCGAGTCTCCTTCGCCGACGAAGCGATGACGATGCTGCCGTCGGCGTGGTGGCGCCTGGGGATGCCGCCGTCGGCGAGCGGGGTGCCGACGCCGGCGTGGGTGTAGAAAGCGGGGATGCCGCATCCGCCGGCACGCAGGCGCTCGGCGAGGGTGCCCTGTGGCACCAGTTCGACCTCGAGTTCGCCGATAGAGGTACTGACGGGCGAACTCCTTGTTCTCGCCGACGTAGGAGCCGCTGACCCGGGCGATACGGCCGGCCCCCAGCAGGATGCCGAGTCCGTGGTCGTCGGCACCGCAGCTGTTGGACACCACCCGCAGCGAGTGGGCTCCTTGCTCATGGAGTGCGGCGAGCCGGGTGCTGGGTATGCCGCTCAGACCGAATCCGCCGACGGCCACAGAGGCACCGTCGCCGATATCGGCGACGGCCGGGCTGCAGAGGGTGCTGTCTTGTCCATCGAGGTCCTTTGTTGTTCGGCTGATCTGCTGTGCGGCGTCCGGGTGGTGCGGCAGCGGAAGGGCCCAGGTGTCGGGGCGATCCCGGTGGAGCGTTCCCCGGCCTGGGCCCGGCGCAGACGGGCGTGCGCCAGCCTGCGCACCGCGATCAGTGGTGCTGCTACGAGTGAGCGGGCGTCAGTGAGGTCTTCTCGGCAACGTAGCGGTTGCGGTGTGTGACGGGGTGCGGGTGTCCGCGGCCTAGGTCTGCGGTGCCAGGGTGCGTAGGACGTCGAACTCGTTGCCCTCGGGGTCTGCCATGACTACCCAGTTTCGGTCTGGGCCCTGGCCCACGTCCGTCTTGGTGGCGCCGAGGCCGAGCAATCTGGTCACCTCGTCCTCGGTGCTGCCGTCGATCGGGCTGACGTCGAGGTGAAGCCGGTTTTTCACAGTCTTGTCCTCGGGCACCTGGATGAACACCAAGGTGGGCGGCATCTGGCGGGCCCGAACATCCTCGATAGTCGGCACCCAGGAGCCGATCTCGACCTTGCCCTCGCTCCGGTCGATCACCTTGAAGTCCAGGACCTCGCACCAGAAGGCCGCGAGCCTCTCCGGATCGTGGCAGTCAACGACCAACTCGGTGAACCTACTTGTCATGACTCTCCCAGATAGTGCGGACGGGACTCAGAGTATTGGCCCGTGCCGCCCGTCCGACAGATCCGCGATCTTCCTGGCTGGCCAGGCCATCAGACGGGCTTGATCCGGCATCAGATACGCGAGAAGCCCCTGGTAGGAACAGGTCTGCGAAGATCACGTTCCGGAACCCAGAGGCTTCACGCGTTGACCGGTATCACCTACACCGCAACACTCGACGTCGGCAGGGCGACCGCCGAGACTCTCGCCCAACTCTTGCGCGAGCACCGCGAACGGCTCGGCACCCGCAGGGGGACCCGCGCTCTGGGCGTCTTCAAGCAGGTTGTCCTGGTGCTGCGGTGGTTCGTCGACGGGACCCGGCTGGCCCAACTCGCCCGGGACAACGGGGTTTCGGTGCCCACCGCGTACCGCTACTTGCACGAAGGGCTGACGGTGCTCGCCGACCACGCCCCGGATCTGTCCGCCGCGCTGGAACGGGCGGCGGCCGCCGGCTACACCCATCTCAACCTGGACGGCACCGTCATCCGTACTGACCGCGTCGCCGCCCCCGGCCCCAAAGGCGCCGACCTCTGGTGGTCCGGGAAGCACAAGCACCACGGCGGCAACGTCCAGGTCATCTCCGCGCCCGACGGCTGGCCGATCTGGGTCTCCCCGGTCCGCCCCGGCCGCGAGCATGACACCACCTGCGCCCGCGCCCACGGCCTGGTCGACGCCCTCAACCGGCTCGCATCCACTCTGGACATTCCCACCCTGACCGACCTCGGCTACGAGAACGCCGGCGACGGCTTCTGTCACCCGGTCAAGAAGCCCAAGAGCAGCGAACTCGACGACGAGCAGCAGGCGTTCAACCGGGTCATCCGAGGCGTCCATGCGGTCGCCGAGCGGGCCAACGCCCTGCTCAAGGTCACCTTCAAGGCCCTGCGCCGGGTCAGCCTCGACCCCAGCGGCATCACCCGGATCGGTGCGACTATTTCCCCGCATCTCGATGGCCTTGGTACCCGCAGCGCCGAGATCGATTGGCGAAGGGGCGCTCTGGCAACCAGTCAGGTCGCAGTTGGCGCTTCTATTGCCAGCCGTCGAGAGAGACCTCCGGGCCTTCCCCGCGGGCCGCTGCGGGCTTCTCTCCGGTGGCGGCGTAGGCGCGGGCGTGGGTGATGTGCAGCAGCGCCTCGGTCTGGCCGTCGACGTGGCCCAGGCCGCGCGTGAGGGCGCCTTCGACGAGGTCGACGCAGTGGTGGGGCTGCTTGAGGCTGAGGGCTTGGTGGGCGAGGACGCGCATCATCCAGGCGGCGTGACCGCGCGGGTCGGCTTCGCAGGCGAGTTGGTAGCCGACCTGGTAGTAGCGCTGGGCGGCGCCTTCTTGGCCGAGGTCGTGATGCTTCCAGCCGGCGAGGTAGGCGAGTTCGGCGACGGCGCCGAAGGCCGCTTGCCGTAAGGCTTCGTTCGGGAAGCGGCCGCGGAGCATGGGAGCGGCGGTGTCGGCGAGGTAGGCGGTGACGGTGGTCAGGCCGTGGCCGCAGGCGCACGGCGAGGGCATCTGACCGGGATCAATGGCAGTGGTCTCCGCCCTGCGCGCGACGGACTGGAACGAAGAGGCGCACCGAATCCTCTTCCACGCGGCCACCGCGCGACCGGCGGGCGCCCTCCCGCGTATAGTTGAACGGCTTCGCCGCGAGCACCGGAAGACCGACGCCGATCACGGCGCTCATGACCCGTCCCGTCGAGAGCCTCATCGCCCCGCAGACAGCTGAACCGTCGCTTCCGGTCGCCGGGTTCGCCTACGGTGCCCGCGTGACCTCGACCGACACATCGCCGCTGGTACTGCACGGCCGCCGAAGATCCGTTGCCCGGCTGGGTTCCGGCGAACTGCTGCTCGACACGGCCGCGGTGCGCCGCCGTATACCCGTGACAGCGATTGAACGGGTGGACGTCAACGGCCCGAAGGGCCGCAGGCTCACCATCGTGCTGACCTCCACCGGCGCCCCCGTGACCTACACCCTCCTCTCCCACAGCGCACCGGCCGTCCGGGAGTTCGCCGAGGCCGTCCGCCGGGCGCTGCCCGTGCGGGACGCCGACGAGTCACAGGCGGACGGCGTGCGGCTGGTGTCCCAGGAACCGCTGGAGCGGCCGGCACCGGACAACCGCCGCCGCGCCCGCCGGACCGCAGGGGCCGTCTACATACTGATGCCCGTCGCGCTGCTGGCGACCGGCGCGGGCCCGGTCCCCGTGATCCTGTGGATGGTGAGCCCCGGCCCGATCGCCTGCGGGTGGCTGGCCGCCCAGGGCGGCTGGAGGGCGCTCCGGGAGGGCTGGGCGCTGCGCACCAGGGGAATCGTGGTGGAAGGCCGGCTGAAGGACTCCTGGGTCTACGACGGCACCTACGGACCCGTCACGCAGTACGTCTACGAGTACGTCGACACTCACGGCGCACCCCATGAACACACCGGCTCGGACGGCGGCGGAGCAGAACGAGTCGAGATCCTCTACGACTCCGCGGACCCGGCCAGCAGCCAGGTCGGGCGCCGTACCGCCGGGTGGCTGGTCTTCGGCACGCTGCTCTTCCTGGTGCTGGGAGTACCGATGCTGCTGGTCGGCGGAGTACTCGCTGCGGTCGCCGTCTACACGCTGCTCGTCTGAGCGCTCCGATGGAAGGACGGTGATGAACCTGCGGGCCACCACCAACCGGACTTCGGCCGGTACTCCGACGGCACCCGGGTGAACACGTCCGAATTCGGGACCGGGTCCAGCTCCGGATCAGCCGGGAAGCCCGCTGCATGGGCACTGCCGGGGGCGATCCAGGTCGACTGGGCGAAGACGGCGGCCGTGGCCGCCGCCTAGATGGGACCAGTGCGAGTTTGAATCAATTCAACAAGAGTCGCACCTAAGCTCCGTCAAACGTGAGCCGACGACGTCGACAGTGACCGTGTGTCAGCAACTGGGCCCCGTGCGGTGTTGCCAACGGCGACACGACGTTCGCCAAAGCCGGTTCCATCGACCGCACTTCGGATCCTGTCAGGCGCCGAGCCGGAGGGGAGTGCCACTCTCGCCGGACTCGCGCAGGGCCTCAATGACTCGTGCCTGGCCGACGGAGTCCGCCTGCCCGAAGACCGGTTCCGCACCGTCGGCCAACGCCCGTGAGAGGGCGTCGAATTCGACGCGGTAGACGGCGTCCTCGTCCTGGAGGCCGTGCCGGCCCTCCGGGTCGACGGGTACGTGTTCGCGGCTGCCGTCGAGGCGGACGACTTCGATGGTCTTCTCGCGGCACAGCCAGGGCACACCAGCATCGAGCTGACCGGACTGTTCGGCATCCGCAACGTCGCCACCATGTCCGGGCAGCCCGCCGCGGACCCGGGCGGCCGCGCGCCCGCCTGGAGCGTGGAACCGTGGAACAGCGCAGCGAGCGAGGTCCTCGAATACCAGTGGACGGAGGCCGCCGCCCCCTTCCGGAAGGACACCGAGCAGCGCGCCCGGCGTGCCCACGTTCGGATCTGCATCGAGATGCACCCGCACAACCTCGTCTACAACCCCGCCACCCTGCTCCGCCTCATCGAGCGCACCGGCTCCACCCACATCGGCGCCGCGATGGACCCCAGGCACCCCCGGCCCCGACGGCCCCCACGGCCCCCACGGCCCCCACGGCCCCAACACCCTGAATCTGGGCGGGCGTTACGTTCTCAACCGCCTCCCCGAGGACGCTCCCTGGAACTTCGTCGCCGTGGGCCGCGGCCACGACACCGCGTACTGGGCCGAGTTCCTCGCGGCGCTCACAAAGGTCGACCCGGACATGGCCGTCAACATCGAGCAAGCGGACGCGGAACTCGGCCAGCTGGAGGGCCTTGAGACGGCAGCCGCCACGCCGCTCTCGGCCGCGGGACGCTGAGGACGCTCTGCCCCGGCTGCGGTCGGGGCCTCAGCCGACTTGGACACCTGCATCACGTCGTTGAAGCACGGCAGCCAGGCCGACAGTCGCGGCGGTGCGGTCCGCACGCGCACGGCCATGTGTACGCCATGTGTGCGGGACAGGTGGGCATCGAACGCTGCCTGTGTATGGCGGTCACCTCGCGCCTGCTACGGCAAGAGGATAACGCCATGCGCGACCTGCCCTCGTCGCTGCTCACCCGACGAACCGTCAGGCGGCGTGCCTGCGGACGGCTTGAAGGAGGTGGTCGATCTCCTTTGGCGCGGTGGCGAAGGAAGTGACGAAACGGGCCACCCCCGGCTCCCAGCGGTCGTGGTAGAAGGCGTAGCCGTCGGCCAGGAGCCCTTCGGTAACGCGCTGGGGCAGGCGGCAGAAGAGGATGTTCGCGTCGGCTGCGCCGAGCAGTCCGACTTCGGGTATCGCCTTCAAGCCCTCCTGGAGGCGCGCGGCCATGGCGTTGGCGTGATGTGCATTGCGCAACCACAGGTCGTCAGTGAGGTAGGCCTCGAACTGGGCTGCGTGGAAGCGCATCTTGGAGGCGAGCTGGCCGGCGCGTTTGGCGCGGAAGGCCAGTTCGGCGGTGAGGGAACGGTCGAAGACGACGATCGCGTCGGCGGTCATCGTGCCGTTCTTGGTGGCTCCGAAGGACAGCAGGTCGACGCCGGCCCGCCAGGTCAGCTCGGCGGGGGCACAACCCAACGAGGCGACGGCTCCGGCGAACCGGGCACCGTCCATGTGCATCCGCAGTCCCGCCTCCTTGGCGATCGCGCCCAGAACGCGAACCTCGTCGAGGGTGTAGACCGCCCCGGTCTCCGTGGCCTGGGTGAGGCTGACCGCCGAGGGCTCCACGCTGTGCACGTCTCCGGCCTTGTGCCGTCCGGCCGCCCGCAGTTCGTCGGGGGAGATCTTGGCGTCGTCGCCACCGAGCGGAACGAGTTTGGCGCCTGCGGTGTAGAACTCGGGCGCGCCACACTCGTCGTTGTTGATGTGGCTGTCGCGGTGGCACAGCACGCTGCCCCAGGGCGGAGTCAACGCGGCCAGGCTCAGTGCGTTCGCGGCAGATCCCGTGGAGACCAGCAGCACGTCGACTTCGCGCTCGAATACGTCACTCAGACGCCGTCGGACCGCGGCCGTGCTGTCGTCGGCCCCGTAGGGCAGGGCCTGGCCGGAGATCTCCCGAGCCACGGCTTCGAGGATCTCCGGGCAGGTGCCGGCGGCGTTGTCGCTGCTGAAGATGCGCGCCGTGGAAACCGTGGCGTTCATGGTCAGGGTCCTTCCTGTGCTTTGACGCCGACCGAGGGCGAGACACGTGACGTGGCCGGGTCGGCGGCCTCAATGAGTTGACGCAGGGCGCCGTGGTAGACCTCGTCGTCGGTGACGGCGGGCACGATTTCGGCCAGATGGCCGGTCAGCACGGGGAAGTCCTCCGGGTCGAGCGCGGCAAGCGCGGTACGAGTCGCGGCCAGAGCGGACTTCGGATCGCGGTGGTCGACAAAGCCCGCGCTGCCAAGGGTGAGCAGGTACATCCGCCGGTAGGCGGTGATCGCCTCCCTGGGGGTCATCCCGGCCTCGATGCTGTCGGCGAGCTGCGGTTCCACGAGGCGAGCCAGCAGGTTCGGGCCCATCCAGGGGCGCGCCCCGCGCAGCGTCACCAGGCCCGGATGGGCGGCGAGCAGCCGGTACAGGGCGGTGAACCGTGCCTCGGAGGCCGTCGCCCAGTTCGCGTCCGGCACGGGCATGGGGAGCCGGGCGGCCAGGTGATCGAGGCAGAGGTCCAGGAGTCCGGCCAGGTCCGTGCACCGGCGCTGGACGGACGCCAGGGAGATGCCGAGTCTCGCGGCCAACGCCCGGAACGTCAGTGCTTCGGGGCCGCCCTCGTCGACCAGCTGAAGGGCGGTCTCGGCGATGCGGTCCGGGGTCGCACGGTCGAGTGAAGGGGAGTGGCGAGGCATACGAGTCATTGTACGATACGCCGTATCGAACCGAGCTCGGTCGTGGAAGGCGCCGTCGACCACCAGCTGTTCGCATTCCACGCCTGCCGCCGTCAGCCGGTTCGCGAAAGGCGATGTCCTCCTCATGGAACAGGTCCAGCGAACCGACACCGATCCAGGCCGGTGGCAGTCCGGACAGGTCCTCACACCGCGCCGGTGCGGCGAGGGCGCCGCTCAAGAGCCGGCCGGCGCTATGGGCAAGGAAGTCACCCGCAACGGCGGCGCCGGCCGCAACGGCACCGGCGCATCCTCAACCGACTGGCCATGGGCCGTCTGCCGGCATTCCAGCGGCACAAGCGCGACGACCGCAGATGGAAGCGGTACGAGAAGCAGCTGCCCGGCCGGCAGGTGCCGTCAGAGACCACGGCCCAGGCGCAACCGAAGATCGCCAATGGCACACCGACAACTGATCTTGGGTGGCAAACCGCGAGACAGCCAGACACCCGCAGGTCGGACAAGATCGACATGCTGTGCGCGATGAGACCCTACACTTCGGGATCCAGCTCGAACGTGAAATAGACGCTCAGACAGTACGGCTCGTCCTCGTCGTGGAAGAAATCCCAGGACACGTCTGTCAGGCGGATTTTCTGTTCCCGCACCCACTCATGGGCTTTCTTGAAGGCTTCCGCGGCAGTTGTGGCGGGGAACAGCTTCCTGGCCATGGGGTGTACCCCAGTTTCAGCGTCCGAGTCGTCGAAACCCTCCGGAACGTCCAGGCAGAAGTCCGGATTCAGCACCATGGAGCGCGCCCCTTCCAATCGGTTTGCCGTGACGAATCGACAGAGGCTGATCCTCTGAGCACGACGCCCGTTAAGACTTCCGAATCCCCGGGAAGGGTTGCTTCTGCCGGCCATGCGGCGAGGCGCCGCAGCCGGTGGAGCCTCCCCCGCGGTGATCCAACGGGTGCTCTCAGCTACCGTGCGCGGGTGCCCGTCGCGATGGAGCTGCCGAGATCACAGGAAGCACTTCGACGGTCGCCTGTGGCCCGTCGACGGGATGATCGTCGATGTGGAAGTTCACCATCCCGGCATCGGCAAGCCGGTGCAAAGCGGTGCGCACCAACACGGGCTGGACGCCCAGGGCCTGGGCGGCAGGGCGGAGTGGGAACTGAACGGTGCGAACGGCAGCGGCCTGACGCCCATCAACTGCGAGATCGACAAGGAGTCCCGCCACGATCGCGCCGTGGGGGACCTGCCGCGCTCTGAGCACCCAAGGCAACGTCCAGTCACCCAAGGAGACATGTTTCATTCACCCTCCCTTCACTTTTTCGTCACCTTGCTGTCCCTGATCAGCTTCTGTGGCCGCTGCCCCTCAGGCCACTCGGGCAGGCTGAACGGGCCAGACACGCCTCAGCACCCCCAAGCCAGCGCTGTCGGTAGCGCCACGTCGGGCGTCAGGCTGCCCGATTCCGTGCCGCAGGCGGCCGGCCTCCTGATCCCGCTTCTCCGGAATCACATGCCGGACACCGCGCCCGCGGCGGCTGTAAGCCGTGTTTCGCCGCCGACGCTCCTCGAACCGATGGCGCGTGGAGGGAGCCCGTCAGTCCAGGGGGAGGCCGACGCGCTTGGCGGAGCCCGCTGGACCAAACAACCCCTGGCCCGCTGAACTGAACCGCGTTTACACACTCCCTGCGGGACCAGGAGTAATCGTCAAGACCTGTGGATGGGGTGGGATGTCGCCTCGCGTTGCGCCGCGGTCGCGCCGAGGGGAAGCTTCGTCACTCCGCAGACCGTGGCCGCCTCAGGCGAAGTCTGCTGCGGTGATGCCGTCGGGATGTCCGGACGGCCACTCCACCAACTCGATCCGGTAATCGTCCGGGTCCGTGAGCCACGACGTCTTCGGGCCGTGAGGGCCGCCCGGGTACTGGAGGGGTTCGGGCCGCAGGCCGGCTTCGGTGAGCGTCTCCAGGGTGGTGGCGAGCCTCTTCACCTGGATCGCGAGGTGGTCGAAACCGCTGCCCACGTCGACCGGTCCGTCGCCGGGGCGGTAGACCAGTTCGAGCGAGGCCGCCGGTTCCTCGGGGAACTTGAGGATGACGAGGCGAGCCCCGTCGCCGACCTCGACCCTGCCCAGTTCGGCGTAGCCCAAGGCGGTGTAGAAACCGAGCGAGCGGTCCAGGTCGGTGACGCGGTAGGAGACGAAGAGAGTCTTCACGCGGCCGCCCCGGGGCGGCGCACCCGGTAGCGGAGATGCGTAACGTCTCGATCCTCGAGCCGTCGGACGAGGTCGAGTTCGATGTGATCGCTACCCAGGTGGTCGAACAGCCGTCGACCGTCCCCGAGGAGGACCGGAACCAGGTGGATCTCCATCTCGTCCACCTGCCGGGCGCGGAGAAGTGCTTGGGCCGCGCCCGCCCCATGGACCATGACCGGCCGGTCCCCTGCGGCTGCGCGAGCCTGACGGGCGCAGTCCTCGACATCGGTGCCGAAACGCGCGTGGCCGGGTGGCACGTCCCCGTCATCCACCTGGTGAGTGAGGACGAAGATCGGCACGCCGTCGTGGTGATCGCCCTGCCAGCGCCCGGCGAGTTCGAAGGTCCGACGGCCGGAGATCACCGCGCCGGTCGCCAGCGCTTCGCTGTAGACCTGGCCGCTCGGACCATCGCCCTCCCGGTCGTCGAGCCAGTTGAAGAGCCGTCCACCGTCGCGTCCGAGCTCCTGCCCTGGCCGATCGTCCGGGCCGGCGATATAGCCGTCGAGCGACATCGACATGTACAGCCGAATCGGGATGTTCATCCTGGCCTCCATCTCCCCTCCATGACACCGGGATCCGGCGTTTCCTGATCCGCCGACGGGGCGGGCTTTTCACAAGGAAGACTTCAGGCAACCAGCAAACTCATCGGCTCGACGCGCCGGCCTACTGCCGGGCTGAGGAGGCAGGAGTGATGACCCGTGGATCAATTGCGGTCGCTCAGGCCGCGTGCGTTCCTGGACGCCGCTGACCAGCAGCAGCTGTGCGGTGATGCCGAGCAGCAGGGCAGCGAGGCTCAGGCCCACGAGGCGAACCTGTTGCGTCGGCAGGCCTCGACCAGCCTCTTCGGGATGACCGGCGAGAAGACGAGGTTGTGCGGGTGCATCTCGATGGCGACCCGGACGTCGCCCTCCCGGGCCGGCAAGTCGATCGGCCCGCCCTTCCAGCAGCCCGGACGGTACGTCCACATGTCTGCACAAAGTCTTGACACGCCCCCGAAACACAAGCATGCTCTGCGCACCGTCTAAAGCGCTTTAAAAAGTCATCACATCCCTCGCATTCCGCCACCTGTGGATGCCTGGCCCCCTTCCGCCCAACGCCCCCATCCGGGTTGGCGGCAGTCCGGCCCCATCGCCTCCGCACGCCCAGGGCCGCCCTTGGTGTGCGCGGGACAAATCGCCACATGTAATCCGATGTCCTCCAGGCCCCGCCCCACGCTCGCGCCAGGTTTCACATGAAGGAGCACCCCGCACATGGAACGCACGCAAACCCGGCGCCGGTTGCCCGGCCGGCTTCCCCGACGAGTCCTCACCGCGGTGGGCCTGCTCGCCGCGACGGCTACCACCCTGGCCGGGTGCAGCAGCGGCGCCGCCAAGAGCGGTTCCTCGGACGAGACTGCGGCGAGCGGCGGTGCGGCGACGGCCGCGGCCAACGGTGGCGGCAAGATCTCCATCTACGTCATCGGCGGCAAGTCCGACGACCCGTTCTGGTCCGCGGTCAAGCGCGGCGGCGAGGACGCGGCGAAAGTGGTGCAGGCGGCCGGCGGCAAGGTGACCTTCCTGGGCCCGCAGAACTACGACAACCTCGGCCCGGACGCCGCCAAGCTGACGCTCACCGCGCTGTCGCAGAACCCGTCGGCGATCGTCGGCCCGGACTGGGTGCCCGACAACCAGGACTCCGCGTTCAAGCAGGCCACGGGCAAGGGAGTCCCCGTCTTCATCTACAACTCCGGCGGCTCCGCGGCGGCCAAGAAGGTCGGCGGTCTGAAGTACATCGGCTCCGACGACTACGAGGCCGGCAAGGCGGGCGGCGTCAAGTTCGCCGAGTCGGGCGCCAAGAACATCCTCTGCGTCAATACCCTGCCCGGCGGGGCCAATTCCGAGGCCCGGTGCAAGGGCATCAAGGACGGTGCCAAGAGCAAGGGGGCCACGTCCAAGCAACTGGCCCTGCCCTCCTCCAACTTCGGCAACCCGTCCGCCGTCACCCAGGCCATCAAGGGGGCGCTGCTGAAGGACAGCAGCATCGACGCCCTCGTGACGATCGGTGTCGCCGACGCGGACAGCGCCGCCTCCGCGATCAAGCAGGCGAACGCCGGTGACAAGGTGAAGCTGGGCACCTTCGACGTCTCGCAGACCCAACTCGACCGCATCAAGGCCGGCTCCCAGCTGTTCGCCATCGACCAACAGCCGTACCTGCAGGGCTTCTACGCCGTATCGATGGCCTACCAGTACCTGGCCTACGGCCTGTTCCCGCCGCAGGACCCGCTGCTGACCGGACCGCTCCTGATCACCAAGGACAACGTCTCCCAGGCCATCGCGGGCACCAAGTCCGGCGTCCGCTGACCCCCCTCCCACAGGTGCCGGGCCCCGCGGGGCCCGGCACCGCATCCGCGCACACCCGCCGCGCACCGGAACCAGATCCACGAAGGTGACAGAAGACCGATGACAACCCAACTCCCCGACACGACGGCCGAGAAAGAGCCCGCCGTCGCCACTCCGAAGCCGCCCGAGAGCAAGCTGGGGCAACTGCGACACCGTCCCGAGGTCGGCGCGCTCATCGGGACAATCAGTGTGTTCGTCTTCTTCGCGATCTTCGGCGGCGAGAAGTTCCTCGCCCCGGCGGGCGCGGCGAGCTGGCTGAACATCGCCGCCGAGCTCGGCATCATCGCCATCCCCGTCGGCCTGCTGATGATCGCCGGAGAACTCGACGTGTCGGTGGGCTCGGTACTGGCCGCCAGCTCGATGACCCTGGCGATCGTGTCCGGCTACTGGGGTGCCCCGATGATCGTCGGCATCCTGTGCGCGCTGGGCCTCGGCCTGCTGACCGGCCTGCTCAACGGGATCATCGTGACCCGCACCAATGTCCCGTCCCTGGTCGTCACCCTCGCCACCCTCTCCGGCCTTGCGGGCCTCACCCTCGGCCTCTCCCGCGTCACCACCGGCACCACCAGCGTCGCCATCCAGCCCGACCCGCTGTCGAAGTCGCTGTTCGGCCAGCTGATCGGCGGCCAGTTCGAGGTGGCGATCTTCTGGTGGCTCGGCCTCGCCGCCGTCGTCACGGTGGTGCTGCAGGGGATGAAGTACGGCAACTGGATCTTCGCCATCGGCGGCGACAAGGAGAGCGCCCGCGCCCAGGGCATCCCGGTCGCCAAGGTGAAGATCGCCCTGTACATGGCCAGTGGCTTCGGCGCCGCTCTGGTGGGCGTGATCCAGACCATCCTCTACAACGGCGCGCAGGTCGCCAACGGCCAGTCCTTCGTCTTCAACTCCATCATCGCCGTGGTCGTCGGCGGCGTCCTGCTGACCGGCGGCTACGGCTCCGTTCTCGGCGTGCTCCTGGGCACCCTGACCTTCGCCATCGTCAACCAGGGCATCTACTACACCGGTTGGAACTCCGACTGGGCCAGCCTGATCCTCGGCGTCCTCATCCTCACGGCCGTGCTCATGAACAACACCTTCCGCCGGCTCGCCCTGTCCGCCTCCCGACCCGCGAAGAAGGCCTGACCATGACCGCACCCCTTCTCCGTCTGACCGGTATCAGCAAGTCGTTCCTCGGTACCAACGCGCTGCAGGACATCTCCCTGGAGGTGGACGCCGGCAAGGTGCTGTGCCTGCTCGGCGACAACGGCGCCGGCAAGTCGACCCTCATCAAGATCCTCTCCGGGTTCCACAAGCCGACCACCGGCGCCATCGAGGTCAACGGCCGGTCGGTCGTCTTCGACAGCCCACGCGACGCCAGTGACCAGGGCATCGCCACGGTGCATCAGTTCGGCGGCACGTTCCCGCTGATGGGTGTCGGCCGCTGCTTCTTCGTCGGGGCCGAACCCACCAAGGGCTTCGGCCCGTTCAAGCTGTTCGACAAGAAACTGGCCGGCGAGATCGCCGTACGCGAGATGCAGTCCCTCGGCATCACCCGCGTCACCGACGGCGGCCGTCTGGTGGGCAGTCTGTCCGGCGGTGAGCGCCAGGCCCTGGCCATCGCCCGCGCCGTCTACTTCGGCGCCAACGTCCTCATCCTCGACGAGCCCACCGCGGCCCTCGGCGTCAAGGAGGCCGCGCACGTCCTGCGGATCATCATGCAGGCCCGCGCCAAGGGCGTCGCGGTCATCCTCGTCACCCACAACGTCCGCCACGCCATGATGGTCGGCGACCACTTCGCCGTACTGATCCGCGGCCAGAAGGCCGACGACTTCCGCAAGGGCGAACGCACCCGGGAGCAGATCACCGACCTCATGGCCGGCGGCGAGGCCATGGCCGACCTCGAAGCCGAACTGGCCCAGATGCAGCTCGAGATGGAAATGGAAATGGAGACGGACTCCGAGAGCTGATCGCGCACATCACGACGGGGCCGCGGGGGCGTTGGAGGACCGCGCCCCCGCACTGTCGACCGTACTTGCACCCAACACGTCAGGACGACGCCATGCGGGATGCACCTCCCGATGTCCTTGCGCGCGGCTCCACGCTCCCCGGCATCGTCCTGGACCGCACGAGCCGGACACCGCTGCACCGGCAACTCGCCGAGCAGCTCCGACGCGCCATCGAGTGCGGCCGGTTGGCGCCCGGCGCGGTGCTCAGCAGCGAGCCCAGGATGGCCGAGGAGATGGGCCTGTCGCGGATCACGGTCCGCCATGCGATCCGGTCGCTGACGGAGCAGGGGTTCCTCGTACGCCGCCGGGGCATCGGCACCCATGTGGCGCACGGCCGGCCGCCACTGACCGTCGATCTCGCCGCCGTCCACGAGGACCTGCGCGAGGCCGGACGCGCTCCCGCGGCCGAAGTCCTGTTCTGCAGGACCGAACCCGCCGCGCCCGAGGTGGCGGCCGCCCTCGCCATCCCGGAGGGCGGCCAGGTCACCGTCCTGGAACGGTTGCAGTACGCGGACGGCCTGTGCATCGGCCGTCTGCGCAACCATCTGCCCTCCGACCTGTTGCATCCGGAGGCGCTCAGCAGGCTCGACGGGCGGCTGGCAGCCGTCGGTCTGTACGGCCTGATGCGGGCGGCCGGAGTCCTCGTGTACACCGCCCAGCACGCCATCGGGGCCCGCGTCGCCACGGCCGAGGAGTGCGAGCTGCTCGACGTGGCCGAGGGCAGCGCCCTGCTCACCCTGACCCGCATCATGATCGACCAGACCGGCCGCCCCGTCGAATACGGCAGCCACTCCTACCCACCCGCGCGACGTGGCTTCGAGTTCCGGCTCAGTGCCGGGAAGACGCCCCTGAGCCCCGGCTGACCCCGTGGAGCTGCCGGCGGCGCGAATGCAAGGAGCAGGCTGACGTAGATCACCAGCGGCAGCCGCAGCCAAGTCCTTCAGCCTGGTCTCGGCCGGGGGGGCTCCCCCTAGGACCGTATTCGGGCGAGAAGACGCGCCCGATGGGCACACCCGCCTCGCACCCCACACCGGGCGGCCTGCTCTGTCACAGATCTTGGAGACCGGTCGCGGAGGGGCACCGCACCGCAAAACCAGTAGAGCCATCGGAGCATGTGTCCGTACCGTCCGCGGGGTGACCTATCTGAGCCCCCTGGGATATCTGCTGGGAATCGAGGGGGCCGCTCTGCTGCGCGGCCTCCGGGAGGGAAGCGCCGACCAGGCGTTCGTCGAGGCCCGGATCGCCGAGATCCGCACCTTGCTGGACACACCCGCCCTCGCGCACGCCGAAGGGGTCACGGCGAATCCGGGCACGATCAGCGCGGCCGACGTCTACCAGGACTGGGCGCCGCACTATGACGCCCCCGGCAACCAGATGATCGACATTGAACAGCCCGTTGTCCGACGCATCCTGGACGGCCTACCTGTCGGCACGGCGCTGGACGCAGCCTGCGGCACCGGCCGCCACACCACCTACCTGCAGGAACTGGGCCACCACGTGATCGGCGTGGACGCATCACCGGACATGCTCGCCCAGGCCCGCAAGCGCCTGCCGGACGTCGACCTCCGCGAGGCCGACCTGTACCGGCTCCCGCTCCCCGACAACGCGGTCGACACCGTCGTCTGCGCGCTCGCTCTGACACACGTCCCCGACCTGGCCCCCGTGCTGGCGGAGTTCGCGCGCGTCCTGCGCCCAGGCGGAAACCTCGTGATCTCGGATGCCCACCTGCTGGTGTCCTACCTCCGGCCGACCCTGGCCCGCCGCCCCGGCCCGGACGGCCTCCCCTCCCTCCTCGCCGAGTACCACCGCCCGCTCAGCGCCTATCTCGCAGAAGCCCTCCCACTGGGCTTCCAGGTACGACACTGCGAGGAACCCCGCCGCCCGCACCACTCCCTCAACCCCGACACCGCCCCGGACCCACTCCCGGCCTACCCGTCCTGGGACCTGCTGCACTGGTGCCCAGAAGCGTCCGCTGCGGCCCTGGACGATTCGCCGATCGTGGTCATCTGGCACTTCCAACTCGAAGGCACCCGGAAGGGCTGAGTCACCGGACCAGATCGCTTGAGACGGGACAGCAGTGTTCGATTGCGGTGGGTCGCTCTTTCAGCGCACCGCGCAGTCCTGGCTCTTTGCCGGGGCGCGACAGCCTGGGCGGTTCAAACCGTGCGAGGGGCTCGCACCACGGCATGTTCTGCCGATTTCGGTGTGTCGGTGTAGCGGGGGGGGTGTTCGGCTGCCAGTCGTAGAAGCCGGCCAGCCACAGGTGGGCCGCTTCCCCTCCGCGCAGCGCAGCTTCACGGCGCGGGGGGCGCGGCGGCGCTGGATCCGGAGCAGCGCGGGATCGACGGTCGCCGAATGTCCGATCCCCCGGCCTCGGCCCCAATCCACCGCCGCCAGGGCTCTTGGTCCTCCGCGTCCCCACAGCCATGCCATACGCCATCGGATTTCGTCGGGGCGGGTCGGTCGGCGTGGGTGAGGGAAGGCCGACCCGCCCGGGAGTTCGCGTCGCTGGAGCAACTCTGACGATCAAGCCCGCGCGGGCTACACGCCCACGTCGCGGCTGCAGATGTCGTCCAGGGACTCGCGGCGTACGAGGAGGCGGACGCAGCCGTCACGTACGGCGGCCACCGGTGGACGGCCGACCAGGTTGTAGCCGGACGCCAGGGACAGGTGGTACGCACCCGCCACGGGCACACCGAGCAGATCCCCTGGGCGTACGTCGCCGGGGAGTTCGACGTCCGCGGCGAGGATGTCTCCGGCCTCGCAGTGCCGGCCCACCACGGTCACCCGGGTCGGGTCGGCGACGCTGTGCCGGCCGATGAGGCGTGGCGCGTACCGCACGCCGTACAGTGCCGGCCGCGGGTTGTCGCTCATGCCGCCGTCCACCGCCACGAACACCTTCTCGCCCGCGTGCTTAGCGGACAGCACGTGGTAGAGCGCGATGCCGGCCGGGCCGACGATCGCCCGCCCCGGTTCGATGGCCAGGTGCGGCACGGGGAGTCCGGCCGCGGCGCACGCCTCGGCGAGTTCTTTACGCACCCGGTGGGCCAGTGCGGTCAGATCGAGGCCCTGCTCGCCGGGGCGGTAGGCGATCCCGTGACCGCCGCCCAGGTCGAGTTCGGGCAGGACGAGGCCGTGTTGCTCGTGCAGCCGGGCCATGAGGCCGACCATGCGGCGTACGGCGGCGAGGTACGGCTTGACGCTCGTGATCTGCGAGCCCAAGTGGCAGTGCAGGCCGGTGAGTTCGAGTTGCGGCTGGTCGAGTATCCGGGCGATGGCGTGCTGGGCGTAGCCGTCGGAGATGGACAGGCCGAACTTCTGGTCGTCCGTGCCGGTGCGGATCTTCTCGTGGCCGCCCGCGCTGATCCCGGGAACCACCCGGACCATCACCTTCTGATGGCCGCCGGGGCCGACGGACGCGGCCAGGCGGGCGATCTCCGAGGGACTGTCGATGACGATGCGGCCGACTCCGAGCCGGAGGGCGGTGTCCAGGTCCCGTGGGGACTTGGCGTTGCCGTGCAGCACGATCCGCTCCGGCGGGAAGCCGGTGGTGACCGCGAGTTCCAGCTCGCCGGCGGAGCAGACGTCCAGGCCCAGGCCCTCCTCGTCCATCCAGCGGATCATGGCCCGGCACAGGAACGCCTTGGCCGCGTACAGGACTTCGGCGTCGGGGAAGGCGTGCCGGTAGGTGCGGCAGCGGTCGCGGACCTCGTTCTCGTCGAGGACGTAGACGGGGGTGCCGAACCGGTCGGCGATCTCCGCGAGCGGTACGCCGCCCACGGCCAGGTCGCCCGGACGGGGCTCGGTGGTCGACGCGGGCCACACCGACAGTTCGGCGGAGGCGGAAGGGGCGGCGGGTTCGTGAAGGGTGGTCATGTGTCTGCTCCTCTCAGGCGATCCGCAGCGCGGGAACAGCAATGGCGGGCTCGACCGGTGCGGGCGCCGGTGCCGAGAACTGCGGGTCCAGCGTGACGGTGGTGATGCCGAGGGGGGCGGTCAGTGCGCGCAGGGCCGGTTCGGCGAGGCGGATCCACGCCTGGTCGGGGCCGAGCGTGGCGGTCAGTCGTTGTGCGGAGGTGAAGCCGACGGCCGTTCGGTCGCCGAGCGGGGTGCGGAAGAGCCGGGCCGCACATCCGGAGGGGCCCGGCCGGACCGGGACGTACAGCAGTCCGGCCGGGAATCGATCGGAGGGCTCGGGGTCGTCGTCGTAGAGAAGTTCTGTCATGGAGTGCCTCCGAAGGGGCAGGGAGCGCGTGGTCTTGGAGGCCCCGGACGCGGGGAGGCGGACCGGGGCTCGCCTTCGACGTTATGCCCGGTGCCCCGGGCACCCGGACGTGCCCTGACGGGACGCTGACGTCGATCCGGTCGACCTTGACGAAGCGCTGACACTGCTGGTGAGAGGGGGTGGAAAGGGCGTCAGGAGGGCGCCAAGAACTGGCGTGAGGGGTGGTCTGAAGCCTCGGGACAGGGGTGAGATGGAAGCGTTCCGAGGAGGATCAGATGTCCGAGTCCCACCTGCCCCCGACCGCTCGCCTCGTCGTTGGAGTGAGCGGCTCGGCGGGCAGTGTCACCGCCCTGGTCCGGGCCGCAGACGAGGCCCGGCGTCGAGGCGCCGAGCTGTGGCCGGTGCTGGCCTGGGAGCCTCCCGGCGGAGACCTCGCGGCCCGCAGGTCCCCGGCCGCGGCCGTCCTGGTCCCGGAATGGGAGCGGCTGGCGCGGGAGCGGCTGCTCAAGGCGTTGCGTGACGTGTTCGGCAGTACGGACTCCGGGCTGCCCGGACAGGCCCTCGTCGCCCGGGGCGCCCCGGGACGGGCGCTGGTGCAGATCGCCGACCGGGAGCGCGATGTGATCGTGGTCGGCGCCGGACGGCGGGGCCGTCTGTACCGCGCGCTGTGGCCGTCGGTCGGCCGCTACTGCCTCGCCCACGCCGGCTGCCCCGTCCTCGCGGTGCCGCCGTCCCCGCTGCAGGCCGCGCTGGAGGCCGCGCACCGCCGGAACGTGCTGCGGCTGCGGCTGGACACCGGGCGGCTCGAGCGGGAGTTCGACACCGTGCCGCCCGGCGCCTGAGCGCATCAGGACGTGGTCGCGGCCGGCAGTTCCGACTGCTGCGGCAGCCGCTCGGGGGCCGTCCGTACGGCGAGCACCATGGTGAGGCCGCCCCCGGGCGTGTCCTCGGCGTGGAGCGTGCCGCCGACGGCCTCGGTGAAACCGCGCGCGACCGCCAGGCCGAGGCCGACGCCGGCGCCGCGGGGTGAGTCGCCGTAGCGCTGGAAGGGTTCGAAGATGCGGTCCTTGGCCTCGTCGGGGACACCGGGTCCGCGGTCGACGACCCGTACCTCGACCCGGTCGGCGATGGCGCTCGCCGAGACCAGGACCTTCTCGCCGGGCGGGCTGTACTTGACGGCGTTTTCTACGACGTTGGCGACGGCCCGCTCCAGCAGCCCCCGGTCGACGTGGACCATGGGCAGCGTCTCGGGGATGTCCAGCTCCACGCTGTCCTCGGGCACCCCGCCCAGCGCCATCGGCACCACCTCGTCGAGGTCTGTCTCACGGATGATCGGGGTGACCGTGCCGGTTTGGAGACGGGACATGTCGAGCAGGTTGCCCACCAGGAGATCGAGCCGGTCGGCGCCCTCCTCGATGGCCTGGAGCAGTTCCATCTGGTCCTCTTCGGACCACTCGACGTCGTCGGAGCGCAGTGAGCTCACGGCGGCCTTGATGCCCGCGAGCGGGGTGCGCAGGTCGTGGCTGACGGCGGCGAGCAGCGCGGTGCGGATGCGGTTGCCCTCGGCCAGCTCCTTGGCGCGGTCGGCCTCGTGCTGGAGGCGCTGGCGGTCCAGGACGACGGCGGCCTGCGCGGCGAACGCGGCGAGCACCCGGCGGTCCGCGGCCGGCAGCACACGGCCGCGCAGGGACAGGGCCATGTGGTCGCCGACCGGTACGTCGACGTCGGCGTCCTCCGGGTTCTCGGCGGGCTGGGGTCCCACACTGCCGGCGCAGGTCCAGGGAGCCGTCTCGCCGGTCCGCTCCAGCAGGGCCACGGACCCCATGCCGAAGGTCTCGCGGACCCGTTCCAGCAACGCCTCCAACGTGGTTTCCCCGCGCAGGACGTTGCCGGCGAGGAAGGACAGGATCTCCGACTCGGCCCGCAGCCGCGCCGCTTGGTGGGTGCGGCGGGCCGCGAGGTCCACCACCGAGGCCACCGACACGGCGACCCCGACGAAGATCGCGATGGCGACGATGTTCTTCGGGTCGGCGATCGTCAGGGTGTGGACGGGCGGGGTGAAGTACCAGTTCAGCAGCAGGGAACCCACCACCGCGGAGCCCAGTGCCGGGAAGAGACCGCCCACCAGGGCCGCCGCCACCGTCAGCGTCAGGAACAGCAGCATGTCGTTGGCCAGGCCGACGTCCGGAGTGGCACTGGTGAGCAGCCAGGTGAGCAGGACGGGGCCCAGCACACCGACGAGCCAGCCCCAGATGACCCGGGAGCGTCCCAGGCGGGCACCGCGCGCCGCCGGCAGCCCGCGGCCCTTGCCCGCCTCGTCGTGGGTGATCAGGTGGACGTCGAGGTCGGGCCCCGAGTCCCGGGCGACCGTCGCGCCGACGCCGGGTCCGAAGACGTTCTGCCAGCTCCTGCGCCGGGAGACGCCGAGGACGATCTGGGTGGCGTTGACCCCGCGGGAGAAGTCCAGCAGGGCCACCGGTATGTCGTCGCCCACGACCTGGTGGAACGTGCCGCCGAGGTCCTCCACCAGCGTGCGCTGGACGGCCAGTTCCTTCGGGGAGGCGGCGGTGAGCCCGTCGCTGCGGGAGATGTAGACGGCCAGCACCTCGCCCCCGGCGCCCTTCTCCGCGAGCCGAACGGCCCGGCGGATCAGCGTCCGGCCCTCGGGGCCGCCGGTCAGGCCGACGACGATCCGCTCCCGCGAACCCCAGATGGTCGAGACCTGGTGCTCGCTGCGGTACTCGGTGAGATACGCGTCGACCCGGTCGGCCACCCACAGCAGCGCCAACTCCCGCAGGGCGGTGAGGTTTCCCGGCCGGAAGTAGTTCGAGAGAGCCGCGTCGACCTTGTCCGACTTGTAGATGTTCCCGTGTGCCATACGGCGGCGCAGCGCCTGCGGCGACATGTCGACCAGCTCGATCTGGTCGGCCCGGCGCACCACCTCGTCCGGCACGGTCTCCCGCTGCCGTACGCCGGTGATCGACTCGACGACGTCGCCCAGCGACTCCAGGTGCTGGATGTTGACGGTCGAGATCACGTCGATACCGGCCGCCAGCAGCTCCTCCACGTCCTGCCAGCGCTTGGTGTTGCGGGAGCCGGGGATGTTCGTGTGGGCCAGTTCGTCGACCAGGGCCACCTGGGGGCGGCGGGCCAGGACGGCGTCCACGTCCATCTCGGTGAATACGCTGTCCCGGTACTCCAGTTCCCTGCGCGGAATCTGCTCCAGGCCGTGCAGCATCACCTCGGTGCGCGGCCGGTGGTGGTGTTCCACGAAGGCGACCACACAGTCCGTCCCGCGCTCGATACGGCGGTGTGCCTCGGAGAGCATCGCGTACGTCTTGCCGACGCCGGGTGCCGCACCGAGGTAGATCCGAAGCTTGCCGCGTGCCATGTCATCCCTCGAAGCGGTAGCCCATGCCGGGCTCGGTGATCAGATAGCGGGGGTGGGAGGGGTCCGTCTCCAGTTTGCGGCGCAGCTGGGCCATGTAGACGCGCAGGTAGTTGGTCTTGTTGCTCTGCGAGACGCCCCAGACCTCCTGGAGGAGGTGTTTCTGCGTGATCAGCCGGCCCGGATTGGTCACCAGGATCTCGAGCAGGTGCCACTCGGTCGGAGTCAGCCGCACGTCCCGCCCGCCGAGGACGACCTTCTTGGCGAGAAGGTCGATGCTGAAGTCCGCCGTCTCGACCAACACCGTCTCCGGTACGAGCGGCGTGTCCTCGGTACGGCGGACGGCGGCCCGCAGCCGGGCCAGCAGTTCGTCCATGCTGAAGGGTTTGGTGATGTAGTCGTCGGCGCCCGCGTCGAGCGCGGCGACCTTCTCGTCGGACCCCTGCCGGGCGGACAGGACCAGGATCGGCACTCGGGTCCAGCCCCGCAGGCCCTTGATGATGTCGACGCCGTCCATGTCGGGCAGGCCCAGGTCGAGCATGACGACGTCGGGCTGACGCGCGGCGGCGAGCCGGAGGGCCGTGGCACCGTCGGGGGCGGCGTCCACTCCGTACTTGCGCGCCTGCAAGTTGATCACGAGGGCCCGTACGAGCTGCGGGTCGTCCTCCACCACGAGCACCCGGGTCATGGGTGTGTGCCTCTCCTGTCGTACGTCGACCGTGCGCGCCGGAAGCGGGGCGACCGACTCCATGGCGGCGGGAGCCGGCGGATCCGGGATGCTGCCCCGGCCGCCGACTCCCCTCTGGGTCGCGTAAGGCCATCACTTCTTCGCTACGAGGTCCTTGAGCGCGATGTTGAGTTCGAGGACGTTCACGCGTGGCTCGCCGATGAAGCCGAGGGTGCGGCCGTCGGTGTGCTCGTCGACCAGCTTCTGTACCTGGGCGACGGTCAGGCCGTTCTTCTCGGCGATCCGGTGGACCTGGATGTCCGCGTACTGCGGGGAGATGTTCGGGTCCAGGCCGGAGCCGGAGGACGTCACCGCGTCGGCGGGCACCTCGGACGCCTTGACCGTGTAACCGGCCACCGAGTTGTCCTTGATGACCGCGGCCTTGGCGTCCTCGACCTGCTTGATCAGGTCCTTGTTGTCGGCGGACAGGTTGGTGGCACCGGACAGCAGCAGCTTGTACTGCGTGTTGAGGCTGTTGGCGCCAAGCCCGTTCGCCGGACGGCCCTGGAACCACGTCAGGTCCCGATCCGGGGTCTGCTGGCCCTTCTTCAGCGGCAGGTTGTACGACTGCCCGATCAGCGAGGAGCCGACGACCTTGCCGTCCGACTTGATCTCGGAGCCGTTCGCCTTGTTGTTGAACAGCGCCTGGGCGACGCCGGTCACGACCAGCGGATAGATGACGCCCGTCACCAGGGTCAGCACGAGCAGAGCGCGCAGGCCCGCCCCGAGCAACCGGGCTGTGTTCTTGACGGAGTTGTTCATGGCGGTCAGCCGATCCCGGGGATGAGGGAGATGAGCAGGTCGATGAGCTTGATGCCGATGAAGGGCGCGATCAGCCCGCCGATGCCGTAGATGGTGAGGTTGCGCCGCAGCATCTTGTCCGCGCTGACCGGCCGGTACTGCACGCCCTTCAGCGAGAGCGGCACCAGGGCGATGATGATCAGCGCGTTGAAGATGACCGCCGAGAGGATCGCGGAGTCCGGCGAGGACAGGCCCATGATGTTGAGCTTGTCGAGGCCCGGGTAGACGGCCGCGAACAGCGCCGGGATGATCGCGAAGTACTTCGCGACGTCGTTGGCGATCGAGAACGTGGTCAACGCTCCCCGGGTGATGAGGAGTTGCTTGCCGATCTCGACGATCTCGATGAGCTTGGTCGGGTTGGAGTCGAGGTCGACCATGTTGCCGGCCTCCTTGGCGGCCGACGTACCGGTGTTCATCGCCACGCCGACGTCCGCCTGGGCGAGCGCGGGCGCGTCGTTCGTGCCGTCACCGGTCATGGCGACGAGCTTGCCGCCCGCCTGCTCCCGCTTGATGAGCGCCATCTTGTCCTCGGGAGTCGCCTCCGCGAGGAAGTCGTCGACGCCCGCCTCCTCGGCGATCGCCTTGGCCGTCAGCGGGTTGTCACCCGTGATCATGACGGTCTTGATGCCCATGCGGCGCAGCTCGTCGAACCGCTCCCGCATGCCCTCCTTGACGACGTCCTTCAGATGGATGACACCCAGGATCCGGGCGCCCTCGGTGTCTTCGACGGCGACGAGCAGCGGGGTGCCGCCCGCCTCGGAGATCCGGTTGGAGAGCGTGTCCGCGTCCCCGGCGACCGTGCCGCCCTGCTCCTGGACCCAGGCGATGACCGAACCGGCTGCGCCCTTGCGGATCCTGCGCCCGTCGACGTCCACACCCGACATACGGGTCTGGGCGGTGAAGGCTATCCACTCGGCCCCGGCCAGCTCGCCCTGGTGGCGCTCGCGCAGGCCGTACTTCTCCTTCGCCAGTACGACGATGGAGCGGCCCTCAGGCGTCTCGTCGGCCAGCGACGACAACTGGGCGGCGTCGGCCACCTCGGCCTCCGTCGTGCCGCTGACCGGCACGAACTCGGCGGCCTGACGGTTGCCGAGCGTGATGGTGCCGGTCTTGTCGAGCAGCAGGGTCGACACGTCACCGGCGGCCTCGACCGCCCTGCCGGACATGGCGAGTACGTTGCGCTGCACCAGCCGGTCCATGCCGGCGATGCCGATCGCCGAGAGCAGGGCGCCGATCGTGGTCGGAATCAGGCAGACCAGCAGCGCCACCAGCACGACCAGCGTCAGATGCGTGCCCGCGTAGTTCGCGAACGGCGGCAGCGTGGCAACGGCCAGCAGGAAGACGATCGTCAGCGATGCCAGCAGGATGTTGAGCGCGATCTCGTTCGGCGTCTTCTGCCGGGCCGCGCCCTCGACCAGGTTGATCATCCGGTCGATGAAGGTCTCGCCGGGCTTCGTCGTGATCTTGATGACGATGCGGTCGGACAGCACCTTCGTACCGCCGGTGACGGCACTGCGGTCGCCGCCGGACTCGCGGATGACGGGTGCCGACTCACCGGTGATCGCCGACTCGTCGACGGACGCGACGCCCTCGACGACGTCACCGTCGCCGGGGATGATGTCGCCGGCCTCGCAGACGACCAGGTCGCCGATCTTCAACTCGGTGCCGGGGACCTGCTCCTCGGAGCCGTCCTTGAGCAACCGGCGAGCGACGGTGTCGGTCTTGGCCTTGCGCAGCGTGTCGGCCTGCGCCTTGCCGCGGCCCTCGGCGACGGCCTCCGCCAGGTTGGCGAAGACCACGGTCAGCCACAGCCAGGCGCTGATCGCCCAGCCGAACCAGTCGCCCGGGTCCTTGAAGGAGAAGACGGTGGTCAGGACGGAGCCGATCCACACCACGAACATCACGGGGGACTTGACCATCACCCGCGGGTCGAGCTTGCGGAAGGCGTCCGGCAGCGACTTCAGGAGCTGCTTGGGATCGAAGAGGCCGGCACCGACACGGCCCTCGGGAGCCTTGTGCCCGGTGGGTACGTCGCTGTGCGGCGCCCGGGTGGGAGTGGCTGTGGACATCGAGTCCTCGTGGTTTTCGGTACGGGTGGTCATGACGCCAGCCCCTCGGCCAGCGGACCCAGCGCCAGCGCCGGGAAGTACGTCAGACCGGTGATGATCAGGATCGCGCCCACCAACAGACCGGTGAACAGCGGCTTTTCGGTACGCAGGGTGCCCGCGGTCTCCGGGACCGGCTTCTGCTCGGCGAGCGAGCCGGCCAGCGCCAGCACGAACACCATCGGCAGGAAGCGGCCGAGCAGCATCGCAAGTCCGGTCATGGTGTTGAACCAGTCGGTGTTCGCGTTCAGGCCGGCGAACGCCGAGCCGTTGTTGTTGGCGGCGGAGGTGAAGGCGTACAGCACCTCGGAGAAGCCGTGCGCACCGGAGTTCAGCATGGAGTTCGGCGGGGTCGGCAACGCCATGGAGGCAGCCGTGAAGATGAGCACCAGGGCCGGGGTGATGAGGATGTAGCAGGCCGCCAGCTTGATCTCGCGGGTGCCGATCTTCTTGCCCAGGTACTCGGGCGTACGGCCGACCATCAGTCCGGCGATGAACACCGCGATGACCGCCATGATCAGCATGCCGTACAGGCCGGAGCCGGTACCGCCGGGCGCGATCTCGCCCAGCATCATGCCCAGCATCGTGATGCCGCCGCCCAGGCCGGTGAAGGAGGAGTGGAAGGAGTCCACCGCACCGGTCGAGGTCAGGGTGGTCGACACCGCGAAGATCGACGAGGCGCCCACGCCGAAGCGGGTCTCCTTGCCCTCCATCGCGCCGCCGGCGGCCTGCAGGGCCGGGCCGTGGTGGGCGAACTCGGTCCACATCATCAGGGCCACGAAGCCCAGCCAGATCGTGAACATCGTGGCGAGGATCGCGTAGCCCTGCTTCACCGAGCCGACCATCACGCCGAAGGTGCGGGTCAGCGCGAACGGGATCACCAGGATCAGGAAGATCTCGAAGAGGTTGGTGAAGGGCGTCGGGTTCTCGAAGGGGTGGGCGGAGTTGGCGTTGAAGTAGCCGCCGCCGTTGGTGCCGACCTCCTTGATGGCCTCCTGCGAGGCGACCGCGCCGCCGTTCCACTGCTGGTGGCCACCCATGAACTGGCCGACCTCGTGGATGCCGGAGAAGTTCTGGATGGCACCGCAGGCGACCAGCACGATCGCGGCGACGACGGACAGCGGCAGCAGGATGCGCACGACACCACGCACCAGGTCGGCCCAGAAGTTGCCGAGCTCACCGGTGCGGGAGCGCGCGAAGCCTCGTACGAGGGCCACCGCCACTGCGATGCCGACGGCCGCGGACACGAAGTTCTGCACGGCCAGACCGGCGGTCTGCACGACGTGACCCATGGTCTGCTCGCCGTAGTACGACTGCCAGTTGGTGTTGGTCACGAACGAGGCGGCCGTGTTGAACGACTGCGCCGGGTTGACCGAGTCGAAGCCGAGCGAGCCGGGCAGGATGCCCTGCAGCCGCTGGAGCAGGTAGAGGAAGAGGACGCCGACCGCGGAGAAGGCGAGGATCCCTCGCAGGTACGCGGGCCAGGTCATCTCGGTGTCGGGGTTGGCACCGATGCCCTTGTAGATCCACTTCTCGACCCGCAGGTGCTTGTCGGAGGAGTAGACCCTGGCCATGTAGTTGCCGAGGGGGATGTAGGCGAGCGCGAGCGCGCCGATCAGGGCGACCAGTTGGAGGACGCCCGCGAGTACGGGACCCATGTCGTGTCTCAGAACCTCTCCGGGAAGATCAGGGCGAGGACGAGATAGCCCAGCAGGGCGACGGCCACGACGAGGCCGACGATGTTCTCGGCGGTCACAGCTTCGTCACCCCCTTGGCGACGAGGGCCACCAGCGCGAAACCCGCGATGGTGACAACGACGAAGGCCAGATCGGCCATCGCGAACTCCTGGAGTGAGGTTCGATGAACAGGGACGAGTAGAGGAAAGCGCCTCTTTGGCCGGATCGGGTCGTCCGTTGACGGCTCTCTTACGGCGACGCCCACGGCTTTGACGGGACTCTTACGGCCTTGATCCATACCGGCGGGTAGGCAGCTGTGACCTTCGGTGACCCGGCTCACAGCAGCCGGAAGCGGAGCCGGCAGATCACCGCGTCCGTCTCCTGCCGCACGGCGTGCGCGACGACCGCGCCCCGCTGGTTCTGCAGCAGCCGCTGCCACAGCCGCTCCGGCTCGGTCTCCGGGATGAGCACGGTGACGCGCGTGCCCGGCTCGTTGGCGGCCACCTCACGGACGTAGGCGGCGATGGGGCGGCCAAGACTGCGCCGCTCGCAGGTCAGCCGGACCAGCGGCACCCCCGGGTCCCACTCGGCCCAGGACCGCTCGAGGGCGTGCAGCGCGGCCCGGTCCTCGGGGTCCGGGTAGCACACGCTCACCGCGCGGACCTCGTCGCCGAGGGAGGAGGCGGCCGTGAGGGCCTCCGAGGTCAGCCTGGACAGGGTCGAGACAGGCACGATCACCAGCGACCGCTCGCGGTGCGGGGTTTCCGGGATACGGCCGAGGCCGAGCCGCTCGCCGATCCGGCCGTAGGCGCGATGCACGGTCTCGAAGGCGACCACGAGCAGGGGCAGGGCGATCACGATCAGCCAGGCGCCCTCCTCGAACTTCGACGCCGTGACGACGACCGTCGCAACACCGGTGAGCAGCGCACCGAAGCCGTTGAGCAGCGCCTTGCCGCGCCAGCCCCTCCCCCGCTCCAGACGCCAGTGCCGGACCATGCCGACCTGGGCGATGGTGAAGCCGACGAAGACGCCGATCGCGAAGAGCGGTACGAGGGTGTTGGTGTCGCCGCCGGAGAAGACCAGCAGCGCGGCCGAGACGACGGCCAGGGCCAGCACGCCGTGCCGGTGCACCTGGCGGTCGGCCTTCAGGACGAAGACGTGCGGCGCGTAGTTGTCTCGGGCCAGCAGTTTCAGCAGCACCGGCAGCCCGCCGAAGGAGGTGTTCGCGGACAGCGCCAGCAGGATCATCGTCGCGAACTGGATGACGTAGAAAGCCCAGTTGTGGCCGAGCGAGGCGTCCGCCAGCTGGGCGAGGACGGTGACGCCCTCGACCGGCTGGAGGTGGAAGCGGCCGATCAGCACCGACAGGCCGATCAGCATCAGCCCGAGGACGGCACCGAGGGCGACCTCGGCCCGCTGGGCCCGCTTGGCCCGCGGGATCCGGAAGGACGGGACGGCGTTGGCGATGGCCTCCACCCCCGTCAGCGCGGCACAGCCGGAAGCGAAAGCTTTCAGCAGAAGCAGCGCCCCCACGGTCGAGGCGTTGTCGGCGACCACGGAGGCGTGCCCGGCCGCGGTCACCGTGCTCACGGGGTGGGAGCGGAAGAGACCGACGGCTATGAGGACGAAGATCGAGCCGACGAAGACGACCGTCGGCACGATGAACGCCTTGGCGGACTCCACGATCCCACGCAGGTTGACGGCCGTGATCAGGGCGAGCACCGCCAGGCACAGCCACAGCCGGTCGTCGTAGAGGGCCGGGAAGGCGGAGGTCAGCGCGGCCACGCCGGCCGTGACGGCGACGGCGACGTTGAGGACGTAGTCCAGGACCAGGGAGGCCGCCGCCACCAGGCTCGTGCGCGCGCCCAGGTGGGTCTTCGCGACCGCGTAGGAGCCGCCGCCGTCCGGGAAGGCCGCGATGACCTGACGGTACGAGGCGACCAGCACCGCCAGCAGACCCGCGATGGCCAGCGTCACCGGCATCGTGAACCCCAGGCCGTGCCCGCCCGCGGCCGCCAGGACGAGGACGATCGCCTCGGGGCCGTAGGCCACCGACGCCATCGCGTCCAGCGACAGCGCGGCCAGGCCCGTGACGGCGGTCAGCCGGTGGCGTTCGCCGGTATCGGGCGGCTCCTCGCCGGCGGGGACGGCGTTCGGCTCGGTGGTCAGGACGGACATGGATGCGGGCTCCTTCTAGCTTCGGCCGCGCACGAGGGCTGAGGTGTGCGCGGCTGCATCCAGGCTCTGTCCGTTTCCGGCCGCGTCCGACGGTTCCTTGCGGCATCTTCGCGCCCAACCGGCCGACCCTGACGGAACCTTGACGGGTGTGTGACGTGGGCTACTGCCGGGTGCCGCCGCCCTGGGCGGCGTGTCTTGGTCAAGAGGTGGAGAACCGCTGGATATCTGTCAGGGCCACGTCAAGGTGTGCCGATCGGGTTCCTCGACTCCACTACCGTCGACGTCATGGGACGCCGTGGCGACGCGCGCGGAGGACCGCTCGGACGCACACGCGGAGGAGCCGCGTTGTGCTTCGCTCCCGCCGGGCTGCTGTTCGTCGTGCTGTATCCCGACCGGGTGTCCGCGCGCGGGAACTGGCCGGCCTCGCACCGGCTGCTGCGTGAGCAGCGGGTACGGACGGATCCGCTGGTGTCGGTCCGCTGTCTGGACAGCATCTCCCGACGGGGCCTGCTGCGGGACGCGTTCGGTGCCCGCGTCGGGATCGACCCCGAGGTGCTGGTGCGCCGTCCGCAGCCGTGGTGCCGTCTGGACGAGGGCGCACGGAAGCTGCTGCCGACGGGCCTCTGCTGTGCGGTGTGACCGTCCTGCATCAGATCTCCCGCCCTGCGGACCGCGAAACCGCCCGTGCCGTGTTCAAGGCCTCCGGTCTGGAGTGAGTGTCAAGCCTCGGTCTGGCGGGAGCGGTCAGCCCGTCCCGACCGGTCCGGCCGTGTCCAGCGCCGAACCTGTCTGGTCGGCCAGCGTCACCGCCACGAGCCGGGCCTGCAGCGGGGGTACCGGCCCCGGGCCGGGAGTGAGCATGAAGCGGCCGAGGTAGTGCCCGTTGCCGTAGGCACGCAGTTCGATCTCGCCCTCGGGCCAGCCGGCGGTGTCCACGTCCCAGGAACGCCGGCCCACCGTCACGCCGCCGTCGCTGTGCAGCCGGGGCGGCTGCCCCAGGAGGGTGCCGTACTCGAAGCGGCACGCGCGCAGCCCGAGGAGGTCGGTGAGTTCGCGGCGGACGTGGTCGACCACGGTGTCCGCGGAGCCCGCCGACTGCGCCAGGTCGGCCGTCCGGTGGATACGGGCGAGGTGTGCCGCGTCCGCGACCGTGATGACCTCCAAGTGGCGGGCACGGGCCGCCAGTTGGGACACGATCACCCCAACGACCAGCAGGAGCACCGCCGTCTCGATGTCGGCGGACGCGGTGATGTCGAACGTCTCGTACGGCCGGGTCAGGAAGAAGTCGAACCAGGCCGCCGCCGACAGTGCCGCGAGCGCTCCCGCGGTACGGCTGCCCAGCGCGGCCACGGCGACGACCGCCACGACGAGGACGAGCGCGGCGTTCGTGTGCGAGAGCAAGGTACGGAACGGGACGAGTGCGAGGGCCACCAGGAAGGGGCCGGCGAGGCCCGCTGTCAGGGCGAGCCGGTCGCGCAGCGGCCAGGTTCGGTTCGTCGTCCGGGTCCTGTTCTGACGCAGTTTCCACGCGCTGGTCACAGTGCTCATCACGCACCTCCCACGTTCTGCTCCGTCGGTTCGGCACCCACGCTCTTTGCAGCGAGCGGCAGTGACACGACCATCGTGAGACCGCCGCCGGGAGTGTCCTCGGGGGTGAGGGTGCCGTTCATGGCCTCGGTCAGGCCCCGGGCGAGCGCGAGTCCGAGGCCGAGGCCGGTGGTGTTGTCGGTGTCGCCGAGCCGTTGGAAGGGCTCGAAGAGCCGCTCCCGGCCGTCGGCGGGCAGACCGGGCCCGCGGTCGACGACCCGCAACTCCACCCTGCCCGCCAGGGCGCTGGCGGTGATCAGCACCTTCTTCCCGTGTGGTGTGTGGCGGTCGGCGTTGCCGGCCAGGTTGGCGATCACCCGTTCCAGCAGCGGCGGGTCGGCGAGCACCTCCGGGATCTCTTCCATGTCCGCCACGTCCACGGCGGAGACCTCCGTCAGTGCCATGGGCAAGACCTCCTCCAGGGAGGTGGGGCGCAGGTTCAGCGTGAGGGCGCCGGCCTCAAGGCGGCTGAGGTCGAGGAGGTTCTCCACCAGGCGGTTGAGCTTGGCCATGGACTCGTCGGCGGTGGCGAGGAGTTCGTCGCGGTCCTCCGGGGAGAACTCGACGTCCCGGCTGCGCAGTGAGGCGACGGCGGCCCAGCCCGCGGCGAGCGGGGTGCGCAGGTCGTGGCCGACGGCCCGCAGCAGCGCAGTACGCAACCGGTCGGCGGCCTTCACCGGTTCGACCTCGGCGGCGGCTTCGGCGAGCCGGGCCCGCTCGACCGCCGATCCGACGTGCGCGGCGAACGCGGCCAGCACCCGCCGCTCGGACGACGACAGCGTGCGGCCGCGCAGGGCGAGGTAGGCGCCGGGGCCCGCGGGGACGGCCGTCACACCGACCGCGTCGGGAGGCTCCTCCACCAGGTCCGCCGACTCCATGCCGAAGGTCTCCCGTGTCCGCTCCAGCAGCGCCGGAATCGTCGTCTCGCCCCGCACGATGCTGCCGGCCAGGGACGACATGGTCTCCGCCTCGGCCGTCGCGCGAGCGGAACGGCGCGACAGGCGCAGGGAGCGGTCGACGACGACGGCGACCGTGGCGGCCACGACCGCGAAGACCGCCAGGGCCAGCAGCGCGTTCGGGTCGTCCAGCGTGAACTGCCCGATGGGCGGAATGAACCAGTAGTTGAGCAGCAGCGACGCGGTCACCGATGCGATCACGGCCGAGACGACTCCGCCTATGCAGGCCACGCCGACCACGGCGAGCAGGAAAAGCAGCGCCTCGCTGGTCAGGTTCAGCGTGCCCCGCAGCTGGTCGAGGACGATCGTGAGGAGGACCGGCAGCACGAGGCCGGCCACCGGGCCGGCGATCAGCCGGGCCGTCGACAGCGTGCGCCGCCGCGACGGAAGGAGCGTGCCGCGTCCGGCCCGCTCGTGGGTGACCCGGTGCACGTCGATGTCGCCGGACAGCTCGGTCACGGTCTCCCCCGTGCCGGGCCCGGTCAGGAAGCGCGCCAGCCGGCCGCGGCGGCTCGTGCCCAGCACGAGCTGCGTGGCGTTCTCGGCGCGGGCGAACTCCACCAGGGTCGTGGCGACGTCGTCGCCGACCACCGAGTGGTAGCTGCCGCCCAGGTCCTCCACCAGCCGGCGCTGCCGGGCCAGCGAGGCGTGCGAGACCCCGGCGGCGAGGCCGTCGCTGCGGGCCACGTGGACGGCGAGCAGGTCGCCGCCCGCCGACCGGTCGGCGATGCGGGCGGCCCGCCGGATCAGGGTGTCTCCCTCGGGCCCGCCGGTGAGCGCGACGACCACCCGCTCCCGGGTCTCCCACACCCGGCCGATGCCGTGCTGCGAGCGGTACTCCTGCAGCGCCTCGTCGACCCGGTCGGCCGTCCACAGCAGCGCCAGCTGCCGCAGCGCGGTCAGATTGCCCGGCCGGAAGTAGTTGGCGAGGGCCGCGTCGACCTTCTCCGGGGCGTAGATGTTGCCGTGCGCCATCCGGCGCCGCAGTCCCTCGGGCGGCATGTCCACCATCTCGATCTGCCAGGCGCGCCGTACGACCTCGTCCGGGACGGTCTCGTGCTGCGGCATCCCGGTGATCTTCTCGACCACGTCGTTGAGGGACTCCAGGTGCTGGATGTTCAGCGCGGTGATGACGTCGATGCCGGCGTCGAGCAGGGCCTCGATGTCCTGCCAGCGCTTGGGGTTGCGGCCGTCGCCGGGGACGTTGCTGTGCGCGAACTCGTCGACGATCACGACCTGCGGGCGCCGCACGAGGACCGCGGCCAGGTCCATCTCCTCGAACCGCCCGCCCCGGTAGGCGCAGGACAGCCGGGGAACGGTCGCCAGACCGTCGAGCATCGCCTCCGTGTGCGGGCGCCCGTGGCACTCCGCGAACCCCACCACCACGTCCGCCCCGCGCGCGGCGCGGCGGCGCCCCTCGTCGAGCATCCGGTAGGTCTTGCCGACCCCCGGAGCCGCCCCGAGGTAGACCTTCAGTCGTCCGGGCCGTACGTCACTCATCGCCGCCGACGCACTCCGCTCACTGATCCAACTCCCCTGTGCAGAAGGGTTCCTTCTCCCAAGGAAGCGGTTTCGCGGGGCGGTCGGGGCGCTTGTTAGCGGTTCCTTGTCGTCGGCCCCGGGGACCTTGACACGGTCTTGACGTGACCCGGGCCCGACAGGGTGACGCCAGGTGTGCCGGGAAGTCTGGTCGGCCGGGAGCCACGGCGGTTCTCCGAAAGCCCCAGGGGGACGGCATGCGCAGCGTCGGAACAGTTCTCGCCCTCGTGGTCCTCGCCACGGTGGTCGCCGCCCTCGCCCGGTCGTCCGCCGCTCCGGCATCGCCCTGGAGCCCACGCACACCGCGCGCGAGGAGGCCGAGGCCCGCTCGCACCTGGCCCACGCGGGCCTGGCGCGCCTGGAGGAACTGGCGGAACTGGAGGTCGTCCCCGAGGTCGTCCTCGACCGCCTACGCCGTGGCCTGGCGGCCCGCCTGGACGACGCCGACGGTGTGGGCACCGAGTCCGCCGACCGGGTCTACCGGCAGCTCCGTCGGGACCTGATCGTCGTCGAAGCGGCGGAACTACAGCGCCTGTATGACGATCACGCCATCAGTGACATGACGCGGCGGCGGCTTCAGCGGGGGCTGGATCTGGAGGAGGCTCGGTTGACGGACGCGTAGCGCTCCGCGGGGGGGGGCCGTTGTTCGTCTGCGGGTGCGTGGGGGCTGGTCGCGCCCACGCGGCGGCGCCGCATATCCATGCAGCCCGGCGCCCCTAAGGGGAATTGCAGGACCGTCCGCTTTCAAGTACCCGGAGATTCAGCGGAACTCCGCCAGTCGTGGCCGTAGGCCCAGCGCAGCCAGGACCATCGCCGCGCACAGCAGCCCGCCCGCCCACGGAAGCAGGCCGCCCACCTCCGACCGGCCCGCGCTGACGGAGGACGTGAAGTGGGCCCGGTTGATGCCCGCCACCTTGTCCAGCGCGGCCATCCACGCCCCGAAGTGCGCGTTGGACGTGCCCGCCTCCCATCCCATGCAGAACTGCACCGCCTCCTGTTCCTTCCCTGCCGCCAGCAGCGCGCGGATCCTGCGGTCGTCGCGCTGGTAGACGGCGTACGTCTGCACCGTCTTCTCCGCCGCCGCCCGCTCGCCGGGGAACGTGATGTTGTCCAGCTCGCGCCGGAACTCGCCGGTGAAGCGCAGGTCGTGGTGGTCGGACTCGTACGCCTGCCAGCTGGTGGCCAGCTGGGAGTCGTACGTCGAGAGGGTCGCGCCCTTGATGCCGTACAGCTGCTGGGACTTGGCGAGGAACGCGTCCGCGTACTGCCCACGGCGCTGTGGGTCCAGCAGGTAGCGGCTCTCGTCGGCGTTCGCGTCGTAGGCGATGGCTCGGGCACGGGAGAGGGCGACGACGGAATCGAAGGCGTCGTGCCGGGCCACGCGCAACCGGTCGGCGGAGACGGACAGCATCTGCGCGCCGAGGATCACCGCGACCAGCGTGCAGACGGTGGCGGCCAGCGCCCCGGGGTTGAGGATGCGCCGGAAGCGGCGGGCCAGGTACCACTGCAGCACGCCGAGCACGGCCAGCAGCAGCACGCCGAGGGCGAGGACGGCGGCGAGCTGGGTGCCGAGGCCGGAGCGCGCCGAGGAGTACTCGGCGTCGAAGGCGGCGTTGTTCGAGGCCACCAACGTGCGGGCGGCGGGCAGGAGTTGGCTGCGCAGCAGGTCGGTCGCGCGGCGGTAGTCAGCCAGGGCGGCTGCCTTGCCGCCGCGGTGGCCGTCGTTCTCCAGGGCCCGGCCGATCAGCTCCTGGTACTCGGCGAAGCCGTCGGTCAGCGACTCCACCGTCTTCTCGTCGGCCCGGCTGTCCTGCGCGGCGACGGCGAGGGTGCGCAGGTCGTGCCCGATCTCGCGCCGGGCGTCGCCGTAGAAGCCGACGGCCTTCTCGTACGGCGTCTGCAGGCGGCCCCGGCCCGCGTCGCCGTTGGAGAGCAGGATGTTGGCGGCCTGGGCGTCCATGTCGTTCAGGGCCAGGTCGAGATCGGCCGCGCTGGTGGTGCGGGGCGCGTCGCGCTCGGCCACGCTGCTCCAGGTGCCCAGGGTGGTGAGCCCGGCCACCAGCAGCAGCACGGCGAGTGTGCCGGCGAGCAGGACCGTGGCCGCGCGCAGAAGGCGCAGCCGCGCGGGCACGGATGCCCAGTAGCGGCGGCGCAGAGCGGCCCGCGCGGCCATGGCCTGCTGCCTCGGGCCGTGCCCCGGACCGCCCGTCCGCGACGCCCCTCGCCGCCGCGGTCCGGGGCCGCCCCCGTTCGGGGTGACCGCCGGCTGCGGCGCCTGCGCGCCGGCCTCCGGTTGAGGTCTGTGCGATGTACCGGCCGTGATGGTCACGGTCCCTCCCACGTCACGCCACGGACGGTTGCCCGTCCCCCCGTTGTCGCTCAGTCTGCGACGGGATCCAGCCATGGACGGACTGCGTTGACGCCCTTCTGACGGCACGCCAGGCTTGTTTGACGGAACCTTGACGGCGCTCGCGCCGGACCCGTATGAAAGCCGCAAATTCCGCGCTGAGCAGGGTTGTTCGACCGCCCGTCACGGATAGGTTCGTCTAGTCCGCCGCCGAGGCCGGGACGTCCACGGCCTCACCGACTCCGGAGTCCCCAATCCGAACGCGGCTCGCGGCGGCCCGGTGCCTGTCCGGAAGGCAGGCACCAGCGCGTGGCGTCCCGTCGTCTTCCCGCGCCGACGTCCCGCACACCGTGCGGTGCCGGGGCCCCGGCACCGCACGGCCTCGCGCTCTGACCCGTCCACCGACCAGTCCGTCGGCATGCCCCGACGCATGCCACGCCGAACAACGAAGGTGTCATGCATCCCGCCGCGCCCGAGCAGGCTCCGCCGTCCCGCCCCCAGCGCAACTCAGGCCCCGCACCGGGCGGAGGAGCCCGGCGCCGCGCCCCGAGCGGCGCCTTCGAACCCGCCCAGCTCGTCAGCTCCTTCCCCGAGGCCCTGCGCAAACTGCACCCGAGGGCCCTGGTCAAGAACCCCGTGCTCTTCGTGGTGTCCGTGGGAGCCGCGCTGACCACCCTGTCCGCGCTGTTGCACCCGGCCGTGTTCACCTGGGTCATCAGCGTCTGGCTGTGGCTGACGGTCGTCTTCGCCAACCTCGCCGAGGCCGTCGCGGAGGGCCGGGGCAAGGCGCAGGCCGAGTCGCTGCGCAGGGCCCGTACCGACACGGTGGCGCTGCGGCTGCTGGACTGGCGGTGGGGCACGAACCTGCGCAGTGCCCGAACGGAGGCCGTCGCCGCCACCGCCCTCAAGCCGCTCGACGTCGTGCTGGTCGAGGCCGGCGAGATGATCCCGGCGGACGGCGACGTCGTCGACGGCGTGGCGGCCGTGGACGAGTCGGCGGTCACCGGTGAATCGGCGCCGGTGATCCGGGAGTCGGGTGGCGACCGCAGCGGTGTGACGGGCGGTACGACGGTCCTGTCCGACCGGGTCGTGGTGCGCGTGAGCGCACGTCCCGGGCACAGCTTCCTGGACCGCATGATCGCCCTGGTCGAGGGCGCGAACCGGCAGAAGACCCCGAACGAGATCGCCCTGAACATCCTGCTGGCCTCGCTCACGATCATCTTCCTGCTGGTCGTGGTCACGCTTCAGCCGATGGCCGAGTACGCGAACGCCGCCCAGTCGACGACCGTCCTGGTCGCCCTGCTCGTCACCCTCATCCCGACCACCATCGGCGCCCTGCTGTCCGCGATCGGCATCGCCGGCATGGACCGGCTCGTGCAGCGCAACGTGCTGGCCATGTCCGGCCGGGCGGTCGAGGCGGCCGGCGACGTCGGCACCCTGCTGCTCGACAAGACCGGCACCATCACCCTCGGCAACCGCGAGGCCGCCGCGTTCGTCCCGCTGCCCGGCATCGACGAGCACCGGCTCGCGGACGCGGCGCAGCTCTCCTCCCTGGCCGACGAGACACCCGAGGGCCGCTCCGTCGTCGTACTGGCGAAGGAGAAGTACGGCCTACGGGCGCCCGCCGAGGGCGAGTTGGCGAACGCACGGTGGGTCGCCTTCAGCGCGCAGACCCGGATGAGCGGCGTCGACCTGCACTGGGACAACGGAGCGCGCTGCGCGATCCGCAAGGGCGCCGCCCAGCAGGTGATCGAATGGGTGCAGATGTACGGCGGCCAAGTACCGCCCGAGGCACGCCACTTCGCCGACTCGGTGGCAGCTTCCGGCGGTACACCGTTGTTGGTGGCCGTGCACGACTGGGACGGCCCCAGGGTGCTCGGCCTGATCCACCTCAAGGACGTGGTCAAGGACGGCATCCGCGAACGCTTCACGGAACTGCGCCGCATGGGCATCCGCACCGTGATGATCACCGGCGACAACCCGCTCACCGCCCGTGCCATCGCCCAAGAGGCAGGCATGGACGACTACTTGGCCGAGGCGACTCCCGAAGACAAGCTCGCACTGATCAGGCGGGAGCAGGAGGGCGGGAAGCTCGTCGCGATGACCGGCGACGGCACGAACGATGCCCCGGCCCTGGCGCAGGCGGACGTCGGCGTGGCGATGAACACCGGTACGTCGGCCGCCAAGGAGGCCGGCAACATGGTCGACCTCGACTCCAACCCGACGAAGCTGATCGAGATCGTCGAGATCGGCAAGCAACTCCTCATCACCCGGGGCGCGTTGACGACGTTCTCCATCACGAATGACGTGGCGAAGTACTTCGCGATCATCCCGGCGATGTTCGCGGGTTCGTACCCGGGGCTGGAGTCCCTGAACATCATGGGCCTGCACAGCCCGACCTCCGCCATCACCTCGGCGATCATCTTCAACGCCCTGATCATCGTGGCGCTGATCCCGCTCGCGCTGCGCGGTGTGCGCTACACACCCTCCTCCGCCCACGACCTGCTGCGCCGCAACCTGCTCGTCTACGGCCTCGGCGGCCTGGTGTTGCCCTTCGTGGGCATCAAGCTGATCGACCTGCTGGTCTCGGGGGTGCCCGGCCTTGGCTGAGCCGCGCCCCCTGCTTCTTCACCTCGACCGTCAAAAACACGTATGCGCACGTCAGAAGGGCATCAGAGAACGGCAGCCAGGCTTGCCCCCGCTCTGCGGCTCGGCTTCCATGGATGACGTGAACAGCGCCTGGCTCCTTTTCGACCGGCCGCCGAGTCCCACTCGGCTGCCCCGTCGTGCGCCGCGCTGTGCGGAAATGCCCGCGTCCGTGTCCCACTGACGCGTTCCGCATCCCCCGGGGCGCCGTGACTCCTGTCCGGCGCCCCGCTCCCTCTTTGTACCCGCACGCCCGCCGCCCCTCGTCGGGGCCTCGTTCGCGTGCCGTCAACCCCGGATTGGATCATGTCCTACTCCACGCTTTCGTCCCGTACCGTCCTCGTCACCGGCGCCACTTCCGGCATCGGCTACGAGACCGCCCGGCAGCTCGCCGAGCGCGGCGCCACCGTGCTGCTGCACGGCCGTACCGCCGAGGAGGCCCGCGCCGCCGCCGACGCCCTCGTCGCCACGGCGGGCGTCGCAGGGGACCAACTCTGCACGTACGCGGCCGACTTCGCGCGCCTCGACGAGGTCGAGACCCTCGCCCGCAGGGTCGTCGCGGAACACCCGCACCTGGACGTGCTCGTGAACAACGCCGGCATGGCCGCCCCGGAGCGGCACACCGTCACCGCCGACGGCAACGAGATCGCCTTCCAGGTCAACTTCCTCGCGCACTACCTGCTGACCTGCCGGCTGGAGCCGGCACTCACGAGCGACCCGGGCGGCCGGGTCGTCAACGTCTCGTCGGCCCTGCACCGCACGGCGTCCATCCAGTGGTCCGACCCGAACCGCGCCCGCCGCTACTCCCGGATCGCCGCATACGCCCAGTCGCAGCTGGCGCTCACGGTGTTCGCCGCCGATCCGCGCGTCACCGCGGTCTCCGTGCACCCGGGGGTGTGTGACACGGCACTGCTCCCGCTGTACGCCCACGAGGGCATTTCGCCCACTGAGGGCGCGGCGAACGTGGTCCGGCTGTGCGACCCGGCCGTCGAGATCGTCAACGGCGCCTACTACGACCGCGACACGCGCGTCGAACCGGCCCCGGCCGCAACGGAGGACCGCACCGTGAAGCGCCTGAACAAGCTGGCGGACCTGCTGGTCGGCTGCAGCGCTTGAAGGCCCTTCACCGGAAGAGGAGTTGACGTACGTGTCGAAGCGCGCCCGGAAGAAGAAGGCCCGCCGCAAGAAGAAGGCCAACCACGGCCACAAGGCCGGCCAGAGCTGATCGAACGCCATGCGCCGCAGGGGCGGGCGATGAGGAACAGCGAACCCTCGGTCGCCCGCCCCACTGAGTAGTGCCTTCCGAGTGGCGTCATGGCCAGTCATTGACGGCGGCGATCTGCACGGTGGCCTTGTAGCGGACAGCGAGTTTGTCGTGCCTGGTGGCCACTGCGCTGTGCCGCTAACGTGGCTGGCATGTCGAATGATCTGCCGGATCTGCGGGCATCGCACGAGGATCGCGACCGGGTCGTGGATGCGCTACGTATCGCCGCCGGTGACGGCCGACTCGACGCCGAGGAACTCGACATGCGGCTGGAGAGCGCGCTGTCAGCCCGGACGCTCGGCGAGTTGGCCCAGCTCACCGCCGACCTGCCGATCGTGCCCGCAGCCCAGGGGAAAGACGTACTCGTGGTCGAGCAACACGGCGGCAAGTACGTACGGGAGGGGCTCTGGTCTGTACCCGCGCGCATCGAACTTCGCACGCAACTGTGCCGAGTCACCTTCGACTTCAGCCACGCGGTGATCACCTCGGACGTCCTGCGCATCGAGACGGACATGGTGCACGGCAAGCTGTTCTTCGTCGGCTCGCGGGACATCGTGATCGACACCGACGGGCTCGGCCTCACCTACTCCAAGGTCAAGCTCCGCTCCAAGAACTCCGCTGCCGATCCCCGTCTGCGCATCGAGCTCGTCGGAACGCTCCTGCACGCGAAGGTCATCGAGCGGCGGCGGTGACACAGCTCCGCCGGATATGAGAAGGCCGCCACCTCCTACCGCCTCCGGCCTCATCGCCCGCGCCGGCCTGGTCGCCCACCTCGTCGAACAGCCGGCCGTCGCCTCCGACGCGGCGCGCTTCCGCCTGCAGGCCATGGCCGACCACAGCGACGACGACGTCGACACCGCGATCGACATCCTCGACACCTGCATACACATGGCCCGGCGAGCCACCGCCTCAACCGCCTGAGCCCTGACGCACACCGGACAGCCGGGCGGAACCCTCTTGAGGGGTTCCGCCCGGCTCTCGGGTAGAGGCGACTTCCCGGCGGTGCATGCAGACGCGCAGAGCCTCCGGATCAGCCACACACCCGGCCGCCCTTAACGGAGTCTTGACGCCCTCGGAGCGCTCGCCCGTGGGCCGAGGCGTCACTCTCTGCTTACGCTGGTGCCGCCGTCCGCGTGATGGCCGGATCCCCACGCTGAGCCGCACCCAGGAGCACGCCGATGGTCACTGCCGAACGCCCACCGCCTCGTCTGCGTGAGTGGATGCTGGAGGGCCTTTCCGACATGGGCAAGACCGGCGGCCACACCGGACCCCATGCCGAACCGGAGCCCCCGCACAAGGGCCAACGCTGGTGGCGTGTGATGTGCCTGACCGGCGTCGACTACTTCTCCACCCTCGGCTACCAGCCCGGTATCGCGGCCCTCGCGGCCGGTCTGCTGTCGCCGATCGCGACCATCGTGCTCGTCATAGTCACCCTGGCCGGCGCCCTGCCGGTCTACCGACGAGTGGCCGAGGAAAGCCCGCACGGCGAGGGCTCCATCTCCATGCTGGAGCGGCTGCTGTCCTTCTGGCAGGGCAAGTTGTTCGTCCTGACCCTGCTGGGCTTCGCGGCCACCGACTTCCTGATCACCATCACCTTGTCGGCCGCAGACGCCTCCACCCACCTGGTGGAGAACCCACACCTGACCAGCACCCTGCACGGCCACCAGATGCTGATCACGCTCATCCTCGTCGCCCTGCTCGGCGCAGTGTTCCTCAAGGGCTTCCTGGAGGCGATCGGCGTCGCGGTCGCGCTGGTGGCCATCTACCTCACCCTGAACGTCGTAGTGGTCGTCGTCGGACTGTGGCACGTCGTCACCGCGGGCCACGTGGTCACCGACTGGTCGAGCGCCCTGACCGCCGAGCACGGCAACATCTTCGCGATGATCGGCGTCTCCCTGATCGTGTTCCCCAAACTCGCGCTCGGCCTCTCCGGCTTCGAGACCGGCGTCGCGGTCATGCCGCACGTCCAGGGCGACACGGACGACACGGAAGAGAGCCCCAAGGGGCGGATCCGGGACACCAAGAAGCTGCTGACCGCCGCCGCGGTCATCATGAGCGGCTTCCTGATCACGACCAGCTTCATCACCACGCTCCTGATCCCGGAGAAGGACTTCGAGCCGGGCGGCCAGGCCAACGGTCGCGCGCTGGCGTTCCTGGCCCACGACTACCTGGGCAACGCCTTCGGCACGGTCTACGACATCTCGACCATCGCGATCCTGTGGTTCGCCGGCGCCTCCGCCATGGCAGGCCTGCTCAACCTGATGCCCCGCTATCTGCCCCGCTACGGCATGGCCCCGCACTGGGCCCGCGCCGTCCGCCCGATGGTCATCGTCTTCACCCTGATCGGCTTCCTGGTCACCTGGATCTTCGACGCGGACGTGGACGCACAGGGCGGCGCCTACGCCACCGGCGTACTCGTCCTGATCAGCTCCGCCGCGATCGCCGTGACCATCGCCGCTCACAAGGCGGGCCAACGGAACTGGACCATCGCCTTCGCCGTCATCTCGGCGGTGTTCCTCTACACGACGGTCCTCAACGTCATCGAACGTCCCGACGGCGTCAAGATCGGCGCCTGCTTCATCGCCGGCATCATCCTCGTCTCCCTGCTGTCCCGGCTGGCCCGGGCCTTCGAGCTGCGCGTGACCAGCGTGACGCTCGACGACATGGCGGAACGATTCGTCCGGGACATCGCCAGCCGCAAGATCCGTTTCATCGCCAACGAGCCCGACCGGCGCGACAAGGCCGAGTACCGGGACAAGATCGAACAGATCCGCAACGACAACGACCTGCCCGAGCAGGAGGACTTCGTCTTCGTCGAGGTGACGGTCACCGACCCCTCCGAGTTCGAGGCCGGCCTGACGGTGCGCGGGGAGGTACTGCACAACCGCTACCGGATCCTCACCCTGGAGTCCTCCTCCATCCCGAACGGACTGGCCGCCCTCCTCCTCCACGTCCGCGACACGACGGGCCGCATCCCGCACATCTACTTCGAGTGGACCGAGGGCGGACCGTTCGCCAACTTCCTGCGTTTCTTCCTCTTCGGCCAGGGCGAGGTCGCCCCGGTCACCCGCGAGGTCCTGCGCGAAGCGGAGCCGGACCGCGCACGCCGCCCGCGTGTGCACACCGGCTGAGGCTCCGGCGCCCGCGTCAGGATCCCGTCAAGATTCGCCCGTACGACGCTAGGGCCCCGTTAGCGGCGCCCCCCGGCCCCGCGCAGGCGCCTAGCGTCAGCGGCATGCGACGGAGCGGACCGGCGGGCTCGGCCGGCGACCGCCACTGGCGTGGCAGCGCCCGGCTCGCGGTGAGCTGCGCCCTGGTGTTCTGCGCCATGAGCCTCCTGGTCGACTGGGACGCGGGAAGCCTGACTCCCCTCCGCACCCTGCTCTGGTCCACGTTGTCGGCCACCGTGTTCGCCATCCTGCTGCCGCCCCGGGTGAGCGCGGGCTCCGGCTGGCTGGCGGTCCGCACCCTCTGGCGCCGGCGCACCGTCCGCACGGACGCGCTGACGACCGTATGGCAGTACGACGCCGTCTCGTCCCACCTGATCCTCCGGGACACCTTCGGCAACCAGCTGAAACTCGACTCCCGGGTCCTCACGGCCAACCCCATGCTCTGGCACGAACTCGACACGGGCGTCCGCCGCTCCCTGGAGCGTGGCACGCTGCGCCACGGTGCGGACGTCCTTTACCGGTTGGGCCATCGCATCGACGACGAGACGGTGCAGGCGGTGCTTCGGGCATCGGGACTTTCCTGACCGCCGAGAACTGCGCGCATTCATACGGGCGTTGCCCATCACGGTCAGTCGTCCTCGGGGTGTGCGGGCGAGTGCCCCGCCGCGATCAACCGGTGCACGATGGCCACAGGGAGTCGCCCGTCGGCGGCGATGACGTGCTCGGGTATGCCGATCGATAGTCGTTTTCCGCACTATTTCTCGGTAGGTGCCGCCTGAGCCGATTCTCGGCTCACCGGCTTCTAATACTGCAATCACAGTCAGTCCCCTCCCCACCCGCCACGCCCCAGCCTCCGAGGAAGTCAGGCAGGGCGCGGCGTTGCTGTTCCTCGCGTGCCATCTGTTCGGCGAGGACGTCGCGGTCGACGTACGGGGCGAGGGCGGCGAGGACCAGGCGCTGGAGTTCGTCGGGTTCGAGGGCTTCGACTGCACGGGGTGGTCGATGTCGAAGCAAGGAGACGGTGGCCCAAGCCCGATCCCGACAGCGGTGTTGAGGATGCGACCCTGCTCATCTTGGAATGGCTCGGCGAGCAGGGTGTGGGGGCCATGATCCGGATCGACGCGGAGCGCCTGCGGGAAGGCCTGCCGGCGTGGAGTTCTGCCGCCAGCGGTGGTCCGTTGTCCAGTGGACTGCGGGCTGACGGGGCCTCGGTCGCCGAATGTAGGGGCAGGGCACTGCTTCGACTGCGCGAGGCCGGGCTGGCCGTTCCGTTCTGAAGATCACTGGATCGAAACCAGCTTCTTCATCCAGTGATCGGCAACGGATTCGTCACACCGGCGCCTGCACGCAGGCCGCGTAGTGGTCGTTCGGCGCGCCGGCGCCGAGGCAGTGGAGGTCGACGAGAGGTGTGCCGTTCGAGACGATCAGGCCCTGCTGAGGGGCGTTGACGGTGACCGTGGATGACGAGAAGCCGTCTCCGCCGGTGACGACCGTGTTCGTGTCGGCGGAGGCAACTCCTGCACTACCGCAGAAAGCACTGAGGGCGATTGCCGTGATAACCGCGAACTTTCTGGACAACTTGGTTCCTTTCTGAATTCACGCATGTGCACGCTTGCATCCCAGGCGTGGCCGTGCTCGTTCACCTTCCACCGGGGTCTTCCAGGAGCAAATACAGGTGCGCTTCCCGGGTCCGGTCTCCTTCACGATGGCTGGTCTGCGGTGTGAGCGCACGAGGAACACCGCCAACGAGTGAACCCGGCGACTCGCGGTGAAGCCCGCGACGAACCAGCGGCCTGCAGCACCGGTCCGGTCTGCGGACGACGTCGACGCAGGACTGGGAGCCGAAGCCGCGGACCACGAGCACCGGGATGCCGAACGGCGCAAGCCAGTCGGTGAGCAGCTGGCGCAGGGTGTCCTTCTCCGCTGCGACGTACAGGGCGTGCTCCCGGCCCTCGGTGCGGTCCAGCGGAACCAGTCCGGGGCCTCGCCAAGAGCTCCTGACGGGAAGCGCGTCAGCTCCACGACCCAACCGGCCGTGTCACTTTCGTGGATGTCGTTTCGAAGTGAATTCAGGAGTCACTGAGGGTGCGTTGGCATGATCAACGTCGATGAGAAGGCTGTCACCGGGCTGCGCCCCTCGGCGGCGAAGGCATTCCGCTTCTCCGCTGCCAGGCTTACGAGCTTCCTTGCCTCGGCGGCCGGCGACAGCAACCGCCGCTTGTCGGCGTCGAGTTCACGAGTCAGCCTGGGCGGCCGCCGCCGACCGAGGGCATGTGATACGCATCGGCGGCCCCAGCGCCTACCGCATCAACCTGGCTCACCGCGCCACCGAAGGCCGCGCCCACCGGCGCAGGCCGCCCCCTCGATCGGTATCGTCCGCCCCAGTGCCCCAGATCTGCAGTTCAGCGGCCCATACGGAGGAGGAGCACCATGGCCGATCACCGACAGGGAACCGCGACGGACGACAGATCCGCTTCGGAGGCACCGGAGGCTCCTCGGGCAAGCGCGCACGACTCGGTGCGCCTCGCGGTGGTCATCGGGGCTCTCGGCGTCGTCTTCGGCGACATCGGGACCAGCCCGATCTACACCCTCCAGACGGTGTTCAACCCGAGCGACCCGCACCCCGTCCCGGTCACCACCGACAACGTGTACGGGGTGGTGTCACTGGTGTTCTGGTCAGTGATGATCATCGTCACGGTCACCTACGTACTGCTGGCGATGCGCGCCGACAACGACGGTGAGGGCGGCATCATGGCACTCATCACCCTGCTGCGACGGTGGAGTTCACAGCGTGGGCGCCGGGCCGCGGTCGTCCTGGCCGCGCTGGGCATCTTCGGTGCATCGTTGTTCTTCGGTGACAGCATGATCACCCCGGCGATCTCCGTGCTGTCCGCAGTCGAGGGGCTCAAGGTCGTAGAGCCGTCGCTGGACGAAGCGGTCGTGCCCATCACGGCGGTCATCATCGTGCTGCTGTTCCTGGTGCAGCGCAGAGGAACCGCAGCCGTGGGCCGGGTGTTCGGGCCAGTCATGATCGCCTGGTTCGTGGCGATCGGCGCATGCGGCGTCGCCGGCATCAGCGACCGCCCGGCCATCCTCAGGGCGCTGTCACCGACGTACGCGCTGGCCTTCCTGTTCGGCCATTGGGGCACCGCCTTCTTCGCCCTGGCCGCGATCGTGCTCGCGGTCACCGGCGCCGAGGCGCTCTACGCCGACATGGGGCACTTCGGCCGCCGGGCGATCACCCGCGCCTGGCTGTTCCTCGTCCTCCCCGCGTGCGTACTGAGCTACTTCGGCCAGGGCGCGCTGATCCTCGACGATCCGGACAACATCAGCAGCCCGTTCTTCCTGCTGGTGCCCGACTGGGGGCGGTGGCCGATGATCCTGCTGGCCACGGCGGCCACGGTGATCGCCTCCCAGGCGGTGATCACCGGCGCGTACTCGGTCACCTCCCAGGCCGCCCAGCTCGGCTACCTGCCGAGGCTGCGGATCGCGCACACCTCCGAATCCACCATCGGCCAGATCTACGTCCCCTGGATCAACTGGCTGCTGATGGTGTCGGTCCTCACCCTGGTCTTCGCCTTCCGCACCTCCGCGGCGCTGGCCTTCGCGTTCGGCATGGCGGTCACCGGCACCATCACGATCACCACCCTGCTGTTCTTCTATGTCGCCCGCGCGAAGTGGGGCACGCCCAAGTGGCTCATCGCCATCGGCGCGACCGTACTGCTCTTCGTGGACCTGCTGTTCGTGGCGGCCAACCTGACCAAGCTCGTCCACGGCGCGTGGCTGCCCCTGCTGATCGGCCTCACCGTGTTCACCGTCATGACGACCTGGCAGCGCGGCCGCGAAGTCGTCACTGCGGAACGAGCACGCGAGGAAGGCCCGCTGCCCGAGTTCATCGACCAGCTCCGCACCGGGGAGATGTCGACGCTCACCGTCCCCGGCACAGCCGTCTTCCTCAACCGGGACAAGGAGACCGCGCCCCTGGCCATGCGGGCCAACGTCGAGCACAACCACGTGCGGCACGAGCAGGTCGTGATCCTGTCCATCGCGACCGAGCCGGTGCCCCGTGTCCCGGCCGAGCAGCGGATCGTCGTCGACGACCTCGGGTACGCCGACGACGGGATCATCCACGTCACCGCCCGGTTCGGCTACATGGAGACACCGGACGTGCCCGGCACACTGGCCCTGCTCGACCCGGCCGACACCGAAGGGCCGCTGCAGCTCGACGAGGCGTCCTACTTCCTGTCGAAGATCGAGCTACGGCGAGGGAAGGCACCGACGATGGCGCCCTGGCGCAAGCGGCTGTTCGTCGCCACCTCCTACATCACGGCCGACGCCGCCGAGTACTTCAGCCTGCCCCGCGACCGCACGGTCATCATGGGCTCGCACATCGAGGTGTAGACGCGCGCCGGAAGCTGAGGGACGCGTACGCCTCGGACGGTGCCCGCACCCGCATCTTCCTGGGTCGGCAGTGGGGGTGTTCGGCGTGCGAGGACGGTCAGTTGCGGCGCTGCATCCGGCGGCAGCGGCCTCGCGTTCGGCGGTAAGCCTGTACCCGGGTACCGGATGCAACCCCCGCTGTTCGGGCAGGCCCCTTGGTTTCGGCGGTCACCGGGGCAGGGTCTGCGTGATCCGCCACAGTCGGCGAGGCAGCTCGCCTTCCTCGAAGGCGTGGACCTCTTTCAGGGTCCAGCCGTCGGCAAGGGTGTCGACGAGGGAGCGGTCGAAGAAGTGCACGGCGAAGCCGCCGTGCTCGTAGATGTGGTCGCCGTGGGCGGTGCCGGTGCCGTAGTGGGCGTCGCCGGTGTGGCGGACGGTGTAGACGAAGGCGCCGCCGGGCCGCAGCACGCGGCCGACTTCGTCGACAAGGGCGTGGATCTCCTTGGTGGACAGGGCCATGCACAGCAGCATGTGCGCGAACACCGCGTCCGCCGAGGCGTCCGGCATGGGGAGCGGGTCGCGCACGTCGTGCACGACGGTGGTCACGCGACCGGCCACCCCCTGCCGCCGGGCGGCGGCCCGCAGCTGGTCGAGGCCGGTGGCGGAGAAGTCGGTGGCCTGGACGGTGAAGCCCTCGCGGGCGAAGTAGAGGGCGTCGCGGCCGTGGCCGGCGCCGAGCTCTACGACGTTGCCGGCTCCGGCGGCACGGAAGACGCCGGCGGCGTGGACGGCAGCGGCTGACGGCTCCTGCCCGTACATGCCGGGGTGGGCGGAGTAGGTGCGCTGCCAGTGCGCCCGCTGCGCTTCGGCCAGGTCCTGCCCGTCGTCCGTCACGAACTCATCCTCTCCGAGAGGTGGGTCGAGTCCAAGGGTGGATCGAGCGGCCCCATGGCCGCAGAATAGTCCACCGATTCCTGAATTCAGGGTTCCCTGTACTGTCATGGCGTGCTGAGTATCGCCTCCGACATCGACGTGCTGGCCCGCTTCGGCCGTGCGCTCGCCGATCCCATCCGCTGCCGGATCCTGCTCGCCCTGCGCCAGGCCCCGGCCTACCCGGCCGAGCTCGCCGACCAGCTCGGCATCTCCCGCACCCGGCTGTCCAACCACCTGGCCTGTCTGCGTGACTGCGGCCTGGTCGTCACCACGCCCGACGGCCGCCGCGCCCGCTACGACCTCGCCGACGAACGCCTCGGCCACGCCCTCGACGACCTGCGGGCGGCGGTGGTCGCGGTGGAGGCCGACAAGACCTGCGCCGATGCGGATACGAAGGGCTGCTGCTGATGGCCGCGATATCCCTGGGGCCCTCCCCGGCTCGCCGCGAGGTGCTCGCCCGCCGGATACGGCTGCTGGTCGCCGCGACGATCACCTACAACGTCGTCGAGGCCGTCGCCGCCTTGACCGCGGGCACGATCGCCTCGTCCACCGCGCTGATCGGCTTCGGCCTGGACTCCGTCATCGAGGTCTCCTCCGCCGCCGCGGTCGCCTGGCAGTTCTCCGCTCGCGACCACGCCGTCCGGGAGGCTCGGGAGCACAGGACGCTGAGGATCATCTCCGTCTCGTTCTTCGCGCTCGCCGTGTACGTGACCGTCGACGCCGTCCGCGCGCTGACCGGCACCGGCGAGGCAGACCGTTCCCTGCCGGGCATCGTGCTCGCCGCCGTCTCCCTGGCGGTGATGCCGTTCCTGTCTGCCGCCCAGCGGCGCGCCGGACGGGAGCTCGGCTCCGCCTCCGCCGTCGCCGATTCCAAGCAGACCCTGCTGTGCACCTACCTCTCGGCCGTGCTCCTGGTCGGCCTGGTCCTCAACGCCACCCTCGGCTGGTCCTGGGCCGACCCCGTCGCTGCTCTCGCCATCGCCGCCATCGCCGTCAAGGAAGGCCGCGACGCCTGGCAGGGCAAGGGCTGCTGCGCCCCCACGGCCGGCCCGGCGCAAGCCGCGAGCACCCGGGCTGATGCCGCCCCGGAGGGGTGCGGCTGCCGGCCCGGCGCCTGCTGCTCATGAACATCTCGTTGCAGGCCGCCCCCACCGCCGCCCAAGCGAGCTGATACTGACCTGGTGATCGGCAGGAGGTGGCGACGGTGGACTGGAAATCGGCGGGAGGGCCGGCTGTCGGCCTGCTGATCGCCACGGTGACCGTGACCGCTCCGGTCGGCGTGTCCGGGGCCGTGTTCTTCCTCCCCGCCCAGTTGAGCGTCCTCGGCGTGCCCAACTCGGCCATCACCCCGACAAACCTGCTGTTCAACGCCGTTGCCGGACCCGGTGCCCTGTGGCGCTACCGCCACGACGGCGCCCTGCGCGGCGACCTCCCTCGGCGCCCGGTCCTGGGCACCCTGCCACCCTGCTGCCGCTCGGCCTGTGGCTGTGCCTGCGCTCCCTCGCCCCGGCACACCACCGCCCGCCGCCCCAAGGCGAGTTGCCCCCATGCACACTCGCCGGCCTCGCCCTCGCGGTCGGAGTGGGGGTATGCGGTGTCGGTCAGCCCCATGTCGAACAGCGGCAGCTGCACCACCCGCGGCGGCAGATGCATCCTGACCTGCATCGCGGGATTGCCGCGTCCGATCTGTTCGTCGGTCACCCCGAACGGGGCCAGTGCTTCCAGGGTGCGTGGCTGGATGGCCAACGCGCGCGACTCACGGACCCGGTCGACAGAGCGGAATCTCCCCGCTGGAGTCGGCCACGGACGTCACGCCGGCCGCTACCACGAGCGGTTCGCCGACCATGCCGTCTCGGTCGCCCGTCGCTTGGTCCACCTGGTCACGGGCGCGCACGCGGACGAACTGGCTGCCGGCCAGCCCGTTACTGCGTGATCAGCGACAGGATGGAGGCGGGTTCCGGCGGTGGTCGGTGCACCCGCCATTGCGCGGCCTGCGCGACACGGATCCGCTCCGGCAGTTCCTCGCGCGACACCGTATCGCCCGTTCCGCCCGTACCCTTCATTGTGTCCACGGCGTCACATAGCGGGCGCCAAACCACTGGAGGCAACACCTCGTGCTGATCGCTCAGCGTCCGTCACTGACCGAAGAGGTCGTCGACGAGTTCCGCTCCCGGTTCGTGATCGAGCCACTGGAGCCGGGCTTCGGCTACACCCTCGGCAACTCCCTTCGCCGTACGCTCCTCTCCTCGATCCCGGGTGCGGCGGTCACGTCCATCCGCATCGA
>NZ_JBIAWI010000031.1:0-83172 GCF_042895385.1 Streptomyces sp. NPDC001401
ACCCCCCAGGTCATCGGTTCGACAGGGGGGACCAGCCATGCCGAGCCCGGAGGCCAGCGGCCCTCTTGCAGGACCGCGAAGAACATAACGGGGGGCGGCCCGCAGTGGGTCAGGCCGAGCCGTCGACCAGCAGGCTGTCGCGTGAAGATCGAGAAGGCTACGTCCGCCTCAGCCCTGGTCGGCTGAGGCCCTCGTCCGATCTGCACCCCGGCGCCCGGGACGGCTTGGGCCGCCCGGGGCTTCGGCTTGCTGAGGCCCGGTCGTCGCGGCTGGCCAACTGGGAGCTGGCGAGAGCCATGTGCCCCCACAACACATCCGGCGCGCTGACGTCGTCGCCGCGTTCGATGGCGTCGACGATCGGTTCATGCCGAGCGGCGGACATGGGCAGGCGGCGTTGCTCGTTCGGTCGCCAGATGGCGTGGCAGCCGTCCTGCGTCAGCGCGCTGGCGCCCTGTACAGCCCGGCTCCGCGCGGATCTCTGCGGGCTCTGGGCTGGGCCGCCGGAGTGAGCCTCGCGAACTGACCCACGCCGTCTTCTTCCTGACGCCGATCGCAAACGTCCCTCGGTCCGTTCTTCCTGCTCGGGAAGGTGATGGGTGCCGTCGCCACCCGCTTGACGCTCCGTATCCGCCGGATGTGCCCGGCGACGCTGGAAGACCGGGCCAGCGTGCCGGACGCATCGATCGCGGCGGCGGTGGATGTCGGGACGTAGGTCGACAGGATCTGGACGCTGTCATGGCTCCTAGGAGTGAGATGGAGCGGAGCGCGTTGCCGAGACGGGTCGCCGCGCTGGCGCCAGGCCAGCGGGCCCGCCTGGTGTCCATCGGGTGATACGTCCGTCACGGCGCCGTGGCACCGGTCGAGCCGCAGACGGAGCCGCCTCTGCGAGTACGAAACTGTTTCTTGGCCGCCCGGCACCGGGCGGTCCTGCCACGTCACCTCATGGCCTTCCTCACCGACGCGCACCAGGTGCGCGGCGTCCTGAGGCAGGTCGGCCCCATCCACCAGTTCCGCCACATCGACCTGCAACGCCGTCTCGCCCGGCACACCGAAGCCGCCGCCACCGGCCCCGGCGACACGTCCCGACGACGCGGAGGGACGACCGTTGACGTAGCTGGCACCCGCCAGCGGTGCTCACGGTCGTGAACGCCGCAGCGGCATGAGCTGGGCGCTGCCGTCCCTCAGTGCATAAGCGGTGTCAGATCCAACCGAGCAAGCTACGGAAGCCAGGCAAACCTGCCTCGCTGGCACCAGCCACGTCGCGGGGTGGGGAACAAGAGCAGGTCTGGAGAACGAGCCGAGCGCGGGTGGGGAACTTCAAGGCTCTGACCGGAATTCCGTGAAACCCCAGGTCGAAGACCCGCACACAGGATCATTCAGCCCAGGTATGAGCCTGTAGTCACAGGGTCAGGCCGGTCGGCCCGTAGGTGCTGCAGAACGTGCAATCACAGCTGGCGAGAGAGTTCGCCTGGCAATGGGCGGTCGGCCAGAAGCGGGATGCGCAGGGGCCTGGTTCGAGCAGCCTCCCGTCGCGAGGCACTGTCCTGTCGCACCAGGTACAGCGGATTGCTGCAGGGATGCCAGCGTCCTGTAGCCGCCGCGCCGCCGCGGTCGCGCTGTCGAGCGGGGCCTCCTCCAGAACCGTCACAGGGACGCGGTCGAGCAGAAGCTTGCCACGCCACAGGCTCAGTCCGGTCACTGCTCTGACTGCCTGCAAAGCCTCCTGCCCGCCCTTCCCGGGCTCGGTCACAAGCACGGCGAACCCTGGCACCTCCACGAACACATCTCCTTCGGCGACGGGGTACGTAGCCCCAGTATGTCGACGGCCAGAGCCCTCGGACCGTCAATTTTCGGTGACCCTTGAGCCGCCACGCATCGGGCCTTCACGGAACTGCGGCCAGAGCCCAATTTTCTGACCGCTGACAAGCGCCACGACGTAGGGCAGGCCGGCCTCGCGCAGCGCGAGGCCGGCCTCGCCTGCCAGGCCGTGGTCGCCGACTGCGCCTACTCCGTCAGCGACGACTGGTAGGGCCGCGCTGCCTCGACGGGGTGCGGGCCTGACGCTTGAATCGAACACATGAGCAATCTGCCCCAGGATCCTGCGCGACTGCGCGTGTTCCTAGGGCACCTTGAGAGGCAGGTCGCCGACAACGAGACCGTCGGCATCTTCCTGCGGCTGCAGCTCGATACCGTTCACGCAGCCCTCGGTCGGGCCGAGGGCAACCGCCCACCGCGCGGCGAGGCGCGCTCTGCAGCTGCCGGTCGTGTCCGTTTGGCGTGGTCTAGGGGATCAATGGTCGGTGGTGTTGGGAGTGCGGGGGCGCTATCGGGTAGTTCGAGGTAGAGCTTGTCCATGCTGCCTTCGGGTAGGTAGCGCCAAGGGAAGGCGATCCACTCGTCGTGCATTTCGAAGGGCACGGCGGTGACTAGACGCAGCAGGGCGTCGTCGTTGGGGAAGGCCTGGACGACGTCGGTGCGGCGTTTGATCTCGCGGTTGACGCATTCCGGGGGTGGTCGACTGGATCTTCTTCCAGTGCCGTTCGGGGAAGGCCGCGAAGGCGGTGAGGTCCTCCTTGGCGTCGGTGAGCATGACCTTGCGGATCGCCTTGGCCGGGCCGGTGTGGTGGTCGCCGATCGCCAGGCGCACCCCCGACAGACCCTGTCCGAACAGGAATCGCAGGAAGTGGGTCCAGAACAGCTCAGTCTTGCCGGGGCCAGCTGGAACGCGTACCCCGAGGGCGCCTCCGTGCGGTCCGGTGTGTCCAAGCCCGCCGCGGTGATCCGCGAGTTCGACGCGATCCGGTCCAAGATGTTCAACCTGCAGCGGGTGAACAACGACAAGCCCGACGCCTACAACCTGGCCGACCCGCTCCGGCTGGGGCGATTGCCCGAGCCGTGCATCACCGGCCGCTCCCCAACGCGGCAATGCCTCCCCGTGCAGCGCGAGGGCAACAACCAGTTACTGCATGATGTTGCCGTTCTGGCTCGCGCGTACCAGCCTCACCAGCCGCCGCGACCGTTCGGTTCCGATGTGCAACTCCCTGCGCAGCGACTCGGCCGAGACCGGGCGCTGGTGCAACTCACGGTGCCGGGCGTCCACTTGGCACGCCTGATTCAGCAGGGCATCGACGGCGGCCGCCTCGTCGACGCCGGGGTGGTTGCTGGCCGTCGCGTCCCCACGCGTGCCCGGGCCGTGGGCCAGGAGTTCCACCGCCAGCAGCAGCGCCACCGGTGGCCAGCCTGCGACCAGCATCGGTTTCCATGCCAAGGCGGGTGCGGCGGCGATGTTCGCGGTCAGTGAGACCGCGATCCCCAGGAGGAACGCCGGCCACACGGTCCGGCGGAAGCGGCGATGGATCCGGTCCGGCCGTTGGAGCAGGCCTGCGGTCGCGAGGAGGAGCAAGCCGTCCACCGACAGTGGCCAGAGGGTGGCACTCGCCGTGTCTGCACCGCCCTGAAGCGCGAACTCGTACTGATGGATGTAGGAGGCGTAGGCGGCCACTCCCGCCACCGCCAAGGCACCCACGCGTCGCATCCATGCATCCCAGTCGGCGTGACGCGGCATGAGGTCCCCTTCGCTGCCGGAGCCGTGCCGAGGGCGATCCGGCTGCTGCCCGGATCCCCAGCCCTCGTCTATAAAGGCCGGAATACCGGGCCGTTTTGGACACAACGCGGGGCAGTACCTCACGATGCGACCAGCGCCGCGCCACCAAAGGCCTACATCACCGCTAAACACCTATGAGGCGTCTACTAAGCCGGCACTAAAGGTCTCCGCATCAGCGGCATCTCATCGGTTGGGATCGTGGCGGCGCGTCAAAGATCCCGTCTTTAGTCCTTTCTTGTCGGTGTTCTGGCTGTCTGAAGGCATCACTTCTTCGGCTGGTGAAGGAGGCGCCTGACATGAATGCCGCAGGACCAGCTGGCGTCGCACGATCTGCTCAACGCCCAGACGGCCTGCTGCCGTTGCAGGTCGCCACGGAGTGCTTCTCGCGGTTGGTGAACGGTCCGAGGCCGCTGTATCTGGACGGGCGGCCGTTTGCCGGCCTGCCCGACAGGCCGCTGGCGCTGGATGAGGTGCGCCGGCGGATGCTGCAGCGTCGCTGCCCGCCACGGACCCGGGATGCGGTCTGGGGGCACCTGGTGCGGTGCGCGCGCGAGGAGGGGGCGGCCTGGACGATGGCGTGCGTGGGGATGGCCCTGCCGGCGCTGGCGGGGATCTGCCGCTGGCTGGCAGCGCGCTATCCGGGCGATCCGTACGACGTGCACGCCGAGGTGCTGGCCGGCTTCCTTGAGGGGCTGACCACCGTCGATTTGGACCGTCCGCGGGTGCTGGTGCGGCTGCGGTGGGCGGCGTACCGGCGCGGGCTCGCGGCGCTCAGCGAGGCGTTGCGTGCGCCGGTTCCGGTCTCACCCCGGTTCTGTTCGGCGCCGCCGCAACGCCCGTGGGGCCACCCCGACCTCGTCCTGGCCCGGGCGGTCCGGGCAGGAGTCCTCAACCGGACCGAGGCGGACCTGATCGGTGCCACCCGCCTCGACGGGCAGGCCGTGGCCGCCTGGGCGGCCTCCCAAGGGACGACTGCCCAGGCGGCCTACAAGGCCCGGCGGCGGGCCGAGTACCGACTGGTGGCCTTCCTTAAAGGCCGGACCCGGACCGATGGTGAGGCCGGGCGAGTTCGGATGGTCGTGCAGCCGGTTTCATACCGGTCGCGCAATTCTGTCGAGAATCTCAGCGGCCCGGTGTCCAAAAGCGGGGATTAGCGCGGCCTTTCCCTATGCGGGGGTTTCCTGACGACCCGCCATTCATCCGTACCGTGCTCGGAGGTGTGCCCCCATGCGCAGGCCCCATTTCCCGCGAAGCCGCCCTCCCCGTTTCGCCGGATGCGCACCCTTGCGTGGCGGGCGGGCACTTCGCTGGGCGGTCGTGTCCGCGGCGATGCTGGCGTTGTGCCTCGTCGGTGCCACCTCCGCGAGCGCCCTCGACGCCGGCACCGTCCTCGCCCTGGCGACATCCGTGAACGAGGTGCTCAACAACATCCGGAACTGGATCATGGGCGTCCTTGCCGGACTGGCCACCGTGTTCCTGAGCGTCGGAGGCGTCCGCTACCTGATGGCCGGGGGCGATCCGGGCGAGGTGGAGAAGGCCAAGACGGCCTTCAAGAGCGCCGGTTGGGGGTACGGGCTCGCTGCCCTGGCACCGCTCGTCGTGGCGATCCTCAAGGGGATTGTCGGGACGGGGAGCTGATGTTCCCCCTCGACGCCGACCCCGGGGGCGTGGCCGTCTGGATCGCCAAGGGCATCACCGCGGCCCTCAACGCCTTCTTCGAGTCCCTGGTGACCGCGGCGCTCAACCCGTTGCTCAAGCTGCTGAGCGAGACCCTTCTGACGACTCCCTCGCCCTCGTCGCTGCCGCAGGTGGCTCGCCTGTGGTCGAGCTCGTGGGAGATCGTGATCGCCTCCTACTCGCTGCTCGTCATGATGGCGGGGGTGGTGCTGATGGCCCATGGCAGCGTCCAGTCGCAGTATTCGCTGCGTGAGTTGGGGCCGCGCATCCCGCTGGGTTTCCTCGCGGCGAGCATGTCGCTGCTCGTTGCCGCCAAGGCCGTCGATCTCGCCAACGCCCTGTCGCTGGCCGTACTTGGCGGAGGGCTCGACAAGAGGTCGGCCGGCGCCGCGCTGCGGGATTTCGTGCTGGAGAGCTTCCTGCCGGGCACCGGCATCTTCAAGATCGTGTTGTGGGGTGTCGCCGTCGGTGTCCTGGTGGCGCTGCTGGTCACGTACGTCGTACGGGTGGCGCTGACGATCCTGCTGGTGGTCGGGGCTCCGCTGGCGCTGATGTGTCATGCGCTGCCGATGACGGACGGAGTCGCCCGCTGGTGGTGGCGCATTTTCGGCGGCTTGCTGGCGATCCAGGTGGCTCAGTCGGTGGCTCTGATCGTCACCATCCGGGTGTTCTTGACGCCCGGGAATCTGAGTCTGTTCGGCTCGGTGCGCAACAGCCTCGTCAACGTGTTGGTCGTCGTGGCGCTGCTGTACATCCTGTTCAAGATTCCGTTCTGGATCCTGGGCTCGGTGCGGGTCAGCCACCGGCCCTCGTTTGCCGGGCGCGCCGTTCGAGCTGTGTTGGTGTACAAGGCCTTCGGGCTGCTGCGCAATGGCGTGAGGCCGCCGCGTCTCGCCCGGATCGCACGTGCAGGTGCGAGCGCATCCGGCGGCAACACCAAACCGCCGCCGATGGGACCAGGAGGGCCTGCCGCCCCGCCCCGGCGGCGGCCTCGGCCGGGAACTCCGCCACCGAGCGCGGTGTCCCCTGGCGGCCTGCGCCGTCAGCCGCCGGGCTCACCGCTGTTCCTCGCGCCGACCCCGAATCAGTCGGCACCGACCGCGCCACGGCCTCGCACGGCCGCCACCACGGCGCCGCCTCTCCCCCACTTCCGATCACCGCAAAGCCCACCCCCACCCCCACCGTTGCCTCAGACGATGGCCCGGCCGACCGCAGCGCCCGGACCACCTCTCTTCCGGGCGCCATTTCCCGGGCCAGTGGTACAGCCCCTCCCCCGTCCCACGAAACCCGCGGGTCCCGCACGCTTCCAGCAACCGATCCCCCCACCGCCGCCCGTGCTCCCCCGGCGCAGCCTGCAGCCGCCGCCACCCCTCACCTTCCGCGCCCCCGGCCAGCCGGCCCGCACACCCCCGCTCCACGGCCCGAATCGACAGGGTGATCCGCTGTGACGCAGCCCGTGCGCATCCCTGCGGACGTCGACCGCGAGGACACCGTGCTCGCCAACCTCACCGCGCGCCAGGTGCTCATCCTCGCGGTCACCGGCACCGTGCTGTACGGCCTGTGGTCCCTGACCCGCCACACCGTGCCGCTCGTCGCGTTCCTCGTCGTGGCCCTGCCCGTCGCAGCAGCGGCCGTACTCCTCGCCCTGGGCCGTCGCGACGGGCTGTCGCTGGACCGGCTGGCCCTGGCCGCCGTACGACAGCACCTGGCCCCTCGATACCGGATCACCGCCCCCGAGGGTGTGCCGCAACCACCCGCCTGGCTCCAAGCGCGCGTAGTCGGCCGAGAGCCTGGACAACTGCACACACCGTCTGCCCCTGCGCCGCAGTTGCCCGCCCAGGAGGTCACCGAGACAGGCCTCGTCGACCTGGGCACGGACGGACTGGCCGTGCTCGCGGTCTGCGGCACGGTCAACTTCGCGCTGCGCACACCCCCCGAACAAGAGGCTCTGATCAGCGCGTTCGGAAGTTATCTGCACTCCCTCACCGCACCCGTGCAAATCCTTGTCCGCGCAGAACGCCTCGATCTGTCGGGCCAGGTAGCCCAACTACGTACGCACGCCGAACAGTTGCCGCACCCCGCGCTGGAAACAGCCGCGCATGAGCACGCCGACTACCTGGAGCAGTTGGCCCACGAGGCGAACCTGCTGCGTCGGCAGGTGCTCCTGGTACTGCGCGAACCGCTGCGATCCGTATCACCGGAGGACAACCCGTCACCTTTCACCGTCCTCACTCGACGCACGACGAAGCCGCGCGACATGCGGTCGAGACGATCCCTGCAGCGTTCTACGGAAGCGCTGCTGCTGCGGCGCCTCGCAGAGGCCTCGGAGCTACTCGGCCCCATCGGCATCGCTGTCTCACCACTTGACTCCGCCCGGGCCACCACCGTCCTGGCGACTGCCTGCAATCCCGACAGTCTGGTCCCGCCTTCACAGGCCATCGCGGCAGCCCGTGACGTGATTACCAGCCCAAGGCCCCACCGGTGGGAGGAGGTTGACCCGCCGTGAAACGCCGCGCCCCACGATCGGAAAGGGCCGCGCGAACCCACCCCGAACCCGCCGACTGTTTCGCCCCCGACACCCTGATGGTCAGGTCCCGCCAGATCGACATCGGTGCCGAACGAGTCGCCTCCTTCGCCGTCACCGGCTACCCGCGGGAAGTCCACCCCGGCTGGCTCCAGCCGCTGCTCACCTACCCCGGCCGGCTGGACGTCTGTCTGCACATCGACCCGATCGATCCGGTCACCGCCGCCAACCGCCTCAAACGGCAACTCGCCCGTCTCGAATCCGGCCGCCGCTACAACCAGGACAAGGGCCGCCTGCTCGACCCGCACGTCGAAGCCGCAACGGAGGACGCCTACGACCTCTCCGCTCGGCTCGCCCGCGGAGAAGGCAAGTTGTACCGCGTCGGCCTCTACCTCACCGTCCACGCCGGCGGCGACGAAGAGCTGGCGGACGAGACGGCTGCTGTGCGGGCGCTGGCGGCCAGCCTGCTGCTGGACGCCAAGCCGGCCACCTATCGGAGCCTTCAGGGCTGGGTCACCTGCCTGCCGATGGGTCTGGATCTGCTGAGGATGCGCCGCACGTTCGACACCAGCGCGCTCGCGGCCGCCTTCCCGTTTACCAGCCCGGACCTCCCGGCCGCGGAACCCACTGAGATCAGTGCACCCACCGGCGTGCTGTACGGCTACAACATCGGCAGCCAGGGCCTGGTCCACTGGGACCGCTTCGCCCAGGACAACCACAACTCCGTGGTGCTGGGACGATCCGGAGCGGGCAAGTCCTACCTGGTCAAATTGGAGCTGCTGCGCTCGCTGTATCGCGGCGTCGAAGTCCAGGTGATCGACCCGGAGGACGAGTACGCCCGCCTGGCCGCCGCGGTGGGCGGCACCTACGTCCATCTGGGCGCGGACGGCGTACGTCTCAACCCGTTCGACCTGCCGCTGCACACCCGCCCGGACGGGCGCCGAAGTGCCCCCAAAGATGCGCTCGTCCGGCGCTCCCTGTTCCTGCACACCGTCATCGACGTCCTGCTCGGCGGCAGCCTCACGCCAGCCGACCGGGCCATCCTGGACCGGGCGCTCGTGGCCACGTACCAGCAGGCAGGCATCACCGCCGATCCCCGCACCTGGACGCGACCCGCCCCGCTGCTGAGCGACCTCGCCGACGCGCTGGCACACACCGAGCACGGCGAACTGGCCGGGCGCCTGCACCCATTCGTGCACGGCGCCTTCGCGGGACTCTTCTCCGGCCCCACCACCACCCGCCCCGAAGGCCATCTCGTCGTCTTCTCGATGCGGGAGCTGCCCGAGGAGCTCAAGGCCATCGGAACGCTCCTGACGCTGGACACGATCTGGCGCCACGTAGCCAACCCCGCCCTGCGCAGGCCCCGCCTGGTGATCGTCGACGAGGCCTGGCTGCTGATGCGGCAGACAGCCGGCGCCGACTTCCTGTTCCGCATGGCCAAAGCCAGCCGCAAGCACTGGGCCGGACTGACCGTCGCCACCCAGGACACCGGCGACGTCCTGAGCAGCGAGCTGGGCAAGGCGGTCGTCTCCAACGCCGCGACCCAGATCCTGCTCCGCCAGGCGCCCCAGGTCGTCGACGAGATCGCCCGCGCCTTCCACCTGTCCGACGGCGAACGGCAGTTCCTGCTCACCGCGGACCGCGGCCAGGGCCTCCTGATCGCGGGCACGCAACGCGTCGCCTTCCAGACCATCGCCTCGCCGACCGAGAACTACCTCATCACCACGGACCCGGCCGAACTCGCGGCGTACACCCACGACGGCACGGCGCAGGAACCGCTGCCCGTGTCCGGGCTCGCTCCGTCCGACCTTGAGCCGCAGGACCTTGAGGTCGACGCCTATGGCCACATCACGCTGGATTCCGCTTAGTCACGGCCCGCCAACCGTGCACGGCAAAGGGGTCTTCTCATGGTTTCTGCCCTCGGCTGCCCAACGTCGGCGATCGGCACGGGCCAGCCGCTCCTGGTGCGGTTTCTCCGTGATCCTCAAGGCTTCGTGATCGCGACCGTGCAGTGGGGGGCGCATCAGCTCGTCTCCTGGGGTCCTCTGGTACTCCCAGCGTTGGCCCTCTTCCTGAGCACGGTGCTCGCCGCTCGATGGTGGTGGAGTCTGCACTGTCGACGGGCCATGGCCGACGGTGCTCGTGTCGTCGAGATCCTTCCCGCGCCGGTCGCCGATCCCGCTGGCGCTCTCGCCCTGTGGTCACACCTCATCGGCCTCCTCCGTCCGGCCTGGCGTCGGTTCCTGCTGGGGCAACCGCATCTGGCTTGGGAGTACGTCCTGAGCCGTGACACGGCAAAGATCCAACTCTGGGTGCCCGGCGGCATCCCGCCAGGGATGGTGGAACGCGCCGTCGAAGCGGCATGGCCCGGGGCCCGAACGGGCACAGCCCCGGCCACGCCATCAGTGCGTATCGCTTCCCGGCTCGAGTCCGCTACCGGCGAGCTCCGGCTGGCCCGCCATGAGGGCCTGCCGATTCGCACCGACTTCGCCACCGACCCGCTGAGGGCCCTGCTCGGGGCACCGTTCGGCCTCGACCGGTCCGAACAGGTCGTCGTACAGGTCCTCGCCCGCCCCACCAACGGCCGCAGGCTGAGAAAGGCACGCCGATCGGCGCGCCGGGTGCACACGCAACGCTCGGCAACCCTGTCGAGCCGCCTGTTGGACCTGGTTACACCCGGGACGCGCTCCAGTCACCGCCGACCACCATTCCCTGGCGGGCACCAAGCATCCCTCGAGACCTCCGCCCAGGACCGGGCGATCGTGACCAAGCAGCGCGGCAGCGCGTACGAAGGCCGCATCCGCTACGCGGTCACGGACCTCGGCAGCCAAGAACACCGCACCCACGTCCGCGCCCGGCTTCGCGGCCACGCCCACGCCGTTGCCAGCGTCTACTCCATCTACACCGACCACAATTACTTCCGCCGCAGGCGACGGCCACGGATGCTACGGGCGCTGGCCGAACGCCGCCTCGACAAGGGCGACTTGTGGTCGGTAGCGGAGCTGTCGGCACTCGCGCACCTACCGTGGGACACGGCCGTGCCCGGCCTGCAACGCGCCGGCGCCAAAGCCGTTCCGCCACCGCCCGGCATCGCATCGCCGGGACCATCAGCCAAGCCGATCGGACTCTCCGACGTCGCGGGCCGCCGACCGGTCGCCCTGCGGACCGCCGACGCACGCCACCACGTCCATCTCCTCGGCGCCACCGGCTCGGGCAAGTCCCACCTTCTCGCGCACATGATCCTTGCCGACGCCGATGCGGGACGCGGCCAAGTCGTCATCGATCCCAAGGGCGATCTCGTCGTCGACGTCCTGGCCCGCCTGCCGGAACGCCTCGGCGAGAAGGTCATCCTTCTCGACGCCGACAGCCACTCCCACCCGCCGATCCTCAACCCGCTCGACGGCGACAACACCGCGCGGACCGTGGACAACCTGGTCTCGATCTTCTCCCGCGTCTACTCCGCCTCCTGGGGCCCGCGCACCGACGACATCCTGCGCGCCGGCCTCCTTACCCTCCGAGCTCTGCCCGGCACACCGCTCCTCACCGACCTGCCGAAACTCCTGTCCTACGAGGGCTTCCGACAGCGCGCCATGGCTCAGATCGAAGACGACATCCTGCGCGGCTTCTGGTCCTGGTACGACGACCTCTCCACTGCGGCTCGCGCTCATGTCACCGCACCGTTGATGAACAAACTCCGCGGCTTCCTGCTGCGCCCCTTCGTCCGCGAGGCTCTCGCAGGAGGCCCGTCGACCATCGACATGGACCACCTGCTCGACGACGGCGGCCTCTGCCTCGTCCGCATCACGCGCGGCGCCCTCGGGCCGGAGACGGCCCACCTCATCGGCTCGGTCGTCGTCGCCCGCACATGGCAGTCAGCCACCCGTCGCTCCCGCCTCCCCCAAGCCCAGCGCCGCGATGCCTCGCTCTACATCGACGAGGCGCACCACTTCCTCAACCTCCCCTACCCACTGGAGGACATGCTCGCGGAGGCCCGCGGCTACCGCCTCTCGATGGTCCTCGCCCACCAGTACCTCCGCCAACTCCCCAAAGAGCTCGAGGAGGGCATCAGCGCCAACGCCCGCACCAAGATCTTCTTCAATGCCTCGCCCGAAGACGCCCGCATCCTCGCCCGGCACACCGAGCCCCGCCTCACGGCTCACGATCTTTCGAACCTCGATGCGTTCCACGTGGCCGTACGCCCCGTCCTGAACGGCACCGAAGCACCCGCCTTCACCGCGGTCACCATGCCGCTCCCGCCACCCGTACCAGGCCGGGCCCGACACATCCGTGCCGCCGCACGCCACAACGCTCGCCCCACCGCCGCGCGCGCAACCGAGCAGCATCTGCAGGCCCGTTCGTCCGATCCGCGCCGTGCACGGCCTTCACCAGGAGGTGAACTCCCTTGATATACAACTCCGTTCCGCCGCACACCCAGCGCACCTATCGCCCCAAGCGGGTCAGCCTCCGAGCCGCCGCCACCAGCGACTACCTCGCGCGCCTCGCCCCGCGCCTGACCTCGCGTGATCGCTGGCTGATCCGGATGCTGTACGAACACCGGGTCTTCACCTCGAGCCAGATCACAGACCTCGCCTGGCCCTCCGTGCGAGCCGCCAACCATCGCCTCCACCAGCTGTACGTGTGGCGGGTCGTCGACCGCTTCAAGCCGTTCGTCTCCTACGGTTCGGCTCCCATGCACTACGTCCTCGACCTCGCCGGCGCCACCGTGCTCGCCCATGAGGAGTGCCTGGACCTTCGCTCCCTCGGCTACCGCCACGAGCGCGCGATGAGCATCGCCCACTCCCTCCTCCTGGCCCACGCGGTCGGCACCAACGGCTTCTTCACGGACCTGCTCGCCCTGTCCCGCCAAGCAGATACCCCTGGCCATCTGGCCGCGTGGTGGTCCGAGGCCCGCTGCCGACGCCACTTCGGCGACGTCGTGTGTCCCGACGGATACGGCCGCTGGCAGGCGCCCGACGGAGAATTCGAGTGGTTCCTGGAGTACGACCGCGGCACCGAGCGCCCGGCCAAGCGTGTGGGCGACAAGCTGCCCCGGTACGCGAAGCTCGCCGAGAACACCGGCATCATCACACCGGTACTCGTGTGGACCCCGACGCTGCGCCGCGAGACCGCCGTCCGCCACGCACTCGACCAGGCCCTCGCAGCTCTGCCCGATCGGGCGACTGTCCCAGTGGCCGTCACCCATGCCGAACTCACCGCAGACGGCGACGCATTGAGCGCCTGCTGGCTGCCCCTGACCGCCTCTTCCGCGCACCGTCTCCCGCTGTCGGCCTTGAGCTCGGCCTGGCCGCAACTGCCACCCCTGCCAGCCACCCCGGACGAACCCGCGAGCAGGAGCGGAACCACCTCGCTCCTGCCGCCGCCCATCCCGCAGTGCCCGAAGGCGGGGAGCGATCACGGGTGGTGGTGACCCGATGTTCAAGCACGCCCTGCTCGCCGTTGGGGCGGTGCTCCTGGCCGTCGTGGTCACGGCCGCCGGGGCGGGCGGCATGTTCTCGGCCCTGGGCGGGCAGGGCACTGGTCCGAGCGCTCATGCCGTGGCCGACATCCCAACGGACTACCTGCTCCTCTACCAACAGGCTTCAACGACCTGCCCGGGGCTGGACTGGTCCATACCCGCCGCGATCGGCAAGGTGGAGACCGACCACGGCCGCTCCACGCTCCCTGGCGTCCACAGCGGAGCCAACCACGCCGGTGCGCGCGGCCCGATGCAGTTCCTCGGCCCCACCTTCGACCAGGTCATCGCGAAGCACCCGCTGCCGAACTCCGCGTCTCACGTGCCGTCCCCGTACAACCCGCGGGACGCGATCTATGCGGCCGTCGCGCTGCTCTGCGACGCCGGCGCACGCAACAAGGGCGACCTCCGGCACGCGATCTTCGCCTACAACCACGCGAAGTGGTACGTGGCGAAAGTCCTCACCGTGGCCCAGTCCTACCGCCGAAGCATCCCAAGCGTATCGAGCGCAGCAGCGCTCCAGGCCGTCAACTACGCCACAGGCCAACTCGGCCTGCCGTACGTCTGGGGCGGCAACGGCCCCGCCGCCGGAGACGTCGGATTCGACTGCTCCGGCCTGACCAAGGAGGCTTACGCGAGCGCTCACATCGTCCTGCCGCGCTCCGCGCAACAGCAATTCGAAGCAGGGCCGCGGGTGGCCGGACCATCCGCCCTCTCAGCCGGCGACCTAGTCTTCTACGGCCGCTCGCCCAGCGGCATCCACCACGTCGGCCTCTACATCGGCGACGGGCAGATGATCGACGCGCCCGCCCCGGGCAAGACGATCCGCATCGAGCCCTACCGCTACCCAGGCGACGACTACGCAGGTGCTACGCGGCCTGCCGCGTGACTACTAAAGGCCCAGGTCGCCCTGCTGCCCGAAGATCCGGAGAAGGTGACTTCCGGGCATCCGTTCGCTCGGCTGCACCGCGACGGTGAAGACCTCCAGGTCACCGAACACGGGATCCCCGTTCGGGCGTCGGGTGTACGGCTTGAGGCCGTAGTCCACGCCGTCCTGCGCATCACAGGTCATCCAGGTGATGGCCTCTCTTTCCCCTTCTCTCAGGGGCAGATTCGATACCGCGCGCGCTGCTACGGCCCCCTCAATCAGCGCCAACACCTGTGGCACGGCCAATGCCCACCGAACGGCGCGGATCTCCTGTGCTCGCTCGGCGGCCCGTTCCTCGAACGCAACGGCCGTGGCGTCATCGCGGAGGTAGTCGTAGTCGGACAGCACCAGCGATCGCTCCCCTTCGAGCGAGACGATGACCGGACACTGTCCGTCCTCAATCGCTCGCTCCACGCGGGTCACGACATCGCGCAGGAGAGCCTCGGTCTCGGGGTTCACCCGAGGTCCTTGCCTGCCGGCTCGTCGCGTTCCTTGAAGACGTAGTACGCGTCCATGATTTCGACCGACGCACGATCGCCGAGGTGGGCCAGACGCTGGAGCGTGCGGCTCACCTCGGTGCGTTGTGCCCGGCCCGCGCGCGTCGGCGTCTCATCCACGGCGGTGCCGTCGAGTGCTTCCAGCGCCGCGGAAAGCTCCCTTACGGTCGCCCGGGCCTTGCTCAGGTCGATCTCCACGGGCGCTTCCTCCTGGCTCGTCGACTACTCGAGCAGGAGGTTAGCCCGGTGGGCGGCTTGGCGCAGGGCAGCGAAGCGGCTCAGAGACCGTTCGGTGCCTCCGCTTCAGCCAGCGGTGCTCACAGCAGCTCTTGAAGCTCGTCCGCCAGGTCGTACGCGGGGTCGCCCGGGAATCGGTTCGCCAGATCGGGCCACAGGGCCTGCCAGACGGTTGGGGCCGCTCCGTACACGAGGCGGATGACGGCCAACTCGTCCGGACGACTCACCAGTCGCAGTCGCAGGTCGAGCCCAAGCTCAAGGAGGTTGCGGACCTGGAGCCCGGCGGACGGCGGGGTGTCGTTCTCGCTCAGTGCTTCAGCGAGCAAGGCGAGCACACCGGCCGAGGCCTCCGGGCCCAGCCCAGAAACGGCGAGTTCGTAGTCACGGCCACTGCTTCGGTGCAGGCCGATCGTGTAAGCGAACGGGCGGGCACCTGTTTCCGGGTCGCCTCCGACGTACTGCACGGCATGGCCAAACGTGGCGATGATCGCCTTGATATGGCGGAGGTACGTGTCTCCCGACATCATCATGATCCTTCTTAGGGCCGGTCACGGAGGACGGAGGGCCCCTTCCGGGAGCGAATCGGAAAAGGGCCCTCCCCATCCCGGCGAGGGATGGCCGACGGCAGGGAATGCAGCAAAGCTGCCGCCGGGTCCGGTGGTTGCGGCGGGACTCGAACCCGCGACCCAGGACTTATAAGATCCGCGCTCTACCAACTGAGCTACGCAACCGAGCGGTTCGACCACATCCGGTTCAGGGGTTCAGGAACGGTGCGGTCCTTGAGGCGTCCGGAGGAGGGGGAACTGCTCCTCCGGACGCCGCTCATGAGGTGGCGGCCAGCAGGCCCGCGTCCTTGTGGACGACCCAGGTGACCGCCTGCACAGTGCTCGGCAGTTCACCGAGGCGTCGCGCCGCCTCGCGGTAGCAGTCCGCCAGCAGCGAGTACCGCCTGGAGCTGGACAGACCCCGGCCACGGTTGCCGTAGGTCTCGCCCACGGCGATGTCGTGGGCGTGCCGATCGATGACCACCGCTTCCGGGTCTGCGGGATCCGCGATGCACCGGAAGAACATCCCTGTCTTGCGCTCTATCGGGAGCACCTCCAGGGGATCCGCCCCTGCGATGATCTTCGAGGCTTTGTTCAAGGCATCGCTGACATGCCCGGACGGAATGCCTGTCGCCATGGCCCGCTGGGCCAACTGGCAGTTCTGCGCCCAGGACTTGTTCGCCGAAAGCGCGGCGAGTACGCCAGCACCGGAACGTACGTCACCGTTGGCGATGAGCGCGGCCAGTTGGTGAGCGACCCTGTACCAGGTTCGCCCCCGCTCCTCCTGAGCGGGTGACGCGGCATGCCAGACGGCGATGATGTTGCGCACATATCGCTCTCGCGCCTCCTGCGAAGCACGTCCAGAGACCATTGGGTCCCCCTTTCTCTCCCTCACTCAAATACGGCGCGGGAAAGTGCCCAATTACCGATCTCTGAACAAAATGCAGCCCTGGGTCCCGCATTCCCTCACAAGGTCGGTGGGGATGCGGGACGCGCCACGGGCTGTGACCGAATTTCACGCCAGACCGAACTGAAGATCGGCAAGAAGATCCGAGTTCCCCTTGCGGACGGCCCACCGGCGCATGCCATCGACTCGATGCGGGTGGAACGGGGCCCAACCCGTAGGGGCGACACGCAGGAACTCTCGACTTTCGTGTTCCTCAATGGTCGAGATCACCCGCAGCAAAGCCGCATACAGGTCCTCGTCCGTCGATTCCTTCACCACGATCGGGAATTCCGCGTATGCGGTGATCTCCTCCGGGTACCCACCTCGGACCTGATCCCGGTTGCTGTTGCGCGCCGGATAGTTCACCCGAACGACAATGGTTCCTTCGAACCGGTCGACGTGATCGCGGGCTTTGAACGACCAGCCCGGCTTGTAGATCACGCGATGGATGAGCTCAATGGCGCTCACATTTTCCATGATTCCCTCCGATCGATTGACGCTCACATAAATACGCCAACCAAAAGGCCCCGATTACCGATCAGGACGGGACTTCCTCACGACAGAACCGAGGCCGGGTTCCGAATCCTGAGATCCGGAACCCGGCCGTCAGAGCTAGGAGCGGCTAGTCGATTTCCTGCACTCCGGCGCCGCGGTGCACAAGGTTTTCACGCACGTCATCGAGTGACGCCGTGAGTGCGCGCCATTCCTTCAGTGCAGCGTCTTTGACCCGCTGCACCTTCGACGACGAGTTGAGCGGCCCCCCGTACAGCCCTTGGGCGGCCTTGCCCATGACGCCAGCACGCCCTAAATCGGTGGCCTTTTCCGCGACGGCGAGAATACTGCGGAGTGCGGGATACCCGCTACCGTCACCCCAGGCAGTGCGAAAGATGATTTCACTGAGGCCCGACAGATATGGCGCAGTCGCAAGAGTGGAGAGTTTTTCGGCGCGCGCAACACCACGAATCAGCTGCACGCTGGGCACAGCGTCGCCCTCCCTCGCATATGCGTCCAGCCGGTACCCGTTCCGAGCAGCCGCATCCCTCACCGCCCAGTACTGGATCGTCTTACGGGTCACGACGATCGTCTCTCCGTCACGCCGCACGTACTGCCAGGCAGACGGTTCGCGAGTTGCCACCCACACAGCCGCAACCTCGCAGTTCACGATGATCTCCCTGAGCCGTTTCGCAAACATCAAAACGGCGTCCTGCGCGACATCGTCGCTCACATCATCCGTGCCGTACGGCGCACTCCCATTCCGTAAAGCTGTGGCACTGCCATCCATCCGCTTACGAGACCGAGTGGAGTCGACGGCACGGCAATATCCACGCGCCATCTTTTGCAGATCCCTGAAGTCTTCCGGCGTCACGCATTTCATGTCATCTGCTGTGACGTCCGCACCTCGACCAGATTTCGAGGTCTTCCCCGAAATGGATTGGTTCTCCACGATCGTCTCCGATCGCTCCCGGCGCGTGCCCGATGCACTGCGCCTTACCAATTCCATTTTCCCGCAATTATGGAGCAATTCAAGAGCCGAAAGCAAGATTCTTGAGAATTTGACGCCGGCAATCCACCTGTCAAGGTCGAGCACCGAGAGGCGAAATTCCCAATCAAGTCTCCCGATTTACATAATATTTCAGATACGACAAATCAGCTACACCCCGGAAGAGGTTCGGAATTCCGATTAATTCGCCCGCTTTAATACTCATTTTTCAGAGAGCGCCAACCTTACCTTCCTCTCCCCCGCAGCCGCCTACTGAACAGAGACCTGTCTCAGACAAAGTTGCAGGATGCACAGGAAGCCCCTCTGGCACTGCTGACCTGCAACAACAAGCGCTCAAGGGGCTACCTCTCAAGCAGGGGGAGGCGCTGGCAGACCCGGAGGAAGGGGGAACGGTACCCCCAACGTCAGAGCAACACAGACCACTTGCCCCTGGCCAATAGGGTCTTTCCATCCGGGGTGATGAGCACATTGGCGCCACGCAGAGGGAGTTCGCCATGCTGAAGCCAGTAAGCGCGGATCTCGTCCAGGACGCCCCACAATCGCTGCGGGCCGCTCTGGTGCACGGTCGGCCCATCGCTGCCCGGGGCTGTTGCCCTCGCCCAGGACCCGTCCTCGTGTGCCAGCCAGGTCGTACGCCGCTCCCCCGTCTCCTCGTAGCCGTAGAGAATTCTCGGCACGGTGATGTCGAGCATGGAGGCCAGGTCCCAGGCCTGTTCGATGTCGATGACCGGATAGGGGCCGGCGGTGATCTCCTCACCTTCCGCGGTCAGCGCCGTGTCGACCAGGCCGTCCGGTTGCGGCTGGAAGTCCTCGCCCGCTCTCGTGCGCATGAAGCCGGCCCGGTCCCATTCGACGCGCCCGACGGCGCTGCCATCACCGCGTTTGTCCGCCGTCACGATCAGAGAGGTGCCACCGATCGTGGTCACAAGCCGTCCGTTCGGCCTGAGTGCGCCCAGCCAGCCGGCAGGGATGGGCCGGACACCCACGGTGGCGACGATGCGGTCATAGGCTCCGGGCAGCTCGCCGGTGGCGTCAGCGACAACGACGTGAGGACGCAATTGGACGTTCTCCAAGCGCCGTCGTGCAGCGTCGACGAGGTAGGGGTCGACGTCGATGCTGGTGACGCGATGGTCACCGAGCCGACGGGCGGCCAGGGCTGCGCCGTACCCGGACCCCGTGCCGACGTCCAGCAGTTCGCAACTGTCGGCGAGGCACGCATGCTGGAACATCCGCACGAGCAGACTCGGCAGCGTCGCCGAGGACGTGGGCAAGCCCTGTGGGCGGTCGTCCGGTTGCGCGCGGTCCGCATGCAGGGGTCCGACTCGTGTGATCAGCGAGGTGTCTTGATAGCCAGCCGCGAGCCAGGTGCTCGTGTCGTCCGATCCACGCCGGAGTGTCCAGCCGTCCTCGGTGCGTTGCCACCAGTTGGGGACGAACTGGTGGCGCGGCACCGAGGCAATGGCTCCTCGCCACCGGGACGTGTGGTGCGTGACGCTCGTCGCAAGTGCGGCGGCATGCGGCTGCCAGTTCATGCCCAGAAACCGTACGCCGGGTCACAGGCAGTGGTGTTCGCCGGATCGCAGTCGTCGGAGTCATCCGGGGTACAACCGCCTCCGACGGCGATGGGGACCGCACCCCGGGCATCAGCCCAACGGGGCCCAGAGAGAATCGCCTCCAGCGGCTGTTCCTTGACGTTCCCGGTGGGCAGGAAGCGGCTGAGGATGCAGCCGTAGACCTCGCCGTCCGGGGAGATGGCGACGCGGTGGTGGAAGCAGTGCCCGCACAACTGGTCGACGCTCGGGATCACCGACGCGCGCTCAGCAGCGCGACCCACCTTCCTCTCCCCGTCCACTTGGATTCGGGTCACACCCAGCGTCCGCAGCTCGGCCTCGGCCTGCTCGACGCGCTGTCCGTCAAGGACGCGGACGATGCCCACCCGCAGCGGGATCCCGCGCTCCAGCGCCTCGGCGATGTTGGCGCGGATGCGGGCATGAGTCCCTCGGCCGCCGGTGATCTGATCGTGTTCGGCCTCAGCATCGCTGTAGTAGCTGGTGGCCAGGCGTACGCCGTCCCGGGACAGCGTCTCCCACAGGGTGGGCCGGATGTGGACGAGGTTGGAGTACACCTCGACGGCCAGTCCGCGAGAGCGGGCGTAGGTGATCAGTTCGATGAGACGCGGGTAGAGCGTCGGTTCGCCGCCGATGAACTGGATGCCCGGGATGCCGAGTTCCTCAACGGAGTGGATGACCTTCACCCAGTCCTCACGGGTCATGGTGCCTGGGCTGGCTTTCGGACCGGAGTCGGTGCAGCAGTGCCGGCACCGCTGCTGGCAGCGGCCGGTCAGCTCGCACTCGACGGACAGGATGCCGTCGGCAGGGGAATGGATGTCCGCGGACGTGTCTACGACAGTGCTCACGACGGAGCCCTCCTGGTGTGGGAAGTGAAGAACTGGCCCCGCCCCGGCCGGGGAGCCCTGGGCTGACCGGGGCGGGAGTTTGTGGCCCTCTTGGCCAGCCGTGAGGCGAAGGCTCGGCCCTGGAGAAGGCGATTGAATCCGGATGCGTCCCTGTCTCGTCGAGGCGCAGCCGCCTAGCGCGCTTCCAACCTCGCCTTGTGTGCGAGGAGCGCCTCGACAGACCGGGCCAGGCCTTGTGCGTACCTGGTCTCGCTTGTGCCTGTGGGGCCCGCAGCGAGTCCCAGACGCCGCCGCGCTTCTTCCACTCCAGCGATGGCGGGGGCACTGATGGCGTCCAGGACACCCGGTCGGCTCGATTGGTCCTCGATCTCCGGGATCAGCGCCATCAAATAGCCGCGCAGGTCACGCGTCAGGCTCAACACGGTTTGTCTGTCCGGTAGTTCGGCATCGTCGGCGATCAGGCGACGAGCGGCCGCCAGCATCGGAGCCGGGCTCGCGGCAACGTGCAGGGTCTCCTCCAGGGCTCGCCGCAGCGTCGGGGCCGGGGTGAATCCACGCTTGGGAGGAACCAGCCAGTACGGTCCCGGCGGCGAGTCCTTACCTGCCGGCGGCAGTACGAGGTAGCAGTGCGCGCCGAGCGGGCGAGTGTGCGGGACGTGCCAACCTTCCGTACTGCCGACGGGCAGGAGGAAGTAGAGGACCGGCTCCGCGCATGCAGGATCGACGGCAACCGCCCCAGGCTGTGCGATCCGTTCGATGGCCTGTACGCCCAGGTAGCGGCCCACCCGAACGGCGTCCCAGTCGGTTCCGGCCGGCGTCAGCCGCATACCGGTCACCCACGTGATGTCTTCCGCACTGCTGATCATCTGTTCCGTCCTTCATCGCTGTGCGGTGAAGGTAGAGCGATAGCAACGATGCATCCCGAACTGAGAGTTCGGGCGAACCATGGGTTCGGCTCAGATCAGCTGGAGTCGTTGGCTGAGGTCCGTGACCTGGCGGCGGAAGGTGGGGCGAACCCGCTTCTGGAGGTCCAGGACCATGCCACGTGCGAGCGCGCTACGCGCGAGGTCTTCGGGCGCGATCTCCTCGAGGTCGAGCAGGTGGACGAGGACGGCTGCATCTTCCCGACGCAGGTCGTGGCACCGAGCCAGCTCCAGTCCGAACGTGAACTGCCGCTCGCGGCTGGGCAGTCGGCTTGTGTCGATCTGGTCGGCGACTCGGAGCCCTTCGGCGGCTTCGCCGGCGAGCATCTCGATGCTCATGGCGTGCATTTCGACGTTGGTCGGCCCGAAGACTGTCCACTGGACGTTGCCCTCCCCGACCTGACGGGCAAGCGGGGCAGCACGCTTCTCGAGCCGCTGTCGCGCCTCCCACCAGCGATGTCGGCGGGCATCGGATACGACCGCGACGAGTTCGAGCGCGCCTTCAACTGCCTTGCTCCCGGTGGTGACCGGTGCCTGCCTCAATTGTGCGACAGCGGACAGGGCGACGTCCTTGGCCTCGTCGACTGCTCCTGGCTCGTCGTGGGACAGCAGGACATGACCAAGGTTCCATTGCGCGGCGGCAATACGCACCGGGTCATCGGCACTCTCGGCTGCGCGGATCGCCCGATCGGCGACCATCAGCGATAGGTCCAGCCGTCCTGCGCGGCGGCAGTACGAGCGCAGCAGACCGTACAAGTCGGCTGCCACCCGCAGGACTTCGCGCCGTTCCGCAGCATCACTCCCCATCCGGTGAGCCCGCACGGCGAGCTCCACGTCAGTGATCAGATTGGGCAGTATCTCTGCGGCCTCGGTGAACCGGGTCCGGGAGGACTGCCATATCCTCCAGGTCTGATCCACACGCTCTCGCAATTCCGCGGTTTCTGGGGGCCCATCGTTGCGCGGCGTCCCGCACCCCATCAGCGCGCGAGCCACGGCCGGCGCGGCAGTGAGAGGCGCCGAGGGGCGCTCGACGGGTTCCTCGGCGAGCAGCGCGGCGACGGGAACTCCGAGCTCTGCTGCGAGCCGGGAAAGAACACGGGCGGACGGAACCTTCGTCCCGGCTTCGATCTGCTGAAGGTAGCGCTCAGTGATGCCGCACAGGCCGGCCACGGCCGCCTGGGAACGGTTGCCGTTCTTGCGCCGGTAGTACTTGACTCGCGCACCAACCGGCAGTCCTGCCGGGTCCACTCCTCGGCCCCCTTCCGCAATCGCGGCTCCTGGAGTCAGCGTAGAGCGGGAAGGGCGTGCTCGAGCACGATCCGTGCACCCCGACGTGACATCTTGTTACCAGCAGCGGACGGGAAGTTGAGGCTCTCCATGGCATGGCTGGTTCTCTGGGACATCGACCATACGTTGATCGATACCCGCGGTGTCGGCCGGGAGCTGTCGGCCTCGGCGTTCGAGCGCACCACGGGAATGCCGATGCGTGAGCAGGCAAAGATCGACGGCATCACGGAGCCAGTCATCTTCCGTGAAACAGCGAAGCTGCACGGTCTGTCGACGGACCGGACGGACTTCGAGCGCTTCGCCGAGGCACTGGCCGACGAACACCTGAAGCGTGCGGAAGATCTCCGAGTACGGGGCCATGCCCTCCCGGGGGCCGCAGCGGCCCTGCGTGCACTCGACGCCGCCGGTTTCCAACAGACCGTCGTGTCCGGAAACATCAGGGCTGTTGCCGAGATCAAGCTTCGGGTATTCGACCTCGACCGGCACATCCGCTGGGAGCTCGGCGCGTACGGAGAGGATGACGACACGCGTGCCGAACTCGTTCGGTTGTCCCTCGAGCGCGCCGGTGCAGTTGCTGCGGACTCGGTCCTGATTGGTGACACTCCGGCCGACGTTGAAGGCGCGCACGCCAACGGGGTGCGGGTGATCGCGGTGGCGTCGGGGCGCAGCAATGAAGCAACTCTTCAGGCCGAGGGGGCAGAGGCGGTGCTGTCCGATCTGCGCGATGCCGAACTGCTGGTAGGACTCGTGCGTGGCGATGACGGGCGCACGAACTGACAGTCGCGTCGTTCTACGATCCGCGCAGACCAGAGCGCGTTCCTTGAGACGGTGGGACTCGATCCCACGACGGACGGCTTATGAGTCCTTCGAGAATTTTCCGACCGCTTCCCGATCCTGCCTCGTTCTTCCCATATCTTGGCCGGGAATTGGGGAGTTGAACTCTCGCGGAGCGGAGTCGCTTACCGATGCGAGTAAGTCTTGGCCTCTCGGCTTGCCTCTCCAGCGCAGAGGTCACCGCCCAGCCGCGCAGGCGTTCACGGTCGGACCGGTCGTTCCTCTCTGTGCGCGGCGGCCGACGCGGCGCACTCGTCAGCGACTGCCGAGGGCCCACGCTCCAGGATGGCCAGTCCCAGCGCCAGGAACACCTGAAATGCTTCGCTCGACTTACCAAGCAGCAGTCCGGACACTTTCTGCCTGTTGGAGACATGCAGGAGCACGCTGGTGCCGTCTGCGGCGTTGTCCACGCCGAGGAGTTTGTCGAACACCCATTCTCGGCTGGCCTTGGTGCCTTTGAAGACAACGCGCTGGGTGGTCACAATGATCGAGCCTTGATCGACCGGCGTCTGGACCTCTGGACCGGGTATGTAGCTGCGGCTGGATGACCCGATTCGATATGACACGCCTTTCGCGATACGCAGGCGGACTCCAGCGGAGCCTCCGGAGTAGTACCCGGGTTGTCGCCGTGGCTCGACCAGCGATGCCTGGCCGGCCCAGAGGGCTGCCTCGTTCTTCTTGAGGATGATCAAACCACTTGCGATCTTTGTGGAAGCCCCGGCCGCTCCAAGAACGGCCGTGGTGGCCTGGTCGAGCAACGCCTGCTCGCGTTCCCATACGGCCAGGGCCTTGTCGTAGTCCTTGTCGGCTCGCCGGGCAGCACGTCGCTCTTTCCACGAGGGCGCGTGTGGCGCGTCGGTGCTGGCAGTATCCGCTCCGGGCGCGGGGGCGGTGAGTCCGGGATCGGGCTCAGTCCGTGCCGGAACACCGCTGGTTCTGGGGGGCTGCTCGGTGTAGAGGCGGATTCCGGTGCTGCGAATCGCAGCGAGGACGGCGGCACCGAGGACGGCGTACGACTGAGACCGATCAGCGTTGAGTACCAGGGTGTTGACATCGGTTCTCGGATCGCTCGGAGCGGCTTCGGATGTGCCTGCAGGAACGAAGCGCAGCCATCCCGTGAGGCCTGGATGATGCACCCGCACGTCGGCAATGGCGCCCACCGGCAGGTCTCGCTGTCCTAGCCGCTTCTTTTCTGACGCTGCCAGGCGTCCGAACGTCAAGGCGACAGTCTGTCCGTCGAAGGAGACACGTCCGTCTGATCCCGACACCTGCAGGGGCAGGACTCCACTCTCCACGCATGGAGAATCAGCGGCTGCAGTCGTTTTCGGTTCGCTCAGGCGGGCGCGCAACATCTGCGCGAAGGCGTCTGCTTGTGCCGCCTGGGCACTTGAGATGACCAGGGCGTCAGGGTCGCTGCCGGGTCCCGGATCAGGGTCCTTCAGGAGTGGGCGGAGGGGGTCCACGCCGGGCACGAGGAGTAGTCGTAGCGATCCGCGGTGCCAGGACGACGGCGGCTCGTAGTGCACGTCCGCCACCGTCGTGATGGGGTAGCGGCGGATGCGAAGCGCACCCTTGAACGCATCGCCGAACCGACCAACGGAAAATCTCAGCTCCAGAGAATCCCCGGCGAGCGTGAGGGTGCCGTCGTCACCGTGGAGTTGTCCAGTGCCGGACGGCAAGCGCCCAGCTCCCGGGCTCGAGACGGTGACAGAGGTCGCCAGGGGCATCTCTGACGACGGAGCGGCTGCGCGCTCGGTACCGGGCGGCGAACTCGACAGATCATCTACCCAAATCCAGAACGGCCAGTTCTCCGGAGCCGGCGGCCAAGCCGGATCAGGACGCCACCGTGGTGGCGGCGAGAACTCCGGCGGCGGCGAGGGCCACCCGGGCGCTGGGTTGAATCGCCAGGACACTTGCCCGCCCCCCTTCAGGCAGCACGTGCGGGTTTCCCCTTTTCTGACAGTTCTACCCCGACCGGAACCTTTCGGCGTAGAGAATGCACGAGATCACGTGGGCCTAGCTCGCCTGTCCCTCTTGACGTCGGCATCTCGAAGATCGGCCGTTGAGGGTTGTTCCATGCACGCACCAGCCGGTAGCTGGAATCTTCGGGATCACTTCGAACCCGTACAGCGCCGGATCCGGGGAACCCATCAGGCATCGTCGCCGCGTAAGCTGCCACCCCCATGTCCACGCAGCAACGCCTCGCACAGCCCGATCGTGCTCGGGCTGGGTTCCTCGTCTATCTCTGCGAGACTCCTTTTGAGTAGCTCGAATGTCCGGCGCACCGCATCCAAGAGCCCCAACTGCGCCTGCATACGGGCGATATCTCGGTAGATCGCCTCGTTATAGGCGTCCCGCTCTCGCGCACGTTCCAAGAGATGCAATGCCTGTCGGGGATCAGTCCGACTGACATAGCGCACCACGGCCGAGACAGCGTCCAAGAAGTCCCGCCTCAACGCTTCTCGAGGCGTTTCCGCCCACTCGGCGGAGACATCTTCGGCGAAGTCTCCCGTATAGAGGTCGACTGCTCGATGCAGCGCCGCGCTCGCCCTCCCCTCGTCGTCTCCTAGCTGGCGGGATAGCGCAAGAGCGGCCCTGAACTCCCACAGATCCACGACCACATGGTCCTTGTCCAGGGCGTAGCGGCCGTCGCTCTGCACGGTCACATCCGTGAGGCCGCCATGCGTAGCCGCACGGAGAGCCCTGCGCACCTGGCTCAGAGTCGCATGCAGGCTGTTGTACGGGCGGCTGTGAGGGGCCTGGGGCCACAAAGTGGCAGCGACCGTTTCCCGGCGTGCACCCTCTTGGTGCAGAGATAGATATGCCATCAGCTCGCGCTGCTTCTGAGCAAACGCGTCGGTGATTCCCACAGCCACGGGAGAGTCGGGCGAGACGTATCTCAGGCAAACAGCACCAAGGACACTGACCCGGATTACATGCTCGTGGCTCTGGGCCGTTGACCGCGGAACGGCTTCTTCGTCGAGGGGATGTTCGGCAGTCGGAGGAGGATAGCTGGGCTCCGGGATCCGCGCCTCCGAAGTCGCTGCCTCCGCTTCAATCAGCAGCTCAACCAACGCACCTGCGTCATCGGTTGACAGCCTGAACAGCCGGGACCCAGCGAAGGCTCCTTCTGAATCGGCAGGCGCAGCAACCGCGACAGTACCGTCCTCTCGAATGCGCAGAGTGGTTCCCGCCGGCCACTGTCCGACCAAAATGCCCGCCATCCCGAAAGTGGAGCCGTTGTCGAGGACGGCTTGCAGGCGTCGTTCATCCATGGCCTGCGCCGTGGCGACGAGCACGAGTTCGGTCCAACCGGCCTCACTGGCCCCCTCTTGTTCATGCCTTGCGCGCGCACGGGCGAGCAACTCGCCCTCCATCACGTTCAACGCCTCATCTTGGTCGGCGACAACACGAAGACGGCCCATCGGCCTCAGTGCGCTCGCCTCTCGGCCCAGAAGGCGCGATACATCGGGTGCTGCAACAACGAGTTCGGCTCCATCCTGACCTGGAACCCGTTGTTCGCTTAGCAGTTGGACGAGCAGAGCACGTACGGCGTCCATGGCACCCGACCCGACCAGCCCCAACCCTCGAGTCCGCGCAAGGTCCCAAGCGAGTGCACGACCGTCCTTGGCGCCGACGACGTGCGTGGGCTTCCTGGACTCAGACAACACCGTGACGCCGCTTGGTGGTTCACGTCCATTCGGCGCCTTCTCTCGGGCCTGCCGCAGAGCACGGATCACGGGCGCGAACTGGACATCGTCGCGTTTGCCGCTCCCCGGTCGGTAGCGCATCCTCCGGCGCCGTCGTACGGCCACCAGGGCCGCCACGATAGCCGTAGCCAAGCCAAGCCCTACGAAAGTGCCCTCGGGCAGACTGACTCCCGGAGCCGATCCATTGCCCCGCCTATCGGAGTTGGTGGCAGAACTCGACGGCGAGGGCTCCGTCGGTGTTGGCGAACCCGACGATGGCAATGGCGACGCAGTGTTGCGCGAGCCCCCGGGCTTTTCACCAGCGTGGTCGTCGTCTGGAGGCGGGGCGGACGGCAGGGGCAGCCGCAGTACCCAACCCGGCTGGATGAGGTTCGGGTGTGTGAGTGCCCGGCCGTCGGGCTGTGTCCGGTTACGGTTCAGCTCGAAGATCCGCGGCCAGAGCGAACCGTCACCCAGCCGACGCTCGGCGATCCGCCACAGACTGTCGTGGATGCCGTTGCGGGGTGCCCGTACCACGACGGTCGCGTTCGTGTCGTTCGCTCCGCCGTCTGGTCCATGTAGCGGTCGGCCCGATATCCCGGCCTCCCATGGGGAGGTGGTCGATGCACTGTTGGCCAAAGGGTGCTTCTGGACCGCCAACGCCCCATGGAAGTCCCGAGTGGGCGAGAGTGCCAGCACGACGCCTCCCACGAGCGCCGCGGCCAATACCCTCAACGGCCCAGTCCTGGATGCGCGAGGGCTCAAGCGGGGCAACACGCATACGGCCTCGCCGAGCACGTTGAGAACGCTGACGACGAAGGCAACCCAGAGCACCCACAGGGCACACGCGAGCGCATCGAGCAGCACGCCGGTGCTCAACGGCGAAGCCAGGAGCGATACCACTTCCCCGATCCGCGGCAGGTGGCGCGGCAAAGGCCAACCGACGTACCGAGCCAATCCCCAGGGGACCCCTACGACGAGAAGTGCAAGAACGCCGACCGCCAGGATGCCACGCACCAACTCGCCCCCGCGTCGCAAAGTCTGCGCCCCCATCTCAGCCCCATATCTACGGTCCGCGGACCGTGACTCCGCGTACTGGGCGGGCGCTGCCAACGGCGGTGACGGTGAGCTCGTCGACGCCGAAGAGCCGGAGGAGCTCGGTGGATTGGCGGGCCGTGATGGTCACGCTCACGGACGTGGTCGTCGCGGCGACGCTGCCCTCATCGGCTGTGGACGACAGGTATGTTCGCGCGCGCTTGCGTGCCTCGCCGGGGGCCAATGCCCACGTCCCGTCACGGCGATATGCGGCAACGTCGATGGCCTGGGCCCCCGCTCGCGCTGCCTCCTGGGCCTCGCCGAGAGCGCGGCTCTTGGCCGCCAGCGCTAAGCCGCCGTCGAGGACCAGGCCCGCGAACATCACAGTCGCCGCGGTGATGACTACGCCGAAGACCGCGATCTGACCCTTGTCGTCGTACGGCCAACGGCGTGCGAAGCCAGTCACGGAGTCCCGCTTTCCTGAATCGTCGCCTGCGGGTCAGCCCCTCGGTACACATCGACCGGAGAAGCAAATGACTCACGGATGACTGCTCTGCCCGGGACTTGTAGCAGCGCCAAGTCGCTCAGATCGACGAGACACGAGAGCACCGCAATAACGGTGTTCCCGGGCTGCAGACCGCCCGCAATCTCGACATCCAGCGACCGGCAGCCAACGCCCACACCCCCGAGCGCAGCAACAGCCGTCGCGCGGGCCCGGTCCTTCGCTACGTCGACGGAGGAAGCCGTACTCGCCGCTCGGGCCGCTTGATGCGCAGCATCCGCGACGCGCAGACGGGACTCCGTCACGCGTCCGCAGAGAACCATGAAGGCCAGCATCAACAAGGGCACAGCAACGACCAGTACAAGCTCCACTGTCGCCGATCCGCTGTCTGTCCAACTGCACCAACCGCGGCATCCCCTCATGCGCCGCTTCCGCACAGGAGCAGCCCCCGTCATGGCGGCCCTCCCCCCTTTTCGAACGCCTCGATTGGGCCGGCTGCCCGTGCACGCACTGAGACATGAACGAACGGAACGACGCTCGTTGCCTCGCCCGACACACGGACCTCGGCCCGGTCCTCTCCTCGGCGCACCGCAACCTGCGTGTGGTGCAGCGGCCCGCGCCCTATCTGATTGAGGACGTATTGCGCCTCGTTCTCCCCCGCCGCTGCGCTGCCGTTCTCCACCCGCGCGACCGCCAGTGCATGCGAGGCCGCCGCCTGCGCTATGTGGGCCGCGTGGAAGTACAGGGCGGTCTGGGCAAGCAGGAGGACGATGAGGAACATGAGCGGCATGCCGATCACCATCTCCACCGTGGCGCTCCCATCGCCGCGACGCCGCTCTACTTGAACAAGGTTTCCCGGGCCGCTGCCAGGATCTGCGGACCCCAGAGTGACGTGACCGCGAGTGCCAGTGCCGCACCGAAGGCCGTCCAGATCACCATTTCCGGTGTGACGGAGCCGCCGTCGTACGACATCCCTCGAAGAACAGCTCGACGGAGAACCCCGACGATTCGAGCGACAAAACTCCCTCGCGTGGTGAACAGGCACATGACCGAGCTCCTCTCTGCGCCGTGGCGGGGTCATAGCGACGCCGTGATCTGTGTGAAGGCCGGATAGAAGACGAAAATGACGAAGCCGAAGGCCATGAGCATGCAGGGCAACGCCATGCGTTCGGTCGCCGCGTTGGCGCGACCTTCCGCCTCGGCGCCATCCCGATGGCGCATGGCGGCTGCCTTGGCCGACAGCGATGCGCGGATCTTGGACCCCTCGGAGCCGGCCAGGGAGAGGGCAGCGGCGAGTTCGGTCAACCCGTCGATCTCCAGCCTTGTGCCGAGTCCACCCAACGCTGTCCAGGGCGAACTGCGGGTGATCCGCGCCGTGTTGAGGGTTCGACGCAGCTGCTCGAAAGCCCATCCCTGCCCGATGTCGACGGCGTCCTGCAGCGCGGATTCGAGTCCTGCGCCGCCGGCCAGAAGGATGTGAATGAGGTTGAGGTACGCGCCGAGAGCGTGGCGGAAGGCTCCGCGTCGACGTCGTGCCTTGGCCCGTATGGTCACATCAGGGAGCAGAAATCCAGCGGTCGCGAAGGCCACGGCAGCTCCTGCGGATACGGCCCAGGGCTGCGAGTGACCATCGAGTGCGACCAGGGTTTGGCCAGTCGTGGGGAGGAGGAGGCCTATCAGGCCGAGGCTTGCCTTCTCTGCGAGATGGCAGTCGGCCGACTGTTCGGTGAGGGCTAGATCCGCCGCGATGCTTCCGCGAGGCAGCCCGAGTGATCGCAAGGGCCCGATGAACGGCGCCCCCAACCGGACGGCCCAGCCCTCCTGTCGCGCAATCGACCGGATCGCGGGTTTCGCGTCGGGGCGCAGCCGCGCGACGAGGTCGGCCAGGCGCGGTCTCGGTGGGACGAGCCACACGATCAGCCCCCAGAGTCCCAGGCCAACTCCCGCTCCCAGAAGCATGGTCAGCTTCATCGTCCGACCTCCCGGCCCACCGATCGAGCCTTGTCGGAGGCACCGGTTGGACCTTCGAGTCGGCCCAAGAAGCGATCCGGGCCATCGGATCGGGCCAGGCGTCGAAGCCACAGGAATCCGGAGGCGAACAGCCCGCCGATGAACGCAAGGACCAGCTGTCCAGCAACAGTGTTGTACGGATCCAAGAAAGGCCGGTTGAGCAGCACGAGCCCCAGCGCGAAGGACAAGGACGTGATGACGACGACGCGCACGGTCGTCCGCGTACGCGCTCTGGCCGCGTCCACGCGTTGATCTATGGCCACCTGGGCACGCGCCGTTGCGGCGAGTTCGCCCAACAGGGAAGACAACCGCCGGGCCGGGTGCTGTGAAGACAGCACTAGCGCCGCCAGAACCAGGTCGGCCGTCGGCTCTGCCAACTCATCCGCAAGGAGACGTGCCGCACTGGCGAGGCCCTCGCCACGCTCGAGACGCGCGGAAAGCTCCAGGATCTGGGGCCGGATCGACTCAGGCGCAGCACTGGCCGTGGCGACGATCGACTGCTCCAGACCCGCCGCCGCGGCGAGCGTGTCGCGCAGCATCTCGCTCCAGGCCGCCATGCCTTCGATTCGCGCGAGTCGCCGCTGATCAACTGTGGCCAAGCAGAACAACGCCGGCAGGCTCCAGGCAGCCATGGCAGCCAGCAGGCCTCCCGCCACCCAACCCGTAAGAGCCCCGCACATCAGCCCCGCAGCAAACGACACGGTGAGCCGACGGGCGAGGCGGGCTCGCTGTTCCCGAGACATCAGACGTCGTCGGCTGGACACGGCCGGCGCGGTTTCACCAGAACGACGCCACCCTCGTGCAAGTAGAAGCAGCCCCACGGCGAGGCCAAACCCGAGCAGGGCAGCCGAGACCGCATCGGAATTCACGGCAGTCGCCCCCACTCCCCTGGCTCCAATCGAGCGAGGTCGAGCCCGGCCGTCTCCAGCTCGTCCAGCGTCTCGGACCGCAGCGGTACACCGGGCGTCGCTCGTCGGTCAGGTCCCGGTCTGAACACCTCGTTCGAGACGATCTGCGGGCCGTCGGCGTCGACAACCTCCCGTACGGAGGACACCACACGCAGACCGGCCTCCCCGAGCGGTCGGTCCAGGTGCACGACGAAGTCCAGCGCTGAGGCGACCAGAAGATTGGTGGCCTCCAGAGGCAACTGCTCGGCCCCTTGCACCGCGTACGCAGCAAGCCGAGTGAACGCGCCGCGGCTGCTTGATGCGTGCAGCGTAGCCATGGACCCGTCGTTGCCTTGACTCATCGCGTTGCACATGGGGATGACTTCGGGCCCGCGCACCTCACCGACGATGACCCGGTCCGGCGCCATGCGCAGGGCCCAGCGCACCAACTCGGCCTGGCTAATGGCTCCTTCGCCTTCGATGTTCGCTTCACGGGCCTGCATCGCGACGACATCGGGATGAGCTTCGGAGTCGGCGTCCAGGCCGAGTTCAAAGACGTCCTCGATGGTGACGAGGCGCTCCCATGATGGGATCTCTGTCGCGAGCGCGCGGAGAAGCGTGGTTTTGCCGATCGCTGTTCCGCCGGTGATCAGCACGTTCTTCCTGGCCCGGACGATCGCTGCCAGGAATGCTTCGAGTCGACGGTCGAGGGTCCCGTTCCTGCGCAGCTCGGCAAGGGAGACCGCCTTGTAGCGGTGACGCCGGATCGACACCGACGGACGCGGTGTCACTGCCATGACGGCGAACACCCGCTCACCGCCCGGGAGTTGGAAGCTGACTCCGGGGCTTCCTCGGTCGAAGCGCCGCTCCTCCACGCCGGAGCGCGCTGCCAGTTCCCGGATGAGCTGGACCAGTTCGGCATCGGAGCCCAGCGTGGACGGCTGCTCTCCTCGGCGGCCGTCGGAGTAACGCACGAAGGCTCGATCGCCGTTGATGTTGATGTTTTCGATGTCGGGGTTACGGAGCAGCGGTTCGAGGCCGGCCAGGCCAAAGAGTTCGTCGAGCACGGTTGCGATCACTCGCTGCTCGACATCAGGTGGCACGACCCGCCCGCCCCTGGTCATCTGTTCCCGGGCGTACTCCTCGGCTGCATCGGCGAGGATCTCGTCCGCTGCTGCTCTGCGGGCGGTGGCGGTCCAATGGGTCTTGCCCTCGCCCTCCTTCGCATGGATGCGTGCGGCAAGCCCTTCGGAAACCTGGAGGCGAAGTCGCTGTCGGAGCCGTTCCGCGGCGCTGTTCTCGTCCGACCGCATGCCCGGCACCTCGGACGGATCGTGTACGCCGGAGCCCGGCAGCGAATGCGGCATTCCGTTGTGCGCCGGAGAAGCGTAGGTATCGGATTTACGTACCTGTTCCGCCGTCATCGCCCCGCCTCCGCTTCCGAAGCCGCGGCCCTACTCCTGGGTTCTCCGGCCGCCTTGTCGACGAGTCGTACCGCGAGGGCCTCCAGTACTTTGCCGAGCTCCGACCGTACGAGAGCGGAACGCCGACGGCCGACGCCACGCAGCACTGCCGCTCCCCTGGGGTCTTGTGGTAGATGCGCCAACACGTCGAAACCCAGTTCCCGGGACACTTCTTGTGACCGGTAGCCGTCGCCCACAAGCACGAAGGAGAGCCGTTGCGACCACTGGGAAAGCACGTCGACCTTGCTCGCGGCGTGCGCAAGGGCATCGTCCCGAGCACGCATGAGCAGGAGCAGGTCATCGGCGCCTCGGCCGAGCGGCAACACGGGCGAGTGCGGATCCATCCGTCCGCAATCCGCGACGACCACAGCTCCGGCAGGTGTGGCCGCACGCCCGAACGCCGACTTCTCGACACTCACACCCATGAGTTGCGTCAGGGCGGCGTGTGCCTGGTCCGCGCCGGGAGGTCCGGCCACGACGCGCAGCCCTCCGGGCAGCTGTTGCGTGTGCTGCCACAGCAGATCGGACGACTCGGTGCGTCGTGCCGCGGCTGCCAGGCTCACCAGGCCTGGCTCGAGGGCCAAGCGAAAGCGGGCGACCAGGTCGCCGCCTGCCGGATCGCACTCCACGACAACGGGTCGATACCCCTTCGGCCATCGACTCGCGAGCCCCAATGCAAGCGTCGTCGCCCCGGGCGAACCCTTCAGACTGCCTATCGCGATCAGCGTCACGGCCCACCACCTCCGTGGACGACGACGATGCGGATCGTGCCATCGGCTGCTGCAGCCAGCTGCTGGGCGTCGTCTTCGGCGACCAGGAGGGTCACCACCGTCAGCTGCTCGTCCCGGACAGGTCGTACGTCAGCCACCACGGCTGGCCACGACCTGTTGCCAGCGCTTGCAGGCGGGGTATCGCTGGCTGCGTCGTTCCCGGGTACGGCCACCGCCGAGACGTGGCTGCCCGGTCCGATTCCCGCTGGGACCTGACCGGCCTTGAGGCCTACGGCCACCACTGCCTGACCAACGGGCGGGACTCTCGTACGCCCCAGCACGCTCTTGGTCAGCAACGCTCCCGCGGGCAGGCTATAGGCCAAGGAACGCCCTTCTACTGCCGTTCGAGATCCGGCTCGTAGGACGTCGAGACCGCTGTCACGCGCCACCCTCACTTCCCGCAAGTCGGCGCTGCTCAGCTTCTGGCCGACAGTCACTGGCCGAGCAAGCGCGAGCACGGTCTCGCGCTCCCCCAGCCGATCGGTCAGCACCACCGCTCCTGTTACGCACCCGAGGACCAAGAGGACCCCGATCACCAGGTACGGCAACTGGCGCCGACGCGCCACGCCGGAGAGTCGGCTCGGAGCGCGATCTATACGATGCCCGGGCTGGCGAAGATCTGCCCGTGCGACCGGGGGCTTGCCGTGGTCCTTAGCGCGTACTTGCGTCCTCACCTGTCGCCCTCCTCTCCGTATCGCCGCCCGGTGTTCAGCGCCTGGCTCTCGGCGACGCGCACTTGAGCGTTCGACGTCGTAGTGAGATCCGGGAACGCCCCGGACTGCCCAGCGCCTGTCCAAGTGACCGCCCAGTGCACGGTCACCGAGAATGCGTATGCCTCACCGCGATGTCCCGCGGACGAGGTGCGATACGTATGGCCGCAGTCCGGAGATGGACTACTCGCGTGTGCGGCACCTCCGGAGTCGTACGGCGTTCCCGGTCCTGTGCAGGTGACTGTGCCGCCGTCACCCGGCCGCCAGGCTGCCTGCGTGGGCCGCGCCACGGCAGTGACGGAAACCCCGGGTAGCGAGGCCGTCGCAGAGACGTCACGCCAGTCCCTGCGGTCCAGCCAGAACCAAGTCGGCAGATTCACCAACTGCTCGCCGCGCGGGCTCATTTCGATCGCCGGGGGCGGAAGGCGGAGTTGCTTCCAAGCTTGCTGCGCGAGGTTCGCGGGCGTGGGCACCACCGGAGCGCCTCCACCAACCTGAGCGCCATCGCGAATCCATACAGGCGGCCGGTAGAACGCATCCCGTGCCCCGCCCTCAGTGCACTTGTACACGTACCAGGCGCCCTTCTCGCCCGGCTTCGGATCGCCCGCCCGGCCGTCCGCAGATGGCCCGAGCCGGCTGACGAACACCGCCCTCACGGCCCGGGCCCTCTGCCTGTCCGCCGGCCCGTGATAGGCGGCCGTGGCCACTCCCGGCGGAGGCTTGTAGTCGCTGCGTTCGTAGGCACACATCGCAAGATTCGGATCGCGTGCTGAACTCCCGCCGCTCCCATCGTTTTCGCTGCCGCCATCGCGCGACAAAGGCACCCGAGGCTTCGCACGCCGGGGCGCGTCGCTTCCGCCATCCCCGTTGCCCGCGCCGAGTTCGCAGCCCGGATACGGATTCTGCGAGCAGTCCACGGACCCCCAGCCCCCGTCCGCGAGCACTGGGGCGGTGCCGCCGAGTAAGAGCAAGGCAGCCACGCATGACACAACGGATGTACGCCTCAGCATGACCCGATCCCCTCGACGGCGAAGCGGGTGACCTTCCACGTCCCGTCGTCCTGCTTCTTCACCTGCGCGGTGATCTGTTGCCGTCCTCCTGGGGTGTCGTCCGCCAACTGGCCTGTCCTCTTGCGGTACTTCAGCCAGTGGGAGGAGTCGCCGCAGTCGGAGATCATCACAACCGCGGGGTCGGCCGACGGAGCGATCTGTGTGACCGACGGTGAGTTCTTCGGCTCTCCCTTGGTGATGAGGCCGTTGAGATGGTCGGCGTACATGCCCCGAGTGATCGCTCCAAGGGCGTCGCCCATGGCGTGCTGGGCGAGCAGCGGCGACTGCCAGTTCGAGGTTTCCGCCGTCTTGGCCATGTCCTGCCACATGCCCCGGTACGCCTGCGTCGCCTGTTCTTGGGCTGATTCCGCGCGCGACAATGTGCGCGACGCGCTCGGATTCGTCCCGCCCGACTCACGTCGGTCGACAGCGTCTCCGGCGCCCGGCGTGCCGTGGCCCGAGTTTGTGCAACCGGCGACGACCAGAGCCAGTGCGGCGCCGGCACCGGCGTACAGGGCCCGGCACCTCGTTCTTCCGAAACCAGGCACGTTGACACCTCCCGAAGAAGACGAACGCTTCTGCCCACCGCACGCCATGCGTGGGCGCATCCATCCCTACTGCGGGCCGACGGACCTACTTCAAGGTGCGTGGACGTACCGACTTTCGAGTCGGTACGCCCTCATTGCCGACTCTTTACTGTGCGGCGACCTTCTCGTGCCAGTCGATGTGATGGCGAGTGAGCCAGGGAGCCGCGTTGCGCGGGCCGTTCTTCAACAACCTCGGCAGCATGAAGTCGCGCAAGACGCGTTGAAGGGGGGCCGGGATTGCGCGCTTTCTCATCTGGGCGCTCGTGGTGACGAGGCGTTCGATGCGTTCGCGGCGAAGCTGCTCGTACTTCCGGAATGCCTTTGGAATGTCCGGCAGATCGCGAAGGCACATGGCGAGCAGCACGCTGTCCTCCAAGGCCATTGCCGCTCCGTGTCCGGCGTTGGGCGATGCGGCATGGGCCGCATCGCCGATGACAATCATGGAACCCGCATGCCAGATGGGCGTCGACGCCATGTCGTAGACGCGGATTCCTATGACGTCGTCACCAGACGCTTGGATGATCTCAGTGGCCTGGCGCACATCGGAAAACACTCGTTCCAGGGCCAGCCGTTTCCAATCCCTGGAGGGAGCCGTCGCCGAACCGTCCAGGCCGGAGATGTTGGTGAACCACCAGCTGTCTCCCCAGGGTGTGGTCAGGTAGGCGAAGAACGCCCGCTTCCCGTAGATCATGCGGAAAGTCTCCGGCGGTGCCAGCACCGGCGCTTTCCGCGCGTACCCGCAGACGACATCTTCCCCCGTGTACTGAGGGCTGGGGGCATCGGCGTCGATGGTCCGTCGCACGACCGAGTGTATGCCGTCGGCGCCCACGAGGAGGTCGCCGACATCCATGGTGCCGTCCTCGAACGTGGCCACAATGCGGCCGGCGGGAGTACGCCTGGCGGACACCAGACGTTTGCCTCGTTCGACACGGATGCCACGACGCTCGGCCTCACCCTGTAAGGCCCCACAGAGGTCGGCGCGTTTCAGGATGCGTGGCCCGGGCAGGTAGCCGTGCACGTCCCGGTCGAGGCGAGCGCTTGCGAGCTGCTTTCCAGCACTCGTGGTGAACTCAATGCGGCTGCCGGGGAAGGACCGCTCGAGTACTGGCTCGTGTGCGTCGATCGCTTGCAGCGCGTCGATACCGTTGACGAAGAGCGACAGGAAGGCTCCGCGGTCGTCGGCGCCCGCGGGATGGGCCTCGTACACCACTGAGGTTATGTCGGCCTTCTGCAGTGCGATCGCGGTCGCGGAACCCGCGATGCCTCCGCCGATGATCAATGCGCGCATTACGTTTCTCCGTTCGGGCGTTCCGTGCGGAGTGCATCGGACAGTGCTACGAGCTCGCGGACGTCTGCCTCCAGGGAAGCGTCCTCAGGTACGGCGATGGGAACGGCATTCGCAGAAGCAGGCAGTCCCGCGGCGCGGGCTCGCAGCGCCCTCCGCAGCCCGTCCGAGAGTTCCTGGGAAGTGCGGATGCCGGCGTCGTCGGATGCAGTGACGTAGGGGCTGATGCGTACCAGGCCGTCACGGCATTCGATGGCTCTGCGGTAGTAACGGCGATGTACTGCCCGCGGGTTCAACGCGTCTCGCCAGGGCCTCACCGGGATCCGTGACAGCGAGTTCTCCGGAAATTGCTCATGCAAAGCCGTCCACAGAGGTCCCAGCCGACGGTACTGGCGCAGGTGGTGCCACCACAGGCGCAGTGCGATGACGTGCATGACCGCGGCCGGGTAAGTGACGCCGGCCAAGAAGATGACGACGCCCGGCAACAGGAAGAACACCGCTGCGAACCACCCGAGCGTGGTTGCTGCGGCTCCCTGCGTGTGCAGGGACTTCGGCACACCGCTACCTCCTGCCCAGTGCAGGACGACGGCCACCACGAAGAGGACGCTGGCCGCCACGATCGCGATCATGCCGGCAGCGGCCAGCCGGAGTCCGCGTCTCAGCCGGGGCCCGGCGCCGCGGGCATATCGCCGGTTCCATACCCAAGCCCTGCTGAAGCCGAAGACGCAGTACGAGTCCGCGGCCACGAAGAAGACCGCGACGCTCGTCACTCGGTGATCACGGGTTGCGACTCCCCCTGGCGTTAGGAGCGCTGCTGCCATCAGCACCGCAAGCGTCACGGCGAGCGGGATCCCGTACTGCCAAGCCCTTTTCCTCGCCTGACGGCCGTTCAGAGCCGAATAGAGATAGAAGCAGATGAGCCCGTGCACGCCGATCACCACAAGTGAGTGCTCGATCAGGCGTGATTCCATCGGTGTCGTGCCGAGGAGGCCGACTTGGCGGTCGGCGGCTCGGCCAAAGGGGAACGACGCGGTCCAGCCGGTGATGAGTCCGCACAACGACCACAGTGCTCGGTCCTTCGGTGCTCGTATCAGGCGGACGACTGTCCAGGCCAGGACGACGCATGCGGTGATTCCGTAGATCGCGAGGAGATCACTCATAGCCACCCCAGCCGGTCGCTGAGCGCCATACCCATCCGTTCGGCCGCGCCGTCATCCGGGTGCTTGGGAACGACGTGGTCGAGTACGGACGCCCACTCGAGGATGATCGTGGCCACCGTCTCGGCTTCGCGCTCCTGCGCGTCGTCATAGACGGAACGTCCCCTGGCCCATCGAATGGTGCTCTCCTGCAAGAAAGGGAACTCACCTTGCTGCGCCGCCGCTTCGGTGCCCCGCCCCAGAATGCGCAAAAGGCCGGGCGGAGCACAGCTCTGGTGCTGAGCGAATTTGTGGCCGAACTCGTGGAGGATGATGTGCCGCTGATGAGCCCGGCTGGTCTGCCGCTGGTAGACGATGAAGTCGACGTCATCGGTACCGATCCAGAGGCCGAAGGGCCCCGGAAGGGGGATGTCGTAGGCCATCAAGCGGATCGGCTTGCCCTGCTGTTGTGCGAAACGCCGGCACAGTTCCTCTACGTCGAGGGGCGGCCGGATCTCCAGATCGTTGAGCAATCGCCGGCAGCGTCTGCGTAAGTCACGCTCACTCATCGGTCTCGGGTCCCTCCCGTTCACAGCAGGTCATGGGGTTCCGTGCCGGATTGCGGGTGTCGCGCGTGTCAGGTGTCCTGGTCCGTGGAGTTCCGGGTCCAATTCTCGGTGAGGACGTGCTCGACGATCTGGGTCACAATGGCGAGACCCTCAGGGGTGAGTTCCAGGGCACGAAGGGCGAGGTTCCTGACCTCGGGATTGTGGCCGACTCTCGCCAGGGCGACCTCTGCGTCGGTCTGAGTGTCCGAGACGGGCTCAATGAAGTACGACACCGACACCCGGAAAAACTGGGCCAGCACGACAAGCAGATCCATCGACGGATTGCGCTTGGTGCCGTTGCGCAGGGCGGACAGGTAGGCCCCACTCACCCTGAGATCCGGCTCGATCCCCTTCAGCGCTGAGGCGACTTCGTCATTGGTGTACCGCCGCCCCTTCGGTCCCTCCGGACGGATCTCGTCGAAGAGCCGCTCCAGCCGCTCAGCCAGTGTTGAGCGCGCCTCACCACCAGGCACAAGCACATCCCCCTGAACATGAAGCTCATCTGACGCTCTTTCATATCCCTTTACTGGAGCGTCGGTTGACAGGACTGAACGGTTCCACCATAGACTCACTCACCGTCAGATTCAACCAGCAGTTGAGCCACAGAATCTGGCGATCACCCCAGAGTTGTTCAGCCTTGAACCGCTGAGGCACGAACGGCCGCTCAGACGCTCGGGGAAACAACACCTCATTCCAGCTCCCCAGCCCCTGGAGCAGGCCCCAACGGCGCTGCAGCACCACCACGTGCCACACCGCGAGGGGACGATGACCATGGCTCCGCAGACGACTTCGATCCACCGTTCTCGCACGGTGGCCAGTCCGCCCTTTGATTCACCGTTCGACGGACCTACCGACTCGGCGACGGCATACGGACGGGCCGCCCGCTGCACCACGTGCGGAGAGTCCTTCCTCGACACCGTCACCGGCACTCTGTACCGGCATGCCTGGGACCGTTGGGCGGCCTGCACCCTGGCCGACGCCCGACGCGACCGCCGGTCGCTCGCGTTGATCCTCGCTGACGTCGACCGGTTCAAGACGATCAATGACACCTACGGCCACCCGGCAGGGGATGCCGTGCTCCGGGCCATCGCCGATGTGCTCCGCAACGGAAGCGGCGACGCCGGCCTCGTTGGTCGCTACGGCGGCTGTGCCGGGGACGAGTTCCTGATCCTCCTACCCGACCTCGACCTCAACCGCGCGCTCGTCATCGCCCGGAGAATGCGCGACCGGGTCCGCGGCCTCACCGTGAACGTACGCACGCAGCGAGGGGTAAACGTCACGCTGACGGGCCAGACGGTCTCGATGGGCATTGCCGTGGCCGCCGACCTACCGCAGGGCGCACTGGCCGATCTGCTCCTGGACTGCGACGCGGCCCTGCGGCAGGCCAAGAGGAGCGGCGGGGACCAGGTCCGTGTCGCACTCCCCTGCGCCGGCCCCGTCGCCGACGACACCGGAAAACAGACCATCGACACACACGGCGTCGGCCTGCGCCTTCTGCTCGCGCCGGACCACTGCCTCCCCCGCACCACCGAACATGAAATCGCGCTCTCCCCGCTCGGCGTGGAGCACGTCTACACCGTCCTCTCCACGCTCCTCAACCGATGCGCAGCACCCCTGGACACACCATGAAGACAGACGAGCAACAGCAGTCCGTCCACTACTCAGCCTGGGCGCCCGTAGAGGGAGCGTCCGCCGTCCAAGCGGGCGAATGGTGGGACGCCATACGCATCGAGGAGGCCCTCGGAATCGCAGTCGTCCACTACTTCCGCGCGCTGAACCCCTCCCAGCTTGGACCCGTCATCGCCGACCCCGGCATGGCGATTCCCAGCGTCTACTTCCTCGTCCCGCCCGGCACGGCCGCCGACTGGACCATGCCGCACTGTCGATGCCTGGGGCCCAAGTCTTACGTCGTCGTACCGAACGTCTGCCGGACCTACCCTCCCGGGCCGCACTGGATCGTCAGACCCCAGTATGCGGCCCGTCACACCGACCCGGCTTGGTTGCGGTGCTTCCTCGACCTGGCCAATAGGTAACCGAGCTTGCCAACTGACCGCTGGAACAAGGAGATTGCTGTGCAGGATCCGCCAGAGGGCGGCGCTCACCGGCACGCCCGCTTCTCGCACTGGCCGGGTCTACTGCGCCGAAGGGCTCAAGACCGGCAGCGGGAAGACGACCAGCACGGGTGGGGTCAGACAGTCGCTCAACAGTCCAGGTACGCGTTGCGGATTCTGCGCCGTGAGTGGGTGACGGACATTCTGGAAGTGCTGGCAGCCGGCCCGAGCCAGTACGGGGCACTGCTGCAGGCCATCCGGGACAGAACGACAAATCCTCAACAGCCCTCGGAGCGGCGCTATCTCCAGGACTCCGTGCTGAACCGGACACTGAGCAAGCTCCGGGAGGAGGGGTTGGTGTTGCGGGACAGGGAGGAAAGCTTTCCGTATCACACGACGTACCGGATCACGGAGGCTGGACGACAGCTGCTGGATGCGCTCGGGCCGCTGGCCAGTTGGTCGACACGGCACCAGCCGCCATGATCGGGGCAGGGGTCCGCGTGAGCCACGGCATGGGAGTCGACGGTCCCCTCATTCGAGCAGAGTCATTGCTTGCACACTCCGGCCTGGGCGAGCTCGTTTGCGGAACGATAGTGGGGCGCCGTAGACGCACTCGCGCTCGCATCGGGTGAACCGCCCCGGGACCGGTGGAGGCTCTATGCGTTGACTCCAGCCGCCGGTTGGGGCTGGTGTTGAGCGTAGTAGTTGGTTTCGTGTTCGTGGGGCGGGATGTCCCCGGTCGCTGTGTGGAGGCGCTGGTTGTTGAACCAGTCGACCCATTCCGCGGTGCCGAGTTCGACGTCGGAAGGCCGTGCCAGGGCTTGCGGGGCTTGATCAACTCCGTCTTGTAGCAGCCGATCTGGGATTCCATGAGCGCGTTGTCCAGGGCGTCACCAACGGTGCCGATCGAGGCGTCGATGCCGGCCTCGATGAGGTGCGCGTCACGCTCCCTGCCACGAAGCTCTCCCACCCGGTGTCGCACTGCCGGATCGGGCCCTGGAATCCCGGGGCCGAGAGCCGCTTGGGCCTGCCTGCCTGAAGTGTCACGTTCCCTGCAAGGGCGTACGGACCGTGGCCGGGAGCGGGGTGCTGAAGCCTTGCCGCAGTCCGGCGCCCGCTGAATCATGACCGTATGACTGCTGCTCCCTCCGTATTCGGCCGGCCCGTACCGCTGACTCACGATGTAACCGAATGGAATGAAGCTGCTCACGCCGCCGGGCTCAAGGCCTACGAGTGCAAGGCCTCCTACATCTGCGGCGCGATGCGCGAGTTCATGCAGGCCTCCGGACTCAACTTGGAGAACGGGTACCACCTCGGGGCGCTCTTCCTCGCTCTCGACGCCATGGAACTGCTCGGTCGTGTCGTCACTGGTGCACGTCGCACCACCAACCGAAGCCGAAAGAGTCCTGGCGAACTCGGCGCCAACGAGGCACTCCGAAGAGGCGTGAAGTATCTGAACGCCCAAGCGGACCCACAGGCCACGCCCCTGCCGCATTCACCACAGGACTACACCTATCTGCGGAATTTCGCCGCTCACGGCGCCACCCATCTGGAGCCAGGAGTGAATTTCGATCCCGACTCGACTCGCCTCCTGCTCCAGCACCTGGCCCACGCCCTTAACACGATGTGGGGCGACCCCGCCGTGCCCACCAAACTGGCTGCAGTCGAGATCCATCCGGTCTACTCCGCGGACAACGGCCGCTGCCAGCCCGTATACGTACACGAGGTCCAGGAGCACATCAAGGAACACCGACCCGGCGACGAACTACTCCACAACGACTGGCAGAACGATGGGCAGGACGATCACGACGACATCGTGACCCTCGACAACTCCTCTCCCGCCGTAACCGGTACCGGAAGCCGGCTCAACGACACCCAGCGCTGAGCCGGAGAGAATCCCAGAACGGACTGTCCCGTCCAGGTCGACAATGGCAGCGGCTAGTACTCGGTGTGCGACGGCCAAGCGGTGAACTCCCGCCCCCAGATCACCGACGGCCAGGTCCTGCTGCATCCGGGCCCGTTCACAACTCCTGCGGCAGGTACTCCCACTGGATCCCGGTATGCAGCACGTACAGGATCCCGCACAGCACATCCCGGTCCAGCAACGGCCTGCGGCCGGATACCGGACCTGCCCTCACGCCGCGGCAGCAACGGCTCCAGGCGGTCCCACAGCTCATCCGACACGATCCACGGCGACGTCCCTACACCGGACCGAACGCTCAACTCCCGCCCCTGACACGGCCACCAGCGCTGATCCGCTTCTTTGTGTTAGCCGTTGTTACGGCAGGTCTGTGTCTGTCTGCTGAAATGTGCCAGGAACCGGGACGTGGACGCCTGCCACTGCCTGCCAGGTGTTGACGGCATCTGCCTCGGCGGAGTTGAGTCGCTTGGTATCCCAGCCGTACTGAGCGAAGAGGCGCCGGAGAGTCGCCATCACGGCGAGAGGAGCACCGCCGCATCGAAGTGCGGTGTCCCTTGAGCTCGCCTGGAGTGTGACTGCCCTGTCGCCGTGCGCTGGGTTGACGGGCAGATCGAGACGTTCGAAGAACATGCTTATGCCGTGCTGTTGACCGTGTGCAACGGCTGACCCGGTACGCCAGAAGAGAGGCCCCAGGGTCGGAAGCTTTGGTGCGATCATCTCTGCCGCGAGGGTTGCTCGCGGGGCCAGTCAAGACTGACGAAGCCACAGCCCATCCGTCCCGCCCTTCAGCACCTGCTCGACGCGATGCCCGAGGCACCCGCCTTCATCCGCAACGGCCGCCTCGACATCCTCGCCACCAACCGGCTCGCTCGGCCGCGCCCTGTACGACCCGGTCTTCGCCGACCCCGCCCGGCCTGTGAACCTCGCCAGGTACGAGTTCCTCAACCCCGGTGCGGCCGACTTCCTGCCCCAGCTGGAACGTCAGGCGGCCGGAGCGGTGGCCCTGCTGCGCACCGAGGCGGGACGCGACCCCTACAACCGGGACCTGACCGACCTCATCGGCGAACTCTCCACCCGCAGCGAGAAGTTCCGCACCTTGTGGGCCGCCCACGACGTGCGCCTGCACCAGACCGGCATCAAGTACTTCCACCACCCCGCGGTCGGCGAACTCACCCTCCCCTTCGAGGCCATGCCCATCCCGACCGATCCCGGCCTCACCCTCACCGCCCTCAGCGCCAAACCCGGCACCCCCGCCCACGACAGCCTCAAACTGCTGGCCAGCTGGGCGGCCACCCTCGACCGGGACGACGAGGACGAACAGCCGGACACCGCGGCAGCCGGCGGCGAAGAGAGCTCATAGCGGAGTTGCGCAACGCCGCCGGGAGCCCGCGTGCGGCCACAAAGCCCGGACGTAGCCGCCGAGTTCGACGCGGGGCAGCCGAGCAGCCGACGGCGCGGCCGTTGCCCTCCGGGTCAGAGCCCGGGGCTCAGCGGGTGGCTGAACCCTTGATCGGAGATGAGCCGGGCCGCCTCGCCCAGGGCGGTGGCGAAGCGCTCTATGACCTCGTACGAGAAACGCTGGCTGGGGCCGCTGAGTGAGAGGGAGGCAATGACGGCGCCCGAGCGGCCGGTGACGGCGGTGAGCCCCTCGTCCCACTCGCTGCTGCAGACCGCGTAGCCGTGCCGAGCTGCTTCCGCGACCCATTCGCGCAGCCGGTCCATATGGGCCTCGCCCTGCGGCGAGGCGAGGGCAATGCGCCTCAGCTGGGCTTCGGAGGCGTGGCGCAGAAAGGATCTTCGGTTCGGCGGAGCAGCCGGGCGGCCACCGGTGGCGCGGCTCACGGGAACTGCTCCAGCGCCCGCCGTCGCAGCTGCGCCGCCGGTTCCGGCACCGTGGCCGTCAGAAACCACTGGGTTCCCCCCGTGCGGTCCAGCAGCAGATGCGCCTCCAGCTCCAATGGGCACGGTCGAACTGGACAGGCCGGATACAGTGCGCGCGAAGGCAGCCTGGTTGCTCAAGGAGGGGTGGCGTGACCGACACCAGCGAAACCCGACTCGCCGACAGCGAAGTGCAAGCTCCGCGGCAGAGCCGACTGCTCCGCCTGATGCGCTATATCCCCCTGATCGCCCCCGTCCTGCTGTGGGCCGTGCCCTGCTGGGTGCTCCTGCACACCGGCCAGCGCTGGCCGCTGCCCGTCACGCTGGTCGGCACCGCCCTGTTCGCCCTCGGCCTCGTTGGTATGCCGCTCGCGATGGTGCGCGGTCACGGCCGGCGCCAGCAGGACCGGGCGGCGATAGTCGGTGACTCCCTGCTGGGCACCAGCTGGGTTCTGTTCACCTGGTCCATTCTGCTCGGCGTCCAGTTGCGGCTCGCTCTGACCGTGGCCGGCGTCGGCGAGAGTCAGGACCGGGCCCGAATCGTCACTTGGGCCGTCCTCGGCGTCACCGCCGTGCTACTCGCCTGGGGGTATGCCGAGGCCCGCCGCGTGCCACGCGTGCGCCGCCTCGACGTGCAACTCTCACGGCTGGGTGCCGGGTTGGACGGCCTCCGCGTCGTCCTCATCACCGACACCCATTACGGCCCGCTCGACCGCGCCCGCTGGTCGGCGCGGGTCTGCGAAACGGTCAACACGCTGGAAGCCGACCTGGTCTGCCACACCGGCGACATCGCGGACGACACGGCCGAACGCCGCCGCGCCCAGGCCGCCCCACTCGGCACCGTGCAGGCCACCCGGGCCCGGGTCTACGTCACCGGCAACCACGAGTACTACAGCGAGGCCCAGGGCTGGGTCGACCTGATGGACGAGCTGGGCTGGGAGCCGCTGCGCAACCGCCATCTGCTGCTCGAACGCGGTGGCGACACCCTCGTGGTCGCCGGCGTGGATGACGTCACGGCCGAGTCCTCCGGCCTGCCAGGCCACGGCGCCCACCTCGCCGGAGCCCTGCACGGCGCCGACCCCGACCACCCCGTCCTGCTCCTGGCCCACCAGCCCAAGTTCGTCGACCGGGCGGCAGCCGGCGGCGTCGACCTCCAGCTTTCCGGCCACACCCACGGCGGCCAGATCTGGCCCTTCCACCACCTGGTCCGCATCGACCAGCCCGCCCTCGCCGGCCTCAGCCGCCACGGCACCCGCACCCTCCTCTACACCAGCCGCGGCACCGGCTTCTGGGGCCCGCCCTTCCGCGTCTTCGCCCCGAGTGAGATCACCCTGCTCGTACTCCGCGCCCCGCAGCGGCCCCCCACGCCGTAGCGCTGGGCGGGCCGGCGGTACCGCCTGGAGATGCTGCAGTGCGCCGGCACCCCGAAGAAGGGCTACGCATCCTGTAACGCCCTGCGCATCACCAGCGGCACCACCGCCTCCCAGGAAGAGCAGGCGGCGAAGAAGGGCATCGCACCCCAGCCCGTCCGGCGGAACGCCGCCGCGGACTCCCCCACGGGCTACGGGCCCAGCGACCTGCAGTCGGCCTAATGCCGGACCTCCATCGCCTCCGCCGGCGGCTCCGGCAGGACCATCGCCATCGTCGACGCCTGCGACGGCCCGAATGCCGAGTCGGACCTGGCCAACACCCACGACAGTCAGGCTCTGATCCCCCTGTCCGGAGCCTCCTGCCGATCCGCTCCGCCGCGGGCCGCACCGACGCCGATCGGCCAAGCTTCACGGGGCAAGGGCTGTGACCACTTCCACTTGCGCTGATGGCTGCACTTGCAAGGCATCACCCCCTACAGCGCCGACGGTGGGCTGTGGCCACTTCGTCTCACAGATCAGGGTTGTGTGAACTACGTATTTACGCGTCCGACCTCGATCGTGTGTGGAGCGAGCCGAGGTGTACGCGATGTCGACGGCCCTGGGAGTGCCAGAGGCGAGGGAGTCGTCGTGGGAGGCCGCTGGCGCAGGCGATCACCCCACCAGGGCAGAGGCGACGGCACACACGGAGCGCGCGGCGTCCAGCGGCTCCTGCATGCCGGCCACCGTGCAGGCGAAGCCGGTGCCCTGCGAACCGGCACACCGCGTCATTCCGAAGGAATGCGAAACTCGAATTCGGGACGGTCCCACGGCACGGCGGGCGGGTTCGCGAGCGCGGTCCCGGTCCGCACCGCACCAACGCGGTGATAGAAGTCCTCGGCCGGACGATGCGACACGACCTTGACACAGTCGAGCCCGGCGGCACGAGCCTCGGACTGCATGTGCGCGACGAGCAGCCGTCCAATACCGCGTCCTTGCACTTCGTCGGCGACGAACAGCAGGTCGAGCTCCGGTGGAGCGAGGACGAGCGAGTAGAACCCTATGACCCGGCCTCCATGCTCGTCGGCGCCGACGGCTACGAAGGCGCGGTGGGCTTCGATGTAATCAGGACCGACCCGGTAGCCCGCCACTGCGGCTGCGTACTTACCCTCGTAGGCGCCTGAGCCACGCACAAGCCGCGTGAGCCGTTTGGCATCCCGCGCGACTGCCCTCCGTATCGTGATCGGCTGGCTGATCGGAGAAGTGCGTGAACTCATCGGGAGAGTATTTCGCACCGGGGAGTGCCTTCCTGCGGCGGGTCGGCTGCTCGGGCAGGCGTTCCAGTACCGCTCCCGGGAACCGCTCGCCCAGGCCCCGATCGGCCACGTCACTGCCGCCGAATCGGCCGCCCGCCAGCAGCAACTGGACGCCCGAACCGATGCGGAGGAGCTGGAGAACGGCGTGGTCGACGGCAGACACGATCTACAACCTGTGCCATGTGGTACCCAGTGAGGGACCGAGGATCAGGACCGGGGCGTCTTCTGGCCCGTCAAAGCGGTATTGCAAGGTGTTCATCGGTGTCTCACTCACCCGCCTGACCCTCTCATCTGTCACCTGCAGTCCTACCGGCAGGGCCAGAAAGTCTGGGGGGACGCGGGCATGGACGCCATGTGGTCCGCCTCCACCATCAAGGTCATCGGGTCCGGGATCGACGACCCCGACTTCGCCGACAAGCTGTCCCGGCTGATCGGCGACCACGACGTCGAGACGACCTCCACCTCGATCTCGGAGTCCGGCAAGTCCACCTCCGTGTCCATGCGACAAGAACGCATCCTGGCTGCCGACGCCATCCGCGCGCTGCCCAAGGGCACCGCCCTCGCGTTCGCCACCGGCATGCGCGCGGCCATGCTCGACCTGCGCCCCTGGTATCTCGAGCCTGGCGCGGACGAACTCTCCGCCTCCTCCGCCCGCGCCTCCAAGGGCATCACCGCCCGCGCCATCGCCAAGGCCGCCCCGAAGCAGAGCGACTTCGGCCCTGCCGCCTAAGCACCCCCGAGGACGGCGGCCGTGCCCAACCCGACGGGAGGCAAGTCCCATTCACCCCTGCCCGACCGCGCGGCGGCGCTCATGACCGAACCGCCTGCCGAATCCCTGCTCTTCGACGTGGCGCCACCGCCCACGCCCGTCGAACGGCTGCTCCACCTGGCCGACCAGTACACCCAGCACAACGACGCGCTCGACCTCCTCCTTGGCGCCACCAATCCTCCCGCACCGGATGCCCTCGCAGGCTCCGCGCAGCGTCTGGCCACCGACACCCAGGCCGCCATCAAGGCGATCCAGGACGAACGGCTCTATGAGAGCGTCGAGTTGACCGAGACGATCACGCGACTGAAGCAGCTCACCTTCCTCACCAGCGCCTCGGCCGACCTCAGCGCCGGGGTCGCCCGCGAGCTGACCGCGCTGGCCCCGGAAACCGCTGTCGACTGCGCCGTGACGCTGGCCGGCGAGACCCGGCGGCGCCGCTGGGCCACCGCGCCGGCCCCCGACTCACGACTGACCGCCGTGCATCGCACGGCCCTGGCCGAGATCGCCTGCGGACACGTCGTGGCCAGCAGCTCTCTGGGCCGTGAGTTCACCCGCTCCCGCGAGCCCAAGGTTCTGATGAGCACCCTGCGCGCCCTGGAAACGAAGGGCCTGGCCGAGAGAACCGCAGGCTCGGCGCACGCCGCGTACGTCGGCGGCCCGCCCCTGGACCGCGTGCGCCTCACCCCGGCCAGCATCACCGCCCTGGCCTCGGTCATCGACTCGCCACCGGCCGGGCCGGGCACCGCGCCCGCAACCCCGCCCCGTCCCCTGCCTGCCACCGCGCAGGCCACCGCCCGAAGCCGCTGAACCAGCACAGGAGCCATCCATCCCCACGCCTCCACTCGACCTGAACGAACACGTCCTTCAACTACGGCAGTTGGCATACGACTTCGAAGCCCTCAAGGCGCGCGTACGCGACATCTCCTACACGCCCGGCACGGACGCGCTGCACGACGCGGCCATCCGCCAGGGCGACGCCCGCGCCACCGCATCCGGGAACCGGCTGCTCAGCCAGGCATCCCTGCACCGCTCCCGCGTCCCGCTCGACCAGGCACCCATCGACCACGTCACGGCCGCCGAATGGGCAGCGCGTCAGCAGGAGCTCGACGACCCGGCCGCCGCAGCCGAGGAACTGGAGAACAGCGTGGCCGACGGCTGTTCTCCCTGGGCCTGCCGGGGGGAATCCGAGCCCGTGCAGGACGACTTCGGGCTGGTTTCTTGAGGCGGATCATCCTCGACCTGTTCGCCGGTCCCGGCGGCTGGAGCCACGCGCTCACCGTCCTCGGCGCGCGGGATGTCGGCCTGGAATGGGACGAGTGGGCCTGCAAGACCCGTGCCCGGGCAGGTCAGTTGACGATCCGGACCGATGTCGCCGTCTATCCGGCGTGGATCTTCTCCGGCCGGATCCTCGGGCTGATCGCCTCTCCTCCCTGTCAGGCATGGAGCATGGCGGGCAAACGCCTGGGCCTGGTCGACCAGCCCCTCGTCCACCAGGCCGTCGCCGACCTCGCCGCCGGACGCGACACCCGCGAGCAGTTGCTCGGCGCGTGCGCGGACCAACGCTCCCTACTCGCCGCCGAGCCCATGCGCTACCTGCATGCCCTCAATACGGTGGGCGAGCCGGAGTGGGTGCTCATGGAGGAGGTCCCCGATGTCCTGCCCCTGTGGCGGCAGTACGCGGCGATCCTGCGGGCCTGGGGATTCTCTGTATGGACCGGCATCCTCAACGCCGCCGACTACGGCGTCCCCCAGACGAGGAAGCGGGCGATCCTGCTTTATCTGGACAGTTTCGTGTCAGACGACTGGCAAGTTCGCCCGATCGAGTGTGCTCGGTCAGGGGTGCCTGGGAGGGGCATCGTGCTGCGCATACTCGTCGGCGAGGGCGCACATTTCCCCGATGTACTGCCTCGACCTTTCATGGGGCGTGTTACGGTCGTTGGCCCATTGGCTCCAGAGCCCGTCCGGTTCCAGGAACCCGGCGGCGTGCTTGGTGCCGAGTGTTCCGTCGAGGTGCAGGAGCGCGCCCAGCGCCCACTCCTGGTCGTATCGGCACTCGGGCCGCCGGAGGTAGCGGTCCAGGTAGGTAGTAAGCAGGGCCGCGTCCTCGGTGGTGCCGAGCAGGGCGAGTGCGATGCAGTAGCCCTGGCCTGCGTAGGTGAGTTCGCTGGCGAGCAGGAGGTCACCAATGCGCTCGCGGAACTGCTCACGGCGGTCCAGCCCGATCATCCATGCCGCGGTGATGCGGGATCGCCAGTTGGGCTGCAGCATGAATTCGAGTTGGGCGTCAGTGACGCTCCGCGCGTCGAGGCCGAGGGTCTGGAGGAACCGTATGCGTTCCTCGGCGGGCAGCCTGACGAAGTTGCCGTGGAGCAGGTCCAGGTAGCGGCCGGCCTTGGGGCTCGGAGTGGCCATCACGTAGCGGCGGAGGGTGTCGGTTCCCGGGTCGGGCATCGGCTCAGGGAAGGGCATGGACGCATCCTGGCTGCGGCGGACGGGCCGGTCCAGTGGGTTCCCAGGTCACGGATTCTCGTAGGCATCACCCGAGGGCTCACCGAGGTCGTCGAGAAGTCTGGAGATGCGGTCAGCGATCCGCTGATGTCGTTCGATCTCGCGTGCCCAGCCACGGGCTTCGGCGTCCGCGATCAAGTCCCGTTCGGTGCACAGGCGTTCGCGCAGGCGAGGAGCGTATTGCGGGGTGGTGACGAACTTCGCGCAGGTCAGGTAGAGGTCGCATTCGCAGGGGCCTTCCTGCAGCAGGCGCAGGCAATGGCCCAGCTCAAGTTCGGTCTTGTAGAAGTTGGTCTTCAGCCAGTCCAGCGCGTCCTGATCGAGCTGGCCGGCGCGCAGGGTTTCGGCGAGCGGTCCCGCGATGATGGCGCCGGGTTGAAGGACGGACTGGTAGTCGGCCAGGACGCTGGGGTCCGAGATGTGGGTGTAGGTCATCGACATGCCAGGGCTTTTGTGCCCGAGGACCTTCATGATGGTCTGCATGCGGGCGCCCTTCTCGGCGAGCTGGGTGCCCAGGGTGTGCCGGAAGCGGTGCGCGTGGATGGCGGGTTTGCCTTCGCCGTTGAGGATCCCCAGCTCTGTGCAGATCTGGCCAAGGGGGTCGGCGAACAGGTAGTCGGGGTGGGCGAGGCAGCCGTTGCGCAGGAACAGGTAGCGCACTGGTTGTCCGAGGTCGGGATCGTAGATACCGCGGTCGTGCTGGTCGTGCCGCAGCTGGGCAAGGGCGCGGATGGCTTCTGCCGCCTCCTCGTGGACGGGGACGGTGCGTTCCTTGAGGGCCTTGCCGGCTGCAAGCCGCAGCCGGGGGGTGCCGTCGGGGTAGGCATCCAGACAGTCCAGATGGAGCTTGCGGATCTCGGTGCGGCGGGCGCCGCTCCAGCGGGCCACCAGCAGCGCGCATCGCTGCAGCGGGCAGGACAGGGCTCGGATTCGTTCCATGACCGGTTCGAGTTGGTGTTCGGGGATGAAGCGGGGAACCTTCTCGATGCGGCGGGGCATGTCCGCGGCGGTGATCAGCGGTCGGGTCGGGACGTCGTCCCATTCGCCAAGTGCGGCATGGCGGAAGAACACCGCGAGGGTGGAGATGATGCCGGCCCGGTAGGCCGGGCTCAGCGGCTCGTCCGGGTGCTTCATCTTCCGCAGCCGGTTGACCTTCTCCATGAAGGCGACCGCGTCGGCCCGGTTCAGCTGGTCGAGACGGTCGATGTGCGGTCGCTCGGTGTCCAGCCACAGCCCGAAGCGCCGCAGACCGCCGCGGGCGCTGCTCATACTCTCCAGCCGCAGCACCAAGGCTCGTTCGGCCAGGAAGCGTTCCATCACCGCGTTGATACGCGGCTTGCAGCTCAACAGCAGCCGCGGAGCGGCGGGCATCCGTGGAGGCGGATGCCCGATGAGGCCCGTGTGGAACAGCGCCAGCCCGGCTCGGTAGGCGTTGGTGCCCCACGCCGCCTGAACGGTGAGCAACCGTTGGGGAGCGATGACCTGGTCCATGCCCGGGACGCGCTGAAGGTGCCGGACGGCCTGGCGCATCTCCTCGATGTCGTCGGCGGTGATCGCGGAGATGTCCGGATCGCCGCGGTGCAGGACCAGCCGGATCAAAGCCCAGGGCAGGCGCCAGTCTTCTCGGGAGTCGGCGTGTCCCAGAGCGATCAACCGTTCCTGCAGGTCGTTGACGTGTTCCCGGAAGGGCAGTCCCATCTGATCGGCGACCTGGAACGGCTTGAGCACACCGATGCCCAGCAACCATCCCCAGTCCAGCCGCAGGCGGCCGGTCAATCCCAGGTAGATCACGTAGTGGCGGGCCTGTCTCCCGCATCGGGTAATGACGCGGCGCGCGCGGATCGGGGGCCGACGATGAGGCCCGCAGCGGGACGATCGCGCTCACGGCGTCACCTCTCCGATCACCTGGCGGTAGTCCTTGATGACCTCGGGATCGCTGACCCGGGTGTAGATCTTCATGGAGTCCGGCGTCGCATGGCCCAGCCGTGTCATCAGCGTCAACTCGCGCATCCCGCCCTCGAACATCCGGGTGGCATGGGTGTGGCGCAGGCGGCTGTGCGGAGTCAGCCAGGCGTCACGGACATCGGCCCGCGTCGCCGCCCGGGCGAACATCCGCACCAGCCCGTCATAGCTGAGCGGTTCGCCCCGGCGCTTGCCCCGCCCGCCCACCAGAAAGACCCACGGGCAGTCGACATCGGCAGGACGCTCGTGCATCACGTACGCGTTCAACGCCGGCAGAGCACGCCCTTCAAGCAGGTCCACGACCCGGTCCCGCCGGGACTTCTGCTGCACTCCCCGCGGGTGATCGGGACGCTTGCGCACCGTGACTCGGCGCCGGCCGTAGGAGATGTCCTCCAACTGCAGCCCCAGCACCTCACCGGGGCGAAGACCTCCTTCCCACATCACCTCCAGCAAGGCCCGGTCACGGCGGGTACGCAGCTCACCCAGCAGCACGGCATAGACCTCGGCAGACATCGGCCGCGGCATCGCCTCGACGGTCTTGACCCGCAGCACCCGGCGGACCGGCTGCTGCCGAGCGGCATTGTCCAGCGCAGGCCGATGCCGTCCCGGCACCCGGGCAGCCGCCTGATCGACGACCTTCACGATCGGGTTGTCCCGCCCGGAGTAGCACTCGCTGGCGATCAGGAACTCGTAGAACGAGGACACCGCCGCCATGACCCGGTTGCACGTCTTCGCCGACAGCACCCGGCCCTCGGCATTGGCGACGCCCAGCTCCAGGCGCTGAGCCCGCCGCGCGGAGGAGACCAGCCGCAGCCACTGCAGGAAGTCCATCGCCCGAGACGGCGTGAACTCCTGCGCACTCAGCCCCGCTTCGGTCAAGAACAGGAACAGCTTCTGCAGGTCATAGGCGTAGGCCCGCACCGTGTGCGGCGAGTACGCACGAACAGCCAGCAGCCGCAGGAACTCATCCACCTCGCGCACCGGCTCGCCGGACGCGTCGACCAGACGTACCTGCGGCTTGCCAGGTCCCGAATCCACCACCTTCACGACACGCACGGCCGGAACCATATGCCCAACTACCCACACGCACAGTCACCGAGAAGAGGGAACCGTCCAGATAACACCGTCGCCTCCCGTACCCGCACCGCCGAACCCCCGCCGCCCACCCACGCGCAGTCCGCCGAACCGGAATCGCTGTTCGGGCCGGGCCGCGAACGGTGGGTGTCCATGGCCGAAGCCCTGGGCTGGGGCGCAACCGACCGTCCCGTGCCCACCGTGTGTGCGGGCGGCGGGCCGGGAGGCGGCCCCGAGCCCTTCCCCTCCGGCTCACGCAAGACCCTGACCGACGCCCGCGAGCGCGGCACCTGGACACCACACCCCGACGCGGAACCCGTCCTGGCCTCCCGCGGGGAAGGCTCCGGCTGGGCCTCCCGGCCCGGCGAGAACCACCCACCAGACGCTCCGGCCCCCACGTTCACCGCCGAGGCGCACTGCTGGTCGTGGTCGCTGCGCAGCAACAACCAGACCAACGCCACCGTGCGCCGGGCCGACGAGCCCGCCGGAACCCTGTTCTTCGGCCACCGGGCCCACGAGTGCACCTGGGTCGCCGACACCGCCTCCGGCCTTCCGGACGGCGGGCAGCGAGCGGCACCGGCCCCGATCAGGATCACCGCCCGGGAAGCGGGCGTGCTGCAGAGCTTCCCCGCCGACTACCCCTGGCAGGGCAACAAAGGCCAGACCTTCTCGCAGATCGGCAACGCCGTCCCCCCGCGCCTGGCAGCCCACCTGCTCGCCCCGCACCTGGGCAAGCCCTTCAACCCCGACGACTTCACCCTCGCCGCCTGATGCCCCACACCCCCGAACCCGACGAGGACGACGACCTCGACCGCGTGCCGGCGCCGAAGCCGGTCCACTACGCCGAGCAGGCCCTGCTCGGCGCCCTCCTCCTGGAACCGGCGCGTCTGGCCGACACCGAGCCCCTGATCGCCCAGCACTTCGACAGCCACACCCATGCCGCGCTGTTCACCGCGATCCGCACACTCCCGCCGCCCGACCCCGCCGACCACGCCAAGGACACCGCCTGGCTCAACTCGGTGCTGGAGCACGCACGTCCGCACGCTCCCGGCCTGAACGCCTCCTACCTTCACGCCCTCATCCAGTTCTGCCCGCTGCCGAAGCACACGGCGGCGTACGCCCGGATGATCCGCGCCGACAACGCCCGCCGGGTCCTGCGCGCCCACGCCGAGCGCCTCGCTTCCACCGCGAGCGATCCGGGCCTGCCCAACCCGGTCGCATCGGTGCTCGGCATGGCCGACGACATCAGCCGCGTACTGGACGCCCTCGCCGCACAGTTCGCCCCACACCCCGGCTCCTTCCCCCGCACCCCACTCCCCCCGGATGTCCCACGGCCGGCCAGCAAGGAGGAAGACCTCGCCGAAGAGCGCCTCCTCCTCGCGACCGCCACCGCCTACCCGGCGGAGGTCCGCCAGATGCGGTGGCTGACCGAGGCGGACTTCCTGCTGCCGCTGCACGCCGCGCTCTGGCAGTCCATCACCACGCTGGTCCACCGCGGCGACATGGTCGACCCAATCACCGTCCTCGGCGAGGCCCAGCACCGCGGCCTACTCACCGGCACCCTCACCCCCAAGGACCTGATGGACCTGGTCTCCACGCCCGCCGGCTCCCCCGAGTACTGGGGCGAGAAGATCCTTGGGCGCGCCCTCCTCGCCCACGCCCAGACGGTCGCCGCCCGGTTCACCGCCTACACCGACGACCTGGCCAACACCCCCCACCAGCTCGTCACCGGCAGCCGCCGCGCCCTGGCCGACCTCAACTCCCTGCGTACCCGCTGGATGCGCGCCACGGCACCCGCGCCCGCTCCCGCCGAAAGCCAGCCGGCACGCCGCGGGCAACCGCCCCGCGCGACCCGCCCTCCGCCCCAGTCCGCACTACTCAGCCCGCGCGCCCACCGATGACCCCACTATCGGGCCTGGCCATCTGCCGGCCAGGCCCGGACCGAAACGAGCCCGCCTGCCATGCCCGGCATTCCTCCCGACGCCTCCGTCCGCCTCGACGCCCAGGTCTTCCTCGACGTCCATCCCGCCCACCCCACCGCAGTCGTCGCACGCCTGACTGGCAGCCACTACCGCACCGCCCGGGCCCTCCTGGCCGCCCACGGATTCGACTCCCTCGACGAACGCACCATGGTCCTCGCCCGGATCAACCGCGAGGAGCCGTGCTGGGCCGAGAAGGCCACCCACGCCCTGCACGCCGAAGGCATCACCACCGAGATCACCCCCGACCTGCGGCAAGCCATCGACCAGGAATGGATAGGGGTCAACTACCCCGCGTCTCGCCTCAGCCGTGACGAGATCCGCGAATGTTCCGACCAAACCCAGAAGATCCACGATGCCATCCACGACGGCCGACTCGTCATCCATGCCCACGCCGAGGACCGGTGGGACACCGTTTCTAGCGGGGTCAACCGTTGTGCAGCGTGATCCGATGAGGATCGGTGCAGCTCAGCAGCAGTGCGGAGGACGCTACCGCGCGCAACAGGTGTGGCGCTATCACCCGATCAGGTATGGGACGCACCGTCTCGTAGAGGTCCGCACCTCAGATCGAATGCCAGTGCGCATTGCCTGCGGCGCGGGATACCGTTTCCAGATGGATCATCAGCAAGGGAAGCCGTAGGGAGGCCATCACCAGCATTCGCCGCCACATCGGCCGACCGCTCGGCATCCGACCTGGCGCTGACAGCCTCACCGACGGGCAGCGGAGGGTTCTGGCCTGCATCACCGACCCGGTCGAGCAACGCGGGTATCCGCCGTCGATGCGCGAGATCGGGCAGGCGGTGAACCTCTCGAGCACCTCGACGGTCGCCCACCAGCTCCTGGCCCTGGAGAAGAAGGGGTTCCTTCGGCGCGACCCGCACCACCCGCGTGCTTATGCACTGGGAAGACAGCGAAAGCGGCTAGGGCGTGTCTGATGGGTCAGGCCGGCTGCGCACGGAGCGCTGTCTCGGTGTGGTCGAGCGGGCCCTGGTGCCTGCAGCTGCAAGGCGGAGGAGGGCCTCGACGCGGAGCGTCGGCAACCGACGACAACGCGGCAGGACCGTCAGACACGCCCTACCTAGGCAGTGGTCGCCGGGTGAGCGTCGGTGACGGCGGCGGTGAGGCGTTGGGCGAGGCGCTGCAGTGTGGTGGTGGTCACCCAACTCATGCTGAAGGGCAGATAGACGCCGTAGGTCTTCTCGATGTCGTCCACCAGCTGGGTGAACACCACCGAGTCGAAGCCGTCGATCTCGTTGACGAGCACCTCGGGCAGGATGGCCACTGCCCCGATGCCGGTGTGGTGGGCGATGCGGGCGGCGAGCCAGGACTGGATCTGGTGCTCCGTGGGCGGGCGTTGAGTCGCCGCGTGGTCGGATATCTCCGTGTCGTGCTCCGAGCCGATCGTCCTGTTCACCAGGCTCAGGAGTTGACCGGGGGTTTCGGCGTCGTCGAGTTCCTCCTCGTCGAAGGTCACGCCGTACTCACTCTCCAGCCTGCCGGTGACCTGGAGCAGTGCCAGGGAGTCGTAGCCGATTTCGGGGAAAGGCACGTCGGCGATGTCGGCGTCGTCCAGGTCGACGCCGTCGGGCTCGCCTGCGCATTCCACGAAGGTGGACATCAACCGACCGATCGCGAGGGGTTGTCGATCCTGCCGATCGGCCTTCGCCGCCAGGGTGGTGAGGTGCCGGCGCACCACCTCCACGTCCCGCCGATAGACCACGTTGTCGGGCTCGCCGTCGGCCAGTTCCTCGGAGAGTGTGAGACTTCGGCGGTACAGCTCGCGGGCGCGCTGTGCGTTGGCGCGGTCGGCCGCCAATTCGGCGAGTCGTGCGTACCCGAGGGCGAGATCGCGCCGGTACGTGGCGTTGGCCGGCTCGTGGCGCGCCAGCTCCTCGCGAATCCGCAGGGATTGACCGAAGTGCCGCTCCGCACGGTCGAGATCGCCCTGTTCGCGGTGGAGTTCACCGAGTCTGCCGTGACCGACGGCGAGATCGCGCCGGAGTACGGCGTCGTCGGGGGAGCTGGCGAGCAGGGTCTCGGTGATGGACAGGGCGTGGCCGTGGTGGGCCAGCGCCTCGGCGATACGGCCCCGGCCGCGCAGGAGATCGCCCAGGCGGTTGTACGCCACGCCGGTGTCGCGTTGGAGTTGCCGGGCTTCCTCCTCGGGCTGCGCTCCGGGCTCCGCCATGGTCCGCAGAATGCCGAGGGAACGACGGTAGCGGCGCTCGCTTTCGTCCCAGTCCCGGGCCAGGCGGGCGAGTTCGCCGAGTCGGTCGTGCGAGACGGCCGCCGCGCGCAGGAGGGTCAGGTCGGTCGGGTCGGCGGCGAGGAGTTCCTCGATGTGCCGCAGGGCCTGCCGGTGCCGTTCGGCGGCCTGCCGGAAATCGCCTCGGGCGCGTGCCGCGTCCCCCAACCTGCCGTACAGGGCGACCAGTTCGGGGCGCGGCCGGCGCGTCGGGTACGTATCGGCGCATTCCTCGTACAGGTCACGGGCGCGCTCGTACAGCGCCTCGCCCACGCGCCCGCCGCCGGTTGACCGTGCCAGGTCGCCGAGGCGGAGGCAGGCGTGCGCGAGGTCGCCGCCCTCGACACCGGCGGCCGTCTCGGCGAGCACCGGTCCGTCCAGGCAGCGCAGCAGACTCCCGGCGAGTTCGGGGCGCGCGGGGTGCCGGGCGGTGCCCTTCGCGGCGGTCGTGGCCCGCTCGACCAGGTCGGGCAGTCGTGCGGTCAGGGCGCGCGCGATGGCCGGGATGGCCGTGGGCGTTGATGCGGCGAGTCGTGCCAACACGTCCAGGATGTGGGCAACTTGAGTGTCGTGCGGGAGTCCGAGCACCGCTTCGAGCAGCGGCGTACGCGCCCCTGACACGGCCCCGGCACGCTGCTCCTGCGCCAGCTCGCGCGCCAGGAATGCCTCGCCGAGTCGGTCGGGGCGCAGTGGGTTGAGCAGGGCGTCGCCGGTGTAGGCGTCGGCGAGCCAGTCCACGACCGTCTGCCGGTCGTCGATCCCGAGGTCCGGGAGGGCGGCGGCGAGCAGGGCGTGGGCCTGTGTTCCGTCGGCCGCCGCGGCGAGCGTGGCGGCCGCGACGGCCCGGCGCCGTGCCGCGTCTCCGAGTCCGGGGACGGTCGGCGCGGTGGTGTCCCAGTAGCGGCGCTCGTGGCTCAACACCCGCTCCACGCCGGGTACTCGGTCGCCACCCGATCCACCCCCGAGGACGGTGTCGTACGCTTCGAAGAGCACATCCAAGGGGCGCCCGTACGCATCGCCCGTCAGGTCGGGGCGGGCGGTGTCGAGTGTTGGCAGAGTGACGCCCCAGGCTTCGGCGAAGGCGTGGACGGCGCGGTCGTGGAGTGTCGCGCGTTCCTCGGGGTCGAGTGGGCGCACAGCGGCGGTGATGTCCTCGGCGTGGTCGACGACGGCGCGCAGCGCGGCCGGGGCGTCCTCGTCGAGGCGGGTCAGGGGTGCCCGCGCCGATGCGCCCTGCCCTCGGGTGAGCAGCAGGACACGTACCGGGGCCGCGGGTGACGCGTGGGCGCTCAGGATCTCCAACAGGCCGCACAGGGACGCCGTGTCGACGGCCTCCGCGTAGTCGACGATCGCAAGTCGGGGCAGGGCGAGGGCCGCGAGGGCGCCGGTGTCCCGTTCGCGGGTCCACAGTCCGCTGGCCCAGCCGCGTGCGAGGGTGCGCCGTGCCAGCTCCAGGGCGAAGCGGGTCTTTCCGGCCCCGCCAGGCGCCGCCACCTGGGCCAGAGCGATGGCCTTCGGTTGTTCGCACCAGCGCTCGAATTCGGCGAGTGCGTCGTCGCGGAAGGCGTACGGCACGATGCCGTAGTCGGCACGCAGGAGATCGGCGGGGCTGGTCCTGGGGCCGCGATTGAAGGTGCCCCAGGGGCGACTCAGGGCGGCGTGCCCGGGGTGATCGCGCATGGGCAGGACGCGGTTCCAGGAGGCGCGGTCGGCGAGGAACGTCTCTTCGTTGCGGGTGAGTAACTCTCCGCCCCAGGCCGCCAGTTCGTTCTCGGGGTGCTTGCCGGGCAGGAGGGCGGAGATCGGGGTCGCCCAACCGCCGAGATCGCCGTCGATGTCACGCGATGCGGTGATCACGGCGACCACGGCGCGGCTGCGCGGGCACACCAGCGGCGCTCCGGACAAGCCCGGGCTCGCCTGCCCGCCCTTCAACCGGAGGCTGCCATCCCCCTCGACGCCTTCGCAGCGGAAGGTCGCGGGTGAGCCGTGGGGCTCGATCCCGTACTCGCGACGTGCGAACCCCCAGGTCCGGCAGTCCTGCTCGGGGTCCGGGTCGGTCGGGGTGAGGCGGACACACGGGTGCTCGGGCAGCGGGACCGTAGTGATGCGCAGCACCGCCAGATCGGGGAAGGGCCACAGCGCGCCCTCGGTGCGGGGTCGGGACCGGGCAACGACGCGCGCACTCAGCTTCAGCTCGTGCTCCTTGTCGGACCTCCCCTCGTGCGTCGTCTCGTACGCGGCGGCTGCCGCGACCAACTCCACGACCTGCTCGTCCCCCACGACATGGGCTGCGGTGAGCACCAGGCCGGGCGCGGCGAAGAAGCCGGTGCCGAGGGTCCTCCCGGCCTCTCCGACCACTTTCACGACGTGGCGCCGCAGTTCGCGATCCCCGTCGGTGTGCGCGGACCCGCCCATGGTCACGACGCTGCGGCGCCGTCGGTGTCGTACTTCCAGGTTAGGGTGATCTCCAAGGACGCCGAGCCGCCGCCTTCGACCAAGAGCCCGGAGAGCTTCCCGGTCTTGGTCGACAGGTTGACGCCGAAGCTCACGGTGGCCTCGGCGGGCTTGGCGCTCTCCCATGCGGCGGACAGATGCCCACCCACGGCCTCGATCATGTCGCGTACGCCGTCGAAGGACAGCGCGTCCCCCAACCCGACCGGCTGTGGACCGCCGCCGTCTGACACCTCCGCGTAGAACTCGGTGCCACCTGCCCGCACCAGAATCGGCTGCCCCATACCGTCCTCCGTATCCACCGCTCGGCTGTCAATGCCCCCTGCATGGACGGTGATTGTGTCCTGCCCACCGCAGCACGGGCAACGCCCTGGCCGGTCTCGCGTGCGTGCCTCTGTCGCATCTCACGGCAGGCCGGACCACCTGTCCCGCGTACGACACCCCCGCGCCTAGGTTTCGTCTGACGGGTCATGCACGAAGCCACAGGCGAATGGCCGCAATGGTCACTGTGCCGTGGAAGATGTAGGCCCGCTTGTCGAACCTCGTGGCAACCGACCGGTTGATTTTCAACTTCCCGATCAGCCGCTCCACTTCGTTCCTGCGGACGTAGCGGGCCTTGTCGAAGCTGGTGGGCCGGCCGCCTCGGCTGCCGCGCCGTAGGCGGTTGGCCTGCTGGTTCCTTGGCTCGGGGATGGTGTGCTTGATCTGTCGGCGGCGCAAGTAGCGGCGATTACGCCGAGAGCTGTAGGCGCGATCGCCGCTGAGGTGGTCCGGGCGGGTGCGCGGGTGGCCGCCGTTGGGACGGGAGACGCTGATGCGGTCCAGGACCGGGATCATCTGGGGCGCGTCGCCCCACTGCCCAGGCGTGATCAGGAAGGCCAAGGGGCGCAGGCCGCCTTCACCGACCAGGTGGACCTTCGTGGTAAGCTCGCCGCGGGAGCGGCCGAGCCCTTCGTCGTCCCGGTGGCGAGCAGGCCGGGCTCGCATGCCCGGTACTTTCGGGGGTTGGTGGCGGGCGCCCGCGGCGTGCTGATGGGCCCGGCAGACTGTCGAGTCCACGCTCGCCATCGACCAGTCAATTCGCCCCTGTGCATCGGCGTCGGCCTGGACGGTCCGCAGGATCTTCTCCCATGTGCCGTCCGCCGACCAGCGTCGATGCCTGTCGTATGCCGTCTGCCACTTACCGAACCGGGATGGCAGATCGCGCCACGGGATACCGGTCCGCAACCGGAACAGAATTCCGTTGATCACCCTGCGGTGACACTTCCAACACCCACCCCGCCCGACGTTCCTCGGCAAGTACGGCTTCAGCCTGGCCCACTCCGCGTCACTGAGATCACCCCGCCCCACACGCCCTGGAACGACTCCTCGCGCCTGGTCGTCACTGACCCATCAGACAGGCCCTAGTAGGACTCCGTTAGGTCGTTCTCGATCTTGGCGTTGTGGGTGTCCTGGCGGGCAGGGCTTGGTGGCAGGTGGTGCAGACGCCGGTCCAGCACCTCAGGGTGTCCTGGAGGGCGTCGAGGACTTGGTAGAGGGTGAGACCAGTCCGGGCGCTTTTGGGGCCAGGCGCTGTTCGGTGAGGAAGGCATGGGCGGCGGTCACGAGGGTGACGTGGTGGTGCCAGCCCGGCCAGGAACGGCCTTCGAAGTGGTCCAGGCCCAGGCCGTGTTTGAGTTCGCGGTAGTCGTGTTCGATGCGCCAGCGGACCTTGGCCAGACGGACCAGGTCGGCGACCGCAGTGTCGGGCGGCAGGTTGGACAGCCAGTAATCGGTCGGTGCCTCGGCCTCGGCAGGCCATTCGATCAGCAGCCAGCAATCGGGCAGGATCCCGTCCCACCAGCCCTGTTCGGCCGAGGCCGCGGCTTTGATGGGGCGCTCGACTGCTTTGCCGGCGGGGCGCACGCGCACGGCGGCGAAGCGGGAGCGTAACTCCCCTCTCGAGCCGTGCCGCCAGGTGAGGGAGGTGAATGCCTCGTGTCCGAGGCCGGCGGCCAGTGCTGCCAGCGACGGTGCGGCCTGACGGTAGCGGGGCTGGGGCCAGCAGCCGATGCCCCCGTTGCGGGCCGGGGCCACGGGCTTGGCCCCGAAGGGGTGGGTGCTCACATCCGATCGGACGGCCAGGACGTAGGCAAGTCCGCGCTCGGACAGTGCGGTCCGCAGGTGCGCGTTGGTGCCGTAGGCGGCGTCGGCCACCACAACCGGCGGCGTCATGCCCCAGCCGGCGAGTGTGTCGAGCATGTCCAACGCCAGGCGCCACTTCTCGCGGTGCGTGACATCGGGCGGGATACGGGCGAGGGTGCGGCGGCCGGTGTCCGACGCCCATTCGTTGGGCAGGAACAGGCGCCACTGCAGCGGGCAGGAGGCGGTATCGGTGGCGGCGTGGACGCTGACCGCGACCTGGCAGTTGGCCCGCTTGCCCAAGGCCCCGCAGTACTGCGGGGCCACGGCGACCGACATCCGGCCGTCCTTGGGCACCGACACATCGTCGATCACCAGGCCGTCGGGTTGATCAACGGCAGCATGCGTTCGGCGAGCCGCCGCTGTACCGGCACCGGATCCCACGTGGACTGGTTCACGAACTGCTGCAGGTTCTGCTCGTTGCCGTCCGGCAGCCGCGAAGCCATCGCCTGAATGGACTTGCGGCGGCCGTCCAGCATCAGTCCGCGCAGATAGCAGTCACCCTTGGCCCGCTGGTCCTTCCGCGGCACCGACGCAAACACATCTGCCACGAAGAACGCCAACTCCGCCCGAACACGGTTCACTTCATGTGCGTCCACACGCCCAACATGCTCCGGAACAGGCCCGACGGATAGACCTAACGGAGTCCTACTAGGTGGCCCGAGTCGCTGAGGCAACGGCGTCTACCACTTGGCCTCGTACCGCGCCGCCGGCTCCACTCGGCTGCTCACTTACCGACTGCAGACCCCAACTGCTTACTGCCCGGCACCGGCACGGCAGGTGAGATGCGCACGCGTGTGAGCAGCGGCGTAATTCCCCATGCGCTCGCCACTTTCCCCAGGCAGACGTTCGATTGCACGGTGAGGCTGAGGGCGGCCCGCCCGCCTGAGCAGTGTCGAGGGTCGTGGCGGCCGGTCAAGGACGCCTACGGCGCCGCTACCGCGGTGAGCTGCGCTCATCCTGGACAGCCCGCCACGACCCCCAAGATCCGGCAGCTGTCGGGCGGGCCGGGGACGAGCGGCGTCCCCCTGGTCGTGTAGGCGCAACACCGGGATCCCCACGGGGAATTCTCTGGCGCAGTACCTGGAGAAAATCGCCGCCGTTCACACACGCGGCGCCGGGACAAGTCATCGCGGATCAATAGCTCTTGTGGACCAGCGCAAAGGTTCCTGCGTGATCGACAAGTGCGGAGACGAACACAGGATTGATGCACCCAGCCGATCCGTGTTCACACCATTTCCCATCGGGGTGTGGCAGTTCTGCCACGACGAGGGAACTGACCCACCCATCTGGATCTTGGGTAGGAACCTCCACCGAAGGTAGCCGGAAGAGCAGCGTCGCATCCTGGGCCCACGCATCGTTTGGCGTGCAAGTGACGCGATACGGGCCCGATACGATCTCTCCGAGTGAGGTGTGGGTGGGTGCACCTGCGCCAGGCGACTCAATCATGATTTGGTGGGCGGCGTCGAAAGTGTCGGCCTGTAGACGAACCTTGAGGCGCCCATCACTGCTCTCGAACGTCGTCGACTCATCGTCTATGGCGCCAAAGGCCACACCGCGTTCGTCTACGATCTCGTCACCCTCAGCAGTTAGCGCGACGACGGCGACAACTCCAGTGCCCTCACGTGGAAGCCCGCCGACAGCGGAGGTGCCAACCGCAGGCCACAGGTGTGTGTAACTAGAGGTGCCTGCCGCCGCGTCACCGCTGATGACGTAGATGTCGGGTGGGCGGCCGAAGGTCGCCGCCGCGTCAGTAGCCTGCACCTCGATACTCAGGGCGCCGACGGGGCTCAGCCTGAGCCCTACAGGGAACGGAAAGACAAGACGGCGCAGGGCTATCACCAAGGTGTGTGGTTCTGCTCGGGTAATGGTGGCCTTGCCGAGGAGGATCCCGCCATTGGGAGCGGCGCCCATGACGGATATCTCGTCGTCTATGTGGGCGCCGCGCAGTGGAAGTTCACCGTCGCCCGTAGTGACTCCGTATGCCTTGTTGTACGAGCGACTTGTCATGCCCTGAAGGAGCCGACGACCGTTTGTATGCTGATGCAGCCATACCTTCTGTCGGCGTACTGGGGTGCCATTGAACTCAGCGCGTACGACGACACCGTTCACGAGAATTCCTCGATGATCGCGCACTGAACGAACGAACGGTTTCCAGTCGGCGACGGGGATGAAACTCGGGACCCTTGTGTCGGCTCCTTCTGGTTGTGTTGTGCGCTGAATCGGTACACCGGAGTCGCGTAAACGACCAACTATGACACCACGAGCGGAGGGAGTTTGCAGGCGCCACCGGTCCTCGCTATAGCGGCTGAGCACGCTGCTCCAGCAGTCCAGTAACCCTTGGTCCGTACCCCCGATATGCGGGTTGTCGGGATGATCTGAACAGAGCTTCTTCTTATTCATTTCTTGTGCTCCCCGCATAAAGCAGGAGTCTTTTGTTCCTCCGGAGGCAAACGGGCCTCCTGAGTCGGAACTCTGCAGTGTGCAACGAACGGGGCCGTTAGCAGGGTCCCAATGGTCCCCCTCGTACTCATCTCGGACTCCCAGTGCGTAGTGGCCTAACTCGTGAAGTGTTACGCCACTGAAAAGGGCGTCATCGGGGTTCATGCTGACCTTGCCTGTGCTGTCGAACACGCCGCCGACTCTGGCGGTGGACTTCCGGTTGAGATCAGCGTAGATGCGGATATCGGCATCGTCCCACCCGCCGGCACTCTCGGAAGTGTTCAGGCGTTCGATCAAAAATTGGCCGTCAGTCGCGTTGTAGAGGAGCTCGGAGACCTCGACGAGTCGGTCGTGCAGGCGTGCGCGCTCCACAGGCGAGGCGTCCCACTCAATCGAGACTCTAAAGTTGAAACCAATGAGCGTGTTGCGGCGCTGGACTCGCAGATCAATTGGCTGGCTCGGATCGTTGACGGACAAGAGTGGCAGCCTCGCGTTATCCCCGTTGGTGTCATACCGAACGCGAACACTGGTTGAGTACACGCGGTAGGCCCAGTCGGCCGTCCCGCCACCCGCATGTCCCGGACGCTCGGATGGTTGTTCGTGGAGCAACTTGCGCGCAACAAGTAGTTGTCCAGCGGCTAGCGAGGGCACCAGGTGCAGTTCGCCACTGAGGCCAGTGGCGCCCGCGTGAGCCCCGTCTACATACACATCTGCTCCTGCGACCCGAACGCCAGCGTCGTCAAATACGCGCACGACGGATGCTCCTGATGGGCAGTCCGGGAAGATCTCACCAGCCACCGTGACATCCGCTGCGATCAGTCGGAACGGGCTCCGCCAGAGGAGCGTCGGACCGTCCAGGATTTCAACCCGTACATGCGATGGGAATCCGCAGTGTCCGGTATCCGCAGTCGGTTGAAAAGTTGTTGCAAAAAAGCCTTCTGCGTCGGTACGGGTCTGGCCAACGTGGCGTGTGTGGCTATGAGGGATGCAGGGTTCACCTGGTCGATCAATTCCAATGGTCGCCTTCTCGGTGACAACGACATCGAGGTTGGCTGCTGGCCGGCCGCACGAGGTGAATTGTCCGTGCACGGTGCAGCTGTCGAGTGTGGAATCTGGGGTCGTTGGGATACTGTCCTGGTGGAATTCGACGATTGGATCAGGGGTGCGCGCGGGGCTACTCCATACGAGGGTGGGGCCGTCGTACACGTCAATCCGGACGGATGTCCTCCAATCACAAGCGTCAGGCGGGGCCACGGCAGGGGTGTACTCGATCTCGAAGCAACCCTCAGAGTCTGTTTCCGCGGCCCCTACGGCACGGACCCGTGGCCAGCTTGTTCGATGCGAATCGATTCCCCCAAGCCGGTAGCTCGCGAGCGTTTCTTCGACGGCCACGACTTGACGAACCGTGCTACCCGGCTCGCCAACAGCTACTCGTCCCTGAATGGTTGCAACCACAGACATGGCGAGCCTCGCTTTTCTAGCGACGTTCCCCCACTCTGCTCCCCAACTACATGATCTGGAAGGGCCAGCGCATCGGTTCCGGAGATTACCGGTAGTTGTTAAGTCCGGCAGTGATGTGGACTGACGGCGGACCGGGTTGGCCGTAAGCCGGTGGTAGGAGTCAACTGCGGTGCTGGGGGAGGAATGGGGGCAGAGTCATGCTGTTGTGACGCAGGTCATACAGAGAATTTCGGAGTTCGTTGTCGGATCGGGCTCGCCTGCGCATGGTCGTGACCAGCGAGACGTTGTGGTCCTTCAGCCCCGCCGCCTTCGGATCTCCGAGGTCGTCGAGGGTCTCGCACCTCAGCACACGAAGTCGGTCGCAGATCATCCGCAGCCAGTGCCCGAACGTCCGCACGCCGCTCGCGGTGCGCTGCTGCACGCAGTACAGAAGCTCGGCGACCAACCGTCGCGGAAGCCCTCGCATACTGACCTCGCGGCCCATGTGAACCGGAGGAGCCGTCAGCCGCCACAGCTCCTCGTCACCGTCAAAGGTGCCGGTGAGCTTCGCCTTGCTGAGCTTTTGCCGATGCGCGTCGCAGTACGGCGTGCTCGGGGTGACCCGCTGACGCAGGCAGGCCGCCACTCCGCACGCTCCATGTCCCGGAAGCGGTTGCGGGAGAGGATGGACGAGGAACTCGTCGAGAGAGATCTTCAGCCGATGCTTCCGCTGGTAGTGATGGTTCTGGCACAGAGCCGCAGTCGGGCTACGCCACGGCCGCCCGCAACCCGGCAGCCGGCACAGCTCCTGGCGGACGTGGACGACGTTGTACCGCTCATGGGTGCTGAGGAAGTCCTCGACGCTCAGTCCCGACTTGTTCAAGCGAATGCGACAGCCGGAGCACAACGGGCCCCAGCTCTCGTACCCCTTGTCGCACCCCTTCACCCGGCACTCCGGCATCCCGATCACTGGGTGGTCCAAAGGGTAGAGAAGAACGCCCAGCTCCCAGTCCCAGGAGATGAGGTCGAGGAATTCTGCGTCCAGGGCCTCGATCAGTTCCTGGGTCCTTGCGGCATTCGTCGGCGGCCGCACCGGCAGGGGGATCGCCGGCATCAGCGCTCACCTCGCCCGTACAGTGCCCGAGGAGACGGAACCCGCTCCACCGCCTCCCGAAGCCGGGCTCGATCCGGGATCACGTAGGGGCGGGCCGACTCGGGGTGCTTGTGCCCCAACAGGGCCTGGACCTCGTCGAGTTCGCCACCGGCGTCCGACACATTGCTGCCGAACGCCCGACGGGCCGAGTGCGGCCCCACCTTCCTGGAAAGCCCCGCCCGCCGCGTCAGCCGCTCGAACAGCTCATAGATCGCCTCCGGCGTCATCGGCGCCCCGAGCACTCCGCGGAAGAGATTCACCAGGAGGAAGTCGCTGCCGCCGGAGCCGAGCAGGGTGAACCGCTCATCGACGTACTGGTCGTAGCCCTGCACGACAAGGAAGTCCACCGGCTGAATCCAGGACTCGCGGGACATGGACCATGCGCCGTTGGCGTTGTCCCGGCGCCGCACGTGGATGTGGGGCCCCTTGTAGTCGCATCCGAGCGCACGAGAGTCCGCCAGCATGTGGCAGTCGGACCGATGGATGCCCGCTGCCTGCCCGCGCCGGAGCCCGACCCGCCCCAGCAGCAACACAACGAGACGATCGCGGGCACAGCGGCACTCCATGAACATGCCGACGATCTCCTCGTCGGAAGCCCGATCGACGTCGGTCTCCGGCTCTTGGAGCCGGTGACGGGCCCTGAGCCGGTAGAACAGCCCGGACTCCTCCCTCTGAGCCTCCGCGCGCGGGGTCGGCTGTCGCCCAGTTCATAGAGCTGCCCCAGTACAGACCGCGGCGCCTTGGCGATCGAGACCGCGTACGAAAGGAACCCGCGGGTTGCCGAGAGCACGACGTTGATCCGGCGCTCGCGCCGAACCGGCGTGCCACCCGGACCGGACCGGACAACGACAGGACCGTCGTCATCCGCTCGCGAAGGAGTGTGCTTCTACCAGACGATGAACAAGCCGAGGTCACGAGCGGCCTTCCTCCAGTCGCGGCCGGTCGCACTGCACCAACGGAGGTAGAGCGCCGCGCCTCCCGCATTCGTCTTGGTCGTGAGTTCGGCCCGGCTTCGGCCGAAGCGCTGATATCGCCCCCAACTGTCGGCGACGGGGACGACCACGAGGTCGTCATCGAGGACGGTCCAATACCGCGTGCCCGAGGGCAGGACCACAGGGAAAGCCCGCATGTGAAACTCCGGTGCTCTGACGGATCATGCAACAACCCGCCACAGAGCCACACCCCGCGAGTACGAGCGTCCACGCACCAACGAAGAATACTCACACCACGTCACACCACACCTGTAAGAACCCCGTAGAACACCGTAGCCGTCGGCACCTACCGTGGCACCGGCAAGAGCGTCCACCTGCACGGCGAGAACCACCTGCGTCACGTCACCAGCGCCTTCGCCTCACCGGCCCAAGCCCTCACCGCCTTCGAACAGGCTCACGGCAAGGCCGTACGCCCCGGACCCGCACCCATGACCGACACCGAACGCCACACCGCCCACGCCCGCACCAGCCTCACCCCGCCCGACACCACCCCGACCGACGACGCTGCGCCGTTGGTCGAGCAGGTACCCGCCTACGCCGCCGACCCCGGCGACCACGAAGCCGTCTTCAACATCTTCCTCGACAACAACGACGACTGGGAGAAGTACAGGACTTTCCCTGTTGAATCAGCGTGTTGAAGCTGATCCAACAGGGGTGGTTCTGTGCCGGGTTGGCGTACCTACTGGGGTATGCAAGACCCGGGTGGTGTCTGACCGAATACCGATCCTGACGGGCTGGGAGGACCTGGCAGACCGTGAAGAGCGGTCTGGGATAGACCCGGGTGATCCGATTTCTGTTGTCGCCGGTCTGCCAGTGGGGTGTGCCCGAGCACGACAGGTACCTGCTTCCTTGTCTTCTTCCCTAAGGGCTTGCAGATCATTAACGCGTCGTCTTGATCTTGCTGCTGGGTGTGCTGGCTTGGGCGTGGACCCGAGCCTGGAGGACCGACAGGGCGTCGGGTGGGGTCGTCGCAGGTGGGATCACGATGCCGTGGGCCTTGAGCAGTCGTCTGTTCTTCAAGAGCGTGCGATGCATGGCGGTGCGGCTGCTCCCGAACAGTACGGCGAGAGGTTCGGCGGCCAGGGCAACCCGCAGGTGGAGCACGGTGGCCAGGACCTGTTCGGGGAAGGAGAGCCGAGGCGGGCGGCCGCGCTGGGTATCGCCGTCGGGGGCCAACGTCTTGGTGAGGTCGTCCAGTTGTTGCCGGGACATCCCGGTTAGCGCGGGATCCGACAGCAGGGCCTGATGCCATTCCGGCTCCGGCGTGTGTGGAGTTCGGGCTGCCGGGAGGGCAGGGCGGCGCTGGGGGTGCAGGGCATAGTTCCAGTCGCCGTGGAAGGCGTGACGGGTCAGCGGCAGAGCGGCCATCTCCGCGTCACCGATGCGGACGCCGGTCGGGTAGGTGATTGGTGTCGAGTGCGGCGTTCACGCGCAGTCCGGTGCGGGTGGTGGTCGCCGCGATGGTCTGCAGGATGACTTCGTGGCTGGTCAGCGGGCGGCCGCGCCAGTTCATGGTGATGTGGGAGAAGAGCCGGTGCTCGATCTTGTTCCACTTCGATGTGCCCGGCGGCAGGTGACAGACCGTGATGGTCAGCCCGGTTTCGGCGGCGAACTGGGCGAGTTCGAGTTTCCAGGCGCGGGTGCGGTAGCCGTTGGAGCCGCCGGCATCGGCGGTGATCAGTAGTCGTGTCGCCTGCGGGTAGGCGTCCTGCCCCTGACCGTGCCACCAACGGCGGATCGACTCCACAGCGAACGCGGCGGTGTCGTGATCGGTACCGACATTGACCCAGCCGGTGTTCGCTGCCAGGTCGTAGATTCCGTACGGGATGGCCTTGCCCAGCTGCGGGTCGGTGAAGTCATGGACCTGCACCGGCACCGGGTCACCGGCCGGCCGCCACTGACGGCCGTGGTTCTTGAACTCGCCGACGAGTTCCTTCTTCTTGGTGTCCACGCTGATCACTGGCTGGCCGGTGTCCCGGTGCGCGCGGGCCTGCTCGTTGAGGTAACGGAACTGGGCATCGCGGTCCGGGTGCTGGCTGCCCTCGATGGTCTTGGCGTTGGCCTGCAGGCTGAAGCCTTCCTCCCGTAGCAGGTCGGCGACGGTGTCAGCGCTGACTTGGTGCCCGGCGCGGGTCAGCTCCCGCGCGAGGATGCGGGTGGACTTCACCGTCCACCGCAGCGGCGACGTCGGATCTCCCCGCACATCCGGTTCGACCAGAGTCAGCAGTGCAGGCCGCAGCCCGGGGTCGACATCGGCGACTCGCTTGCGGCCTCCGCCCTGGCGCCGCACCCGCCCCAACGGATCTTCTCCGGCCTCGAGTTCGAAGACGCCCTTACGGACCGTCGTCTCGCTCGCCTGGGCCGCCCGCGCCACGGCCCGGATGCCTCCGTGTCCCAGCCCTCGGGCCTCAGCGGCCATCAACAGCCGCCGTTGCCGCTCGTCCAGATGCGGGAACAACACCGCGAACTTCACGGCGAGTTGGGCACGAGTCTCATCCGGGATGCGCATACCACGCCAACGAATCCAAGGGCGGGAAGCAACACCTTGATGATCTGCAAGCCCTTAGTGACTCCAGCCGCGCGGCTGCGCGGCCTGCGCCCCGACCGGCTGAGCAACCCGAAGGTCTGGCGCAGGAAGGTCCTGGCCCGGCCTAGTCGTCGCCCTCGCGCTATCCCGGGGCGATCTCGTTATCGATCAACGCCGGCGTGGCGGGGTAGCTTCGGGTGGCGTTCGCCCGCTTGTCCAGATCGGAAGCGTCAGGATGCGCGCCTTCGGGGCTCCGGAGATGGCAGTCCGTAGGTTTGGATCATGACGTGGAAGAACGAGTTGTCGCTGGGCGATGTCCTCGCGGCCTCCGTATCCGGCGTGCTGGTCGCGATGTACCGACTTCTACGCTCACGCCGTGACTTGATCACAGAGCGGCGCGCAAACTTCCTCCTCGACCAGCTTGCGGAGATCGCGCTGACGCTTGAGTCGGGCGGCACGCACGCCTCCAGAGTACTGACGGCTCGGCTCCGATTCCTCCCCTCCGAGCTGAAGCTGTCGTTCTTGAAGGACTTGGCGGATACACGTTTCTCACCACAAGGCGAGGAACCCCTCAAAGAGCAATGGAAGCAGGCTGGCACGCCGGCTGGCGATAACGGCTTAGCCCGCTGGATCCGGGACAACGGCGGTGCCGAGGCGGACACCGCGATCTCGCAGATCCTGGAGCCCAGGCGGCGAACGCGGCGCTCACGGAAGCGTGCAGGTGAACTTCGATGAGTGCTCCCGTGACCAAACCCCGTGGGCGCGGCAGGCTCCTCCCAATCATGTGCATCACGATCGGCGTTCTACTGGCCGCCATCTGCGCAGCGGCAGGTGCGCTGATGTATGACAACGAGCGGGACAGCAGCCGCCAGGCCCTCATCGGGGACACCGCATCCCCTAATCGGCTTGATGTCGAGGTAACAGTGCAGAAAGTCGACGCCGCCAACCACCAACTGACAATGCGAGTGCTGGCCGTCCCACACGGATCAGTTGGCGGTAACGAGATCCCGGCCCACGACCTCGTCCTCTACCCCACTTCCCTGTTCAAGACCGACCTCACGTACGCGGCTGGACGGATCATCTCCGCCCAGGACATCACCGTCAGCCTCGTCGGCGGGCCTATCTCTGACTATCCCTTCGACAGCTACAGCACAACAATCGCGTTCGCTGCCAAATTCCAGGCCACCCCGCTGCCAGTCTCCGTGTCACTCACCAACGAGGACCCCTTCTTCCACCTCACTGCCCTCAACTCAGTCGGAGACCGTCAATTCGTCGTCGGCCTGAAGGGAAACGTTGACCGCTCACACGGCACACTGATCCTCGCGTCGATCATGTTCTTCGACATGTGGGCACTCAGCCTTACCATCGCGGGCGCAGCCCTGATCATCATCAGCCGGCGCTTGGGCCTGGTCTGGTCCGCCATGGGCTGGATGGCCGCCACCCTCTTCGCTCTAGTCGGCCTGCGCAACGCCGCGCCCGGCAGCCCGCCCATCGGCTCTTGGCTCGACTACGCCTCGTTCTTCTGGGCCGAACTCGTCATCATCATCAGCATCGCCGCCGTCGCCACGCACGGTATTCGCAACCCAGACGCCCGCCAATGAAGTCATGCAGCAAGGCCAAGATTCAACACGCTGAACTTGATAGGGAACGCACCTGGGAAGACCACACCACCATCGCCAACCATGAGTCACTGAGGTTTTTCAGCGTTGCCGCTCCAGCGTGAGGACGGCCGCAGCGATTGACGTCATTCGATTCGGGCTGCACCGGGATCTGCGGAAGATGCGCCAGGACTTCAGTCGTGCGATGCCGCGCTCGACCGGTGCCCGGGCCGCGGACAGCGCATGGTTGACGGTTTGCTGAGTCGGTGTGAGCTCGCGGCCCAGTGGGCGTCGAAGGGGTGTCGTCACCCACGAGCCGGCTCCCATATAAGCCCGGTCGGCGAGGACGGGGACGCCTTGGCGTTCGCAGATCCGGATGATCCGGTGGGCGCGGGCCGCGGTGAGGTCGTGCGCACGGCCGGGCAGTGCGGGCGATATCCACAGCAGTTGTCCGGCTGGATCGGTCACCACCTGTACGTTCACCCCGTGCCGGCGGTGCTTGCGGGAATAGTCGGCCCGGCTGTCGCCGACCCGGTCGCACTCGGCCAGGGTGCCGTCGAGCAGGACGTAGTCGGGGTCGGCTTCGCGCAGGGCTCGCAGCAGGCCGAGCGCGCGGTCGGCGAGCAGATTGATGACGGCTGCCGTTTAGGCGTAGGCGGTGCCGACAGAGATACCGAAACCCGCGGCGACCTGGGTAAGAGTGTCGTGCTTGCGCAGGTACACCAGGCCGACCAGCGCACGCTGGTGCGGTGGGAGCTTGCAACGGCGGTCACCCTCACGGGTGACGATGAGCATCGTGACCCACTCGACCAGGGCGTGCGGCAGGTCGAGTGCGGCAGAATGGGGAACCAACGCGGCTCCTGTGCCTGTGGGTTGAGACTTCGAACACCTCCTCCAACGGCACGGGAGCCTCGCGCGTTGCGCACCCCGTCGGAGTCAGCCGATCAGTGGCGCTCTGAAAAACCTCAGTCAGCGCCTGCATTGAGAGGCGTCAAGTACGGCCTGCGGGCTGATTCCGATCTCCTCAGCCAGGTCAGCCGTGCGGTGAGCCTGAGTGCCTACAAACAACTTCACGATCCCAAAAGTGACCTCCAGACGCTGCTTGACCCACAGCTTCATGTCCAAAACATGCATACGACTGCACCGGACGCTAGGCTGAAAGAAGGCAAGCACGGCTTAACCGGCCAGGACGAAGGTGCCGAAATGACAGATACAAATATCAACATTTCTGGTAGCTACAGGATTCGGCAGAGTAATGGTGCCCACGTCAACGTCATCTGGAATCAGGACGGTAACCAGCTCAGCGGCTACGCCTCTATTGAAGGGAGCAACATCGTAAGTAACTCCCTCGAAGGCACGGTCAAGGGAGAACACGTCGACTTCAACATCGCCTGGAGTGACGGCATCACAGGACACTACTGGGGCGATCTCTTCGAACCTTTCTCTCACGAGGCTTGGCAGGGAGCACTCATGGGCGACACTAAAGTAGAGGCCACAGGAGGTTGGGCGCACTGGGAAGTACTGGACAATACATTTAGGGGCTTGAAGCCTCAACACGAGGTTAATACGGCCGACTGGTAGACGTAGCCCGGACTCGGCTCCGGTTCGGGCCGTTCCGCTCCGCGGCCAGCTGCTCCAGCAGGCGACGGTTTGCCTCCGCCTCTGTGAGCCTCACAAGTCCGGCAAGATGTCGCGGGGGACCCAGATCATCGAGTTCGTTGCGGACTACTCCGCAGTGCTCATGCTATTGGTGCCGGTTCTCGCAATTTTCGAGGCATCACCGGGCCGACCACGTCCCCGTACTCTGTGCACCAGGACACCGGGACCAGGCCGCCACAGTCGTACGGCGGCACACGCACCCCTCCGCCGAGCCGGCGTATGGCACCCCGTGACGGAGAAGCCCACCCGCCGGACCGTCCGCGTCGTGCCCGCCAACGCACTGCCACCAGTCCGGCGCTGCCTGCCCGTCATCACCATCCGTGTCCCCCTTCCTGGCACTTCTCTCCGCTCAGGCGGCGGGTCCGGTGCCCGCCTCGCGGGCGGGGTGGCCCTGGGCTTCCTTCGAGGGCGCCATAGTTACGAGGTGCGGACCGCAACGCACAAGGCCCCCGTGCCGTTGAGGGAGGTGTTCGAAGTCTCAACCCGCCGGGACAGGAGCCCTGTTGGTTCCCTATCCTGCCGCACTCGACCTCCCGCACGCCCTGGTCGAGTGGGTCACGATGCTCATCGTCACCCGTGAGGGTGACCGCCGCTGCAAACTCCCGCCGCACCAGCGCGCGCTCGTCGCTCTGGTGTCCTGCGCCGCCACGACGCCCTCGCCCGCATCGCGGCCGGGTTCGGGATATCCGTCGGCACCGCCCACGCATACGTCACCGCCGTCACCGGCCTGCTCGCCGATCTCGCTCCCGGCCTGCTCAAGACGCTGCGCGAGCACGACCCGGACTTCGTCGTGCTGGACGGGACCCTCGCCGAGTGCGACCGCGTCGACGACAGCCGGGCCGACTACTCCGCCAAGCACCGCCGGCACGGCGTGAACATCCAGGTCGTCACCGATCCCGCCGACAACCTGCTGTGGATCTCGCCCGCACTGCCGGGCCGCACCCACGACCTGACCGCGGCCCGCACCCACCGCATCATCCGGATCTGCGAGCGCCAGGGTGTCCCGATCCTCGCCGACCGCGCCTACCAGGGCGCCGGCCCCTGGGTCACCACCGGCCTCAAACGCCCACCAGGCGGTGAACTCACCCTCACCAGCGCACCGTCAACCGCGCCCTCGCCCAGGCCCGAGCGCCCGTCGAACGCGGCATGGCACGGCTGAAGTCCTGGCAGATCTTCCGCAAGGCCCGCATCAGCCCGAACCGCATGACCGTCATCACCAAGGCCGTCCTCACCCTGGAGCGGCAACGCTGAAAACGCTCACTGACCTGCGCATCCTCTTCGACCACGACGCCGACCCCCGGGACGCGACATGGACGCTTGCCGCCTACGAGGGCCCGGTCAGCGAACGCATGTGGCACATGGCCCTCACCTCGACCGTCCCCGCACCGGTCCTCGGTCCCCTGCTGTCCGCCCTCGCCGCCGGAGACGCCGAGGACACCGCCCTCGGCACCCCCATCGAGACGACCGTAAGCGAGGCCGTCCGCCCACTCGCGGACGTCGGCTGGACGCCTGTAGTGGACGGACGCTGCATGCGCTGGAACACCGAACAAGGCCAGGCCGGCGTCCAGTTCGACGCCTTCGCCGCCCACAACCCCAAGCTCCTCGACACCTGGGCCCTGTGGGCCGGCCCCAGCATCAACCACCCCGCCTGGACCATGCGCGCCTCCGCCTGCACCCCCGTCGGCCTCCTCTCCGCCGTTGCGGGAGAACTCGCCCATGGCATCGGCACCCGCCGCCAGTGAAGTCCCGGCACGCCCCGGCACACCACGGTGCGCCCCGCCACCGCGCCGCCCGGCACGCAACGCCAGGCCGGCCGGCCGCGCTGACCGGCGAACACAGCCATGGCTCAAGCGGACACGGGGCTGCCGCGGAGCCACTCGCACGCCGTCCGCCTGCGCGTTCACACAGGCGCGCTGCGCTGATCGCCAGCGCAGCGCCCCGCCCCGGCAGCCCGGAGGACTGGGACGCCCGTGGATTCACTCTTCAGCGCACGCTCGCCGGAGCTCTTGGCCCATAAGGTCGAACCGGTGGTACGGCAGAGGAGTCCCCATGAAACGCGAGCGGGCAACGGAGCTGCTCCACGAGATGCTCGACAGGCTCGAGGAAGGCGCTCGTCCCCTCGACCGCAGATCCACCAGCCGCACGCTCCGGCCAGGCCCGCGCCCTGGCCGCCTACGCCGACGGCATGTCGGTGCCGGAGCGCAGACAACTTCTGGCCATGGTCAAGGCGTACCACCGCACCCGGATCACCCGATAACACGCCCCACGGCCCACGCCGGCCAACAGGCACCCATCGACCATCCGGGTCATTCACCCTTGCCGGTTCTCCTTCTTCGGTACCCGCATCCGCAAGCACACGATGACCGCCCGCGCCGTCGGCGCCCTATCCGATCTCGCACAAGCAGCTTGCGGACCGGCCGTCCTGCGCCCAGTTATGACTTTCGAGGCCACTTCGCTCAACTCCCCGCACACGCCGTCATGTTGCTCGTAGGCTGACCGTGCAGGGCAGTGGCACATCCGCGTCTCTCTCACCCCGTGCTTCCGTTCAACCGACCAGATGTCACAGCGCTCGCAGGAGCTGGAACAGCGCGAAGGACGGGCGGTCACGCTGCGCCGGTGGACGGCGCGGTTACGCCGCTGGCAGCGGACTGCTTCCGCGGCCCGGGGTGGCGGAGTGTGGGACTGATCTGGCTGACGGCATTGGCGTCGGCCGTGACGACCCGGCTCGTCAACCTCTTTGTGTCCTGAACCGCCTCCGCACACTGGTATTGCGCGGAGGCGGCAGCCAGGAAGCGTTCACCAGCCGCAGGGGCTCGGTCACCAACCGGGCCCCTGACCTGTGTCCGGGCCCGAACTCGCCCCATTTTGACGCGGATAACTTGACTCTTAAGGCTATACAGCGAACCGGAGTTGCGTCCTGGGTTCCACAAGGCTTCGTCGAGTTATGCAACACCCGGAAGACGCCGGACACGGCAGACGGGTCAGGGGCAGGCCCGGGTGGCGATGCTCACCCGCCCCGCAGGACGACCGCGTCGTCCGGGTTCAGTCCCGAACCCGGCTGCTGAAGGATGTCCGAGGCTGCGCCCGGGACCGCACCATCGTGAGAGCCGGCACTGGCCGCACGCCGTGGCAGGCGCCGGCACCTTTGCACCGACCTGTTCCATTCCGGGTCACCCGATGACCGGCCCGACCGGGCATCCCCTCAAAGCACCCAGCCCGCTGGCAGGTGCATTCCAGCCACGCTGTCGCGATGCATCGCCGCGAGGCACGGTGGAAGCCTCGCTCCGACGGGGCGCCAACTCGCGCCATCGCGCGCCACATTGACGCGGCACGTGTGCCCTCGCTTACCTCGTGTGGGGCGAGCGACGCCGGTCACACACACAAACGATGTTGGACTTTTTTACGATTCTGCCGCCGAAGCCGAGCGGTTCGTGCACGATGAGCGCCGATAGCTTCACTCTGAGTTCGTAGTGTCAAGGAGCGATTGTGGTCCAGCAGTTGGCAGGGGCCGGGGACCCAGGCGAGACCGAGAGCCCCAAGGCCGGCCGCCGGGTGCGGTACCTGCAGGACGAGGCTGTGCCGTCCGGCAAGCGGATGATGCTGGGCCACGCCCTGCGAAAGCGGCGCGACAGCCTCAACCTGAAGCAGGACGAGGTGGCCCGCTCCCTGGGCGGATCGCCCTCGAAGGTGAGCCGGATCGAAAGCGGGCACCACAAGGTCAAGGCGCGTGACCTGCCCGTGTTCTTCGAGCGCTACGACATCAGCGATCCCGCCGAGCAGGAGCAGCTGCGGCAACTGGCCGCCGGGGCCAGCGAGGTGGCCTGGTGGCAGCCGTGGTCGTGGGCAGCGCCCAAGTACCTGCAGGCCGTGGTGAGTTTCGAGGACATGGCCCAGCGGATCAGGTCGTACGAGCCTCTCCAGCTTCACGGCTTGCTGCAGACCCCGGCCTACGCCCGGGCCGTGATCAACCGGGGCAGCGGCACCCCCCAGGAGCGCGAGGCCCGGACACAACTGCGCCAGGAACGCACGGCGCGCTTTGCCGACGCGTCCGCGGACAGGCACGGCATGTTCATCATCGACGAGGCCACCCTGCTCCGGCCGTTCGGATCCCCACAGATCATGCGCGGACAGCTCGAGCACCTGCTGGAACTGTCCGCCGACCCCCGCTACCAGTTCCGGCTTGCCGAGCTGGGCAAGTGCGACCTGCCCGTCGACCTGGGACCGACGACGATCTTCGACTTCGCCGGCATGCTGCCCACCCTCGTCTACGCGGAGGGATTCGACGGGGGCCTGATCATCGAGGACGATCAGGCGGTCGACCAGCGGGTGAAGGCATTCGACGCGCTGCTGTACGCCTCGCTGGCGCCCCGTCACACGCGCCGCCGGATCAGCAACCTGCTCGCGCGCCACTACGGCCGCTGAGCAGCCCGTCGCCCCTGGCTCAGGGCTTGCGGGCCACACCGGCGTAGAGGGACACCTGGGCGTCGCTCACCAGGCTCGGGCCGCTGCCCGGCTCGGGCCGCCAGCGGTGCCCGACGACCAGGCCCGGCTCGATCAGCTCCAGGCCGTCGAAGAATTTCAGGACCTCCGCCCGGGTGCGCACCTGGGTGGGGGTCCCGGCTTGCGTGTAGGCGTCGACGATGGCCTGCCAGACCTCCGGCGCGAAGTCCCCGGTACCGTGCGACACACTCAGGTACGAGCCCGGCGGCAGCTCCCGCAGGAGGCGGTGCACGATCCGGTAGGGCTCGTCATCGCCGGTGACGAAGTGCAGCAGGGCATGCAGACTCAGCGCGACCGGCCGCCCGAAGTCGATGACGCCCTCGCTCCTGACCGCGTCAATGACGGCAGCCGGATCGGTCGCATCAGCCTGGACGTAGCAGGTCTTGCCCTCGGCCGTGCCCTCGAGGAGGGCGTCGGCGTAGACGAGCACGATCGGGTCGTTGTCCACATAGGCCACCCGGCACTCCGGCGCAACGCCCTGGGCGACCTCGTGCAGGTTGGGCGAGGTCGGTATCCCGGTGCCCACATCGATGAACTGGCGTACTCCCAGCCGGGCGAGACAGGCCACCGCGCGGTGCATGAAGGCCCGGTTGACGCGCGCCGCGGTCTCGGCCGCGGGAAAGTGACGCCTGACGTTCTCGGCCGCTTCGCGGTCCACGGCATAGTTGGTCTTCCCGCCGAGGAAGTAGTCGTACATCCGCGCGCTGTGCGCCTTGTCCTGCCCTAAGTCCGTGACCCTGCTCTGCCCAGGTCCGGACTGCTCCCCCACCATGGTCCTCCCCGACGTCCCGCGACCGTCCGCCCACGTCAGCGGCGGAATGCACTTGCATTGTGCTCCTGACTACTGGCCGGTCACCGGGAATGTCGAGCACTGAATGACTTTTTCGGCTTGCGAGCACCTGAGCATCCGGGCATGTTCACGGAACCACCAGTTCCGGCAACCCTGCCCGGCCGGCCGCCGCCCGGACACGCCGCCTTTGCATCTGCGTACACGGCCAGGCAGCGGCACACCAGGGACCGGTTACAGCTCTCCGCGCCCCGCGGCGGAGGTGAAGGCGGACGCCGCCTCCCTGAATACGGCGACCACAGGGCCGCCGGGCACCTTCGAGTCACGGAACCAGATCTGCCCCTCGGACGGTTCCGCCACCTCCAGACAGGCCCCGTTGGGCGTGCTGTGCGAACTCTTCCGCCAGACGATCTGGCCTCGTTGACCGCCGCTTGCGGGACAGCGGTGAACACGCGTCGGCTTCTCCACCAGGCGACCTCCTGCGGTGAACGAACACCCCGTTGCCCGAATGCAATTGCATTTCGGTCCGACACTAGAAGGATCACCACCCTTCCGACAGATATGCCTGCTTGAAGCAACAATGTCTTAAATCAACCACCGGGCTGCCTGCAAATGCGCTGGCGCACCAGGCGCGTTCATCGCACCGTCACACCGCCATCCAAAGACGGCCTGACCTCCGGCGAACCGATCGAACACACCCGCACACACGTCCGAGCTCCCAGACGGGCGCCCCCCTCACCAGTGCAAAGAAGAAGCACACCCGGCTCATACGGACCACAGCGATCGAACGCTCAACTCGCCGCCACAACAGGCGAACCCGCCTCCGGGCACCGCGGTCGGACACGTGAGCGCGCTGCGTTGCAGCGAACAGCCAGACGGCCTGCCCCGTCTCTCCTACCGTCGTTCGCGCCCGGCCACCAGACCGGGCGGCACCAGGCCCCGGCAGCAGCGATGTGGGAATCCTCCGCCGGGGCCCGTGTCCACAACCCTCCATCCAGGAGAGCGCTTTGGACCCCTCCCCCCGGCGACGACGCGGTAAACCGCTCCACGCCCGCCCCCGCCCCGCACGCATCCGCGTGTGCGAGCCGTGCCTGAGCGACTGCCTCGAGCTCGCACTCGGGCAAGCCGGCCATCTGCTGTTCATGCAGCCGCACGGGCACTGGCTGACCACCGCAGGATCCCTCGTCCTGCTCGGCCTGCGCCTCGCCCGCCACCAACACGACCACAGCCTCTGCGACCAGCCCCACTGACCACGGTGAGGGGTGCCGGCCAGCTGGCACCCCTCACCCACCCGATGACCAACTCTCCAGTACACGCGGGGTCCTGCACATGCATCAAATACCGCGCGCCGCATTCCTCCGAGCGACCCACATCGGCCTGGTCATGGAACAGATCCAGCGCCACAGCGGACTGACCGCCGACGACATCGTCCGCCTCCTCGGGGCGGATCCGGCACACGTCGCCGCCGTCCTGTCCGGCAGCCTCTTCCCCAGCCGGCACCTGGCCATGCGCTTCGCCCGCGCCTGCGGCGCCGACCACCACATCCTGCTCAAGGTCTGGGAGGACGAACACCAGCGCCGCTGCCCAAGCAGCATGCAGCGAGCAGACGAGAGCGCTGAGGGCACTACGCCAGGCCAATGACCTCGGGAGGGCACCACGGTCACCTCCGCTCGCCAAGAGCACGGACGCACTCCTGGTAGTACAGCCGGACGCCGGCCAGCTCCGCGCGAGCCGCGATCAATCGTCAAAGCGACCAGGCTCCTCTCCGTCCACCCCGCCGACTCCTCGCGGGCGAACAAACGGAGGCCGCACTGACCCTGTACGTCGGCTCGAGGGCTTCATCCGGCGCTGGTGGGACCGCTGGCTCCAGGGAGGGCGAAGGCTCTTCAGTACTTTCCGTGAAGCCTGCCAACTGGCGGGGAGCGTACGGTGCTTGACGGGATCGAAACCCGGCGCGGCCGTCGTGCGGGAATTGAGCGTCACCCGCGTCACGGCGCCCTCGGCGCCGCCGACTTCCGCGGCCGGACGGGGTGTCAGTACCGGCGGGAACCACGGCCGTAAGTGGTCGCTGCGGCTGATCGGCGCCGGTTCACCCCCGCACCGGCAGGGACCACGTGACGAGGGCCTCGGCCGCGTCCACCTTGGTCGGTTCGCCCCCGCACCGGCGGGGACCACGCCCTGTGCTCGGCGGTCGTCTTCCTCCTCGCCGGTTCACCCCCGCACCGGCGGGGACGACGCGACGCATCTGGGTGGCCGTCACGCTGTGGACGGTTCACCCCCGCACCGGCGGGGACCACTGCACGTAGACGGGCCCGCTCAGCCCGTTGAACGGTTCACCCCCGCACCGGCGGGGACCACTTGGCGATGTGACGGATCGGCAGACGCATTTACGGTTCACCCCCGCACCAGCGGGGACCACTCCCCAGCCGACGTTGATGGGCCCGACGGTGTCGGTTCACACCCGCACCGGCGGGGACCACTTGTGCTGGGCGACGTCCTGGAGGCAGCTGTTCGGTTCACCCCCGCACCGGCGGGGACCACCACGACGGGATCTCGCCCCAGAACCGGTAGTCCGGTTCACCCCGGACCGGCGGGGACCACAGGCGCAGGGCGGTGATCAGCCGCCTGTACGTCGGTTCACCCCCGCACCGGCGGGGACCACAGATGGGCCCGGGTCAGGTCACTGGCGTTCGTCGGTTCACCCCCGCACCGTCGGGGACACCTCACAGACGTTCTTCTACGCCTCCTTGATTGCCGATTCGCTCCCGCGTCGGCGGGGACAACGCCGACTACCACCACATCGCCTGCGAGCGCCGCGGTTCACCCCCACGTGGGCGGGGACGACGAGTTGAGGACGATCACGCACCCGGCGACGCCGCGGTTCACCCCCGCACCGGCGGGGACCACAGAAGCACCACGGCCGGCCATGGCAGGCCCGTCGGTTCACTCCCGCGCCGGCGGGGACCACCCCAGGGAGGAGTGGCAGAAGGTTGGTCGCTACGGTTCACCCCGCACCGGCGGGGACCACGTGGACTTGTCCGACAGCGCGGAGTAGCCCAGCGGTTCACCCCCGCACCTGCGGGGACCACAGCTTCCCGCCGGGGGGATGACCTGCGCAGACGGTTCAACCCCGCACCGCTGGGGACCACCTGCGCAACTCCAGCTCGGGGTTGGCTGTCCACGGACATCAGCCCGTCCGGGTGAGCGGTCAGTTGATCTCTTGCTGGGCGGACAGCTCATCTCCCTGTCCGGTATGACTATTGATCCCTG
>NZ_JBIAWI010000032.1:0-41253 GCF_042895385.1 Streptomyces sp. NPDC001401
ACGGTCAGCGTCCCCATGGGGAGTCGTGACCACAGTGGTGGGGAATTGGCTGACGCCGATCATGCAGATCGTGGGGAATTGTTTGACCGTCGACAGGCCCAGGCGTACGACGCCGGCGGCACCCTCCAGGGCATCGCCTCGTTTCTGGGCCGCTCCACCACGTCCGTGCACACGCTCCTCGACGAAGCAGGCCGGAGCAACGCATCCCTAGCAGACCCCGTGGAAAGCACGTTGCGGGCCCGGGTTGCGGACGGCACCTACCGGGTGGACGACGTGATCCCGCCGAGGCAGCAACTGTGTGAGGAGCTGGGTGTCACCCGGGCCGCGGTGGAGCGTGCCATCGGCCGGCTGGTCGCCCAGGGCGTCATGCTCAGTGTCCACGGCCGCGGAACCGTCGTCACGGATCCCGAAGCACCTCCCAGCGGGCCCGACCTGAAAGTGCGCACGGCATCAGGGCGGTGGGAGACCTGGACCCTGCGACCCGATTCCAGCGTCCAGCGCATCCGGGACGCCGTCATACGCCGGGTGCTGGACGGCACCTACCCCGAAGGCGACAAGATCCCCAGCGCACGCGCGCTCGCCCGGGAATTCGGCGTCATCCACCCCACGGTCGACCGAGCTCTCACTCCCCTCAAGCGGTGCGGGCTCCTCACCACCCGCCACCGCGACGGCACGTTCGTGCACCGCAAGGCCCGCAGCCTCCTGCAGAGCGCCCAGACACGCCACACCAGCCCCTGACTCCCGTGCACGGCAGCCCCGTTGACATCCACTGCCGTGCACGGGTTCAACACCCTGCCGCCGAGCCAGTCGCCTGCACTCCCCGGCCCGGCGGCAGGGGCCAAACCAACAACCGCTCCGATCGCTCCCATCGAAAGCAGCACCCGATGCCCACCGTCGTCGTACGCAACAACGCCGGCTCCCGGTTCGATCCGCTCGCGGAACGTCTCACGGCCATCGCCGAGGAGACCCTGCCGCTGGTCGAAGCCGTCACCGAACTGCCCCTCCCCGACACCGTGGCGATCCGGCTGATGTCCCCCCGCGCCTGGCGGAAAGCCCACAGCCGGAGGGCGCAGCGGCTGGTGATCACCGAAGGCCGCGAGCTCGGCGTCTCGTTCGCGGACCTGCGCCAGGTCGCGGGCGCCCTCAAGGCCGAAAGGAAGGGACTGCGCCAGATATGGCCTCTGATCGGAGCCCAGTCCGTCCTCTTCACCCGCGGGCAGCCGGAGATCGTCGTCATGCCGCGGGCGCTCTGGGAGATGGGCGTCCTCAACGACGAGGAATTCCACTACAAGACGGTCGCCCACGAGATGGTCCACCTGGCCCAGTACGCGGTGACGGACGGGCAGGTGTGGGCGGCCAACGACAGCCTGTTCCCGCAGTTCCGTGGCATAGCGGACCGCGACTACGGCTTCCTCCTGGAAGGCCACGCCTACTGGGCCGACCGGCAGATCACCGCCAAACTCCTCGGCGCCCCGGTGCAACGGAGCGGGATCAGTCCTCACGCCAGCCTGCGCTACCAGGCACTGGCCAAGAGCCGCGCGCACAAGGACAGCAGCGGCTACGTCAAACGAGCCGAGGCCAGCGTGGACAGCATCGTCGCCGAGCACGGCCTCACCGCCTTCAACCGGATCTGGGTCGACCGCACCGACCTCGTCCCTCTCCGGAAGGAGACGGACGAGCCGACCGCCTGGCAGGCCCGATTCAGCGCGCCGAGATCCGCATGACCGGCCGGCCGCCGCTCCCCGGACGGTCGGCGATCCGGGAACCGGGCCGCCTCCCCGGACACCCGTCCCTGTGCTCGCCGTGCGTGGGGTACTGCGGCACAGGGGCGGGCCCATCTCCCAGTGTGGGGGCCAAGCGGCCTCCATCGCGGCCGGCATGGCAACTGCCCTATACGCGGGCTGACGAGACGACCCGTCTGGAGACAGGCGGGTGCACCACCCGGCGACCGGACCTGAAAGAAGGCTCGGCACCGGACGAAGCGCGTGGGGAGAGCCCTCTCCCACTGGCTCTCCCCACGCTCGACCGCCTGAACGAGAGGAAGAAGAACAGCAGTGGACCTTCCAGACTGCTTTTCAGCCGATCTCCGCAGTCGTTCCGCGCAGCGGCGCGTGTCCGGCGCGAAGGCGCGGCGTTCTGACTAGCGTGATCTTCCCGACCGATCAGGCCCAAGACCCCGTTCCCCACGAGTAGTTGCGCGATACCACCGCGAAGGAAACCCCTATGACCGACGTGACCGCCGACTCGCCCTCAGCAGCAGAGCTGCGAGACAAGCTCGTGAATGAGCTCGTGACCCAGCACGTGATCCAGACCAAGGAGGTCGAAGCGGCGTTCCGTGCGGTGCCCAGGCACCTGTTCGCCCCTGATGCGCCTCTGGAGAAGGCGTATGCCCAGACCCATGTGGCTACGAAGCGGGACGAGAATGGCATCACCATCAGCTCGGTGTCCGCACCGGAAATCCAGGCCACCATGCTGGAGCAGGCGGGGCTACGGCCCGGTCACCGTTGCCTGGAAATTGGCTCCGGTGGCTACAACGCCGCGTTGATGGCCTCCCTGGTCGGCGCGAACGGTGCGGTCACCACCATCGACATCGACCCGGACGTCACTGACAGGGCCCGCGCCTGCCTGAAGGAGGCCGGATACCCGCAAGTGAGCGTCGTCCTCACGGATGGCGAGGGCGGGTGCGCCGAGCACGCCCCCTACGACAGGACCATCGTCACGGTCGGCAGCTGGGACATCCCGCCGGCCTGGGTGGACCAGCTCGCCGTCGGCGGAACCATCACCGTCCCCCTCCGGATGCGGGGCCTGACCCGATCGATCACCTTCGCCCGAGAAGAAGATCACCTGGTCAGCCAGTCCGCGAAGATCTGCGGCTTCGTCACGATGCAGGGAGCTGGAGCGCACCAGGAACGACTGCTACTCCTGCGCGGCAAGGAGATCGGCCTGCGGTTCGATGACGAGTGGCCGGCCGAACCGGACTCCCTGAACGGCGCGCTCGACACCGAGCGAGTCGAGGTGTGGTCGGGGGTGAAGATCCCCCGCAAGGAGCAGTTCGACACGCTCCAGATGTGGCTGGCCACCGCACTGGACGGCTTCTGTCTCCTCGCAGTCGACCCGAAGCTGGACACGGGCCTGGTCTCCCCGCAGAACAAGATGGCTTGCCCGGCCGTGGTCGAGGGCGGCAGCTTCGCCTATCTCGCTCTGCGGAAGCTGGGCGAGGAACCAGATCCCGTGTTCGAGTTCGGAGCACACGCCTTCGGGCCGGACGCCGCCGCGCTCGCCGACGCCATGGCCGAGCAGATCCGGGTCTGGAGCCGTGACCACCGCGGCGGGCGCGGCCCGAGCATCCTGGCCTACCCAGCCAACACCCCCGATGACCAGCTCCCCGAGGGACGAGTCATCAACAAGCGGCATGTCCGCGTCCTCATCTCCTGGCCGACGGAGGGCTTGCCTCCGGCGAGCTAGGGCAACCCGCACCATCTCACTCAGAAGGAGCGAACAACATGAAGAACCTCGAAGCCGCGACCACCCAGGTCGACGTGGACTTCACGCTCGACGTCCGCGTCATAGAGGCCGGTGTGCCGGTCCGTGACCTGCTGCGCGACACCAGCGACAACTGCGGCTCCAGCTGCTCGGGCACGGCCTGCACCTCGTTCGTGGGCGACCCGGCCTGACGCTGATCACTGCCGGTGGCGTCGGACGGACATTCCGGCCGCCGCCACCGGCACCCCCGGCACGCTGTCGAAAGGGAAGAGGAGCTGATGACAGCAGGAGCGGACCGGCTGGTGTACCGACAGGCTGGCGTTCCCCTTGTGCGCGCCACGACGCATCCAGACGGGGCGCCTCTCGCTGAGGGACTGAGCATGACCGGTTCCCCTGATGCGGTCGTGGCCGAGGGACTGGCCTGGCTGAAACAGGTGTGGGAGCACGAGGAGGCCCGGCGTGCCGTGGAGACCGCCAGTCCTGTGCTGGCCCGGCAGATCTCTGGGCTGCTTGAAGGGCGCGGCGCCAAGGTCCGTCAGGTGCGGCGCCTCGTGGCTTCTTTGGCCTCCTACCAGTTGCGCTGGCGGGGGCGAGCCACCCCGTTCGGTCTGTTCGCCGGAGTCAGCACGGCTCACGTCGGCACCGGCGTTCACGTGCGCTGGGGAGAGAGCCACCGCGCAGTCGCCAGGGCGGACGGGCAGTGGTTGGGGGCCGTCGTAGCCCGTCTGGAACAGCATCCCCGCCTGTTGGAACGCTTGACGGTGATCACGAACCCCGTCGCGTTGGTGCGCGGTGACCGACTCGCTGCCCCCGGCGAGCCGCCCGACGACCGTCCTGGTGTGCTCGCGCCGATCGAGATATCCGTCGGCCACACGCGTCCGGTGCGCACTGCCACGGAGGCTGCTCACGAGCCCATCCGCTTCGGGGAACTTGTCACACTGCTTGCCGCCGAGTACCCGACCGCACCACGGGAGCAGATCAGTTCCCTGCTGGCCGGACTCGTCGCCCAGCACCTCCTGCTCACCAATCTCCGGGCGCCGATGACCGTCCCGGACGCCCTGGGGCACCTCCGGGCACAGCTGGACCAGGCTGACGCCGACGAGCTGCCCGACCTCACCAGCCTGGTGCAGGACCTACGGGTGATTCACGAAGACCTGTCGTGCCACAACGACACCTCCGCGTCCCCCACCGCGGCCCATGCCATGAGGGCCACGGTGGCGCAGCGCATGAACGCGATCTGCGACATCGCACCGCAGCCGCTGGTTGTCGACACGGCCCTGGACTGCGACGTGTCCCTTCCCGAGGCGGTGATCCGGGAGGCCGAGACCGCTTCCTCCGTGCTGCTGCGCCTGACGCCCTACCCATTCGGCTATCCCCGCTGGAAGAACTTCCATGTTCGATTTCGGCAGCGGTACGGCGTGGGGGCCGTCGTCCCCGTACCTGAGCTGGTCAGCGGCACCGGGCTGGGACTGCCCGCCGGATACCTGGGCTCGCCGGTGGCGAACACCGCACGCACACTGACCGAACGCGACGAAACCCTCCTTGCTCTTGTACAGCACGCTGTCATCGACGGTGTCGAAGAGATCGCGCTGACCGAGCCCCTGGTCCGCAGGCTGGCGGTCGGCGACCCGTCCGAGATGGTTCCGCCGCCGCGCGCCGAACTCGCCTTCCAGATCCACGCCGCCTCACCGCAGGCCGTCGGAGACGGCTCGTTTCGCCTGCTCGTCACCTCAGCCCCACGCCCCGGCAGCAGCATGGCCGGACGGTTCACGCACCTGCTGCCCGAGGCCGACCGCAAGAACCTCTCCGACACATACGCAGCCCTGAGTACGGACGCCCCGGAGGACATTGCCGCCCAGCTGTCGTTCTTCCCCCGCCGACGGCGCAGCGAGAACGTCGTCCGCACGCCCCAGCTGCTCCCGCACACGATCTCCCTGGCTGAGCACCGCGATCCCCACCCTGATCTCCTCCCACTGCACGACCTCGCGGTCACAGCAGACGCTCGCCAGCTCCACCTGGTCCAGATCTCGACCGGCAGGCGCATCGAACCGCGGGTCGTGCATGCCCTGGAGGCGGGCACGCTCACTCCGCCGCTCGCCCGCTTCCTCGCCGAGATCACCACCGCCCGCTGCGCCGTCTACAAGGCGTTCGACTGGGGAGCCGGGGTACGTCTGCCGTACCTGCCGCGGCTGCGCTACGGCCGCAGCGTGCTCTCGCCGGCACGCTGGCTCCTGACGGCAGCCGACCTTCCCAAGCCCGCCGCCCCGTCGGCCGAATGGGACGAAGCCCTTGAGGCATGGCGTCGTCGGCTGCGCGCCCCGCAAGCCGTAGTTATGTGCGAGTCCGACCTGCGCCTGCCACTCGACCTTGGCCAGCCCCTCCATCGGCTGCTGCTGAGGAAGCGCCTCGACGCGGCCCGCGAGGTCGAGTTGCAGGAGGCCCCGACCCCCGCCGACCTGGCCTGGGCGGGCCGCGCCCACGAATTCCTCCTCCCGCTGCGTCTTGCCCACCCGCGCGCTGCAGAACGGAATCCGGTGGCGCCGTCGCCCCTTCACGCCGTCGAACGCAACGCGGGGCATCTGCCCGGCCGCTCCGAATGGCTGTACGCGCAGGTTCATGGACACCCCGACCGCCAGGACGAAGTCCTGGCCGAGCACCTGCCACGCCTCCTCGACGGCTGGACCGGCCTTCGGCAGTGGTGGTTTGGGCGTCACCGTGACACCACCCGCCCCGACGCCGAGCAGTACCTGAGCCTTCACCTGCGCCTGGCCACTCCCGGCCAGTACGGACAGGCCGCCGCCAGGGTCGGGGAGTGGGCCGCCGAGCTGCGCGGTTGCGGCCTTCTTGCGCACCTCCAGCTCGCCACCTACCAACCCGAAACGGGACGCTATGGTCACCGTGAGGCGTTGGACGCGGCACATGAGGTGTTCGCCGCCGACTCCGCCGCTGCCCTCGCCCAGATCACGCTGGCCGCCCGCACCGGGCTGCCGCCCGAAGCTGTCACCGCCGCCGGCCTGGTCGACCTTGCCACCTCCTACACAGAAACCCCGGACATCGGCATGCGCTGGCTGATCAGCCATCTCCCGCATGAGCAGGGGAAGTTGGACCAGACGTTGCGGGATGCCGGGATGCGATTGGCGGACCCCGGCGGCAACTGGGCGACGCTGCGCACCACGCCAGGTGCCGACGACGTGACACGCGCCTGGGAACGACGCCGAGCCGCCCTTTCGGCGTACCGCACGCAACTTGCCCGACAGCGGGAGCCCTACGGCGTGCTGAGGTCCCTGCTCCACATGCATCACGTCCGCACCCTCGGGGTCGATCCGGACCGCGAACGGGTCAGTCACCGGCTGGCCCGCGCCTCGGCCCTGCGCCAGACCGCCCACGGACAGAAGGGAACGCGGTGAGCGCGCTGAACGGCACCGCGTCCGCCGCCGCACGGGAGATTGCCCGACAGCTGGCGACACCCGCACCGCTCCCCACCGAGCTGGGTTGGCGTACGCAGTCCCTGTCCCAGGGAGCAGCCGGTGTCGCACTGCTGCACATCGAGCGCGCTTTTGCCGGGGACGGCAGCTGGCACACCGCACACACCTGGGTGACGGCCGCGGCCGGGGACGGAGTCAGTGCCGCGGACGACGCCAACCTGCTCTTCGGCGCACCCGCTCTCGCCTTCGTTCTCCACGCGGCCGGGGCCGACGGAACCACCCGATACGGTCGAGCCCGCAACAGCGTGGACACGCATATCACCGCACTCGCCCACCGCCGCGTCGACCTCGCACACGCCCGTGTCGACCGTGGCGAGCTTCCCGCCTTCCGCGAGTACGACCTCCTTCACGGCCTCACCGGGATCGGCACTCATCTCCTTCAACACGCGCCTGGCAACGATGCTTTGGGGCGGGTCCTGACCTACCTCGTACGCCTGACGCAACCGCTGCAGATCGACGGCGAGACCCTGCCGGGGTGGTGGGTCTTCCACGATCCCGAAGGCAAGCAGGACGATGCCTTCCCCGGCGGGCACGGCAACTTCGGCATCGCGCACGGCATCGCCGGGCCGCTCGCGCTCCTCGCCCAGGCCCGGCGTCGAGGGATCACCGTAGACGGGCAGGACGAAGCCCTCCACGCGATCAACATGTGGCTGGACATCTGGCGGCAGCACGCCGGCTCGGGTCCGTGGTGGCCGCAGTGGATCACCCGAGACCAGCTACGTACCGGCCGACCGGGCGGGCTCGGCCCACTGCGACCGAGTTGGTGCTACGGCACCCCGGGTCTTGCCCGCGCTCAGCAGCTCGCAGCCATCGCCGTCATGGACACCGCCCGGCAGCAGATGGCCGAACGCGCCCTCGCCTGCTGCCTGTCCGACCCGGCCCAGCTCAGCCAGATCACGGACACCAGCCTCTGCCACGGCTGGGCCGGGCTGTTCCAGACCGCCTGGCGCGCTGCCCGCGACGCGTGCTCGGCGGAGATCAGCGCGCACGTGCCTGCCTTGGCCGACCGCCTCATCGAGCGAGGCCGTGCCCGCCCGGGCGAGGACACCGGACTACTCGAAGGCACCACGGGGCTGGCCCTTGCCCTCCACACTGCCGCACACTCCACGCCGCCGATCTCCGGGTGGGACTCGTGCCTTTTGATCAACTGAACCGCCCCCGGACCAGGAAGAGTTGAGGAACGGTGGAAGATTCCCTCTCGCCGCACCAGGTGGCCACGAACGTTCTGGAGGTTCTGGCCGGCGTCCCGCTCCACCAGGCCGCCGCCCGCGCCGGGATGACAACCGACGGCCTCGCCAACGCCGTCGCGGTCTACCGGGCCGCCGGAGAATATGCCCTCGAAGCGCAAGCCGAGGACGCGTGCGGCTGGTACTCAGTCTCCGTTCAGTTTGCGGACTGGAGTGCCGCCGAGCAGACCGCCACCACCATCCTGGGTCCACAACTGGAGCAGGCGCAGAACACGGGGGTGCTCGCCGGTTGGTGGTTCCTTCGCAAGTACCCCTGCTGGCGGCTGCGCTGTCGGCCCGGCCCCGCGGCCACCCGCACCGACGCCGGGAACGCCGTGAACAACATCCTGGACGGGCTCATGGCCGAAGGGGTGGTTGACCGATGGTGGCAGACCATCTACGAGCCCGAGTCCCTGGTGTTCGGCGGTCCCCACAGCATGGACATCGCCCACGATCTCTTCCATGCCGACAGCAGGGGCGTCCTCGACTACGTACGCCGCCATGACGCCAACGCACTGCCGGGAACCACCCTTGGCCGTCGGGAGCTGTCCATCCTGTTGCCCAGCACTCTCTTCTTCGGCGCCGGTCAGGAACCGCACGAGCAGGCCGACGTCTGGCACCGCGTCGAACAGCTGCGGCCACTACCGTCTGACACGCCCGCCGACCGGCTGACCAGGATGACCGCGGCCCTTCAGGTCCTGATGCAACTCGACACCGGCCCCACCAGCCCCTTGTTCCACGAGGGCGGCTCCCTCGCCTTCATCGGGCCGTGGGCCGCCGCATTCGAGAGCGCGGGCCGGCGCCTGAGCCTCGCAGCACACACCGGCTCTCTCCCACGGGGCGTGCGGGACATCCTTGCGCACTACGTGATCTTCGCCTGGAACCGGCTCGGCCTCGACAGCCGCACGCAGGGCATCCTCGCGCGAGCGGCGCGTGAACCCGCAATGAATCCACCGGCCATCAGGACCGATACCCCTTCGCTGGAGGGAAGTTGATGTACGGGGAACCCGACGATCCCGCCGTCGCCCACCGGATGCGAACCGCCCATCTCCGAGCCTGCACCGCACTGGGAATCCGCCCCGACCAGGAGCCCGACGAGGCATGGGGGTGGCGCGGACGAACGCTGAGCCTGCCCGTGTCCACCCCGAGCGGTCCAGCCTGGCTCCGCGTCGGCTCTGCCGCGTCCACCGCGGTCGACGCCCGATTCTGGAACGGCTCTCTTGCGGCCGAGCAGTCCATCCCGGCATCGGTGCCGCGCCCTCGGCTGAGGACCGTCCACGACTGGAGCGACGAGCAATGGGCGTACCGCGCGGAACTGTACGACCGGATCACGGACAGACCCGCCTCGCCAACTGCAACACTCGCCACCAGTCCGGATCTTCCGTCCACTTGGTGGAAAGCCGTCCGATCCGTACTCAGCGACATCTCGCGAGTGCCCACAGACCGCTTCTCCGTGCACCAACCCTTTCTCGATCGCGCCATGCCACAGTTCCTCGGCGCACCAATCGACACGACGCCGCCATCGTTGTCCACAGCGCACGGTGACTTCCACTGGGCGAACCTCTGCGCTCCCGAACTCCGCGTATTCGACTGGGAGGGGTGGGGCCTCGCCCCGACGGGCTACGACGCTGCTGTGCTCCACAGTCACAGCCTGCTCATCCCCTCCGTCGCCGCCTGCGTCCGCCGCGAACTCAAGGACGTTCTCAACACCCCCGAGGGCCGGTATGCCGAACTCGCCGTCATCACTCAGCTCCTTCACAGCACGACCCACGGCGACAACCTCGAACTCGCCAAGCCCCTTCGCCGCCGCGCTGAACATCTACTGGGGCGCGCGGTTCCCCACCCAGTCCATTGAGCGCACGTACAGCGTGCGGCAGGACTGCCCGACAGGCGCCCCCGCGCCGGTTGCACAAATCACAACGACCAGACTCCGCGCAGAGTACGGATCACCGCTCGACGACCGGCAGGCCGCGACATGAACGCGAAGGCACAACACCGCCTCCCCGGCAGTCCCGTCGCACACCGAGCGGTCTCATCCTTTCCCCTGGTGTGCCGGCCCCGCCTGACCTGCCCGGATCTCGAAACCCGGATCGCGGAGGTGCAGAGCTATGCGAATGCCTGCGAGCACCAGACAGAACCGGCCGAGCGGCGTCACCGAGCCTGCGTGGTCTGGAACCTAGCGGCGCTGATCGCGGCGGACTGCGGCATGCCCAGCCTCGCCGCATCCCTGTGCGAACGCCAGTTTCATATCTTCCACGCCGCGTGGCCGGTGACCGGCCGCACGGCGATCGCCTCACTCCAGCCGCTCGTCAACCTCGCTCGCCTCACCCACCGGGCCGGAGACCCTCACGACGCCTACCAAGCGCTGTGCACGATGAACCACGCTGTGCACCACGGCGGAAATGCCCTGATCCACGGCGCAGCCATCTCCTTCGACCACTTCGTGGCCACACACGCGGACCGGCACGAGGCCGCCACATGGCTGCGGGCGATCATGCTCGAAGACGGCACCCGCCTCCTGGCAACCACAGGCCACTGGACGAGGGCCGCAGAGCACGCCGCACTGTACGACGACGCCAGCGAACACCTGCGCGAGTCCCGACAAACACGGATCATCGGAAACCTGTACAACGGGCATACCGGTTCAGCACTCGCGACCCTCGAAGCCAGCGTGACCACCGACCCTTGGGAGCGCGCGGTCGCGGCGTGCCTGCGCAGCTACATCGACCTGCACACCAATCAACTGACGCCCCAAGGCATCGCGCGGGCACTGGAAATGGTGCGCCACGCCCGGCAATCACCCGGCCAGGACACGACCCACTTCCACTTCCGGCTCGGCCTCACTGCGGTTGATCTCGCCACTGAGACGTGCCCGGGACACGCGGAGGCCCTGTGCGCCGAGCTGATCCGGGACGCCGCGGAATCGGGAGACGCCTTCGCCGCCAGGGAGGTCCTACGCCACAACACCGCTCGTGAGCAGATGACGCCGGCCGAGAGGGAAACGCTGAACACACTTGTCCACAGGTCGGGCCTCGGCCACGGATCGCTCCCGCCCCCGCTGCTCACCGACTTGCTGGCAGCAGTCGAGAGCACGGAAGACGTCCTGATTCGGACCCTCCGTACCTGAGCGAGGCCACCGATCATCCACCGAAAACCTCATGCGTCACAGGCGTTTCAGACGTCGGCGATTCGGCCAATCCTCTCCGCTCGGGAACGGCTCCAACACCGTGTCCGCATGTTCGGCCCCTTGCGTTTCAAGGCCCCCACGGCGTCCGGAATCGAGCGCGTTCGATTCCGGCGCCGCGTCGTTATGCCGTGCACCGCCGAGCCATCCAGGTGCGGCCCCCGACCCCCCAGGAGGGACACAGGTGACTGTGACTGACGCCTCGAATGCCAACGCTGAGACGCCACCCCCTCCGCCACCTGCGGAGATCCGCTACAGCGGCGAATACTCCATCAACCCGCTTGGCGACGTGTCCTTCACCCATATGTGCGCCCGCCTGCCGTCCGTGCTGCGCCGCATCTGTCGAATGGCCTGGCAGCTCGACCGCACGGCCGTTCTCCTCCTCGCTGCCTGCCAACTGGTCACAGGCGCAGCCGCCGCAGTCGGTCTGGCCGCGACCGCTCGCGCCATGCAACCAGTGCTTGGCCCCGGAGCCGTGACCGACCGTCTTCATCAGGCACTACCCGCGCTGCTCGTCGTGGCCGGCGCGGTGGCACTCGGACGGCTCTCCAGCGCACTCGCCTCATACGCGGGCCGCAGGCTCACCCCACACCTGACGACCTATGCAGACACCTCGCTGGTCGAGGCAGTGTGCCGAGTCGAAGCCGCAGCCTACGCCCAGGACGGCTTCGCCGACCGGCAGGAAGCCGCCGAGATGGGCGTGGTGCGCACGACCGTGATGGTGAACGACGCTCAGCGATTCATGGCCGCTCTCATCAAGATGGTGGCCGCGAGCGGAGTGTTGTCCGTGCTGCACTGGGCGATGCTGCCTCTGCTCCTCCTCGCCGTCCTACCGGCCGGAGTCGGCGCGGTTCTCACCGCGCGCGTCGACTACGAAATGCACTACGCGAACGTGTCGGACCGCAACGTGCGCCACATGATGCGCTGGTGGGCCACCACGCCGAAACACGGCGACGAAGTCCGCGCCAACGGCATGACCGGCTATCTGCTGTTCTGGTACCGGTCATTGTCCGAGCGCATCGACCGACGTCTGCTGGACTCCGCTCCACGCACTGTCAACGGCCATTTGTAATCCCCGGTGGCGGCCAGATGTCCCTCGCACTCATGGCCGACTCGACGTCCCCAGTGGCGGCCAGATATCTCCCCGCCGTTCTGAGGACCCGTTCACCTCAGAGGCATCACGCCCTTCCCGGTGGTGGCTTCGGTGAGCCGGAACGATTCACCCTGCGTGACCACGACATGGGCATGGTGAAGGAGGCGGTCGACGGTGGCGGTGGCCAGGGTCTTCGGCATGATCTCGTCGAATCCGGACGGGTGGAGGTTGCTTGAGACGGCCAGTGCCCGCCGTTCGTAGGCGGCGTCGACCAGGCGGTAGAAGCCCTCGGCGGCGTCCGGTGAGACGGGCAGGAGCCCGATGTCGTCCACGATGATTAGGTCAGTGCGGATCAGTCGCATCATCGCCCGGGCGAGGGAGTCGTCCGCGCGATGGCGGCGGACGAGGGCGCCGAGGTCTTCGATGGTGAACCAGGCGACGGTCAGGCCGGCTTCGACAGCCGTCTGCCCGAGTGCTTCTGTGAAGTGCGACTTTCCCGTGCCGCTTGGGCCGCAGATGCAGAGGTTCTCCCGGCGTCCGACCCACTCCAGTGTCTTCAACGAGTCCTGGACCTGGCGGGTTATGGACGACTTGGTCTCGTCCCAGTCGCCGAACGTCTTGCCCGCGGGAAACCCGGCCCGCTTGCGGCGGGTCCGCAGGTTCGCAGTGTCCCGTCCGGCAGCCTCCTCGGCCAGCAGGACCCGGACGACCTCGGCGGGATCCCAGCGTTGGGCCTTCGCGGTGGGGATCAGATCGCTCAACGCCCGCCGCAAGTGCGGGAGTTTGAGCCGCTTGGTCAGCTCAATGGCCTCGGCGAGCGGATCGCCGTGGGCGCCGGAGATGGTGCGGATCGGGGTCGCCATCAGTACTCGTCCTTGTCGTTCGTGATGCCGAAGCTGGACCAGGCGGAGGTGCCCGGCTGGAGACTGTGCTGTTCGGTGGCCCGGCTGGGCTCGATGGACTCGAGTCCGGCCTGATAGCTGAGGATGGAGATCAGGTCGTTCTCCGCGAACCGCCCGGCGATCGCCGCGGCCCCCAGAGCCCGGTCGACCTCGGCGACCGAGTGGAGCTTGGCCAGGGCGACGGCCTCGGCCATCTTCGGCTTGAGGCGTCGGGCTCCCGCGGATGCGGCCTCGATCAGCCAGGAGGCGGCGCCGGGGCCGAGCGCGAGGAACGCGGCCTCCTCCGCGGTGGTGGCCCGCGGAGTGCGGTCGGCTTCCTTGTTCTCGCGGGGCGGGTAGTGCTCGGCCTTGACCGACGGATGACCAGGGGCTGAGCGGTCGTGCCGGGCGACCTCAACGGGTCCGTCCTCGCGGACGGCGGTGACGATCAGTTCGTCGCCGTGGAACCGGGCCCAGACCCGGGTGTCGACGAGGTGGTGCGGGACCGAATAGCGCACGCCCTCGACGGAGATGGTGGACTCCCAGTTCACCCGCCTCGTGGTGCCGAACGCGACGGTGAAGGGCTCCTTGGGCAGCGGGTGGAGCCGCTGTTGCTCTTCGAGCAGAGCCTCGGCGGGCTTGCGGCAGCTGGCGCGGTGGACCCGGTCGTTGACCGAGTCGCAGAACTCCCGGCAGGCGGCTTCGAGTTGTCCCATGGTCTTGTACTGCGGCAGCAGGTTCGCCGAGGTGGGCACCAGGTCCGCCTTCGCGATGCGGACGGTCGCTTCCGAGCCGCCTTTCGTCTCGGGATCGGCGGGCAGGCAGGTGCGGATCGTCATGCCGTAGTGCCGTCCGACCTCCACGATCTGGGGGTTGCGGACCGCGATGTTGGCGATGTGCTGGGTCGTGACGGTCTTCTCGTTGTCGGTCAGTGCATAGGTCGGGACCCCGCCGATCCGCCGCAGTGTGGCGTCCAGGCAGGCCACGATGGTCGGCAGCGTCTTGTCGAACACCGGGATGACGACCCGGAACCGCGACCAGGCCAGCCAGGCGCACCACAACGATGTACGTCTTCCGCCGATGCGCGGCCCCTCGCCCCAGTCCCACTGCAGCCAGAGCGCCGGCTCGGTGATCCATGGCCGGTAGACCCGGTGGTGCCCCGACCGCATCCGAGATTTCGCCTCGGCGACCGCGCGGCGGGTGGTGCGGTCCCCGCCGGTGAAGCCCATCGCAGTGATCCGCCGGTGCACGATGTCCGCACGTATCCGCCCCTTCGAGGCGGCCACCAACTCCTCGATCTTGTCCATGAATTCGTCGATCGGACGGGCCCGGTGCTGACGCTCGGCGGGACGCTCACCCGCCTCCCGCAGCTTCACATAGCGGGCCACTGTGTGGTGGTCGACGCCGGCCAGCTCGGCCGCGGCGCGGTAACTCCCTGTGAGGTCGTACGCCTCCAGGATTTCCATGATCTCCCTGCTGTTCTTCACACCGGCCAGCTTCGCTGGCCAGTGTCCGTACAGGTCCGGGGAGGTATCCGGCCGCCAGTGGGGAAGCTCGCGGCCACAAAGTGCTAGATAAAAGACCGCCTACGGGGAGTATCCACAGGCCGCCGTCAACGCACCTTGCGCATCACCCTGCTGTCCTCGACGGCCGGCGGCTTCTTCCTGCTCCTGGCCTGGGCCGCCCTCGCCTGGCTGGCCACTACCGGACGCATCGAACTCGCCGTTGCCGCGACCGCGGTCGTCGCCGTTCAGACCACGCTCGCAGCGCTCTCCCAGGTCGTCATCAACGGGGCGGCCCTGTTCCACACCAGCCTCTACCTGACCGACATGCAGACGTTCCTCGACGACGCCGCTCAACGAGCCCCACAGCGCGGTGAGTTGTCAGCACCGGCGACCGTGGAGGAAATCCGGATCGACGACGTGGTCTACCAGTACCCCGGCAAGGACAGCCCGGCCGTCGACGGCGTATCCCTCTCGCTGCGCCGTGGCGAGATCCTAGCCATCGTCGGCGAGAACGGCAGCGGCAAGTCCACCCTCCTGCGCTTGATCACTGGCATCTACCTGGCGGACAAGGGGCGCATTCTGTGGAACGGCGCAGACCTCGCCACCCTTGACCAGGACAGCGTCTGGGCCCGGACGGGGCTCGTGCCGCAGCTCTTTGCCCAGTGGCCGCTGCGCGTGCGCGAGAACGTCAACCTCGGGCAGCCCCGGACCCGCGACGACCTGCCTGTATGGGAAGCGATCGACGCCGTAGGCATGCGAGAGGCTGTCGAGGCGCTGCCAGACGGTATCGAGACACTGCTTGCCCGGGAAGTCTTCGGGGGCGCCGAACTTTCCGGCGGGCAGTGGCAGCGCCTGGCCTGTTCTCGCGCGATCTACAGGCGCCCTGACCTGCTCATCCTGGACGAACCCACCTCCCAAATGGACGCCCGCGGTGAGCATCAGATCTTCGAGAAGATCAAACGCGGCGCCACGGACCGCATCACAATCGTGGTCACACACCAGTTGGAAAACACCCGCCTCGCCGACCGCATCCTTGTCATGGCCAAAGGCCGAGTTATCGAGCACGGCCAGTACGAGGACCTGGTGAGCTCCGGTGGCTTGTTCGCCGAACTCGTCGCTCTGGCCCAAGACCGATGACCCATACCGGCACGGAGTCGTTCCCCTCCTCCCACGCACACGGAATCGAGACCCGCATGACTGATGCCTGGAAGACAATCGCCCGCCTTGCCAGCCGGTTGGAAGACCACTCGACCCTTCCCCGCGAGCAACGCATCCTGCTCCAGCTCCTCAAAATCCAGGAAGAGACGGGCGAAGTCGCCGAAGCAGTGATCGGTGCCATGGGCCAGAACCCGCGCAAGGGGCACTCGCACACATGGGATGACGTCGAAGCCGAGGTCTGCGACGTCATCGTCACGGGCATGGTTGCGCTGACCCGCATGAACTCCGACGCCGAGGCCGTGTTCGCACGGCACATGGATCGCATCGCCTCTCGGGACCTGACGGCGCAGGGCGAAGCGGGCGAAGCTCGGCCCACGGACAGCCACCGCGCACCGACGGCCGATTACCGCGCCGGAGGGGACGCATGATCGCCTCCCCTTTCGACTACTGGGAAGCCTTGTGGGCCTCCGGCCGCCGCTACCGGCAGATCACCGAGACCGAGACCCAGCTCCTCGCCGACCATCTCGGTCCCGGCCAGGGACGGCCAGCCCTCGATGTGGGATGCGGCGACGGTTGTGTCGGCAGAGACCGTGTCCCCCGCAGGTCGCGTCGCTTTACATGAAAGAGGAGTTCCAGGCGCCTGTCGTGTTGCGGCGACTCGGCGTTTTCCTTTTCCGATCCGGTCATATGGTCGAGATCACACCCGCATAAGGGTTGGCCGGATGGAACAGCAGGGGCCTGGGCTGTCTCAGCTGTCGACTCTACGGGGCGTGGAGCGGCCCGGTGGGGCCACTTCTCACTGGCGGTCGGCTCGGCTGTGTGCGGCTGAGCCGTCCGACAGACGTCGGAGCTGGACTGCATTAAGGTCCGCGGTTTGTCTCCGCGGAGGCGGATGCGCCCCGCGGTGCCCGAGGAGTCGCAGGTGTACTCGGAGGCGATCTCCGACGTGTCGGTCAGGGCGGTGTGGCTAGGGCGGCCGCTGACGGCCGCCCTAGCCAGGGCGGTGGGATGGTCGGTGAACTCGCCTTTGAATTCCGTGTTCTTGAAGCGGTCGGCGACGGTGATGCGTAGGCCGCCGAACTTGGTGCTGGAACCTTCGATGCGGTAAGCGGGGTCAAGCGCGAGCTTCAGGGAAGGGTTGAGCCGGGGGTGCCTCAAGCCGTTCATGTGCCGGTGTGGGTGTGGGCGGCCCACAGGGTCGGGGTGTTGAGGTAGTCGGTGCGGAGGCGTCTGGTGGCTTTATGCAGGGCATAGGCGCTGCGGTCGGATTGCGGCGGGGTGGTGCCGTTGTCGGTGATCTGGGCGTAGAAGTCAGCGGCCACTTCAGCGGCGATGCGGTCGTTGATTGGCCACAGGGTGCCGATGACGTGCCGGTAGCCGGCGAGGTAGAAGGCGCCGGTGATGTGGAGGGATTCGTCGGCCAGGCGGGGGGCGGTGACGCTGGTATCGCAGGCGGACAGGTAGGCCAGGTCGGCGGTGAGGTCCAGGGCGGTGATGTCGGCCATGGTCAGTGGCGCGGTGTCGTGGTCGGTAAGGATCAGGCGGCTGCGGGCTGGGTCATTCCAGTCGCCGTGGCCGTGGCAGGCGAAGTGGGCGATCCTGTGGCCGGGCAGAGCGCGGAGAACCGTTTCGCGGGTGGGGGTCGTCAAGAGGCGTGCGTCTGGGATGAGGGCGGCGATCGCAGTGGTCTCGTCACCGACGCCGGGTAGGGGCGCGCCGGGAGTGTCGGCGACGGGGACGACCAGGGTGGGTGTGGTGGCACTCCGGCGGCGGGTGTGGGAGAGGGCGCGCACGGTGGTGGTGTAGGAGGAGACAACGCGGTCGAGGACAGCGCGTGTGTCGTCCGGCCTGCTGTGGTGGCCGGCGGCGTGCAGGGGGAGGAAAGCGAGGAGACCGACGGGGCACCACCACACGCGGGGCCAGGGCTTGCCTGGGCGGGGGGTGGCGGTATGGCCGAGGTGGTCAAGGGTGGGTTCGGAGATGCTGTCCCAGGCCCAGGCCAGGACAGTGAGGATCTCCTGCTGGGCTTTGATGCGCTCGCGGGGGTCTAGGCGGTGATCGGCGGTGGCCCTCTGGGCTTCGAGCAGACGGCGCACTTGGTCGGCGGCGTTGGCGTGTGTCAGGTCCGGTAGGGGGACGACCTGGACGGGATTGCCGGGGGTGTCGGTGAGGATGAGTGCGTCGCAGCGGGCAGAGCTGGTATTGACGATCACGACCGGCCCCTCTTGCGCGTGACGGGCAAGCTCACTGATGGACGGTGCTTGAAGGAAGCCCTCGAAACCCGGAATGCCGCGGATGCGCGCGATCAGGCGCTGCCACGCAGCGTGCGCCTCGCGCCGGTCGTCGGCTAGGCGCCGATCCGCGTCCCGTACTGCCTCCGGATTCTCAGCCGCGCCGGGCATGTGCGCGGACGCGCTGCCGGGGTGGTCCAGCCCATCAAGGCGGGAACGCAACTGATCGAGTTCGTCTGCCAGGTGAGGTTCGTCCTCGCGAAGGCGAACCGTGTCGCGGCTTCTCATGCTGAGGGTGTCAGCAGCGAGGATACCCCTAGCGCGCTCCAGCAGCTCCACAGCTCGCTCCGGTTTTCCAGCGGCCAGCGCCGCGGCTGCGGCTTCTCCCGCTAGGCCGGGCAAACGGCCGAGCTGGTGCTCGCGGTCGGTACGGACCAGGTTGCCCGGTACGAGCATCTCCACCAGGTCGAGGGCATCCTCCAGCGCTTTCAGCGCGGCCTGCGGCGCATCGGGACCAGAAACCAGGATCGCGAAGAGCCGATACGCCGCGATGCGGTTGAACGTCCTCCCCGTAGTACTAACTGCGGCCTCGTGGTAGTGGCTGCATGCTTCCTCCAACACGCTCGTCTGTCCAGTGAGCTTGAACTGGGCGTGGAGGGCGTTCCCGAGGTTGTTGAGGAACTCGGCGCGGTTGGGGTGGTCGGTGGGGTGGGCGGCTACTGCCTGGCGCCCCACGGCGACGGCTTCCTCCAACGCGCTCGTCTGCCCGGTGTGCTTGAACAGGCTCAGGAGGGCGTTCCCGAGGTTGCTCAGGACCGTGGCGTAGCCGGGGTCGTTGTTGGGGATGGCGGCCACCGCGTCGCGCCCCACGGCGACGGCTTCCTCCAACAGGCTCACCTCCCCGGTGCGCTCGGACAGGATCTGGAGGGCATTCCCGAGGGTGGTCAGGTGTCCGGCGCGGGAGGGATGGTCGGTGGGAGTGGCGGCCACCGCGTCGAGTCCCACAGTGACGGCTTCCTTCAGCAGGCTCGTCTGCCCGGTGTGCTCGAACAGGATCTGGAGGGCCATCCCGAGGATGTTCAGGCGTACGGCGTGGTCGGGGTGGTCGTTGGGGGTGGCGGCCACCGCGTCGCGCCCCACCGTGACCGCCTCCTCCAGGACGCTGGTCTGCCCGGTGTGCTCGAACAGGGCTTGGAGGCCGAGACCGAGCGTGTTGAGGAGTTTGGCGTGGTCGGGGTGGTTGTTGGGGGTGGCGGCCACCGCGTCGCGCCCCACGGTGACCGCTTCCTCCAGCAGGCCCATCGCCCGGGTCTGCTCGAACAGGGCCCGGAGGGAGTTCCCGAGGTTGCTCAGGAGTTTGGCGTGGTCGGGGTGGTTGGTGGGGGTGGCGGCCACCGCGTCGCGCCCCACGGTGACCGCTTCCTCCAGCAGGCCCATCGCCCGGGTCTGCTCGAACAGGGCCCGGAGGGAGTTCCCCAGGTTGCTCAGGAGTTTGGCGTAGCCGGGGTCGTTGTTGGGGGTGGCGGCCACTGCGTCGCGCCCCACGGTGACAGCTTCCTCCAGCAGGCTCGTCTCCCCGGTGCGCACGGACAGGATCCGGAGGGCGATCCCGAGACTGCTCAGGTACATGGCGTGGTCAGGGTGGTTGTTGGGGGCGGCCACCGCGTCGCGCCCCACGGCGACGGCTTCCTCCAGCATGCTCATCTGCCCGGTGTGCTCGAACAGGACCCGGAGGGCGATCCCGAGGTTGTGTAGGCGTCCAGCGCGGTCGTAGTGGTTGGTGGGGGTGGCGGCCACCGCGAAGCGTCCCACGGTGACGGCTTCCTCCAGCAGGCTCATCTCCCGGGTCTGCTCGAACAGGATCTGGAGGGTGTTCCCGAGACTGCTCAGGTACATGGCGTGGTCGGGGTGGTCGTTGGGGGTGGCGGCCACCGCGTCGCGCCCCACCGTGACCGCCTCCTCCAGGACGCTGGTCTGCCCGGTGTGCTCGAACAGGGCCTGGAGGACGGTCCCGAGGTTGAGTAGGCGTCCGGCGCGGCCGGAGTGGTTGTTGGGGGTGGCGGCCACCGCGTCGCGCCCCACCGTGACCGCCTCCTCCAGCACACTCATCTGCCCGGTGTGCTCGAACAGGATCTGGAGTTCGATCGCGAGGCCGCTCAGGTGGTTGGCGTGGTCGGGGTGGTCGTTGGGGGCGGCGGCCACCGCCTTGCGTCCGACGGCGACGGCTTCCTCCAACACACTTATCTGCCCGGTGCGCTCGAACAGGGTCCGGAGGGCGATCTCAAGGTTGTTCAGGACTGTAGCGCGGTCGGGGTGGTTGTTGGGGGTGGCGGCCACCGCCTCCCGGCCCAGGGCGACGGCTTCCTCCAGCACATTTATCTGCCCGGTGCGCTCGAACAGGGCCTGGAGGGCGTACCCGTGGTTGCTCAGAAGTCTGGCGCGGCTGGGATGGTTGTTGGGAGTGGCGGCCACCGCCTCGCGTCCGACGGCGACGGCTTCCTCCAACACACTTATCTGCCCGGTGCGCTCGAACAGTCTCAAGAGAGCGATGTCGAGACTGTTCAGGATTCCGGTGCGATCAATGTCCTTGGGGAGTGAGGTGAGAACCCATCGGAACAGAGCGACGGCCTGGTCGAACAAATGCCGTTGCGCAGTGCGCTCATACGCGTTGAGTAGATCGTGGGCGCAATCATGTGTTGCCCCCAGGCTGCGCAGATCGGGGCCTGGGACGCCGCGAGAGGAACAGCTGTGCAGGGCGTGGCGTAGAGATTCAGGGATGGGCTCGCTGCCGCTTTGGTAGACAGGGGTCAGATACCGGATGGCAAGGATCAAGTCGTCGTGATCGCCGCTCTGAGGGCGGGCGCGGTGGCACTGCCAGTGATACCAGCCCAATGCGTGTGCGGCCGTGAGGTCCTGCTCCGGGTCGGTCGAGACCAATAGGGCAGCCGCGGCGAGGAGAGCGTCGTCACCAAGGATCTGCGCGGAGTCGTTCTCGCCGTTGGCAAGGTGGTTGTGAAGTGCAGCGAGAGCCGCCTCGCGATCCAGCATGGCCGTCATCCCCCGATACCGGCGTCACTGGCACTGTTCTCCCAGTGCCGCACGAAACTGCGGCGAGGGGACGGCGTCAGCGGTACTTGTTGCGTGAATGTTCCTCACGCCTTGTCATGCGCAGCCTACGCTCTTGTCGAATTGGGGATCACAAAAACCCGCCAGCCGACTCGGGCCCTCCGGGAGGAGCGCCGTCAGCGTCGGAGAGGCAGGGACGAAGGGGGTGCGGTATGTACGCAGCGGATCGCGAACGGGTGGGGCTGCTGTGCGACCAGCTCAGCCGCTGGCCATCGCTGACAGCCACCATCCGCGACGGCGGGGCGGAAACGGAGCTGCACGACCTGCTGGCGTTGCTGGCCGGCCAGTCAGACCCCGATGGTCAGCGGGTGAGCGATCTGCTCGCTGCGATCGAAGACGCTTGTGCTCGGCAGGGCCTGCCGGGGCTGACCAACCGGAACGGCGGTTTTCCCGGGGGCATCCCGGCTTTGCCGCCAGGGATGACCGAATTGCCAGAGGGGATGAACGACCCTGTGGTCCTGGGCTGGACCTGCCCGCTCAGCCGCTGCAACCGAGTCGTGACGCCCGAAGAGACCACACACCCCCCGGCCTGCGCGGCCGTTCCTGGCCCTGATGGGCGGATGAAGCCCTACCCGCCCGCCGCACGGTGACCGCCTTTCTGGCTCAGATCGGCACGAAACTCGCCGACCGCTGGGTCAATGCCCTTCTGCTGCCCGGCCTGCTGTGGACCGCGCTGCTCGCCACAGCCCTACACCTGGGCCAGAGCCAGCCCTTCGCTGCAGGCCGGCTGGCCGCCTGGATCGACCAACTCGCCTCCCGCCCAGCCGCCCACGCCCCCGCGACCGCCGTACTCGCCGTCGGCGCGGTCCTGCTCACCGCTGCCGGTGTCGGCTTGCTAGCAGGGGCCCTCGGAGGCTGGGTCGAACGCCTGTGGGTACTTCCGGCGGACCTCCCCCTGGCCGGATGGCTACTGCGCCGACGCCAGCAACGGTGGGACCGAGCAACTGTTCGCCTGAAGGCAGCAATCCTTCAGGCAGCACAACCCGCACGCCACGATGGCGCCCCAGATCTGGCAGCCGCGCGCGTGCGCGCCTGCCAGCGCCGCCGCGCCCGTCTCGGCCCCGCCCGTCCGGCATGGCCGACCTGGGTCGGTGACCGCTTCGCACGCACAGCCACCCGCGCCGCCGAGGTCAACGGCCTGCACGACCTCACCCTGGTCTGGCCGCGCCTGTGGGCCGTGCTGCCCGGCGAACTACGCGGCGACATCACCGCCGCCCGCACCGCGTACGCCGCCTCCGCCCGGCTCGCCGCCTGGGGCCTGCTCTACACCGTCCTCGCCGCTGCCTGGTGGCCCGCCGCCCTGATTGGCCCCGCCGTCCTGACCACCGCGCTACCGCGTGCCCGCGCGACCGCCAACGTCCTGGCCGACTTGATCGAGACCGCCGCCGACGTGCACATCACCAATCTCGCTGACCGGCTTGGCATCCCCGCCACTCCACCAACCGCCGACACTGGACACGCCATCACCGCACGTCTGCTACCTGTCCCCCCGCCGTTCAGCGCGAACCAGCCCCTGCGGCCGGATCCACTCCCATAAGCCCAGAACCGACGGCTCGCGGCAATGGTCTACCAATCGAACATCGCCCAGGCCACCCAGCCCGAGGCGGGGGAATGCGGCATGCGAACGTACCCACAGCCGGGCCGCTTCTGCTCCTCGACCGAGCACACACTTGCTTCACTGCGTGGTTGAGCCAGTTTCAACTGCACGACCCGTATGGAGCCGTGCCCGGTCGGGCGGCCGGCAGCCTGCGGACGTTGCCGACGGCCGCGGTCGGCCGGCCCCAGGGTCTCCCAGCTCATCCAGCTGCCGTTCACTCTCCCGCCCCGCGCCGTCGCCTCCGTCACGACGAGCGGCTCACCCCAGCGTCGCGGCGGCAGCCAGGTCGATCCCTGAACGGCCGCAGCCCGCTCGAACTCCAGATAGTTGTGCAGTTCAGCCAGCGAGTCGTAGTCGACCCACGTGTTGCGGAACTTGCTGCCCTTGGTGATGCCCTCCGGCAGCAGGACGAGGACCGGCACGTCACTGCGACGGCTGGGCAGCTTCGGCACCTCGCAGGCCAGCAGGTACGAGAACTCCTCCTTGCGCGGCCCCAAGGAGAAGACGAACCGGCCGACCGCCGCGTTGCGGGCCATCTCCCGGCCGCGGTAGCCGCGCTCCACCGACCCGTCGGGCTGCACCCGAGCCAGACCCTTGTGGAACAGGTCGGCGAACTCGTCCTCCAGGTACTTGACGGTCACGTGGGGCTTCGGCTGCCGACGCCGGGCGGAGTTCCGGCGGACCTCCCGCCGCTGGCCGGAGAAGACGGCCGTGGCCTGCCGGTAGGTGAACGGCAGCGAGGTGGTGTAGCCGTTCTCGATCGCCCAGCCATAGAAGGTGCTGAGCATGGTCATGTGCTGGTTCCAGGTGGTGCCCCTGAACCTCTGCCTGCCGTCGGCAGGACCCTGCGACCGGTACACCGCGTAGGCGCTCAGTAGCGCCTTGAGCCGCTCGCGGTTGTCGAAGAGACCGACTCCGTGCTCTTCCCCGAACTCCGACCACTGGCGTACGGCACCGACATACGATGGCCACGAGTTCGCCGCGGGGCAGCCGTTGATCGGCAGCTCGCAGGCCCACCGGTTCACGATCGCCGAGGTACGCAACCCGTGCTCGTCTTCAAACCGAAGGTCGTCGTCGAAGACGAGCACCATCCCCTCGGGAATGACCGCCTTGAACTCCAAGCCCCAGCCTTCCCAGCCCTCAGATGAGTAGAACGCCTGTTCCATGTAAGGGATGTTAAGCAGAGAGACGCCCCTTGAACTCCCTCGCAACTGTCTGTCAGCAGGAGGCGCGGTCGTCAAAGAGACACTGCAGGGTTGCCGAAACAACGACGGCGCTTTGGCCCGACATCTACACCACCAGCTCGGATACCAGACCATCGGTATCGATTGCGCTCCCAGCGCCATCACCGTTGCCACGGATGGTGACCCGGGCTCAAGCGATCAGCCCCGGTTCCAGGTCATGGACTTCGCCGCTGACGACCTGAGCGAGCTGCCCGACCCGGCCTACGCGGTCATCACCTGCCGGCTCGTTTTCCGGTTCATCACCGACAAGGCCGCCTTCCTGGACCAGGTCCGCCAGCTCCTCGTCCCTGGCGGAATCTTCTGGGTGGTCACCGAGCTCGCTGACCGGCGGGCCGACGACGATCCACTCAAGCGCCTGGGCATCAGCGCGCTCGACGTCGAACTCCTCACCGCCCGCTGGTCCACCGTGACCGCCGTCGACCTCGACCAGCTTGCCTGCTTCGCACTCCGCCCGTGACCCCGCACATCCGATCGGAGAAGACCACTGTGAGCAGCGAGAAAAGAAACCGTGAGAGCTGGGCCCGCTACGGCCAGATTCAGATGGATCGCGGCTACCTCCCGCCCGTTCCCGAACAGATCAGGTGGGGCTTCTGGGACGAAGTCGGACCCGGCGACGAGGTCCTCGGGCCGCTGGCCGGAAAGCTGATCCTGGACATCGGATCAGGCCCTGGACACCACGCCGTACACCTCGCGCGCGCCCACGGCGCCATCGTGGACGCGATCGAGTTGTCACCGACTCAGCACGAGCGGGCCGTTCATCAGTTCGGCGACGAACGAGGTATCCGCTTCGTGCAGGGCGATGTGGTCGACCACCTGAGCCCAACAGCGCCGTACGAGGCGGCGTACGCAATCGGCACCCTCGCCTGCGCCGACCCTCACTACCTCCTGCCGGCGTTGCGAGACGGACTCGTTGCCGGAGCACCGCTGGTCTTCTCCGTCCTGCACACCAACCTTCACGATCAGGGCCCTTCCACTGCGGTCGCGCCCCGACAAGAGATGATCCGCATCCGCGACCAGGAACCAATCCCTGTTCAAATGTGGGTGCTTACTCCACAGCTATGGGAGGACCTGCTGGTCGACTACGGCTTCCGCGTGGAAGCAATCGATCTGCTCCAGGCTCCGGAGGCCGGCAACCCCGTTGTCGTGCAGCTCATCCGCGCCCGCCGACCCTCGCGTACGTAGGGAACTTGCGGCCCTGGCCGTCGGAAGACTTTTCGGCCCCAACCCCACTCGAATGGAGACCACTTCTACAACGTTGGCGTGTCGGGGGCAGCCTCCGGGGACTGATCAGGATGCGAGAACTCCGCCGTAGTGCGGTTGGCGTACGGAGATTCCAGTTTCGCGGCGTACTGCGTCAGGGGATCTCCAGCATCCGTCCACAGATGCTCATCCCGAGTCCGCTGCGTTTTCTCCTCTTGAAGACCGGACCCTCGGTGTTCTGCACCGCGAGCGGTGTTTCGCGCCGCGGCTGCCTCCGCTCGGAGACGCTTGGCGCTTTGGTCGTCCCTCTCCTGGGCTCGTCGCCGGAGCGCGATCTTGTCTGGCTCGGACATGTGGGCCTCGATGAGTACGGCGTCGAACTCGTCGGCGGGACCTGCGGATTTGGATGCCTCGCGGAGCCGCCCGTTCAACTGCTCCAGCTCACGCGTGGCCTCTTCGTACCCGTGAAGGAGTTCGCCACGGTCGGCTTCGACTGTGCTCCGGTCGTCCCCGCGCAACACTGGTCGCCCGAATCGACCGGTGGCATTCAGCTGCTGTTGGAGCCTTTCAAGACGCTCCTCGACGCCGAGTAGATCAGCGGTCCGTTCGGCGACAGCCCCCCTCAGCGCTTGAACTTCACCGATCGCGGCAGCGCGGTGGGCGATGTCCTGATGGCGACGGTCGAGCGCGAGCACGTTCGGGCCGGTTCCTGCGGCGGCTTGTTGTTCGGCGCGGTCGGCTGCCGCCTCTGCCTTCTCGGCTGCCGTCCTGGTGGCTCGGGCGGCCGTAGCAGCTTTGCGCGCAGCGTCGCGCAGGGACGCGTTGCTGAGGTGTGCGTACGGACGGTCGGCCGTCGGCGCGGGGTCCGGTGCTGAGGCCGGCGCCGTGGGCCGCTCCGTGGTGCTCGGGGTATGCGTTTCTTCGGGCTCCGGCGCGTCCTCGGGGCCGTCCGTGTCGTGCGGGTCACCGGTTCCGGGAGCGCGCGGGGTCGGTAGATCGGCTACCGCCTGCCGGACGTGGGCGGGGACTGCGGCCTTCGGGAGTTCGGTGAGGATCATGCGTTCCTCGGTGCCGCTCTCGATCTCACGGATGAGACCCGCGACAGCACGGTCAAGCTGTTCCTGCTCGGTGAGCGCGTCGCCTCCGCGGGCACGGTCAGCGTCAGATTCGTAGACGGACAGCGGCAGGAAGAGGTGGGACTCCTTCTTGTCGCGGCTCATCATCGTGTAGAGCGCATTCGCCTGCGCACCGGGCCCATAGACCAGGGCCTCTTGGACGCTCAGGCCCTGGGACTTGTGGCCGGTGATCGCGTACCCGAGGCTGAGTCCTCCTTGCGCGATGTAGTCGGCGTCGACCCATTCGGCTACGTCTCGGTACCCGTCGGCGGTCTTCTCGCGCCACTCGACCAGGACCCGGCGTTCCTCATCGACGGCGCGAACGATTCCGCGGTACCCGTTCAGTACGTCCTCGTACTCACCACGGCTTCGCTTGCCCCGGTAGTCGTTGGTCCGAAGGAGGACCTGGTCCCCGACGGACAGCGTCAGTTCGCCACCGCCGGGGAGGGCGTAGACGTGCTCCCGCCCGGTGAGGTCGCCGTTCGCCTTCCGCAGGGCGCGGGCCCCGAGGTTCAGTTCCTCAACGATCTCGTTGGTGGCAGCCAGCATGAGGAGCTGCTGTACGGCGGTGTGGTCGTCGGTGTGCGTGGCGCGCTTGTCGGCCCAGACGGTGAGCATCGCCGCGAGCGTGGCGTCCTTGTCCGCGAGGGCGTGCACGCGGCCGGTCCCAGCGAAGGCACGGAGCGCTTCCACACGGTTGTCGTCGCGCCACAGCTCTAGCGCCCGGCGCTCGATTGCGTCCTTCTGCCGGAAGTTCTGGTTAAGCGTGAGCCCGCCAACGAGGTGGTGCACGGCGGCGAAGCTGCCGCCGATGCCGGGCGAGTGCAGCTGCTTCGGGTCCCCGATGCCGACGACCTTCGTGCCGGTCCTCGCCGCGTGGGCGAGGAGTTCAGCGATGTCACGGTCATCGCACATCGCGGCCTCGTCCACGACCAGCACGTCAACGCCGTTGAGGCCGGCGCCGCCAGTACGGATCCCGGTGAGCCAGGACGCGAGGGTGCGTGAGGTGATCCCTGCTTCGGCCTTGAGGTTCGCGGCAGCGACGGCGGCCGTACTGGCTCCGGCGATGACGAGTCCGTGGGCCTCCCACGCCTGCCGGGCGGTGTCCATGATGGTGGTCTTGCCCGATCCGGCGATGCCCACCACGGCGTCGATCCCGTGTCCGACGGTCAGCAACCGTTCGAGGACCGCGCGCTGTTCGTCGGAGAACTGGAAGCTGCCGCCGTGCTGGGCTTCGACGGTGGACAAGGTCATGTCGACCGTGTCGCGGCTGACCACGGCGGTCTGCGTATCGAGACGGCTCGTTGTCTCGGAGACAATGAGCGTTTCCGCAGCGACGACGTCCGCCGTGGTGTAGCGGTCGGCGTGCGTGAAGTGCTGGGCGCCCTTCGGGTTCAGCTTGACCACGTACCCCGCGTGCCGGAGGACCGAGTTGGTGAGGTGTTCGGCTTCCTCGGCGTCTGCAACTCCGTACGGCAGGGCGTCCAGGACGGCGGAGATGGCGGCGGCGTGGGTGAAGTCCTTGGAGTGGCTGGTCAGGCCGGTTTTCGGGTCGAAGATCGTGGCGCACAGCTCGTCCAGGCCGGGGTTCTGCCTCGGGCTGTCCTGCCCCATGGCGCTGGCCGCGATGGCATCGGGGTTGTCACCGGCGGCGCGGCCTTCGGCCTGCCAGTAGTCGCGCAGGACGTCGTCCGCGACTCCTGCGGCTTCTCCATTCTTCGCGGCCTTGGAAGCGGTGGACGCGGCAGTGCGCTCGCGGGTCGTGGCGCTGTCGTAATCGATGCCGAGCTTCGTCAGCAGATCCCGGACCTGGCTGTCGCGCTTGCTGAACAGGCGAATCGTGGCTTCGGGAATCGCCGCGATCTCCCACGCGCCGGTCCGCTCCTCGCGGCGAAAGCTGATGTCGAACTCATTGGTCAACTCCCTGCGGATGCGGGCGTTCATGAGGGACTGGGTGGCGCGGGTGTGGCGGTGCAGGTCGCGGCCCCCGCTGGCCATGGTGGACCACTTGCCGTCGGTGCCCTTGACCATGTTGGCCAGGGTGAAGTGCAGGTGGAAGTGGGGGTCGCCGTACGGGGCGCCGTCCACGGGCCGGGCGGCGCGGTGCACCATCATCCAGCCGGAGAACCCGCTCGTCTTTACGGTCTCCGCCTCGTTGCCGTCGCCGTGGTGGCCGCGCATGGCGTACGCGGTCCAGCGCTCCAGGGCACTGATGGACTCTCGGCCGGCGGAGGTGTAGATGCCCTCGACCTTGGCGGCGATCTCCTCCGGAGCGTAGGCGAGGAACGCGCTCTTCGACTTCGCCAGGTCCAAGGTGACGTCGGCGCCGAAGTTGCCGACCTGTACTCGTCCTTCGAGGAGGGCGGCCTTGATCTCCTCGGCGTCCCATACGTCCTCGGGCGCGAGCCCTGCCGCCTTGGCCATGGCGACCGCTTCGCGCACGTCCATGGGCAGGTCCCGAAGCCGTCGTTCGCCCTCGCCCACGGTCTGGGCGTACCGGCGTTTCAGGGACGCTGCGGTGAACAGGTCGGCGGGCTGCTGGCCGGTTTCGGTGGCGCGGGCTTCGACGGCGCGCAGGAGTGCGCGGGCGTCGAGGTGGCCGCCCGCCTCGGCGGCCACGGCCTTCTCCAATGTGTCTTCGCCGTACAGGTCGACGGCGTCGATGCCGACGGCGTCGGCGAGCTTCAGCAAAGTGGAGGCGGGGATGCGGTGCGATTCACCGAACCGCTTGAGCTGGCTTTCCATCCTGCGGAAGGCGTCCTGCTTGCGCTTGGAGTCCAGCAGGGACACGGGGTTCACGCTGCGTTCGGCGGCGGCGCGGCGGATGGCGCGGGCCAGCGGGGCGGCGGGGAGCTTTGCGGCCGGCGCGATGGCGAGCTTGGGTTCTACGAGGGTCTGCCCGGTACGGGGGTCCTCACCGTGCATGAGGCGTCGGGCAGCCTGGAAGTGCTCGGGGGCGAGGATGCTGCCGGGGGTGATGTCGAACTCGGTGAGGCCGTTACCGACCCACACCAGGGGGCGTTCACTGGCGTCCAGGTGGTAATCCACCTGTCCGTCGGCGGCCCGTGGGGGAAGGGCCTGTTCGCCGTAGAGGTCGCGGGCTTCGAGCCCGGCTGCGGCAGCGACTTCGACGGCGTCGAACCCGGTGAGCCGCGCCGTGCCCTTGCTGCGGATCAGTCCGCGGGCGCGGAAGAAGGCACGCTTGGCCTCGCGGGAGCCGAGCAGGGACGCGACGGGAGCGCCCGCTGCTGCGGCCTTGGCCTCGATGGCGGCGACGAGGGGGGCCGCGTCGACCGTGGCGGACTTCCCGCAGCCGTGACCGCCGGTAAGGCGGTACTCAACCTGCTCGTCGGACGGGCCGATCATGGTCGTCCACCCCACCGGCCCGCTCACCCCCCGCTTCCACTCAGTCAGATTCGGCTATTTTGGCTGATTGTATCGTCACGTCGTGACGATACCTTGGTCCTCTAAATTCAAGATCGGTGCGACGGAGGGGGCATCGCTTCCGCTTCGGTGGGTGCGTGCTGGCTGCGGCCTTGGCTCGCGAGGGGAAGTTGCGCGCGAGGCTGTTACCTCGGCTGCTCAGTGGGGCCTTGGGGAGTGCGACTGCGCGGCTGCTGCTGGGCGCGAGGTCGCCGTGGCGGCACAGGGTGGTCCTTCTCGGTACGGCAACCGGGTCGTGCGACACCACGATGGCCTCGTGTTCCGCGGCTTCGGCAGATGCCCCCATAGGCTTCCGAACTATGAGCGCCACCGCCGATCCCACCGCCATCCCCAGCGTCGTGGACCTTGCCAAGATCGTGAAGGCCCTCGGCGGTACGCCGACCACCTACATCCCGCAGGGCACCGCCTCCGAGGTCGTCACCAAGGCCGCCTTGGCCACCGCCGCTTTCGGACGCGCAGCAAAGATCGCTCACAAGGCACAGCAGGAACTCGCTGCCACCGGTGACCACGAAACCGGGGCCGCGCTGAACCATCTGCTGACTGTCTCGATGGAGGAGGGGGATGACCGCCCGGAAGCGGTACCGCTGCTCTGGTACTGGCAGGTCTCCACCATTGCTTGGATGCTGCGCGACATGCGTACGAAGGCGCCCCAGGTCGATCCGTTGATCAAAGCCAGTGCGGACGCCGCCCGCGCCTTGATGATCCTGCTGGAGGCCCGACTCAACCTGAAGACCGAGCACGCCGCCCAACTCAAGAAGGTGCTCGGCGAGGCGGAGGAGATGCTCACCAGCGCACGATCGAACACAGCGCGCCTCCCGCACTGGCTCGCGCAACCCGGCAACCTCGAATGAGTGGACGGGTGGCCCGCCGAGGCCGGCGCTGAGGATCGTGTCGACCACCGGCTTCGCCGCCACTGCGTGAGCTGCCGCTCCAGCCGGGACACGCGAACGGCCCCCCGCAGGAGCGGGGGGCCGGGGTGGCGCGGCGAGTGCTACGAAGTTAGTGGCCAGTCACCGAAGGCAACAGGGGTCTGTCCAGTAGCTTCGCGTACGGCCTCGTCAGTGCCGCACGGCGTGCAGATCCGCACTTCACGATCGGTCGTGAGGCGGGATCGGGCGGTGGGCTGAACGAGCGGGCCGGCACAGCGCGGACAACGAGCATCAGTCACGACGACTCCTCGGGGTGCTCGCGGGCGGAATTGAGGATCAGGTTCCAGGTGGGGCGGGAGTAGGTCTTCTCCGTCTGCTGCTGGAGTGCGGGGATCAGTTCGGCGTTCTTCGCGCCGGGGTTCGCGGCGATGGCCTGGCGCGCGAGGGTCAGACGCTCGTCTCCCTGGTATGGGTAGGCCAGTCCGCGGCGGCCGGTGGGCCGTCCGCCAGCGTGACCGCGGCCCTTCCGGTCCGCGAGGTACTGCCACAGCCTCCAGCGCTTCCACTTCGGACGCCGCCGGGTCGGAAGCTCGTCCCAATCATCCGGCGCCGGCCATCCCTCGGGCGGGTTCTTGACGTAGTGGGAGACGGTGGTGGAGTCGGCGAAGCCGCAGACCTTCGCGGCTTCGGCGGGGCCGACCATCTCTTCGGGGTCGCCGTCGAGCTTCGGCGGGTTAGTGGTGCTCGCGGCGGCGCGCTGCCGCTGAAGCTCGTGGTGCCACGTCGCCCATACGTCGCCGTCCCAGTGCATGACGCCGTCGATGGTCTCCGCGACAGGCGGGTGCCCGTTGTTCTCCCGGTCGGTCCACAGGTTCTGAAGTGTCGGCTCGCTGAGGCCGTGGACCTTGCGGAGGTCCGCGCGTGAGTAGAGCGTGCGGCCGGTCTTGCGGGGCACGGTCGCCTCCTGTTCTTGGTCGGGGTCATGACCGCTCGGCCGGGTCACTGGATGTCGTCCGGGTCCGGGGCCGGCGTCCACGTACGACTGCCCGCCGGTTCGAGCCGGGTGAGGGTGGCTATGTCGGCCAGCGGGACGGCGGCGGCCCAGTCGGCGCGGCCGGGGTGGTCGGCGGGCAGGTTGAGCACGAGGTGCCGGCCGGTTGGGGGGAAGTCCTCGACGATGACGAAAGTGTCAGTGTCGTCGGCATCGATGCTGTTACCCCTCTTGAGCTGGGCGATGTCGCCGGGCTGGGGACAGTCGGGGTGTCGGTCGCATAGCATGGTGGGGTTCTTTCTGGTGAGAGAACATCGACGGCCAGCGCCTTGTTGCCCTTGTGCGCTGGCCGTCATCTGTTGTCTGGGGTGCGTGGCGTCCCGTGGGACGCACGGCCGGTCGGAGGTTGCCCGCTCCGCTGACGGCGGAGTAATTAAACCACCTTTGGGTTGAGGGGGGCGGGGCTCTGATCCGGAGGACGGCGGTCATCAGAAAAGGGCCCCTTGATCTGTGGGGCGTCGGGCCCGGTCGGTGGGTGGCCGGGTGACGCGGAGTTCGTAGCGGGGGCGTCCCGCGTGCGGCGGGGCGTGAGCTTCGCGGCGGTAGCGGCGCCAGGTCACGATGGGGGCGCCCTGGTCGATCCAGCCCGCCGGGTACCGGGCGGTGAGCTGAGCCCAGCGGCTCCGGCTCCGCGGGACGGCCCACCGGTCCTCGACCGTGGTGATCGGCGGCAGCGCCCGCCAGCCGGGGAAACAGTGGTCGTGCGCGTCCTCCACCGCCTCGTTGTCACCGTCCCCGAACCCGTCGCCGGAGTGCACGGGGCCTTCCCACTCGCACGCGAGACACCCGCCCCGGAACTCCTGCTCGTCCCCCCGGCGGCCGGTCGGCCGGCTGCGTGAGAGCAGGGTCGGGGCGTGGTGTTCGGGCGGGTCCAGCTCATGGCCGAGGTCGCTGTACGCGCCGCCGGGGTGTCCGGGCTGAATGTGCCACGCCTGCCCGGCGCTCCCGGGTGACTGGCGCGTCCGCGCGTTGCGCACCCGCCAGTAGTACGTCTGCCGTGCCCGTGCTCCGGTCGGCTCGGCGACGGTCGCGGTCATGATGGCCCACCCCCGGCGGCGGCGAGCACTTCGCGCAGAGGATCAGCGAGTACGGCCTGTTCGTCCGGGGCGTCGAGGAACCGGGACCCGTACGCGCGGCGCACGGCCCGGCGGGCGTCCTGGTGGCGGTCGAGCTCCGGGTAGTACGGCGATCGGTCGAGCACGTCATAGCCGTGCTGGGTGAGCACGGCGGAGATGAGCGACCGGACCCGTACCGGGTCGAGGGCGGTGAGGTCGGTTTCCCCCGGGGCCGCGAGGAGTACGCGGATCAGCTCGGCCGCGGTGAGCCGGGGTTGAAGGGGGACGCCGACTCGGTGGACGCCGTCCCGGCTGGGGGTGGCGGCTCCTCGGCGGCTCGGCGTCCTGGTGGTGCTGCGGGCTTCTGTCGTCTCGTCCATCGTGCTGGCCTTCGATGACTCGGGATGCTGGCGGGCGTCGGGTGTCAGAACAGGGCGTGTTCGGCGCGGGCGGCGGCGGTGCGGAACGCGTGGGCGGCGTCGGCGGCGGTGCGGCCGGGCTCGGCGCTCCACCGGTCGATGGCCTCGCGGTGCAGGGCTTTGGCGGCGGGGTCGACGGGGTGACCGGTGAGGGTTTCCGCGAGGATGCCGAACGCCTGGTCGCGGGCGCGGTCGATGCGGTCCCAGTCGTACGTCCGGCCGGCGGCTCCCCGCCCGTGGCCGGCTGCGACTTCGAGGGCGCCGCGCGGCCAGCACGGCAACGTGGCCGTACGGCCGGGACCGGCGAACAGACGGGGGCCCTGGTGGATGCCGACGTGTTCGATGTGGCGGGCGGCCCATTCCAGGATCGCGGCGGGGGTGTCCGCGATGACGATGCTTTCGGGGGTGTGGCGGGTCGGCACGGTGCTGTCCTTCGGGGAAGCGGGGGGCGGCGGCGCGCTGCCGCCGCCCCCCGGTGGGACTGCTAGTGGTAGGCGGTGATCAACCGGCGGACCTTGTCCTCTCCGATACACCCGCCCTTGTGACGGCGCGCGCTCGGCGGCTCTCCGTTGCGACCGCGCAGGTGGCTCCAGAACTTCGGGCCTTCCCACGGGCACAATTCACAGCTGAGGAACCAGTGGTTATCGCTGCCGGGGAACCCGGTGAGGACTGCCCGCCAGTGGTGGGCCCGGAGTCCCGCGAACGCGATCTGGGCGCCCTCGATGTTGCGATCGTTGACCGGCATCCGCGGGTGCAGGAGAGGCACCGGCCCGCACAACGGCGTGGGGGCCTCGGCGAGCACCTGGTCCAGGGGGACGGCGCCGATCCGACCGGCGGCGTACTGCTCCGCGAGATGGGCGGCGGCCATCTCGGTGCCGGGTGTCCCCTTCGGCGGGCGGCGGAGGTTGTGTTCGCCCTCGGTGGTGAGGACGAACCAGTCCCGGTGCCACCTGTAGGCGCGGCCGATGACCTGGTCATCGCCGGTGATCACGGGGTATCGGCACTGGATGTCGGGGGCGCCGACGCGGTACGTCGGGACGGTGGTGGTGCCCTCGGTCGCGGGGACGATGAGCCTGGCCGCTTCGGTGTCGGTGACGGTCGCGGGTCGTTCGAGGAGTTGCGTGGTCATGGTGGTGCCCTGTTCTGGTGAGAGAGGGGCCCGCCCCGGGGCGCTCGGCCGCCGGGGCGGGCGGGGGCGTGGTTACGCGGCCTCGGCCGGGGCCTGAGGGGCGGCGGTCCATTCACGGCGCGGGGTGACGCCCAGGTCCGAAAGGACCGGGTCGAGACTCCCGTTGTCGGGCACCCATTCCCAGTCGGCACCTTCAACGCCGGGCCGATCGGTCCAGGTGAGCATGTAGGAGCGGCCGGAGGTGCGGGGGTCGCCGCACACGGCTTGTGCCTCGCGACGTGTCATCGCCCACAAGGCGCGCTTGCGGGAGCGGCGGGAGTTCTTCGAGGCGATGAGCACCAGCGCCATGTCCTCCTGCCTGTTCTCCCCCGCGGCGGGGGCCGACGCGGGGGTCGGCTTCCCTTCGGGGGCGTGGTGGCAGTGAGCGCAGCAGCGTACTTCCGCGTGCCACTGGCTGGAGTGGCACATGGGGCACGTCTCGGCCACCGGTGCCGACTCCTCGAACGGCGGGGCCTGCTCGGCCTGCTCCTGGTGTTCGGCGGCCTCCGGGGCGGGTGCGGGCCCGGCCTTGAAGTTCTGCGGCTTGGCGTACCCGCACACGGTGCACATGCCGCGCGCCGTGCTGAACCGCTTCTCGCCCTTCGCCACGCGCTTGCAGTGCGGGCACACGGTCCGCTCTGCCTCGGGCTCGGGCTCCGTCGCTTCAAGGCGCGCGATGTCGGCGCCGCTGGCCCATCCGCGCACCGCGTCATACGGAAGGGTCTGGGTGTCGCAGGTGCACCGCTTCCCGCCCTTACACGGCGAGGGGTGCCCGTAGTACACCGTTCCGGCCGTGCACTCGCGGTCTCTGGACCGCATCACCGCCATACCGGTACGGGTCAGCAGGTGTGGCACGGTCACGCTCTTCTTGTTCACCCGCAGCACCTCGCGCCAGGTGCCGCCCGCGTTCACGAAATCGCCCTTCGTGAAGTCGTCGGGCCCCCACACCTTGAAGCCCCGGGCCTCAGCCTCAGAGATCACCGCTTCCTCAAACGCGATCTTCTCCAGGACCACGTCCCGCTCAGTGGCCAGCGTTGCCAGACCCTCCGGCGTGGTCGAGCGGGTGAAGCCGCACGCGGACTCTCCGCGCTGCCACTTCTCGATGTCGCGGAGCTCCTTACGCAGCTTCTCCAGGCGCCGCAAGGTCCGGTTGGGGTCCCGGCGGAACGCCTCGAAGCGCTCGGCCGCCGCCGCACGGTCAGCCCAGTAGGAAGCCTTCCGGCTCTCCTCGATACTGCGCCGCATGTGGTTATCCATGCGTTCGACGTCGCGGCGGTGCCTGCGCTCCGAGTGGTGACCGACCTTGATCGGCTCGCCGGTCATGTACTCCGAGATGTCGTGCGCGGCCCGGTACGCACCCTCGGCCCGGGAGGCGGCGTTCCCGGCGTAGCCGTCGAAGCGCTCGGCGCGGGCCTCGGCGCGCTCGATCCGCTCATCCTCCGCTTCGGCGTAGCTGCGCCGCTTGTGGTCGTCGATGTTGACGACGACTGTGTACCCGGCCTCTTCGAGGTAGCCGCGCAGCTTGTTGACCGTCCACCGGTCGGCCGCGTGATCCCGGGAGTGGCGCAGGTACCAGCACTGAAGGTCATGCCCCCAGCGGAAGGCCAGGCCGCCCCGGCGCCCGTACTCCTTGCGCTTGAGGATCTTCCCGGCCTCGTCGCCCTCCTCGGTCCCCTCGACCAGGGTTCCTTCTCGGCGGGTGTGGGTGATCTTGATAGTCACTGAACTGGTCTTTTCTGGTGAGAGTTTGTGGTCCGGCCGGAGGGCGGACCTTGCGTTGAAAGCGGTCCGCACCACGGGCGCGGGCCGTGAGGGACGATCGGCTCGCGGGCCGTCGCGCCCTGCGCGACGGCAGGGGCTGCCGCGCCCCCGCGGGGCGCGTCCGCTGCGGTCCGGTGCCCGTCGTCGGTCGGCGGAGCCGCCTGCGGCGGAGTCGGCCGGCGGCGGTGAACGCACCGGACCTGTCCTGCCGCCCCGAAGGGGTGTCCGCTTGGGTGCTGGGGCCTGCCGGTCCGGAGGTGTTGCCCTCCCCCGAACCGGCGGGGCCTTGGTCAGCTGCAGTGGAGCGTGTGACGGGCGGCCGGGTCGGCATCGGCCAGCCCGGTCCGCTCGCGCCATGCCTGGCGGACGGCGGCGCGGAGCGCGTCCCCGTCGTCGTAGGCGAACCGGCCCCGGCGCAGGCTGCGGACGATGTCGCGGAACGTGTCCTGGTGCATCGTGGTCAGCGTGTCGTCCAGCGGAGTCAGCTCGTGCGGGAACATCGCCTGGACGCTGTCGCCCGGCTGCGGGGCACCGAGGGTGAAGAACCAGACCACGGACATGGTGGCCTCGTCCGCGAACTCCGGCCCGCCGAACGGGCCGACGACGACGGCGGGGCGGGTGTCGAGCTGGTGGCCCCGGAACCAGGGTCCGCCGATCACGAGCGTCGCGGTGGGGAAGTCCTGGACGGTGGGCTTCTGGTCGGTGGTGAGCATGTCGTGTCCTGTCTGGTGAGAGATTCCGCCGGGGCCGGTCGGCCCCGGTGGGGGTGTCGGTCGGGGGGTTGCCCTCCCCCTTCCGGCACCATTAATTAAACCATGTTCTTGGGTCTGGGTCAACCGGCCACGGCAAGTTCGCGGCGGCGCTCGGCGGCCATCGTGACGGCGCGGGCGATGGCGCGGCCGGTCTCGATGGCCCGGACGGCGGACTCGTATACCGGGGGCTTCTTGTCCTGGGTGACGATGCCCGCGAGCGGTGGCATAACGGCGGGGCCCGGAGCGATATTCAGGATGAGCGCGGCGACGTGGGCGGCTGAGGCGACTTCGGCGGCGTGCTGGCCGGGAAAGGGGGCGTCCGCCTCGGTGATACGTCGCCACGCGTGGCCGTACAGAAGGATGCGGACTGCGTTATCGGGGGCTTCCTGGGTGAAGTCGAACCCTCCGGCCTGCTCGGGGTCCTCGTGGTACTGGTCGCGGTACTGGTTCACCAGGACATCGCGGATGACCTCGGCGGCGAGCAGGGCGGCGGCGGGCGGCTCGTAGGCGTCGCCGTCGGTCTGGCTGATGTCGAAAACCGGCCCGGCTTTGAAGCCGGACACCTTGCGCGTCTCACCCCCGGCGGTCTCGCCGGTGGCCTCGCGCTGCCCGCCGTCGGCGGCTGCGGCCGTGGCCTCCTGGCCCTCCTCGGGCCGCCGCTTGATCGGCGTCCAGATACGGAGGGAGGTGGAGCCCTTGACCGGGAAGCGTCCGGCCTTTCGCCAGTCTCCGGAGCTGAGTACGCGGGTGGCGTTGGGGTGCTGGGCGGCGATGGCGATGCAGTTGGTGGGGCTGCGGTCGTCGCGGTCCGGGTGGGTCAGGTTCGCGGCCGTGCGCATGACGGTGGCCCAGAAGTCTTCACTGGCGACCATCGCGCCGTACGCGCGATCCATGACGGCTTCGAGTTCACCGCGCATCTTGGCGGAGTAGGCCCGGCGCTCTTCGTCGGTCATCTTCGGCTTACGGGGCATGTCGCGGTCCTCCTGGTGAGAGATCGTCCGGGGCCGGCTGACCCCACGGTGTCGGTCGGGGGGCTACCCTCCCCCTTCCGACACCATTAATTAAACCATGTTCTTGGGTGATCGGCAACCCCCTAAATCCGGTACAACCCTGCTTCGTTGCTCACGGCCCGGTATGCGGCTATGACCTCGTCCTCTATTTGTGTCCAGTGTTCGAGGATATCGGGGGCGGTCGTCTTGTCGCTGGCCGCGCGCTTGGCCCTGCGCCACTCAATGGCGATTTTGAGTGTGCGGAGTTGGGAACGGGTCAGCTCCCATCGGCCGGAGTCCGGGAGTTGATCGCCGTAGGCCATCGCCACGGCGTTGTTGATGCGCTCGGTACTGGACCACACATTCTGTGTGACCTGGAGCGCAAGGGCGCGTTTGAGGGTGGACCGGAGGCGCGGGGCCTGCACGATCCATTGCGGCTCGATCGTGAATACGTCGGCGCTCATTCTGGGGGCCTTTCTGGGGGGCGGCGCGCTGGGGTAGCGCGCCGCCGTGACGCGTGGGGAATTAGAGGGCGTATCCGTCGACGTATTCGCCGCGCTCCCCCTCGGGGGTCTGAACATGGGGAAGGAATCGGCTCACCGCGAATACGACGGCGTCAGCGATAATCCGGGGTGCGTCGTTGAGTACAAGACTCACCGTGTCGCCGTCGAGTCCGATACGGACTTCGCCCGGTTCAAGATCCATGTAGACAAAGGCGGTTGTGCCGTCGATTCGGGTTCGCGCTCCGGGAAGTCGGGCGGAGAGATCGCGTGCGGCTTCCTCAACACCCCGGCGCATTGCGGCCTGTGCGCGGTTGTGCTCCTTCACCCGCTCGTGAACCTCGCGGTGCACGGGGATGAGGTCGGCGGCGATCCGGGCCGCGATGTCCGCCGGGTCCTCGCTCATGGCAACTCGGACCGTGTCGCGCTCGCCCCTGCGGAACGGATAGTCGGTGGTGGGGAACGCGCCCCGGATGTGCAGATGTCCGGGGTCATCGAACCGCTCGGAGAGGTGGAGCTGTCGGCCGTCCAGGTGGGTGAACGTGGCGGCGTGGTCCAGCTCCTGGACGCCGTAGCGCGCGGGCTGCGGTCGCCAGTTTCCGCCGAGTTCGAGGGCGATCGGGTGGGACAGTTCCGCGACGGTGAGAGGCGTGTTCATCGTCCATCTCCTGGTGAGAGAGGTTGTCGGCGGCCGGTCGGCCTGCCGTGTGCCGGTCGGGGGTTGCCCTCCCCTTCCGACACCGCTAATTAAACCATGTTCTAGAGGTTGGGTCAACCCGGATACATGCCCTGACCTGCCCTTTTCCCGCCCCACCGACCCGCACCCGCCCGGCCGGGCCCGGCCACAACGGGCCTGGGCGGGGTTCCCTCCTCGGTCGGACAGCTCCGCCGTATCAGGGTTCCGGGCGCGGTGTCCTGGCTCGCGTAGCGACCGCGCAGCGGCTTGGCCTGGACGCCGTGTCCGGGTTCCTGATACGCCCCCTGGGTGTCCGGCCGAGGAGGGAACCCCGCCTTCACCACCCGCACCACAACGGCGCGGCACCCGACCGACCAGCCTCCACCCCCTCCGAGGAGGACCCGCCGGAGGCAGCCTTTTCGCCCTCGCCGGCACCCAACGAATCTGTTCGCCGGAGTCGCTGTTGGTTGGACGCGGCGCCTGTGCGGCCGGGGTCCGCGGGTGGTGCGGAGGGCTCCTCAGATGCATCACCGTCACCACAAGGCGGGTTGCACGGCGGTGTGCCCGTGCAGGGGCAGGATGATCCGGGCGGGCGGGTTCGCGGGGGCGCCTGCTGCGGGGCGCGGAGTGTCCGCGCCGGGGCAGTAGCCGCCCTCGTCCTCCCACCGGTCGACGGCGTCGCGCTCGGCGCGGGCCTGCTGTTCGGTGAGAGTGACCGGCTTCCGGTACAACTTCCGCGCGCTGGAATCGAGCGGCGGGAGCACGCAGGCGGCGGCCTTCTGGTCGTCGCGGCGCTTGTGGCGTCGCCGAACCCGGGCGAACCGTGCCTCGTAGGCGGCCTTGTCGCTGCCGTGGAGCCCGGCGGGATGGAGCCGGGCCAGTTCAAGTGCGACTTGGCCCATCGGGCTGGGCGTCAGCACGCGGGTGCCGTCGTCCTGACGGACGCCGACGAGGAACCGCGCGGCGAACAGGGCCTGGGTTCGCTCGCGACTGATCCGCCGGCCACCGTTCCACACGCCGTGCCGCGCTGCCTGCCGGGCCCGCCCGCCTCGCCAGTACAGGCGCCCGGACGCGGCGGCCTCCAGCACGCGGACGTGTCCCGCCGTCCAACCGAGTTCGGCAACGTGCCCTTCGGCGAGATAGCGGTTCCTCGCCGCCCGGTCCCGGTTGTCCGCGTCCATGCCGGTGGCCGCGCGTTCCTCGGCCTCCTGCTCGGCTTCTTCCCGGCGGCGTTCGGTCTCCCGCTCGGCGTACTCGGCCGCCGTCAACTTCCGCTCCAGCTCGGCCCGCAGGTCGGCGGCCGTCGTCTCGACTCCGGCGGCCGACTGCGCCCGAACAGCGTGGTCGACGGCCGCACGGGCGCAGTACAAGGGGGCACTGCTCGGCATGGTGGAGTCGTCGACGTATTGCTCGGCACGGTCGGCGTGACCCTCGGCTTCGACGGCTTCCTTGTGGGCCGCGTGCATGGCGGCCTCCAGGCGGGCGGTGGCGCCGGATCGGCTGCGGCAGACGGCAGTCATGGCGTCGTCGGCTGCGGTGACGGCGAGGATCGCGGCCTGCCTGGCGACCAGGAGACAGGTCTGCGGAGACGGGTCTCCCGCGGGGGCAACCTGTTGTTGGACGGCGGACGCGTTCTTGGGCATGGGGTGTTCCTCGGGATCTCGGCGGTGCGGTCGGCGGCGTGCCGTTCCGACGTCGGGGAGGTGCCGCCCGTGGTCGCGCGGAGCGCGATGGACAGGGCCGTCGTGCCCGCAGGGCACGTCCGTCGGCCCGGCGTCCGGACGGGACGGGAGGGCCGCCTGCGGCCCGGACGTTTCGGCCGGCTGCGAGCCGGGCCGGGCTGAGTCGTCCGGGAGGGACGCCCTTCGTACGGGGGCCGGTGAGCGGGGCCGGCCGCCGACGCGGGTGGCCCCAGTCGGTGGTGGGCGGAGCGTGGGGTGGGCGGGGCGGTTGCGCCCCCCCCACCGCCCGGCGGCCGGGGTGCGGCCCGGCGGTGGGTCCCCCCCCCCCCCGGTGGAGCAAAACCGCGACCCGGTGGCCT
>NZ_JBIAWI010000032.1:41263-80797 GCF_042895385.1 Streptomyces sp. NPDC001401
CGACGCGCCAGCCCGGCGAGCGGGCCGCGGGGGGCCGGCGGGGGGGGGGGGCGGGGGGGGGGGGGGGGGGGGGGGGGGGGGGGGGGGGGGCGCCCCCCCCCCCCCCCCCCCCCCCCACGGCCCGGCGGCCGGGGTCCGGCCGGGCGGTGGCTCCCGCCCGGCCGGGCTGCTGCTACGCGGCGACCGGTTCGCGTGCGGCGACGCGGCACCGGGTGAGTACGGTCTGCGCGGTCTCGCCGTAGATGCTGTGGTCCTTGACCGTGCCGGTCAGCTCGACCTCGTCGCCCTGGTCGGGGACATCAGCGGCGGAGCTGAACCAGACGAACACGTTGCCGCTCGGGTCCTGGAACTTCACCAGTCGGCGGCGCTGGGTGTGGTAGCCGTACGTCCGGCCTTCCAGCTCGACCACGGTGGTGACGGTGGCGTTGGTGGTGATGCGCTCGCCCACGGTGCCCTGCGGCTTGCTGTTCTGGGCGGCGCGCTCGGTGGCCTCCTTCTCCTGGTCGCGGTACCAACCCGCGATGGCGGACACCAGCGTCGGCAGGTGACGGGGGTCGACGGTCTCGCCCTTCGCCAACTGGCCCACCTTGTGGCGGTAGTCGGAGAGGCTGCCGTATCCCTGGACGGCCCATGCCCGGACGGCGGCGGCGGTGGTCGGCGCGTCGGGGTCGGCGTCGATGGCGGCCCGCCACTCCATCGGGGCCTTGCGGTCGAAGAAGTACGCTTCGACACCGTCGGCGGTCGGCATGGTGTTCTTCCACTGCTCGGACCGGCTGTAGAACCGGCCCTCCGTCTTGACGATGGCGGCGGTCACCCGCAGGACCTCGAACACCGGGACGCGGAGATCGGCCGGGATGCCGCCCTCTTCGCCGTCCCAATCGGAGTCCTTCAGCGTGCCGAACCGCCACAGGGCCTCAAGCCCCTTGATCGGCAGACCGGTGTACGGCTCCACGCACGTCGTGCCCAACTGCCGCATCTCGCCGTTCTCGTGGCGCGCGAGATAGGTGGCGGTGCGGTGGCGGGCGACGGCGCACCCGTGGCAGAAGTTCTCGATGGCGCGGTACTGGCGCGCGGCCTCGGCGTCCTGCTCAGGAAGTCCGGGGAACAGGCTGGTGATCGTCTCGCCCTCCTCGTCGTGGTCCAGGCGGGCGATGACGGTCCAGCCGTGGTGACGGGGGATGTCACCGGAGATCGTCACGGTGACGGTGGGGCGCTGGCCGATCAGGCGGCCGTCGATGTCGTGGTAGTCGGCAAGGAACGGCTTGGAGATGTCGAGCGCGTACGCGGTGAGCTGGTGGACGGCGGCGCGGGCGTTGGTGGCCTCGACAAGCTGACGGACGCGGGACTGGGCCGTGGCGGGGATGGAAAACCGCATGGCTGCGCTGGTCATCGTGGGTGCTCCTGCTGGTGAGAGAGGAATCGAGGGCCCGGCCGGGCGGGTTGCCCTCCGCCTGCGGCCGGGGTCGGGGCCGACTTGCGGCCCGTGGTGTCGGAGGAGGGTTGCCCTCCCTCTCCGACACCATTAATTAAACCATGTTTTGGGGTGTGGGGCAAGCATCCCGTCCGGGGATGTCGAGTGCGGCGCGGTCACGCAGGAACGCGGCGAACAGGGCGGCGGTGTAGCTGTCGGCGGTGCCGTACGTGCGGCGGCAGTCCAGCGCTCCGATGCGCTCGCCCCGGTGGCGGACAGGGAACGGCTGGCCGGGGGCCGGGATGGCGAGCGCGTACAGTCCGCGCGGGGTGTCCACGCGCAGGACGACGGCGGCGGCCTGGTGGTCGTAGGCGGCGGACCAGCGGGCGGGGCCAATGCCGAACTCTGCGAGTCCGCCCGCGATGGCGCGAGCCTGCATGATGTCGGCGGTAGTGCCGGGGTCGGGCTCGGCGGGGGCGGGGACGCATCCGCAACCGTGGTCGTCGGCGCGGGTCTCGAACAGAGCCGTACGGGTCACTGTGGGGCTCCTGGGGCGGCCGGGGGCGGGAGGGTTCCCGCCCCCCGGCGTCGGGCGGCTGAGGTGGTTAGGCGGCGGCTTCGTCGTCGCTGGCCGGGTCGTCGGCTTCCTCGGCCTCCGGCTCGCCCGTCTCCTCGTCGGTGCCGGGCTCCTGCTCGGCCTCCGGCTCACTGCCGGACGTGATCGCGCGGGGCTTCTTCTTCGACGGGTCGTAGGGCTCCTCATCCACGACCGACTGCTCAATGGGGGTAAGCGGGTACCCCAAGGACGCGAGCACCTGGAACCAGCGGCCGGTGGGCTTCCGCGTCCACGGGGCGTGCTGGCTGTCCGTCCGCCACGCCGACCGGTTCGCGCACTTCTCCCGGACTGCGGCGATGGCAGCGAACTGCAACTGGGGAGCGCGGCGCGGGTCCTTGGCGACGCGCCCGGCGAAGCTGCCCCGGTCCTTGGCCTGCTCGGCGTTCAGGCCCAGGAAACCGGCCAGGATCTCGGTCGTGCCCTCCTTGTTCAGGTCGTCGGAGATACCCCAACTACCGTTCAGCAGAGCGTTGTTCACGTGTCCGATCAGGGTGTTGGTGGTGGCCTTCGGGAGGTTGCGCCGCTTGATCAGGTCCGTGATCCACTTCCGGCGCAGGGCCTCGGCCGCGTCCCAGTCGATGTTCCCCTTCTTGACGGCGGCGCGGGCGGCGCGCTCGGCCTCCACCTGGGCGGCGGTCTTCGTGCCGCCGGTGCCGCTGCTGCCCTCGGGCACCGTGTGCCCGTACAGGCCGGGGGCGGAGCAGTAGGGCTCGTACCGGTCGCCTCGCCGCTCGTCGAACACCCACACAAGGCCCTTGCACTCGGCGTGCTCCTCGGTGCTGATGCCACGCAGTCGCCACACGGGCATGGCCCGCTCGGACAGCTCCTCGGCGTCCCTGATCTTCTGCCCGGTCGTCTCCAGCTCCGCGCGGTGGGCCTCGGCCTTGGTCCGCTTGTCGCGCTTGGTCCGCTCGATGGCGATGGCCCAGTCCACGTCTCCCTCGTCGGCGTCGTCCTCGGCGGCGGCTTCGGTGATCGCGGCGAGCGCATCGGCATCGTCGGCGAATTCCGAGAGCGCGGCCAGGTGCTCGAACGTCCACTCGTAGCTGCTCGCGCCGGTGACGGCGGCCGACAGCTTCTCGTCGGATCGGACCTTGACCAGAGTCTTGACGTCCTTCTGTCGCACGCCTGCGGCCTTGGCGATGCGGCCGACCTGCGCGCCCGCCTCGGCGGCACTGAACATGGCCTGGTTCATCTCGGCCGTGGTGAGGCTCTTGCGGTGCTGGGCGGTCGTGATCATGTCGAGGAACTGCCCGGCCTCGTCGCGGTCGTCGTCCTCCCACTCGTACGGCAGGTGAGTAAGACCCGCGTCCTTCGCTGCGTGGTAGCGACGGTTCCCGTCGTTGACCTGAAGTACTCCGCCGTCGAGCCGCTGGATCTTGACGGGGATGCGGCACCCCTCGGCGCGGAGCGATTCCACGAACGGCGCGTTGAGGTCGAGATCTTCCCGGGCGTTCTTCGGGTGCGGGGTGAGCGCGTCGATCCGGATGACGGGGCGAGGCGTGACCGGAACGGTCTCCAGCCCTGCGGCGACGGCAGCGGCCAGCCGCCGGAACCCGTCGATGACCTGCGGCACGTCACCGTTGGTACGCACGACGTACAGCGGTTCCACGACGCCGTTGTCCTTCACGTCGGCCACCAGATCGGCCGGGGCCTCGATGTCGCGGACGTTGCCGGGGTGCGCGGCCAGCTCGGCGACCGTGAGGATCGGCCACGGGGCAGGGGCGGTCTGGACGCCGGCCTGGGTCTTGGTGTGCGTCATCGGTCCTTCTCTTTCTGGTGAGAGTTCGTCGGGCCGTTCGGCCCGGGGGGGTGTCGGTCGGGGGGTTGCCCTCCCCCTCCCGACATCATTAATTAAACCATGTTCTTGAGGGTGGGGCAACCGGGGATGCCGTGATCGCCGTCACTCGGGTGCAGGGCTGCGGCGGCGCGGATCACGGCGGCGGCCTCGGCGGTGGTCCGCTCGGGCTCGTCCCCCCAGCACCACAGCAGGGTGCGCCGGTAGGCATCCTCGGTGAGCTTCAGCTTTCGCCACCGGACGCCGGACACGGGGCGGCCGTTGATGTGGTTGCTGAGCACCACAAGGGAGTCGAACAGGGCGCGTTGAAAGATGTCCCACGGTTCACCGCGTACGGACCAGCGGGGCCGAACGGAGCGCACGCCGCGTTCCCACGCGTGCAGCACGGTGCACGGGGCGGTGTCGCCCATCCGGCCGGGCTGCCAGAGGTGGTCACCCTGGTAGAGCCCAACCCGTTCGATGTGATCGGCGGCGGCCGTGAGGATGCGGGCGGGGGTGGCGTGCGGCTTCCGAGACGACATCGTTTCCTCCTGGCGGTGGTTGGTGACAGTCAAGCGCTGCTGCGCTGAGCGGACTTGGCCGTGATGGTGCACTCGACGCAGTGACACGGCGTCTGCCACTGCCAACCGGATGCGCAGATGATCGAGTAGGCAAGAGCGGCGGCTTCGCTGATCCGGCCAGTGCCGGGCTCCTTCGGGGTCGAGGCGGCCCACTCCTGGGGGAAGCTGTAGACCTGGAAGTAGTGGCGGCCGTTCTCGTCAGCCTTGTGGAATCGAGCCCATTCCATGTACATGCGGGGCTCCTCGGTGGGTGAGACGGTGACCGGGGGCGACAGACAGCCGCCCCCGGCCCTGACGGGGCTACGCGGCTATGGATCCGGCCGTGGTGCGGCCGATCCGCTTACCGCCGATGTCGGCGCGGCTTCCCGCCCTCCATCCGACCCCGTACCCGTTGCCGGTCACGGTCGTGGTGCCGCCCTTCCGCGAACGCGGGTACGCCTGCTTGTAGTTGCGCAAGACGACGGCCTTGCGATCCGCGAGCACGAGGGCCGCGCTGCGGCCGGTCACGCTGGTCTCCTCCCTGGCCTCTTCGCGTGCGCCGCGCTCGGCCTCCTCGATGCGGTCGCCCACCCGGTGGATGAAACCGAGGAGCCACGACCGCCGCCAGGCACGCGCACCCTGGCCCGGCGGGACCGACTGAGCGGCAAGTCCGCTGTTCATCTGAAGCAGAAGAGAGGTGTAGAGGAGTTCAACGCGCTGAAGGTCGCTCGCGTACCCGAAGATGTGCACCTGGCGGGCGGGGCCGCTGCCGTCCCGGCCAAGGTGGATCAGCTCACAGCCCAGCGCGACCGCGATGCGGTGGATGAGGCGGACCCGCTCCATCGCCCACGGGTTGTCCAGAACGATCTTGCGGTCCGTCGGGGCGTCGCTGGCCGGGTTGGCGTCGTTGAGCATCGCCTGTTCGACGCCATACTTCGCCATCATCTCGAACGCCCGCTTCCGGGCAAGCTCCGCCTCGGACTCCGGCGTACGGGGGTCCTCCGCCTTAGCGAGCAGAGCGCGGATAGTTTCGAGCTTCGCGGGGGCCTTCGTGGTGCTCACGTTCATTCTCCTGGTGAGAGAGGTTGTCGGCGGCCGGTCGGCCTACCGGGTGCCGGTCGGGGGTTGCCCTCCCTTTCCGACATCGCTAATTAAACCACGTTCTAGGGGTTGGGTCAACCCGGATACATGCTCTGACCTGCTCTTTTCCCGCCCACCGACCCGCACCCGCCCGGCCGGGCCCGGCCACAACGGGCCTGGGCGGGGTTCCCTCCTCGGTCGGACAGCTCCGCCGTATCAGGGTTCCGGGCGCGGTGTCCTGGCTCGCATAGCGACCGCGCAGCGGCTTGGCCTGGACGCCGTGCCCGGGTTCCTGATACGCCCCCTGGGTGTCCGGCCGAGGAGGGAACCCCGCCTTCACCTGCACCACAACGCTCCCGCACCCGACCGACCAGCCCCCTCCCCCTCCGAGGAGGACCCGCCGGAGGCAGCCTTTTCGCCCTCGCCGGCACCCTCGGCGAGTCGCGGGCTACTGAACAGCACATCGAGCCCCTGGCCTGGAATATCACGGATTCTCACGCTCCAGGGCCCAGAATCACATCGTTCGCGTTGCATCTACTTGCGCAGCTCCCGCAGTCCCGATGAAAATTATGTTCATGGCAAGCACGACCGACAGTCCGCTAATCCCAACCGCGAGGCCGAGCTTTATTCACTCTCGCCACCCAAGCATGACTCGAATTACCAGAAGTGCACGATTTCTCGCCGCCGGGTCAGGGTGGGCAAAGGCGACGATTGCGAGCGCGGATAGAAGAGCGACAAGACCAGTCGCCGGAAGCATGTAAGCGGTTGGCTCCATGGCTGCGACCGTACCACTAATTTCAGGGGCACAAGCCAGTCCCGGCGGATCATGTCAAGCCAAGCAGTTTAGTTTGGTTTAGTTTCGCTCACGCAACGAAACGAAATGCAATGCAATGGATTACTGGAATACCGGCGACAGAAATCCGGAAACAGATGGGACGGTTGGGGGCCGCCGGAGCGTCCGTCCCCAGTGGAGTGCGCGCGGCGGATACGCGTCTACTGCCAGTGAGGCATCGAGGGACAGCCTCGCCGCTCTCATGTCAGGGGCAACCAGTTCGGCGCACTCCTCAGGCTCGCGCAAAGTGGCCACAACGTGGCCACGGTTTGGCGTTGACATGCCACTAAACCTGTGCAGGTGCCTCGCAGAGACGTCAGCGCCGGTCAAAGTGGCGACGAAGTGGCCAAGGTTTGGCGTAGCGGTGCCACCTGATGCCAGTGCTCACTAGACGACATGCCTTCACACATCCGAGTCAGCGCGATGCAGCAGCAGGCAGCCAGTGCTGACGAGGCGTTGAGTCCGTGCGGTGGAGCTACAAAATGCAGGATCAAGCAATTTGCTCCTACATTTTGCGACCTATAGTACTTACAAGCCATTGAGTAACACCCGAACTAGCTACTGCCCCCACATCAAAATTCGACCAACATGGCGCTTGTGCAAGACCAAGACCACCGGCAAGCCCATTCTTCCTGGCTTTAGACCGAGAGGCATTACCGTGCCGCATCTGTTTCCTCATGGGCTCTCGCAGCCCTTATTGGTTGCGCTCCGCATGCTACCCGTGCTCTTAGTTGTGGCGCTGTCAGCCCCCGCCTGGGTGTCGTGGCCTTTCTTGTCAGACCGTCGACAAGAGCGAGTAATACAGATGACCAGAGAGCTGGCCGCGTGGGCGACGCGGTCTAGTTGGCCAGCTTGAGCATCACAGTTGGCCTCATAGGCGAACCTCATATCTGGACTCGGCGAATTGGCGTGGCTACTGAACTTGAATGCGTAATGTCGGTCTGATCACGGTCATCTACCCGTGGCGGTAGCGTGTTTGCCGATGCTCCGCTTGGCCAGCGATACCCATGCGTCCGCCATGCACCTGACATGAGCAGTGTGTCTCTACCGGGGTGGTGTTTGGGGACCACAGTTCCGGCGAGATCGGACGCCATCCCAGCCCGCGCGTGACTGTAGGGCGGCACGGAGTTCTGCCATTTGGTCAGCGGTACAGAACGGCAAGGGATGCGAGGAGGAGTGCGGCTGCGGCGGACAGTCCCAGGATCCGGTAGGGGCGCCATACCGTCAGCGCCAGCGCGGCGGCCCACACCGCTCCTGCGACGGTGGCCGGCCGCAATCCGGCCACTGACTCCGCGGCGTCCAGCGGGAGCGGCGCCAGCAGGAGTGTCGGCGGGATCACCGCTAGCCGGGGGTGGATGCCCAGAAGCCGATACGCCAGGATCAGCCCGACGAGCGCGATGGCGAACGAGGCGAGGAGCGAGACGTCCGGCCACACCGTCATACAGAAGCCCGGCGCGTTGGCGCAGGTGCGGGTGTCGTAGCGGTACGCCGAGTCCACCAACCCGAGCGACAGGTACGTGAGAGCGGCACCGGTTCCGGCGGCACCCACAACGCGCGTGGCCAGTCCCCTACCAGAAGGCGAAGAGCGCTCGTCGTGGCGCTGCACAGAAGTAGTGTCCATGACAGCATCGTTTCTCTTCGTCGCGGGGGGGGGGGGGGGGGGGGGGGGGGGCCGCCCCCCGCCCCCCCCCCCCCCCCCCCCGCGACGAAGGAAGGACCGGCCCTACGGGTCCTTCCCATGGCGGCCGATACCGTGGTGCCAGTGCTAGCCGAGTCCGGAGCCACCAAGGGCCGACTACTGCCCGGGGCGGACGACCCGACGTGGGAAGCGGTGCCGCTGCATCTGCGCCAGCAGCTGCGGGGCCCCGCGCAGGAGCTGGTGTCGCCCGCACGAGGGCCGCTAGCGACACGGGAGAACCGGCCGGCGCTGAGCGCGGTCCGGGCGGCCAGCCGGATGGGGATGACCGACGCGCACTGGACCCTGCTGCTTACCACCGACCGGCAGGCATTCGGTAGCCCGCACAGTCAGCGTGCTCAGGCGCTGTACGCGGCGCTGGAGCAGGTGGCGGCCCAGCACCCGACGCCCGGACCGGTTGGGTCGAGCATCAAGGCGGCCAACTGAAGCACTCCGACCACAGCGACGCTCATGGCGTGACGTGGCTGACTGGCGGACAAAATCGAACAAGTGCTTGAATCGAGCCATGCGACAGATTCCCGATGACCTGGCCCAGGCACAGGAGGAGTGGCACGCCACCTACCAGCAACTTGCCGTGTGCCCGCGCACCGCGCTCCGGCGGCGCCTGATCCACCTGTCCTCGGTAGTGCTGTTTCACCCCCACTATCAGGGGCAGCGGTCGGCTGGCTGGGCATCGCTGCACGGTGTACGCCATGTCCGAGCTGCCGCCTGATCCCCGCCGACTCCGGACGATCCTCGCGCACCTCGAACAGCAGCTTGCCGTCAATGACGCCGTCGCCGCGCACCTGGACGAGCAGCTCGCCGACAACAAGACCGTCGGCACGTATCTGCTGCTTCAGTGGAAAGCGGTGCAGGCTGCACTGGCCCAAGCTGAGGCCCCGACCCCGAGGCGTGCGAGTCGGCCAGTCAAGGGAGCCAAGGGACTCCCGGCCCTGGCCCAGACGCAGCCCCGAGTCGGGTTCGTCGTCCAACAGAAGCGCACCCCCACAGGACCTGAGCCAGCAGTAATCCACCTCGACGACTGCACGATGATCTCGGGTCCCCGGCACCGGATCAGGGCCGACGAGGCGCGAGCCGCGCTCACCGACCCGAACATCGAACCCTGCGAGTTCTGCCGGCCGGACACCGAACTGGGGCTTGACGTGGCCTAGGGCAGCGAAGGCGGGCGGTATCCACCGGATGCCGAGGCCCTGTGGTTCGAGATGTCCGCGGACCTGTGCCTACGGTGCGCGCGATGAGCAGCAATTTCGAACAGGACTGGGGGCTCGGGTGAGCACGACTCCGGCTGCATCAGTGAGCGCGGCAGAGCTGCGGCGGCGGGTTCGCGCTGTCGAAGCACTCCAAGCGAAGACGAGGGAGATGGCCGCGGCGAACGTGCTGACCACGCGCGAGGCCGCGGTGAAGGCGGCGCGAGCGAAGGACGAGGCCGACGTTGCGGCACGGGAGGCCGCCGCGGTCGTCCTTCGGTTGTTCGACAATGACGCGGATCTGGTCGCGGATCTGTTGGGTGTGCCGGCGGAGGAACTGGAGCGTGAGGCGAAGCCTGTTACCGCCGCTCGTGCCAAGGAGGTTATTGAGGCCCTGCGTGCCCGCGCCGAACGCCCGCCGCGTTCCCGCCGGGCCCCTAAGTCTCGGGCAGAGGCATCGCCTCAACCCCCTCCGGCCTTCGACACCCCGGCCCCGATCTCGGCATCGGACGACGGCCGGGCTGATGCCGCCTGAAAACGACTTCGGGCCCGGACTCTTCCCGCTCGCAGCGGTGAACCGGTCCGGGCCCGCTCCTGCTGACGAACAGCTTGCCCTCATCGGTGAACCAACGCCCGTACGCATACCAGCGGTTGAGTGGGCCAGCTGGCTGGCCAACGAGTCCGTTCGAGCACGTTACTGGGCCAAGGTCTACCGCACCGGCTCCACTGAGGACTGCTGGTTCTTCCTCGGCGGGATCTCCAGCACTGGCCATGCCAGCTTCAGGGCGGCCTCCCGACCGGGCAGGACTCGACGCGGCACGGTACCGGGCCACCTGTACGGCTATCAGCTCGCGCACGGCGTCATCCCTCGCCTCGGGTGGGGGACCGATAGCCCGACCGTCTGCCACACCTGCGACAACCACTGCTGCCAGCAACCCACGCACCTCCGACTGGGCACAGCAGCGGAGAACCGGGCCGAATGGCTGACCCGCCGTAGAGACCCGGGCAGCCCCCTCGCCGACCTTCGCGGCCCCGCCGGAAGATCCCGCGCGATCGGCGCCGCCATCCGGGCCGGCCAGGAACGCGGGGAGTCCGAAGCCGAGATCACAGCACGCATTCAGGCGGCGGTCGCAGCAGGCCGCCCCCTCAGTCTCTGGTGACACAAACGCTTGGAGAGAACATGACGCCCACCGGACCGCATCGTGCCATTGTGGACGTGCAGGATGGACGTTGGCGCCTGATCGTGGCGCCGCTGCCAATCGAGGACCCACGGAGGGGCCACCTCACGGACTCAGACCCGGTGCGGCCGGTCGTCGCCTGAGACCTGGGGCCGGCGGAGTACGGCTTCGCCCCCGCGTCATTCGGGCGTCGCCTGATCGAGAACGGGTTCATCATCGACCCAGCGGAGCGGCAAAGCCGGACACCGTCAACGGCTGGTCGCAGACCGACAAGCCCGACCGGTGGCAGACCGTCTGCTTCCCGACCTCTGAAGTGGTGGGCTGACCCCACGGTTTCCCCTGCGCAGCTCGGCCCGCTCCTCCTCGGAGCGGGCCGAGCTGCTTTGTGACGAAGAACATGTCACTTCGGACGCCGTGAGATGGGCCTCTGCTGCGTCATGCCTGCGTGCTGGTCAGGTCGCTGTCGGGGTGCTTGGCACAGACCTCCAGAGCCTCCACGCGGGCCTGCTCGAAGGTTCGGGTCACTGCCGACCTGTTGATGCCCCGGGCGTGTGCCTCGGTGCTGCCGCCGGTGCGGAACTCGGTCCGGAACTCGGCGGCCCGCGTCATGAAGTCGAACACGTCAGCTCGTCGCCGCACTACGTCATCCAGGTAGCGTCGGTAGGCCAACGCCATAAGGTGAAGCGCACAGAAGTCACAGAGAGTTGCCACCATCAGGCCAGGCAGGCGGCCCAAAACTCCCCGGTCGCACCCTCACCCCAGGGGGTTTCCAGGGAGTTCGAATACGAATCCAGGGAGTTTTCAGGGAGTTTCAGCGCGGGACGGGCCGGGACGTGGAGGGCTTTCGATTCCGTACAACAGTACAGGTCATCGCACTAACTCGCGAAGATCTCCGCAGGTCGGCGGCCCTTCCGCTGCCAGAAGACCGTCAACCGCATGCCTTCAGTATCCCGCCCCTGAGGGTGGGCCTGAGCCGGGACCCCTTGCCGAGACCGCTTTCCGCCCTACGGTCTGTCGCATGTCCGAAACAGGAGCTTCACCACTCCCTGCCACACCCCCGGCACGCTCCCCGCTCTTCCGCGCCGAGCACTTCGTCTGGCTCACCGCGCGCGTGCTGGAGCAGCGCCTCTTCGCGTACCACTTCCTGAACGGCGGCGCCGACCCGGTGGAGACCGCGCTGGACGCGTACCGCAACGAGGACGGCGGTTACGGCCACGCGCTGGAGCCCGATCTGCGCGGTCCGGTCAGCCAGCCGCTGCACACCGGGCACGCGCTGCGCGTCCTGGACGCCATCGGGCGCTGTGGCGGACAGCGGGTGGAGCGCGTGTGCCGCTATCTGACCTCCGTCTCCACGGCGGACGGCGCGCTTCCGGCGATCCATCCCAGCCAGCGCGGCTATCCGGCAGCACCCTTCATCCCGATCGTGGACGCCCCGCCCAGCGAACTCCTCGCCACGGGGCCGGTGGTGGGCCTGCTGCACCGCAACGAGGTCTGGCACGCCTGGTTGTTCAGGGCCACTGACTTCTGCTGGCATGCGGTCGAATCGCTGGAGAAGTCCCACCCCTACGAGGTCGAGGCCGCCGTGGCCTTTCTGGACTCCGCTGCCGACCGCCCGCGCGCGGAGGCGGCCGCCGGCCGCCTCGGCCGCCTGGTGCGCGAACACCGGCTCGCGGCGCTGGAACCCGACCACCTGGAGGCGTATCCGGTCGCCCCTGGCTACGCGCCCGGCGAGCACCACTTCCCGCACGACTACGCGAAGACGCCGAGTTCTCTGGCGCGCGCTTGGTTCACAGATGCCGAGATGACACGCTCCCTGGACTTCCTCGCGGAAGCGCAGCAGGAGGACGGCGGCTGGCCGCTCCGCTGGCGCCAGTGGGCACCGGGCATTGCCCTGGAGGCCCGCCCCATGGTGACCATCGAGGCGCTGCGCACCCTCAGGGCGCACGGGCGCCCCATCGGCTGACCCGGGAGCCGTCACCCGCCCATGGCGCGCACCCCGGCGGTCACCACCACGGCCGCCGCCACGACGAGCAGGAACGGGGCACGCAGGGCCAACGCCAGAGCGGCGGCCGCAAGCCCCGCAACCCTCGCGTCGAGCACCAGGGCGTGCCCGTCGGCGAAGGTCTGCTGGGCCGTGAGGGCGGCGAGAAGGGCCACCGGCAACAGCGCGGCCAGACGCCTGACCAGCGGCTTCTCGAGCGCGCCCGCGGGTACGAGCAGCCCGGCGAGCTTGACGGCGTAGCAGCCGAGAGCGGTCACGCCGATCGCGATCCAGGTGTTCAACGGTCTTCCTCTGGTACGTCGTTCTCGTGTGCTTCGTTGCATGACGTGCCCCTGCGGCGGCCCTCCAGGCAGAGAACGGCGGGCGCTGCCAGCGCGGCCACCAGGACGGGCACTCCGGCGGGCAGTACGGGCAGCAGGCCGAGCCCCAGGAGGACGGCGAGTCCTGCGACGGTCCGTTCGGTGCTGGTCTTGAGCATCGGCGCGAGAAGCGCCAGGAACACGGCGGGCCCGGCGGCGTCGAGGCCCCATGCGTCGGTGTCCCCGATGGCGTCGGCACCCAGGGCTCCGAGGAACGTGGTGAGGTTCCACAGGACGTACAGGCTGAGCCCGGTGACGGCGAACCCGATGCGCGTACTCCGGCGCGTGGGCTGCGCCAGTGCGACCGCGGTCGTCTCGTCGATGACCCACTGCGCTGCGAACGGCCGCACCGCGCGCGGGAGGGCCAGCAGCTGGGACAGGCGGAGCCCGTAGAAGGCGTTGCGCACGCCCAGGAAGAAGGCGCCTGCCGCTGCCGTGAGCGGGTTGCCCCCGGCCGCGAGCGCCCCCACCAGGGCGAACTGGGATGCACCGGTGAACACCAGGAGGCTGAGCGCGCAGGTCTGCAGCAGCGTGAGCCCGCTACCGGCCGAGGTCACTCCGAAGGCGAAGCCGGACAGTCCTACGGCGACGCCGACTCCGAGGGCGTCCCGTACGACGGCGGAGTCCGCTTTACCCCCGTCTTCGGGACGTATGTCTGCGAGAGCTGTCTGTTCTGCCACGCACCGGACGGTAGGAGCAGCCGCCCTCGCGCGTCTTGTACGTTCTTGCGCTCACGCCGGTATGCACCAGGGGGCACGCCGACGATCCGGGTGAAGTGCCGGTTCAGGTGCGGCTGATCGGTGAACCCGACGGCGACGGCTGCCTCGGCAGGCGTCGTACCGGCGTCCAGCAGCCGCCGCGCCTGCCGCACCCGTTCGTCCGTGAGCCAGGCGTGCGGCGGCATCCCATAGGCGCCTCGGAACGCCCGCAGCAACGCGAACGGGCTGGTGCCGAGACCTGCCGCAAGCCTCTCCAGGGTCGGCGGCTCGGCCAGCCGCTCCTGCAGCACGGCACGCGCACGTGCCGCGATCCGGGCACCCGCCGTCCGCACCTCCCGCTGCGGCAACGACCCGCCATTGAGCCGTAGCAGCCTTGTCACAGCGACCCGCAGCAGCGTGTCGGCGGCCAGCGCATTGCCGTCCTCCGCGGCCCGCAGCACCTGATGCACGAGCCCGACGGTGTACGGATCGTCGAGCACCGGACTGACGAACCCCGGCGTCCCACGAATGAGAGTCGCCTCGGCCGCGATCTCGGCCACCACCTCCGGCGACGGATACACGGCCCCGTACCGCCACCCCTCGGGCACCCCGGCACGCCCCGTGTGCGGCGTATCAGGATTGACCAGCGCGAGCGCCCCCGCCCCGGCGTACTGATCGGCCCCGCGGTGGTGAAAGACCTCGACCCCGTCCGCGATAGCGGCGATGACGAAGTGCTCGTGCGTGTGCCGCACAAACTCCTTGCGGATATACCGGGCGCGGAGCAGATCGACCCCCGGCAGCCCGGCGTACCGCCAGTGCCGCGCCGCCTCCTTCCCCGAACCAGCCATGCACCCATTCTCCGCCGGGCCAATGCAAAGCAGCCCGGAGTCCCGCACCCCCACCCACCCACCCACCCGCAGCCGCCGACGCACGGGAGCGGGTCGCGGCGGTGCGGCGCAGCCCGCCGCGTACCTGACCCCAGCCCCGGCCCACGCAGGCAACAGGCAGACGAACAGCGGGCGGCGGGCTCGCCGCACCGCCGCGCCCCCGACCCACAACGAACCCACAACCGCGCCCGGCTCACGCCCAGCGCAGCGGAACCGCAGGTCAGAGTCATTGTCAGTGGGCGGGTGCAGGATGGACGCATGGTCAGCTCCGCACACCGAGCCCTCGACGGCTTCTCCCCCGCGACCCGCGGCTGGTTCACGGGGGCCTTCTCCGCGCCCACCGCGGCCCAGGCGGGCGCGTGGCAGGCCATCGGAGCGGGCTCGGACGTGCTGGTGGTCGCCCCCACCGGCTCCGGCAAGACGTTGGCCGCGTTCCTCGCCGCCCTGGACCAGCTGGCCTCGACACCGCCGCCCGCAGACCCCAGGAAGCGCTGCCGCGTCCTGTACGTGTCGCCGCTCAAAGCCCTCGCGGTCGACGTCGAGCGCAACCTCCGCAGCCCCCTGACCGGTATCCGTCAGGAATCCGTGCGCCTGGGCCTGCCCGAGCCCGAGGTGAAGGTGGGCATCCGCTCCGGCGACACCCCCGCCGCCGAGCGTCGCGCCCTGTCCACCCGACCCCCGGACATCCTGATCACCACCCCGGAGTCCCTGTTCCTGATGCTGACCTCGGCCACGCGCGACGCGCTGACCGGGATCGAGACGGTGATCCTCGACGAGGTGCACGCGGTGGCGGGCACCAAGCGCGGCGCGCATCTCGCGCTCTCCCTGGAGAGGCTGGACGAGATCCTGCCGAAGCCGGCCCGCCGCATCGGCCTCTCGGCGACGGTCCGCCCGGTCGACGAGGTCGCGCGCTACCTCTCACCACGCCGCAAGGTGGAGATCGTCCAGCCGAAGTCGGGCAAGGAGTTCGACCTCTCGGTCGTCGTCCCGGTCGAGGACCTGGGCGAGCTGGGCGGTTCCCCGGTCGCCGACGGATCGGAGGGCACAGAGCGCCCGTCGATCTGGCCGCACGTCGAGGAGCGGATCACCGACCTCGTCCAGGCGCACCGTTCCACGATCGTGTTCGCCAACTCCCGCCGCCTCGCTGAGCGCCTGTGCAACAGGCTCAACGAGATCGCGTACGAGCGGGCAACCGGCGAAACGCTGGACGAGCACCACACCCCGGCCGAGCTCATGGGCGGATCCGGAGCCGCGCAGGGCGCACCACCCGTCATCGCCCGTGCCCACCACGGCTCGGTCTCCAAGGAGCAGCGCGCCCTCGTCGAGGAGGACCTCAAGGCGGGCCGCCTGCCCGCCGTGGTCGCCACCTCCAGCCTCGAGCTGGGCATCGACATGGGTGCCGTGGACCTTGTCGTCCAGGTGGAGTCTCCGCCGTCCGTCGCCTCCGGCCTGCAGCGCGTGGGCCGCGCGGGACACCAGGTGGGCGCGGTCTCCACCGGCGTGGTCTTCCCCAAGTACCGCGGCGACCTCGTCCAGGCGGCGGTGGTCACCGAGCGCATGCGTACCGGCTCCATCGAATCCCTGAAGGTCCCCGCCAACCCCCTGGACGTGCTGGCACAGCAGCTGGTGGCGATGACGGCCCTGGACACCTGGCAGGTCGACGACCTGCTCGCCACGGTCCGCCGCGCCGCCCCCTTCGCCTCGCTCCCGGAGTCGGCGTTCACGGCGGTCCTCGACATGCTCGCGGGCCGCTATCCGTCCGACGCGTTCGCCGAGTTGCGCCCGCGCGTGGTGTGGGACCGCGTCGCCGGCACGGTCACCGGCCGCCCCGGCGCGCAGCGCCTCGCCGTCACCTCCGGTGGCACCATCCCCGACCGCGGGCTCTTCGGGGTCTTCCTCGCCGGAGCCGACCCCAAGAAGGGCGGCGGCCGGGTCGGCGAGCTCGACGAGGAGATGGTCTACGAGTCCCGCGTGGGCGACGTCTTCACGCTCGGCACCAGCTCCTGGCGCATCGAGGACATCACGCGCGACCGCGTCCTGGTCTCCCCCGCGCCGGGCGTACCGGGCAGGCTTCCTTTCTGGAAGGGCGACCAGCTGGGCCGCCCGCTCGAACTGGGCCGCGCGGTGGGCCAGTTCCTGCGCGAGGTCGGCTCGCTGCCCAAGGAGGACGCCCGTCTGCGTCTCCTCGCGGCGGGCCTGGACGCCTGGGCCGCGGACAACGTCCTGTCCTACCTGGACGAGCAGCGCGAGGCCTGCGGTCACGTCCCGGACGACCGCACCATCGTCGTGGAGCGCTTCCGCGACGAGCTCGGCGACTGGCGGGTCGTCGTGCACTCCCCCTTCGGTGCCCAGGTGCATGCCCCGTGGGCGCTGGCGCTCGGCTCCAAACTCTCCGAGCGGTACGGCATGGACGCCCAGGTCATGCACGCCGACGACGGCATCGTGCTGCGCCTCCCGGACGCCGATCTCATGGGCCTGGACCTGCTCGACCAGGAGCCGATGAAGGCGGGCACGGAGTACGACGCCGACCAGGCACCCGTCGGCGCTGCGGACGTCGTCTTCGACAAGGGGGAGGTCGACCAGGTCGTCACCGACCAGGTGGGCAGCTCCGCCCTGTTCGCGTCCCGTTTCCGCGAGTGCGCGGCCCGCGCGCTGCTGCTGCCGCGCCGCAACCCGGGCAAGCGCACCCCGTTGTGGCAGCAGCGCCAGCGCGCATCCCAACTGCTCCAGGTAGCCAGTGAGTTCGGCTCGTTCCCGATCGTCCTGGAAGCAGTCCGCGAGTGCCTTCAGGACGTCTTCGACGTCCCCGGGCTGGTCGAGCTGATGGGCGACCTGGAGTCCCGCAAGGTACGCCTGGTCGAGGTCACCACCCCCGAGCCCTCCCCCTTCGCCCGCTCCCTCCTCTTCGGGTACGTGGCCCAGTTCCTCTACGAGGGAGACTCACCGCTCGCCGAGCGCCGCGCCGCCGCGCTCTCCCTGGACTCGCGGCTCCTGGCCGAGCTACTCGGCCAGGCGGAGCTGCGCGAGCTGCTCGACGCCGAGGTGCTGACCGAGCTGGAGCGGGAGCTCCAGTGGCTCACCGAGGACCGGCGCGTCAAGGACGCCGAGGGCGTCGCGGACCTCCTGCGCCTTCTCGGCCCGCTCACCGACGCCGAGCTGAGCGAGCGCGGCGCCGAGCCGCAGTGGGCCCAGGACCTGGCCGGCGCCCGCCGCGCGATCAAGGTCCGCATCGCCGGCGCAGACCACTGGGCGGCGATCGAGGACGCGGGCCGCCTGCGCGACGCCCTCGGCACGGCTCTACCGGTCGGCGTCCCGGAGGCATTCACAGAACCCGTGAAGGACCCGCTCGGCGACCTACTCGCCCGCTATGCGCGCACCCACGGCCCCTTCACATCGGCCACGGCGGCGGCCCGCTTCGGCCTGGGCGTGGCGGTCACGGACGGCGCACTACAACGTCTCGCTGCGAACGGCCGCGTCGTACAGGGGGAGTTCCATCCGGCGGGCATCGGTCAGGAGTGGTGCGACGCGGCCGTGCTGCGCCGACTGCGCCGTCGTTCCCTCGCCGCGCTGCGGCACGAGCTGGAGCCGGTCGCACCGGCCGCGCTCGCCCAGTTCCTGCCGCAGTGGCAGCACATCGGCAAGGGGCACGGACTGCGCGGTATCGACGGACTGGTGCGTGCCGTCGAGCAGTTGCAGGGCGCATCCGTGCCCGCGTCAGCCCTGGAGAAGCTGGTGCTGCCGTCCCGCGTCGCCAACTACACGCCCGCGATGCTCGACGAGCTCACCGCCGCCGGAGAGGTCGTCTGGGCCGGCGCAGGAGCCCTTCCCGGCAAGGACGGCTGGGTCTCCCTGTACCTGGCGGACGCCGCTCCCCTGCTCCAGCCCCCGCCGCACCCCCTGGAACTGACAGCGCTCCACCAGTCCGTCCTGGACGCCCTCTCCGGGGGTTACGGCCTGTTCTTCCGCCAGATCACCGACCAGGTCCGCGCCACCACACACCCCGAAGTCACCGATCCCCAACTGGCCGACGCCGTCTGGGACCTGGCCTGGTCCGGCCGCCTCACGAACGACACACTGGCCCCCATGCGCTCCCTGCTGGGTTCGGGCCGCACCGCGGGCTCCACGGCCCACCGCGCCAAGCGCAGCGTCCCACGCGGGCGTTACGGCTCCCTGACCGCCGCAGCCCGCCCCGCCTCCCGCAGCGGCCCGCCCACCGTCGCCGGCCGCTGGTCCCTGCTCCCGGCACGCGAGGCCGACCCGACGGTGCGCGCCCACGCCGTCGCCCGCACCCTCCTCGACCGGCACGGCGTGGTCACCCGGGGGGCCGTCTCGGCGGAAGGCATCGAGGGCGGCTTCTCGGCGACGTACCGGATCCTGTCCGCCTTCGAGGAGAGCGGCCAGGCACGGCGCGGCTACGTGGTGGAGGGGCTCGGCGCGGCACAGTTCGCGATGGACGGCGCGGTGGACCGCCTGCGCGCGGTGTCCAACGCCCGCGACCGCGGCGAAACCCTGCCGCAGCCGTCGGCCGACGGCACGCCGAGCGGCTTCCCCGCCACCCCCTTCGGCTCGCCCCACGGCTCCGGCGGTCCCGACGCCTTCGACTGGACGGACGGCTTCGAGTCGGGGGGTGGCGCCGCCCGGAGCGGGGACCGTGCCCGCGGAGACCGGCCCGAGTCCGACATCACCGGCTTCGAGGACGACTTCGGCCTCCCGCCCACTCGCGCCTTGCGCGACGAATACGTCTCGCCCCGCGACCTCGCGTCCCCAGGCGCAGGCGGCCCCCGAAGCGGCCCCGGCTCGACACCCGGCTCGTTCGGCTCCGCTTTCCCGGTTCGCCGCCCCGCCCCCGACTCCCGAGCCGTGGTCCTCGCCGCCGCCGATCCGGCGAACGCGTACGGCGCGGCGCTTCCCTGGCCGGAGCCCCCGACCGGCGCGGGCCACAAGCCGGGCCGAAAGGCGGGCTCTCTGGTGGTCCTCGTCGACGGCGAGCTGACGCTCTATATGGAGCGCGGCGGCAAGACGCTGCTGGCCTGGCCCGCCGACCCGGAAGGCACCGCCACCGACGACCCACGCCTGCAGGCAGCCGCTCAGACCCTGGCCGCAGCCGCCCGAGCGGGCTCCCTCGGCACTGTCACGGTGGAGCGAGTCAACGGCGCCCCGGCCCTCACGTCCCCCATCGGCACCCTCCTGGAAGGAGCAGGCTTCATCGCAACCCCCCGCGGCCTGCGGCTCAGGGCCTGACCGCAAGCGCCCCAGCTGTCCGAGCCCGCGAGCGCCCACCCGTGCCACCCTTGACCCATGCCCGAAGGAGACACGGTCTGGCAGACGGCGAGACGCCTGCACGACGCGCTCGCCGGCAAGGTGCTGACCCGCAGCGACTTCCGGGTGCCCAAGTACGCCACGACCGACCTCACGGGCCGTACGGTCCTGGACGTCACCCCGCGCGGCAAGCACCTCCTGACCCGTATCGAGGGCGGCCTGACGCTCCACTCGCACCTGAGGATGGACGGCTCCTGGAAGGTGTACGCGAACGGCCGGCGCTGGACCGGCGGGCCGTCCCACCAGATCCGCGTGATCCTGGGCAACGCGGACGGCACGGCCGTCGGCTACCGCCTCCCCGTCCTCGACCTCCTGCGCACCGCGGACGAACAGCGTGCCGTCGGCCACCTCGGCCCCGACCTCCTCGGTGCGGACTGGGATCCGGAGCAGGCGCTCGCCAACCTCCTCGTCGACCCCGCACGTCCCCTCGGCGAGGCTCTCCTGGACCAGCGCAACCTCGCCGGCATCGGCAACGTCTACAAGAGCGAGCTCTGCTTCCTGCTCGGCGCCACCCCCTGGCTCCCCATCGGCGCACTGCCCGCCGACCGTGCCGCGAAGCTGCCCGCGCTCGCCAGGAAGCTCCTGGAGGCCAACCGCGACCGCCCGGTCCGCAGCACCACGGGCCGCCGCGGCCAGGACCTGTTCGTGTACGGCCGCGCACCCCGCCCCTGTCTGCGCTGCCACACCTCCGTTCGCGTGGCCGACCAGGGCGACGGCTCCCGCGAACGCCCCACCTACTGGTGCCCGAACTGCCAGACGGGACCGGCGCCGAGCGCCGCCCCATCCCGCGGAACTCCACGCCGTACAACTAATTGACGACCCGTCAGAAACCCTCGTACCGTCCCTTCATGGCCGTCAAGGCGTACGAACTCACCGGACGCACCGCATTCGTCACCGGAGCGGCCGGCGGCATCGGCCGCGCCTCGGCCGTGCTGCTCGCCGAAGCGGGCGCCACGGTCCACTGCGCCGACCGCGACGCCCAGGGCCTGCACGAGACAGCGACCCTGATCAAGGACGGCGGCGGCACCGCCCGTGTCCACCACCTCGACGTCACCGACCGGGCGCAGCTCAGACAGGCCGTCGAGTCCTGCGAGCGCCTGGACGTGATGGCCGCGGTCGCCGGGATCATGCACAGCAGCCCGGTCCTGGAGACCCGGGACGAGGACCTCGACCGGGTCCTGAACGTCAACTTCAAGGGGGTCCTGTACGCCTGCCAGGAGGCCGCCCGCCTGATGCTCGACCGGAAGACCGGCGGCAGCATCATCACCATGGCCTCGGGTGCCGTCGACACCGGCCGCCCCGGCCTGCTCTGCTACGGCGCGGCCAAGGCGGCCGTCGTCCAGCTGACCAAGACCCTGGCGAACGAGGTCGGCCGGCACGGGATCCGGGTCAACGCGGTCGCGCCGGGCTGGATCCGCACCCCCATGACCGACCGCCACGAGGCCGAGGCGCAGGCCCAGACCGAGGCGCTGATGGCCCGGATGTCGCCGCTGGGCCGGGTCGGCGAACCGGAGGACGTCGCCCACACCGTGCTGTATCTGGCCTCCGACGCCTCATCGTTCACGACGGGCCAGATCCTGCGTCCGAACGGCGGGGTGGCGATGCCATGGTGACACGGGCCGTCTGCCAGGCCCCCCGCCAACGCCCCGTCCCCACGGCCCCCGTCGCCCGCGCCTTCGGCACACAGTGCACCGGCAGCAGACTCAGCCCCCATCCGCCGGCGGCGACCGCCCCCTCCAGCACCCCGGCACCGGGCGCGAACGCAAGCCGCAGTACCGCCCACCACCACAGCACCCCGAGCCCGAGAACCGCCCCCCAGCGCACTGTCGGCCGTGCCATGGACGCCACCTCCGGCCCCGAAGCTAGACCGCCGCCGTCACCCCCAGGGAGGGCGCACCGACGGCACATGGGCGCAACGCATCGCAGGCATCCACCATGACCGCCCCGAGCCACACCGGCAAACGGGCCCGGACAGCCGTACAAGGCACTCCGACAACACGAAAACCCCGACCGCACCTCCCCAGTCCTTCCTGGGGAAGCCCCGGCCGGGGCCTTGCACGTGCACGTCGGCTCACGCAGCCACGCGCGTGAACGTCACGCGGCGACCACGTCCACCGCCTCGGCGGGCGCCTTGATGGTCACCCGTTCCGGTGGCACACCGGTCACCGACACGGAACCCAGCATCGGACGAACCGGCGCGGGCACAGACTCGGTGGCCGCAGCAGACTGGGCCAGCTCGGCGAGGGCAAGCTCGTCGCTCACTTCTCGCATGAGCTCGGACATCCGTACGTCCAGCGCGTCGCAGATGGCGGAGAGCAGCTCGGAGGATGCCTCCTTCTGCCCCCGCTCCACCTCGGAGAGATAGCCGAGTGAGACTCGGGCGGACGAGGAGACTTCGCGCAGAGTACGGCCCTGGCGCTGGCGCTGCCGACGCAGCACGTCACCCAGCAGGCGACGGAGCAGAATCATCGGTGGCTCCCTCCTCGGACCGCGTAGCCGCATCCTTCACCCCCCACCGTACCGCCTCGCGCTGCGGCCGTGCGGGGAGCGATGTCGTGTTCACTCAGGGCTGCAAACATCAAAACCCCCCGTTCTGTTCCGTATCCTGTGCCGGCTCATTCCCGGACCGTTCGCTCGCGAGCTCCTTCAGGAGCAGTGCGAGTACGCTCCGTACACTCTCCATACGAATTTCCGCGCGGTCGCCGTTCAACCGCAGGGCCTCGACTTTTCCGCCACCGGCAGAACCGGAATCCGCTCCGAAGGGGCCGTCCACGGCCACGAAAACCGTCCCGACGGGCTTCCCGTCCTGCGGTTCCGGGCCCGCGACACCGGTCGTCGCGAGGCCCCAATCGGCGCCGAGCGCCTTGCGTACGCCGACCGCCATCTGGGCCGCGACCTGCGGATCCACCGCTCCGCGCTGTGCCAGCAGGGTGGCGTCGACACCCAGCAACTCGTGCTTCAGCTCGGTGGCGTAGGCGGTCACCGAACCACGGAACACCTTGGACGCTCCGGGGACGGCTGTGATTTCCGCCGCAACCAGCCCGCCGGTGAGCGACTCGGCGACCGCGAGGGTCTCGCCCCTCACCGTCAGTAGTCGCACCACGTCGGCGGCCGGAGAACTCACGCTTCCGTCTCCTCCAACGCGGCCTTGCGCTCGGCGATTCCCTGCCTGCGCAGCACAATGGCCTGTCTTACATAGTCGAGTCCGGTCACCACGGTCAGGACGACCGCCGCCGCCATCACCCAGAACCTCAGGGTGGCCAGCCAGCCCGTCAGCGCCAGGACGTACATCCCGACCGCGACGCCCTGTGTGAGCGTCTTCAGCTTGCCGCCGCGGCTCGCCGGGATGACGCCGTACCGGATGACAAGAAAACGCAGCAGCGTGATTCCCAGTTCCCGGCCCAGGATGACGATCGTCACCCACCACGGCAGGTCGCCCAGCGAGGAGAGACAGATCAGTGCCGCGCCCATGATCGCCTTGTCGGCGATGGGGTCGGCGATCTTGCCGAAGTCGGTGACGAGGTCGTAGGTGCGCGCCAGATGACCGTCGAAGAGGTCGGTGATCATGGCGATGGCGAAGGCCGCCCAGGCCAGGGAGCGCCATGCCGGGTCGTACCCGCCGTCGGCCAGCATCAGCGCGACGAAGCCGGGCACGAGGAGCAGCCGGAGCATGGTGAGCAGGTTGGCGATGTTCCAGACGCTGGCCTGGTTGACGGCCGCGGCCACGACCTTCGCGCCCCGCGCGGGCTTCGCGTCGCCGGCCGGTTCGGAATCGGCGCCGTCGACTCTCGGCGGACCCGCCTTGGAGGAGCCGTTCGCCGCCGATGCCGGTACTCCGGTCATCTGCCCGCCTCCTCACTACACCCGAGCGAGCCCGCCAGCGGCTCGGCCACCAGGTCGACACCTTCCGTACCGACCACCTTCGCCTCGACCATACGGCCGACGCTCAGACCTGCGCCGCTCGTGAGCAGCACCTGGCCGTCCGTCTCCGGCGCCTGGTGCGCCCCGCGGCCGTACACGCCCTCCTCGTCCACGGACTCCACGAGCACATGCACGGTCTCGCCCACACGCTCCTCGGCACGCTGGGAGACGAGCTCCTCGGCCAGCCGGGAGACACGTGCCAGCCGCTCTGCGACGACGTCCTCGTCCAGCTTGTTCTCGTACGTCGCCGCCTCCGTGCCCTCCTCGTCGGAGTAGCCGAAGACGCCGATGGCGTCCAGCCGCGCGCCGTTCAGGAAGCGCTCCAGCTCCGCCAGGTCGTCCGCGCTCTCGCCCGGGAAGCCCACGATGAAGTTGGAGCGCACGCCCGCCTGCGGGGCCTTGCTCCGGATGGTGTCGAGCAGCTCCAGGAAGCGGTCGGTGTCGCCGAAGCGGCGCATCGCGCGCAGCACGCCGGGGGCGGAGTGCTGGAAGGACAGGTCGAAGTACGGGGCGATCTTCGGCGTCGAGGTCAGGACGTCGATCAGGCCGGGACGCATCTCGGCCGGCTGGAGGTAGCTGACGCGCACGCGCTCAAGGCCGTCGACCTCGGCGAGCTCCGGCAGCAGGGACTCCAGCAGGCGGATGTCGCCCAGGTCCTTGCCGTACGAGGTGTTGTTCTCGGAGACCAGCATGATCTCCTTCACGCCCTGCTCGGCCAGCCACCGCGTCTCGTTCAGCACGTCGCTCGGGCGGCGCGAGATGAACGAGCCGCGGAAGGACGGAATGGCGCAGAAGGAGCAGCGCCGGTCACAGCCGGAGGCGAGCTTCACCGAGGCGACCGGGGCGCCGTCCAGCCGGCGGCGCAGGGGCGCACGGGGACCGGAGGCGGGCGCCAGCCCGTCCGGCAGATCCACCGGAGCGTGTCCGGGCAGCGCGACCGCGGTCGCGGACTCCTGGCGCTCCGCGGGGCTGATCGGCAGCAGCTTGCGCCGGTCGCGCGGGGTGTGGGAGGCGTGGATACCGCCGTTCAGGATGGTCTGCAGACGGTCGGAGATGTCCGCGTAGTCGTCGAAGCCGAGTACTCCGTCGGCCTCGGGGAGGGCCTCGGCGAGCTCCTTGCCGTACCGCTCGGCCATGCAGCCCACCGCCACGACGGCCTGGGTTCTGCTGTGGCCCTTGAGGTCGTTGGCCTCCAGGAGGGCGTCGACGGAGTCCTTCTTGGCGGCCTCGACGAACCCACAGGTGTTGACGACGGCGACGTCCGCTTCCGCGGCGTCCTCCACGAGGTCCCAGCCGTCCGCCTCCAAGCGGCCTGCGAGCTCCTCCGAGTCCACCTCGTTACGGGCGCAGCCAAGGGTGACGAGTGCGACGGTACGGCGTTCAGGCATGCGCTCAAGACTACTTTGTCTCACTGACAGCCCACGTCGACGGGGTTGGCCGATCTTGGCCAACCCCGTATGGACATGCCCCCTGTCAGCCGACCTGGGGGTCGCCCTTCGTATACGTCAGGCGCTCGACCGCACCGGGCTGGAAGCTGTCCTCGATCTTCTTTCCGTTGACGTAGAGCTGGATCGCGCCCGCGTCGCCGAGGACGAGGTTGATCTTCTCGCTGTCCTGGAAGGTCTTGGAGTCGCCCTGCTTGAGGAGTCCGTCGAAGAGAAGCCGGCCGTTGTGATCCTTGGCCGAGATCCAGCTGCGTCCGTCGGCGGCGCTGACCTGGACGGTCACCTTGTCCTGGGGCGCGGCCGCGATGGCGCTGTCCGAGGGGTTGGACTTCGGGTTGCCGGACTTGCTGCTCTTGGGCGTGGGCGAGGCCGACTTGCTGGTCGAGGGCGTGGATCCCTCGGCGACCTGCGGCTTCGCGCCGCCGTCGTCGCCGCCCTTGAACGCGGTGAACCCGACGAAGCCGACCACGGCGACGATCGCGGCGACCATGGCCGCGGTCCAGTTGGGCCCGCGCCGCTCGGGGCGGATGCGTTCCGCCTCGAAGAGGGGGGCTGCCGGGGTCGGGGCCGGGCGGCCGCCGTGCGCGGCGTCGTACTGTGCGAGCAGCGGGGCCGGATCGAGGTGGACAGCCTTGGCCAGGGTCCGGATGTGGCCCCGGGCGTAGACGTCGCCACCGCAGGGGGCGAAGTCGTCCGCCTCGATGGCGTGCACGATGGCGATGCGGACCCGGGTGGCGTTGGTGACGTCGTCGACAGTCAGCCCGGCCGCGATTCGTGCCTGCCGCAGGGCATGGCCGACGGAGCGGCGGGCTTCCTCGCGATCGTCTTCGAACGGACGCTCGTCTTCAGGGGAGTTGCCGATGGACACGGGGGCGCCTTTCGAGCGTTTAAGCCACCTGTGCTGGAGGTTCAGTCTAGGGGGGGTGCGAAAGGGTGGGGCAACCGGGCGGTCGGACTTTGTAGCCCATCGGAATGGCCGGACACGCCGATGGTGGGGTGCGCGATTGTCGCTTCCCTCAACTTGACGTACGTGGAAGGGAAACGGTTGCTCAATGATCCCTTACGGGTGAGTCACGATCGGACATCGGTGGACAGCCCGCGCGAGCCTCTTCCTCAAGCCTCCCCGCGGATCACCGCGAGCACGCCGTCCAGCTCGTCAGGCTTCACAAGAACGTCACGAGCTTTCGACCCTTCGCTCGGTCCGACGATGCCCCTGGACTCCATGAGGTCCATGAGCCGCCCGGCCTTGGCGAAGCCGACGCGCAGCTTGCGCTGGAGCATGGAGGTCGACCCGAACTGTGTGGACACCACCAGCTCGGCCGCCTGGCACAGCAGGTCGAGGTCGTCGCCGATCTCCTCGTCGATCTCCTTCTTCTGCTTGGTGCCCACGGTGACGTCGTCCCGGAAGACGGGCGCCATCTGGTCCTTGCAGTGCTGGACGATCGCAGCGACCTCGTCCTCGGTCACGAAGGCGCCCTGCATACGGGTCGGCTTGTTGGCCCCCATCGGCAGGAACAGCCCGTCGCCCTTGCCGATGAGCTTCTCGGCGCCGGGCTGGTCGAGGATGACGCGCGAGTCCGCGAGCGAGGAGGTGGCGAAGGCGAGCCGCGAGGGCACGTTCGCCTTGATCAGACCGGTGACGACGTCGACCGACGGCCGCTGCGTGGCCAGCACCAGGTGGATGCCGGCCGCGCGCGCGAGCTGCGTGATGCGCACGATCGCGTCCTCGACGTCCCTGGGGGCGACCATCATCAGGTCGGCGAGCTCGTCGACGATCACCAGCAGATACGGGTACGGCTGCAGCTCCCGCTCGCTGCCTTCGGGCAGCTTCACCTTGCCGTTGCGGATGGCCTCGTTGAAGTCGTCGATGTGCCGGAATCCGAACGCAGCCAGGTCGTCGTACCTGAGGTCCATCTCCCGTACGACCCACTGGAGCGCCTCGGCGGCCCGCTTCGGGTTGGTGATGATCGGCGTGATCAGGTGCGGGATGCCCTCGTAGGCGGTCAGCTCGACCCGCTTGGGGTCGACGAGGACCATACGGACGTCCTCGGGAGTCGCGCGGACCATGATTGACGTGATCAGGCAGTTAATGCACGACGATTTACCGGAACCGGTGGCTCCGGCCACGAGGACGTGCGGCATCTTCGCGAGGTTGGCCATCACATAGCCGCCCTCGACGTCCTTGCCGAGCGCAACCAGCATCGGATGGTCGTCCTCGGCGGCCGCCGCCAGGCGCAGCACGTCGCCGAGGTTGACCATCTCGCGGTCGGTGTTCGGGATTTCGATGCCGACCGCGGACTTGCCCGGGATCGGGCTGATGATCCGGACGTCCGGGCTGGCCACGGCGTACGCGATGTTCTTGGTCAGCGCGGTGATTCGCTCGACCTTCACCGCGGGGCCGAGCTCGACCTCGTAACGCGTGACCGTCGGACCGCGCGTGAAGCCCGTGACGGCGGCGTCGACCTTGAACTCGGAGAACACGTTCGTGAGCGAGGCGACCACCGCGTCGTTGGCCGCGCTGCGCGCCTTGCCGGGGCCGCCGCGCGTGAGGAGGTCGAGCGAGGGCAGCGAGTAGGTGATGTCGCCGGACAGCTGGAGCTGCTCGGCGCGCGCGGGCAGGTCGCTCGGCGTCTCGGGCGCGGGCTTGGTGAGATCCGCGACCTCGACCTTCAGCTTCTCATGCTTGGGGCGCGCGGCCGGGACAGCCTTCGGAGCCGGTGTCGGGGTCGGAGTGCTCTCCTCGCGATCCCCGACACTCACGCCCTGGGTGAGGTCGGCGACGATCGGCGAGGGCGGCATACCGTGCATGACGGCGCCGTCGAGCGCGGCAGCCGCGGCAGCCGCGACGTCCACGGCGTCCATCTGGCGCTGCATGTCGGGCTGCGGCACCGCGGACCTCCGCGGGCGCCCACGGCGCCGCGACAGGGCCTCCTGCTCCGCGCTGTCGGGGTCGTACGACTCCGGAGCCGGACCGCGCCTGCGCGTGCGCGCGGGCAGCGCCTCGCGCCACTGCTCGTCGTAACGCTGCTCGTCGTCGGTGAGCTCGTCCTCATCCGGATCGTGGAGGATGCCGAGCTTCACGCCGAGCAGCCGCAGCCGCTGCGGAATGGCGTTGACGGGAGTGGCCGTGACGACGAGCAGCCCGAAGATCGTCAGCAGCACGAGCAGAGGTACGGCGAGAACGTCGCCCATCGTGTACGTCAGCGGGGTCGCCGCAGCCCAGCCGATGAGGCCGCCGGCGTCCCTTATCGCCTGCATGCCGTCACTGCGGGCGGGTGCCCCGCAGGCGATGTGGACCTGGCCGAGCACACCGATGACGAGCGCGGACAGGCCGATCACGATGCGGCCGTTGGCCTCGGGCTGCTCGGGGTGCCGGATGAAGCGGACGGCGATGACCGCGAGCAGTATCGGCACGAGCAGGTCGAGGCGGCCGAAGGAGCCGGTCACCAGGATCTCGACGAGGTCGCCGACGGGGCCGCGCAGATCGGCCCAGGTGCCCGCGGCGACGATCAGTGCGATACCGAACAGCAGCAGGGCGATCCCGTCCTTGCGGTGCGCGGGGTCGAGGTTCTTGGCGCCGTTCCCTATGCCGCGGAACACGGCGCCGACGGCGTGCGCGACGCCCAGCCAGAGGGCGCGCACCAGCCTGTAGATGCCGCCGGTCGGACTCGGCGCCGGCTTCGGGGGCGGCGCGGACTTCTTCGCCGCGGCCTTCTTGGCGGGCGCCTTTTTCGCCGGGGCCCTTTTCGCGGCGGCCTTCTTCGCCGGAGCCGCCGCCTTCTTCGCGGGCTGCTTCTTGGCAGCGGAGGGACGTGAGGCCATAGGTGTGAGGTTACCGGTGGATGCGACAGCGGACACGTGTGCCTACTGCTTCACCCGTTCGTGTCGCCCTGAAGCGAGCGCGGAACTGACGCGTCCTCATGGGCAACTGGTCCGCGCCTGGCAGTCAGTTCTGCGAGGGCACCGAGGACGCGCTGCCGGCGCCCGGCTCCAAGGCGTCCAGCGCCCGCCGCAATCCCGTGAGTTTGCGTTCGAGATGGGCCGCGGTCGCCACGGCCGCCGCATCCGCCGACTCGTCGTCGAGCTGCTTGGACAGCGCCTCGGCCTGCTCCTCGACCGCCGCGAGCCGCGCCGACAGCTCAGCGAGCAGGCTGGCGGGCTCCTTGGCCTCGCCCACCGCGGCCTTGCCGCCACCGCCCTCCAACTGGAGCCGCAGCAGCGCCGCCTGCTCCCGCAGCTGGCAGTTCTTCATGTACAGCTCGACGAAGACCGAGACCTTCGCGCGCAGCACCCACGGGTCGAACGGCTTGGAGATGTAGTCCACCGCGCCCGCCGCGTACCCACGGAAGGTGTGGTGCGGGCCGTGGTTGATCGCGGTGAGGAAGATGATCGGGATGTCCCGGGTCCGTTCTCGCCGCTTGATGTGCGCGGCTGTTTCGAAACCGTCCATTCCCGGCATCTGAACGTCCAGCAGAATGACCGCGAAGTCGTCCGTGAGCAGTGCTTTGAGCGCTTCCTCCCCGGACGATGCCCGCACCAGCGTCTGATCGAGCGCAGAGAGGATGGCCTCCAGCGCAAGCAGATTCTCCGGCCGGTCATCGACCAGGAGGATCTTGGCCTTCTGCACCATGGCCCGCCCTCCTCGCCCCGGATGTGCACCGGGCGCCGCCCCTTGGGACGACTCCCTTTCGCCGCCCGTCCTTGTGCCGGTCATCGTAGCCGCACCCCGCCTGTCGCCACACCCTGTCACCGCGATGTCACTGTGCACGTAGCAGAAACGTAGCGGGAGACCAGAAGGTTCCCCGAATCCCGTACTTCTACACGGCTTCGGCCACACTGAGTCAGCAACTCCGTGTGAACATCGATGGTTCCCGTCACTCCCCCCGCATCCACTGCTCCATCACCGACAGCAGGTGATCGGGATCGACCGGCTTGGTCACGTAGTCGGAGGCGCCCGACTCGATCGCCTTCTCCCGGTCGCCCTTCATCGCCTTCGCGGTCAGCGCGATGATCGGCAGGCCCGCGAACTGCGGCATCCTGCGGATCGCCGTGGTCGTCGCGTAGCCGTCCATCTCGGGCATCATGATGTCCATCAGGACGACCGCGACGTCGTCGTGCTGTTCCAGGACCTCGATGCCCTCGCGGCCGTTCTCGGCGTACAGCACGGACAGCCCGTGCTGTTCTAGCACGCTGGTCAATGCGAACACATTGCGGATGTCGTCGTCGACGATCAGCACCTTCTCGCCGCCGAACCGGATCCCGCGGTGCACCTGCGGCGTCGCGTCCTGCTCGGCGGCCGACCACTGCTCCTGGGTCGCCAGGCGCTGGTCGGCGTCGAGTGCGTGCCTGCGGCGGCGCCTGAAGAGCGCGGCGGCGCCGTTCTGTGTCTCCCGGTACGACTTCACCTCGGCCGGCGTCTCGATCTCCACCTCGGGGAACTGGGCCAGGTCCGAGGCGGCCACCAGATCGCCGGCGTTCAGGGCGGGCAGGGCCTGCTGGTAGCCCTGCGGCGGCAGTTCGCTCGGATGCAGCGGCAAATACAGCGTGAACGTCGAACCGCGTCCCGGCTCGCTCTGCGCGTGGATCTCACCGCCGAGCAGCTGGGCGATCTCCCGCGAGATCGACAGCCCCAGGCCGGTACCGCCGTACTTGCGGCTCGTCGTGCCGTCCGCCTGCTTGAACGCCTCGAAGATCACGCGCATCTTGCTGGCGGCGATACCGATGCCGGTGTCCGTCACCGAGAACGCGATCAGATCCGCGTCCGGGTCGCTCATCGACCCGGCCTCGAGCAGCTGCTCCCGGATCGCCACCGGGACCTCCCGGCCGGCCGGCCGGATGACCAGCTCCACGGCCCCGGAGTCGGTGAACTTCACCGCGTTGGACAGCAGGTTCCGCAGCACCTGCAGCAGCCGTTGTTCGTCGGTGTGCAGCGTGGCGGGCAGTTCCGGCGACACCCGTACGGACAGGTCGAGGCCCTTCTCAGCGGTCAGCGGCCGGAAGGTGGCCTCCACGTAGTCGACGAGCTGGACGAGCGCGATACGCGTCGGGGAGACGTCCATCTTGCCCGCCTCGACCTTCGACAGGTCGAGGATGTCGTTGATCAGCTGAAGCAGGTCGGAGCCCGCGCCGTGGATGGTCTCGGCGAACTCGACCTGCTTCGGGGTGAGGTTGGAGTCCGCGTTGTCGGCGAGCAACTTGGCCAGGATCAGCAGCGAGTTGAGCGGTGTGCGCAGCTCGTGCGACATGTTGGCGAGGAACTCGCTCTTGTAGCGCATCGACACGGCGAGCTGCTCGGCGCGCTCCTCCAGGACCTGCCGGGCCTCCTCGATCTCGGTGTTCTTGACCTCGATGTCGCGGTTCTGCTGGGCCAGCAGCTCGGCCTTCTCCTCCAGTTCGGCGTTGGACGCCTGGAGGGCCTTCTGCCGGTTCTCCAACTCGGCCGACCGCTCCCGGAGTTGCTCGGTCAGCTCCTGCGACTGCTTCAGCAGCAGCTCCGTCTTGGTGTTGACGGAGATGGTGTTGACGCTGGTCGCGATCATCTCGGCGATCTGGTTGAGGAAGTCCTTCTGGATCTGCGTAAACGGATTGAAGGAGGCCAGCTCGATGACACCGAGCACCTTGCCCTCGAACAGCACCGGAAGGACGATCACTTGCGCGGGCGGCGCCTCGCCGAGGCCGGAGGAGATCTTCAGGTAGCCGCTGGGCGCGTTCTCCACCAGGATCGTGCGTTTCTCCTCGGCGGCGGTCCCGATGAGCGCCTCGCCCGGCCGGAACGAGGTCGGCATGGAGCCCATCGAGTAGCCGTACGACCCCAGCATGCGCAGCTCGTACGAGTCCTCGCTCTCGGCGCTCAGGTCCTTGCCGTCCACGGGCGTCATCGCCACGAAGAACGCGCCGTGCTGTGCCGAGACCACCGGTGTCAGCTCGCTCATGATCAGCGAGGCCACGTCCTGCAGATCGCGACGGCCCTGCATCAGCGCGGAGATACGGGCGAGATTGCCCTTCAGCCAGTCCTGCTCCTTGTTGGCGATCGTGGTGTCGCGCAGGTTGGCGATCATCTTGTTGATGTAGTCCTGCAGCTCCTGGATCTCGCCGGACGCATCCACGTCGATCTTCAGGTTCAGGTCACCGCGGGTCACCGCGGTCGCCACGCGCGCGATGGCGCGCACCTGCCGAGTAAGGTTTCCTGCCATTTCGTTCACGGACTCGGTGAGGTCGCGCCAGGTGCCGTCGACGTCACGCACGCGTGCCTGACCGCCGAGCTGTCCTTCCGTGCCCACCTCGCGGGCCACTCGGGTGACCTCCTCGGCGAAACTGGACAGCTGGTCAACCATCGTGTTGATCGTCGTCTTGAGCTCAAGGATCTCGCCGCGAGCGTCAATGTCGATCTTCTTGGTCAGGTCACCCTTGGCGATGGCCGTGGTGACCATGGCGATGTTGCGCACCTGGCCGGTCAGGTTGGACGCCATGCCGTTCACCGAATCGGTGAGGTCCTTCCAGGTGCCCGCCACGCCCGGCACATGCGCCTGACCGCCGAGGATGCCGTCCGTGCCCACCTCGCGGGCCACCTTCGTGACCTGATCGGCGAACGAACTCAGCGTCTTCACCATCGTGTTGAAGGTGTCGGCAAGCTGCTGCACCTCGCCGCGCGCCTCGATCGTCACCGTCCGCGTCAGGTCGCCGTTGGCGACGGCCGCTGCGACCTGGGAGATGTTGCGCACCTGCATGGTCAGGTTCTTGGCCATCAGGTTCACATTGCCGCTGAGGTCCTTCCAGATGCCCGTGACACCCGGCACGTGCGCCTGGCCGCCCAGGATGCCCTCGGTGCCCACCTCGCGGGCCACCCGGGTCACCTGCTCGGCGAAGCTGGAGAGCTGGTCGACCATCGTGTTGACCGTCGTGACGAGCTCGAGAATCTCGCCCTTCGCGTCAACAGTGATCTTCTTGGACAGGTCGCCCTTGGCGACCGCGGTCGTGACCTCGGCGATGTTGCGCACCTGGATCGTCAGGTTGTTCGCCATGAAGTTCACGGACTGGGTGAGGTCCTTCCAGGTGCCGGAGACACCCTGCACCTCGGCCTGACCGCCGAGCTGCCCCTCCGTACCCACCTCGCGGGCGACCCTGGTGACCTCCTCCGCAAACGACGACAGCTGGTCCACCATCGTGTTCAGGGTGTTCTTCAGCTCCAGGATCTCCCCGCGCGCGTCCACGGTGATCTTCTGGGAGAGGTCACCTCGGGCGACCGCGGTGGCGACCTGGGCGATGTTGCGCACCTGGGCGGTAAGGTTTCCTGCCATTCCGTTCACGGAGTCGGTCAGGTCACGCCATACGCCTGCCACGCCGGGCACCTGCGCCTGACCGCCCAGACGGCCCTCGGTGCCCACCTCGCGAGCCACCCGGGTCACCTGGTCGGCGAATCCGGAGAGCTGGTCGACCATCGTGTTGATGGTGTTCTTCAGCTCCAGGATCTCCCCGCGCGCGTCCACGTCGATCTTCTGGGACAGGTCGCCCTGCGCGACCGCGGTCGTCACCTGGGCGATGTTGCGCACCTGGGCCGTCAGGTTGCCGGCCATGCCGTTGACGGAGTCGGTGAGCTCCTTCCACGTACCAGCCACACCCGGTACGACCGCCTGACCGCCGAGGCGGCCCTCGGTGCCCACGTCCCGGGCCATCCGCGTCACCTGGTCGGCGAAGGACGACAGCTGGTCCACCATCGTGTTCACGGTGTTCTTCAGCTGGAGCATCTCGCCGGAGACGTCCACGGTGACCTTCTGCGACAGATCGCCGTTTGCGACCGCCGTCGTCACCTGGGCGATGTTGCGCACCTGCCCGGTGAGGTTGCGGAATGCGGTGTTGACCGAGTCGGTCAGGTCCTTCCAGGTACCGGCCGCGCCGGGCACCTGCGCCTGTCCGCCCAGCTCACCCTCGACACCGACCTCCCGGGCCACCCGCGTGACCTCGGAGCCGAACGAGGACAGCTGGTCGACCATCCCGTTGACGGTGTTCTTCAGCTCGAGCATCTCGCCGGCCACGTCCACGGTGACCTTCTGGGAGAGGTCACCGTTGGCCACCGCCGTGGTGACGGCCGCGATGTCCCTCACCTGAATGGTCAGATTCCGGAACACCGTGTTGACGGAGTCCGTCAGGTCCTTCCACGTACCCGCCGCGCCCGGCACATTCGCCTGGCCGCCCAGCTGCCCCGCGGCACCGACCTCGTTGGCCACGCGCGTGACCTCGTCCGCGAAGATCCGCAGCGTCTCCGTCATCTGGTTGATCGTGTCCGCGAGCTGCGCGACCTCACCACGTGCGGAGACGGTCACCTTCTGCGACAGGTCACCGTTGGCGACCGCGGTCGTGACCTGCGCGATCCCGCGCACCTGGGCCGTCAGGTTGCCGGCCATGAGGTTCACCGAATCGGTGAGGTCCTTCCACACACCGGCCACACCCGGCACCTGAGCCTGCCCGCCGAGCTCGCCCTCGGTGCCCACCTCACGCGCGACTCGCGTCACCTCGGAGGAGAAGGACGACAGCTGGTCGACCATCGTGTTGACGGTGTTCTTCAGCTCCAGCATCTCGCCGGCGACGTGAACGGTGACCTTCCGGGACAGGTCACCCTTGGCCACCGCAGTCGTCACCAGGGCGATGTCCCGCACCTGGGCCGTCAGCCGGTACGCCATCGTGTTGACGGAGTCCGTGAGGTCCTTCCACGAACCCGACATGCCACGCACGCGTGCCTGCCCGCCCAGCTTGCCCTCGGTGCCCACCTCACTGGCCACGCGCGTGACCTCGTCGGTGAACGTCGACAGCTGGTCGACAAGGTTGTTTACAGTCCGCCCGACCTTGAGGAACTCCCCGCGCAGCGGATGCCCCGTCCCGTCCGGCGCCTGCGTCCGCAGCTCCATCCGCGGCGACAGATCACCCTCCGCCACCGCCGAGAGCACCCGGCCGACCTCGGAGACGGGCCGTACGAGGTCGTCCACGAGCGCATTGGACGCCTCGATGGCGGCCGCCCAGGAGCCTTCGTAGGCGCCCGTCTCCAGCCGTTCCGTGAGCTTGCCCTCACGACCCACCATGCGCCGCACCCGCGACAGCTCGCCCGTCAAATGCAGATTGCGGTCGGCCACCTCATTGAAAACCGCAGCAATCTCCGACATCACGCCGTCGCCGGACACCGTGAGCCGCTTCCGGAAGTTCCCGTCGCGCATCGCCACAAGAGCCGCCAGCAGCCTGTTCAGAGCAGCCGTGTCCACCGCGGTGCTCCCGCCGCGCGGTTTGCGCTGGTTATTCAGGGACTGTCCGCCTTTCGCGCGCGTCTTAGTGCCCCGCGTCGCTGCGCCAGACTCCACTGTGTCCCTCCCGCAGGGGTCGACCGTTACTGCTGTGCTCCGGTACTACCGCTCGACGTACCAGGTACTGCTGCTTATTTCTGCCCGATGTACCAGGCCGCACCACGGGCTGCTGCCCGCTGTACGCGGAAGACACTCAGCCTGCCCGGACCTTCACAAGAAGCTTGCCCAGTGTTTCACCCTGCCTGAACCCGGCCATAACAGTTCGGCAGCTTCGCACATCGTCCGCACACCCTCTGGGCGGAAACACTGCAGACCGGCATCCGCATGGCCGTCGAAGGTAAGTAACCTTGCATGCGGCTGTCCAGCCGCGCCGGTCCGTCCGGCCTGGGCGGTGGCACGAGAACGAGCGGGCATCGGAGGGGCGGCCGCACACATGACCACCGGACTGATCCCGGGGGGACAGCCCCCGGACCCCCGGCCGACGGGCGGTCTGCCGCATCAGCGGCACGAGCCGGTCGGCCAGGCAGCCCTGCCCGTCGACAACCGGACGAGGAGTTCTGTGATCACCGCGCGCGCGGCCGCCTGCTTCGAGCCCGTCGGACGATCGGTAGCGACCGCCCGCTCCTTCGTCCGCGACACCCTCCAGGGCTGGGGATTCGCCGACATCGTCGACGACGCCGTGGTCCTCACCAGCGAACTGGTCACCAACGCCGTGGTGCACGCGGGCACCTCCGCGGACGTCCTGTGTCTGCGCAGTGATGAAGGCGTACGGATCGAGGTGGCCGACCGGTATCCGGAGCGCGAGATCCCCCTCCAGGGCCACCCCGTCAACATGGGCAGCCCGGACCGCGAGGGCGGCCGGGGACTCCAGCTGTGCGCCGCACTCGCCGGCCGCTGGGGCGTCGAGTACACGCCCACGCACAAGCAGGTCTGGTTCCAACTCGACCTCCCCGAGCGCGCAGTGGGCACCCGCGCCGCCGGCCCGTCCCTCCCCGCCGACCTACTGCCACTCGCCGACGGCCGGGTCCGCGTCGCGGTCGTCCAGATCGACCGCGGCGGTTCCATCACCTCGTGGAACGAGGACGCGGAGGAGCTCTTCGGTTACCCCGCCGAACAGGTGATCGGAAAGCCCCTTACCGATCTCGCCGCCTGGCCGCACACCCCGGGCACCAGCACCGGCATCGCGGAGGCCCTCCAGCTCTCCCGCTGGGAGGGCAGTTACGGCATAAGGGGCGCCAACGGCCGCGTCACCCCGGTGTACGCCTCGCACCTCCGCGTCCGTGACACGGGCGGCGAGCCGTCCACGGTCTGCCTCCTCGTCCGAGACCACGAACGGGCCGTCCTGCAGACCCCGTTGCGCATCCCGGCCTCCGACACGGCACCCTCCGCCGACGGCCAGAGCACCGACCCCTTCGAGGTGTTCATCGGCTCCCCGGCCCCGGACGACCTCGACGGGCTCCTCCAGCGCACGGTCGAACGCGCCCGCGACATGCTGGACGCCGACTCCGCCTTCCTGCTCCTCGCGACCGACGACGAAACGGAGCTGGAGGTCCGCGCCTCCACCGGCCTGCCCTCCGCCCGCCAGCGCTTCGCGCGCGTGCCCGTCGAGGCAGGCCCCGGCCGCTACGGCTCGGCCCGCATGCCGGCCGTCCACGACGACCTCACTGCCGTACCCGGCGCCGTCCCGCTCCTCAGCGGCACGGGCATGCGCTCGGTCGTCACGGTCCCGCTCAAGGTCGAGGGCCGACTCACCGGCTCCCTCGGAGTGGCGGCCGAGAGCCCCGGCAGATACTCCAACGAGGAGGCCCTGCGCCTCCAATTCGCCGCCGACCGCATCGCGTTGGCCGTCGAGTCGGCCCGCCTCGGCGAACTGGAGCGCCTGCGCCGAGGCTCCCTGAGCTTCCTGGTCGAGGCCTCCGACCTACTGGCCGGCACCCTGGACCGCGACCAGACCCTGGCCCTGATGGCCCAGATGACGGTCCCCACCCTCGCCACCTGGTGCGCCGTCTACACGATCGCCGACCAGGCCTCCGAGCCGTACCTGTCGTACGTCCTGCACGAGGACGAGGAACTCATCGACGGCATCAAGTCGTTGCTCTCGAAGGTCCCCCCGCCTGACCCGGTACCGACCCCGGGCGCCCGCGTCTGGTCGGCCCCCGGCGAGGTCGCCCACCAGGCGGCCCTGCGCAGCTCCATGCGCAGCCTCGGCCTGAGCGGAGGTCCGACCCACCAGATCGCCTCGGGCATCGGCCCCACGCTCGCCACCGCCTCCGCGGTCGGCGGCGAAACAGTCGTTCTCCCTCTGGTGGCCCGAAACCGCGTCATCGGCATGCTGACCCTCGGCAAGCCCACCGACGAACACTTCCGCCAGGAAATCCTGGAACTGGCCGAGGACTTGAGCCGCCGGGCCGCCCTGGCCCTCGACAACGCCCGCCTGTACTCGGAGCGCACGGCCATCAGCCAGTCCCTCCAGCGCAGCCTCCTGCCCCCGGAACTCCCGGAGATCGACGGCGTCGAGGTCGAGGTCATCTACCGCGCGGCCGGCGAGGGCAACGAGGTCGGCGGCGACTTCTACGACCTCTTCCCGATCAGCGACGGCGCCTACGGCTTCGCCATCGGCGACGTCTGCGGTACGGGCCCCAACGCGGCGGCAGTCACGGGCCTCGCCCGGCACGCACTCCGCCTTCTGGCCCGCGAGGGCCTCAGCGGCCCGGCGGTCCTGGAGCGTCTGAACTCGGCCATTCTCGACGAGGGCGCCCGCAGCCGCTTCCTCACCCTCCTCTACGGCGAGCTACGGCCCCAGGAGGACGGAAGCGCGGAACTGAAGGTGGTCTGCGCCGGCCACCCCCTCCCGCTCCGCCTCCGCCAGGACGGCACGGTCGAACCGGCCGCCGAACCCCAGCCGCTCCTGGGCGTCATGGACGACCTGGAGCTCTACGAGCAGACGGTCACCCTCGACCCGGGAGACGTCCTCCTGTGCGTCACGGACGGCGTGACGGAACGCCGCGAGGGCACCCGCATGCTGGGCGACGACGGCCTCACCGACGTCCTCACGACTTGCACGGGCCTGACGGCGGGCGCGGTCGCAGCCCGCATCATGCGCGCGGTGGAACGCTTCGCATCCGACGCCCCGTCCGACGACATGGCGATCCTGGCGATGCGGGTCCCGGGCCTTCACAAGGACTGAGGCGCGAACACAAAAAGGCCCCGCCCAATTGGGCGGGGCCTTTCGACTGGAGCCCCCAAACGGAATCGAACCGTTGACCTTCTCCTTACCATGGAGACGCTCTGCCGACTGAGCTATAGGGGCCTGTCACCTTGGGGAGTTCTCCCTCGCGGCAACGGAATAGATCATACCCCGAACAGATACGTGCTCCCAACCGCGTCGTCCAGTGCGGACCGCCCGCTCAGAAGGCAGGCTGAAGCAATCCACCCAGTGCATTGCACGCGCCCACGATGCGCTGCATGTCCCGCTTCGTCAGCGCGGCGTCCACCGGCAGCGCGAGAGTCTCGTCGGCGGCCCGCTCGGTCTCCGGCAGCGACACACACCGACGGAACTCCGGCAGCCGGTGCACAGGCGTCTTCACCGGCACCCGGCACTCAACTCCCCTGGCCCGCACGGCCCGAGCGAAGGCATCCCGATCCGGCCGCCCGTTCCCCGGCACGCGCACGACGTACTGCTGGTAGGTGTGCCCGTCACCGCCGTCGGGCGTCCGCACACCCCTCAACTTGGCGTCGAGATAGGCGGCCCGCTCCCTCCGCTGAGCAATCTCGTCGTACGGCACCTCGGACTCCCCCTGCTCCAGCACCAGAAGCCCGTGCCGCTGCCCCACACCGTGCAGCCGCGCGATGTCGGCCGGCCGACCGAAGCGGTGTACGACAACGACCGCCGCCGTCCGCGGAGTTACGGCTGCCTCGACAGCGGCCGCGTCGAGGCAGTACGTCAGCGGATCTATGTCGGCGAACACCGGCAGCGCGCCGGCAAGGGCGACGGCCCCGGCGACCTCGGAGTTCCCGAAGGCCGGCACGACAACCTCGTCACCGACTCCGACGCCGGCGGCCCTGAGCATTGCAGCAGTACCCATGCTCCGGATGGTTGTTGCGCAACGTGAACTTCAAGTGACGGAGAACAAAAAAGGGTTGGACCCCGAACCGAAGTTCAGGATCCAACCCTTTGAATGATTGTTCGGCGGCGTCCTACTCTCCCACAGGGTCCCCCCTGCAGTACCATCGGCGCTGTAAGGCTTAGCTTCCGGGTTCGGAATGTAACCGGGCGT
>NZ_JBIAWI010000033.1:0-58440 GCF_042895385.1 Streptomyces sp. NPDC001401
ACTGGCCCGGCCACCGCTACTGATCCACCGAACGACTGCGTAGAAGCAGATGCGCCGGGGCAGGCCGCATCACAAGATCTCCGACAGAGCCGAATTGTTTGACCGTCGACACCTGACGCGCCACCGCCGCAACCACCGACCGTCCGCCAGGTGACTGGCTGGCTCACCCGCCATCCGGACACGCTGAGCAATGAGGAGACCCGCCAGCTCAAGCTCACGCTCGCCGCATGTCCCGAACTGGCTACCGCCCACGAACACATCCGCACCCTCGGCCAGATGCTCCAGACACGCCAGGCCGCCGAACTGCCGACCTGGATAGAAAGGGTCACAAACAGTGGGCTGCCTGGTCTTGCCGGCTTTGCTAAAGGACTGGCCACCGACCTGGACGCGGTCACCGCCGGGTTCACCACCGACTGGAGTTCCGGCGTCGTCGAAGGCCGCGTCAGCGATCTCAAGATGCTGAAACGGCAGATGTTCAACCGCGCCGGACTCCCGCTGCTGAGAAAACGCGTCCTGCTCGTCGCTGCCTCCCGGCGCTCACACACCGTGTCCTATGCGCGAGCAGCATGATCGCCTTCACGGAATGCGCGCCAGGACCCAAATGGCGCCGCCCTAGCCACCGTCGGGGGTGCGGTGGCCGGCGTATTCGGCCAGCTGCCAGCCGTTCTTGCGGCCGACCGGGCCGAGCAGTGCGCGGACGTAGTCCCGCATGCGGCGTCGCAGGTCGGCGCGGCCGAAACGGTGGCCGATGCGGAGAAAGAGGTCGTCGAGTTCACGGTCTCAGGTCGCGTCCGCAAGGTCGTCGATCCCGTCGGGAAGCTGCCCGGATCGCACCGCGGCCAGTTCTGGATCCACTCCTTGGAGGGGCGGTCCGCCAAGACCGCCCCTGACACGCCATCAGCCAACTACACTCCGAGCGACGCTTTCTGACCAGGCCAGATAGCGAAACGCTGCTGGAGTACTAGTACTGCAACGGTGTTTGCAGCACCAGGAACTCAAACGCTCGCTGCCCTGCTGGAGTTGACCAGCAGGGCAGCGCTGTCGTCTGCTCTCCACCTTGGCGAGGAGAGATGACTAGCTGGTAGCGTCAGCAGGCTTTCACGTGCCAGACCCAGCTCCAGTCAGCGTCGTCATCACTGCTGTAGGCGCCAGGAGAGGTCCACCGAGTTACCCAGTCACTGCTCTTGAATTCGACTCGGGTGCCGGGGGTCTGGTGATTGATCCAGGATCCGTGGATGTACGGCCAGTGCCAGTCATGGATCCAGCATGTCTTGAAGGCGAGAATGTCGCCGTTGAAGTTGGTATTCGTGTAGGCGCAGAAGTAGAGGTAGTCGCAACTCGCGCCTGCGGCTGCGGACTTGGCCAAGGAAACTGCTGTCTCATGAGCATTCTTTTCCCCGGGCAACGCAAGCAGGATGTAATCGCCCCCGCTGTTGAGGAGGATCTTGTTTGCGGCAACCTGGGTGCCGCCCTGACTCGCCAGGTAGGAGTCGACGCGCTTCTGCAGGTCTGCAGCTTGCGCCGAGGAGAGGCCGAGCTCGCTGGCCTGCGCGGCATAGGGATTCGAATGCACGTTCTTGGCGTCAGCGTGAGCGGCGCTGATAGTTGCTGCTAGGGCAAGTGCCGCTGAAACCAGCGCCACCATGAGCCGTCGAACAGGTTTGACTGTCAGAAGTGTGCGTGCTGCCACGAGGAACCTCTCCGCCGAGGTACGCCGACTCACTCGACCAGCGGACCCCGGCCAGGACACAACGGTTATTGACTCCCTCTGAGCCAGACTCGTTGACCTTGACCGCGCCAGCCTCAGATACGGCACGGCAGCAAGCAAGCAGTTCGATGCTCGTCGAATCGACAGGACAATCAGAGCATCCGCGCCCTACCGACCACAGCGACATCGTCGCTTCTAGCGGGGTCAACCGTGACCCATCCGGCTAGCGCGTGTGACGTGCATGGGGCTGGCCGTCGGCTGTCAGGAGATCATGGAGGTGGTAGAGCAGCCAGCGGCCGACCCCGCGCAGCCACAGGATGCTGAACGATCCGCTGTCACCACCGGGATTGGGCTGCCATTGAAGCGCCATCAGGTTCCCGGCAGCCTGTTCGGGCACGAACGGCATCAGGTCACGTGGCGGCTGCCGGCTCCAGAAGTCCTCTCCGTCGCCGATCGGGGAGGAGCTGATGGCGTGCAGCCGTTGGGCAACTTCGAAGAATGAGGTCGTGATTCGCGCTGCCCACACCCCGGCCTGCAGCAGTTGTGCGTACTCCGCCAGCGTGCCTCGGACATTCGCCTCGTCGATGGCGGGCTGGTGCGTGGTGATCCATGCCTCTGCGGCCTCCTGGGCCGAGACATGAGTGTCGTGGGCTGCCGTCGTCGCCTCGATCAGCTCGGCCCAGTTCGCCGCAGGAGCTTGGAACGGGGCGGAGAGCAGCGAGGCGAAGTGCTCCTCGAGGTAGTGGTCGGCGGCTTCTTCCTGTTCCGCCTTGTCCGTGAAGTCGGTCCGTTCACCAAGGCCGTGAAGGCTGGCGTTGCTGGGTACGCCGGCTTCTTGGGCCAGGGCGACGACCGTCAAGGCACCGTTGGAGTGCTGCGGCGTTCCTTGCAGGATGGGGTCGATGGCCGCGCGGATGCGGTCGCGTTCGTCGGGTGCGGGGCTCATGCGGTTCCCTCCTGGAGGGTGACGCGGGTGCGGTGGTGGGCGTCGGCGTTGCCGCGCAGCCGCTCGCCGAGCGGGCCGGGGACGTGGGCTGCCCGCTGGTCCAGCACGGTGGCGCGGTGCTGGAGGCGGGCGGCGTGCTGATCGGTACGGGCGATGACCTGGCTGTCCGCTGCCGCGAGTACTAGTGGGACGCCTCGCCGGGCCCGGTGTACCCGCCTCCGAGTACCGGGCTCCCCACAGCTCCTGCCGTGAGTTGTTCGTCAGGCGATCGTCCTGGGGTGGGAATTGTGTCGCCCCTGTAGCGGTATCGCGTGATCGTGGGCGTCCGTGCCGGGTTGATCAGTTTCACCCCGTCCACCGCGATTGGCAGCCAGGACCCGGTGGTGCCGAGGAGCTGCTTGCGGATGTCCTCCCACGACCAGCTGTGCAAATCACCCCGTGCGCCACTACCTGCCTCTATGGGTAGCTGCGCTCTAGCTCCTGACGGAGCCGGGCGAGTGCCCGGTGCAGCGTGCTCTTGACCGTGCCAGCCGCCATGCCGAGAGTGGCAGCGGTCTCGTCCGTGGTCATCTGTTCGCAGTGCCGGAGCACGACGACGCTGCGCTGTTTGGGGGCCAGACTCTGCAGGACTTCCGTCAGCAGGGCCCTGTCGGCGTGTTGGTCACTGGAGTCCTTGACGGACGACTCGGGTATGTGTGCGGTCGGAACTTCTTCCAGCTTCCGTGCCCGCCACCACTCGGTGCGTGTATTGATCATGACGCGGCGCAGGTAGGCGTCGGCGAGCCGTTTGTCGGCGATGTGCTCCCACTGGCGGTACGTGCGTAAGAGCGCGATCTGCAGGAGGTCCTGGGCGTCGAGCGGGTCGCCGACCAAGCGCCGGGCGCTGCGCAGCAGACCGTCCTGCCGGATACGGACGTACTCCTCGAATTCCAGTACCGCGTCAGGGTGCTTGCTCGGATACACGTGGCACGATCCTTTCGTATCTGTGTGTGGGTAGTCGGGCCCGCTGTTTGCGCGTGTGGCCTTTGGGCGATACCGGGCGGGTCGGCCTGTGACCGCCCGCCCGGCGGATTCGTTGCTCACCGCCTGCGCGATGTCCAGACGTGAGTCGCCTTGCGTCCCTTGCCCGACAGTCGTTCATGGTCTGAGGCGCTGGCCGGTCCCCTCGCGCCGGCCAGTTCCCCAGGCCAAGAAAACGCCGGTCAGCGGAAAGTGAACTTCTGGTCCCGGGCTCCGTTGCACCGCCACAGGATCAGAGGGGTGTTGTTGGCCGTCTTTCCGCCCTTCACAGCCAGGCACTTGTCGTGGTGGTCGCCGGAATACGGCCAGATCTGACAGTGGCGCTGCCCTGAGGCGCAGTGGAACAGGAAGCTCTGGTTCGTGCGGCCGTTGCAGTTCCACAGAATGGGCTGTGTGCCCTTGCGGTAGTTGCCGGGGATGTCCACGCAGAGGCCCATGTTCTGCGCCGGGTGGATCCGGTACGCGTTGTAGATGTCGAGCGCTTCGACGTACCACTTCTGGTTCTGCGCCCCGACGCAGCGGTACTGGTCGACCTTCGCTCCCTTGCGCACGCCTCCGTGGGCGGTGATGCACGGGCCGCTGAAGTGCTCCGGAAGCCACCGGTAGGTGCCGGGAAAACGCAATGCGTTCTCAGCCGCCTTGGCTCCCTGCGCTGCTGCTGCGGGGGCAGGCGGGTCTGCCTGAGCGGGGACGGCCGCAGCCAGGCCGCCAGCCATGGTGATCGCCGTCGCGGCGATTGCTAGCCGCTTGTGTACCTGCATGAGCTGATTCCCTTCTTCTCTGATCTGGACTGCCTGGCAGGACGTGCCCTGGCGGAGTAGTTCAACGGGGCTGACCAGCCCTGCAGTTGTGGGGCTCATCGCTTACAGAAAGCCCAGATCCGTTCTGGGCCACGAGCGGTTGTCTGCCCCGGGTTCGCCGGCGAGCGAGGTGGTAGCCGGCGGTCGGATTTGCGCCGACCCCCGCGCAAGAATCAGGCTTGCCCCGCCGAGCCTCTGCCCGGCCGCGGCAGTCGCGGCGGCGCAGTTCGTCGGCGACCGTGGCGCTGCCGGACGGTCCGGCGTCGGTCGGCCCCTCCGGATCTCAGCGTCAGTACGAGCCCGTGCGGGCGAACATTTCGTGGGGATCGTTGCCGACGTAGGACCAGGCGGTGGCGAAGCCGGTGGTGTTCTTGTCGTTGAGCATCGGCGAGAGCATCTCGACGGTGCCGGTTCGGTGCTTGCAGCCGTAGTGCTTCATGTCACTGTTGCGCCAGATGTTGCACCCCTCGCCATTCCATTTGTCCGTTGGGACATTGGCGTCGACCATGGCCCACACGGTGCGGCAGCCGCGGCTGTACCACAGCGACGCGGTGACCGACACGTGCAGGTGGTAGCGCGAGCTGTAGTACTTGTCGGTCTTCTTGTGGACGATGCGTCCGGTACCCGCGCAACCGCTGTAGATGGGATCCTTGCCGTCCCACTGGCGGCCGGCCGCGTCGGCGGGGCCCGTGACGACCAAGGCCGTGCCCGCCGCCAACGCAAGAGCGGCCACCCCGATGGACTTGAGTGCGCGCACTTCGTCTCCTTTCTCGATGCCGTGCGAGAGTCACCGGACGAGCCTCGGATGAGAGCGCGGCCAGTGCTCGTTGCCATCACGTCATCGAGTTCAGCGGGCCGGGAATTGAATGGGCAGCCGGTTTTGCCATCCTGAACAATGGCCGCGCTGCAGGCCATGGGCATGGCCTTGGGGCGTTGGCCAAAGGAGGTAGCTTCGGGTTGCCCCATTGCCGGAAGGTTGCGTACGTTGTCCGGCCTCAACGCCGCGTCCACGGGGGAAGCGGACGGCCAGAGGGGTGAGTTGTTGATGGCGGGGCGTCCGGAGAGTCCACTCGATCCCAGCACCGGGCCGGTGGCGCGCTTCGCAGCCGAGTTACGCAAACTCCGGGCGGAGGCCGGGAGTCCGACCTACCGGGTGATGGCGCAGCGCACCGGGCAGGGGGTGAGCACCCTGTCGCAGGCAGCCAGCGGTGAGCGGCTGCCCACCCTGCCGGTCGTCCTCGCCTACGTCCGTGCCTGCGGCGGCGATCCGGAGGAGTGGGAGGCTCGTTGGCGTGAGTCGGCAGCCCAGGCCGCGGCAGAGCCGCGCACCGAGGACGAGAACGCGGTGCCCCCGTACCGGGGGCTGGCTCGTTTCGAGCCGGGCGATGCCGATCTGTTCTTCGGCCGTCACGGGCTCACCGACCGCGTGGTCGCGCTGACCTGGTCCCGCCGGTTCACCGCGGTGTTCGGCCCGTCGGGCAGCGGCAAGTCCTCTCTGCTGCGCGCGGGTCTCATCCCGCGCCTGCGCAGCCCGGAGGCTTCCGGTCCGCGGCCGGCCGCCGTGCGCGTCCTCACGCCTGGTGAGCATCCCCTGCGCGTCCACGAGCCGCAGCTGATACCCAAGGACGCCGATGGCGAGACATGGTTGATCGTCGACCAGTTCGAGGAGCTCTACACGCTCTGCACCGACCCGTCCGAACGCAACCAGTTCATCGACCGGCTCCTGGCCGCCACCGATGCCGCGAGTCGTCTGCGCGTCGTCATCGCCGTGAGGGCCGACTTCCTCGGCCGCTGCGCCGAACACCCCGCCCTGACCGCCGCGTTACAGGACGCGACCGTGCTGGCCGGTCCCATGAGCCGCGACGAGTTACGCGAGGCCATCACCAAACCCGCCCAGGCCGCAGGAATGATCGTGGAACGCGGCCTGACCGCCCACATCCTCGACGAGGTCGAAGGGCAGCCCGGCGCCCTGCCCCTGATGTCCCACGCGCTGCTGGAAACCTGGCGGCGCCGCAAGGGCCGCGCCCTCACCCTGGAGGCATATGAGGCGGCCGGTGGCCTGCACGGTGCCATCGCCCGCACCGCCGAAGACGTCAACGCCCGGCTCACCCCGGCCCAGGCCGAACTCGCCCGCCGGATCCTGCTGCGCCTGGTCACCCCGGGGGACGGCGCTCCCGACACCCGCAGACCCGCCCATCGCGAGGAGTTCGACTTCGGCGAGGCCACCGACACCGCGACGGTCATCGAGCAACTGGTCCGTGCCCGGCTGCTCACCCTCGACGACGAACAGGTCGACCTTGCTCACGAGGCGCTCATCAGCGCCTGGCCTCGTCTCAGGAGCTGGATCGACACCGACCGCGAACGGCTGCGTGCCCATCGCCGGCTGACAGAGGCGGCCGCCGCCTGGGACGCGCTGGACCGCGACTCCGGAGCCCTGTTCCGGGGCACGCTTCTGGCCACCATGGAAGAGGCGGTCCCCGTCCACGATCGGGAACAGACACTGACAGCCCTGGAGGCAGCGTTCCTCTCCACCAGCCTCGAAGCGCGGCGCCGCGAACGCGCCCGCCCGCGCATCCTGGCCGCCGTCCTGTCCGTCCTGGTCGCACTGGCCCTGACAGCCGGGCTGATCGCCTGGCAGCAGAACCAGACGAACACCGTGCAGCACACCCAGGCCACTGCCCGCAGGATCGCCGCCCTCGCGGAGAGCCTGCGTTACACCGACCCGGCCACGGCCATGCGGCTCAGCGTCGCAGCCGAGAGGATCGCCGACACGATCGAGACCCGTTCCGCCCTCATCGGAGCCCTGGCACAAAAGGAAGAGGACACGTTCGCCCCCTCGGGCACTGAGGACAGCCAGTACTTTCTTAGCGAGGACACCCGCACCCTTTTTGTCGTTGAAAGCGCCCGAGTCGTGCGCTGGGACGTCAGGACGCACCGTGAGACGGGCACCTTCCGTGGCCCGGGAGATGATGGCACCGTGGCTGCGAGCGGCGTCAGCTCCGATGGACGGCACCTGCTGATGGTGTCGGACAGCGCGGAGGTGTGGGACATTGCCGCAGGCCGGTACGTCGGGGCCGCCATCCCCCTCCACAGCAGCGGATCCGGAGAGCTCCACACCGGCGGATCCGCGGAGTTCAGCCCCAGCGGGCGCACACTCGACGTCGCTGACATCGCCGGTGACATGCCTCGTGTCCAAGTGTGGGACTGGCGACGGCACCGGCTGTTGTTCGAGCGACAGGGGCCGCGCGTCCAGGGCGCTATCGTCAGTCCCGACGACCGCCTGGCCGCTGTGTGCGAGACAGGCCAGCCGCTGCAGGTATGGGATATGGCCCAGCACCGCACACTCCCTATCCCCGGCGCCCCCACGGCCCCCGGCGATGGCGGATGCGTCACTGCCCTCTTCAGTCCGGACAGCCACCAGATCGTGGCTGTCATGCCCGACGGAGGGCTTCGTCTGTGGAACCTGGCGCCTGGAGGCTCCGCTGCCAAGAGCTATGCCGTCCCCAGCCGCTTCGGTGACGACGACGCGGAGGACTCTTCCGAGATCACGGACATGGCATTCAGCGAGGACGGTCGATTCGTGGCGACTGCCAGCGATCACCAGGTCCGGTTGTGGAGGTTGTCGGCCGGCGCATCCGGGCCGGTTTTCCGCTACCCGCTGCCGTCCGTTGTTTCCGGCCTCGTCGGTATCACGCAGTTCGGCCTGGATCCGGATGGCCGTACTGTTCGCTACCTCACGCAGACAGGGGAGAATGATTCGGCCACGGGAAGGCTGATGCGCGCGGTGTCAGCGCGCGATGAGACTACCTCCGGTTGGGTCGACAAACCGGTAGAGGAGACCCAGATCAGCTCGGACGGCCGGATGCTTGCAACGATGCTGCATAGCGGGCATGCGAGCCACTTCCGTCTGATGGACGCCAGAACCGGCCGTGGCTCGGCCGATTTTACCGGCGTGAGCTCCTGCCCAAGAGACCCTGCTGACCCGGGAAACAGCGCGCCAGGCTGTGGAGATCTGATTGCCTTCAGCTCTGACGCCAAGACATTTGCATACGCGGCCAGGGTCGGCGAGGGCTCACACGCCATGCTGCAAGCCACAGTGTGGGACATCCGGAGCCACCGTGTCCGTGCCACTCTGAATCTCGGCCTGCCTGTCAACGCCGGGGGCATCATCCATGCCCTCGCTCTCAGCCCGGACGGCCGAACTCTGCTGGTCTCCCGGATGATGGACGCTTACCGCACCGAAATCTGGGACATCGCACGCGGCAGGAGGACAGGGACACTGCCAGTCGGCGGCGATGTGTTGGCCTTCCAACCTGGTGGCAAGTCCCTTGCCACCTCGGACGGACATTTAGTCGATCTTGGCTCGCAACACATCGTCAGCCGCCGCCTGACGCAATCCCTTACGACGGCGCTGGCCTTCAGCCCGGACGGCCGCTACCTGGCCGCCGGCGACCAATCCGGGCGGGTGACTCTCTGGGACAATCGGGCCACCCACCGCCTCGCAGCGATGGCCGGCACCTTTACCGACGCGAAGCTGGACTCCGGGGCATCCGTCCGGGCCCTGGCTTTCTCTCCCGACAGTCACACCCTTGCCGTAGGAGGGGGCGACGGCACGCTCCAACTATGGGACGTCTCTTCCGGCCAACGGCTGGGCTCGGCGCTGCCGACTGCCAACGAGCCCCTCCTCGCCGTGGGTTTCGATACAGACGGAAGAACGCTTCGAACGTCGGGACGCTATGTGCCGCTGCACAGCTATCCCACCACCCTGACCTCAATCGCGGAACGGACCTGTCGCCGTACCAGAGGCGGGCTGACGCACGCCGAGTGGAAGGAGTACCTCCCGGAACTCCCCTACCGCAACATCTGCTGATAGGCCGCCAGGAGTGAGCCCTGTCCCGGCAGCGCACGGTCAGCGTGGAGTGGGTGACCAGGCGTGCGAAGCGCATGCGGAATGCCTCGTCGGCATACCGCGGGTCCGGCTGGTGGTCGGAGCGGACGGCGATGTGGCTGTCCTCCCAGTCGCACCAGCGCCTGGCGGCCTTGTGCCGGACCGCGGGATCGGGGTCGTGCAGTGGTCCTCCCTCGTGGAGGGTCGATGATCTGGCTATCGGCTCGGGAGTGATCGGGGCAGCCCGAACCATGGGAGCACGCTGTTGTCGAATCGGGTCATGGCGCAGATCCGATCGCCGGTGAGAGTGAGGACGTAGAGGCCGACCCCGTGGCTGATGCCGTTGGGGTTACGCAGGTAGGCCCCGAATGCCGGCTGGCCGTTGGCTCGCGATGGGACGAGGTCGAACCTGCGGCCGGCGCCGAACAGGCTGGCGCAGAAGCGGGCCACGACGTCCCGGCCCTGGTATTCGAAGGGCATCGGTGGCATCGACATGAAGACGTCGTCGGTCAGGAGGGCCACCAGCGCACCCATATCGGCCGACTCCCACGCATGGACGAACTTCGTCACGATCGCGTCCTCGGCAGGCGAGCCGACGGCGGGGGGCGGCTGGTGGTCGGCGGTCGACTGTCGGTGGCGCTGCAGGCCGGCGCGCGCTCGTTTGAGGGCGCTGTTGACCGATTCGACGGTCGAGTCCAACATCCCGGCCACCTCGCTCGCCTGGAATCCCAGGACATCGCGCAGGACGAGGACGGCGAGCTGGCGGGGCGGCAGGATCTGAAGGGCGGTGATGAAGGCCAGCGAGACGGATTCGGTCTGCTCGTAGCGGGCCTCCGGGCCGAGCGGCACCTCGACCGCACCCTCCAGGAGGGCACCGGGAAACGGCTGCAGCCATACGACCTCGCCGAGCCGGGTCGGCTCGGGCGGTTCGACCCCTGGCACGTCCCACTCCTTGGCCGGGCGCCGACTGGCCGCGCGGCGCGCGTCGAGACACCGATTGGTGGCGATCCGGTACAGCCAAGTGCGCAGCGAGGCGCGTCCCTCGAACCCGCCGAGGCTCTGCCAGGCGGTCAGCAGCGTGTTCTGGAGGGCGTCCTCGGCGTCCTCGAAGGATCCGAGCATGCGATAGCAGTGCACCTGCAGCTCTCGAAGGTAGGGCTCGGTCAGCTCCCGGAACGCCTGCCCGTCCCCGGCCCGCGCCCTTGCGATCAGATCGGCTGCCGCCATCCTCACCGTCACCTTCTTCCCGTATCCTGCCGCACTTCCCTCCTGTATAGGCGCCGGCCGAGGGGCGAACTGGGCGGTCGGCGGGCGCCCAGTTTCCCAGCGCAGCGGCGCCTCTACCTACGTGGCCGACGACAACGCCGGCGCGAAGGAGGGAGCGGAATGGGAAAGATCGTGATGAGCGGACCGCAGAACGTCTCGCTCGATGGAGTGGTCCAGGACCCGGATGGCCAGGAGGGCTTCGAGCTGGGCGGCTGGTTCGTCCAGTTCGGGGGCAAGGATCTCGAAGAATGGAACAAGGTCGCGCTCGAGGAGGCGCTACGCGCCCAGGCATGGCTGCTGGGTCGCAAAAGCTACGAGTTCTTCGGGGTGCGGTGGCAGCCCCGAAGCGGCGAGCTGGCGGACCGGTTGAACAGCATGCCCAAGTACGTCGTGTCCTCGACCCTCGAGGAACCCGACTGGAACAACACGACGGTTCTGAAGGGCGACGTCGTGACCGAGGTTTCGAAGCTGAAGCAGGAGCTGGACGGAGAAATCATCGTCCCTGCCAGCTATCGGCTCGGGCGTACGCTGATCGAGCACGACCTCGTCGACGAGGTGCGGCTGGTCGTCTTCCCGGTCGTGCTCGGGACCGGCGAACGGTTCTTCGGCGAGGCCAGCGGCAAGAAGACGATGCGCTTGGTCGACACCAGGACCATCGGTGACGGCCTGGCCTTCCTCACCTACAAGTTCGTCCAAGACGCCTAGCGGCCAAGCTACCGAAGGATCACGAAGCTCCCCGGAGGACCCGGCCGCGAACCGGATCCGGTCGGGCTCGACATGCAGTGGTGGGCAGCTGGCCCGGACAGCAAGGGGAAGCCCCCGGGCATGGCTCCGGGGGCCTGGACGGAGAACGAGAAGGGCCCCTCTTCTCGACCGAGAGGGAGAGACCCAAACGGCAACCGGACGCACGAGTGGCGTTCCGGGAATTAGACTCCGGAACCGAAGCTTGTCACGGAAGGCGCGCCTCCATTTGGACACCGTTCCGAACGACGCGGAGGACCCGCCAGAGAACTGACGGACCCTCGAACAGCATCGAACTAACGGCGAGTGCCCTCTACGGGTGGCCGGGCCCGCCTCCGCAGCAGGCGACGGTCTGGGGCTGGTCGGCGCCAGCGAACGGGGCTACCGCGAGCACAGCCGCCAGTGCCACGAACAAGCCGATGACGGCTTTACGCATCACATCTCCTTTGTTAAAGGGAACCTGCACCAGCGCTTCCGCTGACGAGGTCCCTTCTAGTTAGAAGCCCCCCGTGCCGCCGCAGCAGGCGACGGTCTGGGGCTGGTCGGCGCCGGCAAGCGGGGCTACCGCGAGCACAGCCGCCAGTGCCACGAACAAGCCGATGACGGCTTTACGCACTTTCTCCTCCTCATCACCAGAATCTGGTGCCTCTGAAGCGGTCACCGATTCAGATGCGCAAAACAAGGGCCTGGCTGTACGGGAGTTGTGGCTCATGCGGGGGCGCGCCGGAGTCGTGTTGGTCTCAAGTGAGAACCCCAGTGCCGCATTGGTCTCGCCGACCGCACGGTGGCGTCGACGGCCGGACCGCAGCTACCCCAAGCGCCAGGAAGAAAGACACCTACTGATCTACCGGCCGAGACGACACGTCGACCGCCAGCGTCGCGGCAGACGCAGTTTCGCCTGGACCGACTACCGCGGCCTACTCATCGGTGGTGCGGCTGATCGGTGTCGTGGCATGGGTCAGCAACTCGCCGAGGCGGGCAGGTCGCCGTACTCGTTGCCCTTGAGGTAGACGGCGCTGACGTAGCCCTCGGCGAGTTTCACCCAGACCCTGTTGGTGAAGCCGTAGTCGCTGACAGGCTCACCGAACTCCCAGCAGTAGGCGCCGCGCGCCTCACCCCCGGCACGGTACCAACCGTGGGGAACGCACGGGCCGGCCCCGAGCGGACGTTGACGGTCTCGTACGGCACGACTGCATACGGCGCGGCCATGACGCGGGCGGCACCCTGCTCGCCTGCGGAGGACGCAACAGCGGTCCCCGCGGTGAGCGGGCCGAGCAGAGCGAGCACTCCGGCGCCGACGAGCGCGGCCCTGGCGAAGATGTGAGTGGTCATGGCGAGTTCCCCCTGAACGGTGTGGCCGATGCTCAGAACTGTAGGGGCCCCGGGGACGGGGCGGACCCTGACAGTTGTCAGGGCCGCGGTGGGACGAGAGGGAAACCTTTCGACCCGGATACCGCGCCTGGCTGAAGGCGATGACGTACGAGGACGTGATGGTGCCGTACAGCGACTGGTACGGGAACTGGCGGATTACTGGGGCTTCGTCGCCGCCGCGGGCCCGCTCGTCGGGCCTGACCCCTCGGGGCGCCTTGCCGAAGGCGAGATCAAGAACCGTTCGTCACGGCATAGTCACATCCGCGAGCCTCATCCCGCCGTCACCGGGATGAGGCTCGCGGCGTTTCCCTGATCGGCTGCCGGAGGCGCGCGGCCGTGCGCCTGTACGCGGGACCCCGCGCGGTGTCGTCCCGGGCCGGTAGGGCAGCATCTGTTCAGCCGTCGCCTGCCCGTGAGGGGTCATCATGCGTTCCACCCGCCGCGCCGCATCCGCCACCGTGGTGCTCGCCTGCCTGCTGCTGGCGGGCTGTAAGTCCGGCTCGCTCGGCACGTCGACGTCGTCTGAAGGCCGGAACCCGGGAGCGGGTGCATCGGGCACGACTGCGCCGGCCGGTGGGTCGTCCGGCCCGATCGCAGTGGGGGCGGGGCCGCAGAAGCATTACACGGTGCAGCAGCAGCCTGCCGCCGGCTCCTGCCACTACAGGTACGTCAAGGGGGAGCCGCTCGAGGACCCGGAGTGCACACCGGGCGCGATCTCCCCGGCGGTCACCCAGGCGAACCTGAAGTCGACGATCTGCCGCACGGGCGGATATACCTCCGGGGTGCGCCCGCCCGCGTACGTGACCGGCAAGGAGAAGAAGCTCAACGCCGCCTCCTACGGCTACACCGGCCCCATGAGGTCTGCCGAGTACGATCATCTGTTGTCCGGTGTTGGTTCTGGGTGCCGCTGACGACGTCAATGATCGGCCCATAGCCACTTTCGTGGCCCTCAGAGGTGTTTATCCGGGGTAATTCGCTCGTGACGGTGACGTCGCTGACGATCCCGTCCCCCGGGCGGAAGTTGGTTTCTACGGTCGCCGCTATGGCAGTTCGGCAACGCGTCGTGATCGGCGATGAGGTGACCTACGTCGTTCTCGACCGGCAATGGCGGGTCGTGGAGCCGGTCGAGGCGTACTTGGAGTACCTGCGGCAGGAGCACTACTCCCCCAACACCGTGCGCCTCTACGCGCAGGGCCTTGCGTCCTGGTGGTCGATGCTCGAGGACGCCTGTCTGGATTGGAGCCGTGTGAGGGTGGACGATCTCGCCCGGTTCAAGCGATGGCTGCGTGACCGGGGCAGGGACTCCACCGTGATCACGCTGGGGCCGGAGGAGACCGCGGCCAGCAGCACGGTCGATGTGGGCTTGAGTTCGGTGCTGGGCTTCTACCGCTACCACGCCATCGTGACGGGGGTGCCAGCCGCTCGGCAGTTCTACGAGCACGTCAGGGGCGGGTCCATGGAGGCCCGCAGCCGGTACGCGTCGTTTCTCGGGCATCTCGGTGGCGGGCAGGATCGCCGGGTGATCGGTCGGCGTCGTGGGCCGAAGGGTCCGCCTCCGTTCCTCACGCCCCAGCAGATCAAAGTGATCAAGGATGACGCGGGGCGGCTTGAACGCGGCACGGGCTGGTGCGGTGATCTGCGGCTTCGGTTGTTCTGGACGCTGCTGGAGGAGACGGGTCTGCGTCTGGCTGAGGCATTGCTGCTGCGGCACCGCGACTGGCAGCCCGGCACGGGAACGACCGCGTTCGTGGAGGTGCAGCCGCTGGAGGACGGGCGTCGCCGGTTGCGGGCGAAGAACCAGCAGCACCGCCGCGTGTACATCAGCGACGAGCTCGATGACCTCTACGGCGAATACCTGTTCCTCCTCGTCGAGCTCGGCGTCGACGTCCAGGACGACCTGCCGGTCTTCGTGAACCTCTACCGAGGCGAGTTCGGCAGGCCCCTGAGGCCGGAGACGATCTACGACTGGATCGAGTGCTTCAAGCGGCGGCATCCGCTGCTGCCGCCGGGATGGACTCCCCACTGGTTCCGGCACACGCACGCGACCGCGCTGCTTCTGGCCGGGGTGCCGGAACACGTGGTCCAGCGGCGCCTGGGGCACCGGGACATCCACACGCTGATGACTACCTACGCCCATGTCACCGAGGACGCCGCGATGCGGGCCGCCGCCGACTGGAAGACGCTGGTGGCCCGATGGGGAGCAACAGCATGAGCGAGAGTGAGCTCTTCACGGCCCGGCGCACGGCCAAGTCGGATCCGGCGTTGGGCCGGCAGGCCCTGTTCAGCGCGGAGATCAACCAGGGGCTGGCGGCGGAACTTCCGCCGGAGGTGCGGGCGACCTTGCACTTCACCCGGGCGACGATGCCGGCGCACTGGCTGGAGGCGATCCTGCAGAACGGCGAGAGCTACCGCAGGCGCGACAAGAGCGTGGCGATGGACTTCCAGAGCCTTCCGCCGGCCATGGCCACCGAGTTCGCCTGGGCGATCGAGCGGCAGGTGCAACTGGGCATGAACATCGACGCCGAGGCCACGGCGAAGCTCGCCCAGCAGATCGCTTTGGTCGCTACCGGCCAACGCCACGGTGGCCTGACAAGTCTCCTCGATCTTTCCCGCGACGAGTGGATCCACGAGATCCGCAAGATCCGGATACGCAGGGGCGACCCTCTGGCCCCGAATCAGCTGAACCGGCTGTGTTCCTCGCTCGGCCGCTTCCTGGACGTCCTCGTCCATGCCTACCACCGGGGCGACTGGTGGGAACTCAACGTCTGGAACCCGGTATTGGACACCCGGATCCCCCTACGTCCGCACGAACCACGACGACAAAACCTCGTCTACTTCAGCCACCTGACCACCCCCTGGCTGCGGGAGGCCGCCAAATGGTGGCTCGCCCGGCAACTGGAGCGTGAGGTGTTCGTCTGGACCACGGTCCACACCCGCCAGCACAACCTGGTCTGGTTCCAGCGGTACCTCGATCGCGTCGGCTGCGACGGGCCGCACCTGACAGATGACGAGCGTCAGCTCGGCCAATGGGTCCAGGATCTCCGGCAGTGGCTCGGGCGGCAGAAGTGCGCCCAGGGCCCCACCAAGGGCCAGCCGCTGGCCCCCACCCATCGACGGGCGGCCATGACCGCTCCGGAGGGCCTCTACCGCTTCCTGTTCGAAGAGCGCCAGTCGGCGGCCACCGAACTGAAGGAGCCCCGCTGGCTGCGCCTGGGACCGCAGCACGCCGCCTTGTTCCGCTTCGGCGACAAACCCACCGGGGTCAAACCGCCGCCTGCGGACATCATCCTCTCCGACGCGGTGATCAGCACGATCGCTCAGCACAGCGAGCTGTTCGCGCTGCCGAAGGACGAAGGCGGGTTCGGCGAGGAACAACTCGTGCGGATCCTGGGCCTGCTGATCAGGACCGGCCGTCGCATCAACGAAGTCATCATGCTCGACTTCGATCCCCTCATCGCCATCCCGTTCCCCGACCCAGGCGGCCACGTCGCCCGTCTGCGCTACCAGCAGACGAAGATCATCACCGATGACAACACCATCCTCGTCGACCAGGAGGTCGTCGACCTCATCCGCCAGCAGCAGGACTACGCCAAGACGTTCATGACCGACCACGGCAGGCCCGACGTGGCCCCGAAGTACCTCTTCCTCGCCAGGAGGCACAACCGCAACGGCGACCGGAACTTCCCTGAGTCCACGGTCCACCTGAAGTTCGCCGAGTTCGCCCAGCGGATCGACCTGCGCGACGAGCAGGGCAAGCGCGTCAGGATCTCCCGGACCCACACCTTCCGCCACACCCGTGCGACCAACCTGCTCAACGCCGGCGTCCCGCTGCACGTCGCGATGCGCTACATGGGCCACAAAACCCCGACGATGTTCCTCCACTACGCCCAGACCCTCTCGACCGTCGCCGAGCAGGAGTTCCTGCGCTACAAGAAGGTGACCGCCGACGGGCGCGAGTACCAGCGCGACCCGGCCGAGATTTTCGAGGCCCTGGCCCTCGACCGACGCACCGACCGCGTTCTGCCCAACGGCTACTGCACCCTCCCGCCCCGGCAGGCCTGCGACAAGGGCAACGCATGCCTGTCCTGCACGAAATTCGTCACCGACGCCACCTTCACCGATGCCCTGCTGCGGCAGCGCGACGAAACCCGGGACCTCGTCCAGCGCCGCCAGACCGCCCACCAGGGGCGATTCGGCGAAGCCATGACCGACGACAACGTCTGGCTCAAGGGCCGCACCGAAGAACTCACCGCCCTCACCGCCATCCTGCACGCCATCGACTCCGTCCGATGCGACGACGGCACGATCGTCCCCCTCCGCGGAGCCGGCGCACCCCAGCAGCGCCAGGACCACTTACCAGGCGACACCCCGGAGCATGCCCCATGAGCCGCAACCGCAGCGTTCAAGCCCTCACCGACGCCGCCCGGCAGCGCAGCACCGCAGCGGAGCAAGCCGTGCAGAAGGCTCTCCGACAAGCCCGCAAGGACAACACGCCCATCACCGTGACCGGCCTGGCCGCCGCAGCCGGTGTCTCCACCGACTTCATCTACCGACACCCCGCCCTCCGGGCCCAGGTCGAGGCACTCCGCCGAACCCGCAGGGCCGCACCATCCGCACAGTCCAACGCCACCGACGTCGAAGCGGCCTCCAGCACCCTGGTCCGTCGACTGAGCCAACAACTCGCCGACGCCCGCCGCACACACCACCAAGAGGTGACCGAACTCCGCAAAGCACTGGAAGTCGCCCACGGCGAACTCCTCACTCTGCGACGGAAGCTGGATGACGCAGCTCGAGGAGACCGACGTGTCGGCGATAGCGCGTGCCAAAGCCCCTGCTGCGCTCGACGCCACCCCTGAATGCCATCTGGATGTCTGCAGCAGCGTGCCGAAACCGCAAAGGGTTCTTCGCGAAGAAAGCTTTGCGAAGAACCCTTTGCGGTCTAGAGTGCTCGACATGACTGACATGAGCGCGGGACCGGATGGCCCGCACATCGAAGCGGACGCGGTTGTTCTGGATGCCAAGGGGCTTCGCGCACTGGCGCACCCGGTCCGTGTGCAGTTGGTCGGGTTGCTGCGGAAGTACGGCCCGTCGACAGCTACCCGCCTTGCGGAGCGGCTGGGCGTCAATTCCGGCACGGCCAGCTATCACCTGCGCCAGCTCGGCGCGGCCGGTTTCGTCGAGGAGGACGCGGAGCGCGGCAACGCACGGGAGCGCTGGTGGCGTTCGGTGCATCAGATGACGGAGCTCAACGATCGGGACCTGGCTGATCGAGAGCCCGAGGCCACACTGGCCTACCTGCAGTCCGTCGCCGCCACCTACACCCTCCGCACTCAGCAGACTCTGAATGAGCTGCAGACGATGCCGCGTGCGTGGCGGGACACCTTCGACATGAGCGACTGGGCCCTGCGGCTCACACCTGAAGAGGCCGTCGCCTTGCGGCAGGAGTTGAGGGACGTCATCGCCCGTTACCGGAGAGATACGGCGGAGGCGGCGGCGAGTGCCCCTGAGGGAGCCGAGCGGGTCGGCGTGGTCACTCATCTCCTGCCTGAGCTGGATGCGCCCGCCAGGTCGGCCACACCTTCCGCTCCTCGGGAGGCAACAGGATCGGAGACGTCATGACGGAGGGTGTCCCGGACGCCGACGGCATACCCAGCAAGCGGTCCTTACGCCCGCTGGGCGGGGTGCTGGCGGCCATGGCCGTGTCGCTAACCGGTACGCGGATATCGGCCGTCGCACTTCCCTGGTTCGTTCTCGTCACGACGGGCAGCGCCACCCAGACCGGACTGGTGGCCTTCTGCGAGATGGCGCCCTACGTGGTGGTCAAGGCGTTCACCGGGCCACTGGTGGACCGGATCGGGCCGCGGGCCGTGTCCTGGACCACGGATCTGGCCAGCGCAACGGCCGCCGCTGCGGTTCCCCTGTTCCACGCCCTGGACCTGCTGTCCTTCCCGCTCCTACTGGCCCTGGTCGCGCTGATCGGCGCCGTCCGCGGCCCCGGCGACCTGGCCAAGGAGGTCATGGTCCCGGAAGCCGCTGAGCGCGGTCGGGTGCCGCTGGAGCGGGCAACCGGTCTGTCCGGCGTGACCGAGCGGCTAGCCTCCACCGTTGGCCCGGCGGCCGGCGGCTCGCTGGTGGCACTGCTCGGTCCCCTGACCGGGCTCGTGGTCAACGGGGGCTGCTTTGCTCTCGGATCGGTGATCATCGCACTGGCGCTACCTCGCGGCATGGGGCAGGCAGTGGAGGAAGGCTCATCGCAGAGCGGCGAGACGAAGCCAGGCTACTGGCGGCGGTTTGGCGAGGGCTTCACGTTCCTGCGCGGCGAGCCGTTGCTGCTCACCGTCATCGTCATGGTGGGGATCACCAACCTGCTGGACGCAGCGTTCACCACCGTGCTCATGCCGGTCTGGGCCAGAGAATCCGGCAACGGGCCGACTGCGATCGGCCTGACCGGCAGCATGATGGGAGCCACCGCGGTCGGTGGAAGCCTGATCGCTGCGGTGGCCGCCCACAGGCTGCCGCGCAGAGCGGTGTTCTTCACGGGGTTCCTGTTGGCCGGAGCACCGAGATTCCTGATCCTCGCCTCCCACGCGCCGTTGGGGGCGGTACTGACCGTCTTCGCCATCAGTGGATTCGGATCGGGCTTCCTCAACCCGGTCCTGGGAGCCATCCTCTTCGAGCGGGTCCCACGTCGGATGCTGGGCCGCGTCAACGCCCTCGGTGACTCGCTGGCCTGGGCCGGCATCCCTCTCGGCGGACTGATCGCTGGGACGGCGGTGGCCTCTGCCGGACTTGTGCCAGTGCTGCTCGCCTCTGGAACCGCGTACTTCCTCACCACGAACCTGACTGGACTGCGCCCGGAATGGCGCGAGATGAGCCGTCCGGGTGGGCGAGGCGCCCGGAAGCGGCACGCTGAGGAAGACGCTTCACCGAACAGCGCGGATGTCACGACATGACGTCCATGGGCCACCTCAGCGGCATACCGCTGAGGTTCTGACGAGGGCATAAGCTTCCACGTGCCGTCGCGACGCCGGATAACACTTGATCAGCTTGCAGCTTGGCGGCGACCCCAACGACTACCGGAACTTGTGGGTGGAGCCCGCCGACCCCGACCACAAGGGTTCCGGGGTGAACAACAAGAAGGACCCGGTGGAGACGAAGCTGCACACCGCGGTCTGCAAGGGCCAAATCACGCTCGCAGCCGCACAGAAGGCGATCGTTACCGACTGGACCACCGCCCTGACCACCCTCCACCTCGGCTGAGGCGAGCAGGTGTTGAAGGGCCGCGGCCAACGACCCGGGTGTTCTTGACCGGGCATCGTCAGCCGTCGGCACGCGAAAGCCCCGGCTGGACGGGGGAGACCAGCCGGGGCCGTAACGCGGTGACGTGCGGAGGGCGGTCGCCTCTCGGCGGAAGGCTCCATGGGGCTTCAGCCGGACGATCGTCCCCATGGGCTATAGGTGAGGCCCGGGGACACTGTCCCCTCCGCAGCCACATACAGATGAACGGTCAACCATCCCGGGGTGTTCCCGGCCCGTCGCCTGTACCGTGGTGAGCTGTGGCACACCCGGCACAGGGCTCAGTCGACGAACTCGGCCACCAGAGCGGCGAATTCGTCCGGGGTGGCCAGGCGGATACCGAGGTCCTCGGCCTTGGCCCGCTTGGATCTGGCGCCGTCTCCGGCGACGACCAGGGTGGTCTTCTTGGAGACGCTGGAGGAGGAGCGGCCGCCGGCGCGGTCGATGAGCTCGTTCATCTGGTTGCGGCTGAGCTTCTCCAGCACGCCGGTCATCGCGCCGGTGACCACGACCGTCATGCCGGCCAGCGGCCCGCCCGTCGCTGTGGCCTCCGCGTCGGCGTCCGTGTCCCCGGTCGTGGCGGCGGCCGAGGGGGGAGTGGCGCCCGGTTCGGTCATGTTCACCCCTGCGGCGACGAGTTCGTCGATGAGCGGGGCCAGTTCGGCGAGTTCGGCGACGATCGAGGGCTCGAGTGCAGCGGATCATGCGGGCCGGGAATCGGCAGGGGTCGAGGATGTGGCTGACATAGGCGGTGGACGCCGGTCTCCGCCCACGGTCGCCGTCTCCGGGACAGTCGTCATGGGTGCCACCGCCGCTGCCGTCGTGTGCCGCGTCTCAGGGTGTTCGTGAGCGTGGAGGGCACCGCAGGGAGCCAGAGCATGCGTGCCCAGCAGCCCGGCCAACAACCCGAGCACGAGCGGCCTTCCGCGGACTGATCATCGGGCCGAGTCGTGATCATCCGGTTGGTGCGAGGTCCTTGATCCAGATCAAACCGTGCTTGTGCCCATCGTCACGACGCTCGCTCACACGAAGCCTCAGCCGACGGCCCGTCCCCGCAGCCCTGCACAAGGGGTCTGCGCGACCCGGAACTGACCGGCATGCCCGAACCGGCGCTGGACGAACTCATCAACCAACTGGCTCTTGATCTGGACGAGTTACGTGAGCAAGGACGGCTCCAGCAGCGAGGAGGCGAACGCATCCGTGCTCGCGGTGCAGGCGCCAAGGACATGCTGACCACCTCCGACACAGTCCTGGCCACCGTGCTCTACCTGCGCAAACTCGGCACCCGGGACCTGCTCGCCCAGCTCTTCGGCGTCAAGGGCAGCACGCTCACCAGGGCCGTCCACCAAGTTCAGCCCCTACTAGCCGAGCACGGCTACACGATTCCGCCCTCGACAGCCAGGTTCCGCACGCCCGCTGACGTCACGGCGTTCCTCGCGAGCAGCAGCCCCAGGGAGATCAAATCAGCATGTTGATTCTCTGCGAGCCCTTAGACCTGTTTCGCACCCTCTGAGGCGTAATTGCCAACCGGTGCGGGCAAGACGGCAGTTGGCTGACCTACCCCTGGCTTCGTCGTTGCGGTCATGTGGTGGGGATGTCCTTGTCGCCGCGTGGGACGGCGTGGATTCCTGCGCTCGGCGTCGTCGGGTCATCACGCTGGGAAGGGCGGTGCAGGGTGGTGCTGCGAAGGCGCAAGATGGTCCTCGTCGGTGGCACGACAGCGTTGGCAGTGGCGTCGCCGCTGGCGTTCACGCTGGGTTCACCAGGGGTGGCAGACGCGGTGAGCGCGTCGATCATCACGGCCACGGCGGTTGCCGCGCTGGCCGTCCCGTTGTGGCCCTCTCGCAACGACAGTCCGGAGCGGGACGGCGAAACTGGCGGGAGTGCGGTCGCGGAGGACACCGGGCGGGCACAGGCCAACGACGCCGGTGATGCGAACAGCGGCGTGCGCCGACGTCGGGGCGCGGGCGGCCCATTGCGTGCCGAGCACACGGGACCTGCGATCGCGCGCGGTCCGGACAGCCACGCCAACAGCGGCGTCGAAGAAGTGGACTGACGGTGCGCTGGAGATTCAGGCGCAAGGAACGGCACCGCGGCGCGCCTGTGGCCCCGGCTGGCGGGCCGGAGGCCGTCGACGGGGACGAGGACGCTCTGCGGGCGGTCGCAAAGAACACAGGCGCCGCCATCACCATCGGCGGCGGCTTCGCGAACACGGGCCTGTGGATCGACCGGTCGGTGCGGCAGGAGGCCCCGCGGCGGCCGGCCCGGTGGCCGCACATCGTCGGCAGCCCGCCCGGGCGGGCGCTCGGCTTCCAGGAGCGGGCGGAATCCTCCCGGCTGCGTCAGGTGCTGGAAGCCGAGGGCACGGCCGTGGTGGGCCAGGTGCTGTCCGGGCTGGGAGGGGTGGGCAAGACCCAGATCGCCGCCGAGTATGCCCGCACGGCTTTCGAGGCCGGGCGGCTGGACGTGCTGGTGTGGATTACGGCCGTCACCCGTCAGGCGATCGTCGACGGCTACGCCCGCGCAGCCGTGGAACTGCTGGCTGTCGAGCCCGACGAACACGCCGCCCAGCGGTTTGTGGCTTGGCTGCAGCCCTCCGCCTCCCGGCCGGTGTGCCGGTGGCTGGTGGTCCTCGACGATCTTGCCGACCCCGCGGACGTGACAGGGATGTGGCCGCCGGCCTGCCCACACGGGCGCACCGTGGTCACCACCCGACGCCGTGACGCCGCCCTGACCGGTCCCGGCCGCCGCCGCGTGGATGTCGGCGTGTTCACACCCACCGAGGCCGCCGCCGTACTGCGCCAGGCACTGGCCGACCGTGACCACCCCACCCAACCGTCCGAGCAGATCCAGGGTCTGGCCCAGGAGCTGGGGTTCCTGCCGCTGGCGCTGTCCCAGGCAGCCGCCTACATCGCCGACGGGGCCCTGGACCTGGCTTCCTACCGGACCCGGCTGGCCGACCGCACCTTGAGTCAGCTACTGCCCCGCTCCGGCCACGGACAGCCGGGTGAAACCCACGACGGGGACACGCTGCCCGACGGGCAGGCGGCCACCGTCGCCGCAGCCTGGTCCCTGTCCCTGGAACGCGCCGCTCGGCTGCACCCGCAGGGACTGGCCCGGCCCATGCTGCAGCTGGCCGCGATGCTCGACCCCAACGGCATCCCCCAGCAGGTCCTGACCAGCGCCCCCGCCCTGCATCACCTCACCGTCCACCGCACCCCGCCACTCACAACTGCTGCGTCGCCGGCACCCGCGCCCTCCAGTTCCTCCGCACTCGCGCCGGGGGCAGTCGATGAGGAGGACGCCCTGGCGGCGCTGCGCACGCTGCACCGGCTCAGCCTCATTGATCACGACCCCGGGCACCCGAACGCAACGGTCCGCGTCCACCAGCTGGTCCAGCGCACCACCCGCGAAACCCTCACCACCACCGACCAGGAGCAACTCGCCCGCACCGCCGCCGACGCCCTCGAAGCCGCCTGGCCGCCACACACCGAGTTCGACGACGCCCTGGTCCCTGTCCTGCGCGCAAACGCCGAGTGCGTGTCCCGGTATGGAGGCGGCGCCCTGTGGAGTCCCGGCGTTCACCCGGTACTCCTTCGAGTCACGAGCCCCTACGCATTCGACGAGAACGTCACCTATTTCTCCCGCCTCCTGCAAACGGCACGGGAACACCTCGGCCCAGACCACCCCGACACCTTGACAATCCGACGCAGACTCGCATTGACGCGAGGCTCGTGGGGAAGCGTGGCCGACGCCGCGGCTGAGCTTGACGAACTGCTTGCCGACCAGCAGCGGGTGCTCGGACCGGACCACCCGATGACCCAGCAGACCCGTCAAGAGCTCGGCATCATGCTCTGGAAGATCCGGGGGGACCGCGCTATGTGGGCCCTCGATGTCGAGCGACGGGTATTCGGCTCCGACCCCCCGAAGAGCTGACGAACCGCAACAGCCCCCATCTGACCGGGGACAAGGCCGCACTGCAGCCTATGCGCTCTGCGTTATCTTGCGGTACGCCTGCATCAACTGCGGCTCACACCACGGCATTTACCACGCACCCGGGCGCGCACCGAAGATGTGCTGGATCGCTGACCCGCTGATTCTGCCCGCTTCACGACATGGCCGCGCAGTCAGTTCTTCTTCTTCTTCTTCTTCCGCGCTTGGGCGGCATCGCCGTCCAGGCGTCGTTTCTCGGCCTGCAACCGCCGGGGACGTTTGCCGTGCTTGACGTAGTAGCGGTCGTCCGCAGTGAACCGCTGCGACTTGCCCGCTCCCGCGTCAGGTCCGGACTGGAGTGTTGGGGGCCCGCAGGGCGATCGAGGGGTATCGGCGAAGCCTGGACCATCGGACGACCTGTCGCACACGTCGCGAAAGACCTGCCGAAGTCGTGGACGTCCGCCCCGGCCCGCTGCGCCGAGGCGAAGCAGTTGGTGATCATCAAGTGGCTGGCCCGTTGGTCACGCGTTGGGCGCGTTGGTCACGGATTCCGTGCACAGCCACAGATCAGAGCCCTATAAGGGGAGCAACGGTCTGGGCTGCCACCCCTGGCGCGACTGACGCATGAAGTGCCTCTGGCCAGGCACTTTGTCGTCCTAGCGCGGGTCCTCGTTTACTTCCTGGATCGGCTCTCATGTTGGTGTTTCTGCCTGCTCCTGGCCGCTGTTGGTCACGCGTTGGTCGCGTGGCCAACCGTCGGCTCGACCTCTGCGAGCCACCGTGCCGGAGGGGGTATCTCACTGGCGGGACGGCTCGCGTGGCAGCCGAGGAATATGTCGTGCGGGGCTGGTGGGGAGTGTGAGTGAATTCCGCTTCAGTGTGTAGTGGGTGACTTGCCACCACGTCGCTGATCTGGCAAACATGCAGGTCAGAGAGGGTCCGACTCTTCGGGGTCGGGCCCTTTGTTTTTTCCCGTGCTGGGATGGTGCTGGGATAGCTGACCCCTCGTCACCTGTCATCACCCCTGCTCATCCCTACCGTGCTGGGATGGCGCTGGGATGGGATGAGAACGTCCGCGCTGGGTTTCGGACAGTGATCTGCCCGGTGCGCGGGGTGGGTGGGTACGGGCTTCACCTACACGCTTCTTCACGGCTACGTGGCCCCCTGTGGAAACAAATCTGCCCCCGCCTGGCGTTGTCGATCTCCTAGCCGAGGAGGGGAAGGTGTCGGGCCTGAAGCTGTTCCAAGCGACGCATAGCGGCGTGACTGAGGTCACGCCGCGTCTTGCTGCCGTCGAAGCGGATGTGCAGGATCTCGTCGAGGCACACATGGAGGCGATGCTGGGCGTCACGTTCCTCGCGAGCGAGTACGTGATCGACTGCGTCGACGGCGGGCGTATCGACTCGCTGGGGCTCGACGAGAACGGTGCGCCCGTGATCGTGGAGTACAAGCGCGGCACGGACGCCGACCTGTTGACTGAACTAGTAGAGGAGTTTCCGCAGGTCAGTGACCTTGTGGCAGGAGCGTCGTTGAGTCGGCCATGGAGGCATCGCGAGACCTGGCGGCCCTGTCTGTCCCTCTGGTCGGGGAATTGGTGGCCATGGATGATCCGTGGGATCCCTACCTGCTCATCGACCCCGCTGGGGAGCCGGTTGAAGGAGCGCGCGCATTCCTGCGGGACCTGCAAGGAGCCGGTCGTTCGGCGGCGACGGCCCGTTCCTACGGGATGGACCTGCTGCGCTGGTTCCGTTTCCTCTGGGCTGTCGAGGTGCCGTGGGACCGAGCGAGCCGGCTCGAGGCACGGGACTTCTCTCGCTGGCTTCAAGTCGCCGGCCAGCCGAGGCGCCCGCACTGGCGACGCCCGAGCGAGGCGGGCCGGTGGGCTGTAGGTGGCAAGCCATACGCGGCGTCGGTGCGAGCACACAGTGAGACAGTGCTGCGGAGTTTCTACGACTTCCATCGCGACATCAGTACCGGACCGGTACTCAACCCGTTTCCGCTGGACCGAGCACGTCGTGGCCGGCGGGCCCATGCCCACCACAACCCGATGGACCCGGCCCGCAACGCACGCACGGGGCTCTATCGGCCGAGAGTGCCCAAGCGGGTGCCTCGCAGTGTCCCTGACGAGGAGTTCAACGAGAAGTTGTCTACCGGGTGGCGCTGACCTGCGTCAATGCGGCCATCGGTGTCTCTGACCTGCGTCGATGCTTGTTTCAGCGCCTTTCACGTTCGTGCCGCGATATGCATTCGAATCTCCCAAGCGCTCCCCAGCAGGGTCCATACTCCCCAGATTCTCCCCAGAGTTGGCTGTGCTGTGGGGCAGCGGCGACGGGGAGGCCAGTCGATCTCAAGCGCCTCCGTAGGCACTGTGAGTGACTGGCGCAGGCAGGGCAGAACTCTGCCAGCAGGTTCTTCTTCGTCTGCTGGTGGTACAGCGGCCATGCATTGCTGTCCTGCGCACATGGCGGATAGCGGTAGCTCGTCAGAGCCGTTGGCCCGGGAATGGTCCGGCTCTCGGTTCCCATTGCTCCGCCACCTTGGCCATGCGCACCATTCCGGACGGGGGTGACCCAGGTGATGCCATCCTCACGAGCGTGTTTCCTCGATCTGTTGGGGGCTCTTGATGACTGCGGCTGGCAGTTCACCGGTCAGGACCAGCCCTTTCGGCAGGGTGAGTCCGAAGCGTTCTTCGAGTAGTTCAAGGGCGGCAGTGACTTCGGCGGCCCTCTCCATGTCGGCGACCAGGGCGGCATCGTCGCCGTCGCCGTCGAAGAGGTAGGGGGCCTCGTCGGTGTCGATATCGAAACTCAGCTGCACGCTGCCGTTGTGGCTGTAGCGGAAATGCGGCTCCGGGACGTTCGGGTGCTCGGCGAAGTAGTACAGCTCGTACGTGTGGACATTGCCGTACCAGATGACCGGTGTGTCATGCCGGCCCAGCGCGAGTTCCCACTGTCCGCAGCCTACGGCGAAAGCGAGATCGCCCACCGACCCGTACCGGACACCCGCCATGGGGTAGTGCCGGCCGGTAGTACGCAACAGCTCCCGTAGTTCGCCCTCGAACGCCTCCTGGGTACGCGGGCCCACCAGGCGCGGCTGTGTGTCCGGAACGAGGCGTCGTACGAGGTCCTCGGGGGTGAGGTTGCGGGCGAGGATCACGCAATATCCGCCCGGCAGCAGTTCGTCTTCTTCGGCGACCCAGGTAATGCCGTCGGACATCGTCTTGTCTCCTGTCGGGAAGGGGCCAGGGCGGCGCCACCGTAGCTGATGGACACCGCCCTGTACCTCGGTCAGATCACTTCGGGGTGCACGTCACGGTCGTCGCGCTGGCGTCGCACCCTGCGAATTCGGGGGCGTAGGACCAGTACTCGTCCTTGTCGAGCAGCCGGTTCGGCTGACTGAAGCTGCTCGGGAACGGTTGCATGGACTGCGTGTTCATCCAGTTCGACATGGCGGAACGCCCGCAGACCTCCTTCCACGTCGGTGCGGCCTGGCGCGTGTCGTCGTAGAAGTGCCACACGTCAGTCTGGGTGCGCTGGGAGTAGGTCTGCACGCATGCGTCGCCGGAGGAGACGGGGTTCAGTCCGTCTGGGGCAGGCATGCCGCCGCTGTTGTAGGTGGCGGCGTAGGCGAACTCGTCGCAGGAAAGAGGATCCCTTCCGCTGGGCGTATTGCCAGGCAGCGTCGTGGCGTCGGGGTTGCCTGACTTCGCGGCCCATCCCGACGGGCAGATGACCGCGCGGTTCTTCGTCGGTGTGCGGCCGGTGCTGCCGCCGTTGGCGGGCAGGTAGACGAGTGGTTTGTCGGCTTTCTGGCTGCCGGGGTGGTTGGGCAGCTTGGACTGTGTCAGCCATGCGTGCGCCACAGCGGCAGGGAACTTCTTGAAGTTCATGACCCATGTCGGCTTGTACACGGAGAAAACACATCCCGGCGTGGCCGTGGCCACCGCGTCGCAGCGGATGTCCAGGTCAGGAACAGAGTTGCCGATGTCACCGTCGGGGAATGCGTCCGGTACCTGGTTGGGGACCGTGTAATCCCATTTCCAGATGAGCTGAACGGGAATGATGTCACCCGGCTGCATGCTGTCGACCGTCTGTGTGATCGTGGCCGTCGCGGCATGGTAGTCCGCGCCGGTGGTCGACCAGGTGGGCGGCGTTGACCATGTCGGCGCGCCGGTCGTGCACTGGGGGGGCACGTGAATTTGGGCCGCATGGTGATCGGGCCCCATTCCGACTGCTCGCCGGCTGCGTCGCGGAACGACAGGGGCGTCAGGGTCCATTGCTGGGTGAAAGCGTTGGACGCGACGTCCGTCTTTATTTCGATCTTCGATGCGAAAATAGCGCGCCCGACCGGCCAGATCTCACCGTTCGGCAGCTTGCTGTAGACCGTGTTGGTGATTTCGTTTGCCTTTTTCACGCAGCCTTCGGTGCGCTTGATGTAGTCCTTGCCGACAGCGGCGCCGTCGCACCAGGAGACGAGGCTGGACGTGCCGACGGCGCGTAGTCCCTGGGCCACCTGCTTGCGCTCAGCGGAGGTCATGTCGGCAGGCTTGCCGACGGTGGCGCAGTAGATCCTGCTCTCTGTCTCTTCGCAGCCCTTGCCGAGGGGCGCCGGCAACGCATCTTTCGTCAGCGGTGTCGGGTTGCCCGGCCCAGAGTTGACGTGGTCGTTCGTGACCAGGGGTTCCTGGTACTTGCCCAGGTCGACATCGGGCGCATTCTTGTCCGGTTCGGGAAGCGTGATGTCGACGGAGTGGTTCCGGATGGTGAAGGTGGCCCACGGCGACCAGGTCTGTTCGTACAGGCTGCCGTCGTAGGCGGAGGTGCGGAAGGCGTACGTCCAGCCGGGATGGAGGTAGCCGTAGTCGATGGTGACGGAGGCTTTCTCACCCGACGCGACATAGCCGGAGACGGGCATGCCGTACTGGTTCTTGTCGGTGTCGACGTGTTCCTTCGGCGAGCCGTCTGCGTTCACTCTCCACACGTCGAACGTCAGGTCGCTCTTGTCGCCGTCCGGGTCGGTCACCGTGTTGCGTAGCGTGACCGTCGTACGGTCGACTTGCCATTTTCCCCCGACCTTTTTCCATGTCGGGCCGGCCTCCGGGTTCTTGCCCGAGGCGGGCCGCCCTCCACCCCGGCAGCCGCGAGGGCGTTGCCGTGCAGTTCGGGCCCCGCGGCCGGCGTCGCCGACGGCGGTGCGTCGATCGCAGGATTCGGCCTGGTCGTGGCCGGATCGGCGGATGCCGGTATGACACCGGAAAGGGTCAGCAGTACCGCACCGACAGTCGCACGGGACCACCAGTGTCTGGATCTTTGCACGATGATTCGCGTCCTTGCCCGTAGGAGTCTTCAAACGTTTGTGCGAGTCGTGCCAAGTCGAAGGCCGTACGGGGAAGATCTGGTCAACTGAAGCAGGTTTTCGGTCACTGATCGTGTGTCAGCTGTGCGAAGACATGCGAACCGTCCCCAGCTGGGCAGGGGCTGGTGCGAGGGTGGTCTGTTGGTGCAGCGAGCCAGTCACTGAAGTGACGCCAGGGCGCGCTCCCGAAGGGGGACGTCGGACAGTGTCTGAAGAGATTGCCAGGCGTAGGCGGTGATCTCGTCTCCCTGAAGAGAACCAGTCGGGTCCAGCCGAAGACTGACGTCGAGGCAGCATTGGCGCCGGCGCACGGGTGGCACGATGCCCGGTACGCGTGAACGTGCCCGGCTGACGGACTATCTGATGCCCTCCTCAAGGTGTTCGTTGGCCAACGCCGCAACCAGTTGTACCCAGGGTGATCGAGGTGAGCTGACCGCCGCTGTTGAAGGTCCGCTTGGTGTGATCCAGGGTGGTGAGCGTGTAGGTGCTGTCGTCCGCGGTGTCGGCATGGGTGGACGGTGCGGTATCGGGAGCCGGGTGGTAGGCGGGGGCGGCAGCGGGAGAAGTCGTTTTCGCGGAGGACGGGCTTGGATGGTGCGGACGCCTTCGTCGTCAGGGTCGAGAACGACAAGAAGGCGGGCGTTTCCTTCGAACCGGCGGGTGGGGCTCTGCCGTTGTGGGTCTGGGCTCAGCCGTGGCGGCGGCCACGTGGGCGCTGGCCGAAGCGGGCCAGCTCGCGCTTGCAGAGATCGAGAAGCTTCAGGCGGAGAAAGTTGCTGCCGCTGAAGCGGCGTCCGCCGAGCCGGCACCTGCTGAGCTGGCCCCCGCTGTCCAGCTGCCCGTTACGGCCTGACAGCCCAAGAGCTGAGGTAGAGGAGTCTACCTCGCGTTGAGAGAAGTAGGTAAAGAATTGCCACTCCCGGCATCGGCCGGGAGTGGCAATTCATTGTTTTAGGAATCCTTCATATCCGTGGGTTCCTGAACTTGGGCCTTCAGTTGCTGTTCCGCCTCTTCGGCTCTCGCTTCACGAGCCTTCTGCGCGCCTCGGACACGGCTAGCCACGGCGACAGCTCCACCAACCACCAACCCGCCGCCTACAGCCCCCGCAGCGGCACCCCTCGCGAATGCAGCCTTCTTGATAGCGCTGATGAGTTTGTCAACGCCACCCGCTTCCTTTGCCGCAGTCGTAATGACCTGGTACGCGCCGAGATTCCCCATCTCGCACCCCCCTTGTTCTAGTGCCCCGCGCCCTCCCCGGTTGCGGAGCAGCAAGTTTCAGGACTCGTCAACTGCCCATGGTTCAGCCGTTGGCCTTCGCGTACGCCTCACGGATGCTCGCGGGAACACGGCCCCTGTCGTTGACCTCGTAACCGTGCTCCTTGGCCCACGAGCGGATCGCTGCCGTGTCTTCGCTGGAACCCCTTGCCGCAGAACCACGCCCCCGAGTGCCGACGCTCGAACGCCCGCCCGTCTTACGGCCCTTCTCGATGTAGGGGGCCAGGGCAGTACGCAACTTCTTCGCGTTCTTGTCGTTCAGATCGATCTCGAACGTCCTGCCGTCCAGCCCGAACGTCAAAGTCTCATCAGCGTCACCGCCCGTGAGGTCGTCGGTGAGGAGGACGATCGTCTTCTGAGCCATCTCTAATTCCTACCTTCGGTATCCGTGGTACACGTATGAAATCACAAGGAGAAGGCGCCCGACAGACTGATTGTCGGGCGCTCTCTCCTGTGCAATCATGAAAGGCCCCGGACGCTTCTAACGTCCGGGGCCTCTCTGCGTTCAATTCACGGCGAACTATTGCCGAGGGGGGAGGCACACCATCGCCAGTCTCGATCGACGCTGAGTTCGTTCCGGTTGGTCGCCTCCTGAGCAATGCGTTGCCCTTTGGTTAACAAGGCGTGCGCTGCCTGCCGGAGTTCCTCGGGGAGCCATGCCGTCAGGCTGTGGGCCCGGTCGTTGGCGATGACGTCGCCGGCGTTGGGTTCGTGGGCGAGCAGCAGGCGATACAGGCCAGTCGCCGGTTCGATGGGTGGCAGTCCGTGCTGGATGCCGGTGATCGAGGCTCTGGCCGGGATGGCGATGCCTTCGGCGTCGAGGTCGCCGTAGTAGACGATGCGGTGGATGTCGGAGAGTTCGGTGATGTTTTCGACGGATGCTTCGAAGGCCCTTCCGGAGCCGAAGGCGATGTATCCGATGCAGCCGGGGGCGGGTTTGAGCAGGTCGTGCAGGGTGGCGTAGGTGTCGCTGTTTTCCACGACGAGCAGGGTGTCGCCGTCACCGAGCCCACGGTAGGCCAGTGGCGGCGGTTCGCGGTAGGTGGCGAGTTGTTCGAGGGTCAGCCTGCCCGGGGCGAAGAGCGCTCCGGTGATGAGGGTGTCGAGGCGCTTTTCGTGGCGGAAGATCTCGTACGAGCGCTCACGTAGGGGGAGCGGAGAGCGTCGGTCGGGGTGGTTGTGGGTGTCTCGGAACCATCGGTTGCAGGCGAGGAGGTCCTCGGTCTGTGATGCGGTCAGCCGGGTGCTGTAGGCCCAGTCGAGTTCCGGTCTCCATGAGACATGTCTGCGTGGAGTGGAGGATTTCACGGGTGCGGCGGTGGGGATCCGGACCTGCTCGGGAAGGGCTGGGCGGCCGGCATCCCATTTCGTGCGAGCGGTGGGGAGGTGGATGATGCCGTGTTCGGCGATTTCGTACAGCAAGGTGGCGAGGGCGCTGCGTGAGTGCTCGCCGCTGGCAGGGCCCGGCAGAGCCTCGCGGAATGCCTCGACGAGGATGGCCCGGCCGACGGTGACGCGTTCGGCGCGAGCATGGAGCGCGGCGCTGAGTTGTGCCGCCGCAGGGGAGAGCAGCGCGCGGCCCTGGTCCGGGGGTGAGGTCATCGGGTGTCGTCCTGTTTCCTGTACAGCCGGGCTGAGGTGAGCAAGCCGGCGGGTTCGGGGGCGTCTTGGTCGGGGGTGACGCGGGGCGCGGGGATGAGAGCGTTGCGTACGTGGTCTTCAAGTCGGATGAGGGAGAGGCCACTTCGGGCCTCGGCGTCGTTGCGGAGCTGAATGCGCATGGGGAAGCGTGAGGTGACATCCTCGTCGCTCAGTCCGGTGGTGTAGATCAGCTGGATTCCGAGGGCGGCGGCCATCTCCATCTGGATGTCGACGAGGTATCCGGCATTGGCTCGGCCGATGGGATTGTCGAGCAGGAGCAGTCCGCCGTTGCGTGTGCGGCTGCGCGGTCCCGGAGAGATGCGCAGAGCGGCGAGAGCGCAGTACAGGAGGATGGCCCCGGTCAGTTCCTGGCCCCCGGAGAAGACCCGGCTCATCTCCTCGACCGGAACGCGGTCCACTCGTTGGGCGGCGTTGGGCTTCATGACCTCGGCGCTGAACCCGCGGGGGACAGCGGCTTTGAGGCAGCGCATGACGACATCGGTGCCCTTGAGCTTGCGGGTACGCAGATTGCCGGCCAGGTCATCGACGGTTTCGTGCATCTGGGCGGCGAGAGCCGCCAGTTCCGGCTTCTTGTAACGAATGGTGAGGAACTTCTGTCCGGACCAGGCGGTGTCCCCGTCGGGGAAGGCGGAAAAGCGGCTGGCCTGGTCGAGACGCTGCAGGAGGTCGGTGACGTGGCCGCCGAGCTGCGAGGCGAGAGCCTCGCGGGCCTTGGCCATGCCTTCCAGATCGGAGTTCAGGGCTGCGATGCGCGAGCTGAGCGCGGCGGTCCAGGTGGCGGCCATGGCAGGGATGTGGCGGCTGTCCAGGGCGGAGATCTGGGTCCGCAGCGGGATGTCGAGCCGCTCGAAGCGGACATCGCCAGGTACTTCTTTGAGTCGGCTGACGCCCCCTTCCAGCTTCCGCTCGGTCTGGCGGGCTTTCTCACGGGAGCTGCTGTGCGCGGCTGTTACCCGGCGTGCGGTGCGCTCGGCAGCTTCCGCACTGCCGTCGTAAGGAGCCTGGTCTGTAGGAATCACCATGTCGCGGACAGCGGACTCCAGCAGCGGCAGCACACGATCGAATGCCGCCAACTCCCGACTGGAGTCGGTCTGATCGCGGCGGGCAGCGTTGAACGCGTCGGCTGCAACGCGTTCAGCTTCCTGAGCCGTGTTGTGCTCGCCTGTGGCCAAGGCCATCAGGCTGCGGGACTCGGCGAGGTCGGCCGGTGTCCACGCGGCGGCGTCCTCCTCGCTCAGCGGCGCGGCCGGGGCCAGGCGCGTGGCACGTTCCTTGAGGCGACTCGCCTGGTCCCGTAGCCTTTGAAGGGTTTCGTCGCAGGTGCGGGAGCGGGTTTCGAGGGCGCGCAGGATGGCATCGCGCTGTACGTCGTTGCCGGCCCGCGGATCGTGGCTGTACTGCATGGCCAGGTCCTGTACGCGGTCGGGAACCTTATTCCACTCCTCCTGACTATCGAGCAGGGCCTGCTGCGCGACGTCGGCCCGCTGCTGCTGGTCCTCGCCGACCTCGACGCTCTTCAGCTCGTCCTGCGCCTGGTGATAACGATGCTGGAGAACGGGGAGGGGCGCCAGAGGGGCATCGACCGCACCCTGGGCTTGCTGTGCTTGAGAGGTGGTGGTGATCGCATCCCGCGCCCGGGCGTAGCCGTGTGCTTCCTGCTCGGCCGCTTCGATCGCGCGGGCGTGACGCAAGATCTCGTCCTCAGCCTTGCGGATCTGGCTCCCCAGGGACTCGAGTTCATCGGTGCGAGCAGCACTTTCGGTGGCAAGCACCGCGATCCGGGTCTGCGCCTGGTCGGCAGCAGACTCTTCCTGTGCCAGATGGGCCAGGCCGTCAGCGGCGCGCTGCGCGGCCAGCGCCTCCTCGGTGAGGCGATCACATTCGCCGTCGGCGCCTTCCAGCGCAGCCTCTTGCTCGCCGGCTGCCGTACGGGCGCCTTCCAGCTCGACCTCAGCCGCTTCCGCTGCGTCCTGCAGTTCGCCCAGCTGCTCAAGCCGGTTGGGCACCGGCAGCTCACCGCAGGCATCGCGCCAGTTCGCGATCTGGCGGGCTAGATCCCGTACAGCGGTGAGGCGTTGGCCGAGCGCGTCCAACTCGCCGGTGACGGCGGTGATGCGGGCGTCGACCGCGGCGCGCTCCACCGCGGCGGCCCCCTCGTCGTGGAGAGCGGGAGAGGGCTCGACCACGAACCGGCCGTCATCGGACGCCGCGCGGGAGCTCAGCATCCGTTCCCCGGTACCCACCGTGACGGCGGCGGACGGCAATGGCCGCAGGCGCTCCACAAGGCTCCTGGCGGCCTCTAGGCCGTCGGGCCCGCCCACGATGATACCGCCGACCAGGTCCGGATGGGCGCTGATGACCTGCTGGCGCTCCGTGGTCGGGACGTTGTCGCGCATCCACTGCCACCCGGGCACGGCGTGGATCCCGTGGTCCGACAACTGCCCACACAGGTCCCGGACTTCCTCGGCCGCAGGCAGCAGCCCCTCACTCGTGTCGAGGAGGGCGAGCAGGTCCTGGTCGTACTGCAGGTCCATGCGCTTGCGCGTCAGAGTGGCTTCGAGGCCACCGACGCGTCGCTCGGCGAGCTGATGCAGGCCAACGGCATGGTCGTGGAGCCAGCGCAACGCGTCCCCAGTGCACAGCTTCCCAGTGTCCAACTCCAGCAGCTCGGCGCACAGCGGATGGTCGCGAACGGACTCGGCTCGAGTCCGCAGACGGCTGATCTCTTCATCAGCGGCCGTCGCGGCGGCACGCGCGGACCACGCCAGCTTCTCCTTCGCTGCCAGGAGGTTGTGGGCCTGATCGCGCTCGGTGCGGATACTGTCGCGGCCTTGCTTGGCCTCCCGCACCAGCTGCTCGCTGTGGCGCGCGTGCCCCTGCGTGCGCGCTGCGGCATCGGCGGCGCTCTCCTGCGGGGCGACCAGCTCCTGGTCCCGGGCAGCGCTCAGACGTGCTGCGAAGGCGCGGGTCACCGCCTGCAGAGTGCGGGTTTCCTCCTGAGCGGCGCCCGCCTCGGTGAGTAGCGCGTTGCTGCGGGTACGCCACTGCTCGACCAGGCGCTTCGTCTTGGCGGTGGCATCCTCGCGGGTGCGGATCGTGTCGCGGACGTCTTTCTCGGCGCGGGTGTAACCCGCGCGTAGCGCTGCTGCCGCGGCGTCGAGGGCTTGTACATAGGGTGCGGCGTTGCGCTCGGCTTCGGTGAGGGCCTGCTGGGCCCGGTTGTGATTGTCCAGCGCCTGAGTGTGACGTAGCGCGATCGGCACGGTCTGCCATGCCGCGCTCTGGTCCTCGGCCTCCTGCTTGTCCTTCCGGGCTTCGCCCTGTTGACGGACGATCTCGTCCAGTTCGAGGGCATGTGAGTGGGCCTGCACGTGCTGCAGGCGCGACTGGGCGAGTTCGCGGGCTAGCTTGGCGCCTTCGAAGGTGCGGTGCGTGCTCTTGACGGTGGAGTTGTCTTCGGCTGCCGCTGCGGTCAGCAGGGTATGGCGACTTTGGAGCGCGGCGGCGAGGCGGGCCAGATCCTTTTCAGCGGCGTCAGCCGCACCGGCATGCACTTCCAGGGCGTGATGAAGTCCGGCGACGTCCTCGCACGCCTGCCGCATCTCGACCGCGAACTCCCGTTCCCTTTCCCATAGGGCGCGCGCGTCGTGCGCGGCGGCATAGCCCTGGAAGGCCGTACCGAGTTCGGTGTATTGGTCATCGTCGGTGGCTTTGCGCAGCAGCCACTCGACGAAGGCGTCGGCGCTGTTCGTGGTGAAGGCCGCGGCGGCGTCGCTCTCCTTGGCGTTCATCCTGCGCTGCACGTCGAAGAGATCGGGTTGCAACCCGAGGCCGCGCTGATGCTTCTCCCACTTCTCCTGGCCCTCGACGATGCGCAGCTCCAGGGCTTCGACTCGCTTTTCCCAGTCGCGCAGTTCGGTGCAGTAGTCCTCGAACGGCACCCAGTGCCCGTCGCGGTGGAAGGGGAGCCGGTCGGCATCCAGGGCTGCGGACGGATGGAAGCTGTAGAAGCAGCGGCGCAGCTTGCCGTCGTGATCGAGGGCCAGGACCTGGGCGGTGACCAGCAGCCGTCCGGTGCGCGCGTCGGCCCATTCGAGGATCACGTGGGACGGCTGCGCCATAGAGACGACGAAGTTGCGCAGCGTCTCCAGATCGCTGTGGCGGTACGGGATGGTGGTGCAGGTGATACCGGTCAGCAGCACGCCCTTGCCGCCGCCGTTTTGCAGCATGACCAGGCTGGCAGGTGCGGGGCGCTGGTTGACGTGACCGGCGTCGGGGATCAGCGAGGCCGTCTCCACCTCGGCGCCGGCGCCGGAGAAGTCCAGGGGAACGTCCTCGTAGCGGGCATCGCGGGGCCCGAAATTGCGCAGCAGAATGCGGTTGAGCTCGTACATGAATGACGTCCTTGGAGAAAGCGGTCAGCTGAACAGGTCGGTCACCGGCATGGCATCGGCCGGTGGCAGGTCGGTGCCTGAGGTTGGCCGGTCGGGGGCCGTCGTGCCGCCGGTGGGGAGGACGGCGATGCCCAGTGCTGCTAGTTCCTGCAGCATGTCGCCGGCGGCCTGGTCGCGGATCTGCAGCCGGTATTTGACGTTGGTGACGTAGGTGCCGGCGTCCTCGTCGCTGACCTTGCGTACGAAGCCGTGCTCGGTCAGGTGCGTGAATGCCTTGCGCACCAGGGCTCGGGTTGTAGCCCGGGGGGTCTTGTCCGTCTGTGTCTTGCCCGTGGCGTTGCGGCGCAGGTAGGCCCGCCAGAGGCCCTCCAGTCCGGGCTGATCGGAGGGCGGATCAACGTCACCGTCGGTCTGCGCCAGGCGTCGTTCGATGGTGGCGGCCACGGCCCGGACCTCTTCATCGACCTGCTTGACCGAGATCCGGCCGATGTACTCGTCATCGTCGAGGTCCTCGGGACGGGGGAAGGCCAGGGCGGCGATGGTGAGCTGGGCCAGCAGGTACAGCGGGCGATCGGAGGTCTGCGGGACGAGTTCGGAGACGGACACCGCGAAGTCGGTCTCGGGCGTGGTGCCCAGGACCAGGCCCGGCATGTGATGGACTTCCAGCACCGTCAAGTCGAAGCCCTGAGCGACCTTCCGAACGAGCTGGGCAAACTCCGGTTCGGTATCGAAGCGTTGGACGAGCCGGGCGTAGTCGCCCGAGCGGGCGGGCGCCTTGCCGCGGGCCATGGCAAAGGCGACCATCCTGGCGGCCTCGGCAGCATCCTCGTGATGGTTCATGCGCTCTCCTGATCAAGTGGACGGGCACCCGGGCCTTCCGGGCGGCGAGGCGCGGGAACAGTGGGCGGGGGCGAGCTTGTCTGCGGTTGTGCCGTCATAGCGGTCCCGCTGGTGCGGATCAGGAGAAAGTCGCTGCCGCCGAAGCGTTCGTCGTCCAAAGCGGTGCCGTCGTCCACAGCCACCACGGCGGCTTCCCCACCGGCGAGTTGACGCACCGGAATCAGTCGGAACAGCTGCTGCACGCGGCTGGCGAGCAGCTCATCGGTGCGGAAATCCGTGCCGGTCGCCATGCCGGGATGACGTGTCGTCTCCAGCAGGGTGGAGAGCCGGACGCCCTGATCTGTGACGGCCTCCAACAATGTGTCCACGGCACGGTGTTGCTCGTCGCTGAACGCGGACGAGTCCTCGATCTCGGACCAGTCGTGCTCGCTCTGAACCGGAACCAGCTCCTCGCCGTTGTGTTCGGTGACCTTGGCCAGCCCCTCGAAGAAGTCGGGCAGATACATCACACGAGGCCGCACCGGGCCCAAGACGGCGCGGGTGAATGCCTCCAATGGCCCCAGGCAGGCGTCGAGTGAGAGTTCCAGGGCCGGTTGAAGAAGCTGCTCATGCAGGTGCACACGGGTGTGGATCGCTGGTGCCACGAACACCTGGCGGTCTTGCTGGCGCCGGAACTCGGGGCCGACCTTCATCAGCATGTCGATCAGCACGGAATGACGTTGCCAGCACCCGTGAATGAGTGCCCCAAGGTCCTCCAGCTGCCTGCGTTTGCGTTCGTCGTCGGTGGCTTCCAGGAGCTGGTTGACGCGTTCCTTGAGCTGTGTCTCAGCCGCGGACCTGCTGCGAACATGTTCCAACGCCTCGTCGACCGTGTCTTTGACCTCCGCGTCCCAGTCCACAGCCCGTACATTGCGTTTCATTGCTTCGATGCGCCCATGGATGTCCTTGGCGTACCGGATGCTCTGGATCCGTGCGCTGTGCGCAATCTGCCACGCCTCGCTGATACGGGCGCGTTTGAGAAGAGCCTCCAACTTGGCTTCGGCGGCGATCTGTTCCGAGGCGATATCGACATCGATCGCGTGCACCAGCACCGTGATTGCCGCGTCCGTGGCGATGAGAGCGGCCTGCCCCACCTGATCGGGGACTTCCTTGAGGATCTGGAAGGACGCCTCGCGCGTCTCGAAACCCGTGTCCGTCACGTAGCCGATCTCGTGACGAAACGCGCGGTCGCGTTCCTCGGTATTGATCAGCCTCTCGGTCACCCAGCGCGCGACCGCCCGGTACTCCTCGCCCGTCCGCCCCGGCAGCTGCAATGCGGCGAACTCGGCTACGTGCTCCACGACCGCCTCCTGCCGCACAGCCGTCCGCATGTCCGTGCGCAGTGTCACGACATCGATCGCGGCCAAGGCCAACTCGGCCATGAAGTACCGATCCCACCCGCGCTCCTTCTTGGCCTTGCTGGTGTCCAGGACCAGCAGCGGATGGATCACAGCCAGGGCCCGCATCCGCGACGTGATGCTTTCGTAGACTGCGGATGGCTCTTCAAAGATCACCAGGTCTTCCCCCAATTCCCTGTCTGGCGTTGTGACTTCAAGCTAGGACGCGGCACTGACATTCACCCGGAATTCGAACTTTTGCGCTATTCCTGGATGCGGCAAGAGCCGATCCGTCGATGGCAGGCGTGTCGCTCTCCCGGATGACCGTTCCCACTCGGCATGGCCGCTATGGCGGCGTACGGGCACGAATGCCTGCGACTGGCGCAAAACCCATGGCTCAAAGGCGCTTGGTTTATCGCCGCGTTGAGGTGGGCGGGGCCTTGGCGCCCGCCGGTGTTGAGACCGGGCGTGCCTCATCCCGGAGTCGATCGGTCCCGAGGCTCGGTTGATGACTGGATGGTGAGGAATAGTGCAGAATCCGGGCGGATGCTTTGCTGTTATCGGCCGGCCTGGAGTGGTCGATGCGCGGGGAGGCTGGGTAGTCGGGCGGGAGGAAATTCACGTCAGAGCTCCTTCTGTTCGCGTCGGCCGTGGCCAGAAGCGGGGTCAGTAGGGGCTCGCTGGCCGTGCCTGGCGTCGGCTAGGACTTCTGCGTGATCGTCGCCAGCTGATGTCAGTGGCCGCCTATATGTTTCCGATCCGCAAGGTTCGAGTAGGCAATGAGCTTCGTCGTGGGGGCGTGTCTGTGGCCGCAGACCAGTTGTACGCGCACAGCCGCAGTGCCGTGTCGGGCAGTCGGCATTCGCTGGAGGAGCACCTGCACGGTTCGGCGGCGCTCGCAGCCGGCGCTGCCCGCGCTGCGGAACGGGGCAGTGTGTCGACAGGGATGATCGACTCGTAAGTTTGACTGGCTCAGGTCTGGAACTGATCACGCAGCGACAGAGTCCGTCATAGTGTGCTCGGACGTGTGATCTCAGTGATGCAGTGGGGGAGTTGTGACGAACAGCAGCGGCAGTGGTTCAACCGCTCCAGGAACGGGGACGGGGCCAGGCGCGAGCCCGGCGGTGCAACCTCGTTGGGCCTGGTGGGTCGTGGGCATCATCGTTCCGCTCGCCGGTATCGCCGCAACGCTGTTCGTCGGCAACCGGCACGGATCTGCTGCCGATGAGAAGCCGCCTGCCGTGGCGGGGGCACCGTCGGCCTCTCCTGGCGCGTCCGATTCGTCAGATCAGGCCGACAGTCCTGGTCCGAAGAAGCCCAAGTCCCGCGTACTGTTCGGGCCTGGCGCCGTCCAGTTCCAGACCAGCTCCTACGGTGTCGACATCGACCTTGACTCCAGCAAGCCACTGGTTGGCGACGATCTCCGAGGCGGCGACCTGACGGCCATCGCTGACGGAGGCGGGACGGCCGGCTCCACAAATTTCCACGGGGGGCCTCAGTTGGCGGCGACGATTGCGCTGCTCTCCGGAAACGGCGCTGATCCGACCGAGGCGGAGTGCGCCGAGGCGCTGCGCCGCAACGGCGATCCCATGCTGCAGAACCCGCCGCAGCATGCACGGTTCTGCGTTCAGACCACCGAGGGCCGCACCGCCTTTGTTCGGATCACATCAGCTGCACCTGGCGGGCATTCCATGAAGCTCACCGTGACTGTTTGGGACCTTTCCGCATAGAGCTCGTAACACGATCATGCGGTCCAGTGCCAGTAGCCCTGTCGTGGTGGAGCGTGGGAGCGTGGCCCTGAATCGTGGGGGCGGCCTGTGTGGGGAAGAGGGGCTGGATGAGCGTGGTGTGGGCGGCGACGTCGCTGGAATCGGGACTGTTCCATCCGGTTGAGCGTCGTTCAGAGGTGAAGGATCTGTCAGATCGCTTCAACGACCTGCGTTCCTGCGGCCAGGGGTACCTTGAGGTTCGGTCGCCGAACAGGGAGTTCCCCGTGCTGATCCTGGCCTTCCGAGACAAACACGCGGTCGTCCACTTGATGAGTGACACCGAGCGGATGTCTCTGCTCGTAGGGGACGGCACCGTGCCCTCGGGTGCCGAGGTCGAAGTCCCGATTATGGACGACCTCGCCGTGTTCACCGGCGACTTTGTCCTGGATATCGATCGGGCGTGGGAGCTGGTGCACGACTTCACGCAGACGCGGGCGGCCGGGCCTCTGGGCGAATGGCGTGAGTTGTAGTCCCCGTGACGCGATCATGATCGGTGCTTCTTGAGGCGTCTCCAGCAGATGAGGCTGCAGGCCAACGAGACGAAGGCGTCGTGGAGTTCGGTTCGGCGTTCCCAGCGGACGGCGAGACGCCTGAACTGGTGGAGCAGGGCGAAGGTCTGCTCGACGACGTAGCGGAGTTTGCCGAGGCCCTTGATGTTCGGGGTGCCCTTGCGGGAGATGACCGGCAGGATCCGGCGTTTGCGCATTTCACGCCGGTTGGGGTTGGAGTCGTAGCCCTTGTCGCCGAGCAGCGAGTCGGGGCGGCGCCGCGGTCGGCCGGGCCGTCCGGCCACGGGCGGGATGCCGTCGACGAGGGCCAGGGTCTGGGTGACGTCGTTGACGTTGGCCGCGGTGGTGATGACCTTGAGCGGGGTGCCACGTCCGTCGCAGATCAGGTGGTGTTTGCTGCCCGTCTTCCGCCGGTCGACCGGCGACGGACCAGTGTCGGTTCCCCCTTTTTCGCGCGGATGTGGGAGCCGTCCACGCATGCGCGGGACCAGTCGAGTTCGCCGGCCGCGTTGAGTTCGGCGATCAGGATGCGGTGCAGCTGGTCGAAGACTCCGGCCTGCTGCCACCGCTCCAGGCGTCGCCAGCAGGTCTGCCCGGAGCCGAACCCCAGCTCCAGCGGCAGGAGTTGCCAGGCTATGTCGTTGTGGAGCACGTACAGGATGCCCTGCAGACACAGCCGGTCCGCCACCGGCTGCGGCCCCGGCGACTTCTCCGGCCACGGGGGCAACAGCGGCTCGATCAGCATCCACAAGTCGTCATCCACGATCCACGGCCGAGCACTCACACCCTCCCGAACGGCCGAATCGTCACATCGGTCACGCCCAACCAGGACACCTCAACAAGATCGTGTTATGAGCTCATAGCGCTGTTCTTCTGTCTGGGCTGAGGGAATGTTTTGTCAGGTGGATGGGTGCACTCCAATCGCTCGCGAGAGCGCCAGCCGCATCCAAGAATTCCCTCCGAATGCTTGAACACGTGGGAGTCTCGCGCCGAGTTGGCGCGAGACTCCTTTAACAGGGAGATGGAGAGAGCATCATTTTTCTGCTTATAGAGATCTGTGCAATCGTGTCGTCATTGAGCTCATAAAGAGGCTCGAACCGCTTATAGCGGCTAACACAAAGAGGTGGATCGGTCCTGGCTGCCGTGTCTGGGGCGGGAGTTGAGCGTTCAGTCTGGTGTGGGGACGTCGCCGTGGATCGTGTCGGACGAGTTGTGGGACCGTCTGGAGCCGTTGCTGCCGCAGCGTGAGCGCAGGTTCCGGTATCCCGGTCGTAAGGCATTGCCGGACCGAGACGTGCTGTGCGGGATCTTGTACGTGCTGCACACCGGGATCCAGTGGGAGTACCTGCCGCAGGAGTTGGGGTTCGGGTCGGGCATGACGTGTTGGCGTCGGTTGCGGGACTGGAACGAGGCTGGCGTGTGGCAGCGGCTGCGCGAGGTCCTGCTGGCCGAGTTGAACGCGGCCTCGCGGCTCGACTGGTCCCGGTGCGTGGTCGACTCCTCCCACGTCAGGGCGTTAAAAGGGGGCAGCACACGGGCCCGTCACCGGTCGACCGCGGTCGGGCCGGCTCGAAACACCACCTGATCACCGACGGGCGCGGCACCCCGCTCGCAGTCCTGCTGACCGGGGGCAACCGCAACGACGTCACCCAACTCTTACCGCTGCTCGACGCGATCCCGCCCGTCCGCGGCCGGGTCGGCCGACCCCGCCGCAAGCCGGATTCGCTGTTCGCCGACCGGGGCTACGACCACGACATCTACCGCGACCAGGTCCGCGCCCGCGGCATCGTGCCCGCCATCGCCCGACGCGGCACCCTTCATGGCACCGGACTGGGCACCTACCGGTGGGTCGTGGAGAGGAGTTTCGCGTGGCTGCACGGCTTCCGACGTCTGCGGATCCGGTGGGAAAGGAGAGCCGACATGCACGAAGCATTCCTCAAACTCGCCTGCTGCCTCATCACCCACCGACAACTCGGCTCATTGTGTTAGCCGTTGTTAGGTCCGTGAAGTGCGGCACTCCTATGCTGGAGCTGAGCATTTCCGGCTGCCCAGTATTGAGACCGACTTGGGCGACCACTGGCATGGTGGCACTGATGGCCGAGCTCTCCTCGAAACCCCTTCCGTAAGCGGCGCAGTTCTTCGTGGATCGGGCCGAGGGGGATGGCGTTAGGGTTGCCACCGCCACAGAGGTAAACGGCCTTCTTGAGACGTAGGGCACAGGCGACCGTTCCGCGACACGATGTACGGCCGCTGGGCGAGTGCTCGCCGGATACTTCACGGGCTTCGGGCGGTTCAGCCGCTCCTTCGCCCGCGCACCCCATATGCATCGCACTCTGCCCGTTTGCAGGTTGTGTACCGCCCGCGCCTGACGCTGCGGCCTTCCAGGGCATGGATGGTTCAGCTCGCCAGGGTCGAGAAGCCTCCCATCCCGTACGCGTTGCCGATGCATGACGGGGCACCGTCGCCTTCAGGTGGCCAGAGTTCTTCCTCGTGGCGTCTGGATAGAGCAGGCGTTTAGAAGAGAGGTGGGCGCTCTCGATCATGTAGCCCGCTGACCTGCGTGTTCGCCGACGCTGTCTGCCCTGGACGCCTAGCTTAGCCACGCATTTGTCGGAGGGAGCCCTTCCGGTTGGCCTCCTCCTGGACCGCTGCGGCCGCACCGGCCTCGGCTCGACCGGCAACTCTCATGTCAGGGTCCGGGAGGATCATCCGGCGTGGGCGTGTCGAGGTGGCTACAGCTTCCGGACCGGGCGGCTCCCGGACGTTGATCTCGTTGATGTCGACCGGACTGTTCTCGCTTAGCCACAGCCAACCAACCGAACGCTACTTGTCACAGAGGCCTTGACGTAAAGAAAAGAACGAGGCGTGGGAGGCGCTTCTGGAAGGGAGCGTCATCTTTAGATGTCTGGGACCTCTAAGGTCTCCCGTATAGCGCAGCTAGAGGCAGATTAAATCTTGCCATTCCGCACACAGATCTAGCGAAGAGGGCTACGCTTCTCGGTCATCGGGGGTGTTCGCTATGGCTCAGAATGATCCGGCTGATCGTCGTATCTGGGACAGCGTCGACGAGCAACTGAGTCGAGGCGGGGAGGCGGTTGATGCCCGACTTGTAGGCTTCGTTCGCTGGTACCAGCAACGTGCCAGTGAATTGTCTTCCGGCGACGCGAACGATTCGAGCGCGGAAAGTGATCTGAATAGGTGGATAGCAATTGGCAGCGCCACTGTCGTACTGGGACTTAGTACGGCCGGGTTGCCTGGCGATGCAATTATGAAATTGATTACGGCTTTGGTCGATGTCGAGGAAGTACAGTCGACCATGCTGAAGTCCATCGACGAAAAGGCCACGCGCCTTCTTGACGGTCCGCTGCGAACTGCTCAGCTGCTACTGCGCGAGGCCCAACGTACCGGTCCTGCTGATCCTCGATACGCGGCGATACTCCAACAGGCGTGGGAGCGCTCTTTCGATGCGTACGGATTAGCAGACTCACCTCAGAGCCGGGCTGTTGTGCAGATGTATCTTGGCCAAGTAAGTCTGTTGCTGAACAGGCGAGAGGATGCGGCGCACTGGCTGACCGAAAGCTATCGCTGTGCCCGAGAAGCCGTTGACCACATGGTGGCCGGCTCCAGTGACATACGCGTCTTGCGCAGCAAGTGGAGTACAGCCGCCAGCGTGCTGTACTACCCGGTCGGTGCGGTGGTCCTCGCTCGGAAGTTAGGCAAAATCCACAGAGCTCAGCAGACGCAACAGGAAACCCGCACCTTCGTGGAGTTCGTCAACGCTGTTGCAGCGGCAACGAATTCTCTTTCATCCGGTCCTCCGGTAGCAGGGCTGATCGTGGAGCCACGAGGCCACAATGTGTTCGTCGTCCGAGAATGTCGTCCTGGTGTGCGTGCGTCTGGTGCGTAGCCGGTATGCGCACGGCTCCAGAGAGCATGCTCATGACATGCTTGACCGTCGTTCTGACCTGCGAAGGAGCCGTGAAAGCCGCGCGATTGAGCCCTCACTCACACGCTCCGCACTCGTAGGAGAGCCTTAGGCCCTTTCACGGCTTTAGCGGCCGTGCGGAGGCTACTGCGGGCTCTCCCCACGCTCATCCGCTTCCTGATCCCATAGCTCCGGCTCGAACGCTGGCTCAGGCTCAGCCTCGTCTTCAATATCGACTTCCGGATGAGGGCGGATCAGTAGCCACATGGCCGGGCCCTTCATCACATTGCTAGCAAGCGCTTCGGTGAAGGGAAGGTGCGGCAGCGGAACACGAACGCGCATGTATGCCTGCTCTCCGTTTTCGTCGAGCTCCCGGAGCCAGTCGTAGGTCTCGTGATCTAGGGGAATGGCGAAACTCCACTCGACAGCACTGAAGGCGGGGAGCAGTTTCACATGCCGCTCCTCTACCTCTAGGGGCATGTCGGTCCGAGGCATCGGATGCTTGGTCACCGGTTTGCCATACCAGGTCTTACGCGGCGGGAACGTCGATATTTCGAGCCAAATCAGCCCAACTTGATCCAGGGGAAGTGCCACAGACCCCTTGTTGAGAAGCTTTACATGGAGGTTGATATCCGTGCCTAGCTCGGCGTAGGTCGCCTCGACCGCCACGCGTGGACGGTTTCTCCGATAAGTAGCCGCTGTGTAGCCGACGTTGGAAGCAGCGGCAAGGGCAGCACCTATGGCTATCCCCCGAGCCCACCAGTCCGCACCCATGCCCGCTCCCTCCGAGGCGACTTGGTCGCAGTGTGCTCGCCCACAGGACGTGCGTCACGAGCCTTGCGCGTGTGCGCTGTCGCGCGGCCAGCTAGTACTCCAGCTGTAGATCGCGATCTTCATGTCTGGGTGGCTTGTCGCTGATAGTGGCTGGCCTGGGATCGAGCCTGGTGACGGCGTCGCCGGTGGGACCAGTCGAGCCGGTGGGCCGTGCCGTGGACGGGCCGGACGACGAGCGCGATGAACAGGCGCTGGATCTCGTTGCAGCTGAGGGGTATCAGTCCGTCCGGCTTCGGGTGGCGGGCGTGTTCGTCGGCGCGGACGACGGTGAGGAAGGCGTGGGCGAGCATCGCGAGGGTGACCCAGCGGTGCCAGGACGTCCAACGTCTGACCTGGTGTTGGTCGAGTCCGGTCAGGCCCTTGCCGGACTGGAAGGTCTCCTCGACGGTCCATCTTCGGCCGGCGACGCGCACCAGGGTGGACAGCGGCGCTTGTGCGGCTGAGTAGCAGCGGTAGAAGGCGAGTTCGCCGGTGCGCCGGTTGCGGCGGACGAGCAACTGGTGGTGGCCAGGCCGGTCGTCAGCGAGGTCGACCAGGGCCCAGTCGTAGAAGCGGTGCCCCTTGGCTCCGGCGCCGGCGGAGAGTTTCTGCCAGGCTCTCCGCGGCAGCTTCTTGATCAGGGCGTCGGCGCGGAACGTGCCCGCGTGGGTGGTGATCTGGTGGTCACGGGCGACGGCGAGTACGTAGCCGACCTGCCGTTTCTCCAGGGCGGTGCGCAGGTGCGGGTTGGCTCCGTAGACCTCGTCGCCGGCCACCCAGGATGCAGGGACACCGACGTCCAGCGCGCGCGTGATCATACGGACTGCGAGGGCGGGCTTGGTGGCGAAGGCGACGTTGTCGGGTATCCCGGCGGCCCGGCAGCGGGCCGTGTCCTCGGTCCACGAACGCGGGACATACAACTCCCGGTCTATCGCCGCGTGTCCGAGCGGAGTCGAGTAGGCAAGGTAGACGGCGACCTGGGAGTTCTCGATGCGCCCGGCAGTGCCGGTGTATTGCCGCTGCACCCCCACCGTGCCGGTGCCCTTCTTCAGGTCGCCGGTCTCATCCACGACCAGCACAGCGTCCTCGTGGTGCAGGTGCTCGACGACGTAGCCGCGGATGTCATCGCGTACCGCGTCTGCATCCCACTTGGCCCTCGACAGCAGGTGTTGCAGTCCGTACGGGTTCGCGTCGCCGGCCTGCTCGGCGAGTGTCCAGCAGTTCTTGCGCGGCAGGTCCGACAACAGTCCGAGCACGAACGCCCGTGCCCGGCGGCGGGGTTCCACCCGGACGAACCGTCCCGCGATACGGCCCATCAGGACCTCGAACGCTTTGTGCCAGCGGGCAGGATCTATGCTTTGGCATGCGGCCACCGCCTGATCTTCTGTCTTCACACACCGATGATCAGCGGTGGCCGCACCCGTTCCCGGACCAGCACCGACGAGCAAGGTCAGGATCTGGTCCGAGCACCAGCTCTGGAGTTGAATCGGCTGATGGACATGTCCTCCCGAGAGATCCGCATGCCCCTCAGCGAGGTCGTCGCAGTACTGCAGGACCTGAACGAGTTCGTCGTTTCACTCGACCGACTCGGATCCCGCCAGGCATCCGGAACCGCCGACGAGCACACCGTGGGCACATTCATCGCCGACTGGGATGTCGCTCGGCGACTGGCCCGCGCCCGACGCGTCATCAGCGCCGCGCTGGATGCACAACTGAGCGAGGAAGACAACGCCGAGATCGACGCCCTGTGCGACCAAGGCCACTTCTACGGCATGGACAGCGCCACCAGCCCCTCCAATGACCAGTCCAGCTGAGACAGCAAGCGCATCGGACCGGACCAATCGAGGCGGGGATCAGTCCGGTACGGGACCAGGCACCCGACCAACAAGATCGCGATCTACAGCTGGAGTATTAGAAGGCGCCTGCTCTATCCACTGAGCTACGGGGGCTGACCTGTGAAAACGCAGCTTCCTCGCGCTGTCCCTCGGGGCGCGGGGGACACATGGGGGAACCGTAGAGTCTCGGCAACTGGGGGACGCGTGCGTTCTCCGGCCGGGTCGTACGTAGCGTCTCACGCTAGCTTCACGCCTCCGAAGCCCCTTGTGGAAACAAACCTGCACCTCCCCGGCGTTGATGATCTCTGAGCCGAGGAGGGGAAGGTGTCGGGCCTGAAGCTGTTCCACACGACGAGTAGCGGAGTGACGGAGGTCGCGCCGCGTCTTGCCGAGGTCGAGGCGGACGTGCAGGACCTCATCGAGGCGCACATGGAGACGATGCTGGGGGTGCGGTTCCTGGCGAGCGAGTACGTCATCGACTGCGTCGATGGCGGGCGGATCGACTCACTGGGAGTCGACGAGAATTTGGCACCCGTGGTCGTCGAATACAAGCGCGGCACGGATGCCGGCGTGATCAACCAGGGCTTGTACTACATGGCGTGGCTCATGGCACACAAGGACGCCTTCCGGAACCTGGTCCGCGACCGATTCGGGGCATCGGCCGCGTCCCAGATCCTCTGGAGCGCACCCCGGCTGATCTGTGTCGCTGGCGACTTCACCCGCTACGACGCGCACGCCGTACGCGAGCACCGGCGCAGTATCGACCTGGTCCGCTACCGGTTCTTCGGCAACGACCACATCGGCCTTGAGACGGTGGCATCCGTCACCGGGCACTCGGCCGCGGCCAAGCGGGTCCGCCGGCGCACGGCCGGGCTGTCGGCTGCCCGCCGGCAGAGCGGTGCGCTGGCGGAGCTGGCCGAGGCGGTCGACGATGTCCTGCTTGGTCTCGGGGACGGCGTCACCCGGGTCCAGCGCAAGCAGTACGCGGCGTACCAGCGGCTGCGGAACTTCGCCTGCGTCTGCCCGCCGCAGCAGACCAAGCTTCTCGTCTACCTCAAGGCTGACCCGAAGGAGGTCGACCTCATGCCCGGGTTCACCCGGGACGTGACGGGGCTTGGTCACCACGGCACGGGTGACCTGGAGGTGCAGCTGCGTACGGAGCGGGACCTGGAGCGGGCGCAGGACCTGTTTCGCCTCAGCTACGCCGCGGCGTAGAGGGCGGTGGTCCCGGTCGTGGGTGGCCAGGAAGCGCGGTTGAAGTTGTGGGCTGTCGTCGTGGTGGTGCCCTTCGGCCGGCGGATGGGGATTGGCGGTGGATCTACAAGGATGCGGCGGATCCCCGGTTTCGCAAACCGGGGATCCGCCGCTATATTGCCGCGCCCACTTGCCCGAAACGGTGGTGGCGGGAATGGCCGTCTGCTGCGGGGCGCCTGCGCACCGTCGGCGCCTGATGCGGGCATGGCGCGCGAGTCGGCTGTCGTGATCCAAGCGGCCGCCGGTGTCGGATACCCGCCGCTCGGCGGATGATCGCTCTGCCACGGGTTCCGTGTGAATGACCAGTGTTGCTCGGAGCCGACGCGCCGAGGCGCCGACGACTGCCGTCACTGCATGGTCGTCTTGCCGGGACACCCGGTTTCCCGGGACGGCGAAGAATCGCAATGGACGGCGCAGCCTCCGGGTGTCGCGCAGGCTGGAATGAGACACGGCGGCTGGAATGGGCTTGCGGTCGGCCCGTGCGCTCTTGCGGTTGATGCCCGGCCGGGCGTTCACCAGGCACCTTGAGTGTGGCCGGGACAGGGCCGCGCGACGGTGCCGGTCGGCCCAGCGCCGAGGGCCAAGGACGAACCCACCTTCTGGTCTGCCGCGGGGGTGTCAGTGGCGTGTGGTTGTGTCAGAGGGCGGAGATGCGGTTGGCGCGGGGGAAGGAGTCACGGTGATCGGTCCGTCTGTAGAGGTGGATGAGTCGGCGTGGGGGAAGGCACGGGGTCTGGATCCGGCGTTCGGCCCGTACCCGTTGGTGCGGCATCTGCTGGATGCCGCGGCCGTGGCGCTGTTCCTGTGGGACCGCTACCTGTCCGATGGCCAACGGCGTTGTATTGCGGCCGGGTTGGGGATGCCGGGTGACCCTGGCCGCGCGCGACTGTGGACCGCTATGTGCGCCGGGCTGCACGACGTGGGAAAACTGTCGGGCTTTCAACTGTGCGATGCCCGGGCCCGTGAACAGCTGAGTGACGCTCTCTCCAACAATCGGGGCCGTATCGGGGTCGAGCGCATCCGGCACGAAGTCGCCGGGATGCACGCCGCCGCTGAGGTCCTGGCTGCTCTCGGGCTCCGGGAGGGCGACACTTCGGTGAACGGGGTCCTGCGGCGGGTCGGGGAGATCATCGGGGGACACCATGGCCGCTTCCATGAGTGCGTGGGACTGCACCCGGCGAACATGGATCTGCTGGGGGGTCCGGCATGGGCGAGGCAGCGGGCCGCTCATGCCGGCGCCGTGTTCGAGGTGCTGGGTCGCCCGGTGCCGCCCGAGCGGGTGGAGGCGCCGGCGGCGGTCCTGGTGACCGGTGTCGTGATCCTGGCGGACTGGCTGGTCAGCCAGGAGACCTATTTGCGCGGTCGGCAGCGGGAGTCGGGTGTGTCCCTGGCGGCGCATTTTCATCGATCGTGTGCGGACGCCGAGGGTCTGGTGCGCGAGGCGGGGTTGCTGCCCATGGAGTTGGAGCGGAAGGGCTTCGCCGAGGCGTACGGCATCACGGGAGAGCCGAATCCGCTGCAGCGGTCGGTGGCGGAGGAACTCGCCACCGCCCTGAGCGCGCCGGATGACCCGGCCGGGAGGCGGCGGGGCGGCATTTTGCTGGTGACGGCGGCGCCGGGGGATGGCAAGAGCGAGGCCGCGCTGGAGGCGGAACGGGTACTGTCCGGGCGGTTCGGCACGCGCGGGTTCGCGTTTCTGTTGCCGACCATGGCGACCAGTGACCAGATGTACGGGCGGGTGACCGGCGTGGTGGCCCGGCAGGCGGGGCCGGAGGCCGGGCTCACGCTGACCCACAGCATGGCCTGGCTGAACAGCGCCTACGCGGAGGACGAGGCGGGCGGGCTGAGGGTTCTGACGTGCGAGGGGGACGAGGAGGAGGACGGCGCGGACGGGCCGTTGCGGCGCGAGGCGGACATGCGGCCGCGGCGCTGGCTGCGCGGTGCCAAGCGCGCGCTGCTGGCCCAGTTCGCGGTCGGCACGGTGGACCAGGCGCTGCTGGGCGTGCTGCCGGTGCGGCACAATGCGCTGCGCCTGCTGGCGCTGTCCGGCAAGACGTTCATCCTGGATGAGGCACACGCCTACGACCCCTACATGCAAGTGCTGTTGGGCAGACTGCTGAACTGGCTGGGCGCTTACGGGGTGCCGGTAATCCTGCTGTCAGCCACGCTGCCCGCCTCGGTCAGCGACCGGCTGATCAAGGAGTACCTGAGAGGGACGGGACACAACAGGTCACAGCTGAAGGACCGCACGTTCAACGCCCCGTATCCGGGATGGCTGTACGTGGACGCGGCCGACGGCGCCTGCACCCGGATGTCGTCGGGGCGGCAACAGGAGCAAGCCGCCGAGCGGCCCATGAAGCTCGCGGTACGGGTCGAGCCGGTAGTGCACGCAGACGGCGGGGGAAAGCGGAGCCGGCTGGCGGTCATCCGGCGGCTGCTGGAGCCGGTGATCAACGGGGCGGGCGGCTGCGCACTGGTGGTCTGCAACACCGTCGCGGAGGCCCAGCAGACCTACCTGAGTCTGGCCGAGCTACTGCCTTCACACGAGCACGGCGGGGTGCAGTTGCTGCACGCCCGGTTCCCCGGAGATGATCGCGAACGACGCACTCACGCGGTCACTGCCGGGCTGGGGCGGCACGGGCCGCGGCCATCCCGGCGGATCGTGGTCGCCACCCAGGTCGTCGAGCAGTCGCTCGACCTCGACGCGGATGTGGTCATCAGTGACCTGGCCCCGCTGGCCCTGTTGCTGCAACGGGCGGGCCGCTGCTGGCGGCACGAGACCTGGTGGGCGAAACACGGCCGGCCGCAGGGCCGCGAGCGGCCTGCCTGGGCGGCGCAGCCCCAGTTGATCGTGCTGGATCCGCTGGCCGCGGGCCGCGGCGTGCCGGTCCAGTGGGGCGAGGTGTATGCGGAATTCCTCCTGCATACGACCTCCGAGGTGCTGGCCCGGCGGGGCACGCAGCCACTGGCGATTCCGCAGGACGTACAGGGACTGGTGGAAGAGGTGCACGGCGACCGCGCGGACCGCTTCGCTTGGGACGAGCCGGCGAAGTCGGCGGCCTACACCGCCTACCGGGGCAAGGAGATCGCCGAGCGCAGTGTCGGAGACGTCCTCGTCATCCCCCGCCCGCGCAGCGTGCGGGGACTGCACATGCTGCACCATCTGCATGGTGCGGAGGAGGACTGGGAAGCGGCGACCCGGCTCGGCGCCGACGCAGTACGTCTGCTGTGCCTCTACGCACACACCGAGAACGTCACCACCCTGGACGCGGAGGGCAGTTGGCGGCTGCCGGGCCTGAACGGCAACCTGACGGCGGCGGAGGTGCGGGCAGTGATGGCGCGCACCATCCCGGTCAACGCCGACTGGTTCAAAGGCGAGCTGGACGCCCACCGGGTCCCGGACGGGTGGGCGGAGCACCCGTTGCTCGGCGATCTCGTCGTCCTGCGGCAACCGGTCGCCGGCGGCCGGGTGAAGCCGGTGCCGGTAGGCGGCAAAACCCTGTATCTGGACCCCGACTTGGGGCTCGTGCGGCAATGACGTCCCGATTACGCCCCTCGCCAACCCGCTGGACGCAAGCCGCGACGTGAAGGCCCAGCAGCCCCAACTCCCTTTCCTTGTATGTGAGTTCGACACATTGCATGTGTGGGCGGCGTTGTCAGTGCTGCCTGCTTCACTGTGCTCACGGCTTCGCTCATCACAACACGTGTGAGGCACGGGGCCTTGGCATGCCCTGAGGAGAGGGCGAACAACAACGAGGGAGGGGAGCATGGCCGACGGGTTCGACCTGTGCGACGAGGCGTGGATTCCGGTCCGATGGGCGACCGGCTCATCCACGCGGTGCGGACTGCGCGAACTGTTCCACCGGGCCCACGAGATCGCGGACTTAGAGCTGCCCGTACCGCCGGCCGCGTCCGGGCTGCTGCGCATCCTCGCGGCGATGACCGCACGCATCGCCCGCGACCACGACGGCGTACGCCTGGACGACGAGGACGCGGCGGACGACATCGGTATGTGGCTCGAGGTGCGCGACCAGGTTATGGCCGACGGCCGGTTCGACGCCCAGGCGGTGGATGCCTATCTCGACGAGGAGGTGCCCGCGGGACACCTCGATCTGTTCGATCCGATACGGCCGTTCCTGCAGGATGCGCGCCTGGCCCAGCAGTGCGTCGACGCGAATGGGCATCCCAACCCCTCGGGGGTGAACAAGCTCGTCTTCGGCAGGCCCACCGGGGTCAACGGGGCGGTGCTGTTCGGGCACTTCACGGACGGTGAGCCGCGCGCGGTGCCAGCGGCCGAAGCGGCCTGGCACCTGATCGCCCAGCTGTACTACGGGCCGTCCGGGCAGTGCACCCCCCGCCGCATCACCACCGTCAAGCCCGGCAACGGCGACGCCGGCCCGTTGCGCAAAGCGGTCTCCTACCACGCGTGGGCTGCGGATCTGTTCACCAGCCTGGTCCTGGCGGTGCCGGTGCCGGATCAGGGCCTGGAGTCAGACGCGCACGATGCATGCCCCTGGGAGTCGGCCGAGCTGCCGGACCCCCTTGCCGAGGCCGCGGAGCCGACCTGGCCGGGACGGCTGCTGACCGGGCGCTTCCGGCACGCGGTGCTGCTGGTGCCGTCCGCGGACCGCACACAGGTGAGCGACGCCTACATCACCTGGTCCACCCACGCGCCCCGGCTCGTCGCCCGCGACCCGTACACCATCCTCGACCGCGGCAAGGAGGGGCAACTCAACGTCCGTGAGGCGGACGGGGCCCGGGCCCTGTGGCGGGACCTGGACGCCCTGCTGCTCAAGGACAGCGGCCACCAGGTACTCAGGCCCTCCGGCCTGAACGACCTGCCGCCGCACCTGCGCTCCCGGCTCTCGGTACGGGCCTATGGATTCCATCAGGACGGCCAGCAAAAGGACACGACCTGGTTCGAGGCCACCACCCCGCCCGTCCTGCAATGGCAGGAGGAGGCCGATCCGCGCATGGCCCGCCATCTGGCCCGATGCCACCAGGCCGCGGAAGAGGTCGGCTCCCGCCTGGACTACGCCGCCCGCCTGGCCTGGAGACTCGCCACCGACGCCGGCTCCGCTTCGGCCCCCACCGTCAAACTCGACCGGAAGAAGCCCGGCCCGTGGGCCGAGGCGGCCCTGGGACGTTACTGGCCCGCGTCCGAGCGCGAGTTCTGGCAGATGGCCGTCCCCGACCGGTGCGACACCCCGCCGCTGCCACCCCTGGTGAACGCGGCCCTGACGGCTCTGGACGACGCCATCGGCCCGGCCAACCGGGCCGACATCCGGGTGGCCCGCGCCCGCACCCGCGCCCGCTCGGCCGTACGCGCCCTCCTACGCAAGGCCGCGTAACCGCCCCCACCCACCCTCCTCTTCAGGGACTGAGTTGTGACTGCCACACCCACACCCGCGGTGCCGCCACCGCGGGCCGCCGCGCAGCGGCCTTCCGAAGCGTTCGTCGCCCACGTCCTGGCGCTGTGCGAGAACAAGCGGACCCGGTCCGACCTGCGCACCGGACTGGGCCGGCCCGTCGAGCGCTGCAACTACCTCCACCGCCACCTCGTACGACGCCTGCCGGAACGGATGCACCGCGATAGCAAGCGAGCCCACTACGCGGTCGCCGCACTGATTGCAGCCCGCCCACGCTCGGCCCGCACCGCCGACACCGAACGCGCCGAGGCCACCGCCACCCCACAGGAGTGGTACGGGCGGCCCAATCTCGGCGCCAGCCTGGCCGCCGCGGTCAACGCCCAGATCATCAAGGCCGATTCGGCCGAGGGCGACCTGCACCTGTACAGCCGCCAGAGCAGTGATGCCCTGCACATGCGGCTGCCCGCCATGACCCGGCATCTGCTGTCCGGCGGCATCGCCCTCGACTGGGCGGTGCTGCTGGAGGACCTCACGTGGTGGGACCGCGACCGCGACCGCATCGCGACCCGCTGGCTGGAGAGCTACTTCCGCACCCTCCACACCGACGCCGCCGACGCCCCCGGCACTGCCGCCGCCTTGACCGACACCCCCGAGCTGCACGAGGAGACCCCCGCATGACCGCCCTGTACCTGGACCTGAGCGCCCTCCAGTCCGTTCCGGCTGCCAACCTCAACCGTGACGATCTCGGCTCACCCAAGACCGTCCGCTACGGACACACCTCCCGCATCCGGGTCTCCAGCCAGTCGTGGAAGCGGGTGATCCGCCACGGGGTTGAGCAGGACCTGGGGGAGAAGGCCGCCCGCACCCGGCTGGTCCCGGTCAAGGTCCGCAAGGCCCTCGAACAACAGGGCTGGCCGGCCGATCTGGCCGAGTTCGCCGGCACCCAAGTCGCCGCCAGCGCGGGCAAGAAGGGCATCGGCACCGAGCAGGGGGGCCACACGTCGGTCCTGCTGTTCCTGCCCGAAAGCGGCCTGGAAGAACTGGTCGCGGTCTGCGTCGAGCACCGCGAGGGCCTGGAACAGAATCTCGGCAAGAAGAAGCCCGGACAGATCCTGCCGGTGCAGCGCATCGAGGAGATCCTCAAGCGGCGCACCGCGTCCATCAGCCTGCTCGGGCGGATGCTCGCCGAACTGCCCGGCGCCAACGTCGACGGGGCCGCCCAGGTCGCCCACGCCTTCACCACTCACGCCGCCGAGCCGCAACGCGACTACTTCACCGCCGTCGACGACTGGCTCGGCGACGCCGACACCGGCAGTGGCCACCTGGACACCAGCGAGTTCAGCGCCGGCGTCTTCTACCGCTACGCCACCGTCAACATCACCGACCTGCTCGCCAACCTCGACGGCGATGACAAGGCGGCCCGTACTGTGCTGGGCTCCTTCGCCGAGCACTTCCTGCTCTCCCTGCCCCAGGCGAAGAAGAACAGCACCGCCCCTCACACCGTCCCCGACCTCGCCTACCTCGCCGTACGCGCCCAGCGCCCCCTCTCCCTGGCTGCCGCCTTCGAACACCGGTCAAGGACAGCGATGGCGGCTTCGCCCGTGCCTCCCGCCAGGCTCTGGCCACCCACGCCCACCAGCTCAACCGCCTCACCGGCAACCGCAACCGGCCCTTCCACGGCCATGCCGCCGTGAGCGACGACGCCGTTGACCTCACCCCCCTGGGCGCGGCCCACGACTCCTTTTACGACCTGATCGACGCGGCGCTGGACGCGGCCCTGCCCACCGCCGGAGGCACGGCGTGAGCGGCCTGCTGCTGCGGCTGGCCGGACCCCTGCAGTCCTGGGGAGAGCGCTCGGCCTTCACCCCCGACCGCGACACCGCCCCCTTCCCCACCCGCTCCGCGCTCACCGGCATGTTCGCCGCCGCCGAAGGCATCCACCGGCACGACACCGCTGCCCTGGAGCACTACCGAGCCCTGGAATTCACCGTCCGCGTCGACCGGCCCGGCACCCGGCTCGTCGACTACCACACCGTCGGCGGCGGCCAGCCCAAGGAAAAGACAGCCGCCACCAGCGGCGGCAGCAACAAGGGCGCCGCCGTCATCACCCGCCGCCACTACCTGGCCGACGCCGTCTTCGGCATCGCCGTCACCGGCCCCCACGACACCCTCACCCGCATTGCCGACGCGCTGCACCAGCCGCACTGGTCCCCCTACCTGGGCCGCCGCTCCTGCGTCCCCGACGAACCACTGCTCCTGCGCACCCAGGCAGCCGACCCGGTCGACGACCTGATGCACCACGTGCCGCTCAGCCCGGACACCACCAGACCCGCACCCCGCGAGGACAGCATCCCGGTCACTTTCCTGTGGGAGCACCCACCAGCGCACCAGACCGCTGGCGCCGACACCCTCACCCTGTACGACATGCCCCGCAACTTCTCCCCGCACGGACGCGGCCACGACCGCCGCCACATCTACCGCACCGTGGAACACCTGCCCGCCCACCTCGCGGCCAGCCCCCACACCCTGAACCAGCAACTGATCGACTACGCCATGAAAGAGGTGTCTGCATGAGCGCGGCGCTCGCCCGGATCCGCCTCAACCCGCACAACCGCGCCGTCCAACGCGACCTGCACGACGCCACCGAGATGCACCGCACCCTGATGCGCCTCGTCCCCGACGGCCTCGGCGACACCCCCCGCCAAACAGCCGGGCTCCTCTACCGCCTCGACGAAACCGACACCACCAGCACACTCCTCGTCCAGGCCGCCACCCTCGACCCCACTCGCCTGCCCGACGGCTACGGCCACACCGAACTCAAGGACCTCACCCCCATGTTCGGCGCCCTGACCAAGGACCGAATGGTCCGCTACCGCATCGTCGTCAACCCGGTCAAAATCGAACGCCTGCCGCTGGAGCGCAAAGAACAGCGCGGTTCACGCATCCCGCTCACCGGCCAGGAAGCCGACCAATGGTGGACCCGCCGTGCCACCGAAGCCGGGCTGCACCTGCAAACCGTCCTGGCCACCCCGCTCGCCCCCACACGCTCCCGGGCCAGCGCACGGCACCACCTCGTGCGCTACGACGGCACCGCCACCATCACTGACCCCGAAATCCTCACCCACGCCGTGCTGACCGGCATCGGACGAGCCAAGTCCTACGGCGCCGGCCTGCTCAGCCTCGCCCCCGCACCCCGCACGTGAGCCCACACCACAACAAGGGCGGCGACGCCCGCAGACGCCTCGCCGCCCCCACCCTCGCCATGCTCCCGCGCATCGCGGACTGCGGGCGCTAGGCTGCAGGTCACGGAGTGTGCTCCCCGCCGGTGCGGGGGTGAACCGGACGGTTTGCCCGTCTAGTTCGGGCACACCCCGTGCTCCCCGCCGGTGCGGGGGTGAATCGGCGACGGTGACCGCACTTGACACAATCGTCCGGTGGTCCCCGCCGGTGCGGGGGTGAACCGACCGCCTCGTACGTCTCCCGGATCTGCGTCTCGTGGTCCCCGCCGGTGAGGGGTGAACCGGAGGCGCTTCTGCCGGTCGAGAGCACGATCTGGTGGTTCCCGCCGGTGCGGGGGTGAACCGTCCAAGTCAGACGGGTCCGAGCTCGTCAACTAGTGGTCCCCGTCGGTGCGGGGGTGAACCGATCTCGTCCATGAACGCGATGTGCGCGGTGGTGTGGTCCCCGCCGACGCCGAGGTGAACCGAGCACCCGCCGCAGGATTGGTGGGCGGAGGCAGTCGTCCCCGCCGACGCGGGGGTGAACCGGGCCAGCAACCGGCAAGGCTGCTGACCTCACGGTCGTCCCCGCCGGTGCAGGAGGAGAGGTGTGCTTCCGAGTTGTCCCCGCCGACGCGGGGGCGAACCAAGGATCGCCGCCTGATGGCCCGCCACCAGTTCGTCGTCCCCGCCGGTGCAGGGGTGAACCGCACGATGCAGTTGGCGCCGAGCCCAGTCGCGAGTGGTCCCCGCCGGTGCGGGGGTGTGTCGACGGTCAGCCGATTCGGCTCTGTCGGAGATCTTGTGATGCGGCCTGCCCCGGCGCATCTGCTTCTACGCAGTCGTTCGGTGGATCAGTAGCGGTGGCCGGGCCAGT
>NZ_JBIAWI010000034.1:0-42427 GCF_042895385.1 Streptomyces sp. NPDC001401
CGGACGAACCCGCCGCGTCCGAAACGCAGCAAGCCGTCAGCTGCGACACCGGGACCAGCCCAACTGACTTGATCCACAGGTCTTGACGATTTCTCGCCGGGGCGAGTCCGAGGTCGATCTCGATGCTGTGGCCCTGGCTGGCGCGGATCCGGGTGCCCTCGATGGCGAAGCGCTGCTTGTCGTTCGCGGCGACGACGTGGTCCAGCTCTTCGCGGGTGATGCGGAAGTTGTGCGCGGCGGTCGCCGCGAGCAGCTCGTCGATCTCGATCCAGCCGGCCTCGTCGAGCGCGAGCCCGATTCGCTCGGGCTGATGTCGCAGGTGCTTCGAGAGGTACTTCGACACCTTTACGGTGCGTCTTTCATCCATGTGTCTTTCGTCCATCCGCTCAGCATGACGGGAGAGACCTGGATCACGCAGATTATTTTGGCGCGGAGGTTTGATCCACAACCAACTGTAGTTATCCACAGGCTACTTGGCGGTTCTGTGGACAACTCCACTTACATGTCAGTGCCGTTCGTCAAGCTCGGCTGGGGGCACCCCACTTGACGTGAGCGCGTCCAACGCCCGTGCCCTCACCTCCCGTTCAGCCGCCAGACAGATGAACTCCGCCGCCCGCTGCGCACCAACCAGCCCCTCCACCGCCCGCATTGTCTCCTCGGGCAACGACACGGAGCGTGACCTCGGGCGGTCCGGCGCGCTTTCCTCGGCGCCCAGCCGCTGCCGCAGCTGCCGTACCGCCAACAACCGCATGGCCCGCGCTAGTTCCGCATCCACCGTCTGCTGGGCGAGCGGCCGCAGTCGTCGTACGAGTGAGGCGGCTTCGGCCGCGTCCGCGTCGGTCGGGCGGTGCGGTCCGTCGAGGTAGCGGGCGAAGACGTGCTCGGTGGTGAACTCCAGGAAACGGGCGGCGATGTGCTCGACCTGACCCCTCAACTCCCGGAGATGGCCGGAGATCGCGGACAGCGGGACACCGGCGGCGTGCAACTCGACGGCCACGGCGAGCTCTTGGGGGCTCGGCACGAGAAAGGAGTCCTCGTCACCTGGCACCGGCTCCAGCACGCCCAGCTCCACGGCATCGGCGACCGCCGCGTCGTCGGGGGAGCCGCCGAAGAGCTCGTCCAGTTCGGCGCGCGAGATCCGGACCGCCTCCTCGTCGGTCCACGGGCCGTCGACCTCGGCCACCAGCCCGAGCACCCCGCCCAGGCCGCGGCCCGCGTCCCAGGCCTCCAGGAGTTCCTTGATGGAGGCCAGGGTGTAGCCGCGGTCCAGGAGGTCGGCGATCTGGCGCAGCCGGGCGAGATGCGCGTCCGAGTAGAGGTTGGCGCGGCCGCGGCGCTCGGGGCGGGGGAGGAGGCCGCGGTCCTGGTAGGCGCGGATGGTGCGGACGGTGGCGCCGCTGCGGTGTGCGAGGTCCTCGATCCGGTACGTCACGCTCGGCTGCCTCCGTCTCCTGCTGTGCGGTTCCGTTGTCGCCACGTGGGCAACGGGGGCTTTCACAAAGGTGGTTCCAGGCGTGCGATCGCCCGCAACGCGCGTGGGGTGAACCGGGACATGAGGTGGGCGCCCCGGGCCTCCGGAGTGACCGGCACGACCGCCTCGTTGCGCACGACCGCCCGCAGGATCGCGTCGGCGACCTTCTCCGGCGGGTAGTTGCGGAGGCCGTACAGCCGTGCCGACTTCTTCTGGCGTCGCTTCTCCTCCTCGGCGTCCACGCCCGCGAAGCGTGCGGTCGAGGTGATGTTGGTGTTGACGAAGCCGGGGCAGATCGCGCTCACGCCGATCCCCTGGCCCGCCAGCTCCGCGCGCAGGCACTCGCTGAGCATCAGTACGGCCGCCTTGGAGGTGCTGTAGGCGGGCAGCGCCTTGGAGGGCTGGTACGCAGCCGCCGATGCGGTGTTGACGATGTGGCCGCCCTGTCCGCGCTCCGCCATCTGCTTGCCGAAGAGCCGGCAGCCGTGAATCACACCCCACAGGTTGACGTCGAGGACCTTCTTCCAGTCCTCCGGGCTGGTGTCGAAGAAGGAGCCGGACAGGCCGATCCCGGCGTTGTTCACCAGGACGTCCACCACGCCGTACTCGGTGGCGACCTTCTCGGCGAGCTTCTCCATGGCCTGTTCGTCGGAGACGTCGGCGGTCTCCGCCCAAGCCTCGGGGGCGCCGACCAGGCGGGACAGCTCGGCGGTGCGGGCGGCGGCCTCGGCGTCCCGGTCGACGGCGATCACCCGTGCGCCGGCCTCCGCGAAGGCGAACGCCGTGGCCCGCCCGATGCCGCTGCCCGCGCCGGTGACCAGGACGAGTTGCCCGCCGAAGCGGTCGGCGTACCTGCCGGTTGCTGTCACCCTGTGCTTTCCTCCCTCGGTGGTGGTCACGAACTCGGTGATCCAGGCGGCCAGTTGGTCGGGGCGGGTACGCGGTATCCAGTGCTTGGCCGGGAGTGCGCGGCGGGTCAACTGTGGAACCCACAGCTCCAGTTCGTCGTAGAGCTTCTCCGACAGGAACGCGTCCCCCAGGGGCGTGATGAGCTGCACGGGCGCGTGCGCGTAGGCGTCCTGGCGGGGCCTGCGCAGTCTGGCCCGGACGTTGTCCCGGTACAGCCACGCACCGTGTGCCGCGTCCGTGGGGAGTGAGGAAGTCGGGTAGTCGCCGCCGGGTACCTTCTCGAAGCGCTCCAGGATGCGCGGCCAGCGCTTGCCGAGGGGGCCGCGCCAGGCCAGTTCGGGCAGTACGGGCGTGTGCAGCAGGTACACGTACCAGGACTTGGCGCCCTGGCCGAGGAGCTGGCCGACACGGCGCGGGGTGGGCTTCTTCAGGCGCTTGTTGATCCAGTGGCCGAAGTGGTCGAGGGAGGGGCCGGACATCGAGGTGAAGGAGGCGATGCGCCCCTCGGTGCGCTTGACGGTGACGAACTCCCAGGACTGCACCGAGCCCCAGTCGTGCCCCACCACGTGTACCGGGCGGTCCGGGCTGACGGTGTCGATCACTGCCAGGAAGTCGTCCGTCAGCTTTTCCAGGGTGAAGCCCCCGCGCAGCGGCTGCGGTGCGGTCGACCGGCCGTGTCCCCGGACGTCGTACAGGACGACGTGGAAGCGCTCGGCGAGCCGCGAGGCGACCTCGGACCACACCTCCTTGCTGTCGGGATAGCCGTGCACGAGGACCACCGTCGGCTGCCCGGAGTCCCCCAGCTCGGCCAAGCACAGCTCGACGCCGCCGGTCCGCACCCGGCGCTCCCGCGCGCCCTTCAGCACCGCCTGAGAAACGCGCGTCACTTGTCCTCCGCCCAGCGCCGCACGTGCGGCAGATCGTCGTCCAGCCAGAAGGCGCTCTCCTCGGGGTCCTTGGAATCGGTGACGACCAGGATCTCCTCGAACTTCGCGCCCGTGCCCCGGAAGCCCAGATGGGGTTCGACCGCCCACAGGCCCGGCTGCGGCGGGTGGTCGGAGAAGCGGTACGGCGACCACAGCGGGGACCAGCCGTCGCGGTGGCCGTGCAGCGCGTCGCTCGCCAGGCCCTTCAGTGACTGGGTGCCGAATCCGAACAGATGCGGTGACCAGCGGCGCTGCTTGACCCGGTCGACCTTGTGCGCGATCACGCCGAAGGGGTAGGCGCGGTGCCGGTTGGCATAGCCCTGGCGGACCATGAGGCGGTCCACGTCCTCGTAGATCGCGCGCAGCGGGCGCCGCTCGCGCACCTCGCGCAGGATCAGCTCGCGGTGCGCCTCCAGGTCCGCCATGAGCTTGTCCTGCACGGGGTTGATCCCGAGGGAGCCCGAGTAGCCGATGTCGGCCGTGTAGCCGTCGTACACGGGAGCCATGTCCAGGATGAACGGCATCCCGGGCTCGAGCCGCCGGTCCGTCGGGAAGAACTGGAGCGGGATGCGGAAGTTCACGAACGCCGTGCGGTCCCCGAACCAGGCGAAGGGCAGGTGGAACCAGTCGCGCACTCCTCGCTCGCGCAGCCAGGCCCGCTGCATGCGGGCCGCCTCACGCTCGGTCACCCCTGGCTGGAGCTGCGCGGCGATCGCCTCCGCGCACTCGTAGGCGAGGCGTTGCACCTGCCTGAACCCTCGCAGCTGCGCGGAGAGTTCACCTGCCACTGCCGTCGTCATGCCACCGCCACCCTCGTCCACGCCGACTGCGGTACGTGCCCGTAACTTGACACTGGTGAATGTGACAGTTGTTAGAGGCTGCGTCAATAGGCGGGGTCGGGCCTGTGGATAACTCTGCGTAGCTCTCAGGTAGGGGAATCCCCTACGGACCCGTACGCCTCGAGTCGGACGTCAAGACAGCTCTGCGGTCTGACGACCCCCGTGGTCCACGTCACTATCGTCGAAGCCGTGACTGTGATCGCGACCGAAAGCCTGAGCAAGCGGTTCCCCCGGGTGACCGCGCTTGACCGGCTATCCGTCGACGTCGGGGCCGGCGTGACCGGACTCGTCGGAGCAAACGGAGCCGGCAAGTCCACACTGATCAAGATCCTTCTGGGTCTGTCCCCCGCCTCCGAGGGCCGCGCCGAAGTGCTCGGGCTCGACGTCGCGACCAAAGGCGCCGACATCCGCGAGCGGGTCGGCTACATGCCGGAGCACGACTGCCTGCCGCCGGACGTCTCGGCGACCGAGTTCGTCGTCCACATGGCGCGCATGTCCGGCCTGCCGCCCACGGCTGCGCGCGAGCGCACAGCGGACACGCTGCGCCATGTCGGTCTGTACGAGGAGCGCTACCGCCCCATCGGCGGCTACTCGACCGGTATGAAGCAGCGCGTCAAGCTGGCGCAGGCCCTGGTCCACGACCCGCAGCTGGTCTTCCTGGACGAGCCGACCAACGGCCTGGACCCGGTCGGCCGTGACGAGATGCTCGGACTCATCCGGCGCATCCACACGGACTTCGGCATCTCGGTCCTGGTCACCTCCCACCTGCTGGGCGAGCTCGAGCGCACCTGCGACCACGTCGTCGTCATCGACGGCGGCAAGCTCCTGCGCTCCAGCTCCACCACGGACTTCACCCAGACCACGACCACACTCGCGGTCGAGGTCACCGACACCGACGAGCACCCGGACGGCACGCGCGCGGTACGCGAAGCGCTGCACGCGCGCGGGGTGGAGGTTGCCGACGGCAGCGACGGCCTGCCGGGCGCCGGACACATCCTGCTGCTCACCGCGCAGGGCGAGGAGACGTACGACCTCGTGCGCGACGTCGTCGCGGATCTCGGCCTCGGCCTGGTGCGCATGGAGCAGCGCAGGCACCACATCTCGGAGGTCTTCCACGCGGACGCCGAGGACCAGCAGGTACGGAAGGAGGCGGCCGTCCATGGCAGTTGAGCATCCCGTAGCCGCGACCCCGGGTGACCAGACCCGCATCCACAACATCGGCTACCGCAACTACGACGGCCCCCGCCTCGGCCGCTCCTACGCCACCCGCTCCCTCTACTCGCAGTCCCTGCGCGGCGCCTACGGCCTCGGACGCTCCATCAAGTCCAAGGTGCTGCCGATGCTGCTGTTCGTGGTGATGTGCGTGCCCGCGGCCATCATGGTCGCCGTCGCGGTCGCCACGAAGGCCAAGGACCTGCCCGTCGACTACACGCGCTACGCGATCATCATGCAGGCCGTCATCAGCCTGTACGTCGCCTCGCAGGCACCGCAGTCCGTCTCGCGCGACCTGCGCTTCAAGACCGTGCCGCTGTACTTCTCGCGGCCGATCGAGACCGCCGACTACGTGCGCGCCAAGTACGCGGCACTGGCCTCCGCGCTGTTCATCCTGACCGCGGCCCCGCTGCTCGTGCTCTATGTGGGCGCACTGCTGGCCAAGCTCGACTTCGCCGACCAGACCAAGGGATTCGCACAGGGACTCGTCTCCGTGGCACTGCTCTCGCTGCTCTTCGCCGGCATCGGCCTGGTCATCGCCTCGGTGACCCCGCGCCGCGGCTTCGGCATCGCGGCCGTCATCGCCGTCATGACCATCTCCTACGGCGCCGTCTCCACCCTGCAGGCCATCGCCGAAAACCAGGCCAGCTCGAGCGCGATCCCCTGGATCGGCCTCTTCTCGCCCGTCACGCTCATCGACGGGGTCCAGTCGGCCTTCCTGGGCGCGAACTCGGCGTTCCCCGGAGCGGTCGGCCCGAGCAACGGCGAGGGCGCGGTCTACGTCCTGGTCGTCCTGGGCCTCATCGCCGCCAGCTACGGCCTCCTGCTGCGCCGCTACCGGAAGGTGGGCCTGTGACCACGCTCAACATCGACCACGTCTCCCGCTGGTTCGGCAACGTGGTCGCCGTCAACGACATCACCATGACGATCGGCCCCGGCGTCACCGGCCTGCTCGGCCCGAACGGCGCCGGAAAGTCCACCCTCATCAACATGATGGGCGGCTTCCTGGCCCCCTCCACCGGCACCGTCACCCTCGACGGTCAGCAGGTCTGGCGCAACGAGGCGATCTACAAGCACATCGGCATCGTCCCCGAGCGCGAGGCGATGTACGACTTCCTCACCGGCCGCGAATTCGTCGTCGCCAACGCCGAGTTGCACGGTCTGGGAGCCAAGGCGGCCCAACGGGCGCTGGCCACGGTCGAGATGGAGTACGCGCAGGACCGCAAGATCTCCACGTACTCCAAGGGCATGCGCCAGCGCGTGAAGATGGCGAGCGCCCTCGTCCACGACCCCTCGCTGCTCCTGCTCGACGAGCCCTTCAACGGCATGGACCCGCGCCAGCGCATGCAGCTCATGGACCTGCTGCGGCGCATGGGCGACGAGGGCCGCACGGTGCTGTTCTCGTCCCACATCCTCGAAGAGGTCGAACAACTCGCCTGGCACATCGAGGTCGTGGTCGCAGGAAGGCACGCGGCCAGCGGTGACTTCCGCAAGATCCGCCGCCTGATGACCGACCGCCCGCACCGCTACCTGGTGCGCTCCAGCGACGACCGCGCGCTTGCGGCCGCGCTGATCGCCGACCCGTCGACGTCAGGCATCGAAGTCGACCTGGCGGAGGGCGCGTTGCGCATCCAGGCCGTCGACTTCGGGCGTTTCACGGCCCTGTTGCCGAAGGTCGCCCGCGACCACGGCATCCGGCTGCTCACGGTCTCGCCGTCCGACGAGTCCCTCGAGTCCGTGTTCTCGTACCTGGTCGCGGCGTAGGAGGCCCATGATGTATGACCCCACAGTCGCCCGGCTCACCTACCGGGCCCTGCTCGGCCGTCGCCGGGCCCTCATCCTGGGCGCACTGCCCCTGCTGCTGATCGCGATCTCCGTCGTCGTACGAGGCCTTGCCGGCGCCGACGACCAGACGGCCTCCGACCTGCTCGGCGGGCTCGCGCTCGCCACCATGGTGCCGATCATCGGTGTCATCGCCGGAACCGGCGCGATCGGGCCGGAGATCGACGACGGCTCGGTGGTGTACCTGCTGTCCAAACCGCTGAAGCGGCCGACGATCATCTTCACCAAACTGATCGTGGCGATCGCGGTGACCATGGTGTTCTCCGCGCTGCCCACCCTGATCGCCGGCTTCATCCTCAACGGCAACGGACAGCAGATCGCCGTCGCCTACACGGTCGCCGCCCTGGTCTCCTCCATCGCCTACGCGGCGCTGTTCCTGCTGCTGGGCACAGTGTCCCGGCACGCGGTGGTCTTCGGGCTCGTGTACGCGCTCGTGTGGGAGGCGCTGTTCGGTTCCCTGGTGCCGGGCGCGCGCACGCTCAGCGTCCAGCAGTGGTCGCTGGCCGTCGCCCACAAGGTCGCCGGCGGGGACCTGGTCACCTCGGACGTCGGACTGACGACGGCGACGGTGTTCCTGGTCGCGGTGACGGTCCTGGCCACCTGGTACGCGGGACAGAAGCTGCGGTCGCTGACGCTGGCCGGAGAAGAGTGATGGCTTCCTGACAGGGGCGCCCGGGATCCTGTGAGGGCGCCCCAGGTCTTGACGGAGGCTTCACCTCTGTAGGGGCACACTGGGCAAAAGGGAACGCTGGGCTGAGAGGAACGGGGATGGCAGACGACTTCGACGACCTCGTCCTGGACGAGGACTTCATACAAGCCGCCGAAACCTCCGAGCCCTCCGCCCGGGCCCGCATGCTCGCCGCCCGCTGGCGCAACGAGGAACCCGAACCCCAGCCGTGGCGCTCCGACGAGCCGCCCGCCGGGTGGTTCTTCAGCAAGGGGCGCAAGCGCAGGTGGCGGCGCCGCTGACCGTCGTACGGCCGCTTAATTCGGTGGCGTCCAACTCGTCGTACAGGCACAGTGGTTGTGTCCACACCGCCGGACGACGATGCCGGCGCCACGTTCAGGGAGAGGAGCCGGGCGATGTCCATGCACGACAGTACGTCCAGCTCCCGACAGGGCAGCCCGCGGCGGGTTCCGGTGTAGTTACCCACCGTCGAACCCGCTCCGCACGGGGAGCTGCCCGGGGCGGCCGCTTCGAGCACGCGGCGCGCTGCGCTTGCGTGGGCCGCCTTCCCAACTTCGCCTCTCGAAGAGGGGCACTCTGCGCTGGGGTGGCCGGGTGAGTCGCGCAACCCGGCACTGACAAGGTGCCGCTGCGCCCACCCGTGCCGCCCCAGCGGCACGACTGCCCACAGCTACGACAGCATCCTTTCGAGCACGACCGCGATCCCGTCCTCCTCGTTGGAGGACGTCACCTCGTCCGCCACCGCCTTGAGCTCATCGTGAGCGTTGGCCATGGCCACCCCGTAGGACGCCCAGGCGAACATCGGGATGTCGTTGGGCATGTCGCCGAAGGCGATCGTGTCCGCTGCCTTCAGGCCCAGGCGGCGGGCCGCCAGCGACAGGCCCGTCGCCTTCGACAGACCCAGCGGGAGCAGCTCCACGATGCCCTCACCCGCCATCGCGACCGTGACGAAGCCGCCCGCGGCCTCGCGCGCAGCCTCGGCGAGCTCGTCGTCGGACAGCTCCGGGTGCTGTATGTAGATCTTGTTCAGCGGAGCCGTCCAGAGGTCGGACGCGTCCGTGAACGGGGTCGCCGGGAGAGCGCCGGTGACCGCGTATCCAGGGCCCACCAGCACCTCGCCGTCCAAGCCGTCACGGCTGGCCGCCAGGTACAGCGGGCCGACCTCCGCCTCGATCTTGGCCAGCGCCACGCCCGCCAGCTGCCGGTCCAGGGTCACCGACGTCAGCAGACGGTGCTCCCCGGCGTCGTACACCTGCGCGCCCTGGCCGCAGACCGCGAGGCCCTCGTAGCCGAGGTCGTCGAGGATGTGCCGGGTCCACGGGACCGCGCGGCCGGTGACGACGATGTGCGCCGCGCCCGCCGCGGTGGCCGCGGCGAGAGCGTCACGGGTGCGCTGCGAGACCGACTCGTCGGAGCGCAGGAGCGTTCCGTCGAGGTCGGTCGCGATGAGTTTGTACGGGAAACCACCGGCCGTGGACGTGCCGCTCACTTGGCGACCGGCTCCAGGACCTCCCGGCCGCCCAGGAACGGGCGCAGCACCGGCGGCACGTACACCGAGCCGTCGGCCTGCTGGTGGTTCTCCAGGATCGCCACGATCGTGCGCGGTACGGCGCACAGCGTGCCGTTGAGCGTCGCGAGCGGCTTGACCTGCTTGCCGTCACGGACGCGGATCGACAGGCGGCGGGACTGGAACTCGGTGCAGTCCGAGGTCGAGGTCAGCTCGCGGTACTTGCCCTGCGTCGGGATCCAAGCCTCGCAGTCGAACTTGCGGGCCGCCGAGGAGCCCAGGTCGGCCGAGGCGACGTCGATCACGCGGAACGGGAGCTCCAGCGACGTCAGCCACTGCTTCTCCCACTGCAGCAGACGCTGGTGCTCGGCCTCGGAGTCCTCCGGGGCGACGTAGGAGAACATCTCGACCTTGTCGAACTGGTGGACGCGGAAGATGCCCCGGGTGTCCTTGCCGTGCGAGCCGGCCTCGCGGCGGAAGCAGGGCGAGAAGCCCGCGTAGCGCAGCGGCAGGCGGTCGGCGTCGAGGATCTCGTCCATGTGGTACGCGGCGAGGGGGACCTCGGAGGTGCCGACCAGGTAGAGGTCGTCCTTGTCGAGGTGGTAGACGTCCTGGGCCGCCTGGCCGAGGAAGCCCGTGCCCGCCATCGACTGGGGGCGGACCAGGGCGGGCGTCAGCATCGGGGTGAAGCCGGCCGCCGTGGCCTGGGCGATCGCCGCGTTGACCAGGGCGAGTTCGAGCAGGGCGCCGACGCCCGTCAGGAAGTAGAAGCGGGAGCCCGAGACCTTCGCGCCGCGCTCCACGTCGATCGCGCCGAGGAGCGTGCCGAGTTCCAGGTGGTCCTTGGGCTCGAAGCCCTCGGCGCCGAAGTCGCGGATCGTGCCGTGCGTCTCGAGGGTGACGAAGTCCTCCTCGCCGCCGACGGGCACGTCGGGGTGGACGAGGTTGCCGAGCTGGAGGAGCAGTTCCTGCGTCTCGGTGTCGGCGGCGTCGCGCTCGGCGTCGGCGGCCTTGACGTCGGCGGCGAGCTGGCTCGCCTTCTTCAGCAGCTCCGCCTTCTCGTCCGCGGAGGCCTTGGGGATGAGCTTGCCGAGCTGCTTCTGCTCGGCGCGCAGCTCGTCGAAGCGGACGCCGGACGACCTGCGCCGCTCGTCGGCAGACAGGAGAGCGTCGACGAGCGCGACGTCCTCTCCACGGGCGCGCTGGGACGCGCGCACACGGTCGGGGTCCTCACGAAGCAGGCGAAGGTCAATCACGCGGTCAAGGCTACCGGTGCGGGGATACGGCCCACGACTCACCATTCCCAACAGTCGTCAATTGCGGCTTACGTTCCGTTATGAGCGAATTGCGCACAGTGTCAACAAAAGGCGTCTCACTCCCTGGAACGGGGCAGGCGGTTGGCGCCCGGTTGACTCGATTCCCTTGTGGGGAACGGGACTTGGCGTTTGGTTGTCCACAGCGATCCACACCCTCGCGAGAGTTATCCACAGGCTGTGCGGAGGGTCTGTGGATTTCGGAATTGATCACTCCGAAACCGGTGGGTTACGCCGAGGAATCCTGCCCCAGACCCTGATTTACCACCACTTTCGAGTGGAAAGAGGTCGCCCCAAAGGATTGCCTAAAGGAAACAGGTGGACGAACGGTGACATGCGATTTGGTGGACGCGAGAGTGGCCTGCAGGCAGATTTGTCGACAGAGTCATGCTTCGGTGTCGACTTGTCCCCAGGTCGAGAAGCTGGGCTGTGGATAACTTCTGTGGATAACGAAAATCTGCAGGTAGGACCGGCCCGATCTGCAGGTAGGACCGGCCCGACGGGACTGGCTAGAAGCGGCCGTCCTGGCAGCGCGCGACCCAGTCCGACGCCGCGACGAACTCCTCGTCCGACGTCCCCTGACGTGGTGCGCGCACGTCCTCGACACCGAGGTCCGCACGCGGGTACGAGCCGAGGAAGCGCACTTCCAGGCAGATCCGCTTGAGCCCCATCAGGGTCTCGGCCACCCGGCGGTCGGAGATGTGGCCCTCGGCGTCGATGCAGAAGCAGTAGTTGCCGATGCCGGCGCCGGTGGGCCGGGACTGCAGCAGCATCAGGTTGATGCCGCGGGTGGCGAACTCGCCCAGCAGGTCGCGCAGACCGCCGGGATGGTCGTCGCGCTGCCACAGCACGACGGACGTCTTGTCCGCGCCGGTGGGTGCGGCGGGCCGGGCGGGCCGGCCGACCAGCACGAACCGGGTCTGCGCGTTCTCGGCGTCGTGGATCCCGGTCTCCAGGGCCTCGAGGCCGTACCGGGCGGCCGCGAACTCGCCCGCGAAGGCGGCGTCGTACTGGCCCTCCTGGACCAGGCGGGCGGCGTCCGCGTTCGAGGCGGCGGACTCCCAGTGGGCGTCCGGGAGGTTGTTCTTGAGCCAGTTGCGCACCTGCGGCTGGGCGGCCGGGTGGGCGGAGACCGTCTTGATGTCGGAGAGCTTCGTGCCCGGCCTGACCAGCAGCGCGAAGGTGATCGACAGCAGCACCTCGCGGTAGATCATCAGCGGTGCGCCCGCGACCAGCTCGTCGAGAGTGGTGGTGATACCGCCCTCGACGGAGTTCTCGATCGGCACGAAGGCGGCCTCGGCCTCGCCTGCGCGGACCGCGTCGAGCGCGGACTGGACGGACACGTACGGGATCAGCTCCCGGGTGGCCGTCTCGGGAAGGGTGCGCAGGGCGACTTCGGTGAAGGTGCCCTCGGGGCCGAGATACGCGTAGCTCGCTGGCATGACCTCACCCTAATGGGCCTTACGCAAACGCGGCTCACGCGTCTCACCGGAGCCCCCTGGGAGCCGCTCTCGCGCGGGACCCTCACCCCTCCAGCAGCCGCTGCCCCACGTACTCGCCCCGTGCCGCCCCGCCCGGTACCGCGAACAGGCCGCTCGCCTCATGGCGGATGTACTTCGACAGGGCGTCGCCGCGGTCGAGCTTGCGCTGGATGGTGACGAAGCCGCGCAGTGGGTCGGCCTGCCAGCAGACGAAGAGGAGACCGGCGTCGGGGACGCCGTCGGAGTCGAACCCGTCGTGGTACGAGAACGGGCGGCGCAGGATGGCCGCACCGCCGTTCTGGTCGGGGCGGGAGATACGGGCGTGGGCGTTGCCGGGGACGACGTAGTTGCCCTGCGCGTCCGTCTTCTCCAGGTCCATGGCGGTCGTCTCGGTGCCCCCGGACAGGGGTGCGCCGTCGGACTTGCGGCGCCCGATGACGTTCTCCTGGGTCTTGAGGGAGAGCTTCTCCCAGTCGTCGAGGAGCATGCGGATGCGGCGTACGACGGCGTAGGAGCCGTTCGCCATCCAGGCGGGGTCGCCCGAGCCGGAGGACGGCACGAAGATCCGCTTGTCGAAGTCGGGCTCGGCCGGCTTGGGGTTGCGTGTGCCGTCCAGCTGGCCCATGAGGTTGCGGGCCGTCATGGGGTGGGCGGTGGCGCCCGGTGTGCGGTTGAAGCCGTTCATCTGCCAGCGGATGCGGGCCGCGCTGCCTGCGTCCTTCTGGATCGCGCGCAGGGCGTGGAAGGCGACCAGGGCGTCGTCGGCGCCGATCTGCACCCACAGGTCGCCGTTGCTGCGGGCCTTGTCGAGGTGGTCGGAGGAGAAGTCGGGCAGTGGGTCGAGGGAGACCGGGCGCTGCTTCTCCAGGCCGGTGCGGGAGAAGAAGCTGTGGCCGAAGCCGAAGGTGAGGGTGAGGGAGGAGGGTCCGGCGTCGCGGGCCACGTCCGTGTCGTCGTGCGCCGCCGCCTCCCCTGCCATCAGCCGCTCGGCCGTCGCCGACCAGCGGCGCAGCAGTGCGGCGGCCTCCTTGCGGCCCGCGCCTGGCGTCAGGTCGAAGGCGGTGAGGTGGCCGCGGGCCTGGAGGCCCTCGGTGATGCCGGGCTGGTGTTTCACGTGAAACACCACCCGATTGGAGCCGAGTGAGCTGAGCGGGGTGGCCTCGGAGGGTGCGGCGGCGTACCCCACGGCTCCGCCGGCCGCGCCGAGCGCGAGCCCGGTGGCTCCGGCGGTGCCGAGCAGCTTCCGTCGCGAAATCCCGTCTTCGGAGGGCGTGTTTCCGGAAACGGCCTCCTCCTGGTCCGCATCGGGCGTGCGGACCTCCGGAATGTCCGGAATGGACTTGTCAGCCATGGTGCGATTCAGCCGATCTGCGCGTTCTTGGAGACGGTCACCTGGTCGATGTCGGAGGTGCGCACGGTCACGGCGACCTTCCAGTCGCCGGCCATGGGGATCTGCACCCCGTTCGTCGCCCAGTGTCCGGTGGTGACATGGTCGGGGTTGACGGGCAGCGGCCCGATCTTCTTGGCCTCCAGGGTGAAGGCGACCTTCACCTCGGGGATGTCGAAGGCACGCCCGTTGGGCCGCTGTACGTAGACGTGCATGTCGTTGCCGCCCACGCGCGCGGGGTCGAGGTCGACGGACACGACGCCCTTGCCGTCGGTGCCGCCCGTGTCGAAGGGCATGGTCAGCGTCAGCGCGCCGGACGACGAGTCCGCCGTGGACGAGGAGGAGGACGACGAGGTGGCCGCCTTGGCCTCCTGTTCCGTGCGTCCGGGTTCGGTCTGTGTCAGCACGGTGGTGACGGCGAGCAGGACGACGGCGACGCCCGCCTCGGCGAGTACGGAGCGCCGTAGGCCGAACCGGTCGGGGTCGGCGTCGCGCTGCCGCTTCTGCCGTGCGGAGGTCATGGCGGCCTTCTGGCGGGCGAGTTGGGCGGCGCGCTCGGAGTCGGCGGGGGCTTCGGAGTCACTGGAGGCCCGGGCCTCGGGGGCGGCCTCGGACTCGTCGGGCTCCTCGGAGCCGGCGGCGGAAGCGGAGCCGCCGTCGGCGGTGGAGCCACGAGCGGCCCCAGGTGCTCCGGCGGCCGAGGAGTCGGCGGACGCCGTCGTCGTCTTAGCCGAGCCGGCCCCGGCCCGGGCGGCTGCCGGCTCCTTCGTGCCCAGGGCGTCGCCCTCCGACGCGGTCTTCTCCGTCACTTCCTCGCGCGGCTTCACGACGGTGGTGTCCGCCAACTGTGCCGTCCACCGCCGGGAGATCCACGCGATGCCGACGAGCAGCGCCACCAGCCCGATCTTGACGAGCAGCAGCTGTCCGTATGCCGTGTCGGTGAACGCCGACCAGGAGCCGAGCTGGCGCCAGGACTGGTAGATGCCGGTCGCGACCAGCGCGAGGACGCTGCCGAAGGCGACCCGGGAGAAGCGGCGTACGGCCGCGGCCTCGATCGGGGTGTCCGACCGGTACAGCGCCACGAGGAGTGCGCACAGGCCGCCGAGCCAGCCGGCCACGGCCAGCAGATGGACGACGTCGACGGGCATCGCGATGCCCGGCTGGAGCCCGGTGGAGGCGTGCTCGGCCATCGCCCAGCTCGCCGCGAGCCCGGCGGCCACCACGGATCCGCCGATCGCGAGCCCGAAGGTCAGGTCGCGCTTCTCCTCGTCCTCACGTTTGTCGTACGCCCCGAAGAGGACCGCGATGAACAGCGCCGCCGCGGCGAGCAGCAGCAGCCGGGAGACGAGTGCGGCGCCCGACTTGGTCTGCAGCACCTGTCCGAGCAGGCTCAGGTCGAAGATGTCGCCGACCTTGCCGGAGGTGGTGTAGGAGCCGCGCAGGAGCAGCAGCAGAAGGGTGGCCGAGGTGAGCGCGAGCCACCCGGAGACCACGAGCCGCTGCAGCGGCCGTGCGCCGGAGCCGCGCCGCCAGCAGGCCAGGACGAAGGCGGCGCCGCCGACCATGACGATGAAGCCGGCGTACGACACATACCGCCCGAAGCCGTACAGCCAGCCGACGATCCCGCCGCCCACCGTCTGGTCGGTGACCGAGACGGTGGTGGTGGAGGGGGCGCCGATGGAGAAGGTGAAGGCGCCGGCGACGGGGTGGCTGTCCGCGGACACGACCTGCCAGGACACCGTGTACGTGCCGTCCGGCAGCCCGCTGTGCAGCTGCACGGCGTACGAGGTGCCGCTCACGTTGGACGGGTTGCCGGTGTCGACGCGCTTGCCCTTGGGGTCGAGGACGCGCAGCGAGTCGTCGGACGTGGCGACCTTCTCGGAGAAGGTGAGCGTGACCTGGCTGGGCGCCTTGTCGACCACCACCCCCTGTGAGGGGTCGCTGCCGGTCAGCGCGGCGTGCGCGGAGGCCGGCCCGGCGCCGGCGAGAAGCACGCCGACGACGGCCAGGAACAGCAGCGCCAGGGTCCGCATGCGGCGGGGGGCGATGGTCTGGGTCACGGTGGTCCCTCCCTCAGTGGCCGGTTGCCGGGTTGTACGTGGCCGACTTGACCGGCATCTCAACCTTGATCGGGCCGGACTTGGCGAAGTGCAGTTCGACGGTCACTTTCTCGCCCTGCTTCGGTTTGCGCTTCAGGTTCTCGAACATCAGGTGATTGCCGCCGCTCTTGAACACGAGTTGACCGTGTGCGGGGACATCCAGGGACTTGACCTCCTCCATGGACTGTCCGACGGTCTCGTGGACGGTGACGCTGCCGGCGGCGTCGCTGGTGACGGAGGTCAGTTCGTCCTTGGTGCCGCCCTTGTTGGCGATGGTGAGGAAGCCCGCTGCCATCTCGGAGACGGGCTGGGGCATGTAGGAGGAGCTGACGGACAGTTCGGCCTTCGCGTCGTCGGGGCCGCCGCAGCCCGCCAGGGCCAGCGACCCCGCTATCACCGCGGCGGGCACGACGAGGTGCCTCACGGGTTCTCTCCCTTGATGAGCTTGGGGAGGTCCTTGGTGTAGTCGTCGACGGTGGTGTCTTCGCCGTAGAGGACATAGCCGCCGTCGGTCTTCGGCGAGAACGCGATGACCTGGGTGCCGTGCACCGAGACGGTCTTGCCCGTCTTCTTGTCCTTGTGGGTCGGCTCGATGGAGATGCCGAGGGTGCGGGCGCCGGCCTGGATGGTGGCGAAGTCGCCGGTCAGACCCACGAACTGGGGGTCGATGCCCTTGAGCCACTTGCCGAGTTCGGCTGCGGTGTCGCGCGCCGGGTCGGTGGTGACGAACACGACCCGCAGCTTGTCCTGCTCGGCCTTGGGCAGCTGCTTCTTGGCGACGGCGAGGTTGTTCATCGTGAGCGGGCAGATGTCGGGGCAGTGGGTGTAGCCGAAGTAGATCAGTGTCGGCCGGCCCGCGGTCTCCTTGCGGAAGTCGTACTTCTTGCCCTTGGTGTCGGTGAGAACGAGATCCGGCTTCTCGAAGGGCTTGTCGAGAACGGTCGCGGCCTTCTGTGAGGTGTCCTCGGAGACCACGGCGACGGGCGAGTTGCTGTCGTCACCGCTGCCGCAGGCGGAGAGGGTCAGGGTGGCGGCGGCGAGCAGCGCGGCCGCGGCGAACGTCTTCTTGCGCATACTGCATTCTCCCGGGGGACAACCCCCGGACCCCCGGCCGGACAAACCGGTGGGCCGGGGACACGGGCGTCCCGAGGTGTAGGTGGACGGGATTGGTCAGGCGTCGGTGCGCCGACGTCCGGCGAGCACGCCGTACGCCACGCCCAGCGCGCCGACGACGATGCCCACGACGCCCAGCACGCGCGCGGTGGTGTCGCTGCTGTCGGAGGCGGTGGAGGTGTCGGCGGCGGTGTTCTCGGTGGTCTTGGACTCGTCGGAGGCGTCCTCGGCGGTCGAGCCGTGCGAGTGGCTGTCCGCTGAGGCGGCGGAAAGGGTGAGTACGGGGGCCGGGTTCTCGGGCTCCTCCGCGCCGTCCTTCTGCACCTCGATCCAGCGCACGACTTCCTTGTCGGAGTAGGTCTGGAGGGCCTTGAAGGTCAGTGCGTCGGCGTCCTCGGGCAGTGCGCCGACGGAGACCGGGAACTTCTCGAAGTAGCCGGGCTCGATGCCCTTGCCGTCGGCGGTCCAGGTGATCTTGGAGACGGCCTCGCTGATCTTCTCGCCGTGCACCTCGAGCGGCTTGGCGAGTTTGGACTTGGTGACCTTGATGTTCCAGCCGTCCATCGGCTCCGGCATGGCGGAGGCCAGCGGGTGGTCGGTCGGGAAGGTCACCTCGAGCTTGGTGGTCGACGCGTCGTCGCGCTCGTTGGGGACCTTGAAGTCGACGACCGCGTAACCGCCCTTGGCGGCCGTGCCCTCGGGCTGCACGCTGACGTGCGCGAACGCGGGCGAGGACAGGACGACGACGGCAGAGGCGGCGAGGGCGCCGGTGGCGGCGAGGCGGGAAGCCTTCATGAACGGATGCACTCCACTTCGGGTTTCGAGTGAGTTCCGGTGGTCGGAGGAGCGCGTGCGCATGGATGTCGGACATGCGGGCACGCGCGCGTGCCGCACGACGGCGGCCCCGGCCCCACGGCTGTGGAGTGGCGGTCGCGTCGCGTCAGGCGGCGAGGAAGAGTGCGGCGGCCGGCGGGCCGCGCCTGATCACCGTGTGCTGGAGTGCGGTGGTACGGGGCTTCGAGGGCGCGAGCAGCGCGGTGCGCGGCGGTCGCGGGCCCGCTTCCGGCGTGGCCGGGAGCCCGGCACGCAGGGCGCGCACCAGCGCCAGCGCTGCGCGCAGGGACCCTCCGAATGCGCCGTCGGCCATGGAGTGGGCCGAGAGTTCCATGAGCCGCAGCAGGGCCAGGTCACCGCGGCGCAGCAGCCAGCCGGCGGCGATCGCCGCGAGGACGTGGCCCAGCAGCATCGGCAGGGACGGCAGCAGCGAAGCCGAAAAACCGGCGGTGGGCAGGGCGTCCGCCGGATGGTGCATGGAGCTCATGTCCATGCCCATGGCGGTGTCCGGGGAGAGCCGCGCGTCGGCGAGGAGCCTGCGGGCCTGGGCAGGGCTGATCGCCGCAGCCGTGGTCCCGCACACGAGGCGCGCCGCCCGCTCCACCAGTGAGGCGTCGGCCGTCGACGTCATGGAGGACATCGACATCGTGCCCGAGGAAGCCGTCTGCTGCCCGAGCCCGAACAGCGTGTGCAGTACGGTCTGCCCGGCCGCGAGCAGTGCCGCGATCCCGGTGAGCGAGCGCACGCGCCCGGCGAGCGGTGCCGCGACCAGGACGGCCCCCAGGAATCCCGCGCCCAGCGTCCACAGCGGAACCGTCGCGCAGGAGCCGAGGATGTGACCGCCGGCGGCCAGCACGACGCAGACCGCGGCGAACACCGCGGCCCGCAGTATCCGGAGATCGTTTCCGGAGCGCGCCGTGCGCTGGTGGGGGGCAGTCATGGCGGGCTCATCATCGCACTGGCCTTACGGGCGCCATACGGCAGGTCCGCAAGGTTCCGTACCGACGGGAAGGTCACTCTCTGGCACGGCCCGTCCCCACATACACCGATTCGGTTTGGGGCGCATCGCCCATATGGGCGGCATCACGTCAACTCCGTGCTTACGCAGGGGTGCGCGCGGCAATAAGAAACGGTATGTCGAGCCGCGGCCTGGAGGCTGGAGCATGAGCATCTGGTGGTCACTCCACTTGCGGCGTGAGGCTGCGAGCGTTCCGCTCGCCCGACGGCTGCTGCTCGGCACGATGGAGACGGCGGGTGTCGACCCCGACGTCTCGTACGACCTCTCCGTCGCCCTCAGCGAGGCCTGTGCGAACGCCGTCGAGCACGGCGGGGGCACGGTGCACGGCGCGTCCTCGGAGGCATACCGGGTCACCGCCTACCTCGACGGCGAGAAGTGCCGTATCGAAGTCACCGACTCCGGCCCGGGGTTCACCCTCCCCCCGAACCCTCGCCCCGCCCGCCCGGACGCCGAGCACGGCCGGGGCCTGGGGCTGATCCGCGAGCTCGCCGACCACGTCCACATCGGCAACAAGCCGGGGCGCGCGGGCACGGTGGTGAGCTTCGACAAGATCCTCAAGTGGCGGGACGACTCACCGCTGATGGCGGTGTGAGGAGCCTTAAGCTTCCTCAGCATTCACAGCTGGTTCTTATCCGCGCCCTACGTCCCTGAAGGGCGCCGTCCCTACGTTCGCCGCCATGACGGGAAACCACCGAAACACTTCGATCACCCGGCGTCGCGCCATGGCGGTCACCGGCGGCACGGTCGCGGCCGGCGGCCTCGCCGTCGCGGGCTACCAGTCGGCCTTCGCCGACACCACCACCGATGCGGACGCCACCGCCTCCGCCTCGGCCACTTCGGCCGGCAGTGAGTGCATGACGCTGATGACCAGCGTCACCGAGGGCCCCTACTACCTCGACGGCGCTCTGGTCCGCAAGGACATCACCGAGGGCAAGGCCGGCGTCCCGCTGACCCTTCGGCTGACCGTCGTCGACGCCACCGACGGCTGCACCCCGGTCCCCGGCGCGGCCGTGGAGATCTGGCACTGCGACGCCTGGGGCTACTACTCCGGCTACACCACCGCCAACCCCGGCGGCTCCGCGCCCGCAGAGAGCGAGGAGGGCGACTCCGCGAACGACAGCACCTACCTGCGCGGCTACCAGATCGCGAACGCCAACGGGGTCGTCAAGTTCGAGACGATCTTCCCCGGTTGGTACACCCCGCGCACCTGCCACATCCATGTGAAGGTGCACACGGGCGGCGAGAAGGAGGACGGCACGTACGAGGGCGGCAAGGTCAACTACACCGGCCAGCTCTTCTTCGACGACACCATCGCCGAGGAGATCTTCACCCTCGACCCGTACTCCAAGCACACCGGCAGCTACACCACCCTCGCCAACGACATGGTGTACGACGGCGGTGGCGCCTCCAGCGGCCTGCTGACCCTCGAGGCCGTGCACAAGGCGGACCCGTCCAAGGGCTACAAGGGCTTCCTCACCCTCGGTATCGACCCGGATGCCGAGAACACGGGCGCGGGCAGCGGCGGCGGTGGCACCCCGCCGAGCGGCACCCCGACGGGTACGCCCCCGAGCGGCGCCCCGACCGACACGGCCGGCCCCTCGGCCTCGGCCTCTTCCTGAGGCACGGCGATGACCAGCCGCGAGGACGAGACGCTGGCGCAGGCCGCCGTGACCGCGCTGACCGGGCAGCTGGCCCTGGCTCCGAAGCCGGGCCTGCCCGACCCGCGCGACCTCGGCGCCCGCGCCCTGTGCCGGGACCACGGTTCCCTGCGCTGGTCGGCCAAGGCGCTGGCGCCCGGCCTCGCGGCGATGGCCGCCGCCGCCCGCCGCACCGGCGAGCCCACCCCGCAGCTGCGCGCGGAGCTGGGCGCGATCGGCCGGTCCACCGAACACTCGGTGGGCCTGGCCGGCGGTGGCCACAAGGGCGCCCTGTGGGCGCTCGGCTTCCTGGTCGCGGCGGCCGCGCTCGACGCGCGAGCCGGGGCCCAGGACGTGGCCTTCGCCGCGAAGAAGCTCGCCGCCTTCAACGACAAGGGCGCCCCGCGCCGCCCCTCCCGCGGCTCGTCGATCTCTGCGAAGTACGGCGCCGCGGGCGCCCGCGGCGAGGCCCGCGCCGGATTCCCGCACGTCCGGCGGGCGTTGGAGGCCCTCACCCGGTCCCGCTCGTCCGGCGCCACGGAGGCCCAGGCACGCCTCGACGCCCTGCTCACCGTGATGTCCACCCTCCAGGACACGGAACTGCTGTACACGGCGGGCCCGTTGGGGCTGCGGCATGTGCAGGCGGGTGCCCGAGGAGTCCTGGAGGCGGGCGGTACGGCGACGGCGGCGGGCCGCGAAGCCCTGTCCACCCTGGACGCCGATCTGCACGCACGCGCGTGGAGCCCACGGGGGAGTGCGGGGCTCCTCGCAGGCGCGCTCTTCCTGGACTCGCTGCCGGTCGGCACCCGCGCTCGGCCCGCGTACTGCATTTTCCCGGGGCCGTGACATCAGCGGTTTCGCCCCGGGCCCCAGCAGAAAAGCAGGCGGGTGGCGTGACCGCGGAGACACCGCGAGGCAAACCCGAGTAACCCGGAGGCTCCCTCAGGCCCCCTCCAGCACCTTCCCCAGCACCTCCAGCGCCTCCGGATACGCCCGCTCCCGAGGCGTCCCGTACCCGACGACGAGCCCCTGCGGCCGGCCCTCGCCGGGCGTGTGCCAGTGGTCTCCCAGGTGCCCCACGGCGAGCCCCTCCGCCTCGGCCCGCTTCAGCGCCGCTTCCTCGTCGGCGACTTCCACGAGCGCGTGCAGCCCGGCGGCAATGCCGCGCACGTCGTGCCTCCCGCCGAGCCGGTCCAGGAGTTGGTCCCTGCGTCTGCGGTATCTGAGCCGGCACGCGCGCACATGCCGGTCGTACGCATGGCTGTCGATGAGCTCGGCGAGCGCCAACTGGCCGATGGACTCGGTGTGGTGATCGCTGTGCAGCTTGGCGTCGGCGACCGCGTCGACCAGCTGCGGCGGCAGCACCATCCAGCCGAGCCGCAGCGCGGGCCCGAGCGTCTTCGAGGCGGTGCCCAGGTAGACGACCTGCCCCGGCGCCATGCCCTGGAGCGCGCCGACGGGCTGCCGGTCGTAGCGGAACTCCCCGTCGTAGTCGTCCTCGACGATCAACCCGCCACGCGCGCGTGCCCAGTCCGTGAGGGCCCGCCGCCGCTCGGGGTGCAGCGTCACACCGGTCGGGTACTGATGGGCCGGCGTGACGACAACAGCCCTGAGGTCCCCCAACTCCTGTGCGCGCACCCCCCGTTCGTCCACCCGCACCGGCACCACACTTCCCCCGTTGTGCCGCACCACCTCCCGGTGGAACGGCAGCCCCGGGTCCTCCATGGCGATCTCGGCACCGTCCAGCACGCGTGTGAGCAGCGCCAGCCCCTGCACATACCCGGAGGTGATCACGATCCGCTCGGGCGGCGCGATGACCCCCCGGGCACGCCCCAAATACCCCGACAACGCGGTCCGCAGCTCGATACGGCCGCGCGGATCCCCGTAGTCGTACGCCAGCAGCGGCGCCGTCGCGATGGCCCGCCGCAGCGCCCGCAGCCAGGCCGCCGCCGGAAACGCCCCGACGTCCGGGCTCCCGGGCCGCAGATCAAAACGCGGCGTACGCGCGCGTGCAGCAGCCTCCGGCGCGTCGGCGTCGAGTGAGGGCAACGAGGCGACCTGGGTCCCCGACCCCTGCCGAGCGGTCAGATATCCCTCGGCGACCAACTGGTCGTAAGCGGCCTTGGCGGTCCCCCGCGAGACACCGAGTTCGGTGGCGAGCCGCCGGGTCGCGGGCAGCCGAGTCCCGGGCGCGAGCCGCCCATCCCGCACGGCATCCCGAAGAGCCCGCTCAAGCCCGACGCGCCGCCCGTCACCGGCATCTGGTTCAAGATGCAGATCGACACCAACGCCGGACCAGAAGTCGTTCACGTCTTACCCCCGTGAGCTGAAGCGCCCCTTTCAGGGGCGCGGGGCGTCATCGAATTGCGGCTCCGCCGCGCGGGCGCGACCAGCCCCCACCTACCCGCAGACCGCAAACCAATGGCCGGGCACCCACTACGTACCCGGCCATCAACCAACCATCAGCCCTTCAGCGAAGCCATCCAGCTCTCGACCTCGTCGGACTGCCTGGGCAACCCGGCGCTGAGGTTCCGGTTGCCGTCCGCCGTCACCAGAATGTCGTCCTCGATCCGGACCCCGATCCCCCGGTACTCCTCCGGCACCGTCAGGTCATCGGCCTGGAAGTACAGCCCCGGCTCGACCGTGAGGCACATCCCCGGCTCGAGCGTCCCGTCGACATACGACTCCACGCGCGCGGCGGCGCAGTCGTGCACGTCCAGGCCGAGCATGTGCCCGGTGCCGTGCAGCGTCCACCGCCGCTGCAGCCCCAGCTCCAGCACCCGCTCCACCGGCCCCTCGACCAGTCCCCACTCGACGAGCCGCTCGGTCAGCACGCGCTGCGCGGCGTCATGGAAGTCGCGGTACTTGCCGCCCGGCTTCACCGCCGCGATACCGGCCTCCTGGGCGTCGTAGACGGCGTCGTAGATCTTCTTCTGGATCTCGGTGAACCGCCCGTTGACCGGCAGGGTGCGCGTGACGTCGGCGGTGTAGTACGTGTGCGTCTCGACGCCCGCGTCCAGCAGCAGCAGGTCACCGGAGCGCACCGGCCCGTCGTTGCGCACCCAGTGCAGCGTGCAGGCGTGCGGCCCGGCGGCGGCGATCGTGCCGTAGCCGACGTCGTTGCCCTCCACGCGCGCGCGGAGGAAGAAGGTGCCCTCGATGTACCGCTCGGAGGTCGCCTCGGCCTTGTCCAGGACGCGTACGACGTCCTCGAAGCCGCGCACCGTCGAGTCCACGGCCTTCTGCAGCTCGCCGATCTCGAACTCGTCCTTGACCAGCCTCGCCTCGGAGAGGAAGACCCGCAGCTCCTCGTCGCGCTCGGCGGTGACCTTGTCGGTCAGCGCGGCCTCGATCCCGGCGTCGTACCCGCGTACGACCCGCACCGGACCGGTGGCCTCACGCAGCGCGTCCGCGAGCTCGCGGACGTCGGAGGCGGGAATGCCGTACAGCTTCTCGGCCTCGGTGAGCGAGTGTCGGCGGCCGACCCACAGCTCGCCCTGGCCGGAGAGCCAGAACTCGCCGTTCTCCCGGTCGGAGCGCGGCAGGAGGTAGATCGTCTCCTTGTGACCGTCCGCGGTCGGCTCCAGAACCAGCACGCCGTCCTCGGTCTGGTTGCCGGTGAGGTACGCGTACTCGACGGACGCGCGGAAGGCGTACTCCGTGTCGTTCGAGCGGGTCTTCAGGTTGCCCGCCGGGATCACCAGACGCTCGCCCGGGAAGCGCGCCGACAGCGCGGAGCGCCGCGCGGCGGTCTCGGCGGCCTGGGCGATCGGCTCCAGGTCGCGCAGCTCCGTGTCGGCCCAGCCGGACTTCATGTTCTCGGCCAGTTCGTCGGACACGCCCGGGTACAGGCCGTTCTTGCGCTGCTTGATCGGCTCTTCGGACTCAGCTTCCGGGGTCGCCGGCGTGAGCTCGTCTGCCACGGTCATCCTCCTAGATACGGCACTGGACCCCCTCCATCGTACGGTCGTACGGAAGGGGGCCCAGGGCCGGAAGACCTGTTACGTCCGTTACGGACGGCTACTCGAAGCGAGCCGCCAGCAGCACCACGTCCTCTTCGCTGTCCGCCGCGTCGATCCCGTTCGGAAGCACCGCCCGCAGCACGTGGTCGGCGATCGCGGCGGGGTCGTGCCGCAGCGCCCTGGGCACACCGGCCGCCGCCGTGTGCAGCCGGGCGAAGGCGCGGTCGGTGGGGTCGCCGGTGCGGTGCAGCAGACCGTCGGTGTAGAGCAGAACCGTCTCGCCGCGCTCCGCCTGGAGTTCCACGCTCGGCGCCTCCCAGCAGGCGAGCATGCCGAGCGGCGCGGACACGGACGTCTCCACGAACTCGGTGCGCCGCTCGCCGACCAGTAGCGGCGGACAGTGCCCGGCGCCGGCCAGCGTGATCTTGCGCAGGGAGGGCTCGCAGTAGGCGAACAAGGCGGTGGCGGAGCGGGCGGGCTCGGTCAGCCTGAGCAGCAGCTCGAGGTCGGACAGGACGGCGACCGGGTCCTCGCCCTCCATCACGGCGTACGCGCGCAGGGAGGCCCGCAGCCGTCCCATCGCGGCGACCGCGCTCGGCCCGGACCCCGTCACCGAGCCGACCGCGAGACCCAGGGCGGCGTCGGGCAGCGGCAGTGCGTCGAACCAGTCGCCGCCGCCGCGCGGGCCGGTGCGGTGCCGGGCGGCGAGCTGCACGCCGGGCACGCGGGGGAGCCGGGACGGCAGCAGCTCCTCGGCCATCGTCGTCATGCACGCGCGCGTGCGTTCCACCTCCACCAGCCGGGCCAGGTGCTCGCCGGCGTAACGGGCATAGAGCCCGACGAGGTGGCGCTGCCGCTCGACCGGTTCGGCGGGCTCGTCGTACAGCCAGACCGCGGCGCCGAGCCGGCCCGACTGCTCGCCGGCCAGGGGGAGGGCGTAGCAGGCGGCATAGCCGAGACGGGCGGCCACCTCGCGGTGCCGGGGGTCGAGCCCGTCCTCGGCGAAGAGGTCCGGCTCGGCGATCTCACCGTCCCCGCCCGGCAGTCCGTCGAGGATGCGGCCGTACGACATGGCACTGCGCGGCACGGTCTCGATGTGCCCGAGGTCGGCGTGGGCGAGGCCGAGGCCGATCGTGGTGTCCGGTCCGAGCCCGTCGCCCGGTTCCAGCACGACGAGACCGCGCCGGGCGCCCACGAGGGCGGCTCCGGCGCGCAGCAGTTCCGTCAGGGCGCCCGCGAGTGAGTCCGTGCGGTTCAGGCGTTCCGTGAGTTCATGGAGTGTCGTGAGGTCCGAGACCCAGCCGGCCAGACGGTCGGTGAGCAGCGCCCCGGGCGGGTTCGGCACAGGGACCGGAGAGTTGCCCGAGGCGGCGGGCGCGGGCGCGACAGTGTGTGCGGGCGACGGAACCGTTGAATCGATTCCGGCCACTTTCGGAGGGTGAGGGGCGTTCATGGCGTCCGGCTTCCCGACCGGTGCGTATTGCTCAAAAGCATCGCAAACCCCCATGTCATTCTGCGCCGCTAGCAGTGCCTCCACATGTACACGCACTCGTGAGGGGATGTCCAGCATTGTCCTGCTGGGATTCCTGGTGTCCATGGGTAGCCAGTGATCCCCTTGTCTAAAAGCAAATTTGGCTTAAAACTGACTCGGGTAACGGGGTATTGCGGTCGACTGGGCTTGCTCGACGGAGCGTCACAGCGGTCGTGATGGGTACGTACTCGGAGAAGGCCAGGGGTGGTCGACCGCCACCCGGAACCTGGTGACCGACTCCGGGCGTCTTAGCCACCGACGACCGAGCCCCATCCTCCCGTGGCGGAGGCGAAGAGAAATACGCGGGACAGCAAAACGCCAGACTTCGCCACCCCCACGCCACGCCCATGCTTTTGATGGATGCAGCATGGACGAGGCTGCCGCGGATGCAGTCAACGTTCGGCCCATAGGGGTTCCCCTTGCCCAGAGCAGGGGTGTGATGCGCCAACAGGTACGCACAGTGAAGTGATCGACACATGGTGTGATGTGGCCCCCACGGTGTTGCCAGCGGTGCAACGGAAAGGAACGAGCGCTCATGCGCGAGATCCTCGGAAAGCGACGCAGGCTCCTGTCCAAGCGCAGCGACGGAAGGCCTGAGTTGATCAGCGCGGCCCTGACCTTCGCGACGGAATGGCAGTGGCCCGTACTCCCGGGTGTGACGGCGGACCCGCAGGGACGTTCCCGCTGCGGCTGCCCCGACCCCGAGTGCACGGTGCCCGGCGCGCATCCCTTCGACCCCGGCCTCCTCGCGGCCACCGCCGACGCCCGCATGGTGCGCTGGTGGTGGACCAACCGGCCCACCGCGCCGATCATCCTGGCCACCGGTGGCAACGCCCCCTGCGCGGTGAGCCTGCCGGCCCTCGCCGCCTCGCACGCCCTCACCGCACTCGACCGGCTGGGTATGCGCCTCGGCCCGGTCGTCGCCTCGCCGAGCCGCTGGGCGATCCTCGTGAAGCCGTACACCATGGAGCAGTTGGGCGAGCTGCTCTACGCCAAGGACTTCGTCCCCGGCTCCCTCCGCTTCCACGGCGAGGGCGGCTATGTGGCCCTGCCCCCGTCCGAGACCGGCGAGGGCGAGATCCGCTGGGAGCGCGCGCCCCTGCCCGGCTCCGCCTCCCCCTGGGTCCCCGACGTCGAGGCCGTGGTGGATGCCGCGGTCGAGGCACTCACTCGTACGGGTGTGAGCGCGCCCGAGTTGTAGGGGTGTCCGGCGCGCGCGGGACAGCACGTGCGCGCGTGCTCGTTATCTTCCGCACATGCTGCGTAATTCTGGGGAGCACGGTCCCCCACAGCCGCCCCGCGACGGGCCAGACTCCCGAATCCGTCTGCTCGCCATGGCGGGCGTAGTGGCGTGCGCGATCGCGCTGCCGCTGGCCGTGGCGTCCGCGGGACCGGCGGGCGACCAGGGCCGCACCGTCGTGCGTGCCCCCGCGCGCGAATCCGTGCGTGCCTCCCCGCGCCCGGAGGATGCCAAGGCATCCTCCGCCCACCCCGACCGCTCTCCCCTGCTGCTCGACCTGGGCCTGGCCACCGCCATGCGCTGCGGCCCCGAACTCACCTCGCCCGACGGCGTCGAGGCCCAGACCTGTGTGCTCACACAGGGCGAGGACACCTGGGCGCGCACCTACTACCGCAATGTGACCGGCAAGGCCCTGGACTCCGCACTGAGTCTCATGGGGCCCGGTGGCCGCACCGTGCAGCTGAGCTGCGCCGTGGGCGCCGAGGACGAGCCGGGGATGTGCGAGACCCCCCGGCAGCACACCCGGGGCGCGCTCGACGGCTACACGGCGGTCGCGGAGTTCGCGGGGCGGGCCGGGCGCGGTCCGCTGTTGCTGCGATCCGGGAGCAACTCCGGGACATCCACCGGCAGTTGACGGGCGACCGCATTCCGTAAAGGAATCGCGCGCATGAAAAGACCCGGTTGCTGGCGACGGGGGATGCACCAGCAACCGGGCTACTGGAACGGTAACAAGAGATCCGCGGTTCGCAAATTCGATCCGGGCTTTCCAGTCACGTATTTGCTTGTTTCTGGCGGGACTTGTGAGCGGAGTCACCGATTCCGAAAGATCGGGTTCGGCTGACTGGTCGGTCAGCCGAACCCGATTTCGTCACTCTTCGTCAACTGAGCGTGACCTGCCGGTTGGTGAGACCGCCGCGCGCGCGGCGCTCGTCGGCGGTCAGCGGTGCGTCCGAAGCGAGGGCCGCCGCGAGGCGCTCGGCGAACTCGGCCGCCGGCTTCTCGATGTCGTCCGCGCCGACCCCGCTGGGCAGGTCCCAGACCGGGACGGTGAGCCCGTGAGCGCGGAAGGAACCCACGAGTCGGGTGCCTTCACCGAGGTTCGACCGGCCGGCCGCGTGCAGCCGCGCGAGGGCGTCCAGAAGCTGCTCCTCCGGGTGCGGCATGACCCAGCGCAGGTGGTTCTTGTCCGGAGTCTCGCACCAGTACGCGGCATCCACGCCGGTGAGTTTCGCGGTCGGGATGGCCGCCGCGTTGGCCCGCTCCAGGGAGGCGGCCACCTCAGGGGTGGCGTTCTCCGAGTCCGGGATCCAGAACTCGAAGCCGCTGTGCACAACTGGCTCGAACGCGCCTTCGGGATCGAGCAGATCCTGCAGCCGCGGACCGTCGGCCGGGGCGCGCCGGCCCTCGATCGGTGTGCCGGGCTCCGCGGTCAGCGCGCGCTGGAGGGTGTCGGCGAGGTCGCGGCTGATGTCGCCGGACGCCGTGTCGTTCTGCAGCCCCAGCAGCACCGAGCCGTCGTCGCGGCGCAGGGCCGGCCAGGCCATCGGCAGCACCGTCGCCAGCGTGAGGGACGGGACGCCCTCGGGCAGGCCGCCCTTCAGGGGCAGCTCGACCGTGGCCGCCGGCACCAGCTCACGCAGCGCCACCCAGTCGCACTCGCCCGGAAGTCCCTCGAAGGGGCGGTGCACCAGCTCGGTCACGGCGTGCGCGGCGGCCCGTCCGTGACAGGCCTTGTAGCGGCGGCCACTGCCACACGGACACGGCTCGCGCGCGCCGACGACCGGGACCTCCCCGTCCGTGATCTGCGGGCGCTTGGCCTTCGTCTGGGGTCGCTTCTTGGCCATCGTGGGTGTCTCCCGGTTACGGCTCGGCTGGTACGGCGGGAGCCTAGCCGTTCACGCCACGACCCACGGAAGTCTGTGGACCGTTCAGTCGAGGTCGTCGAACGCGTCCGCGAAGTCCAGGCCCGGCATGGCCGGAATCCTCGACACCGTCGGTGCTGTGACGCGCGTAGCGAAGTCGTCGCGACGGAGCCCCGCGTCCGGGTCATGGACGTCTTCGTGTACGACGACCCACACCGTGACCTCGCCGCGGGCGTCGTCCCGCACGCCCCAGTCGTCGGCCAGCGCGGTGATGATGTTCAGCCCGCGGCCGCCGTGCGCGGTGACCGAGGGCGTGGCCGGAGCCGGGCGGGTGGGCCCGCCGCCGTCCGTCACCTCCACCGTGAGCCGACCGCTCAGGTCCACGCGCCATGCGGCCCGGACGTCGCCGTCCCCGGCCAGGGCGTCGCCCAGCGGCCGGCCGTGCTTGCACGCATTGCTCAAGAGTTCGGAAAGAATCAGTACGGCATCATCGATGACCGCGTCCGAGACACCGCCCGAGCGCAACTGCTCGCGCATACGGTGTCTCGCCTCCCCCACGCCCGCAGGGCCATGGGGTACGGCCATGCTCGACGACGTGGGCACCTCCTGTGCCACCACCAACGCCACCCCCGAGACCTCCTTTGCCCCACGCCACGGTGTGGATGCCCCATTGGCCTGTACCGGAAACCGGCCAATCCACGTTCAGTGACGCATTCGCAACGATCGAATACGGAGCGAATGCGCCGGGGCACTCCCTGTAGCCGAGTGGCTGGATTTCGACTGTGGCCGACTCTGGAGGATGGTGCCGGAGGGGCGGGTGGGTCAAGGGTTCTTCACAGGTCTTTACCAGTGACGAATCGTGACGAACCGTAGTGGCCCACGGTGCGGAACGTCGCTCAGCGGCCGAGCTGGCGCAGCACCGCGCGCGGGCGGTTCGTGATGATGGCGTCGATGCCCAGGTCGACGCAGAGATCCACGTCCTGGGGCTCGTTCACCGTCCACACGTGCACCTGGTGGCCGGCCCCCTTCAGGCGTTCGATGTACGCGGGGTGGTTGCGCACGATCCGGATCGAGGGTCCCGCGATCCGGACACCGGCCGGCAGCCGCCCGTCGCGCAGCCGCGGCGAGACGAACTGCAGCAGATAGACCGTCGGCAGCGTCGGCGAGGCGGCACGCACGCGATGCAGCGATCGCGCCGAGAAGCTCATCACGCGCACGGGTGACTCGGCGGCGGAGGCCGGGGCGTCCAGCCCGAACCGTTTCAGCAGCACCAGCAGCCGCTCCTCCACCTGCCCCGCCCACCGCGTGGGGTGCTTGGTCTCGATCGCCAGCTCCACCCGCCGCCCCGCGTCCGCCACCAGCTCCAGCAGCCGCTCCAGGGTCAGTACGGAGGTGTCCTCCCGGTCCTCGGGCCGGAACTCCCAGTCGGGCTCCTCGTCGCGCGTGCGCCACAGCTCCCGCGTCTTGCGCGAGCTGAAGTCCAGGGCGGCGAGCTCGGCGAGCTCCAGCGCCGAGACCGCGCCCCGGCCGTTGGACGTACGGTTGACGCGACGGTCGTGGACGCAGACGAGATGGCCGTCCGCCGTCAGGCGTACATCGCACTCGAGGGCGTCCGCACCGTCCTCGATCGCCTTCTTGTACGCGGCCAGGGTGTGTTCGGGGGCCTCTTCGGAGGCTCCGCGGTGGGCGACGACTTGAATCCGGTGCGGGCGTGCATGGGTCACCGCGTCATGGTGCCACCGCAGCGGGGTGGTCGTGCGATCGGAGGAGCACAGATTGCGCCGCTTTTGCCTGTCATGGCCTATATAAGGAATGGCCCCGGACCCACAGGCACCGCTTATGGTGCCCTGACGGCTCATGGGAAAAGCTGACGGCATACAAAAGAACATGCACAGCTGCATCGCGCCGGACCGTGGACAACGTGAACGAGCGTGACCGAGTGCGACCGAGAACAACAGCCGTGGACCGAGGAGAGAAGCTGTGAGCACCGAGAACGAGGGCACCGCGGTACCCCCGGCCCCGTCCGCACCCCCCGTGCCGGTGGACGCTCCCACTCCCTCGGCACCCGCCGCCCCCGAGGAGAGCGCCCCGACGGCCTCGCTCCCGCCCGTACCTCCGAGCGCCCCCGGCGCGCAGGAGCACACGCAGGAGCAGCAGCCGGCGCACGCGGGCTCGGCGCCGGACGCCTCCTGGCCGCCCCCGGCCATCCCGTCCTACGCCGACGGTGGCGCCGGCGGCGCGGGCTCCGGCTGGGGCTCCTCGTACCAGCAGCCCGCACCGAAGTCCGGCCGTGGCGGTCTGGTGGCCGCGATCCTGGTGGCCGCGCTGGTCGCCGGCGGCCTGGGCGGCGGCCTCGGCTACACGCTGGCCAAGAACAACGACGACAACACCGGCTCCACGACGGTCTCCGCCTCCACCAGCGGCGGTGACGTCAAGCGCGCCGCGGGCACGGTCGCGGGCGTGGCCGCCAGGGCACTGCCCAGCACGGTCACCATCGAGGCCGAGTCCACCAGCGGCGAGGGCGGCACCGGCACCGGTTTCGTCTTCGACACCCAGGGCCACATCGTCACCAACAACCACGTCGTCGCGGACGCGGTCGACGGCGGCAAGCTCACGGCGACCTTCCCGAGCGGCAAGAAGTACAACGCCGAGGTCGTCGGCCACGCACAGGGCTACGACGTGGCGGTCATCAAGCTCAAGAACGCCCCGTCGGACCTCAACCCCCTGACCCTGGGCGACTCCGACAAGGTGGCCGTGGGCGACTCGACGATCGCCATCGGCGCCCCCTTCGGTCTGTCCAACACGGTCACGACGGGCATCATCAGCGCGAAGAACCGCCCGGTCGCCTCCAGCGACGGCACCGGCAGCAATGCGTCGTACATGAGCGCCCTGCAGACGGACGCCTCGATAAACCCGGGCAACTCCGGCGGCCCGCTGCTGGACGCGTCGGGCAACGTCATAGGCATCAACTCCGCGATCCAGTCCACCGGCAGCGGCGGCCTCGGCGGCACCAGCCAGTCCGGCTCGATCGGCCTGGGCTTCGCCATCCCGATCAACCAGGCCAAGTACGTCGCCCAGCAGCTGATCAAGACCGGCAAGCCGGTCTACGCGAAGATCGGCGCGTCCGTCTCCCTGGAGGACTCCACGGGCGGCGCGAAGATCACCGAGCAGGGCGCCAGCGGCTCCGCGGCGGTCGAGTCCGGAGGCCCCGCCGCCAAGGCCGGCCTCAAGCCCGGCGACGTGATCACCAAGCTCGACGACCGTGTCATCGACTCCGGCCCCACCCTGATCGGCGAGATCTGGACGCACAAGCCCGGCGACAAGGTCACGATCACCTACGAACGCGACGGCAAGTCCCACACCGTAGAACTCACCCTGGGCTCCCGGCAGGGCGACAGCTGACCCCACGTACCCACGCGCGCGTGCCTCCTCGGTTCAGCGACATCTGAGCCACGCGCGCGCGTGCCAACCCGTTACTCTTGTCCCCGCGCCGCCGATCTCCGAGCGGCGCGGGGAGGCGTGCCCGAGCGGCCGAAGGGAACGGTCTTGAAAACCGTCGTGGCAGCGATGTCACCGTGGGTTCAAATCCCACCGCCTCCGCCGAGGTCATAGATGTGCTGGTCAGAAGGGGTGTCCCTCGATGAGGGGCACCCGTTCTGCGTGGGGCTTGTCTCACCTTGATCCGGGCCTATCGCGTTGTGGATCAGTGCGTGTGGACCAGGCGTGGACCAAACATCAACAGGGCAGGGCGGCAAACTCGCTGGTCACGCACGTGCTTTGGGTAACCGGTGCACTTGCCGAGAGCGCCACCCTGGCCTGGGCCGCCGACCTGATAGACAACCAGGGTCGCTCACACGTTGAAACAATGGTTGCCGTCGGTGTCCCACGCCGACGCCCCGTACCGGTTCACTGCCCGGATATAGAAGCAGGATGTCTCGCCTTGGTAAGCGATGAATTCGTAGGACGTGCCCTTGGTGCTGGTGATTTTGTCGACGCTCTTGTGCTGGGCACTGCCAGTGGTCGTGTAGTGGATTTGGAAGCTGGTCGCGTCCGATTGGGGGTTCCATCTCACGGTCACGGTCTGCGTGTAGCCGGGGTAGATCGACGCAGAGTTCGTCCCGGTCACCGATCGCGGCGGGGTACCAGTCGGGCTTGCTGACTGCGGCGTTGGGCTGGCTTGGTGTGTAGGACTGTTCAGTTCCTGCGATGGCGTCGTCTTAGGTGTTGGGGCGATGCTGCTCTGTGACGCCGAGGAGGTTGGAGCGGACGGCCCAGTTGTCGGCGGGACTGCACTGGCCGAGGGGGCCGCGCTGGTCGGCGGGGCCGCACTGGCGTTGTCATTCATGCTGCCGATCAGCGCACTGACCCCCGCCCCCACGACGGCAGTCGAGGCGAGTATGACGGCCATGGCCCGGCTACTCAGCGTGTGAGGGCGCGGTCCGCCCCGGCGCGGCGCCGACCTCGTAGGCAGCTTGCCCAGGTGCGATGGCCAGGCCATCGTGAGGCGCTGCGTCGGGATCAGGTAGCTGACCGGAGGCTCGCCGGATTCGGCCTCCACGATCATCCCGACCGCGCCGCCGAGCTCGTCATCCCATACCGGACTGCCGCTAAAGCCCCGGGAGACCCGGTGGCCTTTGTCCGCCAGGACAACCTGAACCAATCCGTTCGCAAGCCGATCCCGTAAGACGCCGGAGTGCCAGACGCCGCCGGGCCTCAGGGCTGGCAATCCGTAGGCCCGCGCGGGATGTTCCCACACCTCCCGCGCCTCGATCAGCCGGATCGGCCGGGCACCGGACAGGGGGGCGGTAAGCCGCAGCACGGCCATGTCACCCGTGCCGGACGGCTCTGGGCGGATCCAGTGCTCAATGCTGGCCGGGACGGTGGCCGGAACGCCGGACGCGGACAGCAGTGGCAGATCGACGCTGATCCGCGCTCCATCGGGTGGTTCCGCGTCGTGGTTCGTGCCCAGTGCGGCCGTGACCACATGCGCGCAAGTGAGGGCGAGGTCGTCCTTGACGAGGAAGCCGATGCCGATTGGCTCGCCGTCGGTGTCGCGGATCTGCAGGACGGCCGCAGCCAAGGCGTTGGGTCCGCTCTTGTCGGCCCCTCGGGCGCTTGGGGGCGTCACCTCGCCGAGTCCGCCGGCTCGCCCTCATCGGAGGTGCCCTGCGAGTCGGATGGCGTGCGATGCCACGTCAGCGTGACCTTGAAAAGGGCCTGGGCTGCGGTGCTGGAGATCACCACGTCTGCCTCTGCGGAGAGGGACAGCCCGAACTCCAAGCCGACTTCGTCGGGTGCATGGGTCATGTCGCGGAAACCGTGGACGAAGTTCTCCGCGACCGGCCGGATGCCGGCGAGCATGTCGCCGAGCGACCGCGTTGCGCGGGCCACGACCTGACCGGGCCGTGCGACCTTGACCAGGCCATCCGGCGCCTGCTCAATCTGCGCTTTCACAATTTGCGACGATCCATCCGCACCGCGGACAGGTATCTCAACGAGAAAGGCCATGTCTCCCCAAGGCTCCCGGTATCTCCGCGCTCGTCGCCCTGGGTCTTCCCCGCTCCGTAACACGGACCAGCACATTTCAGAACGCAAAACGTACCCCATGGGCCGCGGCAGCGGACACCAACTGCCTTAAAACGCCAGCCCTTTGGCGTGTCTCAAAAGATATGGTCCGGGTTGACTGACCGTGATCATGTCGTGAGTTTAAGGGCGCCGCCCGCCGCGGTGTAGGTGCCCGCAGTGTTCGGGTCTACCCGCGCACGCCAAAGCAATGAGCTGACGCGGCCCCTGGCCGTCGGGGGGAATGCAGACGGCAGGGGGCCCACGCCATCAGCTGTGAACTACGCCTCTGTGACTATGCGTTGCGCCCCCTACTCCTCTTCGGCTGCTTCCAAGGCCCGCTCGATCTGGTCGTTTGAGCGCTGCTGGTTGCGATGAATCGCCTTGGCGTAGAACCGGAACAGGACCGCGATGCTGTGTCCGGCTCGGCGTGCAACTTCGGCTGGGGAGACGCCGGACTCAAGCCAGAGCGAGACGCCCGCGTGGCGCAGGGAGTACGGCACGTCAGCCAGCGGTGAGGCCGCCTCGGACTCTGTCAGCACCGCGAGCCGAGCCGCCTTCCAGACCCCTCCGTACTCCTTGGACAGGAGGTGGCCGCCCTGGGAAGCACGAAACAGCCGGCCGTCTTCGGCCGTACCGAACTCCTTGATGTGCTCGCGGACCAGGCGGACGAGCACGGGCGGAATGGGCACCGGCCGGGTCGCCTTGCGAGCCCGCTTCTTCAGGCCGCGTGTATCGAACGACTCGCCCGTGTCCGTCCATCCGGAGCCGACTCGGGGCATGCTCGTGGAGAGCAGGACTTCACCCCAGCCCTCTTCGGGGAGGGTGAAGTCGTCCTCACGCAGACTGACCGCCTCACCAGGGCGGTTGGCCGCGTAGTAGAGGCAGCCGAAGAACGCCGTCAGATGCCGCCCGCGTTCGCCCTGCTCGGTGACAGCATCGATGAGCGCCTTTGCCAGTTTCGGGCCGGGGACGAACCGGAAGTCGATCTCGTCATCGGTCTCGGGCGCTGTCCAGTCCACCTTGTCGAGGGGCAGCGTCGTCAGAAGCTCTCGTTCCACGGCGTAGCGCAGGCAGTTGCTGAAGACGGTCCGCTTGCGGTTCACCGTGTTCTCGGCAGCGGCCGTGCCGTCCTGCTTGAGCTTCAGTGCGTCGAGGGCGGTCCGCACCACCGACGGTGTGTTGAGGTCGGTGATGTCCACCGACTTGCGAGCGATCCAGTCCAGCGTGGCCACGATGTCGGCCGGGGGTTCTTCGAGGTCAAGGCGGGGCTTCAGCGTCCCGTCGTCGTCCAGGACGAACCGGTAGACCCACGAGTAGAGCGCGATCCGTAGCACCTTGGGAGCCGGAGCCCCGCGCTTGTCCTTGACCAGCTTCGGCGTGATGGTCGCCAGCGTGTCAGCAATGCTCGCACGGTGCTTGGCCGAGGCGCCCGGCCACTTCATCTCGGCGTACGCACGGGTATGGGCGTACCAGGTGGAGGAGTTGAGCGCCTGCGCCTCCGAGGCGGGCAGGCCGGTTTCCGTGTCGAACTGCTCGCGGTTGCGCAGTGCGGTCAGCAGCTCCGAGCGTCGACCGTCGGCCTGAGCCTTGATCTTGTAGCTCTTAGAGAAGGGCCGGGGACCGACGCGCCACCTGAGCTGATAGGCCGACGCACGGTTGGGACGCTTGCGGATGCCCCAGATCTGAACGTCATAGGTCAGCACGCTTCCTGCACCTCGCAGGAGTCGAACCAGGCGTCGAGGTCGACCCGGCGTATGCGGATCTGCCCGTTGGGCAGCTTCAAGTGCCTGGGCGCCTGGCCCCGAGCGCGCATCCGGTAGAAGGCGGCGCGGGAGACCCCGATCTCGTCCAGCGCTTCCACCAGCTTCAGGGTCTGCTTGTCGGCCTTGGGCGAAGTGGTCACAGCCAGGGCTCTCCTTCGGACTTGATGTGTTCGGTGTGGGCGATGTCGTGGCGGACCTGGGCGGCGAGGAGTTCTTCGCCGGGGCGGTAGCCGCTGCTGAGGTAGGTCCACGAGGAGGCGGTGACGAGGGTGGTGTTCTCGTCGGTTACGGGTAGGCCGGCGCGGGCACGTGCAGCTTCGGCCTGGGCGAGGCGCCAGGCGCGGCGTACGTCGCGGAGGGCGCCGAGGGTGGTGGAGTAGGCGCGGGACTTGGTGGAGAAGTGGCCGCGGAAGCCGAGCATGTGGGCCCACTTCCAGAGCTTGAGTTCGGCGAATTCCGGCAGGTGGCCGAGGGCCCAGGCAGTGCGGATCATCTGGCGGACGTGCTGTTGCACGGGCAGGGCCTTGATGGGCTCGGCCTGTCCGGTGCCGTCGCAGTCGGCGCAGACGTCGTGAAAGCGGTCTGGGCCGCGCACGTAGCCGCGTCCTGCGCAGGGACGGCACATGAGGGTGCGGTCTACAGTGCCCGTGCCTTCGGCGTTCTTGGTGGCGTACTTGGCGATGTATCCCGCGACCTTGGCGTCTGTGTACTCGGCAACCTTGGCGTCGGTGAGTTCGCCGTCACCCAGGGCGGTGATGGCGTCGACCTTGCAGCGGCGACCCCAGGCAATGACGCGTTCGCCGATGGCGTCGGAGGTGACGGTGAGTCGGGAGCGCTCCCGCGCCATAGCCACGGCGGCACGGAGGGCTTCGAAGGTGGCCCAGGGTGGAGGCGAGGTGGTGTGGCCGTCGGGGCCGTCGAAGCGGATCACGGCGTGGAAATGGACCAGGCCGCGCTTCTGATACTCGGCGACCTTGGCGAAGGAGACGCGCAGGGAGGCATTGAGCGCCTTCTGCGTCATGCGGAGGTGTTCGGCCAGGGCGCGGCGCAGATAGGTGGTGAATCGTGCCCAGAGCTGTCCGGCGTGGGCGTTCCACAGCACGGCGCCGGTGTAGTCGTAGGTGGCGGGGGCGAGCGGCGTGCCCAACACAAGGTCGTCCTCGGGGTGTTGGGAACCGCAACCGCAGGGGCGGAGCTTGCCCGTGCTGTCGGTCTTGCGGCTATGGACCGGGCCGAAGGACGGGGCGGTGAGGGTGACGAAGGCGCGGGGGTGGTCGCGGACGGTTTCGGCGACGTTCTTGCCGCCGGACAGTCCGGCCTTGATTAGGTGGTAGGTGTCGGCGGCGTAGACGCGGGAGCACGCGGGGCAGCGGGAGGAACGGCGGTTGCCGCAGGTGGTCAGCAGGCGTCCGGAGGGTTCGTCTTCGGAGCGGTAGGAGCGGACGACTTGCTTGGTGGTCTGGTCGGTGGTGACGGTCCAGCCGTGGAGGTTGACGGGGCTGCTGCAGCCGTGCAGGTCGCGGACCTGTTCGGTGACGCGGTCGAAGTCGTGGGTGTTGGCCAGTTCGATCAGGTCCCGCAGGCTGGGGCTGATCACGTGGCGCAGGTCGGGGGGGCGGCGCATGGGTGGCGGGGTCTCCCGTCTGGCGTGAGGGTGGGACCTGCGGGCAGCAGCGATTCAGTGCGCTCGGGCTGCTGCCCGCAGGCATGACGGGTCGGGCCCAGGGGCGGGCGAGGGGTGGGAGGTGCCGGGAAGGCCGGCGGGGGAGGCGGCGCTACAACGCGGCGTGGAGGGCGGTGGCCATGGGCAGACCGATGCCGAGCCGCCTCTTGAGCTGCGCCGCCGTAATGGGTTCGCCGTGCTCGAAGTGGTGCGATGCGGCGATGGAGCGTGCTTCGGTCAGCAGCGGCTCAGGCACCTTGACCGCAGGCGTAGCGACGGCAGCCACAGGTGCGACGGGGGCCGGGGTGGTGACCGGACCGGCCGGGGCCGGGTCCGGTGCCACAGGCGGGACAGGCGACGGGGCGGGTTCCGTCTCGATGGAGGCCGGGGCGGGCTCCTCGGCCGGTTCCGGGTTGGCAGCGGGAGCCGGGTCGGCTCCATCGGTGGCGACCGTGTGGAAGGAGCGCAGGAGCTGCGGGCCGACCGCTCCCCAGCCGAGAAGCAGCACCGGGGCTACGGCGTCGACAGCGGCGCGGCCGTAGTGCCGGGCGACGATGGGCTCGGCGATATTGAGGGCCAGGGTCAGCAGCCCGGAGACGTGCATGAGGCGCGTGGCCGCCTTCATCTGCTCGGACGGGACGCCGCGCAGGGAGAGGTAGCGCAGGGCGACCAGGAGCCCGACCACGGACAGGTCGACCATGGGGGCGATCAGGGGCGCGATGGGGGCGGGGACACCCAGGCGCAGGGCCAGGGCCCAGACGTTGCCGAAGGAGAAGACGAACGCCAGGGCGGCGATGATGCCCATGACGACGGTCACGGTGCGCTGGGTGATCCGGTCCTCAGACATTGGGAATTCACCTCCTCTCGTGGTGTCGGTGGGCAATCGGCGGGGTGGTCACGGACTGGGGACGAGGCCGGCCTGTCGGGCGGCATTCGAGCCGAGGTAGGTTTCCAGGACCCGACGTTCGTTGGCGTTGGCGACGCGGTAGGCGGCGATGCCGATCCGACCGGCCGAGTCGAAGTCCTGAGCGGTGATCGCCTTACGCATGTGCCGGATGTAGATCCTCATGAATCGGCGCATGTCAGGCCGCCATAGCGGGGGGCTCGGGGTCATCCTTGGTGAGGTCCACGACCGTCCGTCCAGTCAGGTTCTCCAAGAGCCGGGCCGGGTGGTGCACCAGGTGGGCGGTGGCTTCGGCGACGCGGGCGGCGTCCTCGTCGGCGACGTAGGGGGTGCGGATGCGGATGAAGCCGGGGCGGCCGTGCTGGGACATGACCGCGACACCGACGTACGCGGGGTCCTGGAGAAGGACCGGGCTCGCGTCGGGCCACTCGCGGATGTCGTCGCCGAGCGCGGCCACGGCGGCGTCAGCGGTCTTCTGTGCGAAGGACAGGCCGACCGGGCAGACATCGCGGATGAAGGTGGGGATGGCGTCCCCGGTGGTCTTCTGCGTGGTCAGGATGGTCAGGAAGCCGACCGAGCGGCCCTTCTTCACCAGATCCTCGGTGAGCCGGGCGTTCTCCGCCGCGAATGTCGCGAGCCGCTTCGTGGCCGGGTCGGAGCCCTTGTGGTCGCGGAAGTAGGTGTGGGCCTCGTCAATGACGACGACGATCAGGGGCCAGTCAGCCGATGGGCCGACGTGCCACATGTTCTTCTTGCCCAGCACCTTGCGGATGCTCGCGGAGCGGGCACGGCGCAGCTCCACCAGTTCCCTGAGGAGATTGTTCGCTTCTTCCAGGTCATCCCCGCAGAACGCGAACGCCCGCTGCACGAGGTCGGCGTAGTCGCCCTCGTAGGCGTGGGACACCTTGCCGTCGAAGAAGACGAACTGCACGGCCGGCGAGGGCGCCCAGTCACACACCAGCCGGTTCACACACGAGGTCTTCCCGAAGCCCGGCAGGCCGCCGACAGCCACTCCGGGCACTTCCTTGAGGGGCACGAAGATGGGCATGCCGTACTCGTCCACCCCCAGGTCCCACTTCGCGTACTCCTCAGGCTGGCGGCCCGTAGGCACGTGAACCGTCGGCGTGATCAGCGGGTCCACGCGCACCCCGCGCAGCATGACCTGTCCGGGCTTGTCCCCCGGCAGCGCTGACACGCGGGTCATACGCCAGGCATCCGCCAGGTAGGGGGCCGCCTTCTGGAACTCCGCCAGGCCGACGCCGGGCAGGCAGTTCGCCTGTGCGATCACCCCATACGCGTCATGCGTGACCTTCAGCGCGGGCACCAGGACGCGGGGCTTGACGGGCTTGCCATCCGTGTTCGATAGCGACGCCAGCGCGGTCGGCATCTTGTCCGTGGCACACAGCTTCAGCATCTGCGCGAGCCGCTTCCAGGTCCGCCGCACGCGCACTGCCTGCCGGATGGACTGCCGGGTCATGGCATCGGCGCGCAGGTAGCGGACCACCCACCACACCGACCAGCCCACCAGCACGGCCAGCACCACGCCGACCACCAGGGGGCCATAGCCGAAGACCCCTTCCGTCATGTCGTTGAGATCCTTCATGTGTCGTTCTCCTGCGGGTTGTAGAGGAAGGCCGCGAGGGCCGATTCGAGGGCCGCCCAGTCCTCCGGGGCGGTGAAGCGGGGGTAGCCGTAGCCGACGAGCAGGGCCGCCACCGAGTTGACGAGGGATTCGGTGAACCGGGGGTCCGGCCCGGCGTGAGGCAGCGGGTAGCTGCGCTCAGCGCCGAACCGGAATGCGGTGCCGCTCACGCCGCGTTAGCCTCAGCAGCCGGGGCAGGACCGCCGACCAGGTCCAGGCGGTCGGCGCGGTAGGCGATGCCGTCCGAGAGCGAGCCGTTGAAGATGCGGGCCCACGGGGTGGCGAACAGCTCCACGGGCATCACCGGCACGCCCGGCTTGAGGCCGTTGGGCAGACCGGTCTCCGGAACGGTGACCTTCAGCGCCTCGGCGCGGTCCTCCTCCATGAAGAAGAGGGTGATCGTGTAGAGCTTCGCGCCGGTCTCACGGTCTTTCGCGAACTGGGTCTTCTCGGCGTCCGAGTACTTCGGCACCGCCTGGGTGCCGACCATGAACGACGCGGAGGGAAGCATGCCAACACGGATACGGGCCATGGGTGTTACGTCCTTTCGGTAGGTGCTCCGCCAGGGGTGGCGGGGCGAGATCAACAGTGCACTACGCGAGATAGGTGCGTCAAGCGCTTAGCGCACATCGCACCTGGCGTGGGCTAGCTCTGCGGTGACTTTGGGGGTGCATCAGGGTCTTACTGCGCGAGGTGAGCTAGGCCCGCTACCCTCGGACCATGAAGCTGCCCAAGGATTCCGACACTCCGCCGTACCGCCTCGTCGCTGAGGAACTGCGGCGGCAGATCCGCTCTGGGCGCCTCAAGCCGGGCGAGCGGGTCCCTTCGTCACGCGACCTCGAAGCGAGCTACGAAATCGCGAACATGACCGCGCGGTCCGCACTGCGCATCCTGCGCGATGAAGGGCTGATCTACTCCATGCCGGGTCGGGGCAACTTCGTCGCCGATCCCCTGCCCTCAGAGGCCGACTCGAAGGCCGGCACTCCCGAGGCGGCAAGCGGCGGGCGAATGCCCACACCCGAATACGTCGAACTGTCCGAACGGCTGGATGCCATAAACGCCAGACTCGACAGCCTGTTGCAGGTCTTCCAGCAACTCGGCGGCGCTACGGGGCCGAAGAAGTAGCGGGAACCTTCTCGGCGATCCGACGCGCTATCTCTTCCAGTCGCATCACCTTCTCTTCCACCTCCTTGAGTCGCGCCGCAATACGTGCTGCCTCGTGCTCGGTCATGGCCACCCGTTCGTTGCTGTGCCGTTGTTGCGTACCGCGTTCAGCCAACTGCCGAGGGCTTGCCCGAAGGCTTGCCCAGCGGCCATTCACCGCCAGGTCAGGGCTTGCCCGCACCGCCCGGCAAGCCGTCATCGTGGCCGTTGAGTCAGGTCTACCGGCCGAACCGGACAGGTGCGAGAGGCGCGGCCCCGTGCTCCCATCAGGCGGGCGAGAACCTTCCTTCACGTCCCGCCGTACGGGCCCGTGCCTTTTCTGTGCGCTCATGTCGCTTGTCCTTCCAGCCCTCCGGGCAGCGCATCAATGGTCTGGAGAAACGCCGGTTTGGGTAACCGGCGATCGTCGGCTATGTTCCGCCGCGCCCCGCCTTGAGGGACGCCCATAGAGGTCGGTCTTTCGGGTCGCGTGTGACCCCGAACAGATGTGACGCCGGTCACTTCTTTCGCTTCTTCCGTACGCTTTTCCACAGGTCCCAACCATGGGTCGGCCAGCCTGTGGATAGATTCCGCCGACCGCCGGGACAAATGGGCAGCAATACGGCCATGAGCTTTCATAGCGGCTGGGGAGCTGCGGAACGGGTGGGAGGGCGGGGCCAGCGCATGGACGTGCGACCGCGAGGAGCCCAGCGCAGCGGAGCTGTTCAGAGTTTCTTTACTGGATCAAGGCGGCCCGCCTACGGCGGGCCGGGGGGGGGGGGGGCCCCCCCCCCCCCCCCCCCCCCGGCCCCCCCCCCCCCCCCCCCCCCCCCCCCCCCCCCCCCCCCCCCCCCCCCCCCCCCCCCCCCCCCACGT
>NZ_JBIAWI010000034.1:42433-52180 GCF_042895385.1 Streptomyces sp. NPDC001401
CTGGGCGCGGCCCCGGGGCGCCCCCGCCCGCGGGGGTTTTTTTCTTTTTTTTTTCCTCTCTTCGCGGCCCCCCGCGCCGGGGGGCCCGGGCGGTGGCGCCCAGGCCCCCCCGCCGCTCCTTGTCTCCGCCACCGCTCCGGCGGCCCCCACCCGCTCAGCGCGCAGCCATGCCGAGGCGGACAACCAGACCAGGAAGCAACCCGACCGCTCCGAGCACCAGGACCAGGCCGACGCCCACCAAGCACGATCGCGCCGACCAACTGCCCACCGCTTCAACGCCGCAGGACCCCAGCGACGCAGCCTGAGCCCAGTTGCCATGCTGCGCGGACGACGCCCAGGCCGGGGCGAGGCGCGGCCCGTGACGTTCGAAGAAGCGTGGCTGAGGCCGGCGGGGGTTACTGGAAACACACGTGGCGGGTACTCAGTCGGCGCACCCGCCGCGGTGGCTGACTTTCGGAGGCTCAGGTCAGAACCCTCTCCAACTCGACAACGCGAAGCAGGGGTTACAGCCGCACCCGCATTCGGGCACGCCAACTACCCCGGTACCATCGGCAACGGGGTCCTGATCAGGGCTTCCACGACCGGACCACCCGGAATGCTGTCCAGGCTGAGGGGTGGTCCGGTCTTCGTCTGTCGGGTGGAGTCGTACGAGCGGCGTCGGTGTACCGGCGCTCGTATTCAGCTCAGCGCTTTGCCCACCTCGTAGATGGTGGGTCGGTCCTCTGGCGCGTAGCTGAGCATCGCGTCGATCAGCTCTCCCAGCTCACCAGGCGCCTTTACGGGCCGTCGCCGCCCGTTCGCTACGGCCTCTCGCTGCACCGAGCGGGGAGCGTCGTCCGGGTACTCCATCGCGCGCCAGCCTGTGGCGGAGATGAGGAGCGATGCGCCGAGCGCGTAGACGTCGGCTTCCGGCGTCGGCTCAGCTTCGCCCGTGTCGAGTACGCTCCGGGCGATCTCCGGTGCCTCGTAGTGGACGAGGCAGCCGCGGAACGGGAAGTCGTACCCCTCGGGTACGGGAGCGCCCTGGGCAAGGGCGAGGTCGATGAGGTGGGTTCGCTCCGGCCCGATGATGAAGTGGGCGGGCTGTAGGTCACCGTGGGCCCAGCCCTTGGCGTGGAGTTCGGCCAGTGCCTCGACGCAGCCCAGCGCCACGCTGGTGTGCGGTGCGATGGACGAGTCAGGCCGACGGCACGACTCCCACAGCTGGTACAGGTCCGGCCCTTCACGCCACGGCTGGAAGTTCCAGGTTCCGCTCTCCCACTCGCCGTACGCGAAGTCGACGAAGCCGAGACGATGGAGCACAGCCCCTTCGCGTGCGGGTGCAAGGGCGGTCCACGGCTGGGCAGCCCAGTCGGCCGTGGCCTCGATCGGATAGCCGACCTTCACGGCGTAGTGGCCCCGATGGCTCTCCACCTCCCAGACCATGGAGCCCCGGCGGTTGAGGACCAGGCGCTGGGCCGTCGGCATGAGCGCGTCCAGCACCACGATCGGCAGTTCAGGGGATGACCCGGACAACGTCTGTTCTCCTTCCAGGCGAACGCGGCCGACCACGATTCGAGGCCGGCCGCGTCGCTGCTGTCGTGTGCTACGCCTGACCGTAGGGACGGCCGCAGTCCGAGTCGCACTGCGCGAGGTTCCTGCCGTCCACGATCCACAGGTCATCGAAGACCATGAACCCGGCCGCCTTCATGGCACGCGCCGAGGTGATGACCTTCTCCGGGTCGCGTGGCCCGCCGCCCGGCTTCGGGTTGTGGTGCAGGAAGCGGCCCGCGTACCGGTCGCACAGCCTCGCGTACTCCCGCGTGTGCAGGATGAGGGCGTGCAGGCCGAGGTCCACGTCGTCCGACGGAACCATGGGGACGGTGGCTGTGGCCGCGGTGACCAGGAAGGCGACCGCCTGGTCCGCGATCCGTTCGGCGCGCTGGCGCGACTGCCCGTTGTGGACGACCACGAAGTGGGTGAGGCTCTCGAACAGTTCCTCACCAGCCACCGCGCGACCGGTCTTCTGATCGTTCGCCGTTGCCGTCATGCGAGTACTCCTTGTGTGTGACGGTGCGTGGGTTGGATGGCCGGCCCCGAACGGGGAAGGGGGAGCCGGGGAGTTGGCACCCGTCCGGGGCGGCCCGTCTACTGGCCCATGGCGAGAGCCATACCGATGACCAGGCCGCACGAGCCGCTGACCATGATCACGAACAGGACTCCTGCGTACCGGGCGATAGTGCGCATCACAGCCCATCCCGACTGTTGCCGTTCCTGATGGCCAGGCGGGCGCTCAGTTCCTCCCGTGGACTCGGCGCCACCACGTTGTCCGGCATGGCGTCCCATTCCGTGCCGCCGCCGATCGGCCTCATTTGCACACGACCGGCGACCTCACCCATGACGACGCCGATCCGGTCTCGGGCGCTGTCCTTCGCCAGTTCACCGATGCCTGGTCTGGTCTGCTGGTTGCTCGCCATGTAACGAGCATCGCGATCCGGGGACCCGTGCCAAAAGGCCAGGCTGATTACCCAACTTGGGTAATATCGCGGCAAGTAGAGGACCAGCGACATTGCGTAGCCCTCGCAGGGTGGGAGCTTGCCGATGCCCGACGCAGACCGGCCGCAGGAACTGCCAGCCCGGCTGCTCACCGATCCCGAGATGATCGACGCGTGTCGGGTGCGGGACTTCGCCAGAGTCTTCCGGCTGGTGAAGACCAAGGCGGGCATCTACCCGTCCATGATCGCCCGACGCTGTGAGCTGACTCCCAGCCGTGTCGGCGAAGTCATTGCTGGACAACGCCAGTTGCTGCATATGGATGTCATCGAGCGCATTGCGGATGGGCTGCGCATCCCAGGACACATGCTTGGGCTTGCCCGTCGGGTGTGGGAGACACCTCAAGCCCTCGTGGTCACCGAGCGAGAGGCTCCCCAGGAGCCGGACCCTGAGCCGCAGACTCCCGCCGCTCTACCTGGCCCTGATGTGGACAGCATTCTGGCCCTGGCCACGCGAACGAGCCTGAACACGGCCACACTTGAAGCCTTTCGCTCCTCCATCGAGGACTACTGGCGACGGGACGATCAGCACGGAGGCGAGGCACTGCGGCCGGCAATCGTCGGACAACTCCGCCATGTCGTAGGTCTCTTGAAAGAGAACCGACCACCGTCTATCCAGAACGGCCTGTATGGAATCGCGGCCGAGCTGGCACGCCTCACCGGGTGGACCTACTTCGATGCCCGCCAGTACAACCAGGCCCGCGCGTACTTCACCGAGGCCCTGCAACTGGCCAAGGAGATCGACGACCGCCAGTTCATGGCCAACGTCCTTGCCTGCATGAGCTTGCAGGGCACGTACCAGGACAAGCCCGCCGACTCGCTGGCCTTCGTGACCGCCGCCCAGGACCAGGCCCGCTCTGCTGTCGACACCACCCCACGGGTCCTGTCCATGCTGTCGATGCGCGAAGCCTTCGCTCACGCCACTCTCGGCAACCGGGACTCCACTCACCAGGCGATCGGGGAGGCGCACCGCCATTTCGAGCGGATTCGGGTGAGCGACCCGGACCCGTCCTGGGTGACGTACTTCGACGAGACGAAGCTGATCGTGGACACGGGGATCGCTCACGGGCGGCTGGGCGAAGCGGCGACCGCCGAACCTCTGATCGCAGATGCGTTGCGGCGTGAGGCTCGCACCAACCAGCGCGGACGGGCGTTTCACTCGTTTTGGCTTGCTCGTACGCAACTGGATCAGGGCAAGCTGGACCAGGCGTGCGACACCGCCACGCAAGCACTGGAACCGGCGTCGGCGGTGGCCTCCGAGCGAGTGTCAGGTCATCTCAGGGAGTTCTACGACCAGTTGGCCCCGCACAGGCAGGAGCCCGTAGCCCTGGCTTTCGAGGCGCGGCTACGGGCACTCCTCCCGCCGGTCAGCGGATCGCTTCGTCCATGAGCAGGTAGAGCAGTCCGACGAGCGAGCCGCTGCTCACTACCTCTCGGCGGTCGATCATGCCCCGCACCTCTGCGAGGGGGATCCACTCGATGCGGTCGGACTCGTTCTTCTCTGTGGGCGGCCCGGCGTAGGTGGCGCCGTCGATGCGGAAGACATGGTGCTGCGAGTCGGTGATGCCGTTGGCCGGCTCGGCGTAGATCAGGGGCTTGATGGGGCCGGGGCGCCAGCCGGTCTCCTCCAGGACTTCGCGCCCCGCCGCCTCCTCCGGAGTCTCGCCCTCCTCGACTAGGCCCATGGGCAACTCCCAGGCCCACGAGTCGGTGATGAAGCGGTGTCGCCACATCATCAGAACCTCTTGGCGGTCGTTGACCACGGCGGCCACGGCCAGGTGGCGCAGGCGAACGACGTGGTACTCCCACCTGCGCCCGTCAGGCTGCTGAACGTCGACGAGACACAGATTCACCCACTTGTTCGTGTAGATCTGTCGCTCACCGTGCGTCTTCCACTCCATACTTGCGACCCCTCTCGATCGGTCTCCAGGATCTCAGACGGGTTCGGAGGCGGGCACACGTTCAGCCTTTTTCGCGTCACCTTGACGAGATGCCCTGGCACGGTTCTGGCACAACCTCTTGGACCCGAACTCTTGGCTGGGAGGTCATTGAGGCCTGGTGGGCTGGTCAGTCGGCCATCGACGGTTGTTGGCGGTCAGCTGAGGTCACGATGGTTGCTGTACTCCGCTGCTGTACAGCGGTCACGGGATCAGGGAAGCTGCCCGGCCTCGTGAAGTGCGTCGAAGACCATCACGTCGACGGTCGAGACTCGGTCTCGATCGGCGTAGCGGAACCACGCCTTCTCGGCGATCTCCCTCGACGGGGTCAGCTCACCGCGGTGATCGGCGGTATAACAGATCATCCTGAAGGGCCCGTGATCCGGATGGCCCTCGCCGATCTCGAAAGTGCCGAAGTGCACCATGGAATCGGGGTCGACCGTCGCCTGCAGTTCCTCGCCGATCTCCCGCACCAGGGTCTCGCCATCGGATTCGCCCGGCTCACGATGACCGCCCGGGAGGTAGAAGCGATCTCTGCCATGACTACGCGTCACCAACACCCGGCCGTCCCGAACCAGGACCCAAGCCACCTTCTCCGGCACACCGTTGCCATTCACCATGACTCGGGACCGTATCGGAGGGCACCGTCCAGCCTCAGCCACGCTGCTGGCGACGTCTGTCAGTAACCGTTAATAGTGCCCGTATCAAATATGGCTTGCGTATTATTGCTGAGATAGTCAATCTGGCGAGTGCGTAGATCACCCGTCGGAACAAGTGCATAAACGGCTTCATTTTTCATGGACCCACAGCAATCGCACTGCGTCCGCAGCAGGAGTTTGACCCTTCGATAGATGGGTGCTGCTTGGAGGTGGCGAGAACGCACCGAGCCATTTCCGGCAGCCGGATTCGATTCCAGTGTGTATGTCTCCTCTGCCGCCTTCTCGATAGCGTGCGAGGCGCGTCTCTTATAGTTCTTGCGGCGGGAATGCTCGACAGTCGACTGCAGTTTCGACATTACCTCAAATTTGAATTCAGCATTGGAGCTTAGTTTGCTTATGCTCTCCTGCTCGATTACCACTTCGAGTTCACGTCGAGTGGTATTAACTTCCCGCTTTGTTCCTCCTATGTCAACCTTCATGAAAGTTCGGAAATCTTCCTCGACCCATATGTCTTCGGGAGACTCGGTTATAGAAATTAGTTCGAGGTGGACTCTGGGGCCCCTAAGCGAAAAACCACTCCTGTAATTTGATAGCGCGATTGGGTTCTCCGATCTCCGCTTTGCAATGTCTGCCAAGGCTTCGAAGTAGTGCTCGCGTACTCGTTCCGAGAGTTCGGCAACTTTGTCCTTGTTTACGAAGTCACAGAACTTGTTCCTCATGGCTTCTTCTAGATCATCAGCCTCAACTTTTCCGCTGAACAGAATACCTCGCAAGTCGGGCTCTATAGATGCGAGTTCGAGGAACAGGTCGGTTCCGAGCTTGAGGGGCATTCGCTGATCAAGCACGGCTACCTTCAGATGGTTAGCTTTTGCCACGTTAACTGCTTCCTCGGGACTGTTGGTGTAGACCGTCTCAAGGCCAGTTTCGGCCTGGATCAGCCGCGCAAACGCGCGCCCTGCCCGCTGGTTGTCGTCTACTACGAGTATCTCGACCATGTCGCCCCTACTTCCCAGGCAAGTAAATCGTCATGGTGAAGCGATTGCCCCGACTGCTGTCTACCAATTCTGCGCCATCATATGCCGTGAGCAGGTCCTTAACTGTTGCGACTCCTAGCCCATCGTGGCCTAGCTTGGTCGTCAACCCTGCTGTGTGGAGAATTTCCCCGTCTACCGGAGCATCTACGCTATTCTCCAGAGAAAATACAATACGATTCCCGACTTCTCGATTGAACCGCAGCTGTATCTTTTCCCCATCAGGACTTGCCTCAACCGCATTCTCTATAAGGGGAAGCATGAGGGCTAGCAGGTAATTGTTCGAGTATTCTGGTATCGAGTCGGGAAGGGAGAGCTCTAGGGTGCTTCGCTTTCCAGCCCTGGCTGAATAAACAGACACAGCCCCCTGTACAGATTCACTGAGAGACGTAGGTGACCAAGAGTCTGCCGCCGAAGAGACCTGCCTGAGTTCTCGGAATGCTGCAAGGCTGGCCTTGCAGAGTTCAACGCTGGTCAAAACGTCATGAATTTCTTCGACCTCTGCTGCACTCGTTGTAGATTTCGCCCACTCTCGTATCGTTACCTCAATGTGCGCGAGAGGCGTCTTTAGTGAGTGAGCCAACTCTCCAATGAGGTTGGATCCCAATTCCGGAGAGAGGGGCTGGCGAACGGTTCGCAATTCATTGGTAAGGTGACTCAGGGAGGTTTGAATCGCCTCGCGAATCTCTGAGCCAGCAAGGTGTCGGACTTCCTGAGTGAAATCCGACTGAATGGAAGTGAAGAGATGCTGTTGACGCTCAATTCGGTCGAGTATTTCGCCAAGCGCCATCTCCAGTCGGCGATTATCTCGATCCGACCTCTCCCTGATCTCTCTTTGCTCGAATTCGACGTACTTAGTGCGGCGAATTTCAATTTGCTTAAAGTATGACCATAGGAACGTCAAAATCAGCACCGGCGCCCAAAATCCCGCAAGCGCTAGGAGGAGTATGTCGCCAACATCCACCGCTAACTCCGGCGCCAAGAAGGGGGAAATTGTCCTCGGGGCGTGAAGATTCCGAGTTGGATCTAAGCCCAATGGGATGTGATGGCTCAACAGCTCAGTGCACTTCCCTAAGTCCAAGTTACGCCGGTAGAGGGAATCTCGCATGCCAGGCTGGCTTGCATCACATCGCGCACGAGCTCCCGGGTCGACACAGCGAGAGGTGGGCGGAGTGGGGGACTCAAACCGGGGACCTCAACCACGTCTGGTTCAGCGTCTGCATGCTGTGTGCCGCGCACGGAGCGGAGCGAGCCGCCTTGAACCAGCAGAGAAAGTTGCAGCTCAGCCCGCCCTGCGGGGGTTGTCCCATACGTTTGATGCCCGACGGTTCCATCCTCGCGTTGCTGTCTGCGACTGCTGGAGTGGTGATCGCCAGAGCCGGTCTTACCGGAGCTGTGGCGGGTCGGCTGGCAGACAGTCATGGCGACGGCGTCACCGGCGGGAGCTGACGGCAACGCCTGCACACGGACGCGCACAATCGCTAGCCTGCGTGCTCGGAGCAGAAGGCCATAGGGCTGCGAGCGGACACAGGGTCAGTGGACCCCGTGTGGACCACCGAACCCGCGCGACGCTCGATCCCGGTACGCTGTACCCGCTCCGCCCCAGGTGGGCGGCAGCGGAGGTGGGTTGCCCGAGCGGCCTAAGGGAACGGTCTTGAAAACCGTCGTGGCAGCGATGTCACCGTGGGTTCAAATCCCACCGCCTCCGCGGTGTGCGTAACCGGATGAGCCGGGGACCGGAGCTGATCCGGTCCCCGGCTCTCTGCATTTCCGCCCTCTTGGCGTCGCCGCAGTTCCTGTCAACGGACATGGAATCAACCGGAGTTCAGGGTTCCCACCGGCCCACCGTGGCGAAAGCTGGCGAATAGTCGTATCCGCGAAATCCACCGGGTCGTGCGCGGTAGCGTCCGCCGCAGCGACTCGGTTCCGCCTCTCTGCGTCTCTCCTGCTCACCGCGAGCAGGGGGTACCGGGAGAGGCGGGAGGTGAGTTGATGGACCAGTCGAAGGAGCCGGTGTGGTTCCGGCGGCATCAGTGGTGGATCCGGCTGACGCTGGAGGCCCTGGCTGTGACTGGGACGATCGTGGGTTGTGTGGTGCCACTCGTGCGCTGAGGCGAGAACGAGTGGCGGTCCGGTCGGAAGGGCCCGGTATGGGCCCGGCCGCTCCATACTCGACCGGGCCCACCGCCCGCGCGGCCGACCCGGCTCCGGAAGCCCCCGGGGCCGGGTCTTCGCCTACACGGGAGCCATCGGAACCCCTGCGCGACGCAATGTGCAAGGGTCGCCCAGCGCTCATCCGCGCCACGCCAATGTAGCGAGCGGCTTGATCCAGAGGATCGTTCAGGCGGAGGAATCTCCATCCTGTTAGTCATCGTTAACAGGATGAAGGTGCAGGTCGGACAAGGTCAAGCTGGCGAAACCTGGCGAACTTCGTGATCATGTACGTCGGGTCGGCGCGCCGGGCGTCGGTACCGAGAGGGGCGGGGCGTTGACCAGGACGACGAGGAAAAGCGCGTTTGCGGGCGCCGTGGCATCGACGTTGCTTCTCGCGGCGTGCTCGTCGGGGAACCACGCCCCGGCCGGTGGCACGAACTCGGCGTCCCCGGCCCGGAGCAGCATCGCGGCACAACAGCAGGAGAAGAAGCTGGCGGCTCAGGCCCGGTCGGCGCTCGAAGCCACCGAGACCGGCTCGATGGTGGCCTCCGGTCTGGAGCGCGTATCGGACGGACTGCACACCGATGCGGGCCTCTCCCCGGGCACCGCATACCGCCTGACCGTGGTGTGTGCCGGCACCGGAACCGCCGTCATCGAGTTCGCACCGGCAGCCGCGGCTGCGAGGAAGCCCGTTTCCTGCGACGGGACGACGGCCCTGGAGCGCTTCACCGCGAAGCACGCGCAGCGTGTCGACATCAGCGGCGAGCAGGGTGCCACAGGGATGATCGCCTGGCGGATCGACAGGGTGTGAGCCGGACACCCCCTAGAGCTCGTGGTCCCGCGCCAGCGCCTCCCAATCCACCCTCCGCAACGAACCCTCCGCATCGCACTCGCTCGGCACCCGAGTGGTCGGCTGGAACCAGATGACCGTCAGCGCCGAGTGGTACAGGACCGGGTCGAGGGACGGGTCCAGTGCCGTGGAGCGGAAAGAGCCCACGCAGGCGACGGACGGCAGAACCTCGACGGGGCCGAAGGCGCCCGCGTACTGGTGCGGGTATTCGCGCGGGGGCGGGACGAGGTGCACCGGGGTGGTGGGGAAGGTGCGTTCGGCGGTGTGGCAGAGGTTCTTGATCACCATGTCGTTGACCGGCTTGCAGGGGTAGCCCGGGTGGCCCTCCGGCATTCCTCCGTACGTCGACGACAGCCGCAGCTCGGCGAGGTCGACCGAGCGGCCGGAGGAGAGGACCACGCGGGCCAGCGACATGGTCCGCGCTCTGGGGCGGTCGTGCATGGACGTCCTCTGCTCAATTGCTCAATTACTCAATGGCTCGTCCGGCCTTAGAAGCCGTTGTCTTTCCGGATGTGATCGTTGAGTTTCCGCTGCTCAGACATGGTTCGGGCGTCGTTGCGGGAGAGTTCGGGCGATCAGATCGTT
>NZ_JBIAWI010000035.1:0-49140 GCF_042895385.1 Streptomyces sp. NPDC001401
CGGACGAACCCGCCGCGTCCGAAACGCAGCAAGCCGTCAGCTGCGACACCGGGACCAGCCCAACTGACTTGATCCACAGGTCTTGACGATTTCTCCCGAGTCTGACGGATACCTTCGCGGCGCTGTGCCTCAGTGGTGGCATCGACCTGGATCCGAGCAGCGTGGGCGTTGCCCCTGCTGGTCAGCCAGCTCGCCAGCGAGCTGGCCGAGATCGCCGTCACACCAGTAAGGCCAGCGATGAACAGCGAGTTGTCAGGCATGCTCAGGAGTCTCTCCAAGAAGGCCCCACGGCAGCCACCGCTTCCGTATGCGTACCTGTGTGATTTCGGCGTTGTGTCCGCATGCCCTCAAGCAACGCCCCGAACGGGTTCACTCACCAGGGAGTTCGGCATAGGCGGACGGCGGTCTTGGCGTGATCCTTCGTGCTGACCAGAGCGCGAGTTTCACCAGCCCCAAGACCGCCGTCGGCGGTGAGTCTGCTGTATCAGGATGTCCAGAGGGAAGTGTTCGCTTCGGCGTCACACTTTCGGGACGACTTCTACGCGTGCCTGCACGCCCGCCGTGACGAACTGTTGGAGCTGACCGGCGCTTGCTCTGCGCGGACGGTCCCGTGGCCGTGCAGGTGGACCTGACGCTGCTGGCCGAGCACTGTCGCGGGCACGGAGCCCCGTACGTGGCCTTGAATCATGGCCGAACGACGAGACCCAAGCCCTCTTCGCCGGCGGCGACGAAGACCCCCTCGCCGCCCACCACGCGGCCGTCGGCGTCAACCCTGACGCCCGCCTTTGAGCCGGGGCGAAGGTGCCGACCGGCCGTACGGTACAACCGTCAGCGTTGCTGAGCGAAACCGCACCACCTGGCCACGTAGGCGAGCTTGCCGTCTTTATCGGCCACGCGCACCCACGCATTGCTACGCAGCCCGCTGCTCCCGTCTGCGTAATTGCAGGTGTACCAGCCGGCCGTGACCGTCGAGCCGCAGTCGGACTTCTGGTACCAACACCAGGCGCCCTGGCTGCAACTCGACAGGTGTCCGACGATGGTGCCGCTGGTGCTCGCCGAGCTGCGGATATTGAGAGCACAGTCGTTGCCGGGATTCGGCGTCATATACCAGTGTGTTCCTGTCGGTCGCACGGATTCGGCGCCGTTCGCGTCCGCGGTGGCTGATCCCGCAGAGCCGACCATTGCACCAGCCGCGATCGCGGTGGCCGCCAAGACTGCAAGAACTCGCATATTAAGGGTGCCCTTCCGTGGTGGTACGTCTACGCGGTCTGTTGCGATACCGAGGCCGAGTCGGTCTCGCCCGTGCCTCGGACAGGTCTGTGCGCGGTCCGGAGGCGGGGGACCAGCTGTCCGTGCGCCCCGGGCCAACAGCCCGGGGCGCACACTCCCCCCGCTTCCCCCCTCTCCCGGATCTGCCTGACCGGGAGTAGTTACAGCCTGGTGCCTCGCCGCGGACTGGATCGACGTGATTCGGTCTGGACCGAACAAGGACAAAGCGGAACGATCATCACTGCTGCGTACGCCTTGCCGAGGGGGACCATGGTCTTTCGCATTCACTTCACAGCCGAGGACTTGGCGCGTACGAAGGTGGCCGCAGCGCCCATGCCGCTCGTGGAGCTGAAGGCGGCCGCACGCACCTTGCAAGACCGAAGCGAACCGGCCCGGTTGAACGGCTGGCGAAGGCATTCCCTGGCGCAACTGTCTCCCGGGGCACGCCTGGCACTGGATTTCATCCCGTCTGTGGGTTGGTCCCCCACGTTCATCGGTTCGCCACAGGTCGGTTCACCAGAGGAACTCATCGAGCAGGTGCGCGCCACACCGGCCAGCCGGATACGGACGGCACTGGACACGATCCTCCCTCAGCACCGGCCCTCTTCAGTCCCGTCTTTGACGGGCCACCTCACCGACGCAGCTTTCCTTGCCCGTCTTTGCGATGGTCTCGGCGACCTCTACGAGGTTCTGCTCAGTCCCTACTGGCCAGAGATAGCCGACGCCTTCACAGCCGACCGGTCAGCGCGTATGCGCCAGCTGCTGCACGGAGGCATGGAGCAACTGCTCAGCCAAGCCAATCCGCACCGTATGCGCTGGAAACTCCCGGTCCTGGAAATCCCCACCCGCGGTGACAACCACGAATACAACCTGCACCTGGAGGGCCGAGGCCTGCTGCTCGTGCCCTCAGTCATGATCACGCGGCCTGCCCTCTACTACGACGCCGATCCCCAGCCCGTTGTCACCTACCCAGCACGTTACGACCAGCCGCTGCTCCGGCTGACCGCCTTCGTTCCCAAAGCCGCCCCCATCCGAGGCAGCGCGCCGGTCGCCCTACTGCTCGGCCACACCCGAGCGGCTGTACTGACCACCGTTGCCGAGCGCCCGGGGTGCACAACGAAGGAACTCGCCGCCTTCACCGGGCTGGCCCCTTCCAGCGCCAGCGAACACGCCACCGTCCTGCGCGAATCCGGGCTCATCACCACCACGCGGCACCGCAACACGGCGCTGCACAGCCCCACCCAGCTAGGGCTCAGCCTTTTGAACCGCACGTCAGGTAGGTCGTCTATCTGAAGCGAGGGGCTTCGGCGGACCGTTCCGGACTCACGGTCACCAGGCGCCGGCCGACCGATTGATGAGCAAGATCGATTAGCGCGGCGTCGCAGCCGGTTCGCCGCCACATCGTGCTCGTAACACGGTGTCAGCCGCAATGCTTATCGGCGAATAGCAGAGGAGGGCCCCGCCCTCGTGTGCGCGAGGCAATCGAGGCCAGCCATGGCACTCTCGTCCAGGGTGGGTGCTGGAGCGCGAGGAATCCGAGCGGCAGGCCATCCATGACCGCCTCAACGACGGACGATCACTGTCCGAGTGAATCGCCACCTGCCTTCGTGCACCACAGGTGTTGCGCCCGCTACGGTCGTGCTGACCGCTTCTGAGCTGCATGCACTCGAACCGCACGCTCGCGGCGCCCCAGAGAGCCCGCTGTGCCCCGCCTGCCGGGCGAGCGAGGAACGGGCCACCGGAGACGTACCCCCTTGATCGGGCATCCCTCTCTCGGCCCCTTCATCGTGGCTTCGGGACCATCTCCGCCCTGGCGCACAGCGGCGACGCGCTGCGTGGAGGCGGCTTGTCCTCTTCGTGGCCGCTTTCTTCGCCGTGATCTTCTTGGTGGTCTGCTTCGTCGCTACGCCTCTTGGCCGCGGCCTGGTTCGGTAGTCCGTGCGCCTTGGTCTGTGAGCTCTGGCCGAGAGAAGCCTCTGCCTTCACTCACTGGATGCTGAAGAATTTACCTAAAAACTATTGACTCGGCGCATATTCCATGGAAAGTGATTACTAGACCACAACACTGAAAGAGCCGCAAAACCGGTCAGGACGTCTAGTCGGCGGAGTGGCTTGGACAGGATGTGGTTCAGGCCCCCGGCAAGCCGGCGCGACACCGAGGCAACAGTGACGACTGAAGCTTCAAGACACGCGCAGCACTACCGGGGACTGTTTTGCCCTCGCAGCCTTCGCGCGAGCCCGACCGCGGCGTGAAGGCGTTGCTGCGCTTGCGCTCCGCGGAGCCGAAGAGCGCAAAGCCTGTCTCCGCGGCAGGATCGGTCACTCTGCATCGATGTCGGGTTGGATCTCCACGGTGAAGGCCGCACCCTCGGGGCCGTCACCTGCCTTGTCCTCCCAGACGATCACGCGCACGTGCCTCTGTCCGGTGCCGCGCACCTCCCACTCGGTCACCAGGTCGGTGACGACGAGGGCGGCGACGTACTCGGCGGCCTGTTTGGGATCGTCGGTGATGATGGTCCCCCGCCACCGCTCGGGAGGGCTGCCGTAGGGGTGCCAGCCCTGCGAGCCGTGCGGCTCGTCGACCCGGTACACCCAGCCCTTATCGGTGCCCATGGCGCCGATCTTTCCACTCAAGGAGCACAGGCGCCGCATCGGATCGACAGTCGCCGAGCTGGGGCCGCGCCATCGTCGAGCGCAACCGTGCCATCGGGCGACGCGCCGGACGGACGATTCTGTGGTCAACCGGTCTTCCCGCCCCGGCGCGTGTCGACCCGCTCCCACTCCACGTCCCATTGCCGCATCCGCCGCCGGTCCAGGCACCCGCGCGCGAGGCGGGCCCCGGCCAGGACCACGCCACCCGCGCCCACCGCAGCCAGGGAACCCACCATGGCCGCCTGTACTGCCACCTCCCCACGCGACGCCGGCTTCGATGTCAGGGCGCCACGCTCGTCCGTCCACACCATGACCCGGGCCCCGGCCGGGGCGTCGACCGGCACCCTGGCCTGGCCCGTGCGTGCCGAGCCGTCCGGCGCCCGCCAGCGCACGGTGGCCCACACTCGGTCCCCGTATGCGGTCGATGTGGCGTGCACACCGGCCGCGTCTTCGACGAGCGAGGCCGACACGGGGTGCCGTTCGACGTGCTGCCGGTCGAGCACCCGCTGTACGCCGTCCGCCGCGGCTACTCCCGCGAGCAGGGCGCCTGTCAGGGCCAGGAGGATCCAGGCTTCGGCGAGGTCGCTGCCGCGCCGGAGCGGATTGCGTCGCCACCGCCACAGCCCGACCTTTGTACGCTGTGTCCCGGGCATCCCTCGACACCCCCTGACGGGTGCTGACAGCGTCGTAGGCACCCAGTTCAAGTGTGGTACCGGAAACGTTTCAGTGCTCCCGCGCGAGCCGGCGCGCGGCGGTGGGGGAGCGTGGTGGGTGCGGTCGCCGCCGGAGTAGGTCGGCGTCAACGGCGGCGACCGCAGGACGCGGGCGAACGGCCTGACGGCCGGGCGTCCCGCGCCCCTCCGCCCCCGCCGGCGGCCGGGGTGGGTGGGAGTCATCCCGGCGGGCCACGCTCGCCGCAGGGGCGGACACCGGAACCGTGGGACCGCCCTGGCGCATGGTTCGGGTGCTTCCTGTCCGCCGTGCCGGTGTCCCCGGTTCCACTTGTGGAGACTAGACCCGGCCGCCAACGGTGGACAGGGGCAATTCCGGCGCCGGGGTCACCCGGCCGGAGTCCGCCCGCGCACGATGGGGCGTGCCGCTGGTCGCAGGAGTTCAGGCAGCCTCCCGCCCACTAGGCTTGAAGAGTTTCTCAATTCGCTAGTTGCCATGTCGGACAAATCATGGGGGAGGTGGTCCTCGGTGGGTGGGTTCACCGAGGCCGTACTGGAGCGGGTACGCGCGGCGCGTGCCGCACTGTCGGTGGCCCTAAAGGACGAGGACGCCTACGAGGTGGCCAAAGCGCAGGACGAGCTGGACGACGCGCTGCGCGTGGCGGGCCGGCACGGCATCGATGCCGGCGCGGACGCGGCGGACGAGGGGTGACCGGGATGCCGGTTCCGCTGTACGAGGCGAAGGCCGCGTTCTTCCGTATGCCCGGCCATCCCGTGCGCATCCGGGTGCTGGAGCTGCTGCAGGACGGGCCGATGTCGGTGCGCGACCTGCTGGCGGCCATCGAGGTCGAGCCGTCGAACCTCTCGCAGCAGCTGGCGGCGCTGCGCCGCTCCGGGATCGTCACCGCCACCCGCACCGGGTCGACAGTCATCTACGAGCCGGCCGACGGCGACGTCGCAGAGCTGCTCGCCGCGGCCCGGCGGATCCTGTCCATGCTGCCGGCCGGGCGCCAGGACCTGCTGGCCGAGCTGCGCGGAACGGAGCTGGCCCGGTGACCGGCGACGCCCGCCGCTTCCGGATGCCGTGGCACCGCCGCCAGCCCGCCGCGCACGTCGAGCACGTCCGGCCGCCGGTGCGGCGGCACGTCGCCTCGGTGCGGGTGGGGCCCGACGCAGTACGGGAGGCCCGCGAGAGTGTGGCCGGGTACTTCGCCCAGGCCGGTGTCGCCCCGGACTCCGCCTTCGCGGACGCGGTGCTGCTGGTGGTCAGCGAGCTGGTCACCAACGTGCTGCGGCACGCGGCGCACTCGCCGTTCGCGGACGTGGGGATGACTGTCGCCGGTGACACGCTGGTCGTCAGCGTCGCGGACACCGAGCCGCGTCTGCCAGATCTCACCCTCGAAGGCATGGGCGCCGGACTACGGATGGTGGCCGAACTGGCCGCCGACTACGACGGAGAGCTCAGCGCAGAGCCGGCCGTCGACCACGACGGCAAGGTCGTCCTCGTCCGGTTCGAGATCCCCCAGTAGGCGCGAGCCGGACAGAGATAGAGAGCTGACACGGTCAGCGACGCCAGGAACGGCAAGCCCCAGGACGCGGAGAGCCAGAAGGAGCGCGGTGTCGCGCTGCGCGCCGGCTTCTACATCTTCGGCACGCACCCGTTCGCCGGGTTCATGTGGCTGTTGTTCTGCCTCGGCGAGCACGCGAACAAGTAGCCCAGCACGGCAGCGCCCCGAGCGACGGGATCCGGGTTGCGCAAGGGCCAAACGGCCCCCTGCCCGGACCCCGGTCGGCCCTGGTGCACGTTTCCGTGCCTGGAGATGATCAAGCACGCTCGTGGGGAGAAAGGACAGCCGGGGTTGATCGCTGTTGTGGGACATCCCGATCTCAGCGCGCCGACGCTCGCGCTGCTGGAAGAGGAGCTGCGTTCCCGGCTGGCCGGCTTCGCCAAAGCGGGCAGGGCGGGCCTGGTCCGCGCGGGGAAGGGGCTGCCGGTGGCGTTCGGGCGGGCCGCCCGCACGGCGGGGCTGGCGCTGGTGACGGTACTGCCGTCGTACAACGGCGTGCCCGCGCAGCTCACCGAGCCCGACCGGAAGGCGGCCGGGGAACTGCTGTTGCTGTCGGAGCAGGTGCGGCTAGTGGAATACGACCCCGGCGACCGCGGTGCCTGCGTGGCCGCGGACGAGAGCCTGCTGCGCAGTTGCGCCCGCGTGCTGGCGGTGTGGGACGGCTCGCCGTCCACCGGCCGGGACGCGACGGCCCACCTGGTGGCCTACGCCCGCAGCCACGGCGTCGATGTCGAGGTGCTCTGGCCCTCGGGGGCCGCGCACCAGGCCGTCTGCGGGGAGCCGTCGTGACCGCTCAGCCCTCTGCCTCCGCTCCGGGTGCCCGGATGATCGAACTGGACCGGGAGCAGTCCCTCAAGCTCCTGGCCGGTGTGTCCATGGGACGCGTGGGCTTCACCCACCAGGCCCTGCCCGTGATCCGGCCGGTCAACCACGTCGTGACCGACGACGGCGACATCGTCATCCGTACGCACGCCGGGGCCGCGCTGCTGGCCACCGCATCGGCGTCGGAAGTGGTGGTGTACGAGGCCGACCGGATCGACGAGGACACGCACACCGGCTGGAGCGTGATGGTCACCGGCACCGCGAGCCGCGTGACGGAACCACAGGTGCTCTCCCGTTATCACGCCGAGCTCACGCCGTGGATCAACACGGAGATGGAGCACGTGGTCCTCATCCGAGCCGAGCTGGTGACCGGCTACCGACTCGTGCGCTGAGACCGCCGGGCCGGACGGGCCAAGAGACAACGGACACCTCGACAGCAGCGGCGGCCTTCGATTTCGCACGCTGTGCCTATGGTGCGGGACCATTCGTGGTGCCGCACCATAGGCCGTCTCATCAGAGCTGTGGTTCTGCGGTCAAGGAAGCCCCGTTAGTTCTTGCCGCCGCGAGGGCACGTTGGAGGGCCTCGTCGGGCAAGTCCACCCAGACTCGCACGTAAGACTCGATCGTTCCGAACAGCTGACGATCTGCGTGCCAGACTTCGGTGTTGATCACCCGGTGGGCTAGACGCGAGAAGTAAGCGACATGCTCATTGCGCGTCAGATCGAGTTCCACACCCATCAGAGGATCATGCCGCTTGATCAGGCGCCACCGGTGGGGTTTCTCCTGGTTCCGGGTGGCAATCTCAGACAGCTGCTGAAGAGCCTGTCTGGCCTGTTCGTCAATGATTGATTCATCGGTGTAGAGGTCGATGTAGACCTGGGCCCCGACTCTTGAGAATTCAGCAGCGATTTCCGAGAGGAAGATTTCCATGTCGTGCGGGGTCGCCGCGGAGACATAGCGCATGGCGCGGTTTCCATTCTCTCCGGGCTGGGCCCCTGCCGCCTGAGCGGTGGCAGGGGCCCAGACTTGGGCTAAGCCGGCGGGCAAACCCTTCTCGGGTAGCACGGGTACCGGTATCTGAACACCGGGGTGGCAAATATCGGAACTCCCCAGCGTCCCACGCCTCGGGCGAACCGGCTGCCCCATCTGGCCGCCCAGCGGAACGCGTTGCGGGCGAGGTAGTGCCGTTTACCTACGTTGAGGTGCCATCCGCTGTGCTTGTCGTGTTCGAAGCGAATGTAATGGTTGCGGAAGTGGAGTCCGGGACGCCCGTCACGCATCACCAAGTGCCGGTTGCTCTTGTTGAAGAAGAGACACTTTGTATGCGTGCAGCCCAGCGCGTGCTTGATCTTCCCCCACCAGCCCCATCGTCCGTCCAAATCGTAGCAATTGACCGGATCAGCGGAGCAGTAGTCATAGGCGGTGGCGTTGCCGCCCGGGACGGGGTCCACGGAGAGGAAGCGGCCGGCCGTGGAGTCGTACAGGCGGACTCCCATGAGGGTGGCGCCCGTGACGGTTTCACCGGAGCGCAGCTTGCCACCGAGCCAGCCGTAGCGGACCGATGTGGTGTCCCCCTCCGGGACTCCGTACTCATCGAAAGCGAGTGCGGTCGGCGACTGGGTTGTATCCAAGGGGAGTTGGATGGTCACACTGCCGTGGATGTCGGTCAGCTCCAGGACGGTGTTGCCGGTGGCGCTGGTCACGGCGCCGAGGTCCGAACCGATGCCCTGGACGTTGCGGCTGATGGTGCCACTGGTCTCCTGGATCCAGTCCGGGCTGTCGCCGTCGGAGCCGTAGTGGTTGGTCTTGGATCCGGTCTGGGTCCAGGTGCCGTCGCTGCCCTGGGTTTCGGTGGTCCAGGCGGCGAGGCGGCCGGCCGCGTCCAGGCTCCAGGTCTGCCGGCTGGTGCCGGAGGTCTGCTGGCGGACGAGGTCGTTGGCGTAGTAGCCGACGCTCGCGCCGGATGCCTGGGTGGTGGTGCGGCCGAGGGCGTCGTAGACCGTGCCGGAGGTGACCAGCCGGTCGGCGCTGTCGTAGGAGTTCGACGTGGTGGTGGCGCCTGTGCTGGTGCAGGCCGCGCCGACGTCGCTGGTCGAGGTGGCCAGGGCGCTGCGGTTGGTGTTGTCGTCGAGGGTGTAGTCGCGACGGGTGCAGGCGCCGTCCGGGTCGGTATCGTCGGCCCTCGTGAGACGTGCGGCCGCGTCGTAGGTGTAGGCGCGGCTGCGGCTCTGGCCCGCGGTGTCGGCATCGCCCACGACCTGGCCGTGGACGCTCTCGTCCGTGGTGTCGGAGGCGACGACGCTCCCGTCGCTGTCGCGGGTGTAGACCCGGGACGTCTCCGCTCCGGTCTCGTCCTGGCTGACCGTCAGGGTGTAGCCGCCGGGGAGGGACTCGGTGGCCACTTCGCCGTCCGCGTCGTAGGTCGCGGCGAAGGCGCCGGCCACCGAGTCGGTGCGGGAGGTTTCCAGGCCGCGCGGGTCTTTGGACGTGTCGTAGGTATAGGTGGTGGTGGACGGGGCAGAGTCGGTGGTCTTGATCACGCGGCCGAGCGCGTCGAACTGCGTGGCGGCCGTGTTGCCCGCGCCGTCGTTGTAGGAGATCTCCCGTCCGAGCTGGTCGTAGGTGTGGGTGATGGTCTGCCCGTTCGAGGTGACCGTGGCCACGTCACCGCTGTCGGCGTCGTACGTGGTCGTGGTGTCCGGCACCGCGGTGCCCACCCCGCCGCTGACGGCCGTGCTCTTGATACGGCCCGCGTCGTCGTAGGTGTTGGTGGTGGTGCGAGTGACCGAGTTCGCGGTCTCCGTCGTCTTGGCCGTGTTGCCCCACCGGTCGTACTCGATGGCCTTGGTGGGTAGTTCGCTCGGGTTGGAGCCGCCGTCGGTGATGGTGCCGGCCGGTCCGGTGGAGCAGACTAGGTCGGCCCACTCCGGCTTGCCGTTGCAGGCGCCGGTGCCGGTGGCCGAGTAGTACGTGGTCACCGTGGCCCCGGCGTCCGTGCCGGACGACTTCGGCAGGGCGGTCTTGATGATCCGGCCCTGGGAGTCGTACGAGGTCTTGGTCTTCAGCGCCAGCCCGGACGGATCGCTGATCGTGGCCGTGGGCAGGCCCTTGACCCAGTCGTACTCGGTGGCCGTGGTGCGCACGTCCGCGTCGGACGGGTAGCCGTCCACGTACGCGCCCACCTTGGTGGTGGTCACCTGGTTGGCGACGGTGGCCGTGCCGTCGGTCGGACGCCCCTCGTCGTAGGTGTTCACGGTGTGCCGACGCGCCGGGACCTGGGTGCCCGCCGGCAGGTCCGTGCCGCCGGTGCCCGCCTTCAGCGAGGAGGCGAGGGTCACCTGGTGCAGCGGGCCGTACTCGTCCGTCTCCCGCAGACCGTCGGAGGAGTACACCGAGCGGGTCGACAGCAGCTCCGCCCGGTCGGCGGCCGTCATCTGGTCGATGCTCAGCGCAACCTGCTCCGCCAGCCCGTCACCGGAGGTGGCCAGCGCCAACTCCCGGTTCCCGGAGGTGAGTTCACGGACAGTGTTACCAAAACGGTCGTACTCGGTGGTGGTGATGTGGCCGCCCGGCGAAGCGGTGTTGACCTCACGCCCGGAGGCGTCGGTGTAGGTGACGGTCGCCCGCTTGTAGTCGGAGGCCGCCAGGTCACTTCCGGTGTTGGATGCCGGTACCGAGTCCGCGGGGAAGACCGCGGTGGCATCCGTCGGCACGTCGCTCTGGCCCCAGGCAACCACGTCCGAGGTGCCCATGGCGTTGGGCGCCTTGCTACCGCTCAGCGGCACGTCGTAGACCACGCTGGTGGTGGCCGTCGTGCCGTCGGTTGTGCTCTTCGTTCCCGCCGTCAGGTTCGGCCGGGAGGCCGACAGCAGCATCCCCGAACCCGCGGTGGCGGCACTGCCCGCCTTGCCGTAAGTGAACGTCCAGGCCAGCTCGCCCGGCGGGGTCATGGTGGCGACCCGTCCGGCGGAGTCGTAGGTGTACGCCGTCTTCAGCTCGGGGCTGATGCGCGGGTCCCACTCCTGGCGCAGGCGGCCGGAGTCGTCGTAGGCGTACTGCGCCACCACTGTGGCGGTCGCCGCCGACGCGCCCGGGTCGGTGGCCCACTGCTTGATCTGCTGGACCTGCCCGTTGTAGTTGCCGAAGGCCGAGCTGGTGGCGGTGGTGGAGGTGGCGTAGACGAACTCCAGCATCCGGCAGCCCCTGGCCGACGGCGTGGTCTGGCACGTCGACGCGCTGACCGCGGAGGTAGGAGCAATGATGTACTTGGAGCGGACCAGCGACTTGCCGCCGGAAACGACGGTCTCCGGGACCACCGTGGTGGTGGAGTTGTCTGTGGCCAGCTTGCTGGTGGTGACCTGCCAGGTGGTGGGCGCCGGGTCACCGGGCGCCACCGTGGGCTTGGCGAATACCGTGGTGGTGCCCTCGTCGTCCGTGAGGGTCAACGTGCCGGACAGGACGCCGTTGGTGAGGGTGCCGCCGCTCAGGGCCAAGTCCTCCGAACCCGGCTCGGGCTTCCACCCACCGGAAGAGGTCGCCGTGAACCCGGTCTGGTCACCGTCGACGTCGACCAGCGCCACCGAGGTGGACGAGGTCTGCTTCAGATACGCCCAGTCGGAGTCGGTGATTTCGGCGGTGGTGCCGGAGGTCCACTGCGGACCGAAGATCGCCACCTGGCCCTCGGCGTCCGCACCTGCGGTCGGGCGGCGGGAAGAGGCAGTACGAGAGACCGACAGGTCGAAACCGGAGGCATCCGTGTCGGAGAGGGTGAAGTCACCGGTGAGGGTATTCACCGAACCGGGACCGACGTCATCGCTCGGGGCGGTACCCGCGTTGCGGTCCACGGTGATCGTGTGGGGCTGCGAGTAGGCCGTCGTTGAGCCGTCGGTGAAGGCGGCCCTGACATCGACCGGTCCGTCCTCCGACAGCGACGTGGTCACATTCCAGGTGAGCGCCGCGGGCGAACCACTGGTGACGGTGACCGGCCAGGCAGAGACGGCCGAGCCGTCTGAGGACTTGGTGACGTCGGAGACCGGGACACTGTGCCAGTCGTCGGTCTCGCCGCGCCGGTACTGGTAGGTGACGCCGGTGTAGCTGGTCTTGCCGGTGGAGGTCAGGCTGACCCGGCGGGCAACACTGTCGCCGTCGCCCGGGGTGAGCAGTCCGGCGCCGTCGCCGACGCCGAAGGCATAGGTCGTGGTCGTTGAGGAAAGGTTTCCGCCGGAGTCGATGGTCTTGGCGTACAGCTTGTGCCAGTCCTCACCCGGCTTGATCGTGATCGTCAGCGGGTCACCGCCCGAGCCGTCGGTGGTGTCGTAGACCCGGCCCGGCACGGAGGAGTCGTCCAGGCCCCAGTAGTAGCCCATGCCGTCGGCCGAGGTGGTGTCCAGCGTGCAGGTCGCGCCGCTGTCCGCCTTCGCCGTCCACGTGTTCTCGCTGTACGGGGCGCAGGTGATGGTGGGCGCGGCGGGCAGTCCGGTGTTCAGCGCGAACGTTGTGTAGCCGGACCAGGAGCCGTAGTCCGTGCCGTCGTAGCCGCGCACCCGAAAGCGCAGGTGCTTGGCCGCGGGGAACGCGGAGGCGGAGGGGATGGTCAACTTCGCCGTCGACCCCGAGGCCACCGACGCCGACGTGCCGGTGTAGGAGTAGGTGGTGTCCGCGTACACGGGGTCGGCGGTGACCTCGAACTGGCCCTTGACGGTGGAGCCGTCGGCGTCGGTGACCTTGGCCGACAGAGTCGGCGTCAGCGACGTCACGTACAGCTTGCCGTTGTACGGATTGGGGAAGTTCGGCGAGATGGCGGCCGAGGCGGTGGTGGCGTACGAGTTGTAGGTCACCACCAGCTTCGGCGCGTACCCGGAGGTGGTGTAGTTCGCCGACCGGAAGCGCCGCCAGGTGGTGGAGTCACTCTCACTGTCGGCGCGGACCTGCAGGCCGTAGTTGGTCGAGCCGTCCGCCCACGCCTGCACGATCGACTGCAGGTTCCAGTTCGACCAGTTCGCCGCGCAGCCGGTGTAGCCCCAGTGGCCGGTGTTGGAGGCCATGCCCGTGGTCGTGGTCGACGGCTGCGCGCCCCAGGTGATCGACGACGAGGACCACGAGGAGGTGATCCGCTTCGCCACCGTGGCCGCACCGGAGGTGGAGCAGGTCGCCGAGTAGTAGTTGTACAGCGACATCGTGGCCGCGGTGATGTGCTTGCCGGCGAACTTCGACACGTCGAACTTCAGGTACGAGCGCGCCGTGTCCGTGCCGCCGTCGTAGGTGCCCGACTTCAACTCCTGCGAGGAGACCTGGGAGTCGGGGTAGTCCGGGTTCTGCACCCAGGTGTCGGTGGTCACCGCCAGCGTCGAGGTGGGGTCCACGGTCACCGGGTAGGTGGCGGTGGCCAGGAAGTCCTTGTCCGGGGTGAGCACCAGGGTCTGGGAGCCGTCCGACGCGGTCTCGATCTTCGTCGTGAGCTGCTCCCGGTGCGCCGACTCGCCCGACGCCTCGTCCTTGGAGGCGTCCCACATCATCGGCGCCGGGGCCTCGGCCACCAGGTCCCCGTCGCCGTTCTTCAGCAGCAGGTGCCCCGAGTCGGCCTGGGACAGCTTCAACCCGTCCAGGTTCAGCGGGATGCGGTACGAGAGCGTGTCATCGTCCGGTCGCTGGGTGAGCTCGATGTTCTCCGAGAAGCCCTGCGCCAGCGCGGTCACGGACAGGGTCTGGCCGCTGCCCAGGTCGTAGGAGGCAGTGCTGTTCTTTACCAACGGCGTGGGCAGTTTGTCCTGCCAGCCGAGTCCGAAGGACTCTCCGCCCTTGGTCACCGACGCCAACTGCGTGTCCCCGCCGTCGGAGACCGCGACGTCGGCGGCCGCCGCCTTCGGCGTCAGATCCGAGCCTGTGTCGGACAGCGAGGTGTCGATGTCCTTCCACGCACTGCCCTGCTTGACCCGCACCGGCCCCGCGTACGCCTGCGTCTCCAGCTCCCCGCTAGGCAACGCGTACGTCGTCGAGTCGGCCGTCCGCGCCGACAGCACCTCGATCTTCCGGTCCTGCAGCCGGGCCATCAGCACCGCGGACGCCTCGTCCTGAGCCTGCGCAGGCCCCGACGCCGTGTCTGAGCCGGTCTGTGTGGTCTCGGATGCGATGGTGGCGGTTTCCGACGCGAATGCCAGCCCGGTGTCCAGCGACACCAATGTTGCCTCGGTAGCCATGGCCATTACCACGCCGAGAGCTATCTGCCGCAGTCGACGCGACCGCTGGACGCGTCTTGCTCGTGACCCACGCGGGATCACGGGTCTGTGACGCATGGTCAAGCCCCTCTCAGTATCAGCTATCTGATCGGTCAACCGATCGCGCTGATCATGCAGATCGCGGAGGGGAGGGGCTTGAGAAGCTGTCATTTAGGTCAAGCATTGGTAAAATCATGAAAGGTGTGGCCAACTGGGTTGCTTGCCGATTTTATGTAGAGTGTCGCTTTTGTTCGGCAGGCGGAGCCTGGAATCGGTGCGCGAGGTTACGTGTGTATACCAAAGAGGTTCCGTCTTAACGTTCAAGATTTTTCAAAGACGTGAAGGAATATAGGGATGGATGTGACTGAAGTGCACAGATCGCAATGGAAGTGCGTAGGGGTCAGATAGTTGCTCCAGTTGCCCATCGTGATCTTGTGTCTTGTGGCAGCGAGGTTGAACGGGTAACTCCCGGCAACGGGAGTGCCCTGGCCTGGCCGGATGCGCCGTGGCGTTACGTGTTCCGGCAGGCCCTGGCTTTGAACTCCGCTACGGGGGCGGTACCTGCCGATTCGTCGCCGTTGTCCGAGATCTTGTCGTAGCGGACTTTTCCCGGCGTGAGCCGGTCCCAGTCGACCAGAGCGAAGGAGACGCTGCTCGATGACCACGAGTCGTCCTTGGTCCAGCCGTAGAGCGCGTAGGTGATCTTGACGGTGAGCGGAGCGAGGGATCTGGTCGCGGTCCAGCCGGCGCCAGGAGAATCGAGGGTCCAGGTAGTGAGACCTGCCCTGAGGGGGCGGTCGGCGGTCCATGAACCGACCGTGACCGTCTTGTCGACATCGGCGCTGTCCACGTAGAGGGTCGCGCCATCGATCTGATGTCCGCAGACCATCATGACGCCGAGCAGATGGCCGTCGCCGGTCACGGAGATGCCGGCGACGGCATCGACGGGAACCGTGCACCCCGAGGTTGCGGCCAGGGCTACGCCGACCGCGGTGGCGCCGACGAAGTGCCGGAATACCGTCGCCGTCTGGGACATTGCTGGCTCCTACCCGCTTGGGTAACCCGCGGCGGGGCCATCGCTCCGCACGGTGACTTCGATTCCACCGGCCCGCCTTGCCTGTTCCCTCCTGTGCCCAATTCCACCACGTGCTTCGGCAGCCAGGTTCGAACAGGACCGTCCTCATAGATCATCAGGACTTCTGGAGGACTAGCGGGAGAAGTAGTCAAATCCTGTGGATCGTGGGGCAGTTCAGGCTGCGTGAGCTTCGGGGTGTTCGACGAGTTCGCCTCGTTCGAAGTGGGCCCCTGCTCGGACGAGGGCGACGAGGTGGGGTGCGTTCACGGCTCGCCAGCGGGCCTGGGCGGACTCGCCGAGCTTGAAACAACTCCTCCTGCCACGAAACCATCGCCGCCCCCGGCAACCCATCCCTGGACACGACGATCCGGCAAACCACCATGCTTGGCCCCGGAGCTGAGCCGCACCTGGGCCGGGCTGGCAGTCACGCGAACGAGGGCCACCGATCGGCGGCCCACTCCCACCAACCCGACCACCCCGGAGGCGGACCGCCGACCTCATGCCCATCGAGTTCCGGGGCGTCGGGCTCCTCGAACAGCGTCCTCCAGTGCGAGAGGTCCGCCTCGCTCATGGGGAAGGTCTGATCCGGGGTGGTCGACTGGCGACGGGCAATCCTGGCGCGTTGGGTCTGATGGTCCACCGGCACGTACACAAGGTGACAGGACGCGCCCACGGACTCCACCAACCAACGGATCGCGGACCTCTCGTCACGGGACCAGCATCCGAAATCCAGCACCACGTTGGTTCCCAGCCTCAGCGCCTCCAGACCAAGCCAGAGCAGCCGTCCTTCCAGCACATCGCGCTTCCCGTCCGCCTCCGGCTCGCCGAACAGCGGAATCATCCACTCGTCCGGTGTCAGCCGCAGCGCGTTGTGCTCCTTGGCCAGCTGCCGGGCCCTCGTGGTCTTTCCGGCCCCGGGCAGGCCGACGGTCAGGAACAACGTGGTCACACCCAGATCGTTCAAGGAAACCAGCTGGAGGACAACTGCTTTCCCTGCCGAGATCTCCGGGCCGCGTCGCGGCCCGGGCAGCGTGGTCATGCCGGTGTCGAGAGACGCATGTCTCCCGGGTTCTCTGCAGTCGAACGAGAACGTGAACGCCTCTACGCCCATGCCGACCAGCACACCTTCCAGCTGACGGCCTGACCGACGATCTCACTGCACGAGAGCCACAAGACCATGGCTCCCGACGGTGGCCCAGCAGATGCCCGTGTTCTGCTCGTTGGACGCCGGTGACCAGTTTCCGTTGTAAGTGCACGACGATCAGCGGGTGCGTTGATCACCCCACCAGGGCAGGATTGGAGGCAGGTCGCTCAGGCATCCGGCGGGCCGTTTGGGCTGTGGAGACTCGCCGTCGTCACCATCCCAGCGGCGGCCGTACTGATCGGGAAGCGCGCCCCAACCCCAGTAAGGAGCCGGGCGGCTCGGAGTGTCGCCGAGAGCCTCCAAAGGGTCGATGCGCTTCTCGCCCACCGTGCACAGATGCGCCCAAGCGTCTCCCATGTCGAAGACGTAGGCGAACTGCTCGCCAGCCTCCAACCTGCTGAGCTTGGTGGCGCGGCCGTCCACAGTGTCATCACGGGGCTCGTCTCCCCACCAGTCCAACGGGCTGACTCCGGTTCCGCCAGCCAGAGTGAACAGGTGTAGGTGGGACAGATCCCACCTACCGAACGCAGCGTCAACGGCTTCGGCAAGCTGAGCGAAGGAATGGGAGCGTGCGGCCGCGAAGATCCGTCCGGGACGCGGCCAGATATCCGCGCCACCCCCGGACACGAGCTCTACACGGATGGACAACCATGTGCGCGCCACGACGGCTACTCCCCACGGACAGGTAACCGGACCACGGCATAGGCTACAGAGCGTCACTGGCCGGTGGGGAATCTTTATGGCCGTAGGCGGGGAATCTACTGGCTCACTGTCAACCCACCAGACCCTGCGGGGCATGCCCCGCGTGCGCCCAGAACTACGACCGGAGCGCCCTCGATGACACTCACAGGTGGCTCTGACGTCGTGCAACGGGCTCTGTCCCAGATCTTGGGGAGCGGTCGCGGAGGGTCACTGGAGCAGGATCAACTTGCGGAGTAGTTCGAATCCGGCTCGGCCGTAGAGCTGCCTCTTGATCTTTTTCACGCGTGTCACGGCGCCCTCGGTGCCGCCAGAGCTCCATTGCAGGGCCAGTCCGGCGATCACGGCCTCGAGGTCGGATGTCAGCCCGCGGGCGAAGCCGGTGATCCCGGGCAGCTGCGCGGCGCGGGCGGTGTTGATCCAGTCCGGCAAGTCAGCACCGGTGCGCTTGGTGAGCATTTGGGCGAAGTCCCGTACGAGCTCATGGGTTTGTTCAAGCTCCGGGCAGCCGGCGAGCACGGTCTTGAGCTGCCGGTTCTCGTCCTCGGTGAGGGCGTCGGGGTGCCGGGTGATCCAGCCGACGACGGTGCGGACCGAGGGCGCTGCGGCGGCCGGGGTGGGCGCATCGGGCCATTGCAGGCGGCTGCGGGCCCAGTCTCGCAGGGTGCTGTAGGGCACCGGATGACCGCGGCTTCCGAGCTCTTTGCGTAACTCGATGATGGTGATCTTTCCGGCGGTTTCATCGATGCGCCGTTGCAGGTAGGGCTGATGCATGTCGAGGCGGCTGGTGCGGGAGCTGCGTCCGGTGACCATGTCCTGCCAGCGGGCGGCGCGCGCGTACCGCTGGACAGTGTGCCGCCCCCAGCCCAGGTGGCGAGCGATGGCGCGGAGCCCCATCCCCTCGCTCAACAGGCCGTGGACCAGGGCGTGGTGGGCGCGCATCCGTTCGGCCCGCCGACCGGAAAGCAAAGCGAGTGAGCCGGGATCGACCGCAAAGGCCCCGTCGGCGTTCGCGCTGGCGACGGCCTGGTCCGGCTGCAGGGCGATGGAACGCAGGCAGTCGCGGTGCGCGGCGACGCACTTCTCGACGCCCTGGCCTAGGTTCTGCAGCAAGTGGTACCTGTCTGCAACCTGGAGTGCGTGCGGGGCTCCGAGCGCGGCGCCCTCAGCGTAGGCCCCGGCGCGGTCACGGCAGATCACCTCAACCCCGGGGTGGGCCACAAGCCACGCTGCCAAGGGCGCCGCTTCGCGTCCCGGCAGGACGTCGAGGGGCCGGTGGCGTTCGCCGTCCGTGATCACGGTGGCGTACGAGTGGCCTCGGCGGGTGGCGAAATCGTCCACGCCGAGCACCCGCGGCGTGGTGAACTGCGGATCCGGCAGCGCCATGACCCGGCGCAGCAGTGTCATCCGCCCAGCTCCAAGGCCCAGTTGGGCGGCCAGCCGGGCACCGGCCCGTCCTGCCAGCGCGAGCCCGACGCGCTGCAGCATGCGGTTCAACCGCAGGGTGAACCGCGCGTACGGGGCGGTCAATTGCGCGAACGGCTCGGCGAAGGTGCGGCGCGGACAGTTGGCGTTGCCGCAGATGAAGCGCCGGACCCGCAGCAGGATCACGACGCCTTGCCCACCGAGCGGGAGATCCTTCAACCTGCGCTGGTAGGAGTCGTGCACGCGGTCCGAGAACCGACCGCAGTCCGGACACACTGCTCCCTCCGCCCCGCCTCTCGCCACGATGTCGACCGTGCCGAAGTCAGCGGTCACCGCCTCGACGTCCACGTCGGCTATCCCTTCGAACACCAGCAAGTCCCAGAACGCTGAATCGGCCCGCATGACCAGCACCGTCACCGGCCGAAGCCAGGAACGACGAGGGTGCGTCAGGTACCTGATGGAGCGTCATCCACTTGCTCGGCGGCGAGGCGTACGCGGTCTCGCATGACGTCGACTCCAAGCGATCGAACGCCGCCGTACGCTTCTGTGACCGCTCTGCCATGATCTGCGCCAGGGCCGCCGAGAAACTCCGCTCCAGCCAGGGATGGCGCGCTCCTGATGCCTGCACCTGGCGGGGATAGGCGCCAAACGTCCGCAACTGCCATGCTGGCATGCATGGATCAGCGACAACACGGCATGGACCAGCGATCCGAACTCGGTACGTTCCTCCGCTCCCGGCGGGCCCGGCTCCAGCCGGAGGACGTCGGCCTCATCGACTACGGCGGCCGCCGCCGGGTGCCCGGACTGCGCCGCGAGGAACTCGCGCAGCTCGCCGGAGTCAGCGTGGGCTACTACACGCGGCTCGAGCAGGGGCAGAGCCCCAACGCCTCGGACGCCGTGCTGGACGCGATCGCCCGGGTCCTGCGCCTGAGTGAGACCGAGCGCGCCCACCTGCACAGCCTGGCACGCAACAAACCGCGTATCCGGCGCCGCACCCGGCCCGAACAGGTCCGCCCCGGCATCCGGCTGATGATCGACTCCATGGGCGACGTGCCCGCCCTGGTCCTGGGCCGGAGTGGCGACGTGCTGTACTGGAATCGCATGGCCCATGCCCTGCTCGCCGCGCACATCGACTTCGACGCACCGGCCCAGGCGGGCGGCCGCCCCAACGTGGCCCGCCTCGTCTTTCTCGACCCGCACACGCGTGAGCTGTATGCCGACTGGCGGACGAAGGCCCGGGACACCGTGGCCGACCTGCGCATGACGGCCGCCCGCTACCCCGACGATCCCCGGTTCACTGAGCTCGTCGGCGAACTCACCCTGCACAGCCCCGAGTTCGCCTCGCTGTGGGCCGCGCACACCGTGCGCCCCTGCGTGCAGTTCACCCGCGACTTCCAGCATCCCCTGGTCGGCGCGCTGACCTTGACCAACGAACTGCTCGACCTGCCGCACGATGAGGGACAGCGCGTCGCGGTCTTCAACGCCGAACCCGGTTCCCCCTCCCACGCGGCGCTCCATCTGCTGTCCGACCTGATCTCGACATCTCCGGTCGCTCAGCCGGAGACCGCGGTAGCCGACTGATCACCGGCTTCTGAACGTCCGCCGTAGCCTCGGGGCGCGCGGACTCCGCCCGGCCTGGCCGCGTCATCCCCCGTTGCTGCCAGGCCGGGCCTTTTCGCGTCCAAGACGCCGCTGCGGTAGGCCGACATCACAGGTCACGACGTACCGCGGTGCACCGCGCGTCAGCCGCTCACCGCAACCTCTGCCCGGATATCCGCCCCGCCTATGGCAACTCCGCACTGTGCGTCGGCCTTTGCTGCCTGCCGTTGGTGCGGAAGCACCCCGAGACGTTCACTGAGGATCGATGGTCCGATGCTCGGCTGGAGCCTGCACCTGCCAGGGGTATCCACCGCAGAGGGCTGGGTAGCGCACCCCCCGGGCCACAGGGTTGTTCTCACCCACCCAACGCTCATTCGTGAGAGGCATCCCACCATGGCGGTAACCAACACCCCCCATCGCGCTTCCGAAGCGCCCGACAAACTAGGCGTGCGGGGCTGGCTCACCCTGATCACGCTGTGCGGCGCAACCTTCCTGATCGCGCTGGACTTCTCGATCGTCACGGTGGCGCTGCCCGAGATCGGCCGCGACCTGAACTTCGCCACCGCCGGCGACCTGCAGTGGGTAGCCACCGCCTGCCTGCTGCCCACAGCGAGCCTCCTGCTGCTCTTCGGCCGCGTCTCGGACCTCGTCGGCCGGCGCCGCCTGTTCATCCTGGGCATCATCTTGTTCACCGGGCTGTCCCTCATGGGCGGACTCGCACCCAACCCCGCCGTCCTCATCACGGCCCGCGCCGGCCAGGGCATCGCCGCCGCGATGATCGGCCCCACCGCCATCGCCCTGATGACCGCCTCCTTCCGTGAAGGACCGCAGCGCACCAAGGCCCTCGCGGTCAACGGCGCCCTGCTCTCCCTCGGCTTCGTCATCGGCACCATCGGCGGCGGCCTCATCACCAGCGGGCTGAGCTGGCGCTGGACCATGCTGATCATGGTGTTCCTCGGTGCGGTCATCGCGCTCGGCGCGGTGGCCCTGCTGCCCAAGGACGGCGCCCGCATCGCCACCCGGCTCGACGTGCCCGGCGCCATCCTGGCCAGCGGCGGTCTGTTCGCTCTGGTCTACGGCATCTCCACGGGTGCCGACGCCGGCTGGACCAGCAGCTCCACGCTCGGCTCCCTCATCGCCGCCGTGGTACTCATCGCCGCCTTCCTGCTCGTCGAAGCCCGCCACCCGGCCCCCCTCGTCTCGCTGGAACTGCTCAACCGGCCCACGGTCAAGTGGAGCTTCGTCGTCGGCTTCGTCACCTTCGGCATGTGCGGCGGCACCACCGTGCTGCTCAGCCTCTACATGCAGGACGTCCTGGGCTACTCGGCACTGGCCACCGGCTTCGGCTTCCTCGCCGAAGGCGCCACCGCCCTGGTCGCCGGCACCATCGCATCGAAGCTGATCGGCTCACTGGGCACGCGTCAGATCATGGTTCTTGGCCTTCTGGTGCAGGCCGTCGGCACCGGCTTCATGGTCTTCCTGCCTGCGGACAGCAACATCCCGCTGCTGCTGGTGACCTCCGGCGCGATGGGCTTCGGGCACGTCCTGGCCGTCGTCGCCTTCATCACCACCCTCACCTCGGGCCTGCGCACCGACGAGCAGGGTGTGGCCGGCGCGCTCTCGCAGATGCCGCAGTTCGTCGGGGCCATCGGTGTGGCCGGGCTGGCCGCCATCGTCACCGCCCGCTCCGCCGCACTCGCCTCCACCACCACAGCAAAGCTCGCGACCCTCGGCGGCTTGCACGCCGCGACACTCACCGCAGGATTCGCATGCATCGGCGGCCTGCTCGTCGCGCTCACTCTGCTGCGCCGCGCGGCCCCCGCTCCGGAACCCGCGCCCGCGGCTTGAACCCGCTCGGCGGCACACCCCATCCGGTGAGCCGCTGAGCTCCCGGAACCCAGCGTGCCACGGCACCTGACCCTGCTTCAGTGACCCTCCGCGACCGCTCCCCAAGATCTGGGACAGAGCCCGATTGCCGACGTCGAAGCCACTCACAGGCTCCTGGCGGACCGCCGCCATGACCGCTGGCCGCCAGGCCGACGCCGAGCGCCGCCAGCGCGTGCCGGCAGCCCTGCAGCAAGCCCAGCAGAGCGGCGAAGAGATCACTGCCTCGGCTCTCGCCCGCCAGACCCGCGTTGACCGCACCTTCCTCTACAGTCACCGCGACCCCCTGCAAGTCGTCCACGCCGCACAACAGGCACCAGCTACGACCTCCGGAACCGGCTCCAAGGTCTCTGCGGCTTCGCTGCGCGCCGACCTCATCAAGGCCCAGGAGCGGTCCTCCGTCAGCGGCGCAGCCCCTCGGTAAACAGAAGGATCTGTGCTCTGTCACCGGGGTTGAGCAGGATGTCCACGCCTGCGGGCGCGATCTCCGGCAGAGTCTTTCCCAGTACGCGCTCCCAGCGAGCGGGTGGCAGGCGCCGTGTGTGGAGGGCCGCGGTGACGACCGGCAGACACGGCGTCCCGTTCGGGGCGGTTACCAGACGCGGTTGGCCTTGTTCGTCGCAGGCGACCTCGAGGACGGTGTGACGCAGTATCGCGAGGAGCCGGTCGACGGAGCCCTGGCCCTTGTAGAGGAGGCGCAGCAGCGCGTGCGTCGGATCGGTCGGCTTCGCCGCGCTGTCCGGCACGTAGTGAGGATTGGGTTCGAACGGCCCGCAGCGCCCGTCCTCGTCGAGCGGCCACCCGCCGACCACGAGGTCCGTGGGCAGGTCCCGGCTTCCGGATGGTCCCCGGAGTGCGAGGCCTTGCTCCGGCAGTACGTACCACTGTCCCTGCCGGATCGCGTCCGACAGGGGCGGGCCACTCCCGTCGGACACGGTCGCGGGGTCCTGTTGGTGTGCGGCTCCGGGTTCGGGGGCGGTGAGCCCGGCCCACATCGTGTCCTCGTCGTTCCCGGCCTCCTCCTCGTCCTTGTGGCGGTCCATGATCAGCAGAACGGCCTCCGGCACGCGAGCCCTGGCGGCCAGGCGCAGCCAGCGCAGGCCCTCCTCGGTGTCGCCATTCTCACCGTGAAGTCGGCCCAGGTGATAGGCGGCCTGCGCTGACGGCGAGGAGCCGGAAGGCCTGGGGACCCGCATCATGAAGCCATCGCCCCCGGCCGGCAGCGGGATGCTCTCCTGCCCCATGCCGTTGCCGGGTTTCCCCTGCCTGTCGAGCTTCTCGGCGGCGCGGGTGAGCCATCGCCGGGCCTGTTCGCGGTCACCGGTCGAGGCCAGCAGCCTCCCCAGCCGCAGTTCGCTGTCGGTGTCGCCCGAGCGTGCCGCCATGGTGAGCCAGTGCCGTGCGGCCGGCAGGTCCTGCGCGGGTGTCTCTTCCGCCAGGAAGGAGCCGAGCAGTGCGGCAGCCGACAGTTCGCCGTTCTCGGCCGACGTGCGCAGCCGGTCGTGTGCCTCGTGATGGCGCCCTGTGTCGTGCAGGAAAGTGGGGAGATGCAGGACGGAGGTGAGTTCCCCGCTCTCCGCAGCTCGCGCGTAGAAGCGTTCGGCGCCCTGGATGTCCCCGCGCTCCAGCAGAAGGTCGGCCATGTTGGCGGCCGCGAAGGGGCTGCCCAGCTCGGCGCCTCTGCGCATAACGGCCTCGGCCTCGTCCACCCGGTTCGACATGAGCAGGGCGACGCCCAGGTTGGTGACGGTCTCGGCGGAGGGTTTCTCGTCGCCAGCCAGGCGTAGGGCTTCGCGCAGTACCTGCGCGGCCTCCTCCGGGCGTCCCTGCCGCAGCAGCTTCTCGCCCACGGAGCTCAGTGTGCGTGGGTTCGGGGACTGGGCCAGCTGGCGTAGCAGGGTGTCCGCCTGGGTGTGGTCGCCGTGCTCGCGCAGCACGCGCTCGTGGAACAAGGCGAACTCCTCCGGCGTACGGGCCCCCTGATGGTCTCTCCGGGACGGTGACGTCTCCTCGGTCATCGGTGGCTCTCCGGTGCGTCGGGTGGTGGGGTGAAGACGGGAACCGGCGCGTCCGAGCCTCGCCACAGATAGGAGGTGAGGAGCTTGCCCGACTCACGCTCGTGCGCCGGGTCCGTCGGCAGGGGCCATCGCAGTGCCGTGTACAGGGCGGTGCGATGCAGGTCGTACGACGCCTCCAGGAGGTCCGCGAGCGCCGCGCACGGGCCGCGCAGAGCCCCGCGGTACACCGCCGCCGCGGCCACGGCGGCGACGGGCGCCGCCCATCCGGCCCATGGTGTCCAGACGACGAATGCGGCGGACCAGATCAGCGCGGAGACCGCGGAGTCCAGCGTGGCGCGGGCCCGGGCGATCTGGTCACGGACCTCGGCGGGCAGCACCAGCCACAGGTGGGGCCAGCATTTCACCGCGTCCAGGCCGTACTTCTGGTAGGGCCGCAGTTCCGCCGCGCGCAGGGTGTTGCCGACCCAGGTGGGCAGTTGCCGTTCGGGGGCGCCGGGGATGCGCCGCAGGGCGGCATCGGTCCGTACGAAGGCGTCGTACGTGTCCGGGGCGACGGGCTCCGCCGCGTCGCCCAGGGTGGCACGCAGTTGCTCCCAGCGTTCCCGCAGCCGGTACCGGCGGGCTTCCTGACGTGTTGTCGCGTAGCGCCGCAGTTGGCCGGGCCAGCCGTATCCCTCCAGGAAGGGCAGGACGGCGGGGGTCAGCCGGCGGACGGCGACCCCGGACAGCACGAGGGCGAGCAGTGCCGCGGCCACGACGAGGGCTTGAGTGCCTGGTGTGAGTGCGCGCAGACGGTCGACGGGGGAACGGCCGGTGCCCCAGGCTACGGCGGCGAAGCCGCCTGCCCAGAAGACCAGCGACTGGGTGCCGACCACCAGCCATTCATTGGCCAGGCGGCCCGCCACCGCGTCCAGGAAGCGGTTCAGCACGGCGGGGGGTCCTCTCGTACGAGGGGGTGGCCGTGGGTCGGGCAGCGGGGCGGGGGCTCGTCGAGGAAAGCCCGGTACCAGGCGAAGTCGCGCTCGGGGCAGGAGTATCGGGTGGCCGGGACCGCCTCGCCGAAGCCGGGCAGTGGCTGGTAGTCCCCCCGCTCGGTGTACCGGGGAGGGTTCCCGGTCTCCAGGAAGTGGGCCGCCCAGGTGCGGAGTTCCGGTTCGCTCTGCAGCACCACCAGGATCCGTTCGACGGTGCTGGCGTCGCCGGGGCGGGCCAGGGCCTGTGCCAGACATGTGTCCAGTTCCCGTCTGCGCTCGGCGGTGAGCGGGCTGATGAGCCGGGGAAGCTCCGCGCGGACGGCCCGGGCGCATTCGAGGATTCTCTCGTCGGACTCGTCGGTGGACGTCATCTCTCACACTCCCGCGTAGCCGAACGCTGCCCAGTGAACGGGATGTTGATAAGGGCGGGTTGTCTCCCAGAAGCGCCGCGCCGCCGGTGAGGTGGGTGGCGTGCCGCCCAGTTCGCGGTTGGTGACGTCGCGGAGCCACAGCTGGGCCTTGCGCAGTGCCTCGGCGGGGTGCGGGTAGGAGCCGGAGCGCCACAGTTGGTAGAAGCGGTCGATCAACAGGCTGCTGCTCTCGTCAGGTGCCCGCCACATGCTGCTCACGACGCCGCCCACGCCCGTGCGCAGCAGGGCCTGCACCAGCGAGCCCGTCGGGCGGGGCCCCACGAAGAAGATTCCTCCCTGGCCGAGGGAGCACGCGGAGAGCACCAGCAGGCGGGTGCCCGACAGGGGTTGCTCCAGCAGCTCGGCCATGCTGAGGGTCTCGTCGTCGGCCAGGACCAGCTCGCTTACGAGGGGGCGGAGCGGGTCGGTGCGGCCGTGGGTGGCCAGATGGACGACGTCGGCTCCCGGGAGGGCGGTGAGAACAGCGTTGCGGCGCGCGTCGGTGCCCGTCAGCAGCGTGGAGCGGGCGAAGTGGAGTACCGCTCCTTCGGCCTCGCGGCGGGCCCCGGGCAGCGGCTGTTCACGCATGGGCTCAGGATCGGCGACCGCGAGGATGCTGCCCGGTTCGTCGGGGTGCGGTTCGCCTGCCCTCGGCCGCCTGGTGCCGCTCGCGACGGTGACCAGTACCGCGTCCAGGACATGGCGTCGTCCCTCCGCCAGCGTGGGGTCCGGCCACCACGCGGCGTGCAGGGGGAGCGATCCGAGACGCGTGCCGTGCGGAATCACGCAGAGCCAGGAGGTGGGCCACTTCTCCAGCAGGGGTTTCACCAGATGCTCGCCCGCCCAGCCGGCGAGTACGTCCACGGTCTGCCGGTACCAGGCAGGGTCCGGGGTGTTGCCCTGGGTCAGTCCGGATAGACCCGCCTGGCTGGCCACGTCCTCGCCGGAGACTGGCAGCCACAAGGCCTCGGTTTGGCCTGATGCGTCCATGCCCAGAGCGAGGACGTTCTCCCCGCCCATGGCACACAGGTGGACGACGACGCATCCCTCGGGAGGCGGTCGCAGATCAGGACCTTCTCCCGGCCCCTGGGCATGTGCGGAACCTACTGTTTCCAGACTGCGCAGCGCCGTTCCCAAGTCGCCGGCGTGGACCGCGCAGAGGGCCGCCTGCACCGCTATGACCTCGGCGTCGTGAATCCGCGCGAGACGATCCTCCAGACTGCCGCCGGTGTCCTCCAGACCGGTCAGGGACCGCCGAAGAGCGATCTGCGCCGCCGTCGACGCCTCCTCCCACGCGCCCATGCCGGCTGCGCTGCGGGACCAGCCGGCGGCGGCCTCCGCGGACTCCTCGGGGTCGTCCAGAGCCCACTCGCGGATCAGACGCAGCCCTTCCGCCGAGCGCCTGTCCCGGATGAGGAGCAGACGGCCCAGCTGCCGGGTGCTGTCTCGGTGGTGACGTCCCCCTGTTGGCAGCATGTCACGTGCGCCGTGGGCCAGTTCGATCGCCTCCTCCAGATCGAGCGGGCTGCCGCTGCTGTCGTACCGCGCATGCCAGCAGTCGGCGATCTTCGCCAGCAGCACCGCACGTCGAGTGCCGCCCTCCGGCTGTGCCTCGACCGCCTGCTCGAGGACGTCCATCGCACGCCCGAGTGCCAGCGAGTGGGGCCGGTGCTGTAACTCCCTCAGCAGCACGGACGCCAGGACCAGCGCGTGGTCCGCGGCCATGGCAGGATCCAGGCCGTCCCCGGCCCCCAGCCGGTCCAGCAGAGTGAGCGCACGCGCGACCAGTTCCTCCTCGAAGACGCCCTGGGCGCTGTCCAGCAGGCCCTGGGCGGCGATCACCACCTCCGCCGGGCTGGCCTGGGGATCCGGCTCGTCGAAGTCGTCGGGATGGACCAGGTCCAGGACGGGGCCGCCGCCCGGGGAGGCGATGCGGCATGCCATCAGGTGTGCTGCAGCGTCGCGGTGGTCGGGCGAGTCCGGTGCGGAAATCTCGGTGATGCGTCGGAAGTAGACGGCGGCCTGCCGCAGATCGGCCAAGGAACCGGTCTCCTCGACATACCGATGCTGCAGCAGGATCCCGATCGTATGGAGGGCTGGCACCAGACGAGGGCTGTCCTCGGTGAGCGTCGCGAGCTCCGCCTCGGCATGCACGAGAGCCGCCCGCGCCGCACGCCGGTCCGTTCTACCGCTGCCCTCCCACCACTCCACCAGCACCGACGTCACAAATTCCGGGAAACGGGAACCGGCGTCGGAGGCCACCCTCTGGCGGACGTCCTCATGCAGGAGCGGCAGCATGCGCTCGACCTGCGCATCGGGGAGGTTCTCGTTCCGGCTCAGGCACATCAGCGCGGTCAGCGCCCAGTCGAAGGAATACAGTTGATGATCGTCCGATCCCGGCTCGCAGCGGGCGAGGGCGTCCGCCGCCAGATCCAGAGCCTTCCGGGCGTATCCCCCGTCAGGGTGATCGGCCAGGGCCAGGAAGTGCGCGGCGGCGGACTTCAGGACACCTGCTGTGTCCTCCCTGTCCTGCTCCACCGCGATCCGCGCCGCTTCCTCGGCGGTCTCTGCCAGGGCAAGACGGTCCCCCTCGTGCTCGCGTCTGCGCAGCCGCTCCTCGTACGTGTGAAAGAGAGCGACCGTGGCGTCGAAGTTCAGGGCGCCACCTCGGGTGGCACCGCGTTCCTTCAATTCCCGCACCAAGTTGAGGGCTTCGGTGAGTTCGCCAAGATCGTGCTTCGGCAGCAGGCGTTGCCAGAGACGGAAAACCGCCGACAGGTTCGCCGTCGCCGTTTCCTCGTCACACAGCAGCGCATCGTTCAGGTGACGCATCGCCTGGTGCACCGCGTGCACGTCGCCGGTGCGCGCGCCCCGCGCATACCAGACCCCGGCCAGGTTTCCCAGAGCTGCAGCACGGTATCGGTCACGCTCGGTCTCCGGAAGATCCGTGGGAACGGAGCGGAGGGCGCACGTGAAGGCCTTCTGCGCGACATCGGCCTGCTCAGGACTGCCCTCGCGCTCGTACGCCTCCAAGGCCCGCACGCCACAATCGAAGTGCTGCGCGTATTCGGCGCCGGTCATGCTCCCCCGTTCGGTTCCTCATGAGTCGCCAGGGTGTTTGACCGGTGGCGGCGTACCAGGCTGACGGGCACCAGTTCATGCCCAGCACGACGCTACCGGCGGCGCGCGGGTCCACGAGGCCGGATCCCGGACAACGTCCGCCCAGGATGCCTGGCACCTGGGCGAACCCACCTCAGCCCCACCGGCCATCCACTGGTCTGCCCCCAACAAAACGTGACATCCACCACAGGTGGCAGACAGGAAAAGGGACATGATGTCTCGCCGCAACGCGACACTCAGCCGGTATTCAACCCTGGTGTAAAGCGACACGACCTGCGGGGACACAGTCTCTGCCGACACAACCGTCGCCGCACCCGACGTCCAGGGCAACTCCGCCGTCGGGGGGCGGGGCGTGCTCAGCGGGCAGCCGGCGTTCTCCGTCGCCGAGCTGGCGGAAGGTCTTGCCGTCGGTGTAGTGCGTGTCCCATTCCTCGGGCGTGGTGTGTCCCACCGTGAGGTCTCCTTGCCATTTCGGGGGAAGAGGGCTGGTCACATGAAGATGCTGGTGCGAGCGGGGGATACGACGGCTCCGGTCCCGTCCTGACAGGCGGTGTCCATCAGCGTGTGGAAGCGGCGGTCATCCGTGGCCCCCAGGACGGGGAACCGAGGTGTTCAGCACGTCCTCGAGGTAGTCGAAGTTAGTGAGGAGACGACGGATCGTGGTCTGCCGATCTTGCCAGTGCCGCTTTAGGTCGGCCGCCGCCTCTTGGGGCAGGTCGTACTCGCCGGTGGTCGCGCCGTAGAAGCTGAACAGCAGGTAGAGCAGAGCGATCCGAAAACAGGCCAGGACATCGGCCAGGGGGAGGGTGGGGTTCTCTGAGCGATAGGCGGACACCATCGCTGTCGCGCAGGCAGGCCACAGGTCGCTCGTGGCGACTGTACGAGGGTCGAGCGCCGCGCGCCCCAACTCCCAAGCCGGAAAAGCCTTGGCACCACGGAAGTTGATGACGCCCGTGACCACATCGGTGAGAACGAGCATGGTGGGTCGGGTGAAGTCCGCGTGCAGCGCCTGCTCGACCAGATCTTCCGGCAGCCCGGCTCGGAGCCTGTCGACGTGACTCAGCAGGTCCTGGCGGCGCAGGTCCAGTTGGTCATGCAACTGCGCCAGATCGCCATGCCCTTGCCGCCTGGCCGAGGACAGCACCCTGCTGCACTTGGACACAGCGTCCTGGACGGAACCTGTCCGCCATCGAGACGACTGCACACGTCTCGGCAGGGGATACGCAGCGAGAACCCGATGCATGCGCCCAAGCACCATGCCGATGTGTTCCGCGCGCGCCACGCCCATCGCCGAGGTGGCCACCCGGCCAGGAGCCTCGTCGACCACGGCCCAGGCGCTCCCTTCGGCCAAGGCAACCAGATCGCCATCGCGGTCGGGCCAGACACGCGGCACAGGAAGATCAGCCGCCCGGCAGAACTCAGACATGTCCCACGCTGACCTGGCCGCATCCAAGTCAGCAGTCGACACATACTCCTTCACGAACAACCTGTGACCATCGGTTGTCAGGACCCGCCGGTTGATGGTGTCCGTGCCCATCGGCACACGCTCCACCGCTTCGGCGGTCACGCCGTATCGCTCTGCCAGCACGTCAGCCACCAGTTCCTCATCCCAGTCCGCGTCATCCATGCCCCTCACCGGCTGCCGTGTGAGGAGGGGCAGCGAGCAGTGGCGATCGCGTCGGGGATGCTCACCTTGAACTGCCGGTGGCAGTCCTCTTTGTAAGCGACGTCGCTCATCCGCTTGTGTCTCTCAGGGAGCGGACGCTGTACTCGGCGTGGAGATGCCGCAGCATGGTGTGGGCCTCGTCGACGGCTTCGATATCGCGATGCTGGATGCCCCAGCGCAGGGCGCTCACTGCGTCGAGCGAGGCGTACGCGGAGCACGCCTGGCGCTCATCGGCGGTAAGAGTGCGCCCGTATCCCGCTTCGAACGCCGCTTCCAGATCGGGTCGGGCGCGCAGGATGCGGTAGACAAGACGCGGGAAGTCGCGCCACATGACGGACTCGACACAGGTCCGTTCGAAGTCGATGATCCGCAGCCGCCGTTCGGTCCCGTCCCACAGCCAATTCCGGGGCATGAAGTCGCCGTGTGACACCAGACGAGGCAACTTTGGTGGGGCATCCTTGGTGATCGCGCGGAGCATCGCGGTGTCGTTCGCCGTCAGGTACAGGGAGGCGCCGACGAGCATCTTCTCCACGGACTCGCCCCAGCTCACCGCGCATGCCCCCGACTTGGGGGCTTCAGCCTCCGCCGCGTTCAGCCGAGCCAGGAGCAGGCCGGCTTGGCGGTACACCTCCTGCTCCTCCTTCGAGTCCAAGCGGAGGCCGCGTACGGTGCGGCCGGGGACCGAGGTCGTCACGATGACGCGCGCCTCGCCGTCGAAGGCGGCCAGAGAAGGGGCCCGGTCCCTCCCGAGTGCTGCGGCCCACCCTCGCTGGTAGGCGTCTACTTCACGCCGATACAGCTTGGGCCCGGGGTTGTGTTTGGCGAACCACCGGCGGCCGTCCGAACCCTCGACCTCCCACACGGCAGGCCGTCCTTCGCCGGCCGATGAATGGTCGGCAACGATGCGGAAGTCGCTGGTCACTGACGTCACCAAGCGGTGGACCGTTTCGGGCATATCGGTCACTGTGGCGCATCCTCCCGCTCGCGAAAGCATCATGCGACACCCTGCGTGATCGCTCGGTTGTGCAGGGTGTTGTTCTGTGGGTGGGCAGCTTGCCAGCCGCCACTGACATTGCGGCTCGGGCGATCTCTTGGAGGGACGATCACCCTCACGTTGTGAGTGGTCCGATGGTTGTGCGTTCTTGTGGGCGGGGAGTCAAGGGTCTGACGGAAAGCCCGCGTTGGCACATCAGCCCGGTGATATCACTGAGGTGATTGCGCCCGATGAAGATCCCTTGCCAGGATCTCGGCCCTGTTGGGAGGCGGCAGTGGCACACGAGGACGATCGTCGGTGTACCCGGTGCGGTAACCCCCTGAGCCGGTACAACACTGACCCGCGATGCGCCGCGTGTACCCGAGCCGCGGGCAATGAGCGCGCGGCGTTGCCGAGCTTGCCGGATCACGTGTGGCAGAACCCCGCGGTTACGGCGGCTCTGGCCGACTGGGACTTCGGCACGGCGTTCCGCCTGATCCGCCAGGCTGCCGGGCTTCGCCAGGAAGACATGTCGGTGATCACTGGCCTGAGTCAGTCGTTCCTGTCCACGCTCGAATCCGGGACACGGCGGCTGCTCAACATCGACAAGATCATCCCTGTCCTTGAGCGACTCGGTGTCCCGCCGCATGTGGCGCCGCTTCCTGTCCCGGGATCCGCTGCTCAGAATCGGCCCCAGGCTTCCGGCACGCCGCCCGTGCTGTTACCTATTCCGGAGTGGGAAAGCCCTCTCGATATCGCGAAGAGGCTGAACGCCACCACGTCGTCCAACACCGATCCGGCGACCATCGTGGTCTTGGAACAGGGCGTGACGGACCTCGTCGACCGCTATGAGACCGAGGGACCGCACCGCCTCGCCCCCGAAGCTGTCGACCTACGAAACTTCATCCAGGGCCGACTGGACGGCCGACAGCCACCCCGCCAGCGCGAATCCCTGTTCCGGCTGGCAGCTCAAGCCTCAGGACTTCTCGGCTACATGGCCGTCAATGCCGGCCGCGAAGCCGTAGCGGAGGCGTACTGCAAGGAAGCAGAGGAACTGGCGAAGGAGATCGCAGACCTTGAGCTGATCATGTGGATCCAAGGCACGCGATCACTCAACGCCTACTACGCAGGCCACTATGACCAAGCCGTCCGTTGGGCAGACGCGGGCCTCGAGATCGACCCCGACCACCCGCAAGCCATCCGACTCGAATCGAATGGACGCGCGCGGGCCCTGGGAAAGCTCGGCGACCGCTCCGGCGCGGAACGCGCGATTGCCGCGGCTGAGGAACTGAGCAGTCGCCATCTGGTCCCTGTTGGGCTGACCTCGTGCATCTCCTTCAAGCCGTACGGCATGGCCCGCGCGCTGGCCAACGCCGCGACCGTCCATGTCTCCCTCGCCAACGCCCCACGGGTTCTCACCTACGCTGATCAGATCGACGAACTCGTCGAGCAGTCCGACTCCGCCTGGAGCCAGGCCCTGGTCCGTCTCGACGTCGCCACCGCTCTCCTGGCCGGCCCACGCCCGGACGTCGAGCACGCCATGGTTCTCGGCCGCCAGGTCCTCGAAGCCGGTGGCGGCCCACCCATCCGCTCCGTGGTCCAACGCGCTGGTGAACTCCACGCCGGTGCGGGAAGTTGGCAGGATCTGCCGGCCGTACGGGAATACGGCGACGCCCTGCGCTCCTGGCAGTCCGCCCCGCAAACGAGGGACCTCGCGAAGTCTGCCAAAATGACACGCCCGACGGAGCAGACGAGAGGGCCAGCGGATGCAGCTCACAGCCGACCCGGGCGCATTTCCTCCCACCCCTCCACCCAGCACCACTGACGCGACGCTGATCGCCGAGCACGACTGGGCTGCCTTCGAGGCAGTCGAGGAGATGAAAGACCACTGGGACCGGCCCGGCTGGACGTCCTCCACCCGCGCCTACTACTGGATGCTCACCTTCCCCGACGCGGCCGCGCTCATCGACCATGCAGGCCAGTGCCAGAAGGAGCTGCGCCACCTCGCCTTCGACGACATTGACGCGGACGGCCTGCACCTGACCCTCGGACGCATCGGCCGCGTCGACGAGATCGACTCCAGGCAGCTGGACCGGCTGGCCGCAGCAGCGCATGAACGCAGACCGGAGAGATTTACCCTCCGGGCGGTGCCGCTGACGGCATCCCGCGGCGCGATCCGCTATAGCGTCGCCCCTTGGGCTCCCGTCATCCAACTGCATGCGGCACTATCCGTGGCCGGCGCTGAGTCGGGGATTCCGCCGCGCAAGCCGACATCAGTTCTTCGCCCTCACCTGGGCATCGCCTACTGCAACCGCCCTATGTCCGCCGAAATCGTGCGCGACGCTATACGGCCCCTCCGGAAGCTCGATGCGGTGGATGCGCCAGTGCGGCGGGTTCGGCTAGTGGAGCTGCGTCGTGAAGACCGGGCCTACCGCTGGCAGGTCATCCACTCACTGGAATTGCGGTGAGTGAGCCTCCGTCAACTTGAAAACCCAGGTCAAAGGGCTGCGTGAGCGGCCCTCAGGGTTCTCATGCTGGTCGTGGGCGGCAGTCTGCGAAGTAGATCGTCTGTGGGTGCGGTCGGCTCGCCGGTTCCCACCTGCTGTGGTCGAGCAGCTTCTGCGATCTAGTACATGCTGGATCCCGAGCTGTTGGAGCGGATCACCGCGCGGCGTGCGGAATTGGACGAACTCGAAGAACAGTTGGTTCGACGGCGAGCTGTTCGCTCCTCCCGGCGGTGACGCTGGTGCCGCACCGCACGCCGGGTATGGAGGAGGCCACGCTCCCGCCGGAGTATCAGCGCATTCTCGCCGCCGCGCGGCAGGCTGCCGGACCGGTCATGGCTCGGCAGGGGCGAGGCTGGGAGTGGACGTCAGCGTGCGGGCCAAGCTGGAACCGCTGCGCGGGAAGCTGGTCAGACTGGCCGATTGTGGCTGGCTGTGCAAATTGCCCGATGGCCGATTCACCACTCGGCTGTGACCGACGCTGGGCAGAGCACCGGTTTAGGTCAATTGCCAATGGAATGTGTGGTTCCTGTGTCGCGGGAGTGGCTCGCGTGCCTAGCCTGGCGCTTCTTCACATTCAGGGCATGAACATGCCCTCTCCCGAGAGAGGTCGTGAGAACCGTGAACGTACGAAGAAGAACACTGCTGGGCAGCGGCGCCGCCGCGATCGCCGCGATAGCACTGGCCGGGAGTATGTCGCTCGCTGCTGCCGCTCCCCACCCCAGCCCGCCGTCCAAGCCCAAGCCGCATCTGGCCGCCGGTCCTGCCGGGACCGAGGACATCGTCACGTGCGACCTCATCGCACAGAAACCGAACTACAGCGGTGGAGTGGTCACGGGAGTCGGCGGGATCGACAACTGCACGCCACATAGGCCGGATGCCTGCACCACCGAAGCGGAGCTGTGGATATGGATGCCCTACGAGCAGCAGTGGGCCCCAGCGGGTTCGCCCGGCAAGAACACCGCCTGTCCGCCGCCCCGCCGCACCGCTCCCTCCAGTCAGAAATGCCATGAGAGCAGCAGCTACCCCAAGTACGGCTACAAGATCATCACAACCGGCACCATCGTGTACGGCTCAAGCCACGACTCCGGCCATACCCAGAGCGACGTCCTGTACCTGAGGTGCGTCTGAGAATGGCTCTTCTGCACGGGCGCCGGTCCGCCGGCGCCCGTGCACAATGCCCGAATGAACCCTGCTGAGGCCAACGCGACCCACTGGTCACTGTCGAAGGAGGCGGCCGGTCGGCTCATCGCCGAGGCCGACCAAGCGCCCGGCTTCCGAGACGAGCAGCAAGAACGCTTTGCAGTCTGGGAGATCGATCCCTCAACAGGCCAGGCTCTTACGGAGACCCTCATTCTGCTGGGTGTCCACGCTGCTGTCCGAGATGACGCATGGAACGAGGCGAACAAACCGCGCGTGGCATTGGGGCGCCTCGGTCTTCACTCGATAGCTGAGTCCCTCCGGACGCGGCCCCGGCACGAACTCTTCGCCGCCTTGCCCGCCACACTGGCCGACCAGGACGCCCGCTGGATCGAGCAGTTGCGCCTCATGTCCTATTCCGTTACGCCTCGCAGCACCCTGTCGCTGGAGCGACTCGTGCAAGAGGCCGCCATGATGATCCGTGCTGCCGCTGATGCTGTCCCTGGGGCCGGGCAGACCCTCGGTGACCTCGTCTGGCCTACGTCTTGACAGCCGCCGCGGCGTGGACGTAACCGCAGTGCCCCCGACGGCCGTTGGGACTCACAACGCCCCTGGGTACCCGCACGGGCGGGTTGAAGAGCCGGCGCATGCGTGAGCTGGGCGCACGATCCGTGCGCCCAGCTCGTGCTGGCACGTTGGTCAGCGGGTGCGCACTAGTTCCCAATCGCTCGTCTCCGACGACGTGGCCGCGTCGATCTCTCCGTGTGGCAGCAGCCCTGTGGAGAAGCGGAGTTCGTTGTGGAAGCAGAACGGGGACCACTTTGTCGCCAGGCAGGTCTTGAGATCGGCGTTCTGATGGATCTCGTACCAGCCAGGGGAGGCGGTGCTGGCGACCGGCGGCCCCGGGGTCACGCTCGCCCCGAAGAGGAAGTCCCCGGCAGTTGTGGTTGTGCCGTTCAGGCTGGTCGTCGTCCCGCTTGCCAGGCCGCCCGCGTCCTCGCACTTGGTGACGGTGAACTCCATGGTTGCCGCAGTGACGCCGCTGACGCGGTTGTTGACGTCGTAGTACAAGGTGACGGACGTGCACCCGGTGTCCCCGGGAGTTGCGTGTGCCGGAGCGCCGGTTACGGCTACGCTGACGAGGCCAGCGAGGGCAGCGGCCACTAACCGTGGGAGGGCCGTCCGCCAGGCGGTTCGCCTCATAGGTTTTCCCCCGTGTGTCGTGTTCCTGACAGTTCGAGCCTGAGGGGCACCTCGTCCGCCCGCAATTGGTCCTGCCAAGCCGTCACAGCATCCGCGCGCCTGTCGGGGGCGGTGAGGGATCCGTGAACGTCGGCCCGACGCCCGCCTTCACGCGGAACCTCGCGATCAGCGTGTTCCGCCAGGACGGCCGGACCAACATCGCCGCCGCGTGCCGTCATACCGCCCGCGACCCACAGCGACCCCTGACAGTCCTCGGCATCACCTGATCAACCTGGACATCGACTACACGCAATAGCCCTGGGCGATCCGCTACTGGATGACCTCGTAGATCTCCTTGTAGCCGGATACCGCGTTGCTGTTAAACGTGTCGATCAGTGATTGGGCGTTCTCATCTGGATTCACGAAGAACCCTCGCTCCAAGGTGAAGTACTGGTCGAGGCTGTCGAATTCCCATTGGCAGACGACCGTATCCATGGGACCGGCGTAATCGACGTAGATTCGCCGGTTCGCGTACCCCGCCTCTTCAAACACCTTGGTGAGGGTCTTGAACGCCGCCACAATCTCCGGCGCCTTCCCGCGTTCAGCTTGGTAGACCTCGCGCATCATGTACATGATGTGATCCTGCTTTCCTGCTCGAGCAGTAATCGACTAGCAAGCGTTATTTTTATGCTAAGTCATCAAAATGTCGCCCGCATGCCGAGCAGCGTGATCTGGACGTCTCCTGTCTTGGTCATAGTCTGGCTGTACGCCCTCCCTGCACCTCGGGTTCCCGGTGAGTCCCCGTTCCATCTGGCACGAGAGTGGCACGGGCCCACGCACTCGGCCCACGCCCGACGTGCCGACAAGCTGGGACTCGGCGGTGCCCGCATCGTCCTGTCCTACCTCATCGCACGGGACGGTTCCCGCTGTGGCAGCTGCCGACCACGGGTCGTGTCTCGCCGAGCTTCATGGGACGCCATCTGCCGCCTGAGCCAGTACAACCTGGAAGACCGGTGCGCGGCGTGTACCCGTGACAGGCGACTGGGCTACGGACCTGGGTCATGTGCGCATCGGCACTGATCGCGGAATGGTGTAATCGTCGACAGGCGGCCTTCGACTACACCCGACGGGCCATGCGGTTCTCGCCAGGCGGTGAGCCGAGAATCCGGATTTCTGGGATCGAGACCAAGGTGGCAGCGTGCATCCCAGACCGGAGACGCAATGGCACCCGCTCCCTGCTTCCGTCAGCGAGTGTTTCTGGAACCCCGCGAAAATATCACGGCTGTGATGTGTGACAGCCCAAAAAGACGTGCCATGGAGCCGGAACGTGAGCTGTCGCTGAACTCTCTGCCGCGTAAAGGGCGGTCAGATGTCCGCAGCTCCTCCCGAGTTCCAGCGATTAGGCCACTGAACCCATATCACTGCGGTGATATCACTCGTGGAATGTTCTCGATCCGCATGGTGCGGAAAGCTACTCGCCGCAAAGGCTTGCAGGTCTCTGCACCCAGCAACATCGCTCGTCGACAGAAACAGAGCAATCGAAGGGAGAGAGAGCATGCCGACTCCTCGTCGCGCCAAGAACGATCACCTGCTCTACGCCGACGTCGTGGACTCCAAGCAGAAGGCCGGAGTCTGGATGGGCGAGCGTGACGCCTTCCAGGCCAAACAGGCCGAGATCCTGGAAGCGGTGAAGGACCAGGCGGACTGGGTCCCGGTCGAGAACGCGATCATGGTGGTCAGCACGGAGCCCGCCGGCATCACGGTCATCGCGCCGAACCCGACCCTCCCCGGCGTGATCGTCCTCGCCGACGGAGGCTCACCGGAGGCCTCAGCACAGCTGCAGGCCGCTGGCGAGGAGCTCGTCCGCAAGGTCATGGCCGAGCGCGGCATCGTCGAAGAGGAAGCCGCGTAACACGTGACCTCCTCCCAGCTCCTGTGGGGGAAGTACATCCAGTACATCCGGGACGGTGAGGGCGCCCTCCTCGACCCGGTCACGCTGGACAGCGTGTACCTCGACCGCGGGGAGGTCACCGACCTCTCCGCGGTTCCCCCGACCGCGACACACAAAGCTCTCGCCGAGCTCGGCTTCACGCCCGACAGCCCCGATGTCGACCAGCGCGAAGCACTCCGCACCCGACTCCACCAACTCGGCCTGGATCCCGTTCCCGTACGGATCAGCGGCCTGCGCGTCGTCCTCACCGACGCCTGCAACATGAAGTGCAGCTACTGCTTCGTCGAGACCAACACAGGCAAGCCGGACATGACCGAGCAGGAAATCGCCGACGGTCTCACCTACCTCTTTGAGACGAACGCCGGCCGCGACGAGGTAGCCATCCAGTGGTTCGGCGGCGAACCGACGACCCGGTTCGACCTGATGCAGTACGGGGACACCCTCGCGGACTCTCTCGCCGAGCAGTACGACGTTAAACGAGTCCGCCGAACCGTCGTCACCAACGGCGCCCGCATCACCGACGCCATGATCGAACACTTCGCCCGCTACCAGTACGGCGTCGGCATCTCCATCGACGGACCACCCGCCATCAACGCCGAGAACCGCAGGCTCCTGGGCGGGCAACCGGCCGACAACAGGATCCAGCGCAACGTCCGTCGCCTCCTCGATGCAGACGGCATCCACGTGGGCTGCAACCTCACTCCCACGTCCGCGAACATAGGCCGCCTGGCCGAAACCGTCACCTGGATCATCGACCACCTCGGGCTGAAATTCATCTACGCCAACACACCGATACCCACCAGCGGACGATGGACGGTCAAGGGCAGAGAGCTGGCTCGGGAGCTGTATCAGGCACGCCTCGTCGCCCTCGGGCGTGGCGGGATGATGTTCTCCGTCCTCGACCGGGCATTCCAGGCCCTCGACCGGCGCCGCCCCATGCTCTTGGATCACATGCAGAGCGACCGGAGCCTGAACGTCGCCCTGCTCCCCGGCAGCCGAGTCAGCCTCTGCGACATCAACTTCACCGCCCCCTCCTTCCTGCACACCCTCGACGAGCTGCGAGCGGACCCGAACCTGCTCGGCGGCATCGCCAAGAACATCGCCCCCATCCCCGAATGCGCCCAGTGCCCCGCACTTGCGATCTGCGGTGGGCCCTCCCGCAATGAACAACTCCTCATCGGCGGAGACCGGCCGGATGCGCAGATGTGCGACTTCTACACCAGCACTGTGGAGATCGCGGTGTGGGACAGCACGGGGGTGCAGTGAACATCGTCGCTCACCCCGAGAGCCCTCCCGCGTCAGCCCGGCAGCGGTTTCGCTCCGCGCTCATCAGTACCGCCGGCCACTGCAAGATCGCCTGCGGATTCTGCTTCCGAGCTGACCGGGCCCACGGCTTCCTCGACATCCCCACCTACACGCGGGCACTGTCCAGGCTGAAGGAGACCGGCGTCGAAGCGATCTGCTTGACCGGCGGCGAACCTGCGCACCACCCCGAACTCCGCCAACTCGTCCGGCTCGCCCATCAGTTCGGGATTCCCGTGTCGGTGGTCACCTCGGCCCGGGCCCCGGAAGACGTCGATCGCCTGGCCGACGTTGCGCGCCTGCTGGCGAACGTCACCGTGTCGGCCGATTCGATGGGCGCCATGGAACTCGGGCGAACGACCCGGTCCGTGGCGTCGGCGATCGCGACGCTCGAACAGGTCCCCGCAGCAGAGAGAGTCCTCCACGTCACGTATTGGAACCTCACAGCCAGCGAGTGCCAGGACATCTACGACCGGGTCGATAAGTCAGGAATCCAGATCCAGATCAGCCCGGTGGCGCTCGACAGTACGGCTCGACAGCGCGCCGGCTACACCTTCTACGACTACCTTGCCCGGCAGCGGGAGGACGCCGATCTTCTCGGTCGCTTCTTCCAGCTCTCGGAGCGGTTCCAGGAGTACCTCACCGCGCTGCGAGCCATGCAGTTGTACCCCGAGGCGCGGCCCTCCTGTGCATCCGCGGCCCTGTACGTGTCCGCCCGCGGCGAAATCCGACGGTGCCCCTACAGCAAATCAGGGGTGAGCGTCCGCGCACCACGCGCAGAGATCAGTCGCTTCCTCGACGCTGAATGCGACGACCGGACCACACCCGAGTGCGCGGCCATCTGCCGCGCCGCCGACATCCCGTGAGCAGAGGATGACGACCCGAGTCACCACACCAGAAGAGTTCATCGAACGGTGGCGAACCCCTCCCAACCTGCGCGTCAGCAACGTCCTCACCGCCACCGGCTTCAACTTTCCACCTGCCCTCGACGTCCTCGACGCCATCCGGCAAGACGAAGAAGTGCGCTTCACCATCCTCGGAGACGATGACTGGTCCGTGCGCATGGACCGCACATCGGCCTTCCGCACAGCCCCGATCGAAGAAGTGGCCAGCTGGACCTTCCGCCTCGTGCACTTCAACCTGATCCGCTTCTATGACGGGTTCCTCAGCGGATTCCAGGAGCAGGTCATGATCCCCTGGCGTGCGCAGCTGTCGAGCTGGGGGTTCACATGGCAACGGTGCGCGCCGCTGCTGTTCATCTCGACGGGAGGCGCCTCATCGACCTACCACAACGACAACTCACACGGACTTGTGTGGCAGATCGAGGGGACCAAGACCTTCCACAGTTATGAGGATCCCGATCGACACCTCCCGGCCGAGGCCGCGGTTGTAGGCGAGACCACGGCGGAGGAACCGCCCGAACACGACCCGGCTGACCGCCAGTCCGTACGGATGGGGCCGGGCGACCTGTTGTGGAGCCATGCCCTGACCCCGCACTGGGTGACGACCGAGTCCCCGCTCGCGATGAGCGTCACCCTCGCTCACGGCGGCCTGTGCCACCAGGGTCGCTTCGCAGACCGTGAATTGGCACTCCGCGCCTACTGGGACCAGCACCCCGACGAGGCATGGAAGCTCGATCTGCGCAACGTCCGCTACTGACCGGGCCGGGGCCGCTGCACCCTTCAGGGGTGCAGCGGCCCCGGCCTTTCGCCGTGACTACGGGGTGAGCCGGTTCGGACCACGGAACAGGAACGTGGCCTCCCGGATCGAGTCGAGGCCGAGCATCACCATCAGGACCCGCCCAAGCCCCATGCCCAGACCACCGTGCGGCGGGCACCCGTACCGGAAGGCGTTCAGGTAGTCCTGCAGCGGCTCGGTGCTCATGCCCTTTTCCGCAGCCTGCTTCAAGAGCACGTCGTAGCGGTGCTCGCGCTGCGCACCGGTGGTGACCTCCAGCCCCTTCCACAGCAGGTCGAAGCTGAGCGTCACACTCGGGTCGTCCTCCGGACGCATGTGGTAGAAGGGCCGGATGCTCGTCGGATAGTGGGTGACGAACACCCACTCGTGTCCGGTCTGCTCTTTGATGTGCGCTGCGATCCCGCGCTCGCCCTCCGGGTCCAGGTCCTCCTTCACGCCCGCCGGGTCCCAGCCCTTGGCCCGCAGGATCTCCTGCGTCTCGGCCATCGTGATCCGCGGGAATGGCGTCGACGGCACCGTGACCTCGACACCGAACGTCTCCCGGATCGCCTCACCGTGTGCGTCGGCGACCTTGGCGATGGCATGCGCGAGCATCTGCTCCTCGAACGCCATCACGTCCTCAACCCCGTCGATCCACGCCAACTCCACGTCCACACCAGTGAATTCGGTGGCATGCCGCGAGGTGAACGATGGCTCAGCGCGGAAGACAGGCCCGATCTCGAAGACCTTGTCGACACCGGCCGAGATCGCCATCTGCTTGAAGAACTGAGGCGACTGCGCCAGGTAGGCGGAGCGGTCGAAGTAACCGAGCTTGAACACCTCGGCGCCGGACTCGGATGCGGTACCCATCAGCTTCGGGGTGTGCATCTCAGTGCAGCCCTGCCGATACGCGTACTCGCGCATCCCTTGCTCGAACGTGGTCTGCACAGCGAACAGCAGCTGCGCCTGCGGCCGACGCCGTACGTCGAGGAACCGCCAGTCCAGGCGGTGTTCGAGTCCGGTCTGCTCATCGATGGGCAACGGTGTCTCAGCCCGGTTCAGAACCTCGACTGCTTCCGGGATGATCTCCAGGCCGCCGAGCTTCACGATCGGGTTGTCGACCACGCGACCGGTGATCCGGACCGCGGACTCCGGCGTGAGCTCTTCCAACGCAGCTTCGACCTCGTCGCCTTCACCGCCGCGCTTGTGGGTGACCTGCACCATTCCGGCGTGGTCGCGCACGACGACGAATTGCATCTTGCTCTGCAGGCGGAGCGTATTCACCCAGCCCGACACAGAAACGGTCTGCCCGACATGTTCTCGCAGGCCAGACACCAGTACACGGCTAGTCGTGTGGATCATCGCAGCCCTCCCAGGGGCGTCGTCATGATCCCTTGGGGGCGCGGACGAGAAGGGTACTCGCGGTGCCACCGCGCCTTTACCGCTGCTCGGAGAGCGGCGGCCTCATTCGTGCCCGATGACGGGGGCCAGCCGGCGGGGCATTGGGCCTTCCAAGAGGCCGTTCCTCCCCGCGCTCAGGAGGGTCTTCACCCCGGGGCGTAAGGCCGCCTTCCCAGCTACCGGCGGCTCTCTCTGCTCACGTGATCCCGTGGCTACTCGTCTCCGTCAATGCGTTGCTGTTGAGCATAGCGGGGTGGGCAGGGCTACGACAGCAAGATCACGCCAACGGGTTGGCCCGTCGCCACGCGGCTGCCTCCCACCGCCGTCGCGCCACCCCACCGTCTTGCCGTCCCATCAAGGGCGCGTACGGCGTCGCTACGCGATGAGCGGTTTTGGATCCTAGACTCCGCAGGCCAGCCCCTACCGAGCGTCGCAGCAGGTCACAACGCTGTACGACCTCCGCCAAGCAAGCCGCCGGTGCGCCCACGAGCGCCGCTGCTAGAGGCGTATCCCGCTGTCGCCTAGGACGTCGGCGGCCGCCGAGCGAAGGCCTTTCACGGCCTCGTACAACAAGTGCTCCCGCTCGGCGGCGAGCGCGGTGTCCGCGGCCTTGTGGGAGGTGTCTTCCGCGTGGGCATCACGCACCATCCGCCGCATGACCTCGGCGAGGCCATCGGCCGCGTGGACGACGCCGTACAGCGCGTTCACCACAGAGGGCGGCCCCTCCAGGAGGACGAGCTCGGCAGCCCGGTGGACGCCGCGGACCTGGGTGGCGAAGCACTCCATCTTCTCGTCGACGTCCCGTAGGTCCGGCCGGTCCGCCCGCAGTGCGTCGCGCACTGCGTCCAAGGCGACATCGCGGTCGTACACCGCGCCCAGGTAGTTCGCGTAGGCGTCCCGGCGGTGCTGCCGACGCCACTGGCTGAACTGCGAGCGCGCCGCCGCGCGCTCGGTGACCATCGCGGAGCCGAGGGTGGCGAGTGAGCCTACGGCGGCGCCGAGCAGCGCGGTGAGTCCAGCGTCCATCGCCCCATTCTGCCTACGGCCAGGCCTACTTGAGGCGCGATCAAAAGCGAGACCGGTTTGCGGGGAGGGGTTGAGCGCCAGGTCGGTCGGCTGTACTCGGTAGCTGGTGGTTTCCTGGTCGAGGCAAGGGCGCCCGTGATCACCCGACTTTTCCAACTTGCATCCTGATCTGGATCGAAGAGACGTTCGAGGTGGTCGTACACCTTCGCGAAACGGCGGCTTCTCCCCGAGAGGCACTCCTCCCGCCGTAGCCCGCCGAGGAGGCAGATCTGCAGACCTGCCTCCAGGAATTACGCCGGAGATATCACGAGAGTGATTTTAGGTAGTTGCGATCAAGCTCTACTGTTCGTTGGTGAGTTCCTCGCGCATATTTGCCCACCTCAGGCGTCTGGAGGGATTTTCCATGCCATGGCGTTTGGCGTGAATCGGCAACCGTCATCGCCCGAGTTGCTGCCCATCCAATCACGCGATAGTCGGCCCACTGGCAGGTGGGCGATCGGCGAATGTGAACACCAGACGCGAACCATCGTCGCGATTGCCGGAATTTACCTGGCGAGACGATTCAGGGAAAGGAAATCCACTCGATGGAAGGGACGTCGGCTCCCGAGAATCTGGTTGAGGTTGTCTCAACCGTGCCATCGAAAGCCCCCGACCGCACCATAAAGTACGTCTTCAAAACCTCAGACAAGGCTACCTTCGAGGCTGTGCAACTCTGGGAGGGAGACCACGGAGCCTATTCGGTATGCATGTCGGCCCAAGCAGGGTGCCGGTACGGCTGCACGCACTGCGCCACGACCTTCGCACGCACGCCCTTTGTCCGGAACCTGCAAGGCCACGAGATTGTCGCCGCGGTAGAGCAGGTGGAGGCAAACGTCCGGGATGAGCAGGGCCCTCTCGCCTGGGTCGACTTCGCCGGCGTCGGAGATGCGGCTGCCAACTGGGCCCACGTCACCACTGCCGCGAGAACGATCACGGGCCGGGGGCTGGCTCGCGAGGTCAAGGTGACCAGCATCGCTCCGCAAGCGTGGGTTCGGAGCCTCCTGAAGCCCGAGGCCTGGCTGCCGAACCGGTTCATGTTCTCGCTGCACGGAGCTGACGCTGCTCAGCGGCGAGTGGTCATTCCACGCGCTGACGACCCAACTGCCGTACTACCTCTGTGGGCTGCTGCTGCCGACCTGCGCCCCGTGGTCCTGAACTACGTCCTTTGCGAGCACAACACGCGGCCCGACGACGAGGCGGCGCTCACTGACTTGCTCACCCCCTACGCAGGTCGCTTCCTTCTGCTGCGGCTCTCCAGTTTCAATCCCGTACAGGGCAGCCCCCTGCGACCCAGCACACGGGAAACCGAATTCATCGCCGCAATCTCCCGCGAGCTGACCGGGTGGACGGTAGCCCACCATTCCTCCGCTGGACGGGCAACAGCCTCCGCCTGCGGGCAGCTTCGCGCCAGCATCCTGGAACTCGGTCCACCAGCCGACGCCGCCAACCGCGACATCGGCTGACTCACGACACAGCCAGGTAGAACGTACTCGAACCAGGAGAAGGCGACGTGAGCGACACTGAGCGTCTCCATCGTGGTCGGGCCGACCAGCAGAGAGATCGCGATGCCCGCTGAAACTACCAAATACGGTCCCGCCACATTGCGACGTTGGCGAGCCGTGGACGCCGATGCTGTGTACCAACTCGTGAACGAGTCGCTCGATCACCTGCGCCCCTGGATGCCATGGGCAGCCGAGCACAGCCGACAGCAGAGTGCGGAGTTCACCGTCAGCTGCGAACGAGCGTGGACGGCAGGCACCGCCTACACCTACGCCATCCTCTCGGAAGGCGCCCTCGTCGGGAGCTGCGGCGTCGTTCGCCATGACCAAATCAGCGGTATGGAGATCGGATACTGGCTCGCACCCCCATACACCGGGCGCGGCCTGGCGACCTCCGCCGTTGCCGCGTTGACGATCCAGACCTTCAGCCTCCCGGACATCCAGTGCGTGGAGATCCTTCACGACGAAGCGAATCACCCAAGTCGGGCCATTCCCCAGCGGCTTGGCTTCGCACAGATCGACATCCGCAAAGGGACACCACAAGCGCCCGCAGAGGGCGGAGTCCGTGTCACGTGGCGGCTTGGCCGTGCGGCATTCATGCAACGCCGTTGGTGACAGATTCTCGACTTTCCTGTCTGGCTGCTCGGCTCCGTTATCGCGGCGATTAACTGGTAACGACAAGCGTCCCTCAGACCGCGTTTGAGATCTGGTTCGGTGGCCTCTCGGAGGGTGTTCTAGGCTCGGCCAGGTGATCTTCGACAAGTTCCCCATCGTCGGCGGCTTTAGGGAGCTGGAGTACGGCAGTCCGGACGGGCCGTCGATCCGAGCTGCGGTACGCACGGCTGCGCCGGGGCATGAAGGCGATCTAGTTCGGTACCTGCGCGCCGGCACGACCTTGGTCGCCACGCCTTCAGCTGTGCCTGACGTGCTGAGCGAGACTGGCGCGTTCATCGGAGGGCTGCACCTGCTCACAGACGGACACTGGCTGTGGTACTCCGACCTGGCCCACTACGTGGGGCACTATCACGTGGAGCTCGACCCGGCGTTCATCGAGCACGCGCGTGGCAACAACTGGACTGTTCCGCAGGTCAGTGACGAGCACGTCGAAGCGATGGTGACGTTGCTGATCGGGGACGAAGGTGAACCGGGGTGATGCTGCTGCCCGCGCCTGGCTGTCAGGCCGAAGTCCGGGTCAACAGGCGCCGGCCCGCCCGGGAAACTGGCCCCACTCGGGTGAGACGGCGGACCATGATGCCGATCATCGCCCAGCGGACCATCGTCTCGGAGCGGGCGGGACTGGTCTCGTAATCGCGGGCCAGGCGTCGGTGGGCGGTGAGCCACGAGAAGGTCCGTTCTACCGCCCACCGCTTCGACTGGACTTGGAACCCCTGCTGGTCGGGGTCTTTGCGGACGATTTCCAGCTCGCGGCCGAGCACGGTGGTGGTCCAATCGACCAGGCGGCCAGCGAAGCCCTGGTCCGCCCAGATCTTCTTGACAGCTGGATGGTCGAGGCGGGTCCACAGCAGCGGTCGGCGGGCGCCGTCGCGGTCCTGGACACTGGCTGCGACGACGTGCACGGTCAGCAACAGACCTAGAGTGTCGGTGACGATGAACCGCTTGCGGCCCTTCACCTTCTTGCCCGCGTCGAATCCCCTGGTGACGGCAGGAACGGTGTCGGCAGTACGAACAGACTGCGAATCGATCAGGCCCGCGCTCGGCTCGGCGTTGCGGCCGTCGGCTTCGCGGATCTGGCCGCGCAGGGCGTCGTGGATGCGATGGACCGTGCCGCCCTCGTGCCACCACGTGAAGTACCAGTAGACCGTCGGCCACGGCGCGAAGTCCTTGGGCAGTTGCCGCCAAGCGCAGCCGGTCCGCACGACATAGAAGATCGCGTCCACGATCCGCCGCCGCGGATGCTTCTCCCGCCGCCCGCCCTTGGGCCCCACTCTTGCGGGCGGCAGCAACGGCTCCACCAGCGCCCACTGCTCGTCCGTCAAGTCCGACGGATACCCACCCCCAGCACTGCTCACGGCATGCTCAACGACGACACCAGCAACGGGCCACGGCAGATCTCAAACACGGTCTCAGCGCGGCTCCGCATCCTTCGAACATCACCTTCCATCCGTCGGTGGACCTGTCCTCGAAGACGGCCAGCGAAGCGGGCAGCATCCAAACGGCCAGCGGATACGCCACGGACGTTCCCGATGGATACGACCGGGCCATGCCCGATCAGGTGCACAACGCTCTGCCCATCCCGCGCACTCCTCATCCCTTCATGGACAATTCCGGTGGGGCCGGCGCGTATTATCTCTCACACGCGGAGAAGCAGGCTTCCGTCCTGAATCCGGGGTATGCGATATCGGTCAGTCGAGACATGTGCGATGACTGCATATCCTGGTTCCAAAGCCGGTCCCGGCAGCTTGGAGTGCCGATTTTCGTTTCCGATCCGACGGCGATCCATGTATTCCTGCCGGATGGTGGATGGCATTCCTTCGACTATCCGTCCTGGTGAAATCGGCTCGTCTGGGGTGATGCGGTAGAATCACGCACGGATCTCTTGTTGTTGGAGGCGCTGGTGGGCGAGAGTGTATTGGATTGGCATCTTTTTCCGGCCGGTGTCTCCGTGGCGGAGTTGATCAGGCGGGCGGAGGATGCCGACGCTCGGGGCGACCTGGTCGGCGCCGGAAACTGGTACTTCCATGCCAAGCGCCGCGGGGCGGCGGACGTGCGGGACAGGATCGCGGCGCTCGTTCCGGGTCTTGAGTCGGCCGTGGCTCAAGGGGACGTCGATGCGAAGGCGCTGCTCGCCGCCATTCTGCTCGATCAGAAAGGCGATCTGGGTCGCGCCGCGCGCCTTTTCAGCGAGGCCGCCGACGCGGGCGTTGTCGAGGGAATGCGTGAGTTGGCGTTCATGCTGACCAACGGCTTGGGTGTGGAGCGTGACCCTGCCCGAGCCAATACCCTGTTCCGGGCGGCGGCCGACGCCGGGGACGGTTACGCCGCCTTCAATCTTTCAGTCAATTATCACCAGGGTGTCGGTGGCCCACGGAATTTCCGGGAGTTCTCGCGCTGGCTGCAGGTCGCGGCCGATCTGCGGATTCCAGAGGCCTGTGCCGTGCTCGGTGACCAATTGGCCAGGAAAGGGGAAGACCGGGAGTCCCTCGGCTGGTACGTCAAGGCCGCGGAGTCGGGGCATGCTCCTGCGATGTTCGCGGCGGCCCGCAGATACCGTGACGGAATCGGATGCGAGGCCGATCCGGTGCAGGCGGTGAGATGGTTTCTCGCCATGCTCGACAGGGGCAACGGCGACGGAATTCATGAGGCGATCAAGCTAGCGCCGTCCATGACGTCCGATCAGATCCGGCAGGCCGGGCGACTGTCCGGCCGTGAATCCGAGGCGGAGTCGTTGATACGGCCCTCGTGATCGAGGCCGTGGCCCCGACAGCCTGGCCCTGGTGGCCTTTATCTGGCGCCGCGGACAACTTTCCTCTCGACAGCCTGGAGGGCTGCCACCATGTCGTATCTGATCGTGGGACTCGTGGGCGTGCTTGCAGGCATCCGGGCGCTCGGGCTGCGGCGGCGGCAGCTGAGTGCGGCTGCGGCGCCGTCCTCCGCGCTGATTCTCCGCCCGGCGTTTCTCGCCATGGTCGCCGGAATCGCCATCGCCGGCGGGCTCTTCCTGCTGGCGGGCGGAATCCTCGTCCTGGTCCAGGGCTGAGCGCCCGGCCCTGAAAAGTCCTGCCACAGCGGCGGCCCGATGGGCCGGTGCTTGTTGCGCGGGGTGCAGGCGTCTGGGCCATGCCGGGTGTGAACCGCTGAGCGGCTGATGGAGGCTCCGGGCTGTCCCGAGTTGGGTGGAACCGAGTCACTTGGTTTCACGCTATCGGTGGGGTGCGAAGTTCGTAGTCCACCGGGCTGATCATGCTCAGGCACCGAACATGGTTCACCTGCGCAGTCCACTGCGGGTGAGTTCGAACGCCTTCCCCAAGCTGGCGCGATGGCTCCCGAATCCCGCCCGGGGTTGTCCGGCCGGGCGGTGTCGGGAGGCAGCTGGGACGCAAGGATAGGAACCGGCCCGACAAAGACGGAGGGGCGGAGACATGGCGCACCCAGTCTGACTACCAAAAACATCGTGAACGGACACTGAGCTTCTTCGAGTTGGCCTCTGATCAGGTGACGGCTCAGGAGCGCAACGAGCGAGGCCCCCGAGCTGTTGATCGAGATGTCTGACGTCTC
>NZ_JBIAWI010000036.1:0-47280 GCF_042895385.1 Streptomyces sp. NPDC001401
GGGGGGGGGGGGGGGGGGGCGGGGGGGGGGGGGGGGGGGGGGGGGGCGGGGCGCGGCGGCGGCGGGGGCGGGGGGGCGGGGGGGGGGGGGGGGGGGGGCGGCCCGGCCCGCCCCCCCCCCCCCCCCCCCCCCCCGCTCCGGGTTCACACGTACGAGGGGCCGTACGTCGGTCAGACCTCCACCACGACCGGGAGGATCATTGGCCTGCGCCGATACGTGTCGGAGACCCACTTGCCGAGGGTGCGGCGGATTAGCTGCTGCAGCTGGTGCGGCTCCACCACCCCGTCCTGGGCCGAGCGCTCGAGTACCTCGGCGATCTTCGGCATCACATCGCCGAAGGCCGAGTCGTCGATGCCCGAGCCGCGGGCCTGGATGTGCGGGCCGCCCGTGATCTTGCCGGTGGAGGAGTCCACCACGACGAAGACCGAGATGATGCCCTCGTCGCCAAGGATCTTGCGATCCTTCAGCGCCGGCTCGCCCACGTCGCCGACCGAGAGCCCGTCGACGTAGACATAACCCGCCTGGACCTTGCCCGAGATCTTTGCCTTGCCCTCGACGAGGTCGACGACCACGCCGTCCTCGGCGATGACGATGCGGTCGTGCGGGACGCCGGTCATGGCGCCCAGTTCGGCGTTGGCGCGTAGGTGGCGCCATTCGCCGTGGACCGGCATCAGGTTCTTCGGGCGGCAGATGTTGTAGAAGTACAGGAGCTCGCCCGCGGACGCGTGACCCGAGACGTGGACCTTCGCGTTGCCCTTGTGGACCACGTTCGCGCCCCAGCGGGTCAGGCCGTTGATCACGCGGTAGACCGCGTTCTCGTTGCCGGGGATCAGCGACGACGCCAGGATCACCGTGTCGCCGTCGACGATGCGGATCTGGTGGTCGCGGTTGGCCATGCGGGACAGGGCCGCCATGGGCTCGCCCTGCGAGCCCGTGCAGACCAGCACGATCTCGCTGTCGGGGAGGTCGTCCAGTGTCTTCACGTCGACGACCAGGCCCGGCGGGACCTTCAGGTAGCCCAGGTCTCGTGCGATGCCCATGTTGCGGACCATCGAGCGGCCTACGAAGGCGACCCGGCGGCCGTACTCATGAGCCGCGTCCAGGATCTGCTGGATGCGGTGGACGTGGCTGGCGAAGCTCGCCACGATGATCCGCTTGCGGGCGCTCGCGAAGACCTGGCGCAGGACGTTGGAGATGTCGCGCTCGGGCGGGACGAAGCCGGGCACCTCCGCGTTCGTCGAATCGGAGAGGAGGAGATCGATTCCCTCTTCGCTCAGTCTTGCGAACGCGTGGAGGTCCGTCAGGCGACCGTCCAGCGGGAGCTGGTCCATCTTGAAGTCGCCGGTGTGGACCGCCATGCCGGCCGGCGTGCGGATGGCCACGGCGAGGGCGTCCGGGATGGAGTGGTTGACCGCGACGAACTCGCAGTCGAAGGGGCCGACACGTTCGCGGTTCCCCTCCGCCACCTCGAGGGTGTACGGGCGGATGCGGTGCTCCTGGAGCTTCGCCTCGATGAGGGCGAGGGTCAGCTTGGAGCCGATCAGCGGGATGTCCGGCTTCTCGCGCAGGAGGTAGGGGACGCCGCCGATGTGGTCCTCGTGGCCGTGCGTGAGCACGATGCCCTCGATGTCGTCGAGGCGGTCCCGTACGGACGAGAAGTCCGGCAGGATCAGGTCGATTCCGGGCTGCTCCTCCTCGGGGAAGAGCACGCCGCAGTCGACGATGAGAAGACGGCCGCCGTACTCGAAGACCGTCATGTTTCGGCCGATCTCGCCGAGACCGCCGAGCGGGGTGACCCGTAGGCCGCCCTCGGGGAGCGGCGGGGGCGGGCCGAGTTCAGGATGCGGATGACTCAAAAGACTCTCCTCACCACACGCGCCACGTACCAGTGGGCACGTGGCGCGCGTGACGTTCGTGCATGAGCAGTTGTCGTTGTGGGGTGCGGGCACCGGTGGCCCGCCTATTCAGTTGTGAAGCCTGTCGTGCCAAGTCTGGTGTCAGAGCTGTACCCCGCCTGCAGCAAGATCGATCTTGAGCTGGGCGATCTCTTCGAGCGTGCACTCCACCATGGGTGCGCGCAGGGGTCCCGCGGGCAGGCCCTGGAGGGCGAGGGCGGCCTTCGTCGTCATGACGCCCTGGGTGCGGAACATGCCCGTGTAGACCGGGAGCAGCTTCTGGTGGATCTCGGTGGCCTTCTGGACGTCGCCGGAGACGAACGCCTCGACGAGGGCGCGCAGGTCCGGAGTGACCACATGACCGACGACCGACACGAAGCCGACCGCGCCCACGGAGAGCAGCGGCAGGTTCAGCATGTCGTCGCCGGAGTACCAGGCGAGCCCGGAGCGGGCGATGGCCCAGCTCGCGCGCCCGAGGTCGCCCTTGGCGTCCTTGTTGGCGACGATACGCGGGTGCTCGGCGAGTCGGACCAGCGTCTCGGTGTTGATCGGGACGCCGCTGCGCCCGGGGATGTCGTAGAGCATGACCGGCAGCTCGGCGGCGTCGGCGACGGCCGTGAAGTGCCGGTACAGGCCCTCCTGCGGGGGCTTGTTGTAGTACGGCGTCACGATCAGGAGGCCGTGGGCGCCCACCTTCTCGGCGGCCTGGGCCAGCTCGATGCTGTGGTGGGTGTCGTTCGTGCCGACGCCGGCCACGACGTGGGCACGGTCGCCGACCGCCTCCAGTACGGCTCGTACGAGATCCGATTTCTCCGCGTCACTGGTGGTGGGGGACTCGCCGGTGGTGCCGTTGATGATCAGGCCGTCGTTGCCTGCGTCCACCAGGTGGGTGGCGAGCCGCTGCGCGCCGTCGAGGTCGAGTGCGCCGTCCGCCGTGAAGGGCGTGACCATGGCGGTGAGGACCCGCCCGAAGGGGGTCTGCGGAGTGGAGGTCGGAGCCATGGGTAACACGCTACTCGCTGCTCAATGCGTGGTCTGCCCTTGGGGTGCGGGATAAGTCAGGACAAATGCGGAGCCCGGTACTGCCTGCTCGGGGGTTCAAGCAGTACCGGGTCCGTTTGATCAGGCTAGATGAACTTCTCCAAATGCCGCAATACGGACACTTCGCGAGGCTGACCCGTACATCTGTCCTCCGTTGGGGAACGGGGGTGCGCTACGGCGCCACACGGCCGTTCGCGTTGAAGGCGGCGTAGGTGAGCGGCATGAGCCTGGCCCACTCGGCCTCCATCTTCTCGCCGACCATCTCGATCTCCCGCTGCGGGAAGGACGGGACCTTCGCCAGTTCGTGCTGGGTGCGCAGGCCGAGGAAGTGCATCAGCGAGCGGGCGTTGCAGGTGGCGTACATGGAAGAGAACAGGCCGACCGGGAGGACCGCGCGGGCGACCTCGCGGGCGACGCCGGCGGCGAGCATCTCCTGGTAGGACTCGTACGCCTGACGGTACGAGTCCTCCATGACGCGGCCGACCAGCTCCTGCTGGGCCTGGGTGCCCTCCACGAACACGTACTTGCCGGGGCGGCCCTCCTGGACGAGCTTGCGGGACTCGTCGGGGACGTAGAAGACGGGGTGGAGCTCCCGGTACCGGCCCGATTCCTCGTTGTACGACCAGCCGACGCGGTGCCGCATGAACTCGCGGAAGACGAAGATCGGGGCGCTGATGAAGAAGGTCATCGAGTTGTGCTCGAAGGGGCTGCCGTGCCGGTCCCGCATCAGGTAGTTGATCAGGCCCTTGGAGCGCTCCGGGTCCTTGCCCAGCTCGTCCAGGGACTGCTCGCCGATGGTCGAGACTCGGGCGGCGAACAGCACGTCGGCGTCGGACGCGGTGTGCTTGACCAGTTCGACGGTGACGTCACCGCGGAAGCTGGGCTTGAGGTCGTCGGCGGGGGTGTCGGTCACGGCTCGGAGGGTCCTTCCATCACTTCTCTCGGGCGGCGCCCACTCTACGGCCCGGCACTGACAACGGGGCGTTCGGTGCCGGGACGCGACATACGTCGGCGAAATTCTGTGAATTCGGCGAAACCGGGCACCTTTTGGGGCTCTCGACCGTCTGTGTTGGTGACAGTGATTCGTTCGATCCCCGAGGGGAGACGCAGCACCCATGTTCCGTCGGCGCGAGCCCGTCCCGTTCGCCTTTGTCGCCGAAGCCGACAGGTTCCGCAGCAATGTCGCTCCTCCGCCCCGTCAGCGGGCGTCCGCCGGTCAGATAGCCGGGCGCTGGCTGCTCGGACTCACCATCGTGGCCGGGCTCGTGGGCTCGCTGGTCCTCGGCATGCCTGCGCTGTCCAGCCCTGCCTCCACTCCGGCTCAGCAGTCACAGGCCTCTCAGGGGCACTGACTCCATCCGGACCCCCGCGGGTGGTGAGCAGACACATAGGCGGATAGCCTCACCGGGCACAGCCCCATGCATGGATTGAGTGAGGACCAGCCGTGCCCCTGCCCTTCCTGACGGCCGACCGTGCCTATGAGACGGCTGACGATGCCGCGCTGCCCTTCGACGACCGCGACCGCTGGCGGCGGCCCTACCGTCCCGGGCCGTGGCGTGTGGGCGTGGCGGCACTCTGGCTGCTGCTCGCCTCGTTCGTGCTGTTCGCTGCGGTCATCATCGCGTTCACCGCTTCGGCTTCCGAGGCCGGCGTGGTCTTCGGAATCGCGCTGGCCGTCATCGCGGGCTCCCTCAGGCTGCTGCGCATGGGCGCCTGGGTGAGTGCGCGCGGGCTGCGCCAGGTGGGCTTCTTCGGGACGCGTACGACGCCGTGGGAGCGGGTCGTCGCCCTGCGGACGGTGCAGCAGCCGGTGCGCTGGCTCGGGCTGCCGCGCACGGTCCAGGGGCAGGCGCTGATCCTCGTACGCAGTGACCGTCCTGCGCAGGACGCACCGGTGCTGCTGACCACGCACAACGCGGACTTCCTGGCGCGAGCCGGGTCGTTCGACCGGGCTGCGGACACGATCGAGGCGTGGGCGGCGGAGAACGGGCGCGGCTGACCCGGCGTTCGTACGAAGGGGCCGGTCCGCGGTGGGTGCGGGCCGGCCCCTTCGACGTACGGCTGAGGTGGAGTCGCGGGCCTCAGGCCTCGATCGCTCTGCCTTCGTGCAGGGCGATGGCGCGTTGCATGGCCTTGCGGGCGCGTGGAGTGTCGCGGGCGTCGTGGTAGGCGACGGCGAGGCGGAACCAGCTGCGCCAGTCGTCGGGAGCAGTCTCCGTCTCGGCCTTGCGCTTGGCGAAGACCTCGTCGGCCGAGTCGCGGTCGATACGGCCGCCCGGCGTGCGCTTGAGCTCGTCGACGGGCAGGCCGCCCTCGGCGTCGAGTTCGGCCGCGAGGGCGTTGGCCTTGCGGACGAACTGGGTGTTCTTCCACAGGAACCACAGGCCGATCACCGGCAGGATCAGCACCGCCGTACCGAAGGTGACGGTGAGGACCGTGCCGGACTGGATGAGCATGACGCCGCGGCTGCCGACCAGGACGAAGTAGAAGACCAGGACGGCGGCCGTTATGGCGTAGGAGAGCTTGGCTCGCATGGCGGGTGTCAGCCCAGGTCCAGGAAGTGTTCCAGGCCGAAGGTCAGGCCCGGGGTGGTCACCACGCGGCGTGCGCCGAGCAGGATGCCCGGCATGAAGCTGCTGTGGTGGAGCGAGTCGTGCCGGACGGTCAGCGTCTCGCCCTCGCCGCCCAGCAGGACCTCCTGGTGGGCGAGCAGGCCGCGCAGGCGGACGGCGTGGACGGGGATCCCGTCGACGTTCGCGCCGCGGGCGCCGTCCAGGGCCGTCTCGGTGGCGTCCGGCGCCTGGGCCGAGCCTGCCGCACGCCGCGCCTCGGCGATGAGCTGGGCCGTGCGCGTGGCGGTGCCTGAGGGGGCGTCGACCTTCTTCGGGTGGTGCAGCTCGATGACCTCGACGGACTCGAAGTAGGGCGCGGCGATCTGCGCGAACTTCATCGTCAGTACGGCGCCGATGGAGAAGTTGGGCGCGATCAGCACGCCCGTCTCCGGCGAGGCCGCCAGCCAGCCCTTGAGCTGCGTGAGACGCTCGTCGGTCCAGCCCGTCGTACCGACGACCGCGTGGATGCCGTGGCTCACGCAGTACTCGAGGTTGTCCATCACCGAGGCCGGCGTGGTCAGTTCGACGGCGACCTGGGCACCGGTCTCGGCGAGGGTCTCCAGCTTGTCGCCCCGGCTCAGGGCGGCCACCAGCTCCATGTCCTCGGCCGCCTCGACGGCCCGTACCGCCTCCGAGCCGATCCGGCCCTTGGCACCGAGGACCGCCACGCGCAGCTTGCTCATCTACTTGCTTCCTTCAGGAGAGGACTTACGCGACCGCTTCGTGCAGACGGGACGCCTGCTTGTCCTTCAGCGGGCCGATGACCGACAGCGAAGGCCGCTGTCCCAGGACGTCGCGCGCGACGGAGCGGACGTCGTCCGGGGTGACCGAGGCTATCCGGGCCAGCATGTCGTCGACGGACATCTGCTCGCCCCAGCACAGCTCGCTCTTGCCGATACGGTTCATCAGCGCGCCCGTGTCCTCGAGCCCCAGGACCGTCGAACCCCTCAACTGGCCGATGGCGCGGCCGATCTCGTCGTCGGACAGGCCGTGCTCGGCGACGTGGTCGAGTTCGTCGCGGCAGATCTTCAGCACGTCGTGGACCTGCGAGGGCCTGCAGCCCGCGTACACGCCGAACAGGCCGCAGTCGGCGAAGCCCGAGGTGTACGAGTAGACGCTGTACGCCAGGCCGCGCTTCTCGCGGACCTCCTGGAAGAGGCGCGACGACATGCCGCCGCCGAGGGCTGTGTTCAGCACGCCGAGGGCCCAGCGGCGGTCGTCCGTGCGGGCGAGGCCGGGCATGCCGAGGACGACATGTGCCTGTTCGGTCTTGCGGCCGAGCAGTTCGACGCGGCCCGCGGTGCGGATCGTGCGGCTGCCGTCGCGCGGGGCGATGGGGGCCGCCGTGGCGTTCTTGAAGGCGCCCGCCTTCTCGAAGGCGGCGCGCACCTGTCGTACGACCTTGTTGTGGTCGATGTTGCCGGCGGCCGCCACGACCAGGTGGGTCGGGTCGTAGTGCTTCTTGTAGAAGCGGCGGATGCGGTCGGCGGTGAGGGCGTTGACCGTGTCGACCGTGCCGAGGACCGGGCGGCCGAGGGCGTTGTCGCCGAACATCGTGTGCGCGAACAGGTCGTGCACGCAGTCGCCCGGGTCGTCCTCGGTCATCGCGATCTCTTCGAGGATCGCGCCGCGCTCGACGTTGACGTCCTCCTCGATGATCAGGGAGCCCGTGAGCATGTCGCAGACGACGTCGATGGCCAGCGGCAGGTCGGTGTCGAGCACGCGCGCGTAGTAGCACGTGTACTCCTTCGCCGTGAACGCGTTCATCTCGCCGCCGACCGCGTCGATGGCCGAGGAGATGTCCAGCGCGCTACGGCGGGTGGTGCCCTTGAAGAGCAGGTGCTCCAGATAGTGCGTGGCACCGTTCAGGGACGGCGTCTCGTCGCGGGAGCCCACGTGCGCCCAGATGCCGAAGGTCGCGGAGCGGACCGAGGGCAGGGTCTCGGTGACGATACGCAGACCGCCGGGGAGGGTGGTCTTGCGGACCGTGCCGATGCCGTTCTCGCCCTTGATGAGGGTTTGGGTACGGGCGACGGCCCGCGCCTCCGAGGAGGTGCGGGCCGTCGCCTTGAAGCCACGGGGCGTCACTTGTCGCCGTCGTCCTTCTTCTCGTCGCCTTCTTCGCCCTCGATGACCGGGATCAGGGAGAGCTTGCCGCGGGAGTCGATCTCGGCGATCTCGACCTGGACCTTCTGGCCCACGCCGACGACGTCCTCGACGTTCTCCACGCGCTTGCCGCCCGCGAGCTTGCGGATCTGCGAGATGTGCAGCAGACCGTCCTTGCCCGGGAGCAGCGACACGAACGCACCGAAGGTCGTCGTCTTCACGACGGTGCCCAGGTAGCGCTCGCCGACCTCCGGCATGGTCGGGTTGGCGATGCCGTTGATCGTGGCGCGGGCGGCCTCGGCGGCCGGGCCGTCGGCGGCACCGATGTAGATGGTGCCGTCGTCCTCGATCGTGATCTCGGCGCCGGTGTCCTCCTGGATCTGGTTGATCATCTTGCCCTTGGGGCCGATGACCTCACCGATCTTGTCCACGGGGATCTTGACCGTGATGATCCGCGGGGCGTTCGGGGACATCTCGTCCGGCGTGTCGATCGCTTCCATCATCACGTCGAGGATGTGGAGACGGGCGTCACGGGCCTGCTTCAGGGCCGCGGCCAGGACGGAGGCCGGGATGCCGTCCAGCTTGGTGTCGAGCTGGAGGGCGGTCACGAACTCCTTGGTGCCGGCGACCTTGAAGTCCATGTCACCGAAGGCGTCCTCCGCACCGAGGATGTCGGTGAGGGTGACGTAGTGCGTCTCGCCGTCGATCTCCTGGGAGATCAGACCCATGGCGATACCGGCGACCGGGGCCTTCAGCGGCACACCGGCGTTCAGCAGCGACATGGTGGAGGCGCAGACCGAGCCCATGGACGTCGAGCCGTTGGAGCTCAGCGCCTCGGAGACCTGGCGGATCGCGTAGGGGAACTCCTCGCGCGTCGGCAGGACCGGGACCAGGGCGCGCTCGGCGAGAGCGCCGTGGCCGATCTCGCGGCGCTTCGGGGAGCCGACGCGGCCGGTCTCACCGGTGGAGTACGGCGGGAAGTTGTAGTTGTGCATGTAGCGCTTGCGCGTCACCGGCGACAGCGTGTCCAGCTGCTGCTCCATGCGGAGCATGTTCAGCGTGGTGACGCCCAGGATCTGGGTCTCGCCACGCTCGAACACCGCGGAGCCGTGCACGCGCGGGATGGCCTCGACCTCGGCGGCGAGCGTACGGATGTCCGTGACGCCACGGCCGTCGATGCGCTTCTTCTCCTTGATCACGCGCTCGCGGACGAGCTGCTTGGTCAGGGAGCGGTACGCGGCGGAGATCTCCTTCTCGCGGCCCTCGAACTCCGGCAGGAGCTTCTCGGCGGCGAGCGCCTTGACGCGGTCCAGCTCGGACTCGCGCTCCTGCTTGCCCGCGATCGTCAGCGCGGAGGAGAGCTCCGGGCGGACGGCGGCGGAAAGCGCCTCCAGGACGTCGTCCTGGTAGTCGAGGAAGATCGGGAACTCGCCGGTCGGCTTGGCGGCCTTGGAGGCGAGGTCGGCCTGGGCCTTGCAGAGCACCTTGATGAAGGGCTTCGCGGCTTCCAGACCGGCGGCGACGACCTCCTCGGTCGGGGCCTCGGCGCCGCCCTTGACCAGCTGGATGGTCTTGTCGGTGGCCTCGGCCTCGACCATCATGATCGCGACGTCGCCGTCCTCCAGGACGCGACCGGCGACGACCATGTCGAAGACGGCGTCCTCGAGCTCGGAGTGCGTCGGGAACGCCACCCACTGGTTGTTGATCAGCGCGACGCGAACGCCGCCGATCGGGCCGGAGAAGGGCAGACCGGCCAGCTGCGTGGACGCGGACGCGGCGTTGATCGCCACGACGTCGTACAGGTGGTCGGGGTTGAGGGCCATGATCGTGGCGACGACCTGGATCTCGTTGCGCAGGCCCTTCTTGAAGGACGGGCGCAGCGGGCGGTCGATCAGACGACAGGTGAGGATCGCGTCCTCGGAGGGACGGCCCTCACGGCGGAAGAAGCTGCCGGGGATCTTGCCGGCGGCGTACATCCGCTCCTCGACGTCCACCGTCAGGGGGAAGAAGTCGAGCTGGTCCTTGGGGTTCTTGGAGGCGGTGGTGGCCGACAGCACCATGGTGTCGTCGTCCAGGTACGCCACGGCGGAGCCGGCGGCCTGCTTGGCCAGGCGGCCCGTCTCGAAGCGGATGGTGCGGGTGCCGAAGGAGCCGTTGTCGATGACGGCCTCGGCGTAGTGGGTCTCGTTCTCCACTAGCGTTTTCTCCGTTACTTTTCGTCTTTTGTCCCGATCCGCCCGTGTGGCGGGGGGACGTGGGCGGAGAAGCGCTCCGTCTGGTGCGGGCCGGTCTTCGATCGAAGCACCCGGGTTCGCATTGCCCGGGGGCCACTACCGAGGACCGGCGGCGGCGAGGTGCACTTCTCCTCGTGGTATTGCGTTGTGCTACCACACTACAAAGCGGGTGTGACACTCCGCACGTTTCCGTACGTACGGCAAAGGGAGCGATCCCCGATCGTTTCGGGAACCGCTCCCTTCCTCACGTCTTACTTGGCGCCCGCCGCACCACGGCGGATGCCGAGGCGGTCGACCAGCGCACGGAAGCGCTGGATGTCCTTCTTGGCGAGGTACTGCAGCAGGCGACGGCGCTGACCGACCAGGATCAGCAGACCACGGCGGGAGTGGTGGTCGTGCTTGTGGGTCTTGAGGTGCTCGGTCAGGTCCGAGATCCGGCGCGAAAGCATGGCGACCTGGACCTCGGGGGAGCCGGTGTCGCCCTCCTTCTGGCCGAACTCGGTGATGATCTGCTTCTTCGTAGCGGCGTCGAGCGACACTCGTACTCCTCGTAGTCTTCAAAGTTGCCACCGAGTGCCCCCGGTCTTTGTCTCGGGGGAGCTTCCGTTACTCGGGAGGCGGGGATCCGCTGGGCGCGGCCTCCAGGGCCGGCAGGTGAACCTGCGGGGGCTCCGGGGGTGCGTACACAAACGGCCGTCACACAGCGTACCAGCCAGTGGGGTGCCCACTTCACGGCCATTACTTCACGGCCATGCTCTCGATGCCCAGGACGAGATAGACCCACTTGGGCTGCCCCTTGGCCGGGCCGTCGACCTTCTTGACGCCGAAGAAGATGCGGCCGTCCTGGACGACGATGTCGTTGTAGTCCGTCATCGTCATCAGGTCGGCCTCCTCCGGAAGGTCGAAGTAGAGGTACGGGGTCTCCGTGCCCGTCTGCGGATCCAGGCTGACCAGCCCCGAGGGCATCACGTGCTGGTCGGTCACGCGTACGGCGAGGAGTTTGCCGCCGCTCGTCCGGACCGGGTACAGGAGGGAGCCGGGACCGGAGTCGTACTTCTTGGTGGTCTTCCCGGTCGCGAGGTCGAAGCCGATGATCCAGTTGGAGTTGATCAGCTCGCCCGACTCCTTGCTGCGCAGGAAGACCTGGCCGTCACCGACGGCGATGGTCGGGCAGTCGTCGGTGGTGAGGAAGTCGTCGTACGAGCACTCGCCGACGTAGGTGCCGTTCTGGAGGCGGATCACGGCGCGGGGCTTGCCCCGGGTGTCGAGGGAGAGCATCTCGGAGATGCCGATCTCGCCGGCCTGGACGGCCAGGACGGGCGGCTCGGCGGACGGGATGTTGAGGTCCCGGATGCCCTTCGCGGCGAAGTAGGTCCACAGGACCTTGCCCGTCTTCGGGTCGACCTTGCGTGCCTTGTAGGTGGTGGCGTCCGTCGAGTCGGCGGGGGCCTTGTCGTTCCAGCACTGCTGGCGGACGAGCAGTGCGCCGCCGCCGGCCGCGCCCATGTCCTGGCAGGAGCCGGTCGACGTCGTCTCCCAGATGCGCCTGCCGGTGTTCATGCTGTACGCGTCGGTGCCGCCGCCCCAGGTCACGACAACCGTGCCGTGCACCAGGGTCACGCTGGGGGTGTCCTGGTCGTCGCCGCCCGTCGCCAGCCCCTTGGCGTCACCGAACTCGGAGTAGGGGAAGTCGGTGTCCCACAGCTCGCGGCCGTCGTCGAGGTCGAAGAAGGCCACGTGGTTGCAGTAGGCGCCGCCCCGGTCGTTCGCGCGGAACAGGACGGCCGTGCGGTTGTCGTTGGTCACGTGGCGGGTGTAGCCGCAGATCGGGCCGTCGAGGGGGAGCTTCCACTTCTCGTCGCCGGGGGCCGCGTCGGTGCCTATGCGCAGGCCGATGACGGTCTTGTTGATGCCCTTGGCGAGGATCTTGTCCGTGGCCCACATGCCGGGCATCTGGTAGTGCTCGCCCGGGCTGAGGTCGTCCACGGAGAAGCGGAAGGCCATCTTTCCGGTGGTGCTCGCGGGCTTCTTCTCGACGGTCTCCCGGACGTCGAGCGGCCCCTGGCTAGTGGCCGACCCGTTCGACGTCTTCGTGCCGTCGCCGGCGCCCCACAGGAGCCGGCCGCCCGTGCCGAGCGCCGCGACCAGCACGAGTGCGAGCAGCGCAAGCAGCCACTTCGGGCGGCGCTTCTGCCGTGGGGGCTGCGCGGGCGGGGCAGGCTGGGCGTACATGGGAGGGGGCGGGCCGAAGCTCACGCGAGGGTCCTTTTCCTGTGAGGTTTTCCGAAGTTTCCCCGTGACGGGGCACGGATTCCGGCGCAGTGCTCACGCAGACGCCCCACGCCCTGTGTGCAGGGGGTGGGGCGTTCAGGCTTTTCTCGCCGGGCGGGTCTCAGTTCCCGATGCCGCCGCGGACCTTGCCGTAGACATCGAGGACTGCCAGGCAGACCGGGACCAGGGACAGCAGGACCAGCGAGTCCGCGAGGTCCAGCATGCGGCCCCAGAACGGGGAGAGCCCCTTCTGCGGCACGATCAGGGCGATCGCGATCAGCAGCAGCACACCGGCCCCGACCGAGGCGCCGAGCCACAGGGTCCGTACGTTGACCGGACCGTGGTTGTTCTGGAGCAGCTGGATGATGATGTCGGCCGGCGGCGAGATCGCGAGGCCGAGGACCAGCAGGCCGAGCGTGATGACACCGGCGACGAACAGGCAGGCGACCTGGGCGGTGTAGCGGAACAGGCGGGCCCGCAGCATCGCGGCGAGGCCGGTGCACAGGGCCAGCAGCTGGGCCCAGCCGCTGTCGCTGAAGCCGAGCACCGCGCCGCCCGCACCGACGATGACGGCGGCGCACCCGCCGACCAGGCCGAGCAGCAGTTCGTGGCCGCGACTGGTCTGGGCGACGATGCGCTGGACGTCGACGGCCTCGAGGTCGCCTTCGCGGCCCTCGCGACGGGCCCTGGCCAGGTCCTCGGGGTTGCGGAAGCCGATCGGCAGCTTGGCGAACCGGGACGACCAGCCGGGCAGGAAGCCCACGACCGCCAGGGCGACGACCGAGGTGCCGGCGGCGATCTCCCGCGGCGCCGCGTCGGTGAGCACACCGCAGAACACGGCGAGCGTGCCGATCGCGGAGGCCAGCGCGGCGGCCACGAACGGGGCGTCTCCCTGCGGCAGCAGCATGATCAGCACGACCGAGAGCAGCAGTACGGCGACGCAGCCGACGAGGAACTGGAGCCTTCCGGGGCCTTCGTGCGCGCCCTGCGCAATGACCCCGGAGCCCGCGATGAGCGCGTGCGGCAGTGCCGAGATGCCGAGCGCCACGGCGGAGCCCCGGTCGTCGTACACCCGGGCCCGTACCCCGGCGAGTGCCGTGAGGCCGAGTGCGGTCACGCCCGCGAGGATGCCCTGCAGGCCGTGCATGTCGTGCCGGATCGGGTCCGCGAACCAGAAGACGAAACCGAGCATGATCAGCAGCAGCGAACCGGCGACGAGGCCGGCCACCCGCATCAGGTTGTCGTTCCAGCTGCGGATGTCCTGCTTGACCGCCGCGGCGATGGCGTCCACGACGTCGTCGTGGACGGCCGGCGGCAGGGAGTCGGCGAAGGTCCGCAGCAGCAGCACCTCACCGTCCCGGACCCGGTGCTCCAGCAACGAACGACTCGCGTCGAGCACCTGACCCTCGCGGGTCACAAGGTGATAACCGGCAAGACTGGTGTCCGACTGGACCAGGCCCGAGAGCCTGATGATCTCAGGAAAGAGGTCCTGGATCGGCAGGTCCTCCGGCAGCGCGACATCGACTCGGCTGTCCGGCGCTGCGATGGTGATTCGGCAGAAACCTGTCGAAGTCCCCGTGCTCACCTGGTGTTCCCCCTGCTAGACAAGGCTGCTTCATGCAGTTCGTACAACGCGAAGCGCCACCCTATCCCTTGCCCTACGGGGTGTTGGGCCTGCCTCCCTCATTTCTCCCCGTACCCCCTCGGCATCTCCATGCTCCTGGCTCTCTTGTGGTCCGAGGGCATCAGTAGGATCGATGCCTACGCGAAAGACGCCTACGCGAACGGGAACACGTCGCGGTACAACGGGGGCGTCGATGCCAGGACGTTTCAATCACGAAGGATGAGTGCATCGGTGAGCGTCGTCATCATCAAACGGCCACCGCGGATAGTGCCCCCGGTGGTGCCGGACGGCGAGGTCAGACTGGAGACGCCCCCCGAGATCCCTCGTGAGGGCGACGAGAGCATGCTGATGAACCTGCTGCCCATGATGGGCATGCTGGGTTCTGTCGGCTTCTTCTTCATGCCCAACCTGCCCCCCTATATGAGGGTGGTCGGCGGGCTGATGCTCGCCTCGACCCTGGCCATGGCCATCGCGCAGTTCGCCAAGTCCCGGCAGGGCGGCGGCGCGGGAATGGCGCAGGACCGGCGTGACTACTTCCGCTATCTCGAGCAGGTCCGCAAGGACGTGCACAAGACCGCTGAACTGCAGCGGCAGAGTCAACTCTTCCAGCACCCCGACCCGGAGCAGCTGTGGGCGGTGGCGGCCGACGGCAAGCGGCTGTGGGAGCGGCGCCCGACCGACGCGGACTTCGCCTCCGTACGGATCGGCCGCGGCATCCAGCAGCTGAACACGCCGCTCGTCGCCCCGGACACGGCCCCCAAGGAGGAGCTGGAGCCGCTGACCGCGGCGGCCATGAAGGCCTTCCTCGACGCGCACGGCAGTCTGTCCGACCTGCCCGTGTCCATCTCGCTGCGCGCCTTCTACCACGTGACGATCTGCGGAAACAGGGACACGGTCTACGGCAACGCCCGTGCCACCATTTCCCAGTTGGCGACGCTGCACTCGCCGGAAGACCTGATGGTCGCCGTGGTGGCACACCCGTCCGCGGCGGCGGACTGGGACTGGATCAAGTGGCTGCCGCACAGCCAGCACCCGAAGGCCAAGGACGGAGCGGGCTCGTCCCGGCTCCTCTTCGACGACCTCGGGGAGCTGGAGGAGGCGCTGGCGGGCCAGCTGGACGACCGGCCCCGCTGGAACCGGGATGCGAACCCCGTCTACGACCAGCCGCATCTGATCGTGGTCCTCGACGGCGGCACCGTGCCGCCGGACTCCGAACTCGCCAGTTCCGAGGGGCTTCAGGGCGTCACCTTCCTGGAGATCGCCCCGGGCGAGCTGGAGGAGGAGCTGCGCGCCGGTCTGACCGCGTATGTGAAGCCGGACCGGATGCAGCTGTTCGTCGGCCACGAGTCGGCGTACACCGGCAAGGCCGATGTGCTGAACCCGGAGCAGGCCGAGTCCCTGGCCCGGCAGCTGGCGCCCTTCCGGGTCGGCTCCGCGGAGGAGGGCGAACCCCTTCTGTCCAACCTGGACTTCACCGACCTGATGGGCATCGGCGACGCGGGCACCGTCGAGGTCTCCCGCACCTGGCGGCCGCGCACGCTGCACGAGCGGCTCCGGGTGCCGATCGGTGTCGGCGAGAACGGCGAGCCGGTCATGCTGGACCTCAAGGAGGCCTCGCAGGAGGGCATGGGCCCGCACGGGCTGTGCGTCGGCGCGACCGGCTCCGGAAAGTCCGAGGTGCTGCGCACGCTGGTGCTCGGTCTCGCGGTCACGCACTCCTCGGAGACGCTGAACTTCATCCTCGCGGACTTCAAGGGCGGTGCGACCTTCGCGGGCATGGCGGACATGCCGCACACCGCGGCCGTGATCACCAACCTCGCGGACGACCTCACCCTCGTCGACCGCATGCGTGACTCGATCATGGGCGAGACGCAGCGCCGCCAGGAGCTGCTGCGCTCGGCCGGCAACTACGCCAACCTGCACGACTACGAGAAGGCCCGGGCCGCCGGCGCCGCCCTCGAACCGATGGCGTCGCTGGTGATCGTGCTCGACGAGTTCTCCGAACTCCTCACCGCCAAGCCCGACTTCATCGACATGTTCATCCAGATCGGCCGTATCGGCCGTTCGCTGGGCATCCACCTGTTGCTGGCCTCGCAGCGCCTGGAGGAGGGCAAGCTGCGCGGCCTGGACACCTACCTCTCGTACCGGATCGGTCTGCGGACCTTCTCCGCCGCCGAGTCGCGTACGGCGATCGGTGTCCCGGACGCCTACCACCTGCCGTCGATCCCCGGCTCCGGCTATCTGCGCTACGACACCGACACCATGGTCCGCTTCAAGGCGGCGTACGTGTCGGGGCCGTACCACGGCGAGGGCCCGTCCCGGGTGCACCGCTCGACCCAGCTGCGGCCCGCGCTGTTCACGGCGGAGCACGTGGCGCTGCCCCCGCAGCCGGTAATCGAGGAGCCGGAGGTCGACAACCGGGTGGACGACGCGCTCGCCGACACCGTCCTGGACGTTCTCGTCGGGCGGATGGTCAACCAGGGTCCGCCCGCCCACCAGGTGTGGCTGCCCCCGCTGGAGGAGGCGCCCTCTTTGGAGCAGCTCCTCCCCCAGCTCGCCGTCAGCCCGGACCGCGGCCTGACCGCGCCCGACTACACGGCCCTCGGCCGGCTCAACGTGCCGCTCGGCCTGGTGGACAAGCCGTTCGAGCAGCGGCGCGACGTGCTGTACCGCGACTTCTCGGGCGGCGCGGGCCACGGTCTGTTCGTCGGTGGTCCGCAGTCCGGCAAGTCGACGCTGCTGCGTTCGCTCATCTCCTCGTTCGCCCTCACCCACACACCGTCCGAAGTGCAGTTCTACTGCCTGGACTTCGGCGGTGGCGGTCTGATCGCGATGGAGGACCTGGCGCACGTCGGCGGGGTCGCCAACCGTCTCGACGCCGAGAAGGTCCGCCGTACGGTCAGTGAGGTCGAGGGGATCCTCAACGCGCGCGAGGAGTACTTCCGCGCGAACAACGTCGACTCGATCCAGACCTACCGGCAGCGCCGGGCCGCGGGCCATCTGCCCGACCAGATCTGGGGTGACGTCTTCCTCGTCATCGACGGCTGGGCCACCTTCAAGACGGACTACGAGCTGCTCGAGTCCACCGTCACGGAGATCGCGACGCGCGGCCTCGGCTTCGGTGTGCACGTGATCCTGACCGCCAGCCGCTACACCGAGGTGCGGCCCGCGCTCAAGGACATGCTGCAGAACCGCATCGAGCTGCGCCTCGGTGACCCGACCGAGTCGGAGATCGACCGCAAGGTCGCGCAGAACGTCCCGGCGGCCGTGCCGGGCCGCGGTCTGACCCAGGACAAGCTGCACTTCATGACCGCGCTGCCCCGGGTCGACGGCTCCTCGTCGACCGAGGACCTCTCCGAGGCGACCTCCATCCTCATCCGCGGCATCAACGACAACTGGCAGGGCAACCACGCTCCGGCCGTACGGCTGCTGCCCACGCAGCTGCCGTCGGACCGGCTGCCCAAGGGGTTCGAGCACCCGGACCGCGGTGTCGCCATCGGCATCGACGAGTCCTCGCTCGCGCCGGTCTTCGTCGACTTCGAGACGGATCCGCTGTTCATCGTGTTCGGTGAGAGCGAGTCCGGTAAGTCCGCGATGCTGAGGCTGCTCGTCAAGCAGATCACCGAGCGCTACACGCCGGACCAGGCGAAGATCGTCATGGGCGACTACCGGCGTGCGCACCTGGAGGGTGTGCCCGACTCGCACCTGTCGCGGTACTGCGCGTCGGCGCCCGCCCTGACGGAGACGCTGGAGGGCCTGGCCGGTTCGATGCACCGGCGTATGCCGGGCCCGGACGTCACGCCCGAGCAGCTGCGCAACCGCAGCTGGTACAGCAGCCCGGACGCGTTCGTCATCGTCGACGACTACGACCTGGTGGCGACCGGCGTGAATCCGCTGGCCCCGCTCCTGGAGTACCTGCCGTTCGCCCGTGACGTCGGTCTGCGCATCATCATCGCGCGCTCCTCGGGCGGTGCCAGCAGGTCGCTGTACGAGCCCGTGATGCAGCGGATGCGCGAGCTCGGCGCCCAGGGCCTCGTGCTCTCCGGCGACCGGTCGGAGGGTGCGCTGCTCGGCAACATCACGGCATCGCAACTGCCGCCCGGGCGTGGCTACTTCCACACGCGGCGACGCGGTGGGCAGCTGATTCAGACGGGCTGGCTGCCGGCTCGGTTCTGAGACCTCGGTTGCAGCTGTGCTTGCAGGAGGGGGCGGTACCCGCGCGGGTGCCGCCCCCTCCTGCGTTGTCAGTGGGGGCCGCTATGGTGGCGTTGCGAGAGAAAACATGAACCGGACGAGCCACGGGGGGCAGTTGTGTCGTCGGACCACATGGATTCCGATCCCAAAGTCCTCAAGACCGAGGGCTTCAACATGTACTCGGTCGGCCAGGACTTCTCGAAGGCCGTGACCGCGCTGCAGAACGGACTGACCGCGCTCGAGAAGGGCGACACCCCGCCGTGGGGCGACGACGACATCGGCGAGAAGTTCGGTGTCGCCTACGAGGGTCTGCGCGACGGCATGTACCAGTCGATGGGCAGCCTGGCCGAGCGGCTGGCGGGCATGGGCATCGCCTTCACCAAGATGGGCGTGGCCCACGAGCAGAACGAGGCAGAGCAGCTCGACATCTGGCAGAAGACGACCGCGGAGTTCGACGGTCAGGTGAAGCTGCCGCCCGGAGTATCACAGACCATGGTCGCCAAGACGCAAAACACCTGATCCGCGCCGGATGCGTGGTGCCCGCACATAGGGTGAGACGCGTACTTCGTTCACATGTCAGGAAGAGGCCCCGCACCATGGCGGAGACGGCAGAGCAGATCAAGGCACGCAAGGAGCGGGAGCGGGACGAGCTGTACGCCCTCGACATCTCCGGCGTGGAGTGGCACAGCGCGCCCGGTACCGAGGAGCACGAGGAGCGGGTCGAGATCGCGTACCTGCCCGAGGGCGCCGTGGCCATGCGGTCGTCCCTCGACCCCGACACCGTGCTGCGGTACACCGAGGCGGAGTGGCGGGCGTTTGTGCTGGGGGCGCGGGACGGGGAGTTCGATCTGGAGCCTGCCCCGCACAACGGGGGTGTTTCGGCCGACTAGGCACCACAGCGCCGCGCCCCCGAAGGGGCGCGGTCGAGCCCGGCGCCACCAGACAGTGCGGTGATCAGTACAGCGAGAAACCGCCGCTGTGGCGGCCCTGGTTCTTCTTGCCGGTGTGTGACGACTGGCCCTCCGCCTCCGGCCTCCTCGGCTCGGACCGGTCGGCGTGCTGGTGCCCGCCGGTCAGCGGCTCACCGTGTCTGACCTGGTCGCGTTCCTCCTCGGAGAGCGACTCCCACTGGCCGCGCAGGGACGCCATGCCGCCCCCCAGGGCGCGGGCCACCCCAGGGTCGTCGAGGGCGTCGCGCAGGGGCAGGCGGCCGGAGAGCAGCTTCTTCGCCGCATCCTGGAGGTCCTTGCCGACGCCGTCGTTCTCGGACAGCTTGCGCAGGGCGGAGTTCAGCGAACGTATCTGCTCCGGTTCGAGTGCCTCGTCCAGCACGCCTCGCTCCGGCGAAGAGCCGGACGGGGTCGGTGAGTTCTCGGGTCGCCTGGTCATGTCGCTCCGCTTCTCCTCGCCGGCGTCGTCCCTCGGACGTCCTCTGACACCCTCGGACATCCGCAGTATCTCGCGTCACGCGCGGGTGTCATGCTGGCGGCATGGGAAAAGGCGGCGGAGGCGACCGTTCCGCTGTGGGTTTCGTCGACGGGGCCCTCGGCCGTCTCGGGCGCTTGGGCGGTCTGGTCTTCCTCCTGGCGGGGCTCGCGCTGAGCGGATGGGGCGCGTACGAGGGGGCGTATCCGGCGGGGTGGGCGGGCACGCAGGGCACCCTGACCGTGAAGCAGTGCGAGGTGAGTCACCCGAACAACGCCTCCCGCAGCAGCCGTAAGAACCGCCGCCCCGTGCGCTGCGAGGGCACGTTCGTGTCGGACGACGGCAAGCACACGGACGCGGGGGCGGCCGTGCAGGTCAGGCATCGGTACGGGGCGGGCGCCGAGGTGGCGGTGCAGCAGACCGATGCGCCCGCGACGGCCACCTCCGCCGACGGCGAGTACATCCAGGCCGGGCCGGACCGGGCCTGGCGGTTCTTCGCCGCGTTCTTCGGGGGGTGGGTGCCGACGGGGCTCGGGGTCTTCTGTCTTGCCACCGGGTACGCGCCGTTCGGGCACAGCCGGGTGTCGTACGACGAGGCCTGGGACGCGGCGGGGCGGGGCGTGACCCATGTGGTGGTGATCGGGATGATCGGTGTGGGTCTGGTGGGGGCCGGGGGATCGTTCCTGGTCAGCTACTTCGTGTGAGCGGGCATGGTTGGGGGTTGGCTGACCTCGGCGTATAGCCTGCGCAGGTCATCTTCTTGGCAACAACTTCTCGTCAACCACGGGGTCTTTCAGGCATGTCGACGCCTCCGCCGCAGTATCAGAACCAACCGCCTTACGGGCAGCCGCAGCAGCCGTACGGTCAGCCCCAGCAGCCGTACGGATACCCGCAGCAGCCGCAGGTTCCGTACGGCTATCCACAGCAGCCGCACCAACCGCAGCCTCAGCCGCCGCGCGGCCCTCAACGCCCGCGGCCGGGAGGTCCGTTGCGGGTCGTGAAGTCGGCTGCCGTCGTGATCGCGGTCTTCGGTGCCCTGGCCTGGTACGTCTGGGACTACAACACCAGCCCCACCGGCGGGAAGGCGAAGGCGGAGGCCGCGGCGTCCGCACAGGCCAAGGAGGACGCGACCCACGACCCGAACATCGGCGACTGCGTCAAGGTCAAGGACCCCCAGGGCGATCCGCTGCCGACGATCGTCGACTGCAACTCCCCCGAGGCCGAGTACAGGACGGCCGACAAGCTGCTCGGCGACGACCTGAACTGCGACTCGAAGTACGCCTACGGGATCCAGGTCCACCAGAGCCATCGGCTCGACTACACGCTGTGCTTCACGAAGGTCTGAGATCCCGTCGGGCCGGTCGCACCGTCAGGATCTGCACAGGACCTGCAACAGATCTGTGACAGCAATCCTCTGAAGTTGCCCACGGGTGATTCCGTAAGCTTTGCCAACGGCTGTACTTCTGTGTGACTTCCCTTGACCGATGAGGGAGTTGTACGGCCGTGTCGTCTGACGGGGGTGCTTTCTGCTGTGTCCATGATGCTGCCGAACGAGCTCGAATGGGTTCTCGAGATGCTCGGCTACAACTGGCCGACGGCAGACGAGGACAAGCTCAAGGACTGCGCCAAGCTGTGGCGGAAGTTCGGCGACGACGTCACCGAGCTGCACACCAAGGCGAACACCAGCGCCCGCCAGGTGGTGGCCCACAACGCCGGTGAGTCGATCGACGCGTTCACCAAGACGTACGCCAAGTTCGACGGCGGGGGCGGTGACGGGTACCTCCAGAACGCCGCCCAGGCCGCGTACATCATCGCGACCGTGCTGGAGGCATGCGCCTACCTCGTCGAGTTCGCGAAATGGGCGGTCATCGCCCAACTCATCGCCCTGGCCATCGAGATCGCCGCCGCCCAGGCCGCCGCGCCCTTCACCTTCGGCCTGTCCGAGGTCGGCGCGCTGGGTGCGACGCAGGCCGCCCGGCTGATCGTGCGCCGGCTCCTCAAGGAGCTCAAGGACGCGCTTCTCGAGGCGATCGTCGAGGCGATGAAGGAACCCGCGATCTCGATGATCGAGGCGATCATCACCGACCTGATCCGCCAGACGGTGAACGTCGGCTTCGGCGCCCAGGACGGCTACGACCTCGCCACGACCGCCAAGCAGGGCGCCAACGCCGGCTGGGACGCCATCAAGCAGACCCCGCAGACTCTTGCCGAGGGCGTGCGGGACAGCCTGGGCGAGAAGGCGGGGCATCGGGCCCATCATGCGGTCGACAGCCGTATCGACGGGCATGGGTCATCGGGGGGCGATGGCGGGCACGGTGACGGGGACGGGGCTTCCAACTCGTCCGACGGTCCCGACAGTTCCGACGGTGACGGGGATTCGGACTCGTCTTCCGGTTCCGACTCGTCCTCCTCCGACTCGTCTTCGTCCGGCTCTGATTCCGGTTCCGGTTCCGACTCCGGCTCGCACTCCAACGGCTCCGACTCGTCGGGGGCGGACTCCTCCACCTCGACGCGTTCGAGCAGCGATGTGGGCTCGAACATAGGTGGCGGGATCTCCGCCGACACCGGCGGCAACAACATCGGCGGGCCGGACGTGGGTGCCGGCCCGGGCTCCGACTCGGGATCGGACTCGGGGTCCGGGTCCGATTCGGGGGCCGGGTCCCACTCCGGGGCCGCGGGGCCGACGCTCTCCCACTCGGGTCCGACCCTGTCCGACTTCGACGACCCGTCGCCCAGCGGGGCGCACTCCGGTGGCTCCGACTCCGGGGGTTCGTCCGACGGCCCGAGCACCTCCGGCCCGTCCCACTCCGGCGGCGGCTCCTCCGTCTCCGGCCTGTCGTCGCCGTCGGTGCACGCCGTGTCGGCCTCCGCGTCGCCCGGTGGTACGTCGGCGTCGACGGGCGGCCACGGCTCGATCGGCACGTCGATCGACAGCTTGGCCGCGAGCGCGCCCACGCACACCAACGCGGCGCCCACTCCTACGCCTTCGGCGAGCGATCCGTCGTCGGGGGGTGCCGGTGGCGGCCGTGCGGATGGCGGGTCGGCGGGCATGCCGACGTCACCTGTGGCGCCTTCTGTGGGGGGCGGTGTGGGTGGTTCGCATCAGGGCGGGGCTACGTCGTCGTCCGGCAGCGGCGGCCCGTCCGGGTCGAGCCCGAGCAGCCCTGCACCCAACTCCGGTGCGGCAAGGAGCAGTTCGGCCGGTACGCCCTCGCCCACGGGGTCGGGGCCTGCATCCACCCCGAGTCCCACACCGTCGACGGCGCCTCGGAGCGCTCCGGCGTCCACGCCTGCACCTACGCCCACGGCTTCGGCGGACGGCCGGGTGGCCGGTACGGCGGGTGTCGGGCTCTCGGGCGCGGGGAACGGCCGCCCGTCCGGTACGGCGAGTGCCGGAGTCTCGGGCGCCGGGGACGGGCGTGCGTCCGGTACGGCGAGTGTCGGGGACGGCCGCACGTCCGGTACCGCGGACGGCCGTACTCCTGGCACGGCGGACGGGCGGATACCGGGCCAGCGCACGCCCGGGAGTACGACGCCGGGCGACGGTACGAGGCCGGGCGACGGTACGAGGCCGGGCGACGGCACCACGTCCCGGAACAACCCCGGCGACGGTACGACGCCCCGCCAGACGCCCGGTACGAGGCCGGGGGACGGCACCACACCTCGCGGCAACACCCCGGGCGACGGCACGACTCCGCGCAACACGACACCGGGCGACGGCACCGCGCCCCGCGGCACCACCGATCCGACCGGCGGCACTCGTACCAACACCCCGGGGCAGAACCCGAGTACGGGCACGAGCACCTCGAACCCGAGCTCGTCACCTTCGTCGTCCCCCAGGACCTCGTCGCCGTCCACCGGCGCCCCCACGACGACGCCCTCCACCTCGACCGGCACGAGTTCCGGATCCGGTTCCAACCGCGACTCCGGTTCCGGCACCGGCTCGAACCCCCCGGCGTCGAGCAGCCGTACCCCCAACTCCTCGAACGCCAACCAGCCCGGCCCTGCCGCGCAGGGCACACCCGGCAGCACCGGCACGACTCCTCCCGGCAGGCCGCCCCAGGAGCCCTCGGGCAGCACCCCCAACACCCCCAACGGTCCGCAGCAGCCGGCCGCGCAGTCCAACGCGCCGACGCAGAACACCCCGCCCGGCAACCCGCAGCAACAACAGCACCAGCAGCAAGTGACGCCGGTCCCGGTCCACACGGTCATCCGGACCCCGGGTGCCTCCGCGTCGCCGTCAAACGCAACGGGCTCTGCTTCGCCCCAGGCGCCGGGCTCGCCCCAGGCCACACCGGGAAACCCGAACCACCAGCAACACCCGCAGCAGGACAGCCTTCAGGACATCCGTTCCGACCTGGACCACTACCCGGGCGGCCTGACCGACCCCGACCCCGCCGACCAGCAGGCGCTGGACGACGCCGTCCCGCGCAACGAGGACGGCACCCCGCAGCGCCACCCCGACCCGTTCGAAGGCAACTGGTCCCAGCTCCAGAACGACGGCGGCGTCAACGTCCCCGGCCGCAGCAACAACTGCGCCGACTGCTCCCGTTCGTTCCTGGAGACCTGGTACGGCAACCCGCAGGTCTCGGCGCCGCGCACCCTCGACACCGACGCGAACGGCAAGCCGGACTACTGGTCGCCCGAGGACGACGCGAACGACAACCAGATCCGCTGGACCGGCGCCGCCCACACCTACGCCGGCCCCGGCGGCGACCCCAACACCGCGAACAACATCGCCGACACCCTCCAGCAGGCCGGCCCCGGCTCGGCAGCCATCGTCCAGGTCGACTGGCCCGGCGGGGGCGGCCACGCCTTCAACGTGGTCAACCACAACGGCAACATCGTCTGGGTCGACACCCAGAGCGGCCAGGTCAGCAGCCAGCCCCTGCACATCGACCAAGCGGCGCATGTCTGGCACATCCCGCTGGACGCCGACCGGAACCCGATCGACACCAGCCAGCCGCAGGCGAACGGCTCGGAGAGCCAGAACGGTTCGGAGGACCAGAACGGTTCGGAGGACCAGAACGGTTCGGAGGACCAGAACGGTTCGGAGAGCCAGAACGGTTCGGAGGACCAGAACGGTTCGGAGAGCCAGAACGGTTCGGAGGACCAGAACGGTTCGGAGAGCCAGAACGGCGAGTCGCAGAACGAGAACAGCGACGGCTCGCAGCCGGACAACGCCGCAGACAACGAGCAACCGGAGAACGGCCAGAGCTCGCAGAGCGACGTCTCGGTCGACACTCCGAAGCAGGCCGACGAGACTGACACGGCAACCGACTCTCCCGAGTCGGCCGGTCCGGTGACCTCGGACGTCTCGAACAAGGCAGACCTCGGGCAGCCGTCGACGACCGACGAGAACACATCGCAGGGCCCGACGCACGGCGAGTCCCAGAACGAGAACGACCGACCCCAGAGCGAGACCGACAACAACCCGTCCGAGTCGGACGGCGCGCCCGATGGCGATGGCCAGGAGCCCTCCCACGACACCCCGGACAGCCGGCAGTCGCCCGAGACCTCCTCGGAACAGAACCGCCCGTCCCCGACCGAGACACCGAGTCCGTCGGACCAGCAGTCACGCCCCGACGAGGCGACGCGTCCCGACGAGCAGGACCACACCCCCCACAAGGACGCAGAGCAGCCGGCCGAGACAACGGAAGAACAGTCCCGGCCCGACTCCTCTTCGGAGCAGCGGCCGCCCGCGCACACCACGTCCGACGACACCGCCAACGGCACGCCGGACAAGACCGCCGACCCCGACCGGACCGAGACGGCCACTCCGAACGATCCCACCACGGACCGGCACACACCTCAGCAGACCACCACGCCCTCGGACCCGCGCACCACCGACCCACGCACCCCGGATCCCCGTACCCAGGACCCGCGTACGTCCGACCCCCGCACCCTGGATCCCCGCGCGCAGGATCCACGTACGTCCGATCCGCGTATGTCCGATCCCCGCACCCAGGACCCGCGCACCTCGGACCCGCAGAGGGACACCCCGCAGCGGAAGAGCCCGGAGACCGACGAGCGGTCCGACGGACGGCACCCGGACAACGAGCCGACGCCGGACCAGAAACACCCCGATCACGCGGAAGATCCGCGTCCGGCGACGCCGGACGAGAACCGGCCCGAGAGCTCGGACCAGCCTCGTCCCGACGGCCCGGACCAGTCCCCTGCCGACGACCACCGCGACCGCCCCGGCAACATGACCAAGGACTCCGCGGTTCCCCCGCGCGAGAGCCCGCCGGACGGCAGGAACGCCGATGCGGCCCGGCACATCCAGGAGTCCACGGCCGGCAAGAAACCCCTGTACGGGGAGATCGCCCCCGAGCACCCCGCGCAGACCTCGAAGCCGGAGGCACAGCACCACCCCGAGGGCCCGGCGGAACCGGCGGGCGATCCGATCAACAACCCTCGGACGGACCAGGAGTGGGTGGACCACATGGTCCACCTCGCCAACACCGACCCCAAGTTCTTCGAGAAGTACTACCGGCCGACCGACGGTCACCGGTGGTCACGCAACGACACATACATGGGTCGCCAACTGCCCATTCTGCGGGCCACCGGGGACCCGCAGAGGCCATGGATGGCAGCGAGCAACGTGCTGCCCTCTTCGCCTCCCGACTACGTCAACCCGAACGTGAAGCCGGTCGAGCGGACCGAGGGAAGCCCCTCCGACGAAACACTCGGAAAGCTCGATGACCGTGCCGCATCCAGGGCAGACGCCATCGCGGCGGACCGCGGGCCGCACGCGGCGAGGGAGGCGGCCAAGAAGGCCCTTGAGGCGAACGACACTCCCGAAAACAGAAAGGCCTTCGAAGAGGCCGACAATGTGCACAGGCCGCTGCATGCCGCGAGGGGCAAGGAGAGCGAGCGGTACGGAGACGAGGTCGCCGAGTTCCACGCGGTACCGAACGAGTTCCCAGGTGCCGTCCGTGTCGACGACCGGGCCGAGGGCAACAACCGCTTCGACCAGGTGTACACCGCGCCGCCGAACGCCACCGATTACGACTACGTGGTCGTGGAGTGCAAGGGTTCTCTCGAAGCGGGCGAGGGTGAGCGTCAGGGACTGCCGCCGGGAGCGGACGACCCGGACCGTCCCGAGCCGGGAGAAGAAGGGCATGGTGGGCAGGACGCAGACGCCGACGACAGTCAGGGGGCACCGGAGGGCAGCGACTCGGCGAACCCGGCCGTGCCGCAGGTCTCGCAGGGTACTCGCGAGTATTTCAAGACGATCCTGCACGAGATGCGCATGCGAGGCCTGCGCGGGCTGGACCAGGCAGCCGCCGAGCCCGATCCGGTGAAGGCCGAGGCCAAACGCAAGGCGGCCCAGGACGAACTGGATCTGGCACGCAACCTCCGCACGGCCCTCAAGCAGGGACGTGTGAGGTACATGCTGGTGAAGGGGAACTCCGACGAGGCCAAGAAGACACACGAGGGATACCTGATGAAGGAATACGACATCAGGCCTCCCAAGAAGGACGGAAATGACCAAGATTCCGCGTCATGATTTTCCCACCGGCGCTCTGCCTCAGGTGCTGGAAGAACTGTCGACAGGACTGGAGGAAGAACTCGAGGACCTCGCGGAGAGCCCCGAGTGGTTCACCACGGCCCTGCGCTCTGCGACGACCGTCCTCAACCGGCGCTGCTCCGGGGATCCCACGGCCGACAGACTCGAAACGTGGGAAGCCTGTGTCACCGCCATGCAGGTGGGCTCAGCCCTCTTCGCCTCGGCCCGCGCGACCACGCCGACGGTCGAGTGCCAGGTCGGCCACAAGAAACACGTCTTCCGTTCCGGGACCGGGCCCTGGGCCCACGCCGGCAACTGGCTCACGGCATTCTGGCTGGCCTGCGTATGCCGCGAGCGGCAGCGCACGAACGACCTCTGCCAGGTCCCCGTCTCCCTGCTGCGCGCATCCGGCGCGGACTTCGACGAGTACATCTACCCCTGGGTCGAAGCACTGCAGGCGTACTGGCTCAAGCAGCCCAGCCTCGGCGACAAGCTGGTCGAAGCCGTCGACGGCACCGCCCCCGAGGTCCTCCGGCCCGCCTCGCGAAGCGCCGTACTGAACCTCATGTATCCGCCCATGAACCTCCTCACCCAGCTGGTGCGCGGTGACCAGGACAGGTTCAACACCGAGCTGGCCAAAGCCGTCGAATGGCACAAGGACTACTGGACTCGCGACGAGGAAAGGGCGCGCGATTCCGACGGACTCCTCGCCTTGGGACCCCTGGCCGTCGCCTGCCTGGCCCAGGACTCGGGCTTCACCGTCGAAGTCGAATCCGAGTACCTGCCCAAGTACCTCCTCGACGGCGGCTGGTACGGCGAATTCCCCACCTAGTCGACCCGATCGACGCACCAGCCGGCCACCTCCCGATCAATGAACAGGTCACCCATGGCTCCCGACGCTCCGCCCACCACCCCGGACCAGGCCCTCGACATCGTCCGCGCCCGCTACGCGCAGCCCAGGCTCCCCGACGGCACCCCCGCCGAACTCCAGGTCCACGAGTTCGACATCGGCTACCTCGTGTACGCGGTCTTCCCGCCCACCACCGACGCGGCCGGCCGGCCCCAGCCTGCCCCGCCCGGCGGAGCCAAGATCGTGGTGTCGAAGGAGACCGGCGAGACCGCGACCGTCCCCAACTTCCCGACCGAGCAGGCGATCGCGCTGTACCGGCAGAACCTCGGCCGCAACTCCTAGCCTTCGTCCACCACTCCGGCACCCGCGAGGACCCACACCGATGACCGCCCCGACCACCGGCTACGCCCCCCATCCCTACCTGGGCGGCCGCACCGCAGTGCTGCGCGCGCTCGCCGCCTGGCGGACGGGCCGGCCGGGTGCACCCCGGGTGATCGTCCTCACCGGCAGCCCGGGCAGCGGGCGTTCGCATCTGCTGACCGGCTTCCTGATGCTGTGCGACCCGGAGTTCCGCGGGCGGCTGCCCCTGGCGGACCTCGACCCGTCGACCGTACCGCCCGAGCTCCCCGCCCCGGCGGTGCCGAGCGCGGCGGGGCTGACCGCGACGCAGCTCGGGTGGCTCATCGCGGACCACTACGGCCTCAAGGCCGACCGCCTCGAAGAGGTGTACGCCGCGCTGGGCGCCCTCGGCCGGACCGAGACCGTCGTCGTGCCCGACGTCGACCGGGCGGGTCCGGTGCGTACGACGGGCGAGCCGGCACGAGTCGCACGGGAGGTGCTGGGGCCGCTCGCCGCCACCCCGAACGTCCGGCTGCTCGCGGACGTACCACGCGAGTTCACCACCGAACTCTCCGGTGAACTCCCGCCCGGCACGGTGCAGATCATCGATCTGGACGACCCGCAGTGGGCCGACCCGCGCGGCCTGGTGCTGCAGGCGTACGCACTGCTCAGACCGGAGTCCGGGGCCCCGGAGCCACCCTTCGCCTCGGATGCTGCGACGAGGCGGACCCTGGCCGAGACGATCGGACGCCGAGCCGGAACCAGCCCCCTCACCGTGCAGCTCGCCGTCCAGAGCCTCCTGACGAGTCCGGGCTCTGTCGCCCCGTACGACGAATCCCTCCTGCCCTCGTCAGTCGGCCAGGCACTCGACCTGCACGCCGGCCGCCTCGGAGCGGACCCGCAGACCCTGCGTCAGCTGCTGGCACCCCTGGCCCTCGCCGAAGGCGACGGTCTGCCCGTCGCCCTCTGGATACGGCTCGTCAACGCCCTTGCGGGCAAGGACATGAGCGGCCCCCTCGCGGACAGCGGTGCGCTCGCCGGACCGTTCGTCGAGTCACTCCGGCCGGACGGGGACGGCAGCACTCGTACGCTGCTCCGGTTGCTGCATCCGGCCATCGGCGACGAGATGCGCGCCGGCCTGCCGAACGTCCGCGCCGCCCAGACGCAGATCGCGATGGCGCTGCTCGAGGCCGTGCCGGACCAGGACTGGAGCAAGGCCGACCCATACGTGCGCGACCACATCGCGGGCCACACCCTGGAGGCGGGCCTGCTGCCCCAACTCCTCACGGACCCCGGGCTGTTCGTCCACTCCGATCCGGTGCCGCTGCGGGCCGCCGTCGAGGCGGTGCCGGCCGAGGAACTGGGTGCACCGGCCCGAACGTACCTGCGTACGGCACCCCTGCTCACCCGCACTCAGGTGCCTGCGATGCTGCGGGCTGCCCTGCTGGAGACGGCCTTCGTCGAGGACGGACTGCCCGAGTACGCCGACGCCATCCACGGACGGCTCGGTCTCGACCTGCCCTGGCGGACCCTGTGGAGCCTGCCCGTCCCGGGCATCAGCGCGGTTTCCGCCGGCAACCTGCCCGGGGCCGAGGGGCAGTCAGTCCCGGTGGCCGTCCTCGTCGTACCAGCGGGGACGCCCGGTGCGAAGCCGCTCGGGGAGTCCGCAGGAGCGACCGATGCGGCGGTACTCGTCCACCGCCTCGCACGATCCGACGACTCCGGCGAGACCGGCCCGGACCTCGACCCCGGGCAGGTCCTGCGCCCGTCCCAGGCGGAGCGGGCCGCCGCCCCGCTGGACCTGAGTCGCGGCGCCGACTACGTGCGCGTCTGGGACCGGGCAAGTCAGAAGGTCGTGGCAGAGCTGCTCTCGGACGTCCCCTTCACGGCGGTGGACCTGTCCCTGGACGGCATCCTCGTCGTCGCCACCGAACGCGGAGCGAAGGCCCTCCGCATCCACCCGGCGGCTGCGGGGACCACGCGGCGGGCCGCGTAATCTCTCCTGCGGTTACCACCTGGGCGGCGCGGACCTGACGTCCACACCGACGACAACCCGAGCAGGCGGAGATGACCACACAAGTGACACGTCACGAAGTGCCTGCCGACCGTGTTCTCGGCGCGCAAGCACTCGTCGATGACACCGAGGCGCGGGTCCGGAAGCTCGAAACCATGCCCAGCACGTTCAACACCGGTCTGAACAGGGCACTCGCGAACGCCAAGAGTCATTGCGCCCTTGATCCCCGCGCTGCCCGGATCGAGACCTGGGAAGCCTGGGTCGCGGCCATGCAGATCGGGTCCGCACTGTTCCGGTCCGCCACCTCACCGGAACCCACCGTGGAGTGCTTGATCTCGGGCAAGCCGCGCACGATCCCCTCCACCGGCCCACAACCGTCGGCCAACGCGGGCAACTGGCTCACTGCCTTCTACCTGGCGCTCGTCTGCCGCGAAGACCAACTGGTCACAGAGCTGAGTGACGTCCCGATCCCGCTTCTGCGAGAGTCCGGGGCAGTCTTCGACGAGTACATCTACGACTGGGTCGACGCACTCCAGACGTACGGCCAACAGGGTCCTGGCGTCGGCGACAAGCTGGTGGCCGCGATCAACGGCACGGATCCGGAGGCCCTGCAGGTCGCCGACCGCAGCCTGATGCTGCGCATCCTGTACCCCCCGCTCAACCTGTTCTACCGCCTGGTCAGAGGCGACAGCCAGCTCTTCGACGTCGAACTGGTCAAGGCCCTGAAGTGGCACAAGGAGTACTGGACGGCGGAGGAGTCCACGGCTGCGCAGGTCAGCGGCCTTGTCGCGCTCGGCCCACTGGCCATGGCCTGCCTCGCCTACGACCGGGGTGTCCCCATCGACGTGGAGTCCGGCTACATGCCCAAGTACCTGCTGGAACGCGGTCGGGTCGGCGACTTCCCGACCTGAGGCGTGCAGGAGGCGTTGGCGGCACCGTGTGGAGCTGGCTCCACACCCTTCACGCAGCCCGCTCCGGCTCCGACTAGCCCCTCCTGATCTCACTGATAATTTGCTGCTCCTGCCAGTTACCTCCATTGACTCCACGGGGAATCATGAGCCAGCCGCCGTTCCAGCCGCCACCGCAGCCTGCGCAGCCACCACAACCACCACAGAACCCCGCAAACCCGTACGCCCAGCCTGCGCCTCCGCCGCAGCAGCCACCGGGCTTCGGGCCGTCCGCGCCTCAGCAGCCCCCGATGCAGGCCGGGCCCGCGCCCGTTCCCGGCCAGCCCCCGATGATGTACGGCGGACCGCAGCCGGCGTACCCGATGCAGCCCGCACCGCCGTTCCAGGCACCTCCCTTCGGGCAGCGGCCGAACGCGACCGGTAATCCGGTCGGCGCGGTCTTCCTCGGCTTCTTCGTCTCCTTCGTGATTGCACTGCTGTACACAGGCGTCATGGTGGCCACGTACAAGGACCAGACGTACGCCACTGCCAACGTCCTCTACTTCGCCCATGCGATCCTCAACGGAGCGGTCGTGGGCGCCCTGGTCGGCAAGGTCGGTCGCGACAGCAACGGTGGCCGGATCGGTGGAGCCGTCGTCGCCGCGCTCGGCGCCTTCTTCGGCTACGCCAACGCCCTCCCGGTCATCATCGTCAAGGAACAGTCGTTCATGGCCCTGAAGACCCTGCTGGAGGGAGAGCCCTTCTTCCCGGCCAAGGCCTGGTGGCACAACGATTCCCACGGCGGAGTCGACTGGCTCAACCTCCTCGGCCTCGTGGTCGCCGCGGCCGCCGCGTGGGGCATCGCCTACCTCATCGGCAAGAATCGCCGTCAGGTCTGACTCGTCGCCAGGTGCCGGTCCGGGTCCGCCGCCCCTGGCCCGGTCCCGGTCGGCAACTCGCCGCGTCACCAACAGGTGTTGCTGACATGGCGGCGGAGCCCCCAGCGATCAGCACCCGACCTGCTGGGGGTGCGAAGTCGTTCCCTACACTCCACCCCATGTCGTATCCCGGCCGGCTTTCCCCCTCCCCCACCGCCACCGTCGTCCCCACCGGCCGGCGAGCCTCGCGGCGGATGGTTCCCCTCGGCATCGTGCTCACGGCGATCAGTGCCCTGGTCCTGTTCGGCGGCATAGTGATCACCGCCGGGCTCGAGGGCGGCGAGCCGAACCCCAAGGGAATCGGGGGAATCGCTCTCGGGCTGTTCATGGGCTTCATCGGCGTCACCAGCCTGATCACCACCTGGTCGGCCCCGCACTCCAGCGTGAGCGTCGACCACCTGGGGCTGTGGGTGAGCAACGGCAGGGCGCAGAACGTCATCCCCTGGCAGAGCCTCGCCGGAGTCGGGCTGCACTGGAGCAAGATGGGCAGGGGCGGGGTGAAGGTGTACTCCGTCGAGCTGTGCCCCAACGTCCCCGTCGACCGCGACGACCCCGTCCTGTGGCCCCTGGTCCGCGACGAGGAGCCACTCCACCCCACCCTCCCGCGCCTGCGCTATCGCCTCCCCGTCCCCGCAAGTTCGCAGGCTGCCCTGGTCACCGCCATCCAGCAGCAGGTCCCGCAGCTGTGGCTCGGTGAGACCGAGCGCGAGGCCGGCTACATGGGCGTACCGGATCGCAAGGGGCACCGGGAGCGGACGGGCGGAGCGTCGCGCTGAAGTCCCGCCTCACATCCGCAGTGCCGGACGCACCCCGCACCACGGCCCCCGCCTGGCGCCACTGGTCCCTACTGGTGCCGGCCCTGGTCGTCGCCTCGGCAGGGCTGCTGGTGGCCCGCATCTCCTTCGACGGCGACACCTTCCAGCACTGCCGGTACCTGGGGCCGTCCACACGGACGTACGTCACCGCCTGGGCGGCGCCTGCCTGCGCGCTGGCGGCTTCGCTGCTCCTGCCGGCCCTCCGTCGCGGGGCGCACCGGCGGGGGCAGCGGCTGGGAGCGGTGTGGCAGGGGCGTACGGCCATGGTGGCCGCCTGCCTCATTCCCGTACTGCTGCTGGTGCAACTCGCGGCCCTCTACTGGGTGTACGAGCCGGATCCCTCCGGCGGGCAGGACTGCTCGGGGCTGACACCGGTGCATGAAATGACCGTCAGGCGTTGACGGACTTCCGGAACTTGCGCACCAGCTTCACGATGCCCCAGACCATGAGGCCGCCCCAGAGGAAGAGGACGAGGAACGCCTGCCACAGGGGCATCTTCCCCTTTCCCGAGTACGAGCTCCCGGGGTAGTGGCGGTAAGAGGAGCCGCCGCCGCTCGACTTCTGGTAGCCGCGGCTCTTGCTGAAGCCACCACCGCTGCTGCCACCGCGCCCCTTCGACGACAGGGCAACGTACGACACGGAGTCACGCCCCGGTGCCGCCTCGGCTCCCGCGGGTGCCACCCCGAACAGGACGCCGATCAGGAGGAGTACGGTCGCCGAACGCAGGAAAGACCCCGTGCCCGTGGGTCGTAACCTCGCGGACATCCCTCAGCGCCGACCCGTCCGCCCGACGCCCCCGCCGGAGCCGTGCACCGGCGCGTCCCGCTCCGCCCGCTCGCGGTCCAGGTCGGCCTGCTGCCGCGCGTCCCAGTCCGCGAACTGACCCTTGGACTGCTGGCGTTCCGCGTACGTCTGGTCGTCGGCCGCCCGCCGCATCTCGTGGAGCCGCTGGTAGACGGCCTCGGTGTAACGCGGGTCCTGGAAGGCGTCCTTGACGTCGACGTCCCCGCTCAGCACCGAACGCGCCATGTCACGCAGGGCCGGGTCGAGCGAGGTCGCGCCGGCGATGGTGCGCAGGGAGCGGTGCAGTCGTAGGGCCTGTTCGGGGTCCTGGGCGATCCCCATGAGTTCCTCGTCCTGGATCTCCCGGTCCGCGGTCATGGGTGCGTACGTCCTTCCTGTTACGGCGTGTTGGGGGTGGGGCGGCGAAAGCGGCGGGGGGGGCTGGGGTTACCCGAACTCGTTACGTGCCCAGTCCTGCGCGTTCCCGCCGCTGCGCGAGGAACCGGAGCGCGAGGCGGAGGCGGCGGCTGCCGGCCTGTTGGAGTGGGACGCCTGCGTGGTGGTGCCGCTCGAGGAGCCGGAGTCCGAGGCGGAGGAGTTGGAGGCGGAGGAATTGGACTCGGCCGCCCCGTCGGACGACTCCCCGCCCTGCCCACTGTGCCCGGACAGCGCGTCGACACCGTGCTGTACGCGGTCTCCGACCGCCCCGGTGACCTTCTCCGTCGCGGCGTCGACGGCACCGTCCACGTGCCCCTGCACGTCGGTATAGCCGGCGAGAGTCGAGCCCTCACCGCCCTTGACCTCGTTCTTGAGGCCGTCCACGTACTCGCCGGCCGCGTCCTTGGCGACGCCCGCCGTCTCGCCGAGGTCGATGCCGGACCGCTCGTCGAAGTGCGCCTCGATGCTCTGCTGGGCGACGTTCTGCGCCATGCCGATGGCGGCGTCCTTGGCCTTCTCCTTGGCGGCGTCGACCACCTTCTCCTGGACGAACTTCTTGGCCTCGTCCTTGATCTTGTCCTTGGCGAACTGCTTGACCTTCTCCTTGGTGATCTTCTCGAGCTGCTCCTTGGCGATCTTCTTCAGGGCGTCCATGGTGGCGTGCTCCATGGCCTTGGTGATCGCCTGCATGACCTCCTGCTTGAGCTTGTTCAGCAGCTCGCGGACGATGACCCGGGTGGCCTGCGTCGCGCCGAGCGCACCGACCTCGGAGAGCCCGAAGGTGAAGGGTGCCGACGCCTGCGCCGCGATGATCTCCACGGCCAGGGCGATGAGTTGGGCGATCACGGACAACTTCGCCGTCAGGACCGCGATCGCCGCCGCGTCGAAGGCGAAGGCGATCACTTCGCACGCGGTCTTCGCGTCCGGGATGTAGCTGTCCTGGCCGTTCGCGCCCGTATAGGCGCCCCACTCCTTGGTGAACATGTCGACGGCCGTACCGGCGTTGCTCGCAACGACGCTGCGCGCGAAGCCTTCGCCCTCCGTCTGGATCTTCTCGAGATCCTTGCCGAAACTCCGCCAGGCCTCGGCGACCTGGTGCAGTGCGTCTTCGTCGGCCTCGGGCCAGGAGTAGCCGAGGAGGTCGAGCACCCAGACGAGTTCGTCGGGCAGTGTAAGCGCCATGCCAATAGCCCCGTTATGTGCTTGGAGTTCTTGTGGAGTTCTTCCGGACTTCTTAGAGTTTGCCGACTTCGCTGATGATCCCGTTCAGCTGACCGCTGTTCGACATATCCGAGTCGTCGTAATTGCGGGCCATGTCCTCGAGGTTGTGACCGATCCGTGAAAGCCGTTCCGCAAGGCTGTCCATCGACGTGAAGATTCCGTCACGAATTGGCGTGTAGACCTGCCCGAAGATCTCCCCGAAGTCCGCGTCCGCCCACGGCTCACCCAGCCCGTCGAGATCATCCTGAAGCTTCTTGGAGGCTTTCGAGAAATCACCCCCGAGCTCGGCGAAGTTCTGTCCCTGTTTCTTCAGTACCGACGTTTCGACGTCAAAGGTCCCGAACTCCACTGCTCCCCCGGACTCCGTTTGCTGCAGTTCATATTGGACGACAGGCCGATACCTTAGACTCCTCGCGCACGGCTCGCCAGCCCGACAGTCAAGAGATCGTCAAGTTTCCCAGGGGGACGTCAACAGTGGTTACGACACGGCCGAGTTACGGCGGCACAGCGACCCTGTGGGTGGGAAGGCTGCTCGGCCTGGGGCTGATCCTTCTGGCCGCCGTCGTCGCCGCGGTGACCGTTCCGGAGCTCCGCAGCGAACTCGCCGGCGAGGGCACGGACGGAACCCTCACCGTTTCTTCATGCGAAGCGCACACGAAGTCTCACTACGGCACACGCAGGCGAACAACCGAACTCAAGTTCAGCTGCACGGGGACCTGGACGGCACAGAGCGGCGGAGCCACGTACAAAGACGTGACGGTGGAAACTTCCTCGCGTCTGGAAAACGGGGCGAAAATCGGAGTCGTGCAGGCGAACGACACCTTTGAACTTCCGGAGGACCGGGCCCCCGGAAAGGACATCGCGATCCTCGCGTTCTGCCTCTCCTTGCTGACATTCGGCATCTTCTGCCTCCTGACGGGCTTCGGCACCCGAAACGGCCCGGGCCTCGCGGCCTCCTGGCAGCGACTGCCGGCCCAGAAGGTGATGGGTCCCGCGCTGGGCGGCCTGTTCGTCATCGGCGCCCTGGCAGCACTCGTCTGCGCACTCGTCGTGTGACGCCGTATCCCTCAGCTGTATCCCTCAGCCGAATCCCTCGTCTGATTTCCGGCTTCCGAGTTCTGAGGAACCCTCAATAATGACCCAAGTACACGGGAACGCCACGCCCAACGCCGCCGCCCAGGGCGACCGAACGAACCTCGGCCGCCTCATCGGCGCCGGCCTGATCCTCGTGAGCGTCGTTCTCCTGGGCCTGGGCGCCTACCTCGGCCCCGTCCGCTACGCGACGTCCACGCCGGGCAAGCTCACGGTCGAGACCTGCACGGTCGACTACAAGTACCGCAGCTCGTCGAGCAGTTCGAGTTCGCGGAAGAAGACGAAGACCAGGTGGTGCTACGGCACCTTCACCTCCGACGACGGCAAGGTCAAGGACCTCAACGCCGAGCTCCGCAGCGATGCCCTGTACCAGCGCGGCCACGTCATCGAGGCCCGCAAGACCAGCGACATCTCCTACATGCAGGACCACGGCTGGGTGCACGCCATCGCCGTCGGCTGCGCATGGTGGTTCGGCGCCCTGATCGCCCTGGCCATCGGCGTCTTCGCCGCCGTCACCGGCTTCCCGTACGGACAGTCGGAGAGCCAGGGCCTGTTCCGCACTTCCTTGGTGACGGTCGCAGTGGGCGTGCTCGGCCTCGTGGTCAGCCTGCTGGTGGTGTTCTTCACGTGAGGGAGGGCCCGGCGCCGGTCGTCTGTGGGAGGACGAGAGGTGCCGGGCCGTCACCGACCCGCCTAACCGCACTCCGTGAGGTGTCTGGTGGACCGCAGGGCTTTCCCGGCCTCCACGGAGCTGGAGTCGGCGTCGTTCGCAGTCTTGCGCTGCAGGGCGTTGACCTTCTTGGTGTCGGTGCCTTCGCCCCGTGCCGTGGCCCAGATGTCGATGATCCGGGTGCTGTCCTGACGGAGGAACAGGGTCCCGTTCGCATCGACCCCAGAAGCGCTACGGCCGGGGCGCCCCCAGCGAGCACCGCGCCAATGTGGGCAGGGACTTCGACGTCGTCGGGACCTGCGACGAGATAACGTCCCGCGCATGACGACCGGCCGCCACACCCCGCGCAACACCGGGCCTCGTCCACCCCGGGACCGGGAGCCTGGCCGCCGCCAAACGGTGCCGCAGGTCCTGCTGCGGGTCGCACTGTGGCTGGCGGCGGTGGCTGCCACCGTGTTCACGATCATCGTGGTATACGGGTTCATCCAGTTCGACCATGCCGTCGACCACCCCGAGGACGGCTTCTCCGGCTGGCAGTGCGCCGCTGAGTCCGGGACCTGCGGGCCCTGAACCCAGTTGCGTCGGGGGGCCGATCCTCACGCTATGAGGGGAGGGACACGCCTCGTCTCCCTGGTCTGCGGTCTCATCTGCTTGCAACGCCCGCCTGAATGCTCAGGGCTCGCACGTCATCGAGTGCCCTGAGCACAACCAGTCGCCGTCCGGTGGCTTGTCGAGATCGTCGATGGATTGGACGAGCCCCCAGGCCGCGTAGAGCACAAAGGCGACGCAGGCCGACATCAGCAGCCACAGCACCGCTTTCTTCCCCGAGGGAAGCCGCAGCCAAGAGCGATGACGGCGTATGCGACCCGTCTCCGACCCCGTTCCGTCCGACGCGCCTGCCTTAGGTTCACGTCCGGTGTGCTGACCGACGTACCGGGGACTCAAGCCGAAGTCCTGATCGTGTCGGAGGTGCCCACGACGTCGAAGTCACGTGCAAGCCCAACAGAGTTGAGGTGCGCGAGATCGGCCTGCTCGAGTTCCATCTTGAAAGGACCACCGAACTTCTCCTGGGTGCGCCGGTGTTCACTGGGCACTCCCCAGTCGTAGCGCTTCTTCACTTCCACTTGGTACGTGATCTCGTCGCCGTGCTTCTCTCCGACGAGGCGGTACTGGAAATGGTTCAGGGCGTAGTACCAATCCATGCTCGAATCGCCGTCCGCGGTGTTCGGAGCGGTCGACCCCCACTCGGTGGTGAACGGGCCGTCGGGGCGCCTCCGCACATCCTGCTCCACCGTCTTGTCCACGTCCCGCTGGAACTGCGGAATATCCCGCATCATCTGCTGCGGCTCCACCTCGACGGTCTTGCCTGAGCCGTCAAGATAGTGCTTGACCAGGCCGGCAGCATTGGCCCAGCCACGAGCGGCCGCCGCTGCGCCGACGTTGTTGAGCTGGTTGCGCACCATCCGATCTTTGACGGTGGGCTCGAAAACGTTGTACCGGCGGTCTTCTGTTTCGAAATTGTGCGGAGTGCCGAAGATCACCTTGAGGCTTGCCGTGAGCCATTCATCAATCTTGTTCACCTCACTCAGAACCTCTTGAGCCCGGAGCTGGATGAGGTCAGCAGCCTGCTTCTTCTCCTGATACTTTGCGTCGCCGTTCGGGTCGTCGCGGTCGATCAGGATGGACCATTCGACAACGCCGTCATCGGCTATCTTCATCCCCGCATCGTGCGCACTGCGGTCGAGTTCGCGCGCGACCCGCTGCCAGCCTTCCAAGCCGTCGGTGCCTCCGGTTCCGCGTGCTCCGTCGGCCTCCTCGTCCAGAAACCTGCTCAGGGACTTGACCTCTGCGTCGAGCGCGTCGAAGCCGACCTGTATGCGGTCGCAGTACTTCTGAGCCGCCTCTCCGCCCTCGCCCCTCCAATGGTCCCTGTGCAACTTGCGCACAACATCGTCGTGGAACCCCTCACGGGCCTGCCTGACCTTTCGGTGGATGACGTCGTTCCACCGGTCGGCGAACCTCTCCAGGCCGGCGACGTCCAACTCCAGGAGTTGCGAGAAGGTGACCACTGCCCTGCCTTTCAGCGGTAGATGCCGGAGAAGTCGTGCGCCATACGGGTCTCGTTGCCGTCGTAGGCGTCCGCGCTGCTGCGGAAGTTGTCGGAAGCGCGATTCAGCCGGTCGCGCATCACCTGGTTCAGGCGCTCCCAGCGCTCGTGCATGTCGTCGATGCTCTGCACGAACCCCCAACCGGGCGCCGACCTCGCCAGATCCTCCGCAGCGTCCTTCGCCTCACCCAACGTCTTCCAAACCGTCAGAGAAGCCTCGTCACACGCGTCCGCGCAGTCTCGCAAGAACGACGAGGTCACCCCGACATCGGGATCCGATCCCCACGGAGGCGGCAGATTCGGTCCCGTGGGCGAAGGCGTCGGCTCAGGGCCGGAAGGCGCCGGGCTCGGCGCGGCGGGCGCTGGATCCGGGTCGGGTGTCGGTCCGGGTGAGGGTGACGGCGTCGGCGACGCACCGGAGGTTATGGAATAGGACAGCCTCGGGTCTACTGGATCACTCATCGCGGCCCCCACGCACATCCGTATCGTTGATCGAAGCCATGACAACCATCCTCGCAGGAAGCTTGCTGGACACGGACGTTGGGCTGCCACAGAGATCAACTGCGGCGTGCAGAACGGCTTCGAATTCGAAAGAGCGGCGGCTGGAGCGTGACCGCACCTACATCGACGACATCAAGCAACTCATCGGCCGGTGGGCAAAGTCGGGAGTGCGTCGCTCCGTACGGCGAAGCCGTGACTCATCAGGTCGCAGCGTTTCGGCCCGACGAGCAATTGTCCGTCGGGCCGTTTCAACTGCGCGACCAGGGATTACTCCTTCGGCGCCTCTTCGACCGAGCCGGAGGGCGCCTGCGCGCCTACCGGCTTGCCGAAGTCGGAGTACACCACGTCCGGCATGTCGTCACGAGTACTGTCCTCCTTGAAGAGGTACGGCTTGCCCGTGGTCGCCACGTACCACGTGACCGACTCTCCCTTCGCCGTCATGACGACCGGCACCGCCTGCTGCCCGTCCACCGTGGCGACCTTCCCCTTGGTCGCCTTGTTGCCGGCGTCAAGCGTGTCGGGTTTGGTGAACTGCTCCTCGTGGCACCAGCTGGCGAAGCCCTTCATAAGCGGGTGACTCGGCGTCCCATGGAGCCACGTGCTGGCAGAGAGCTTGGTGCCGAGCTCGGAATTGAACCCCTTCACGAGCGTCGAGTCAGGCTTGGCCCAGACGTCGTTGCCCTTGCGGATGATCTCGAAGGAACCCTTCGACATCTTGACGGAGCCGACGCATTCCGTGGCGGAGAGCAGCAGATCGGTCTTGGCGTCCCCGCGCGTCATCTGCTCCCGGAAGGATCCGGCGCCGGCGTTGGCCTTGTGACCCATGTCGTAGATCTCCTTGGCGGAGAGCTTTTCGATGCCGTTCGGCTCGGCGGCAGGACTGGCCTCTGCGGTCTTCGACGGCGTGGAGCCACCTGCGGACCCCACGGCATCGGTGTCGCCGCTATTGCAGGCCGCGAGCGACACCATCGCCGCGGCGCAGACGAGCGCGGTGGCGGCGCGTCGGACGGACAGGACAGGCGTGTGCATGAAAACCCCGTGATTATTGACCGTGTGCAAACGTGCTTGATCATCTAAGCAAAGGCCTGCTCAACGACTCCAAATAGGCCCCATATCAGTGGACTTGTCAGCCGAATCCCCTCCAGGCCTTCACACCTCAACCCCAATCGGCTCGCGCACTACGCCGATCACCGCTCCCGGGACATCCGGCTGCCCCTCGCGGAGACGACGTCACGGTGACGGCTGCGTGAGCCCCGATAGGCGTCCACCGATGTCTAGCAGGCGGTGTGCGGCCTGCTGCCAGCGTTCGTTTTCCTTGGTGCGGTGCTGGAACGTCAGAGTCACGCAGGCGGCCTGGGCGTGCTCAGTGATCGCCGGTGTGCCGGTGCACGGGCGTGGCAGCGGCTGACGCCAGTCGCCCAGGGTCGCGAGGAGAAACCGGCGCGCGAGGGGACGTACTTCGTCCCACGCCGGATCGGTGGCCAGGGCCTTGCCCCAGAGGCCGGCGCGGCAAGCGGCGTCGATCCCGCCGAGGCGACGGCCGATGGCCTGAAGAGCGCGCAGATTCTCGGGTTCAAAGGCTCCGCGCTCCGCCAGTCCTTCGGAGATGCGGCAGAGGAGCTCCACCTCCTCGACGACGGACTCCGTCCCCAACTCACGCTCGCCCAGCCAGGCAAGCTGATCCTGGGCGTCGGATGCGAGGAGGGCCATGAATCGCAGCGTCCAGGTGCGCAGGTGCGCGTCGCCGAGATGGTTCATACATGCTCCTCCCGAGGCCCGTCGCTCACCCCCCGGCCACCCGAGAGCCGTGGACGCGCCGGAGGCTGCGCAGTTCGGCGAGGGCCTCCAGCCAGCGGGCGGTCTCCTCGTCGCCGTCGACCCCGTCGGCGATGGTGGCCGCGGACTCCAGCCACGCACGCACCATGGACGCCGCCTCGTCGCCCGGCACCGGCTCGCGCAGCTCGGCCGCGTACCGGACACCTCCGCTGCGTACCACCTTGGCGAGGAAAGCCACCGCCCGCGGCTGGATGCCGAGCCGGTCCAGCAGGACGGCGGCGCCCACCGCGCCGTCGCCGAAGAGGGCGGTGCGGTGCGGGCCGGCGAAGGAGAGGCCGTAACGCAGCATCGCCGGGATGTCCGACTGCGCCAGCTCGTCGTCGGTCCGGCCGAGGGGCGAGGCCTGCGCGGCGGAGGTCATGGCTTTCTCACGGTGACGGTGAAGGTGTGGATGGTGGCTCGGTACTTCTCTTGGAGGATGGGGCTGCCGCTCGGGACAGGGGACGGGGTGACGGGACCGCCGGCATCGCCACCGCCGGCGCAGGCACCGGGCGGGCACTGGATGAGGCTGATCTTCGTCGTGCCCGGACCGACGGCCTTGAAGCCGAAGGAGTCCGTTCCGCTCCCGCTGCCGACGGCGTCGTCGGCCTCGCTCTCCTCCCGCTTGTCCGTCTTGCGGACGACGTCAGGGTCGGGCTGCGGCGATGTCAGGTACCACCATTCACCCATCGCGGTGTCGACCGGAAGGGACAGCGTGAACTCCTTCCCCTCAGCCACCTGTATGTGCTTCTCGCCCAGCTGGTAGGTGTCCGGCCCGGTGCTGCCGCAGCCCGCGAGCAAGGTCATCAGCAGGGCGGGGAGGGAGAGTCGGCGCAGGGCGCTGGTCATGACGCTCACTTATCGGTCGGCGGCCACATGGACGGCGTACGCGTCGGGCATGCGGAAGTCGGAGGCCTTGTCCATGTGGCCGTTGACGAAGCGGAACAAGCTCAGTCGAGTGGGTGCGGCGCGCGCGTCCAGAGCAGTCAGGCAGGAGTGGCGACTCAGCCGAAGTCGTTCGTGCCTGGCGTGGGTCGGGTGCTGATGGTCTCGTCGTACGTCGGCATGTTCGTGCCGTACGAGGTGCGCGGGTCCGGTGCCGCGCTGTCGGGCGACCGGCCGACGGGGTCGAAGTCCGGGTGCCCGACGGGGTGACCCCCGCTGGGGCGCAGCACCGCGGGCATCTCACCGGGGGTGGCCTGAGTCGAGGTGTCCGTGCCGGTCTTCTCGAAGTCCTGGGAGACCCGCTCGTCGTTCCACTCATGACCGTCCGCCGACGACCTGAGGTTGTCCCCGCCGGCCTGGATACGAGCGTGCAGACCATCGAGCGCGGGCTTCCAGCTGGTGGCGATCTCCGTCAGAGCGGGTCCCATCGACCAGCCATTGAGCGAACCGCCCGCTGCCCCGGCCTCCTTGACCGCCTTGTCGGCGGGGCCCTTCATGGTTCGGGCTATGCCGTCGCACGCCCCGGCGGAGGCGCGGAGCTCTGCCGGGTCGACATCGGTGCGCTGGGACACGTCCGGTTCCTCTCGGTTCTTCTCAGGCCGGTTCTTCTCAAGCGTTCAGAACTGCTGCTGCTTGGCGCCGGGCGGGAGCATGCAGGGGGTACGTACGGCGAAGGAGAAACGCTGAGGCTTCGTCTTACCGGAACCGACCGTCTCCGCCTCCACGCTGTAGCCGTTCTTCTTGTTGCGAGCCCGGAGCACCGCGGACGCGTAGGCACTCTTGAACTCCCGGTACGAGGTCACCTCGTAGCCCTGCTTGGGGAGTTCGCTGCGGAGCTTGCGCACTATGCGGGTGTGATCCGTGGCGGGGGCAGGCGAATAGACGTAATAGAAGAGGCTGTACCGGCCGTCCTCAGCCACCTCGTCGTTCTCACCGATGCATGCTTCAAAGTGCACCTTGGCCGTGTCGGGGAGCAGTTCGACGTCCGTGAGCTCGGCCATGTGGGCGGTGGAGTCCTTGGCCCACTTCAACGCATCGTCCTTGGCCATCCTGGGCAGCGGGGTGTTCGGGTCGTCCTGGGAGGAGCAACCACCAGCCAGAAGCAGGACGGCGGAAACGGCGATCGCCGCGTGGCTGGCTGCCGTTGTGCCACGAGCCCCTGATTTCATCAGCGTCGACCTGCTTCAGAACTGCTGCTGCTTGGCACCGGGCGGGAGCATGCATGGCGTGCGCACGGAGAAGGAGAGCGCTTGCGGCTTCGTCTTGCCGGAGCCGACGGTCTCGGCCGTCACCCGATAGGAGTTCTCCTTGTTGTTGGCCCTGAACACCGCTGATTCGTAGGCGTCCTTGAACTCTCGGTATCCCGTGACCTCGTACCCCTCCTGGGAGAGCTCCCGGCGAAGCGTCCGCACGACGCGTGTGTGTTCCGTGACGGGCGCCGGCGAGTTGACGTAGTAGAAGAGGCTGTACCGGCCGTCCTCGGCCACCTCGTCGTTCGCCCCGATGCAGGCCTCGAAGTGCGCCTTGGCTGTTGAGGGGGTGAGCTCGACAGCGGCGATCCGGGCCATGTACGCGGTGTAGTCCTTGGCCCACTTCAGCGCGGCGTCCTTTTCCATGCGCGGCAGCGGGGCGTTCTTCGAGTCATCACTCTGAGACACACAGCCTCCAGTCAAGAGCAGAGCCGCACAGACAGCTAGGACCGTGCGGAGAAGGGGGTTACAGACCGGGGACGACTGGGCCGTACGGCGGCAGGTCACTGCCCTTCGGGTCCTCCGTGGGCTTCCTGCCCGCAATGATCGCTCCTTGGTTGTCGAGGGATTCGCTGGGTCCATTCGGGCCTCTGTCCCAGTAACCGCTGTGGCCGTGGGTGTCGACCGTGAAATTGTGACCGCCGAAGTCCGCGCCCGACGGGTCGCTGCCGAGGGTGTAGCCGGCCGTGTTGTTGGCGATGTCGTCGTCCGCGGCCTTGCCGATCCACACGTGATCGGGGTCCACCTGTAGATACTGCGCCTCGCTCACCGTCATCCCCGGGCTGCCGACCGCCACGACGTCGTCCGCGCCCAGACCGGAGCCCCCGGAAGCGGCGGCGCCGACGACCGTGGAGCCATAACTGTGCCCGATGACGGTGGTGTGACTCGGCGACGCGTCGTGCGAGGCGTGTGTGCCCGCCACAAACTGCCGCAGGTCCGGAGCGGCGTCCTCGGCCCGCCCGGTTCCGCCGACGCTGTTGAAGTCGGTCATGGACGCCTCGGGGGCGTCATAACCGAGCCAGGTGATCATCGCGACGCTCTCGCCGTGGGACCGGCTCTCCGCCGCCGACTGCAACCGGTCGATGCGGTCGAGCTGACCGGGTACGGCGTCCATGTTGGTGTTGGTGCCCGGCACCAGGATGCCGGTATGCGCGGCGGTGTCCGGGTTGCCCATGGCGATGATGGCCTGCCCGTCGTCCTTGGAGTTGTAGCCAAGCAGGTACAGCTCCTTGCCCTTGGGGGCGCCATCTGCGGCGTCGAGCCGCTCATTGAGCACCAGCATGTTGTTCAGGCGCCTGTTGACGGTTTCCACGCTGTCACCCGGGAACCCTTCGGCGTAGTTGCCCGCCTCGGCCATATTGAGCTCCTGGGCGAGGGCCGTGCGATTGGCGTCGTCCCGCACGTCCGTCGGCAGGCCGTCGGTCGCGCCGATCTCCTTCGGGTAGAGCGTGGTGTAGGTCTGACGCTCCTCGGGGCTGAGTGCCTTCCACCACTCGGCGGCGGCTTTCGGGTCGTTCTCGGGAATCTGCGGAGATCGGACCCCGATCGCCTTCATCGCATTCCTTACGTCCTGCCCGGACTCCGCTGCCGCGTCGTCGTTGAACGGGTCCGTGAGGATGTCGCCGTTCAGCCCGGCGAGGGCCTTCGCGCCATTGTTACTGGCCTTCTGCGCGTCGGCCAGAGCCGTGTCGATGGCTGCACGGTGCTCGCCGAGCAGGCCGCTGCGATCGGCGATGATCTGCTGTGCGTCGGGGTCCTGGTGGGGCAGCCCGGCGGTCGTCGGGTCGCTGACCCAGCCGTCGCCGTCGACCTCGAAGTGGTCCTCTTCCGCCCGCCGCACCGCGTTGCGCAAGTCGGTCTGGGCCTGCTCCATCCAGAACTTCGTGGTGTCCAGGACCCCGGCGACGGCCATCGCCTCCGTCTCGACCACACCGATCCGCGACTCGACGTCCTCCAGATAGAAGAGGGCCGCGTCGGCGTCGTCGCCCTTCCAGGAGGCGTGCAGTGGCCCGGTGACCTGCCGACGATGGCGGTCGGTAAGAGAGTCCATGGTCGTCGACAGGTCACGCCAGGTCTTGGCCGCCGCTTCCAGGTCGGAGAAGTCCTGGTTCATCAGTCGGGAGAAGTCAGACGCCATGTCGGCCCCTGCCTGACCTGCTCAACTGCCCTTCAGGGCATGGAAGGTCCACGCAAGTGGACATAAGACAACCCCCGTTGCTCCTGCTCACTCATGAGTTCGAGGCGATCAGAGTAGCCGATGGTTTCCTCACAGGGACAAGCCGAGTGTTCTTGGTCCGGCCGACGGTGGGGCGCGCTGATCGACGCCGAGACGATCGGAATGCCGCTGTTTACCGCCCGGATCGCGACGGTGCGCGACGGCGAGGCAGACGAATCGCGGTCTGCTCCGCCGCCGAGCCGGTGCCTAAGAAGCGGTCGTGGGCAATGCCACAAGGGCGTAGGAATCGCCTTGCACGCTGCCGCCAACTGAGCTGACGTAGAGCACGCCGTTGTGCCAGAACGGCCTCTCGCTGCCGCCCATGTGCGTGTGGACCTCTTCGGGATACTCGACGACTGTCGTCATCGCGCCGTTCTTGGGGTTGAACTCCACCAGTTTCGGGGTATTCGCGCCGTCGGTGACGTACGCCAACAGACGCTTGCTACCTGTGTCCCCTAGCGGAACGTACTCAATTGTGTTGGAAGCCGGTGCCTTCCACAGTTCTTTTCCACTGTCCAGGTCGTAGGCAACCAGCGTCTTCGATTCCCCTTTGGTACTCCCTTGCTCGGCCGTCCCGATGAGAAGGATGTTCCCGACACCTGCGACCTGACCCATCGGGCTACCGTCTTCCTCAGGGAGGACGTAGTACTTGTCCGTCATCCCCTGGAACTTGCCACGCCGCTCACCGGTCTTTTCATCGAGTGCGAACACGCCCTTCGCATCTCCGCTGATGACGAGAGGGGAAGTGGAAATCGCGACGTCCGCTTCATCCTCGCCAAATCGCTTCGTCCACTCTGCCTTGCCGGTGGCCGGGTCAACGAGCGATACCTCGGTCCACGGCTTGCCGGTGAAAGCGTCTCCCTCGATGCACGATGTCGTGCGGATCAGATTCTTGCCGCCGGTGTACGTGCCGGCGTTGCAGGCGCTCGGGACGACCTTCTTCACGTCCCAGGCCTTGTTGCCGTCAGCCGCCTTGAGCGCCACCTGCTCCCGGTCGGTGGTGATCACGACCGTCTCGCCCGTGCGAGCCACCGCCAGTTTCGTGCCGGAGTTGAACTCGTCCTTCACCTTGAAGCCCTGGTGCCACAACTCCTTGCCGGAGTTGAGGTCGTATGCCGCTACGTGATCGCACTTGCCGTGGGATCCCGCCGCACCCGAGGCGCCATAGGCAACGACGCCGATCCCGCCATCGGAGACGGAGGGGGCGACGCAGGCCTGGTTACCCGCGCCGGGCAGCGGCGTGGCCCACAGCCGCTTTCCGGTGTCACGGTCGTAGGCCTTCACACCATCGGACAGGGTCTGAACCACAGCCTTGTCGGTGAACCAGGTGCCGTCCACCTCCCGGTCGCTCAAGGACCAATCAGCGTTCGTCGGCACGCTCCACATCGGCTCAGTGAGCTTCTTCAGCGTTGCCGCTCCAGGGTGAGGACGGCTTTGGCGATTGACGTCATGCGGTTTGGACTGCATCGGGATCTGCGGAAGATC
>NZ_JBIAWI010000037.1:0-46646 GCF_042895385.1 Streptomyces sp. NPDC001401
GGAACGACGCGACGACATCCACGAAGCCTTCCTCGGCCTCGCCACCTGCCTCATCACCTACAGACACGTACGACGCCTTTGTTAGGGCCTCTTAGACGGACTGGAACTGTTCGGCCTTGCGCGTGATGGGCGAATCGAGGCGTCCAGGGCCGAAGAGCGGTTCAGACCGCCCCGCTCCCGATGGAGGTCACCGCGTTGAAGGCGCCTCGCGGACTTCCTCTGAGCCGGGCTCCTGCTACCGGCCGGCGGAAGAGTTCCTGGCCGAAACGGTTGTCCAGGCAGAAGTGATGAGAATCGGTCGGTGGGGGCGCTGCCTCTGAGAGGCGCCCCCACGGCCGTGTCACTTCTCGGAAGGGGCCAGGCTGGTGTTCTCGACCTGCTTCGCGAGCTTGGGTCGTTCCTTGATCAGGTCGGCGCTGACCGGGTCCTGGAAGTACTTCTTGTAGAGCTTGATGTAGGTTCCGTCGTCGATCATCGCGTTGATCTGGGTGTCGATGTCCTTGAGCAGCTTCGGGTCACCGTCCTTGCGCATGGGGAAGGCGGTGCCCTGGGGGGCTTCCCGTGTGACGGCGATGCGTACCGGCGACTTCGCGGCGTATGTGTCCGCGACGCCACCACCGAGAATGGCAGCGTCGATGCTTTTGGAGAGCAGCTGGGTGACGAGCGCTGTGTGGTCCTCGAACTTCACCTTACGCACGTCCGGCATGCGCTTGTCCATATAGTCCTCCTGCACTGAGCCGCTGACGACCCCGACCCGCTTGCCGTCGAAGTCCGACAGCTTGGTCTGCTTGTCGCCCTTCCGGGTCAGGATTTTGGTGAAGCCCCAGTAGTACGGGGTGGTGAAGTCGACCTGCTTCCTGCGCTCGGGGGCGGCGATGAACCCGCCGACCCCGATGTCGTACTGGTTGGCGGTCAGGCCGGTGAGCGCGCCCTGCAGGCTCGTGGCCTTGTACTGGACCTTCACGCCGAGGCGCTTGGCTGCCTCGTTCATCAGATCGATAGCGAATCCGCTGGGCTTGCCCGACTCGTCGGTGACCGCGAAGGGCGGCTGCTCGGACACAGTGCTCGCGGTGACCACACCGGGGTAGACCAGGTCCTTGTACTTGGCTGTTCCGGAGTCCGCTGCATTGCTGTTGCCGCCGCAGGCGGTGAGGGGGAGCAGCAGTGCGGTGGTGACGGCGCCGACGAGCAGTGTTCTACGGGAAATGTGCATGGCTGGGACTTTCTGTGCTGGGAGGGCGGTTCAGAGGATTTGGGAGAGGAACTGGCGCAGCCGGGGGTGTTCGGCGCTTTCGAAGATCCGGTCGGGGGTGCCGATCTCGGCGAGGCGGCCGTCGCACATGAAGGCGACGCGGTCGGCGGCCTCCCGGGCGAAGCCCATTTCGTGGGTGACGACGGCCATGGTCATGCCGCCCGATGCGAGATCCCGCATCACGGCGAGTACGTCCTTGACCAGTTCGGGGTCGAGCGCGGAGGTGGCCTCGTCGAAGAGCATCACCTCCGGCTCCATGGCCAGAGCGCGGGCGATGGCCACGCGCTGCTGCTGCCCGCCGGACAGCCGGCTGGGCCGCTGCTCGGCAAAGGCGGCGAGGCCGACCTCCTCGAGGCGGCGTCGTGCGGTGGCGCGTGCCTGTTCGCGGCCCATGCCCTTGACCGAGGTCAGGGCGAGGCTGACGTTGCGCTCGACGCTCATGTGCGGGAAGAGGTTGAAGTGCTGGAAGACCATGCCGACGCGGGAGCGGGCGGCGTCGACGTCGGCGTCCGGCGCGGTCAGACAGGTCTCGCCGAGCCAGATCTCACCACAGTCGGGGATCTCCAGCAGGTTCAGGCACTTCAGCAGGGTGGACTTGCCCGAGCCGGACGGGCCGATCACACAGAGGGTCTCTCCGCGCTGCACATCGAGGGTGACCTCGCGTACCACGGTGTTGGAGCCGTAGCTCTTGCTGAGCCCTTTGACCTGCAGGGCGGCGAGGTCGTCCGGTGTCCGGGGCGCGGCTTCGGTCTTGGCTTCGGGCAGGGGGGCGACTGGGTTCGGACCGGCGGTGGCGGGGGTCATCGGGCTTCTCCTCCGGCAGGCTGGAGCGGGGTGGTGGGCAGGTCCGGATCGGCCGAGGCCGGTGTCTTGTCGGGGCGGGGGCCTTCGCGCAGCCGTCTGTCCAGGTAGTTCACGAAGTAGGTCATGGGGATGGTCAGCGCGAGGTAGCAGATGCCCGCGGCGATCAGAGGTGAGGAGTTGTAGGTACGGGCGACCTCCTCCTGGGCGATGAAGTAGAGCTCGCGCTGTCCGACGGCTAGGCCGAGGAGGTAGACGAGCGAGCTTTCCTTGATGTCCTTGACGAACTGGCCGGTCATGGCGGGCAGCACGCGGCGGATGCCCTGCGGCACCACGACCAGGCGCATCGCCTTGAGATAGCTCAGACCCAGGCTGCGGGCGGCCTGCAACTGGCCGGGATCGACGCTCTGGATGCCGGAGCGGAAGATCTCCGCGGTGTACGCGCCGGAGATGATGCCGATCGCCAGGACCGCGTAGCCGAGGGGGTCGGTGCCGAAGGGGCGGATCCCGGCGGCGGGCAGGCCCACACCGACCAGCATCACCGTGATGATCACCGGAAGGCCGCGGAAGACGTCGACGTAGAGCCGGGCGGGCAGCCTCACCCACCATCGGTTCGACAGCAGCAGCATCGCGGCCGCCAGAGCGATGACCACACCGAGCACGATGGCCCCTGCGGCGATCGCCAACGTGTTCAGCAGGCCCTCGGAGATCAACCGCGGAAACGTCTCGGCGATCACGCCCCAGTCGAAGAACGTGTCGGCCAGAGCATTCGAAGCCAAAGAGACAGGGGACGAGAGGGTCATCACGACTCCTGACCAGGCGCGAAGGAAGAAGCGGAGGCGTGGAACTCCGAGCGGACCGCCCCCTCACCGTCATCGACAGCGCGAAGGTCGGGTATGTGCGGCACAGCGGCGCGGGGAACAGCCGGCTCGCCTCGCTGACGGCGATACCGAAGCCGACGATGAGGATGGTGGCCGGCGGCGGAAAGGTCACGAAGTTCCCGGAACGCGGTGTGCAAGGCTCTCGACTGGGGCTCAGTCGGCTGTGACTGGACGAGGGTGGAACTCACGGGGACCTCCTTGTGTGATGGGAGAGGGAGCGCACGGCCGTCTTGCGGAGCACCGTGCCAGGGCGGTGTGTCGTGAAGTCGCCATCACGCAGTACGGGGCGGCCGTTGACGAGGACGTGACGAGTGCCCACGGCATAAGAGAGCGGGGCGTCAAAGGTGGCGGTGTCGCTGACCGTCTTGGGATCGAAGACGGCGAGGTCGGCGACCATACCTTCGCTCACGGTTCCTCGGTCGGTGAGGCTGAGGCGGGCGGCGGGCAGCGCGCTCATCTTGCGGACGGACTCCTGGAGCGTGAGGACCTGGCCGTCGCGGGTGTACCGGGACAGGACCCGGGCGAAGGCACCGAAGTTACGGGGGTGGGGGTGGCCGTCGGTGGCGGTGTCCAGGACCGAGCCGTCACTGACGACTGCGCTGCCGGGGTGGCGCAGCACTGTTTCCACATCCGCCTCGGACATTGCATGGTTGACGATCCAGACCTGGGCCTGGTGCGCGCGCAGTACGTCGAGGGATGCCTCGGCCGGATCGCGGCCAGTGGCGGCGGCGATGTCCTGGACCGTGCTTCCCACCCACGAGGAGTAGCGGCCCGGCGGCATCGCAGCGATGACGGTGCATTCGGGAAGGAAGGTGTGCCCGGTCTTCGCCCGGAGTTCCGAAGTGATCGCCTCGCGGGTCTTCGGATTCTCCAGTCGGGCGAGGAGCGCGTGGAGACCGCCGTCCAGCGCCCAGTCGGGAAGGCGCGAGGTGAGCCGGGTGGAGGAGGCGGCGTAGGGGTAGACATCGCACGCCACGTCCACTCCTTCCGCGACAGCGGAGTCGATGAGGGTCAGCGCCTCGTGCACCTTGCCGTGGTTGGCGGGACCCATGGCCTTGAGGTGCGAGATCTGAAGGCGCACGCCGCTGCGTCGGGCGGTTTCCAGAGCTTCGGTCACGGCCTCGACGAGATGGTCACCCTCGTCGCGCACATGGGTGCTGTAGAGCAGTCCGGCCTGCCGAGCCTCGGTGGCCAGCGCCACGACCTCGTCGGTGTCGGCGAACGACCCCGGGGCATAGATAAGTCCGGTGGACAGACCGAACACCCCCTGTTCGGCAGCCCTGGCGAGGAGCTTGCGCATGAGGGCGGTCTCGTCGGCTGTCGCGGGGCGCCGTTCGGTGCCGACTACGGCCACGCGGAGGGCCGCGTGCCCGACGAGCGCTGCGAGATTGACGCACGGTTCGGCCTTCTCCACCGCGCGTGCGAAGCCGTCGAAGTCCTCCCAGGGCATGTCGGCGGTGCTGAGGCCGCCGCGTGCGAGCGTGGTGTCCCACGCTTGGCGCCGCTCGGAGGTGACGGGGAAGGGGGAAGCGCCGCAGTTGCCCGTGACGATGGTGGTGACGCCCTGTCTGATGCACGCTTCGGCGCTGGGCACGTCGCACACGGTGTAGTCGGCGTGCGAGTGCAGGTCGATGAAGCCGGGCGCGACGACGTGGCCGGTGCAGTCGAGCACCTCCCGTGCGGTGGCGTGAGTCGTGGCCCGTCCGAGGAAGACGATGCGGTCGCCACGGATGCCGACATCCGCCCGTCGGACCGGGCCGCCGGTCCCGTCGATGACGGTGCCGCCGACGGCGAGTACATCGAATTGGTTCAACTTTCTTCCTTCGCAGTGGAGTTCGGTTCGGGTACCTGGCAGTGCGCGGCGGTCGGGTGAGCCGTACGAGGATGAGGGCGTACATGACCGCTGCCGGAATGAGGAGCGTCCAGCCCCAGCGAGAGCAGCGCCCTCAGCCCAGTGCCTTGGGCAAAGCGGAGAGCGCCCATCGTGTTCGCGTTGGGGTAGGGGCCGCAGGTGTCGGCCTTCGATCCCCGCAGATAGGTCACCGCCCAGGCGGCAGGTGTGAGGCCGATGCTGGTGCCGAGGAGGGTGGCGATGTCGATGGGTGGCCGGTGGACGAGGAGGATCGCGGCTGGCAGGGAGAGCATGGTGGCCGGCAGAAGGTTCATGCCGCACAGCGAGAGCACGGCGTACATGACGAAGGGGAGCAGGTCCCGGATCGTCGGCGCGTGGAACGCAACCGAGTGTCAGTGTGGCGATCAGTCCCGCTACGGCAACGGCGTAGGGTGCGGCCTCCTTGGCCGCGGGCAAACGGCGAACGGGTGTCGTCGGAACTTCGGTCAGTGTCATGATCAGGCTTCTGTCTGTGCGAATCGCGCGTGGGCCGGGGTGCTGTCCACGTCACTGAAGAGGAGTGCGTCTGCCTGGTCGACGCCGCTTTCCGCCAGGATCTCGACGAGGGTCTGTTCCGGGCGGACCGCGGCGAACCGTATGTCCGATTCGCGCGTGGTGAAGCCGTGTACGGCGGGTCGGGCGAGACTGTTGTACGACCAGGGGGAGGAGAAGTAGTAGCCGCCGGTGTCCAACAGCACCACGACGTCCCCAGGTGCCAGTTCGGGCAGCTTGCGTCCGCGGGCTACGAGGTCCCCAGCGAAACAGCACGGGCCCGCGACATCCTGGACCCGCTCCGGAGCATGCTTGGGCCTGCCGTCGGAGTCGTACACGGCGATCCGCAGCGGCCACGCCTCCGGCATGAAGACGGTACGGGTGGCGATGTGCGCGCCCGCGTGTGTCAGCGCGATGCGGCGGCCGCCGGTGTCCTTGGTGTACTCCACGACCGCGGCCGTGAAGCCGTTCTTGGCGACCAGTGAACGACCGAACTCGGTTACCAGGTCGTAGCGCCCGCCGAGGAGTTCGGGAACGGAGGTGCGCAGCTGCCGAACGTAGTCTGCGTAGGTCGGGCGGATCTCGTCGTCGTCAAAGTTGACCGGCAGGCCGCCGCCGATATCCAGACTGGTCACCTGCTGCCGGCCCGCCATCGCGTTGATCTCCTCGGCGAGTTCGTACGCGGCGCGCACTCCCTGGCCGATGAGTTCCAGGGGGCAGCCTTGCGAACCGACGTGCACGTGCAGCCGAGTGAGCCAGGGACGCTCGGCGAAAGCCTTGAGGATGCGCTTCCGTGCTCCGGCATCTCGCAGTGGCACGCCGAACTTCGAGCTGAGCGAGGCGGTGCTCATCGCGTCGATGGCTCCGGCGCCGACCTGTGGGTTGATCCGCAGCCCGAGCACCGAGGTGCTCTCGCTCACAGCGAGTAGTTCGCCGATGCGGTCCAACTCGGGAAAGTTGTCGGCGTTCACCGCCACTCCCAAGGCGAGCGCGTCGGCCAGCTCGGCACGGGTCTTCGCGGGTGAGTCCAGCACGATGCGTTCCGGCGGGAAGCCGGCAGCGACGGCCTGGGCGAGTTCGCCCGGGCTGGCGACCTCGCACCCCATGCCGGACCGGGCGAGCAGTCGCAGCACGGGGACCAAAGGCGCGGCCTTGGCGGCGAACGTGTGCAGCACTGGTGCGTCGCCAAAGGCCCGTTGGAGGTCGCGCACGGACTCCTGGATCCCGTCGGCGTCCAAGAATCCCGCCGCCACATGGGCGGGGCCGATCAGACCGGACCGCACCGCCTCGCGGACAGCTCGGTCACGCTGCTGTCGACCGCCTTCACTGTCTTGATCGACTTGCGCAATCCTCACGATCTCGGACCTCCTCGGTGCCCCAAGAGTGTTCGGGCCACCAGAATCGGCAGGCTTCGTGGAACGACTACCGAAACGCAGCATTCCGTCACGACAGGCGAACGGGAGGCTTATACGCAGCTCGTACACCGTGATAAGCAGAGGCATGTCGCACGATTCCGTCGATGAGAAAGACCTGGAGCTGATCCATGCGCTCCAGCTCTCCCCGCGCGCCTCCTGGGCTCAGATGGCCGGGGCGCTCGCGCTCGACCCGGTGACTGTGGCACGCCGTTGGGAGCGGCTGGCCGAGGAGGGACTGGCGTGGGTCACCTGTGTGGCCGGCACGGCCCTGCACAGCGAGTTCTGCATGGTGTACATCGAGATCGATTGCATTCCCGGCCGGCTGGACCACATTGCCACCGCGTTGAGTACCGAGCCCCACGTGCGCTACGTCCACCACCTCACAGGCCTGTACGGGCTGCTGGTCGTGGCGACGTTGCGCACATCCGCGGAGGTGTCGGCATGCCTGCGCGGCACGGTAGGGCAGCTGTCCGGTGTCCGGGCGTACCGAGCGGAGATACGGACCGTGGGCTACGGCGAGCCGAGCCGATGGCGTCTGCGCAGCCTCGAACGGTCACAGCGACACGCATTGGAACCGGCCGGCACACCGTCCACGACGGTGGGAGGTGCCCGGATGGACGCTGTGGACCGGAAACTGTTCCGGCTGCTGCACGAGGACGGCCGCATGTCCTACACCGCGCTCGCCGACCGCGCCGGGATCAGCGAGCCCACCGCGCGCCGCCGCGTCAAGCGCCTGCTGACCCACCGGTTGCTCCGGCTGCGCTGCGAGATGGCACAGTCCCTGTCGGGCTGGCCGTACTCGGCCTTCTTGTGGGCGAGCGTGGCACCGCAGCACATGGAGTCCACGGCACGCTCGCTTACGGCGCTCCCTGACGTACGCCTGTGCTGCGCCCTCACGGGAGAGCGGAACCTCCTGCTGATGGTCTGGCTACGGTCCCTCGGAGATCTGCCGCAGTTGGAGGCGACGATCACTGAGCGCTCTCGAAATCTCTCCATAGTGGACCGGGCCGCCTGCCTGCACACCGTGAATCAGATGGGTCGACTGCTCGACAGCGAGGGGCGCAGCGTCGGGTATGCGGCGCCCAATGTGGGGGCGTTCCTGGACGCCTGAGAAGCCGTATCTCAACCGAACGTGATCGCTTGATTTCCGCTGGTCAGGCATGGTCTAGCTCGGAGTCAGGGAGGCATGCGGCGTCTTGTGTCGGCTCCGTGATCGAAGGGTGCACGATGGCGTCGGTGCTGGGAATGCTGGAGGAGCGGGAGACAGCGGCTCGGGTGCGGGTGGAAGGACTGCGGGAGGAAGCCGCGCGGCTGGCTGGGGCGTTGGAGGCCGCGGAGATCGAGCTGGACCGGCGGGTGATCGCACGGGAGGAGCTGGTCGAGGCCCTGGCAGCCTCGGCTGCCGAGACCACCGCCGTGACCGGGGTGCAGGCGCAAACCGTGTCGTCGCCCGCGCCGGTGCCGGGCTCGATCGTGCCGCCGTGGCGCGAGGGACTGCAGGTGACGGTGCTGGCGCCCGACTACCAGCGGATTCTGGGCGTGCTCGACGAGCGGCAACCTGCGGGCCAGGGGCCGCTGAAGGCCAGGGAGATCACGGCCAGGCGCTGCTTGATCTGCTCGGCCTCGGCATCGCCCGCCACGAGATCCCGCCCGCGACCAGGTAGCGGACCGCGTCCAGCAGCTGGCGGTGGCAGTAGCTCTCGGGCTGCCCGCCCCTGCCCTTCAGCCAGGCCGGCACCGGCAGCAACGGTCGGACAGCCGCCCACTCCGCGTCCATAGTGTCCGACGGATAGCGGCGCACCCGGTCTGGATGATCGGCTGCGTTGCCGTACACGTGCGCGAGGCAATCACACGATGGTGCAGCCGAGTTGAACTGGACGGGCTCGGACGCGTACAACAACGACACCAGGGCCTCCCGGCACTGCTCGGTCAGATTCGCATCCCCGAGCTACCGAGAGGCACTGTCTTCATGCGCGCACAACACGAAGATCACCCCGGCGGGAAGCATGTTCGACCCACACGCTCCATGATCGGTTGAGATACGGCTTCTTAGAAGGCGCCTGGCGAGGGCGCGTCTGCTGTGCCTCTGACCTGCTCTTATGTGATGCCCTGACGGGCTGTCAGTGAATCTTTCGGAGTTTTCGGGAAGGATCCCGCTGGTCCTGGCTACTGCTGGGTGCGTGACGGTCCGGTGGGCGGCCCTCCGAGCCTGGCTGTGGGTAGTCCGGCAGTGTCGCCGGTGCCTTGGGGGTGTTCCGCCCATGAGTCCCATCACCGATGCAGGTCGCCCCCGCCCACAGACGGGGGCGGGGCCGGGGGTGGCCTGTGGAGAGCTGGCAATTTCCCAGCAGTAGCAGGACGTGTACTGCGGCTCAACGAACCCCACCTACGTGATCGCGGCGTCCCAGCACTATGTTGCGCCATCGTTCCCGGGGCTGCTGTTCCCCGTCGATCCAACGTGCTTGTACGGTGCTCGGAGGCAGTGGGAGGTCGCCCATGAAGTGCGCGATCTCGACGTAGTAGGCGTAGTAGCCGTTTTGCGTGAGCTCACGCAAGCGGGCGATACCAGCCGCGAGGTTGTCCTGGGCATCCAGGACCGCGTGGTGGAAGCACAGGGCCAGCTGCAGTTTGGCCGCGGCGTAGGAGATGCCGGAGGCGCCGATTTCTGCGAGCTGGACGGCCGCCCGGTCAGGCAGGTCCAGGGCGAATCCTGCGTCGCGCACGAGGGCGGCGATGCGAGCGGTCATCTCGTTCGAGCGCAGGCTAAGGGGCGACAGCAACCGGTCCGCGAGGTCGAGTTCGTCGTCGGCCCGAAGCGGGTCGCTGAAGGACACGGCGAAGGCGAGATGTGCCTGGGCCACAGCGGTCTCGCCGACCACACCGTGTTCTTCGGCGTCGCTCCGGGCTGCAAGATACGCGACTGCCGCCCGTTCCATGTCTCCCTCCACCCACCACACGTCCCCAAGCACCCGATGGTGCCGCCCAGCCCAGCCCAGACTCTCGGCGGCCTCCACGGCTGCAGGGAAGTCTCCGGACACTCGGTTCAGGTGCGCAAGGCCCCGCCGAGCGGCGAAGGCGAGCCGCCCGCCGGTGGATGCGACACGCTGCATGCCGCGGCGAGAATCGTCGGTCAGCCCGAGGTCCCGCTGCGCCTTCGCCCGGTAATACGCGGGCAGTTCGACCAGGTCATCGGGGAGCAACTCCGATGCAAGGACGGCAGAGAGTCGACTGACCGTGCGTTCACGGTGTTCGTGCTGGCGCCGGGCGATGGCACTGAGCGTTTCCACCAGGGCATCCGCAGCAGTCTGCAGGCCGTCCGACGATGCGGCATCGTCGGCGGGGAGCACCAGCGGTTCCCAGATCGAGTCCCCTACGTACTGGAAGGCGGCATCGGCGAGCCAACCGAGATCGAGCTGGAAGTCCCGTGCGAGGAGCAGCCCCTGCTGGAGGCAACCGACCAGGACGGCGCGATCGCGTCGCAGGTCCTGGCGCCACTGCGATTCCAGGGCGTGGAAGGCGCGTTGGGCCGCGCGCTGCCAGTCCTGCTCCGACCAGCGGTCGTCACTGCCGTCGTCTGCGTTGCGAATGGCGGCGCGGATCAGGTCGTGAACATGGAAGGGCCACACCCCGGAGGGGGACTCCCGGATGAAGGGGCGCTCGATCAGCCGTAGGGCAGGCGCGTCGTGCTGCATGCCGGCGGCCCGGGTGGCCAGGGGCACGGAGAACGCGTTGAGCAGGCTGACCGAGCGGAGTACGTGGCGTTCCTCGGCGGTCAGGTCGCTGAGGGTTCGGGTGATCAGAGCGGGGAAGTCGTGCTCGAAGTCGGTGACCTGCGGCTGACTGCCGTTGCGCCGAAGTTCCAGGTAGCGCATGACCGACAGGTCCAGGTACAGCGGCAGACCGTGGGAGCGCTCGGCGATGGTCCGGCGGATCGGTTCGTCGATGACTGGCTGCCCGTCCCGGCGGAGTCTGCGGGCGAGGTACTCCTCGCAGTCTTCGGGGGAGAAGTCGCCAATCAGGATCTGGCGGCTGGATGCGCCCGACCCGGTAGGTACTGTTTCGGGGGCGAGTCCAGGCCACGCGTTCGGCCCGGTCCAGTCGAGTTGACCTTCCAGGCTCGTCTCCGCCCACTGAAGGCGGTTGCGTCCGGTGACGACGAAGAAGGCGTTGGGCATCAGCCACACGATGCGCTGGAGCAGGCGCTCGAAGTCACGGTGGGTGCGGTCGCCGGTGTCCTCGAAGGTGTCCAGCAGGATCACAGGCAGTGCGCTCTTGTCGGCCGGGAGTTGGGCCAGGTCCCAGGCGAGAAGGTGCGGGTAGAAGCTGAGGGCGTCCAGGTCGGGCTCGGCCTCCAGGAGATCGGCCAGACGGGAGCAGCCGGCGAGTGCGCGTACGGACTGGTGCCGCTCGCGTAACGCCTTGATGAGCGCTCCGGCCCCGTGTCCAAGCGCGCTCCCGACGGTACCGGGCAGGAGCAGCGCCTGGGCGATGTCGCTGAGGACGGACTGAATCTGCTGCGGCAGGGCGGCAGCGGCGCTGAAGCGGCTCAGCAGCCCGCCTCGGCGCAGGTAGTCCTCGATCAGTTCGCCCGGGTGGTTGTGCTCCCAGTAGCGGCGCAGAGCGAGGTCGAAGGCGGGCATCGGCCGGCCGAGCGCGGCGACGGCCAGGCGGATGGTGAGGATGACGCGTTCGAAGTCCACACCCGCGGCACGAGCGAGGTCGATGCGGACCGGCAGCGTCCGCTCCTCGGGGTGGGACGGCAATTCCCATTGCACGGGGCGGTGCTCGCTGTGGGCGAGCGATGCCTCGATCTTGCGGGAGAGTGTGGACTTGCCGATCCCGCCCACACCGTGGAACACGAGGATGTTGCGGCGGGGACCTTCCAGGTCCTCCACGTCGAAGTCCGCGCGGATCATGTGCCGTACCTGCTCGGTGAGGCCGGCCGTCACTGCTTGCCACTGTGCCTGCCGGTTCGTGAACGCCTCATTGGCGGCGATGCTCCGGTCGTTCGAGCTGAACAGCGTTCGAAGGTCCCGCCTTGCCACTGCTCCCCCTGGCGATCAACTGGAGCCAATCTATGCTCCCTTGATGCCAGGCTGACAAGAACGCATTCAGGCATGGTCTGCAGGTCACGCCTGGCGCACGGTAGTTGAGCTGAACCTCGTCACCCAAGGTGGTCACTTGTACGACTGTGCCCACGGGCCGAGTGCAGCTCGTCGTCACACCCGCAGGTGCAGTGGAAACCAGGCGCGACGACCGGGTCACGAATCTGGCCGTGACGTCGTGGGGGCGCCGCATTCCTCCGAATGAAGAGCGGTCGCTGGTGTTCCGCGACGAAGGGGAGGCCGTGTCCCGATCACCGTGGGTCGTCCTGTACGTCCCAGGGAGTGGCGTTTTCCTGTGCAGCGTGCAGCGACAGCCCCTTATTGAGGGAGCGGATTTCGGTCAATCCCTGTGTTGGGAGCCGAGGTTGAGTGCATTGTCGCGTTTGCGATCTGGTGGATTTCGAAGTTCACCGTGATGATGCCCGCCGGATCGGCGAACGGGGGGCGGGCATGGCGTTGGGGTGGGGACCGCGGGCTCAGGGACGGGCCGGGACCGGGGTGGTCGAGGGGCCGGCGGTGCCTATTCAGGTTGACCCCACGACCTTCGGTAGCCGTACCGGCGAGGTGGATCCAACATCTTCTGAGGTGACGAGGCTCCTGTGTCAAACCGTCTACGCGCGTCCTGACCGAGTCGGAGAGGTCAAGGCGTGGTGGCGCAAATTCCGGGGCAAGGGCAAGAAGCCGAACAAGCCTCGACGCAGCACTCGCAGACGCATCTACCTGGAGGGCAGCGACGACTGTCCGCCGCTGGGTGAGCCTGTGGCGCAGTGGGTGGTGGACCATGTGCTGCACGGGCCGCCGCTGCCTGTGCCGTCGTACGGGTTCGATCTCGTACCCGTGATGGCGCACAGTCTGCGTGCCCGGCGACGTCGATGGGCTCGGCGCTTGGCGGTTTTGTTTCTGGCTGCCCTCGTGATGTACGTGGCACCGCGGGCGGCCGTCGTCTGGGGAGCGGTCGCCCTGGTGGCTCTCTTGATGCGGTGGGCCGCGTACCGGGCGATACGCAAGGGAGGAAAGTCGCGGCTGGCCAGTTCACCCCGGGTGGCGTATCTCGTGCTGTGCACACCGTGGGTGCTCGCTGTTGTTCCGTACGAGCCGGTCGGCGGCGAGGTCGTCGCCCTGCGGATCGAGCTTCTCGTATTGCCGTTCGCACTACTGGTCGGAGCCGCGCTGGTGTGTGTCGGTGACAGGCTTGCAGCGAGGGCGGCGCTGTCCCGGCTCGTCCGGGATGGCGTGTCGTCCGATCGGCTGCCCTGGGCCGCCCCGAAGGGCGCACGCCGGATGGCACGCATAGGCAACGAACAGGCGAGGCGGGAGCTGCCGTACGACGAGCCCGAGTACTTCGTGGGAGCCGGGCGCGACGTGTGGGGGTCCGCCGACATCGACATCCCCTTGAAGCCGAAGGACCCGGACGAATCGGTCAAGTCGTTCGGAGAGGCAGAGCTGTTGCGGCGGATGGGCGGGGCGCTGCGGGAGCTGGGGCGCGGAGCCCGGGAGATCACTGATCCGCTGCCCGGCTTCTCCGTCACGGAGGTGAAGGGTCTGCCGTCGGCGCTGTGGCTGCGGCGAACCCGCGCGGAGAAGCTGGCGCTGCCGGACCTGCGAGGCCGGGGGCGCCGGTCACCGTCCAGCGTGCCGGACCGGTTGTATCTGCGGGCCCAGTGTGTCAGCTGGGACGGCCAGGTCGTGGTCAGTGTGTTCGTGCACGCGGCGCTGGAGGCGGGCGAACTGCGGCTGACCGTGCGTCCACACGTGATGACGCCGCTGTACAACGAGCTGCGGGTGACCGACGCTCCCGTCGCCAAGCGTGGGACACGGCTGCTCGGTTGGGTGGTAACGCAGTCGCTCTTGGACGCTGCTGCGGGCCCCCTCGCGCTGTGGCGCTTCGTGGCGCGGCTTGGGCTCGGCGAGCAGGCCGAGGACGGCCGCGCCGAGGAAAAGGATCCGGTCAGCCTGCGCGATCGATACTCCAGCGAAGAAGTCACCGACATGCACCAGAGCGACGACGCGAAAAGGCACGTCGTGTTGATGCAGACCTGCATCTTTCGGACCGTCGCCGAGTATCTCGACGATCTGGGCGTGGACACCGCTCCGTACGAGCGCCAAGTGGCCGCGGTCATCACCAACATCCAGGTGTACGGCGACAACAACGCGCCCATCCAGAACGTCGCGGGCAGCGACATTCGCGGGGTCGGCCAGAGCAACGGCAATCAGGGAGGCAAGTGATGATGGTGGGACGGCGTCGCCCCGAACCGGAGCAGGGAGACGGCTCGGGTATCAGCATCGGTGGCAACAACAACGCCCCGAATCAGAACGTCGTTGGGCAGAACATCTCCCACGTGTACCAGTCCGCATCTGTCCAGGGCGCAGTCGACGTCGAGGCCGTACGAGACCTCCTCACCTCGTTCCGTGCCGACGTGGAGCGCAACGAGGCGGGCCTGGCCAACGCGGCGGTTCTGCGTGCCATGGCGGACACCGTCGACACCTCGCTGGCCGCGCCCGACGCACAGGCCGGCGTACTTCGAGGGATCGCCCAGGCGCTCCCCGCGTTGGTGGCGGGAACCGTGGTTCAGCACGGCGGTGATGCTCTCGCCAACGCCATTGCCGGATGGCTGAGTTGAGACATCGAACGCTGCGCAGGAGGCGCGGCGGATACGGGATAAACAACTGAGTGCAGGCCGCGGCACGGGCCCCGGAGTGGTCACACAGGATGCACATCATGCTGCGGTCAGCCATAGGGGCCGCAGAGACACTCAAGCCCAAAGCTACAACCACGGAACGACGAAGGTCCTGCCCGCTGAGCGGGCAGGACCTTCGTTTCGGCTGGTCGGCCCTGGCGGAGGATACGAGATTCGAACCTGTGAGGGGTGGCCTGTCCCCCAACACGCTTTCCAAGTCTTCGTCTGGGGTTCGGTGGGGGACGGGGGTCTTCTGACCTGGGGCGGAGCGCCTCGTGCCTGGGGTTCTGGACGGTGCCGGACGGGGGTGAATGAGACCAGAACTGAGACCACAGTGCCTCTGATTCCGCCCACGGGTAGACGGCTTCAACGTCATACCCGCGGGCTGGCACGGCCTCGGCTCCGTTCAGTCTTCGAGCCGCGCGAGGAGTCCAGACGCGATGGCGACTGCGGCGACCGCATCCGCCCGGGGCCACGTGAAGTGCTCGGTGGTGCCGGGGTCGTCGTGGGGTGCCCCGCTGAACAGATCATAAGCGGCCTGGATGACCATCGCCCAGCGCTCAACCTGGTTCCGTTCCTTGGCCTTCTTGCCAACCGCCGTACGGTAGGCAGCGTCGTGGGCGTAGGAGTCGCGGACAGCGTCGAGAGATCCCCGGGACAGCGTGACGGCGTGCTCGAACTGGCCATTCTGGATCGCCTGCTTCGCTTCGCGGAGGCGTTTCGCCGCCGTAGCCCGGCCCTCCACCAATGTGATCGGGACCAGCACGTCCACATAAGCGCCCAGCTCAATCTGGGCGAGGGCCTTGCCCCACTCCGAATGCGGGATCATGACTATGCCCTGGTCCTCCGCGGCTGGCCAGGTCAGATCGCCGCCGAGCGCCACCGCGCGGAAGTCGACTGTCAGCTGTAGGTCGCGGCCTGCGCGATCCTTCTCCAACCGCCTGAGCTGCTCCTCGTTGATCGACAAGTACACCGTGAGGGTCGTCTTGAAGTCTCGGGCCACCGCAGGCCCCTCAGTGTGAAGTGTGCCCAGCCAACCCTGCACGCCAGGGAGATCACGGACCCACGCCTCGCCGCTCAGCTGATGCACAGCATTCTTGGGATAGTCGCCAGTGGCTGTGAGGTCGAATCTCAGCCCCAGCCGATGAACCCCGAACCCGGACTGGAGAGTGATCAGGTCCCGGGCCGGAACCAGGTTCAGGCTGTACTGCCTGTTGTCGAAAGGGAGTTGCACCATCAGAGCCTCCTTGTGCGCAGGATTGAGAGGCTTCCGATGGTGGCACCCAAATGTGCCAATCGCGACGGAATTCAGGGGCTAAATGTGCTTGATCTACACGGCGCAGGCGAGCCCCCTCCGCGCCCTGGTCATGACGCAGCCCGGGCAATGCGGTCGGCCCTCGTCGCGCTGGGCCCGTTCTCATGAGGCCACGTCGGTCCAGCCACTGCAGACGGCTGCGACAGTGATCACGGACCTGTCCAGGTGAACGCTTTCGTCCTAGCCCGAGGCAGGGGGCGAGGCAGACGCAGTAATTCCCCGCTATCGCCGGAAAAGTCCTGACGTGATATTGATGGGTGGTTCTGGACGCTGGTTCGGCTTCCGGAACCACTTGGTCAGGCAGGGTGGTGCACCCTGCTGAACTCACGCCGTGATCGCCCGTGCCACACGGTCCGCTCCGCATCGCTCACGCATCGTGGGGCATTGAGCAGCAGCTTCCACGTGACGGGATGAGTAATCGCTCGCTGCGCCACAGTCCAGTGCCGATACAGAAAATAGCCCGCCACGCCGAGTAACGACACCATCCGCCAGCTTGATGTACGACGTGGCGACATGGACGAGGTCAGCGAGCCTTGTCCATGAGAGGTCAGCCCCGCAGGGTGAGCGTGGTGGACAGGACCTTCAGGGCCACGGCGGGATGGAACAGCACGGCGGGGGAAGCCACCATGTTCACCACTCGCACGAACCTCGACCAGACAGCTGCGTCCTCCTACGGGATGGACCTGCTGCGCTGGTTCCGTTTCCTCTGGGCTGTCGAGGTGCCGTGGGACCGAGCGAGCCGGCTCGAGGCACGGGACTTCTCTCGCTGGCTTCAAGTCGCCGGCCAGCCGAGGCGCCCGCACTGGCGACGCCCGAGCGAGGCGGGCCGGTGGGCTGTAGGTGGCAAGCCATACGCGGCGTCGGTGCGAGCACACAGTGAGACAGTGCTGCGGAGTTTCTACGACTTCCATCGCGACATCAGTACCGGACCGGTACTCAACCCGTTTCCGCTGGACCGAGCACGTCGTGGCCGGCGGGCCCATGCCCACCACAACCCGATGGACCCGGCCCGCAACGAACACACGGGGCTCTATCGGCCGAGAGTGCCCAAGCGGGTGCCTCGCAGTGTCCCTGACGAGGAGTTCAACGAGATCTTCGCCCGGCTCCCGTCGCACCGCGACCGGGCCCTGGTCGCCTTCTACGTCTCCACCGGCGCCCGTGCTAGCGAACTGCTCAGCACCTGGCAGGCCGGCGCCGATCCGGGACGCCAGCTGATCTCAGTGGTCCGCAAGGGCACCCGCGAGGTCCAGGAACTGCCCGCTTCGACCGATGCGTTCGTCTGGCTTCGGCTCTACCAACTGGAGATGGACGACGCGATCCCGCGCGGGCGGCGCCTCCCGCTGTGGTGGACATTGCGCTCGCCGTCGAGGCCGCTGACCTACCACGCGGTTCACCGCATGTTCAAGCGGGCGAATGCCAAGGCGGGGACGTCTGCGACGCTGCATGCGCTGCGGCACACCGCCGCCTACCGGATGGCCGAGGATCCGAGTCTCCCACTCACCGATGTCCAATTCGTCCTCGGGCACGCCCAGTTGACCACGACACAGCTCTACCTCACGCCTCGCAAGGAGGTGGTGATCCGGCGACTGTTGGCCCACCATGCTGAGCAGACGCGGCAGGCAGCTGCCCGCGTCGCTCGGCCTCCGGCAGCCGAGTACCGGCCGGAAAGTCTCGATGTGCTGTTCGGAACCGGTGCCCGATGACCGTCACCTCGTCGCCGAACGTCAGCCGCCGCACACGGGCTGCTGGACTGGAGCCTCCCCGCCGGTGCGGGGGTGAACCGATCGTCGGGTCTCCGGCGATCAGCGAGACTCCGTGGTCCCCGCCGGTGTGGGGGTAAACCGCTCAAGGTCCTCAACGACGCCAGTACCAAGAAGTGGTCTTCCGCCGGTGCGGGGGTGAACCGCGGCGCTCGCAGGCGATGTGGTGGTAGCCGGCGCCGTAGAGGCCGCCGTCTCTGTCCGACGGAACCGAACCATCGGCACCGGGCGTCTGACGTCTCGGCAAACCGATCGACCATGGATCACCGACCAAGGACGTGGCAGAGGTGTCCCTTGAGTTCGCATCAACGACGGGCAGCCGGCGCACATCTGCCGCGTCGGCCGTCGCGCTGCTCCTGCTCGCCGCCGCCCTGACCGGCTGCGACAGTTCCACTGACACGAAGACGTCCGCCACCTCCGGCGCCCTGCGGGCCGGCGCCTCCGGCTGCCCGAAGACCCGGGGCGATTCCGTCATCCCGTCGGGCCTCGCTCGCCTTCACCATCAGCGGCCCGCAGAGAATCCCCACATTCAGCGGCGGTCTCCAGATCCACTACCGCGACCGATGGTGCGAGATCGCCACCCGGATGCAGAACGAATCCGAGGACTCCCCGTCCCTCTCCGCCGCGATCCCGCTCACGCTGGACCCGCACAGCAGCCCCGTCCTCCACTTCCGGCTCTCCGGTTCAAGGCCGACGCCCGGGGGCCGCTTCGAGGATGTCGTCGGCTACACCGTCGAGGTCAACCTGCTGGCCACCAAGGACGTCCGAGGCCACCAGCTCCACTTCGACCTCGCCCCGGACTCGACAACCGGCCCGACGTCAAGCTCCGCATCCCCCTCATGAGACGGGACAGCAGCGCAAGATTTTCCTGTCCGAGCCCATCGATGAATGGACCGTCCCGCGCCGTCCCAGGCAACGGGACAGCCCTTAGAGATCGCATGGCATTCAAACTGTCCGAGACAGGGAAAACTTGATCTTCGACAGTGCTGGACGATCACATGATGCGCCTGGAACAGGCCACCTCACCCGTCAGTGGGAGCAGGCGATGTCAGACGCGGCGGGCATCCTGTCGACCATGGATGAGATCGAGACTCGGCCGCTGCGCGACCGCGACGAACTGGACTCGGTGTTACGCACCGGCTTTGACCTGATCAAGGCTGTCGATCCGGGGCTGCGGTACCGGCTCGTCGGCACAGCAGCGGCTTGCCTGCAAGGCGGCGACCTACCGGTGGGCGACATCGACATCCCCGTTGACCGACGTCAGGACGTCGACGCCGTTGCCGTAGCACTGGCGCACTTGCCATGTCTGACCGCTCCGCAACGGCTCGCATCGGCTCCGCAGTACTTCGCCGAGTACAGCCTCGACGGCGTCGGATTCGGCGTCAGCACCGTGGAAGTACCGTGCGACGAGGATGGATGGGAGTGCCAGGGACCCAGCCCTTGGCGGCACTACGCCACCGTGGACTGCGGCGGGCACCACATTGAATGCGTGCGGCTGGAGCTGAGGCTGACCACCGAGTTCCTCCGCGATCGCCCCGACCGCTACCAGCCACTCCTGGCCCACCTCGGCGCTCATGGCGCGGACCTCGAACTCCTGCAACAAAGCATGACCGTGCGCAAGATCCCTGAGCCGCTCGCGCGCCTGACCCGAGGACTTCAAGCGACCGGAAAACCGAAAACGTAGATCGGTTTCAGAGCGAACCGAGTCGTCATTCGAGGCCACAGAGCCCCGGTGCCGGAGGACGTGGCGAACAGCGGCCGGACCTCCTCGTTCCGCTGCTGGAGGATCTCCGCCGCCGGCCAAGGGCCAGATGCCTGAGCCGGCCCGGCACGTGTCGGCAAGCACCTCACGAAGCCCTGGCACCGCGTCAGAGAGCTGATCACGGGAACCGGGTTCAGGTCACAGCAATCGGTCGACCAGCCCGTCGATGTAGTCAGGGGCGAGCGGGCCCATGCCGAACAGGACGCGGATATACATCGGGGCCAGGATGTGGTCCAGCACGTCGAACGCGTCGGGTGCGTGCTCGCCACGGTCGTGGGCGCGATCGAGCATGGACTGCAGTTGCCGGGTGCGTTCGGCGAGGAGGTCGGCACCAGCCTGCACGCCCTGCTGACCGCTGCTCGACAGGGCGACGGCCAGGTGCAGCACCGCCGGACCGTCGGGTCCGGTGATCTCGCGGGCCACTTGGGCCGCGTAAGTGCGCAGGTCGCCGGCGAGGCTCCCGGTGTCGGGCATCGGCGACTGCGCATTGAGGCGGGTGAGCGCCACGTCGGTGAGCAGGGTTTCCAGGCTGCCCCACCGGCGGTAGATGCTGCTGTCGGCTACGTCTGCGCGGGCTGCGACCTCGCCTACGGTGAAGTTGCCGTAGCCGCGCTCGCTGATCAGGTCGGTGACGGCCTGGTGCACCTGCGCGCCGACGCGGGCGCTGCGCCCGCCGGGCCGCCGGGCTCGCTGTCGCTCGTTCATGCCCCTCACCTTAACGCAGTCACGACTTGCGTTTGCGAGGCGAACCTCCCTATAGTCACCTAACGCAGTTGCTGACTGCTTTAGGCCGTTCAGTGTCAGGTGTATCGCCACCCGCCTCGAACGCGACCGGGCACACCTAATGATTGAGGGGGAATCCATGGCTGCATCGCATGCGACCGTAGGCAGTCGATCGAACCGGGCCGTGCTGCTCACGGTGACCTGCCTGGGCCAATTCATGGTCCTGCTCGACAACACGATCGTTGGAGCGGCACTGCCCGATATGCAGCACCGGCTGCACACTGAGCTGACCGGACTGCAATGGATCGTCGACGCGTACGTACTGCTGGTCGCCATGCTGCTGCTGTCCGGCGGTGTCTTCGCCGACCGGTTCGGCCGCAAGCGGGTGTACCTGACCGGCGTGGCGGTGTTCACCGCGGCGTCGCTGCTGTGCAGCCTCGCACCCTCGCTCGGCTGGCTGATCGCCGGCCGGGTACTGCAGGGCATCGGGGCCGCAGCGCTGAGCCCTGCCTCGCTCGCCCTGCTCGCCGCCGCCTATCCGGCGCCGCAAGAACGGATCAAGGCGATCGGGATGTGGGCCGGATTCAGCGGAATCGGTCTGGCCGCGGGCCCTGTGGCCGGCGGCGTGCTGACGGATGCCTTCGGCTGGCCCGCCATCTTCCTGGTGAATCTGCCCATCGGCGTGGTCCTGCTGCTGGTCGGTCTGCGCAGCCTTGAAGAGACCCGTAATCCAAGCGCCCCCGCGATCGACATCCCGGGGACGGTGCTGTCCGTTCTGGGGGTGGGGGTACTGACCTACGGGCTGATCGAGGGTGGTGCCCGCGGCTGGACGTCGCCGGTGATCCTGAGCAGCTTCACCGTCGCGGTGATCCTCCTCGCCGTCTTTGTCGCCGTCGAGGCGCGTCGTTCTGCGCCTATGCTGCCGCTGCGGCTGTTCCGGCAGCGCCTGTTCACCGTGTCCAACACCGCCATGGTCGTGGTGGGGTTCGCGCTCATGGGTTCGTCGTTCTTCTTCTCCCAGTTCTTCGTGTACGTCCAGGGCAGCTCGATCCTGCGCGCCGGCCTGCAGACCCTCCCCGTCTCCCTCGCCATGGTGATCGTCAGCCCGTATGCGGGCCGTCTCGCCGCGCGGCACGGCTTCCGCATCGTGGTCACTACCGGCCTGGGCCTGGCCGGCCTGGGACTGCTGGCACTCGGCATGGTGCACGCCGACACCGGCTACGGGAACGTGTGGTGGCGACTGGGAATCGTAGGCACCGGCTTCGCCCTGACCATGTCCCCACTGACAGGTGCCGCCATCCAAGCAGTCAGCCCGCAGGAGGGCGGCCTCGCATCAGGCATCAGCAGCACCACACGGCAGATCGGCGCGGTGCTCGGCGTGGCGGTACTCGGAGCCATCGTCCGCACCCGGCAATCCGGCGGCGCCTCCTTCGAGACCGGCCTCAACAGCGCCTTCCTCGCGGCCGGCGCCATCACATTGGCCACAGCCGTGTTCACCGGCCTGTGGCTGGCGAGGGCCAAGCCCGCGGAAGGCTCCGTGGCGCCGCAACGTTCCACCGATCCAGATGCGGTCACCACGTCGAACGTGGCATCCGCGAACCGCCGTTGACAACGACAACAGTCTCGGCTGGGAGGTGTCCCGCTGGAGGCTCCTCCAGCGGGACACCTCCCAGCACACACCAGGATTACGCCGTAGGTCCACCAGCCAGGTCCACCAGAGAGGAACCGACTCCCGGATGCCGCCCGTTCCCGCTGACCCCACCGTGCTCCACCCGATGCCCGAGCACCCGCGCGTGGTTCTGCTCAAGCCGCTGGTGAAGTCGCCGCTGATCGACGTCGGTGACTTCTCCTACTACGACGATCCGGATGACCCGACCGCGTTCGAGACGCGCAACGTCCTTTACCACTACGGTCCCGAGCGGCTTGTCATCGGCAAGTACTGCGCGCTGGGGACAGGCACCCGGTTCATCATGAACGGCGCCAACCACCGCATGGACGGTCCTTCCACCTTTCCGTTCCCCACCATGGGGGGTTCCTGGGCGGAGCACTTCGACCTGATCAGCGACCTGCCCGGCCGGGGCGACACGGTCGTCGGCAACGACGTCTGGTTCGGCCACGGCGCCACGGTCATGCCCGGTGTACGCATCGGTCACGGCGCGATCATCGCCGCCGGCGCCGTGGTCACCGGAGACGTCCCCGACTACGGCATCGTCGGCGGCAACCCGGCCCGGCTCATCCGCACCCGCTACGACGCTGCGGACATCGCCCGGCTCCTCGCCGTGGCGTGGTGGGACTGGCCCCTGCAGTCCATCACCAGGCACGTACGGACGATCATGTCGGGGACCGTCGCCGACCTGGAGGAGGCCGCAGCGCAGATCGGCTAGCCCTGACACCGCGTTCTCGCCCACACCGCCCGCATCCGTCCCGCGCCAGAAACGAGTAATCGCCCATTCCCGTCGCCGCGCCCCTATCGCGATGGTCGGCGTCCCCATAGTCAGCCATGTCCACCCAGCCTGGCGCTCATCTGTGAGCTGGTGGCCCGCGGGCACCGAGTCACCTACGTCAACGACCCGTTCACGGCCGACCGGACCGAATCCGCTGGCGCGGAGCTGGTGCCGTGCACCTCCACGTTGCCCTTCGCGGAAAATGACGGGCCTGCCGATCCCACCGCCACGACGAGCCTCCCGGCTGGCGCCGTCCTCTTCCGAGGACCTGTACCTGCACTACAGGCGCAGTGAAAATCACCCGCAAAAAGTGCGGGGCCGCGGAGTGGATTCGGATGATGTACGCGCAGCGGCGCACCCCCCGCCCCGAACCGCCACTGCCGAGATCAGCCGCCACGAAACTCGCGGCAGCTGACCTCCATAGCGGCGCACCTGGGGGGGGAGGTGGCGAGCTGTTCACCCGCATCGGGCTGATCGACTTTCAGATCTGTCCGGTGTGCCGCCGCCCAGGTCCCGTCCGGGACTTGGGCGCCGGTGCCCCTCAGAGTGCGGGGTCAACCGTCAGAGTGCTGGGTCAGCCGTCGGCCTCAGGGCGCTCGCTGCCGGCACCTCGGTCCGCGTACTGGCCGGACAGGAGGTGCAGACGAGGAGTCCGGCGGCGAGCAGCACCAGGTTCTTCACCACGAACTCGCCGGTCATCGTCAGCTCCCACACGTGACCGTGGATAAACGCCTGGCCGGGGAGGAAGAGCAGGACGCCGAAGGTCCCGGCCATGTGGGCACCGAAGACCGGTGCCAGGTACAGCAGCGCCCGGCCGGCCAGGAACCACACGCCGATCGCGACCTCGACAGCTCCCACCACCGGAACGAACCATGCCGGCGTGGCGAACGGAATCACGTCGCGGACCAAGTCCGCGACCGGCGTGTCGTTCGTCAGCTTCAGGGCGCCGAACCAGATGTAGACGAGGCCGAGAGTCGTACGGACGAGGACGACTCCCCACCGCTGGCATAACTCAACGGCACGCATTGCAACCGTGCGTAACAATAACAGGGCGTGACTGTGCACAGGATTCTCCTTGGGTCGCCGCTTTCCTGGATTTTCGCGGTTACGGAATTCATCCCCTTGCGTACCCTCCGTAAGACTCGCTGGTGAGCGAAGGGAGTATGCGGGGGGCGTATGCATCAGCACCCGGTTCCCCCGCATGCGCACGCAGGAATGGATGGCGCCGGTTTGGCGCCTGCTTGCCGGGTACACGTCGGCCGACACCGTGAGAGCTGCCACCGATGCGAATGCGGTCGTATGGCGAGCTGACTGTCAGGAATCAGGGGACCGAAAGAATGCCACCGAACCGGTCGCGCAGGTCACCATGGCGGGCGTCAGCACCCGCAGCCTCTACATCGAGCCGGGCGCCGTGCCCTGGTTGCCCGCCCGCTGCCAGGCCGTCGACGTCTCGGCCTTGCTGCGGGAACTGATCCTGGCGGCAGTGGAGATGGAGCCGTTCCACCCCGAGCACAGCCGTGACGCCGCGGTCGCCGCCCTCGTCCTGCACGAGCTGAGGAACCTCACGCCGCTACCGCTCGAAGTCCCGTTGCCGTCCCATCCACAACTGCGCCACCTGTGCGAGGCGTTCCTGCAGAAGCCGACCATCCACGACCCGCCGGCCCGCTGGTGCGCGGCCCTCAACATCAGCGAACGCACCCTCGCCCGCCTCTTCCGGCGCGGCACCGGCCTGAGCTTCTCCCAATGGCGGCGACGAGCCTGCATCCTGCACTCCCTGGAGCACCTCACCGCGGGCATGCCCGTCACCCGCATCGCGGCTCTGCTCGGCTACGACAATCCTGCGGCCTATACGGCCGCGTTCGGAAAGCTCCTCGGCCGACCACTGACGGCCTACCGGAGCCGGCGTTCCTGACCAACGCCCCTTGCGGCCCAGCTGGGGCGTGTCAGTAGCTTTGTGTAAGTCCTTGGGGTTCACCTGGTGTTGAGCCGGTCCTCGAAGAAGAGTGAGAACTGGTTCAGCGCCTTCTTCCAGTGTGCCGCGACGTGGTTGACATCGCGGGCCTTGGGGGTGATCAGCTCGCGGACGGCGAGGTAGAGCACCTTCAGCGCGGCCTGCTCCGAGGGGAAGTGCCCACGGTTGCGGGTGGTCTTGCGAAGCCGCGCGTTGATCGACTCGATCAGGTTCGTCGAATACACGACCTTCCTTATCTCGGGCGGGAAGGCCAGGTAGGGCGTGAACTCGTTCCAGGCGGCCCGCCAGGTGCGCACGACGGCCGGGTAACGCTGGCCCAACTCCGATGCGGTGAAGTCTGCAAGCGCCTGCTCGGCGGCCTGTTCGGTGGGCGCGGTGTAGATGGCCCTGAGCGCCGACACCACCGCCGGATGGTGCTGTTTGGCGGCCAGCCGCAGCGATGCGCGAATCAAGTGGATCACGCAGGTCTGGACCGTGGCCTTGGGCCAGGTCGCGGTGACCGCATCCGGCAGGCCCTTCAGGCCGTCGCAGGCGACGATGCAGACGTCTTCAACTCCGCGGTTGCGCAGTTCGGACAGGACGGTCATCCAGGTCGTGGCGCCCTCTCCCTCGTCGCCGACCCACAGGCCAAGGACGTCCTTGCAGCCGTCCATGTCGACCCCGACGGCGAGGTAGACGGGCTTGGAGGCGACCGATCCGGACCGGATCTTGATCCACAGTGCGTCGATGTAGATGATCGGCCAGATGGCGTCCAGCGGCCGGTTCTGCCAGGCGGCGAGCTCGTCGGCGACCGCGTCGGTGACCTTGCTGATCAGATCGGGTGACACCTCGACCCCGTACATGCCGGCCAGGTGGGAGCGGATGTCCCGCACCGACATGCCTCGCGCATACAGCGACAGGATCTGCTCGTTGAAGCCCGCCAGCCGCCTCGCGTGCTTGGGCACGAGCTTCGGCTCGAAGTCACCGTTGCGGTCCCGGGGAACCGCCACGGTGACCGCGCCCGCGTCGGTCAGCACGGTCTTCGGCGAGGTCCCGTTGCGGCTGTTGCCCGAGCCGCGGCCGGCCGGATCATGCTTCTCATAGCCGAGATGTTCGCTCATCTCGGCATCCAGGGCCCGCTCCAGCACAGCCCGGGTGACCTCGGTCAGCAGCCCGCCCTGGCCCAGCAGAGCGGCTCCCGAGGCGTCGGCGCGGTCCATCAGCCGCTCAACGACCTCGTCCACCAGCTTGTCCTCGACCGACTCGACAGCCGAGGCATTCTCGTTGTCCGTCATGCCATGTCCGTCCCAGCTGACCAGAGCCCGAGCCTGGGCTCCGGCCAGCCTGTCACATCACGGACTTACACGATCTTTCAGACACGCTCCCCAGCTGTGTCTCTTTCGCGAGTGGTGCGGGATCAGTGGGCCCGCGGCGGCAGGTGCCAGGTGTGGAGGTGCTCCCAGGTCATGGTCCGCCACCACTCGGCGGACCAGTCGGGGCTGTGGAAGCGGTAGGCGTTGACCACCCGGGCGGTGAAGGCGGGGGTGGGAGTGACGGGGAGGTCCTGAATGAACTGCTCGACCTCCTCTGTCAGGTCGGGCCGGGCGTACAGGTCGTGGGAGGCCAGGGAGAGGCGGGCGCGGAAGGTGTCGGGCGCGTAGCGGTGGGGGTGTGGGTCGTCGGGGTTGCGGAGGTCGTCCAGCGCCGCGTTGACCGTGGCGGCCAGGTCGGCGAGGCCCGGTTCGTGGTCGCCGTGCAGGGCGTAGGCGATAGTGGGCCCGACGCGGACCAGGGTGCCGGGATTGCGCACGCCGAAGGCGGTGGTGCCGGCTGCGGACAGGCCGGCCGAGACATGGTCGATGACCGCGCGGTCGGCGGTCGGCGGTGGCGGTGTCGTTGCGGGCGACGACGACGTGCCCGGCGAGGGTGGCGTGCGGAGGGAAGGCGCCGGCGGAGACGAGGCCGTACTGCTGCCGTACGGCGGTCGTGACGGTGGTGACGGCGAGGCTGGTGGCGGCGTCGGGGCGCAGGAAGACGCCGTAGCGGTAGCCGCGGTGGCCGGAGTGCTCGCCGTGGCCGCCGGTGCGGGGGTGCTGGTGGTTCACTGGCCGGCCTGCTTGCGGTACTGGGCGATGTCGCGGTCGGCGGCGCTCTGGGCGTTCTTCAGGGCGGTGTCCAGTGGGGTACGGCCGGAGAAGGCGCTCTGCAGGGCGCTGACGACGTCGGTGCGGATCTGGGGCAGGGCGCCGGTGAGGCAGCCGGCCGTGGCGGTGACCGCCGGAACGGCGTCGAGCTGGGTGGCGGCGGTCTTCACGACGGGGTTCTCAGCGAGGAAGGACTTCCAGCCGCTGTCCGTGTCGACCTGGCGGTTGGCCGGCAGGTAGCCGGTCTTCCGGGCGAACTCCGCCTGTGCCTTGGCGGAGGTCAGGAAGCCGATGACCTGCCAGGAGGCGACCTGCTCGGCAGCGCTGTGGCCGGGTCCGTCGACCCACAGGGCGGCGCCTCCGATGACCGGGCCCGAGGACGCCTTTGGACCGGACAACGGGTACGGGTGGGCCGTCACGGGGAAGTCCGCACCGGAGGTCGCCGTGTTCGCGGCCCCGCTGCTGCCGAAGATCATGGCGACCTTGCCGCCCTGGAACGCCTTCACCGCGTCGGCGCCCGCCGTGCCGGTGTCCAGGGCCGCGCCGCTGGTGTACAGGTCGGCGACGGTCTTGATGGCGGCCTTCTGGTCCGGGGCGGTGAGGGTGACGCCGGAGGGGTGCTTGCCGGCGCGACCGTTGTCCGGGGTGCAGTAGGTCTGCCCCGCGGCGGCCGTCAACTGCTCGGCCCACCAGCCGTCGAAGGGCTGGTCGAGACCCTTGACCCCGGGGAGCTTCGCGTGAACGGTGCGGGCGGCGGCCACCTGCGCGAGGGTGTTCAGCCGGGTGTCGGCGGGCAGCCCGGCCTTCTTCAGCAACCGTGTGTTGACGTAGAGCAGCGGGGTGGAGGTGTTGAAGGGGACGGCGAGCAGTTTGCCGCCGGCGCTGTAGTAGCTCGCGGCGGCCGGGCGCAGCGAACCGGTCGGCACGGTACCCCGGTTGGCCTTGTCGAGGGCGGCGGCGCTGACGCTCTGGCCGGCGTCGGCGAGGTAGCCGGTGCTCACGTCGTACGAGAGCAGGATGCTCGGGGTGCTCTTGTCGCGTACGGCGGCGCTGTACTTGGCGAGCGCGTCCGCGTAGGCGCCCTGGTACACGGCCCTCGCCTTGATCCTGCCCTTGTGGGCGGCGTTGAACTCGGCCAGCAGCCCGTCGAGGGCAGTGGCCGAGTTGGTGTCCAGGCCGTGCCAGAGGGTGACGGTGATCTCGCCCTTGTGGCCGGCCAGCGCCGAGGGGCCGGGCGCGGTGGCCTCGGCGATGGTGCCGGAGCCGCCTGTCGAGCCTCCGCAGCCACTGACGAGGGTGAGAGCCAGGGCGGTGGTGACAACAGCCATCGATGCGGAAACGGTTCTTCTCATGGTTCGCTCCAGAACGTGTGCGGGTGAAAGAGGTGCGCGTGGAAGAGATGCGGGCGGAAGAGGCGCGGGTGGAAGCGGTGCGGGGGAACGGGTGCGTGACGGATCGGGGACACGTCAGCGGATCAGGGAAAGGGAAGGAGACGTCCGGCTGATCACGGAGACGTCAGCGGACGCTGCCCGCGGCAAGGCTGCGGACCAGGAAGCGTTGGCCCACGGTGACGAGCACCAGGGTGGGCAGGAGGACGAGGACCAGTCCGGCGTAGAGCACTGCGGGGCCGGTGGACTCGGCGCTGGTCAGCTGGGCGATGCCCACCTGGACGGTGCGCCGGTCAGGCGAGTCTGTGATCAGCAGCGGCCAGAGGTAGCCGTTCCAGGCGGAGAGCGCGCTCCACAGGGTCGCGGCGGTCACCTGGGGTCGCGCCATCGGCAGGATGACGAGGAACAGGGCGCGCAGATCGCCGCAGCCGTCCAGCCGGGCGGCCTCCCACACCTCGCGCGGCAGCGACACGAACGCCTGCCGCAGCAGGAACACCGGATAGCCGGCGGCGAGGAAGGGCAGGACGACGCCGAGCAGGGTGTCACGCAGTCCGAGGTCACTGGCCAGCGTGTAGTTGGGGATGACCAGGCTCTCGCTGGGGATCGCCAGGGTGGCCACGATCAGCGCGAACATCACCGTACAGCCCCGCCAGCGCGGGAAGACCAGCGCGTACGCGGCAAGCGCCGAGGTGATCAGCTGCGCCGAGGTCTGGAGCACGACGACCGCCGAACTCACCGCGTACTGCCTGCCGAGCGGCACGCTGTCGAGCGCGGTGCGCAAGTCGTCCAGGGTCAGCCGGTGCGGCAGCAGCACGCCGCGGGCGACGTCCTGCGCGGGCAGGAAGGCACTCAGCACGCTGACATAGGCGGGGAAGCCGACGAGCAGGGCCAACGCGAGGAGCCACAGCCAGCGGGCGGCGGTCCAGGCGTCCGTGCGGGGCAGTGCGGGCGGCAGGGCGCTCACGAGGTGGTCACCTTCCGGCTCCAGGACGCGAACTGGGTCACCGTCACCAGCGCCACCAGGACGACCAGTACCACGGCCACCGCCGAGGACCGGCCGTAGTCGGGCAGCCCCGCGCCGAACGCCCGCCGGTACAACTCGTAGACGAGGGTGGTGGTCGAGCCGGACGGGCCGCCCTTGGTGAGCACCTGGACCTGGGTGAAGATCTGCAGGCCGCTCACCGTCTGGGTGACCGCCAGGAAGAACAGGCTCGGCGACACCAGCGGCACGATGATGCTCCGCACCAGCCGGACACCGCCGGCTCCGTCCAGTTCGGCGGCCTCAAGTACCTCGCCCGGCACCCCCTGGAGGGCGGCCAGCAGGACGAGGAAGGTGAATCCGAACTCGTACCAGGCCGTGGTGACCGCGACGCACAGCACAGCGAGCGTCGGCGACTGGAGCCAGTCGGGGCCGGGCAGTCCGAACCAGGCCAGGACCTGGTTGAGAGTGCCGACCGAGGGCGCGAACATTCCGGCGAAGCAGGTGGCGGCGGTGGCGGCCGAGTAGGCGAACGGCACGGAGAACACCGTGCGGAACACCGGTCCACCGGGGATACGGCGCCGCAGCGGCAGGGCCGCGGCCAGAGCGCCGCCCGTCGCGAGCGCCGTACTGAGCACGCTGAGGACCAGGGTGGTCAGCAGGACCCGGCGGCTCGCGGGGTCCGTGAACAGCTCGCGGTAGTTGTCCAGCCCGACGAACCGGGTGGGGTTTCCGAGCAGGCCGGTGCCGCGGAAGCTCAGTCCGACCGTGGCCGCGAGCGGCCGGTAGAGGAAGACCAGCAGAAGCACGAGGGCCGGGGCCAGGAGCCACGGGCCCAGTGTTGCGCCTCTGCGTTTGCGCTGATCACAGCGATAGGGAACGTTCCCGAACGTGAGCGAGAGAATAAGCACGCGCCGGACAAACGGGCAAGGTGCAACACGGAAACAGTTGTTGAACGCGACCAGTCGCCCGGCGGGATGAAGCGGCGTGAGCGTGTGTGGTCGTCAGATGTGCCGCGGTGCCGTGGTGCGGCCGGCGACCAGGGTTCCGCGGAGGGCGAGATGGGGAACGTCCCCGGGGTACGGGCGCGAGCGGCCCAGGACGAGGTCTATCGCCCGGCGGCCGATCTCCGTCACGGGCTGGCGCAGGGTGGTCAGCCCGAGCACCGGCGTCGACAGGGGCGCGACACCGTCGAAGCCGGTCAGCGACAGGTCACCGGGCACGCTCAGCCCCCGGCCGTGCAGGAACTCCGTCGCGGCGAGCACCGCGTGGTCCGAGGGGCACGTGGCCGCCGTCACCCGCTCCGGCGCACCGCCCGCGGACAGCAGGAAACCGACTGCCCGCGCGACGCTGTCCGCGCCCTCGTCCAGCTCGACCACGACCGGCTCGGCCCCCGCTTCGCGCAGCGATCTGACCATTGCGGTGCCGCGTTCGTACTGGGTGATCGACAGCCTCTGCGGCACCATGAGCACCCCCACCCGGCGGTGACCGAGCCCGGTGAGATGCGCTACCAGCTGGGCGGCGCCGTCCTGCTCGTCGCAGTAGACGCTGCCGAGCGCGGGGTCCCGTTCTGGCCGCCCGGCGACCACGGTGGGCACATGCTGGACGAATGGCGTGATGTCCGCCGCCGAGAGCAGTCCACTGCACACCACCAGTCCCTCCACGCGCAGCGACAGCAGGGTGCGCAGCGCGTTGCGCTCCTGGGTCAACTCGAAGGCGCCGGTGCCTGTGGTCGCGACCACGCGGTAGCCGAGGTGTGCAGCGCGCTCCTCCAGGGCCGCCTGGAGGTGGCCGTAGAACGGGTTGGGTGACATTGCGCACCAGGACCCCGATGGTGTGGGTGCGTTGCGCGACGAGTCCCTGGGACATGGCGTTCTTGACGTACCCGAGGCGCCTCGCGACCTCCGCGACGCGCCGCCTGGTGTCCTCGTTGACCCCGCCCTGGTCGAGCAGGGCCCGCGACACCACGGACTTCGACACGCCCGCCTCACGTGCGATGTCGATGATCGTGGGCGCCTTCGTCGGCCTGCTCTCCGTCACGCGGCAAGTATCACACCCGTGGATGCGAGGCCGAGGTGGCCGATGCCCTGCCCGGACGCCGCTCTACGGCCCGCGGTGCGCCCTCGGCGTCGTGGCGGCTCGTCGCGACCGCGGACTCGCACCGGATCCGCCCGCCGAGGAAGCCATGGACCCATCCGCGTCACAGGAACTCGGCCCGGGTGTCGCCCTCGCGGGCGGCGTCCGCGTGAGTGCACCCGGTCGCCGGACCCGAGCACGCGGTCGCGGGGCGGCAGAGCGGCGTGTCACGGCCGCGCGTGTCACGGGGTGGCCGCTGTCGAGGCGCGGGCGGAGCGCCCGGTGAGGTTCTCCGGCCGCAGGATCGTGTCCAGTTGGCCGGCGGTGAGAAGACCGCTCTCCGCGGCGAGGTCTCTTGACGGGGCGGCCGGTGGCCAGGGCCTGGCAGGCGAGGGCGGTGGAAGCGGCGTATCCGATGTGCGGGGAGAGTGCGGTGACCAGTGCGACGGACCGGTGGACGCTGTCGTGGAGGTGCTCGCGGTTGGCGGTGATGCCGGGGACGCAGCGGGTGGCGAGGGTGTCGCAGGCGGCGCGCAGGTGGGTCAGTGAGCGCAGCAGGCTGTAGGCGATGACGGGTTCGAAGGCGTTGAGCTGCAGCTGTCCGGCTTCGGCGGCCATGGTGACGGTCAGATCGTTGCCGATGACCTCGAAAGCGACCTGGTTGACGACCTCGGGGATCACCGGGTTGACCTTGCCCGGCATGATCGACGAACCGGCCTGCACCGGCGGCAGGTTGATCTCGCCGAGCCCGGCGGTGGGGCCGGAGGAGGTCAGGCGCAGGTCGTTGCAGGTCTTGGAGAGCTTCACGGCGACCCGCTTGAGGACGCCGGAGAGCTGGACGAAGGCCCCGCAGTCCTGGGTGGCCTCGATAAGGTCGCCCGCGGGGCGGACGTCCTCGCCGCTGATCTCGGCGAGGTACGCGCAGGCGAGTTCGGCATAGCGGGGGTGGCCGTTGATGCCCGTACCGATCGCCGTGCCGCCGAGGTTGGACTCCAGCAGCAGGGCCGCGGCCTCGACGAGGCGTTGGCGGTCCTCCTCGATCATGACGGCGTACGTGGTGAACTCCTGGCCCAGCGTCATGGTTACGGCGTCCTGGAGCTGGGTGCGGCCCATCTTCAGTACGTCGCCGAACTCGGCCGCCTTCTCGGTGAACACCGCGGCCAGTGCCTTCAGTGAGCCGCCGAGCCGGCGCAGCGAGGTGACCAGGGCGAGGCGTACGGCGGTGGGGTAGACGTCGTTGGTGCTCTGGCCGAGGTTGACGTGGTCCAGGGGGTGGATCACGTCGTAGCGGCCGCGGGGGTGGCCGAGGATCTCCAGGGCCCGGTTGGCGATGACCTCGTTGGCGTTCATGTTCGTCGAGGTGCCGGCGCCGCCCTGGACGGGGTCGACGACGAACTGCCGGTGCAGGCGCCCGGCGCGGATCTCCTCGCAGGCGCGGATGATCGCCTGGGCGATGTCCGGCGGCAGCAGGCCGAGTTCGCGGTTGGCCCGCGCGGCCGCCTGCTTGACCGCCGCCAGCGCCGCGATCAGGTCGGGGAACTGGGCGATGGTCGACCCGGTGATCGCGAAATTCTCCACGGCCCGCACGGTGTGCACGCCGTAGTAGGCGTCGGCCGGAACCTCCTTGTCGCCGATCAGGTCGTGCTCGATACGGGTGGCCTGAGCCATTGAGTGCTCCGTCATTGAGTGCTCCTCGTTCGCGCGGCACCTCTTGACAGGCGGCCGTCTCCGGCCTCAGTGTTACCGGCCAACACGCAGAACGCAATATATTGCACACTGGATTGGCCGGAGGATCACATGAACACCGCGCACACCCGCCCCACCAGCACAGACGCCCCACCGAGTCCTTGGAGGCGATGTCTGCGGATGCCGATCGGCATTCAGTCGCTCATCGCCGTGGGCCTCGGCGCCCTCATCGGAACCTTCGCCCCGTCCGCGGGCGAGCAGATGAAAATCCTCGGCGACGTGTTCGTGAACCTGGTGCAGGTCGTCGTCCTGCCCCTGGTCTTCCCGCTCATCGTGCTGGGCGTCGCCCGCATGGAGTCGGTCAAGAAGGTCGGCCGGATCGCCGGCAAGGCCATCCTCTACTTCGAACTCGTCACCACCGTGATCCTGCTGATCGCGGTGGGCCTGGCCAAGCTGACGGGCATCGGCAAGGGCGCCCCCGTGCACGGGGCCGACGGCAAGGACCTCGACGGCCTGAGCCACGGCGTCGACTTCCACGCCCTGCTCCTGAACGCCGTGCCGAAGAACATCTTCGCCGCGTTCGGGGAGGGCAACCTGCTCGGCGTGATCGTCTTCGCCGTCCTCGTGGGCGTCGCCATGGCCGCGATCGGCGAGAAGTCGGCTCCCCTCGCCAACCTCCTGGACTCCGTCGCCGCGGTGATGTTCAAGGTCGTCGGCTACGTGATCAGGGTCGCGCCGCTGGGCGTGCTCGGCTTCATCTCCTACGACGTCGCGTACTACGGCTTCGGCAACCTGCGCAGCCTGCTGGGCTTCATCGCGGTCGTCTACGCGGGCCTGGCCATCGTCCTCGGCGTGCTCTTCCCGCTCATCGCCGCGATCTTCCGCATCCGTTACGTCGAACTGCTGAGGTCGATAGGCGGGCTGGCCGGGATCGCCTTCGTCACCCGCAGCTCGGAATCGGTCCTGGCCCCGCTGATGGGCAAGTTGGAGGACTTCGGCCTCAGCCGCTCCACGACCTCCTTCGTCGTCCCCCTCGGTTACTCCTTTAACACCGACGGCTCCGTCCTCTACCAGGCCGCCGCCCTGGTCTTCCTCGCCAACGCCTACGGCGCCGACACCTCCCTGCCCGCCCTGCTCCTGATGGTCGGCGTGCTGGTGATCCTCTCCAAGGGCATGGCCGGCGTCGCCTCCGCGTCCATCGTCGTCCTGATCGCCGCCGGCAACTCCATCGGCCTGCCTGCCGAGGGCATCGCCCTGCTCCTCGGCGTGGACTTCATCGTCGACATGGCGCGCACCGGCGTGAACGTCGTCGGCAACTCGCTGGCGGCGGCCGTGGTCGACAGTTCGGAGAAGCGGCGCGAGGCCAGGCTCGGCAGTCCTGCGGCCACCCCGGCCGAACCCCAACTCGCGGCCCTGGAAGAGGAACCCGCACGGTGACCATCGACAACCGCATGGCCGACGGCGAGATCATCGGCATCCTCGGCGGCATGGGGCCGGCTGCCACCGCCGACTTCTACGCCAAGCTCGTCGCGGCCACCCCCGGCACCGGCGACCAGGACCACCTCCGTACGGTCATCTGGTCCGACCCCACCATCCCCGACCGCACCGAGGCCCTGCTGGGCGGCGGCCCCGATCCCACGCCCTGGCTCCTGCACGGCGGCCGCGTCCTGCGTGAGGCCGGTGCCACCGTCATCGCCATCCCCTGCAACACCGCCCACGCCTTCGTCCCCCGCATCGCCGGTCATGTGGGCCTGCCCATCGTCCACATGATCGGCGAGACCGCCCGGCATCTGACCGCCCTGCGCCCCCGCATCCACACCGTCGGACTGCTGGCCACCACGGGCACCGTCCGCGCCGGTCTCTACCAGGAGCGGCTGGAGAGCGTCGGTATCCGCCTCGTGCTGCCCGACGCCGCGGCCCAGGACGCCGAGGTCATGGCCGCCATCCACGCGGTGAAGGCGGGCACCCGCGACGACACGGCGACCGCGCTCCTGGCCCGCGCCGCACATCGCCTGACGGAACAGGGAGCGCAGGCGGTGATCGCCGGCTGCACGGAGATCCCTCTCGGCCTGCCCGCCGACGCCGTGGCAGTTCCCCTCGTCGACCCGGCGCTCGTCCTGGCCCGGGCTCTCGTCCGCCGGGCCAGGCCCGCGGGCACGGCAGAACGGGACGACGGAGGAGCGATGTATCGTACGCAATATGTCACTTGACCGCCCTGTCTCACGCCGTCTCCTCAGCGACGAGGTCTTCGAGCGGCTCCGTGACTCGATCGTGCGGGGCGAACTCCTGCCCGGTGAGAAGGTCAAGGACGGCGATCTCGCCGAGCGCCTCGGACTCAGCCGGACGCCGGTGCGGGAGGCACTCGCCCGGCTCGCCGACATCGGTCTGGTCGAGGCCAAGCCCGGCGTCTACACCCGCATCACCACCCTCAACCGGCGCGACGTCGAGAAGACCCTCGCCGTGCTGCGCTCCCTCGACCAGCTCGCCGTCGAGACGGCGGTCCCGGCCATGACCGAACAGGACCTGGACCGCATGCGCGAGGCCAACCACGACTTCGAACGGGCCGTCGCCGCCAACGACACCACCGCCGCGCTCGCCGCGGACGACCGCTTCCACGCCGTACCCATCGCGGCTGCGGACAACCCCGTACTCAGCCGGATCGTCGAGCAACTCCACCCGCAGATCCACCGCATCCTCTACCGCAAGTTCTCCACCCTGCTGGGCGGCCGCAACACCATCGGGCACCACGACGAACTGATCGCAGTCTGCGCGGGCGGCGACGCCCGCGCGGCCGCCGAACTCTCCGGTCACCACTGGTCCGAACTCGGCGGCCACATCAACGAACTCTTCGACACCAACCAGTTCACCGAAGCGGCGACCGGCTGAAACACAGGGCCAACTCAGCTCTATGCCTGCCCGTTCCGCTGGCAGGGGGTGCCGGTGTGCATGTTGGACGAGGCTCCGTCGATGACGGAGCTGAGTCGGTCGCGGGCGTGGGCGAGGTCCGCGATGCGCTGGTCGAGGTGCTTGCGTTCCGCGGCCAGGCGCTGAAGGAGTTCGGGGGTGGCCTTGCCGTCGATGACGCAGGACGCCAGTTCGGCGATGGCCTTGCTGCTCAGTCCGGCGGCGTACAGCTGGCGGATGAGGTGGATCCGGTCGACGGCGCTGTCCGCGTACTGGCGCTGGCCGCCGCTGCTGCGCTCCGAGGCGAGCAGGTTCTGTTGTCCCCGCCGACGCGGGGGTGAACCGTCCGTCGCCGGGTGCGTGATCGTCCTCAACTCGCCGTCCCCGCCGACGCGGGGGTGAACCGCCGCACACGTCGGCCTGCCACAGGGTTTGCACGTGGTCCCCGTCGGTGCGGGGGTGAACCGGCACTGGAGCACACGGGGAACGTAGTTCAGACGTCGGCGAGGTTGCCGCGGTGGAACTCCTGGCGGGCCGTTTTCACGGAAGGGCGGAAGAGGGCTCCTGTGCTCACTCGTTCGGGTTACTTCTCCGAGGGTCGGATGAATGCGCCCTACAGGTGAAGTGGCATTCCCTGGGTCTGTCGTCGTCCGTACCTGTGCGGCAATGCTCCGAAAGTGATCGGATTTGACTGCGCGTTGTCGTATGTGGCTGTTCAGTTGGTTCATGAGGCGTGACGGGTTCCGTTTTCACGGGCCCGCGGTGACGTGGTGTTGGTCAGGGCTCGCCTATAGCGTTCTTCCGCACATGAGTCGGGGCCCCTGGGAAGAGGGGCCCCGACGGTGAACCATGCCTCACGCTTTCCCGAAGGAGTTGCAACATGACTCACGTTCGCCGGCTGCTCGTATCGCTACGTCCGGCAGCAACAGAAAATAGCATTCCGCTGGTTTTGCTCGCCCAAACCCATTTGCTGAGTTGTCTGGCCGTCAAGGTGCGCTGGGGTGCGGCCGCCATGTCGTCGTTGGCGGCAGTGTCGGCGGCCTGTGGTCCGGTGGTGCCGGAGAAGGTGTGGTGGGGCGTCGTGGCGGGGGCGATCACCGACGGGTCGGTGTTCAGCTACCAGCGCTTCCGCCGTCGCTGACACGTGCGGTGTGGGCGGGGCTCCCGTCGAAGGGCGTCCCGCCTGCACCGCGGTGCAGTTCGGCCTGGGGCGGGGTGGTGCGGGTTTCCGCTCCCGGGGATGCCACAGACTCAGCGGATGGACGAAAAACATGAAGCAGAGCGGAACACGCTCCTCACACGGTGAGCCGTATGAGTACGGCACCTGCGGGTTCGCGCCGTGCGGGCGCCGGTTTCGGCGGCTGAAACGGCCGGGCCGGCCGCGAACGTACTGCCAGGACGTCTGTCGGCGGCGCGCGCAGCGGATGCGCAGCCGCCAGCAGGGGCTGGAGCCGGCAGTGGTGTACTCACCCCGCTGGGGGCCGGGGGTTGCGCACCGGCTGCAGGCACTGGCCGCAGAGCTGGTGGAAGCCGAACACCGGGGCAGCGACCTCGAAGAACTGGTCGGACATGCCGCGGCCGTCGGCGCCGAGGTCACACACTATCTGGGAGCAGCCGTACACGATGCCCGTGCGCAGGGCACCAGTTGGGGCGAGGTGGCGCGCAAGACCCGTGTCAGCGAGGCGACGGCGCGCGCCAAATGGGGAAAGCGAACCCTTCGGCGGCAGATGCGCCAGCGCGCCCAACAGGCTGCTGCCGTCCCCCTCGCAGTGCCCGCCGAAGCGGGATTGCCCACGGGAGCATCGGAGCACCGGCAGCGTCTGGGCACGGCGGTATCGTTTCTCCTGCGCTCGAAAGAGGTCACGGCGCAGTCGGTGGCGCGGGAAGCCGGTGTGTCCCCCTCGTGCCTGTCCCGGCTGCTGACCGGGCAGCGGATCCCCGACTGGCCAACGGTGTTCACCGTGGTGACGGCGGCCGGCGGGCGGCCCGAGGAGTTCCGGCTGCTGTGGGAGTGGGCGCGGGGGCAGCGTCAGACGCCCCGAAGTTCCGCGACGGCTTCGCTGGCCCGGTTCCACGGCGCGCTGCGCGGCCTGCAGTGGGCTTCGGGACGGACGGCAGGCACCCGCCCCCCGCAAGGCGAAGGCGTACGCGGCGACGTTCTCACCGCTGTGCTCAGCGGTGATCTCGTTCCTGACTGGGCAACGACGCACCAGGTCGTGCAGCAGCTGGGCGGGAACCCGGCTCAGGTGCGGCCGTTGTGGGAGGACGTCCAGTACACGTTCCTGATCGCGCACGACTTCTTTCCGGCTCTGGGAGTTTCTGGTGCGAGCGACCTCTCTTGACAGGGCTTGGGGCCGCCGTGGGTGGCGCGATCACCTGGCGATCCGACGGCGGCCATCCCCGGCTGCACCCCCCTCGTCCCCCCGGACGGCGGTGCTGGCGGCATCACGGGCCGGACGATCGGAGGTGGAGATCGGCATGCCGGCGGCCTTCGCCGCGTTCTGCCAGCGCCACCTCGACATTTACATCCGCTATGCGCTGCTTCGGGTCGGGGACGACCGGCAGGCGCGGGTGCTGGCACAGGCAGCGCTGGGAGATCTGGCCATGGCGTGGGCGGAGGCACTGCAGAGCCCGTCACCCGCTGCGCTTGCCTGGCGGCTGCTCGCCGCCCGCATCAGCGGCGTGGCGCCGGACGACCTTCAGCTGTACCGGGTGCTGCCCGCCCTGCAGGCGGATGCGGTTTTGCTGCGCTACCGCTTGGGCCTTCCTGCCGCGGAGGCCGCCGAGGTCATGGGCTGGCAGCCGGGCGAGTTCACCTGTCTGCTGAAGGCGGCCGTACGCTCCGGCGCAGCAGCCTGAAACCCCCTGATCACAAACCGGCGACGTGGCGCGCCCGCGTACGCCGGCCCCCGACCACCCCCGGTTCGGGCCACCGGGCTGCAGTTTCACTCCTGAGGGGGGTACACGAAAGTGTCTGCCGGGGTGGATCATGTGGTGCGTAACTCCTAGCATGGTGCGCCTACTTGACACGCCGTCACATAGGTTTTCCTGTGCGGGAGTGTGCGGCGGTGACGGCATGCGGGGGCGCGCAGAATTGATCGATGTGAGCCAGGCCAGCGATGCACGCATCTACAGCTTCCTGCTCGGCGGGAGCGATCACTACGGGGCCGACCGGGAAGCCGTCAGGTGCCTGTTGGACGTGGTCCCCAACGCCCGGCAACTCGCCCGCATCAACCGGCAGTTCCTGGTCAAAGCCGTGCGTTATCTCGCGGGAGCCTGCGACATCGGCCAGTTTCTCGACCATGGCGCGGGGCTGCCCATGCCCCGCAACAACGTCCATCAAGTAGCCCGCCGCGCCAACCCGGCCGCCCGCGTGGTCTATATCGACCACGATCCGGTGGTCCTGGCACACGCCCGCATGATGGTGGACGACGCCCACACCCTGATCCTCGATGCCGACATGCTCGACACCGGCCACATCCTCGCCACCAGCAGGCAGGCCGGTTTCCTCAAGCGCGACGCGGCGGTGGGGGCGCTATTTCTGTGTGCGTTGCACTGCATCGCTGACGAGCGCAACCCCTGGCAGCGCGTGACAGACCTGATGGACCAGCTGCCGTCCGGCAGCTGTCTCGTGCTCAGTCATCTCGTCAGCGACGATGCCGCGCTGCGTGAAGAAGCCTCCCGGCTCATGCGACGGCTCACCGGCCGGCAGTGGGCCCGGGTGCGCTCGCGTGCCGAGGTCGAGCGCTTCTTCGACGGTCTGGAACCGGTGGGCGGCCCGATTGGCGACGTCGCACGCTGGAGGCCCGGCACCGACCTGAAACTCCCGCTGCCCGAGGCAGCCTGGATCATCTACGGCGGGATCGCCCGCAAACCCTAAGGAGTCTTATCTCACTTGGCCAGGCCGTCGATGTAGCGCTGCAGCAACGCGAGTGTCTCGTCGCGGGTGGTCGCCCGGTGCCACAAGGTGGTCAGCACAAGCCGGTGGCGGTCCACGTCCTGGGTGTTGGTCAGGTAGCTGCCCCCGTTGTGCACCTCGAGATACACCATGTCCTCTTCCCGGTCCGCGGGAAACGACAGGTAGGTGATGGACGGGGCCGGGGCCATGGCCTCGTCGCCCACGCTGAAGGGCAGCACACGGATGTGGATGTGTTCTGCGTTCTCCTCGAGATTGTACAGCTCGCGCAGCTGCTGACGCATGACAGCCGCTCCGCCGATCGGCCGGGCCAGCACGGCCTCGTCCACCAGGGCGTAGTAGTTGGGCGCGTCGGCCTCGTGCAGAAGCTGCCGCCGCCGCTGCCGCACCCTCACCACGCGTTCACGCCACGCCTGTTGCTTATCGGCATCGTCGGAGGAAATGTCGGGAAGAGCGTGCTGCGCGAGCACGCGCGCGTACTCAGGCGTTTGCAGCAGGCCCGGCACATACTGCACTTCATAGGTGCGGATCTCCTCGGCGGCCGTCTCGACGCTGATGAGACGCTCCAGCCAGCCGGGGATCACGTCCCGGAACTCCTCCCACCACAGCGTCTCGCGTGATCTGCTGGCGAGCTTGACCAGCGAGTCGAGCTGGCGCTCGCTGGTGACCCCGTAGAACTGGGCCAGGTCCAGCACCATGTTCGCCTTCAGCGGCGTGGTGCCGTTCTCGATGCGGCTGAGTGTCGCCACAGAGCCGACCACGCCGGCCCGCACCACATCCGCCAGCCGCAGGCCCTGCTCCTTGCGCAGCCGGCGCAGGTGAGCTCCCACCACCCTGCCTGCGCCGGCCGGAAGGCTGCCGGGATCGTCGCTGTCCCCGACAGTCCGGAGGACTTGACCGTCCGACACTCAGACTCCTTGATCACCCATGGTTCAACATCAGTTCCCCAGAGTGGGGACGCAGGACGGGCGACCGCAAGCCTGGAACGTCGAATTTCAGACGGTCAGGTGGTCGAACTCGCCCTCTTTCGCACCGGCGAGCATCGCCAGGATTTCCGAACACGTGAACACCAGTGCGGGCCCGGCAGGGAACCGGGAATTACGCACGGCCGTATCGCCGTTCGGCAGGGCCGCAAATTCTACACAGTTGCCGCCCGCAGGGGTGCTCGCCGAACTTTTCACCCACTGCACACCCGGGATGGAGTCGGCCGCGACCCCGTTTGCGTAGGCTGCCAAGTCTCGTCCTTTCGCCGTTGTCGACGCCATAGTTCCGTACGGTCGGCCCCGTCTCATCCAGGCATCGGCGAGCAGGGCTGGGACCGTGGCGTCCGTGAAATTTTCATGGACGCGTGGAATATGGTCGATTTTAGGGGGTGATTTTCATGCATGCCGTCCCTCGAAAGGGCTCTCTTCGTGTGTGATGATCCGATGAATGGGGGTGGGTGTCGATGTCCTCGGGCGAGGCCGTGCCGGTGGTCAGCTTGGCTGGATCTGCAGGGGTAGCGACTCCTGGCGAATCACGGGCGCTGGACTGGGGGCTGGCCATGGGCATCTCCGACGCCAACTTCGCCGCCACGAAGGTCACCGCTAGCGCGGACGGACTCGCCCACGCACGCCAGTTCACCCGATGCCACCTGCTGCGGTGGGGCTTGGAAGGGACAGTGGTCGACGACGTGACCAGCGTGATGGGAGAACTCACGGCCAACGCCGTCCGGCACACGCCCACGGCCGAGGACGGGGCCTGGCTGGCCCTGGCCACCAGCCCGCGCACCGTGGTGTGCATTGTGCTCGACCCCAGCCCCCAGCAGCCCGCTCCCCGTACGGCCGACTACCCGGCCACCGACGGGCGGGGGCTGACCGTCGTCGCCGGCCTCTCGGCGGTCTGGGGGTGGAGCCCGCAGGGCCAGGGCAAGGCGGTGTGGGCACGCATCCTGATCTAGTACCCCACCAGGGCGATGCAGCGAATACGAGCGGCGGATCACCGCATCGTTTCTGCAGTGAATCGCCGGACCCGGCTGGGTGAAGCAGGCACCGCACCGAGGGAGAAGAGCAGGGGCGCGGGTCTACAACCGGCTCATGATGAAGAGCCTCCTGCGACTCCTGCCCGCGCTCGCCCTGTTGCCTCTGCCCGCCATGGCTTCACCAGCGGCAATGGCCGACACCCGCCCGCCCACGCCGGCAACCTCTCCTGCCAGGCCCCCGGCGGGCAGACACCGGGCGGCGCCGGAGACGGTCTCGCTGTTCACGGCGATCGATCGGCTCCCGGTGGCGGAGGAGCCCGACCCGCGCGTGGGCTACGACCGCGACAAGAGGGTGCGAAGCGCTGCGTTCCGCCGAGCGAGGAACGCCGCTGTTCCGGAGTTCGACTGCGAGCGGGGCCTGGGCGGGATTACGGTCGAGGCCAGGAAACGACAGGGGGGCAGCCATGACAGGTATCGAGGTCGCTGTCGGGTACGTTTGCGCTTACCTGGTACGCAAGGCGCGCCGGGCTGCGGGCAAGGCAGACGCAGAGGTCGACCGGCTCGTGGATGCTGCGACGGAAAAGGTGCACGACGTGGTGTCGCGCGCGCTTGGCGACGACCCGGCACTGCAGCGGGCCGGGGCAGAAGCAGCGACCGAGACGGGCGAGGTGTCGGTACTGACGCGCCGCCGGGTAGCCGACGCTCTGACCGCCGCGGCCCAGGACGACGCGGATCTCGCCGCAGCCCTCGACGCGGCGGTACGGGAGGCGCAGTCAGCTGTCCAGGCAGCCGGTGGGGCCGTGGCATCCGACGAGGGCGTGGCCATCGCTGGAAACGTGAGCAACCGCGCAGACCGAGGTTCCGTCGCAGCACAAAGGGTCGGCGACGTGACCATAGGGAACGTGGGCCTGGGGAACAGGGACACAGGCAACGGTGACGCCGGAACCGAGGCCCCGGGAAATGCGGGCCTGGGAAACCCCTCCCCGCCGGGCGGGCAGACGAGCTGAACTCGCCCGGCATCCCATCAGCTCACCCACTGACTCGGTCCGGGTCCGTACCGGAGACGGCCCTGGCCAGGACGGTCGCCGAGGCGTCGGACTTCTCCGTCGCCGCTGGCCAGATTTACGGCGACGTCCTCCAGTTCTTCTTGACACCCGAAGACGCACGGCGCCTGCGAGGCAGCGTCCCTACGGCTCTCACCGACCATCTTTCCCCCGCAGCAGCCGCGTTGCTGGCTGCCCGGTCGCAGCCCTCCGGCGTAGTGCCCGGACTCCCCCCGCCTCCGGCGGCATTCACCGGGCGACGGGCCGAAGTGCGCCTGTTGCTCGACTTCCTGCGGCCAGCCCGGGACGGCCAGGGCAACCAGCGCGGCGTGCCAGTCATGGCACTGGCCGGAATGGCGGGCGTCGGCAAGAGCGCCCTGGCACTCCACGCCGCAGGCGAGGCTGTCTCACGGGGCTGGTTCAGCGGTGGCGCGCACCTTATCGACTTGCACGGCCACGGCCCGGCCGCCCGCATCGAACCCCAGGCGGTGGCAGCCCAGTTGCTGCGGTCCCTCGGCATGCAGGAGGACGACATGCCACGCGGAACGTACGACGTGCTAACGACGCTGCGTCAGCACCTCACCGTCCTGGACCGGGCCGCATCACCCGTACTCCTGGTGTTGGATAACGCCCTCGACGCTGGCCAGGTCGCTCCGCTGCTGCCCGTTGCTCAGTACCATCGCGTCCTGATCACCTCGCGCCACACGCTGACCACGCTAGACGCCCAGCTTCTCGACGTGATGGTTATGGAGTCGAGGGAGGGAGCCAGAGTCATCGAGCGGGCCCTGCGCGTTGCCCGCCGCTCCGATCCACGTGGATCCGGCGCCCAGCGCGCGATAGCGATCCGGCTCTCTGCATTGTGCGGCGGCCTTCCGCTGGCGCTGCTGATCATCGCGGCCATTCTGCGGGCGGAGCCGGAGCGGCCGTTGACCGATCTCGTGGACGAACTGACTGACGCACGGCAGCGGTTGGATGCGCTGTCGGTGGTGAGCGGAGGGGAAGCGGGCGCTGGCCTGGCCGTACGAGCCGCCTTCAACCTGTCCTATCAACACCTCCGACCCGATCTCGCCCACATCTTCCGTGTCATGGCGGTGCATCCCGGCCCTGATCTGGCCTCCGAGACAGTGGCGGCCCTGACACGGCGACCGGTCCGGGAGACGCGGCACATGCTGGCCGAACTCGCCCGCGCCCATCTCATCGAACGGAGCCGCACACCCAGCGGGCTTGAGCGCTGGTCGATGCATGACCTCGTCAGGATCTACGCGCAGGAGCGGGGCGAGGAGCCCGCGCACCGAGATGAGCGTGACATCGCGCTGCAGCGGTTGCTCACCTTCTACGCATGGCGCGCCGCAGCGGTTCGATGCCAGGTCGAGCACCTGGACAACGTGCCAGCGGAAAGACGCTTCACCACCACGGCCGAAGCACTGGGCTGGGTGGAAACGGAGTACGGCAACATCACCGCCTGCATCCAACTCGCCCTGGACTCCGACGGGCACGAAGCCGCCGCCTTCGACCTCATCCGCAACCTCGGCGCAGAACTCGTGCAGTGGGGCCAAGGCGAGGAGATTGTGACGCTGACCCGCGTAGCTCTGGAACGCGCCGACTCGGTTGGTGACGCTCACAACCAACTGGAAATGCGGTTGGCCCATGGACTCGCACTGTCGAATGCAGATCGGCCGCTGGAAGCTGTGGAAATTCTGCGGGCGGCACTCGGAGCCGTACGTCGGGGCGCCGTCCCGGAGGAAGTGGCCCTGATCCGGGCCGCATTGGGAACGGCCTGCCGGGAGGCAGGTCAGTACGAGGAATCTGCCGAACACAGCCGAGAGGCCCTCGCGATCTACACGAAAATGGGCTGGCCACGGAAGCGGCAGTTGGCACTGAACAACCTCGGCAATGCCTTGCGCGGAGCGGGACACCATACGGAGTCGGTCGACGTCCACCGCCAGTCCGTGAGGGCATGCCGGGATCTCGGCGACGACTACCAGGAGGCCACGGCACTCAACAACCTCGCCAACGCCCTCTGGGACGCCGGGCAGTCGGAGGAGAGTACCGCCGCCCACCGTCAGGCAGCCGACCTACTTGGGAAAGCTGGTGACACGTTCAGACAACTCAATTCGCTGGCGAATCTCGCAAGAAACCTGAGAAAGGGCAACCGGAACTCAGAAGCCGCCGATACCTGGCTCGCGATTGCGGATCGACTACGGAACGCCGGTGAGCCGGACGGGGAGGTGAGCATCCTTATCAACGCCGCGCGGGAACTGCAATCGGTGGAAGACTGGGCGCGGCTCGTCGACGTCTGCCTACGGGCAGCCGCTCTCCTCCACACCCTCGACGAGCAGGCAGCCGAGGGCAACGCGTGGGCCGACGCAGCAAGGGCACACTGGAACCAAGGACACTACGCCGCCGCCGCTGTTCCAAGTGCCCGCGCAATCCTGCTGCTGGAGGGAGAACAGCAGAACGAAGCCATCAAGTTATTGACCGGCATCCAGGCAGTACTAGGGCGCCAGGACTCCGTACCGGACAGCGTGATCGACGAGTTGCTGGCGGCAGCCGAACTCCTGCAGCGGAAGGATCTCAGGGCGCACGAGGGACGGCTACGCAACTCGGCCGGCCTCCTCCTCGAAAAGGCGGGCCGTCTGAAGAAATCGGCGCGCCAACTGCGCCGAGCCGCAGACCTCTTCGGCCGGGCCGGCGAGGCCACTCTGCGCGGGTATGCCCTCAACAACCTTGGCACCACCCTTCGGGGCATGGAGAGGTACACCGAATCGGAGACCGCTATCCGCGAGCATCTCGATATTTGTCGCACCGCGGGCGACGAACCCGGTCAGGCCCTGTCCCTGTTCAACCTCGCGGAAACTCTCGCAGCGGCGGGCGAAACCGCTGAGGCGGTGGCCAGCGGAGAGTTGGCCGCAGCACTCTACTCGCGGCTCGACTGCGGAACGGAAGCTGAGCAGATCCTTGAACGCATAAGAGAGTACGGAAGTAAGGCTCCGGCTGACACACCTGGCACCGGCTGAAGTCGCTGGCTCGGGCGGCGTCGTCTGCTACGCGCTGGTCGGGCTCTGGTACGCGGCCGCCAGCAGTGTGAGCAAGCCCCGGCTGGCCCACCGGCGGCTGCCATGGGCAAGGCGGCACTTGAGTTCTTCCATACGGCCCCGGGTGGGCGAGCAGCTGACTTCGCAAAGTGCGCCGGAGACGCGGTCGACGAGGAGGTCGCAATCGTCGTGTGTGTCCGGACCGACAGCGAGCGCTTAGAAGGCGTCGCAGCAGGCCCGGGGCCGCGGTTGATCACGATGGCCGGGTCGTAAGACAGGCACCACTCTCATGGGCCGCTGCCCCTATGCCCACCGTCGAAAACGCAGCCCCCAAGCCCGGAAAGGCGACAGCTACCGACGCGCTGGACTCGTTCCCGCTGAAGCCGTGGGGTACATGCCAATCCAGGACAGGCCGCCGAGGTCGAGTTGATAGCGAGCCCGAGTCACGGCGACGTAGGCAAGGCGGGCATCCGTGTCGTTGACCGGTTCCGGAATCGGGCGGCTTTGGGCGTCATGCTGGTCGGTGTCCTTGGGCGGAGGAAAGTCTTCGGCGATCTTGACGGTAGGCCATTCGCTACCCTTGGCCTTGTGGACCGTGGAGACGGTGACGTCGGCGTGCTTCTCGGCGGTGAGTTCATCGATGGCGGCAAGGATGGCGTCGGGTCCGTGTGTGTCGACGAGGTCGACGAAGGGCGCGTCGAGATTCGGATCGGGCGGGAAGATCGTCACCCAGTTCCGCGCCGCTCATGGCGAGCAGCTCCAACGGCTCCGTCCTGGAGGGTGATGCGGGTGCGGTGGTGGGCGTCGGCGAGGTCGCGCAGGCGCTCGGCGTTGCCGTGCAGCCGCTCGCCGAGCGGGCCGGGGACGTGGGCTGCCGGCTGATCGATTACGGGGGCGCGGCGTAGAAGGCCGGCGGCGTGCTGACCGGTACGGGTGTCGACGGTCACGTAATTCGGCTCTGTCGGGGATCTTGTGACGTCACCTGCCTGATCTGGGCATCTACCGGGTGTGCGGTTCAGGGGGTTTGGGGCGGTTGCTGCCGCAT
>NZ_JBIAWI010000038.1:0-44762 GCF_042895385.1 Streptomyces sp. NPDC001401
CGACGCGACGACATCCACGAAGCCTTCCTCGGCCTCGCCACCTGCCTCATCACCTACAGACACGTACGACGCCTTTGTTAGGGCCTCTTAGACGGCGCGGACGGCGTCCGGCTCAGGGATCAGCCCCATCTCGGTGGCCGACGCCAGATGCTGGGCGAACCCCTCGGCACAGTCGGCCAGTGGACCTCCACGGCCGCGGCCGGCCGGTGCTCCCTCGGGGGCGGGCCGGTGAAGAGCCGTCAAGAAGCCGGCCAAGGCGTCGGCCGCTTGCGCAGCGCGCGTGACGGGGGCGCGGTCGGCGGGCGTTCCCGACACCCAAGTGGTGACGATCCAAGGCCGCGGAAACCGCTCGGAGGGCTCGCCGAGACGCTGCGGGACGGGGACCGGCAGTGGAAGGCTCGGGGCGAGAGCCGGAAGCCAATCATGCTCTTTGCGCAGCAGCGCGTCCGCAGACAACGTCGCCCAGGGCAGCCGGACGGCGAGGCCGTCGCCGAGCCGCCACAGCTGGTTGTCCCAGCCGTGCGCGCCGAACCTCAAAGGGTGATCGACCAAGTCGGGGTGCTGATCGCGCAGCAGATCCCGGACCAGTTCTGCGGTGATCTCGATCTCGGTATGGCTCATGCTGAGCCACGCTATCCGGATGGTGACTCGCCGACCGGGCCGACGTCGGTCAGGACGGTCTTGGACTTCGCCCCGCCGGAGGTCATCCCGCGGGGCGAATCGCACGTCGGCCGAGCGGCGCCTCGGACGAGAAAAGGCGGTGTACCCGATCAGCAGGTGGCCACTCCCGGCAGCCAGTCCGGGCCCTTGATGTAGATGACGGTCATCCACGAGCCGTCGGTCAGCTTCGCCCAGGCGTCGTTGGTGTAGCCCTCGGCCGTCACCTGCTGGGCGTGGACCTGGCACACCACGTTGACGGTGGTCGGCTGCGCGAAGTAACTCACCACGGCGGCATTGACGTTCGGGTCGCTGTGCGTGCGCACCCCGGTGCCCCAGGTCTGGAACGCCTTGCTGCCACCGCTCGGCGGCGGGGCGCTGCTGCCGCCGCAGTCCGGGATACCGGGAAGCGAGGCCGGGCCCTTGATGTAGATGTTCGTCATCCACGAGCCGTCGGCGAGCTTGGACCAGATGTCGTTGGTGTAGCCCTCGGCGGTGACGGTCTCCGCGTGCTGCTGGCACTGGACCGACACCTGCGTGGGACCGGCGAAGGTGTCGACGACTGAGGAGCCCACGCTCGGCGTGGAGTGCGTGCGCACCCCGGTGCCCCACGTCTCGAAGGTCGAACCGCCGTTCGCCGGTGGGGGAGTGGGGGTGCCGGAGCCGTTGATCCGGATGGCGCCCGCGTAGTCGCCGCCGGTGCGCACCGACGTGACCCGTATGTGCGTGCCCGACTCGTAGGCCTCGACCATCTGTCCGCCGCCCAGGTACATGGCGACATGGTGGATGTGCCCGCTGCCCCAGAACATCAGGTCGCCCGGCAGCAGCGGGGCCGTGCCCTGCGAGGCGGTGAAGCGGGCGGAGGCCTGCGAGCTGTGGAACTGGTCGTTGGCCGTGCCGTTGAGCAGGTCCTTGCCGGTTGCCCTCCAGTACGCGTAGCGCATCAGCCCCGAGCAGTCGAAGCCCTTGCGCTCGTTGTCGTGCAAGCTGTCCGGGTCGGAGCCGTCGTAGTAGCCGTAGGTGGCGCCGGGCGTCGCGCCGTGACCGCCGCCCCAGCTGTACCAGACGCCGATCTGGGAACAGGCCGCGCTCACGGCGGCCTGTGCGGTGGCGGAGGCTCCCGGAGCCAGCACACCGCAGTCGGCGGCTGCGGCGGCGTGGGCCGGGGCGGACACGAAGGCGGACAGGGCGAGGACCGAAGCCCCCAGGAGCGCACCGCTGGTCCGGCGGCGCATGCTGCTGATCTTCAAGGAACTTTTTCCTTAGGTCGTCGACGTTGACGTCACCGGGCGTCCCGGTGACGGGGATGGAGACGTGTGTGCCGCACCCCACCCCCGTGGGGGTGCGGCATCGCCGGCGGCTAGTGGTCGAGCGCGGCGCGCATCTTCGCCAGCCCGCGCATGCGGTTGCGCTGCACCGTGCCGCGGTGGGCTCCCAGCCGTTCGCCCGCCGTGTCGTGGCTGAGGCCCTCCAGGTCCACAAGGATCACCGCGGCCGCCTCCTTCTCGGAGAGCATGCCGAGCAGCGAGAGCGTGGTGACGGAGGCCTCGTAGGAGCCCAGCCCGCCGTCCCAGCCGGCCTCGGGCAGCCGGTCGGTGGTCTGTTCACGACGGGAGGGATGCACCCAAGAGTCGCGCAGCAGGTTGAGCGCGACGGCACACGCATAGGCGTACGGATGCTGCTGCTGCGCCAGGCTGCGGGCGCGGGCCCGCCGGGAGAGCCGCAGGTACGTCTCCTGGAGCAGATCGTCGGCGTCGTGCGGATTGCCCGTCAGGGCCACCAGCCGTCTTCGCAGCCGCGGCATGTCCGCGGTGAAGGCCGCGTCGAACTCCCCGGGGCTCATGCCCTCCTCGTTGACGCGCGTCGGCGGCGGACAGTTGGCGTTGCTGATCTCCACTTCTTTCCCCCTCGGTGGTGTGGTCGTCCTTTGTGCCCCGGTCGCGGTGGTCAGTCCGTCGACAGGGGCGGGGCGGCGGGGCCGTACCGGGCTGCCGGTGCCCGGGTCAGCAGAGCCCAGTACCGGTCGCCGTACGACCAGTGCCACCATTCGGTCGGGTAGTTGACGAATCCCGCCGCCGACAGCGCCCGGCCCAGCAGGGCCCGGTTCTCGCGGGCCTCGGCCGTGATGCCCGTCGCCGCGGTGCGGCAGGCACCCTCGCTCTCCTCCGGGGTGGCGTTGACCTCCGTGCCCAGTGGCAGCTCCCGGCCGTCCGCGTCGCACAGCGTGAGGTCGACTGCTCCGCCGCTGACATGAGGTGCGACCTCGGGCGGGGAGATGTAGGCACTCGCCAGTTCGCGGATCCGCTCGGGAGGCGCGTCCGGATGCGCCCGGCGCAGCGTCGCCGCGTACTGCTCGAAGTAGCGCCGCTGCAGATCCGGCGGCCGGTAGCCTTCCACCACCAGGAACCGGACGCGGGCCGGCAACAGTTCCTGAGCTCGGACGAGCCGCTCCAGCGCACCCGGCCGGAGATGGGCGAAGCTGCCGTCGTCGTCGGCCTGCCGGTGGTCGAGCCTGAGCCGGTCGCCGTCGCGCAGATCCACCAGCGGCTCACCGCATTCGGCCACGGCCGTCGCGGCGACCCGGGGGTCGGAGAGCGTGATGATGTCTGTCACGTCCAACAGCGTCGCGGTACCCGCTGCAAAACCTCTGCAGGTTCTCTGCAAGCTCCTGACCTGCATTTCTGCAGCACCCTTGCGGCTACGCCCGCTCCCATGCCTCCCGGCAGTCCAACTCCCGGAACACGGTGAGCGCTCCGGCCCGCGCCGCCCGCGCCCTCTCCTCCCGGCCGTCCGCCGACCACACCTGAGCCAGGTCCCAGGCCGTGCGTGCCTGCCAGACGGGAAGGCACAGCGCCTCCCAGCCCGCCAGCGCCCGCTCCAGCGGCTCCCGGGCCCCCTCGGTGTCGCCCATTGCGAGATGGCACTCACCGAGGGTGCGCAGCACCAAGGCGACACCGAACCGGTCCTGCCGCTCGCGGGCCACCGCCAGACAGCGGCCGAGCCGCTCGCGGGCCTGGACCGCACGGCCCGTGCGCAGCTCCACCTTGGCCAGCGACTGCTCGGTGTACATCAACCCGAAGGTGTCCTGCAGGCCGGTGAAGATCCGTAGCGCCTCCCGCATCAGCCGCTCGGCCTCCGCCAGGGTTCCCTCCGCCCGGTGACACAGCGCCAGCGCCCGCAGGGTGAGCCCCTCGCCGTGCGGATCGGCCCCGGTGCGGTACAGCTCCAGAGCCTGGGAAAGGGCCTCGCGGGACTGCTCGCCCCGCCCTTGCTCCCGGTGCACATACCCGATGCCGTACAGCACCCGGGCCCGGCCCCCGAGGTCGCCGGTGTGCGCGTACCGCTCCAGCGCGGCCTCGTGCAGCTTCAACGCCTCGGTGTAGCAAGCCTGTTCACGCCGGGCCGTACCCATGCCGTCGAGCGCCACGGCCTCACCCTGCGGCACGTCCCCGTGCTCCTCGAACCGCCGCAGGGCCCGCTCGAAAAAGGTGTACGACTCCTCGAGCTCGTCCTGCTCGTAACCCAGTTGACCGAGCCCTGTGAGCAGCCAGGCCTCGCCCTCGACGTCCCCGCTGCGGCGCACCGCCGCCATGGCCACCGTGTGCGAGCGGGACCAGGCGTCGAACTGGTTGTACAGCGCGGCCGAACTGGCGATCAGGGCCCCGGCGAGATCGCGCGCGGCCCGGGCCGCCCCGTGGTCGGCGCAGTACTCCGCCGCCGCCAGCAGACAGGCCTGCTCGGCGGCGAACCAGGCCGCGGGCCGCGCCAGCAGGTCCTCCTCGGTCTCCGCATCGAGGGGACGCACGGTGGCCGGCTCCGGGAAGTACCTGGCCGCGCCGCCGGGACCCCGGGCGGCGGCCTGCTTGGCGAGCCCCAGCCAGCAGCCCACCAGACGCAGCACCGCCGCCTCACGCTGTTCGGCGCTCTCCTCGGACAGACAGCGCTCGCGGGCGTGCTCGCGCGCCAGGTCGTGGATGCGGTAGCGGCTGCGGCCGGTGTCGTCGGGGCCGATGACGTCGATGAAGTGGCAGTCCACCAGCCGCTCCACAGCCTCCTCGGCCTCCTCGACCCCGATGTCGAGCAGGGGAGCGGCGATCCAGCCCGCGAAGTCGGGCAGGTCCAGCAGCGCCAGCCGGCGCAGGGCTGCGCGCCCCTGCGGGTCGAGGTCTGCGTAGCCGAGCTCGAGACTGGCGCGCAACTCCAGGTCCCCGGCCCGCAGTTCGTTCAGCCGGCGCCGCTCGTCGCGCAGGCGCCCCGCGAGCCGGCCCGGCCCCCAGTGCGGGCGGGACGCCAGCCGCGCTCCGGCGATGCGCACGGCCAGGGGCAGCCGTCCGCACAGCGCGACGATCTCCGCGGCCCGCTCCGGCTCGGCCCTGGTACGGCTCATTCCGGCCACCCGCCCGAGGAGTTCCAGCGCCTCCGGCTCGGCGGGCACGCCCAGGTCCAGATGCGCCGCGCCCTCCAGCGCGACCAGTCGGCGACGGCTGGTGACGAGCACGGCCGAGCCGCCTCCGGGCGGCAGCAGCGGCCGCACGTGCGCCTCACCGGCCGCGTTGTCGAGGATCAGCAGGATGCGGCGGTGCCCGATGTGCGTGCGGTACAGCCCGGTCAGTTCCTCCACCGAGGTCGGCAGGTTCTCCGGTTCGGCGCCCATCGCGCGCAGCAAACGGGCCAGCGCGTCGGCGGGTTGCAGCGGGGCGGTGTCGGCGGCACGCAGGTCCACGAACAGCCGCCCGTCCGGGAAGAGTTCGGCGGTGCGGTGGCCGACGTGCACGGCGAGGGCGGTCTTGCCGCTGCCCGAGCGGCCGGAGATGACGCCGATCGGCGGAGCGGTGCGGCCCGCGTCGTCGACTGCGCCCAGCAGCGACACGGCCCAGTCGATCTGTGCCGAGCGGCCCACGAAGTCGGCGATGTCGGGCGGGAGATGGGAGGGAGCTGGCCCCGTTCGCGGTGGCCGCGCGGTGCCCGGTACGGCGCGGTCCGAGGCGTCCGGCGCCTCCTTGAACACGGCCGGCTTCCGAGCGGTTGTCCGGGAGCCCGTGCCGAGCAGCCCGGAGTCGTTGGTCAGCACCGCCTGGTGCAGCGCCTGCAACTGCGGGCCGGGGTCTATGCCCAGTTCGTCGCGGAGACCCTCGCGTGCCTCCTCGTATGCGCGCAGGGCGTCGGCCACCCGGCCGGTGCGGAACAGGGCGGTCATCAGCTGGCCGCGCGGCCGCTCCCTGAGCGGATGGGCGGCGACATGCGTGAGCAGGGGCGCGATCGTGCGGTCCTCGTGTCCGAGCGCCAGCTGCAGATCGAAGGACTCCTCCTGGGCGTCCAGACGCAGTTCGGTCAGCCGGGCCGCCTCGACGCGGGCGAAGGACTGGCCCAGGCCCTCCAGGGCCTCCCGGCCCCGCCACAGCCCCAGCGCCTCGGACAGCAGGTCGGCGGCCTCCTGGGGGCGGCCCCGGCCCTCGGCGGCCCGGCCGGCGGCGAGCAGTTCCTCGAAGCGGCGGGCGTCGACCTGGGACGGGGCCAGTTCGGCGACGTATCCCGGTGGCCGGGTCCGGATCACCTCGGCCTCGCCGACCTTCGCGAGCGCGCGGCGGACGGCGGAGACATGGGTGGCGACGAGGGCGCCGGCGGTGGCGGGTGCCTCCTCGTCCCACACGCAGTCCACGAGCCGCTCGGTGGACACGACTTCGCCGAGGCGGACGACGAGCGCGGACAGCACCGCAAGGGGTCTGGTCCCGCCCAGCGGGGCGCGCCGGCCGCCCGCCCACACCTCCACCGGACCGAGTAGACGTATCTCCAGCATGATCCCCCGCTTGCCGTACCGTGCCCGCTCCGCGGAGCGTGGCAACGATATCGACGGCCGCGTCGGCGCAGGTCGGAGGCCGGAGCGCCCTGGCCGGATCCGATCGGTCCCCAAGGGCGGGACCGGACTCGAGGCAGGCCTGGCTTCAGGGCCGGTGTCGACGGATCCGGGCGACGCCACGACGGCTACTTGGCTGGAATTCGTGCGACACGGGTCCCTCGCCTGAGGGACGGCCGGCCCGGGGCCCTCGTATGACAGACGCCGCGAAAGAAATTCTTCCGCACCGACCTCATACGAACGCCCCTCGCGGATCGTCAACGGCACGAAAGCACAAGCCCGTCCGATCAGCGCCCAGGGAGTCGCCCGATGCACCGCTGGACCTTGGCCCTGCTGACCGCCGGCCTGCTGGCGACGACGGTCACCGGCTGCGCGAGCGGGACGTCCGACTCCGACTCGACCGCAGAGGCCGGCCCCGCCGCTCACGGTGCCGCGGGCGGTCCGGAGAGGACGCTGCACCTCGCGGAACAACTCCTCATCAAGGAGTGCATGGAGAAGCAGGGACACAAGTACTGGATCGAGCCGCCCAAACCCGACGACGTCTCGGTCCGCTTCCCCTACGTCGTGGACGATCCGGCATGGGCCGGGGTCCACGGCTACGGCACCGACCTGCGCCGCAAGCGGGAGACCGAGGTGCGCGGCAACCCCAACCAGAAGTACTTCCGCTCTGCATCCGCCGCGACCCGGGCAGCTCTGGTCAGCGACCTCAACGGGGCCCAGCCGCAAGGGCTTTCGGCTCGGCTGCCGAACGGCATGCAGGTCACCCACAGCGACCAGGGCTGCCAGGCCACCGCGGAGAGGAAGCTGTACGGCGACCTCGAGGCGTGGTTCCGGGCCACCCGGGTCACCGACACCCTGGCCGGCATGCGCGTCGGCCTCGTGACCGGCGACAAGCGCTACAAGGCGGCCGTCAAGCCCTGGGCGCGCTGCATGCGCGGCCACGGCTACACCTATGCCGGCCCCGCCGAGTCCCGCGCCGCCGCCACGCAGCCGGGCCGTCCGTGGCCGCACGCCAAGGAGGTGCGGCTGGCTTCGGCCGAGGCCGCCTGTGCCACCTCCAGCGGGCTGTCGTACGTGGCGAAGTCCCTGGACACCAAGTACCGGGCCGAACTGCGGCGCCGCCATTCCCGGGAGACGGCCGACCTCTCCCGCCTCAGGCGCGAGGCACTGCCACGGGCCCGCGCGATCGTCGCCCGCGGCGACTGATCCGCGCCCGTCCACCACAGACCACCACGGCCGCCGAGCCGTGGTCGCACCACCCCCCACCGCTGACGAAACGAGGGAATCCCATGTCCATCAAGCGTGTCCTCACCCTTGCCGCCTCGGCCGCCGCCGTCGCCGCGCTCTTCTCCCCGGTGTCCAGCGCCAGCGCGCTGGAGTCGGGCGCCCAGGCCGCCGCCGCGGCGCCCCGACTGGCCGCCGCTGACGGCTACCTGCACGTCTACACCCAGCCCAACGGGCGCGGCCACGAGTGCAAGTGGCAGGGCAACTCCGACAACTGGGGTACGTGCCGCAACCTGACCTCCGACATCTGGAACAACGGCTACGCGGGCGGGTTCGACGCCGTCGACCTGTACACGGCCCCCAACGCCGGCGGCGCCCACGCCTGCATCAGCCAGGGCGACCGCTGGAACGACACCACCACCGGCGAGTACCGCTTCACCTACGGCGCCGGTCTGGAGCAGTTCGGAGCGAGCGTCAACAACAACATCTCCTCGCACCGCTGGGTCGACTACTGCAGCCAGGGCTGACCGGCCTGACGAGGCCGCCCCGGCACACCCGCTCGGCGGGCGCGCCGGGGCGGCCGTGCGTCGGCCGGCACCGGTCGATGGCACAGGTCGTCACCCACGGCTCCTGTCACATGGTCAGCACGTCAGGCAGACCCACCTCGGCGCGGAGCGTTCGGGGCAGCCCGAACAACGGGAAGAGGCCGTTGTCCCCGAAGCGTGTGATGGCGGAGATCCGGTCGCCCTCCAGGGTGAGCACCACGAGACCGTAGGCGTGCGCCTCGGGCCCGGCGGGATCGTGCAGGTATGAGCCGAACGCGGGCTGGCCGTTCGCCCGCGTGGGAACCAGCCGCACCGCTTTGCCGCCCCACCAGGGGAGGGCCTCGTAGAACCGGGTGATGGAGGCGTGTCCCTGGTACTCGAGGGGCTCGGGCGGCATGGTCAGCCACGCGTCCTCGGTCAGCAGGGCGACCAGCCGGTCGATGTCGGAGTTCTCCATCGCGTCCACGAACCGCCCGACGAGCTCGCGTTCTCGCGGTGAGCGCGGCAGGGGCGCCCGGTCGCGGTCGCGCGCGGGCAACTGGCCGTCCAGAGCCGCGCGGGCCCGCTGCAGGGCGCTGTTCACCGAGACGCCGCTGCTGTCGAGCAGGTCGGCCACCTCGGCCGCGCGGAAGCCGAGCACGTCGCGCAGCACCAGGACCGCGCGCTGCCGCGGCGGCAGGCGCTGGAGCCCGGCCACGAACGCCAGGGCCAGCGACTCCCTGGTCTCGTAGCGGGCGTCCGGTCCCGGGGCAGTGTCCGGCAGGTCCTCCAGCAGGCTGTCCGGGTAGGGCTCGAACCAGGCCGCCTCGGAGCGGCGCGTGGGCTCGGGCACGTCGATCGGGGGACGGGCCGGCTGCTGCGGCTGCGGTCGGCGGGCGGTGTCGCGCAGCGCGTTCAGGCAGCGGTTGGTCGCGATGCGGTACAGCCAGGCGCGCACAGAGGCCCGCCCCTGGAAGCCTTCGAGCCCGCGCCAGGCAGCCAGGAGGGTCTCCTGAACCGTGTCCTCCGCGTCCTGCACGGATCCCAGGATCCGGTAGCAGTGCAACTGGAGTTCGCGCCGGTAGGGCTCGGTGAGCTCGCGGAACGCTTCCCCGTCGCCCGCCCGCGCCCGCGCCAGCGTCGATTCGATCACCACGGCATCCTCGCTTCGCCTCGTCCATTCGTCCTCCCGATAAGGACACCCCCCGAGCCGAAAAGTCATCGGTGACTTCCTCGATGCGGCCGTGTCTCAACAAGCGACCGCATTTCACACGGCATTCCACGAGGAACAAGGGAGACCGTCACCATGACGAACATCGCGGGCAGCGCAGTCCTGATCACCGGGGGCAATCGCGGCATCGGCCGCGCGCTTGTCGAGGAGGCCCTGACGAGGGGTGCGGAGCGGGTGTACGTCGGCACCCGCGTGCCGCTGACCCACCCGGACGGGCGGGTCACCCCGCTGGTTCTGGATGTGACCGACGCCGACCAGCTGCGACGGGCGGCGCAGGAGGTCGCCTCTCACGGCACCCTCGACGTCCTGGTCAACAACGCCGGCGTCGCGCTCTACGACGCCCTGGACGACCGCTCTGTCATCGAACGACACCTGGCAGTCAATCTCTACGGCACCTACGACGTGACCCGGGCCTTCCTGCCCCTGTTGCTCCGCTCCCGGGGAGCGATCGTCAACAACCTGTCGGTCAACAGCCTCGCCCCCTTCCCCCTGATTCCCGCCTACGCGGTCTCGAAGGCGGCCGCGTTCTCCCTGACGCAGTCGCTGCGCGCCCTGCTGTCAGAACGGGGCGTACGTGTGCACGCCGTGCTGACCGGCCCGGTGGACACCGACATGAGCCGAGGAATCGACGTGCCGAAGGCGTCCGCGGAGTCCGTCGCACGAGCCGTCTTCGACGGGGTGGAGAAGGACGAGGAGGACATCTTTCCCGATCCCCGGTCGCAGGCCCTGGCGGACGGCTGGCGCGGCGGCGTGGTGAAGGCCCTGGAGCTGGAGCTGGCAGAGTTCTCGGGGGCGGAACATGCCGCGTCCTGAACTTCGGGTGCGGGGCGACGCGGACGTCGAGGTCGGCGTGACAGGACCCGGATCGGCGGCTACGGCGGCCACGCTGACGGCGACGGTCGGGCTCGCCGTCGTCTCCTGGGCCGTCACGGTCCGGCAGATGGACGGTGCGATGGACATGGGCGTGGCGACGCGCCTCGGCTCGTTCGGGTCCTTCGCCGCCCTGTGGGTGCCGATGATGGCGGCGATGATGCTGCCGGGCGCGGCACCGGCGGTCCTCCGGCGCACCCATACCCAGGACGGTCGCGGATTGGCCGCAGTGCCGCTGTTCGTCGGGTCGTACCTCGCCGTCTGGGCCGTCGTCGGGGTCGCCGTGTACGCGGTGTACCGGCCGCACGGGCCGTTCGCGGCCGGCATCGTGGTGATCGCTGCGGGTGTCTATGAGTTCACGCCCCTCAAGCGGCGCTTCCGCCGACGCTGCCGCGAGGACGTCAGCTCCGGGTTCGCGTACGGGCTCTCCTGCGTCGGCTCGTGCATCGGCCTGATGCTGGTGCTGACGGCGCTGGGCGTCATGAACCTCGCGTGGATGTCCCTGATGGCCGTCCTCGTCCTCGCCGAGAGGCTGCTGCCGGCGAAGGCCGCCTTCGAGGTGCCGCCTGCACTGGCGATCGTCGGACTCGGGCTCCTGATCCTGGCAGCGCCGTCGTCCGTTCCCGGCCTCATGCCATCGATGTGACACGTCATGGGGCACGCGGACCACACATCCAAGCAACGACAAGAAGCGACCGAAAACGCAAGAAGGAGACAGACCGTGACCGACCACAAGACGGGAACACACGAGGAATGGCTCGCGGCCAGGCTGGACCTGCTCGATGCCGAGAAGGAACTGACGCGGCGCAGTGACGAACTGGCGCGGCGGCGACAGGAGTTGCCGTGGGTCCGTGTCGACAAGGAGTACCCCTTCGAGACCGACGAGGGCCCTGCGTCTCTGGAGGACCTCTTCGCCGGAAGCTCGCAACTCCTCGTCTACCACTTCATGTTCGGGCCGGACTACGAGGCGGGGTGCCTGTCCTGCTCGGCGATCGCGGACGGCTTCGACGGTTCCGTCGTCCATCTCGCGCATCACGATGTCACGCTCTGCGCGGTGTCGCGGGCGCCGCTTGCGAAGCTGCGAGCGTACAAGAAGCGGATGGGCTGGAAATTCCCCTGGGCGTCGTCGTACGGCAGCGACTTCAACTACGACTTCGGAGTGGCGCACACCGAGCAGGAGTGGCGTGCCGGAGCCGTGACGTACAACTACCGCGAGAACAGGGACTTCCGGCTGCCGTCCGGTGAACTGGGCGTCCAGCTCACCGAGTTCGCCTCGACCGTGGGGACGGACTGGGACACCTACCGGCGAGAGGGACCGGGCATGAGCGCGTTCGTGCGCGAGGACGGGGTGGTGTACCACACCTACTCGGCGTACGAGCGTGGCATCGACGGCCTGTGGGGCATGTACCAGTGGCTGGACCGCGCCCCGCTCGGCCGCAACGAGACGGGTATGTGGTGGCGCCGTCACGACGAGTACGACAAGCAGTGACTCACGCCGAGGACATTCAGCCCCGGCCCGGACACGCGCGCGCGTGCTCCGCGGCCTCATCCCGACCACGGAGAAGCACATGTCTGTTCGCCATGCCCTCGTGATCGGTGCCGGCGGCGGCGTCGGACGCGCCACCGTCGATGCCCTCACCGCCGCAGGAGTCCGTGTCCTGGCCTGTGGACATGAGCGGGACGCCACGGATCCCGCCCAGGTCACCGCACTCCTCGCCGAGGCCGACCCGGATCTCGTCGTGGTCGCCGCGGGTACGCGTCCGCGGATGGCCCCGATCGAGGAGCAGAGCTGGGAGTCGTTCTCGGCGCCGTGGAACGTCGATGTCAGGATCGCCTTCGAGGTGGGCCGCGCCGCGCTGGCGCGACCGTTGCGGGCGGGCTCGACCGTGGTGATCGTCTCCAGTGGCGCCGGGCTCGGCGGCTCACCGTTGTCGGGCGGCTACGCGGGCGCCAAGCGGATGCAGATGTTCCTGGCCGACTACCTCCAGTCCGCTGCCGACGCCCGTGGACTCGGCATCCGGTTCCTCGCCCTGGTCCCACGCCAGTTGCTGGTCGGTACGGCGATCGGTGAGGCCGCGGCCGCCGCGTACGGTGCGGCGACCGGCCAGTCCGCCGAGGCCTACCTGAAGGAGCACTACCCGGTGCCCCTCGGCCCCGCCGGGGTCGCCCGCGCCGTACTGGCGATCGCCTCCGGCGAAGAACACCGTCGGAAGAGTCTGCTGGCGGTGACAGGCAGGGGAGTCGAGGCCATCTGATCCCTGCTCCAGGAGGCGGGCGGATGCTGTCCCCCGTCCGGTCCTGCGCGGACGGGCGGGGGAACAGAAGGAAAAGCCGGAAGGAAACGATTCCCTGACGAACGACCGCCGGGGACCGACATCGTCCAGGGGAACCAAGTCCTCATCGAGATCCGTCGGGGCGATCTCGTCGAGAACCGGAAGGCGGCGGGCACGGCGGTGATGTCGCTGTAGGGAGCCGTTGAAGCCGAAACCGGCCGAACCGCCCGCCGCCGGCGTGGCGTTGTTGTAGCTCTCGTTGGTGGCGGTGACGGCGGCACCGCTCCGGGTGATCTTCGCGTCCCAGCCGTTGGTGATCGCCGGCGCGGGGCCGCTGGAGCGAGAGGCGACCGCCTGGGCGGCCGGCCGGGTCTCGTCCCATCGCGTCCTCCTCGGCTTCGGCGCCACTTCGCCGGGGCTGCGCGGCGCAAGGGTGCTGAGTCCGCCGCGGTGAGCCGCGCGAACGGTGGTGCAGCCGCCCCAGGGGAACTCGTCACGCAGGTGCCGGACGAGCCCCTCGTGTCCGGCGTCACCACGCAGTCGGCCTGCGCACCGTGACGGGCCCGGGCCGATGAAGGACGCAGGGCCCAAGTGCCGTGAGTCCGCGCGAACGGCGCCGGGCTTCCGGAACGGCATACGTTCCAGATCTCACGACGTACCGGACGACGGTGAGCGAATCGGTTCGACGCAAGCGCTTCGACGGGATGCCGCGACCGGCGATGTCCGGGGTCAATGGCATGGCGCGAGGCGAATTCGGCGCCGACGTGCGGGGCGCGGTCCGACCGCTTCGGCCGGTGTCCTGCGAACCGGCGCTCCGTGACCCGTCTGCGGGACCGTATCCCTGCTCACCGGCATGATGGTGGGTCAGCCGAGTGATCCGGGCTCCGGCACCGGGCACATCCGCGACCGCCTCATCGCCCGAGCGGCAGGCGGTCAGCCGTCGTCCCTCTGCCGCCACACCGCAACTTTTCGAGCACGCAGAGAGCTTGCGAACCGCGGGAATCAGCAGTCGAATCGATTCCGCAACAGGGTTCGCAGCAGGGGGCTCCACACCCGTGACAGCCCCGCGAAACCGGGAGCACCGTCTCCACCCGAAACCTCTCTGCAATCTCACTGCACCACGGCACGTTCAAGCGCTTCGGCATTTGTCAGCGCCACCCCCACAACCCGACCGGGTTGCGCCGGCACGGTAGGGAGATCAGATGGGAACCACACGTACAAGACGCCACCCGTTGTCCGGGCGCGGTGGCGTCGCGCGGTTACTCGCGACGGTACGACACCGAGGCAGGCCGGAAGACGCGCCGTCTTACACGCACGTCCCTTCGCCGGCCCGCTCCCGGTGGAAGTCGTTCGCCCGGGCGGGGGCCGCGGCCGCGCTCGTCGCGGGAGCTCTGGCCGGCGCCACCGCCACGGCCGGCACGGCCCGAGCCGCCACGTCCGGACCATGCGACATCTATGCGGCAGGCGGGACGCCCTGCGTGGCGGCGCACAGCACGACGCGAGCGCTGTACGCCTCGTACAACGGGCCGCTCTACCAGGTCCGCCGTGCCTCGGACAACACCACCCGCAACATCGGCGTCCTGAGCGCGGGCGGGTACGCCGACGCCGCCGCCCAGGACTCGTTCTGCTCGGGGACGACCTGCCTGATCACGATCATCTACGACGAGTCGGGCCGCGGGAACAACCTCACCCAGGCGCCCGGCGGCGGTGCAGCGGGCGGCCCCGACAACCTCGCGAACGCGACCGCCGCGCCCACCACGGTGGGCGGCCACAAGGCCTACGGCGTGTTCGTGGCGCCCGGCACGGGCTACCGCAACAACCACACCAACGGCATCGCCACCGGGGACAACCCCGAGGGCATGTACGCGATCTTCGACGGCACGCACTACAACGGCGGCTGCTGCTTCGACTACGGCAACGCCGAGACGGACAGCAACGACGACGGCAACGGCACCATGGAGGCCATCTACTTCGGCAACATCAAGGTCTGGGGCTACGGCAGCGGCAACGGTCCATGGATCATGGCCGACCTGGAGAACGGCCTCTTCTCCGGGGTCAATCAGCACTACAACGCGGGCGATCCGACCATCAACCACCGGTACACGACCGCCATCATCAAGGGCGGGGCGAACCACTGGGCGATCCGCGGCGGCAACGCGCAGTCCGGTGGCCTGTCCACCTTCTACGACGGTCCGCGTCCCAACGTCGCCGGCTACAACCCGATGCGCAAGCAGGGAGCCATCATCCTGGGCATCGGCGGCGACAACAGCAAGGGCGCCCAAGGCACCTTCTACGAAGGCGTGATGACCTCCGGCTACCCGTCGGACGCCACCGAGAACGCCGTCCAGGCCAACATCACCGCGGCCGGGTACAGCAACTCCTCCGGCGGGACGAGCACCGGCGCGCTGCACGCGGTCGGCGCCGGCAAGTGTCTGGACGTGCCCAACTCGTCCACCACGGCCGGCACGCAGCTGCAGATCTGGGACTGCAGCGGCAGCGCCAACCAGACCTGGACCCGTACGTCCGCCAACCAGCTGACCGTCTACAGCGGCAGCAGCCAGATGTGCCTGGACGCCTACAACAACCAGACGTCCGCCGGCACCAAGGTGGTGACCTGGCCGTGCAACGGCGGCGCCAACCAGCAGTGGCAGGTGAATTCCGACGGCACCGTCACCGGCATCCAGTCCGGGCTCTGCCTCGACGTCACCGGCGCCTCCACGGCCAACGGCGCCCTGGCGGAACTCTGGCCGTGCAACGGCGGGTCCAACCAGCAATGGAGCCTCAACTGACCTGAACGGCTCCGGCCCGTGGTCGGCACACCGGCGACCACGGGCCACCCGCCACCAGACGCGCCACCACCGGAGGATGACCATGTTCAGAGCCGGAGCGCTCCGCGGCCTGTGGGCCGCCCCCGCAGCTCTGCTCGCCCTACTGGCCGGCAGTCCGGCCACCGCCGGGGTCGCGTACGCGGTACCGGTGGAACGCCAGGCCGCGGCTGCCGCCGACCTGTACGTGGCGCCGGATGCGGCTCCCGGCGGAAACGGCACCGCCGAGCAGCCGTTCGCCACCATCGACCAGGCGCAGCAGCCCGCGCACCGGCTCTCGGCCGACTCGAACGTCGTCGTCCACCTGGCCGGTGGCACGTATCGGCTGACCAAGCCACTGGCCTTCGGCTCCGGCGACGGCGGCCAGAACGGCCACACCATCACCTACCAGGCCGTGTCCGGGCAGCAGCCGGTCGTGACCGGCGCCCAGCAGGTAACGGGTTGGCAGGTGCATGATCAGTCGAAGAGCATCTGGTCGGTGCACGTCGGCCCCGGCGTGAACACGCGCCAGTTGTACGTGAACGGAAAGGAAGCACCGCGAGCAGCGATCCAGGTGCCCCGCTCCGGCTTCGCCTTCACCCAGACCGGCCTGACCATCACCGACTCCTCCCTCGACTACCTGGCCGGCCTCTCGGACCAGAACCACATGGAAGTCGAGAGCCTCAACTCCTTCACCGACCGCTACGCGCCGGTCCAGTCGATCAGCGGCAGGACCGTCACCATGCAGCAGCCCGCGTGGAACAACAACTCCTGGGGCTACGACACCATCAACGCGCCGTTCGCCGGCGGGACGATGTACCTGGAGAACAACTACGCGTTCCTGCAGCAGGCCGGGCAGTGGTACCTCGACTCGTCCACCGGCGACCTGTACTACCGGGCCCAGCCGGGGCAGAACCCGAGCAGCCTCGACGTCGAACTGCCCCGGCTGCAGAGCCTGCTGGGCATCAGCGGCAGCTACGGCTCACCGGCGGCCGGTCTGGGCTTCACCGGCATCCGGTTCACGGGAACCTCCTGGCTCGGACCCAGCGGACCCAACGGCTACGCGGACCAGCAGAGCGGCGCGCACATCACGGGCGCCTATGCGATGCCCGCCAACTGGCTGAGCACCTGCAAATCGGGATGCACGCAGTTCGAGGCCACCCGCAACCACTGGGCGCAGATGCCCGCGGCCGTCCAGGTCTCCGCCGCCACCGGCATCACGTTCTCCGGCGACACGTTCTCCGAACTGGGACAGGCCGGCCTGGGCGTGGGCAACGACGGCGTCGCCACGGCCTCCGGCACCGGACTCGGCGCGGGCGGCGTCACCGTCACCGGCAACACGTTCACCGACATCGCCGGCAGCGGCATCCAGGTCGGCGGGATCCAGCCGGACGCGCACCACCCCGGCAACCCGCAGATGACCAACCAGAACATCACCGTCAGCAACAACAGGGTCAGCGGGGTCGGCACCGACTACAAGGAGACCGCCGCCATCCTGTCCACCTACGTCACCAACGCAACGATCACCCACAACCAGTGCGACCACCTGCCCTACGACGGGATCGACATCGGCTGGGGCTGGGGCGTCAACGACCCGGGCGGCAGCCAGGACTACGTCAACCGGGGCACGTACACCTACCAGCCCGTGTACAGCACCCCCACGACGCTGAAGAACAACACCGTCTCCCACAACCTGATCTACGACACCAAGAACGCGATGTTCGACGGCGGCAGCATCTACAACCTGTCCGCGAACCCCGGCTCGGTGATCTCCGACAACTACATGTACGACAACCACCGCACCACCGCGCTGTACCTCGACGAGGGCTCCCGGTATCTGACGGTGTCGCACAACGTGGTGCAGGACGCCGGCAACTGGGCGCTCACCAACGCCAACGCGAACAACCACACCGACGACAGCACCTTCTCCGGCAACTGGTACAACGGCGGCAACACGTACGTGGCCACCGGCCCTCCGCACAACAACGTCCTCACCGGCAACGTCCAGGTCAGCGGCACCAACTGGCCGCAGGGCGCGGCGCAGGTCATCCAGCAGGCGGGCGTCCAGTCCTCGGGCGGCGGCTTCCCCACCGGCCACCACCAGCTGGTGATCGGCAGCGACAGTCTGTGCCTGGACGTGTACGGCAACTCCGGCAGCGCGGGCGCCGCGATCGACCAGTGGACCTGCAACGGGCAGAGCAACCAGCAGTTCCAGTTCGTGCCGGTGTCCGGAGGCTACGGGCAGCTGCAGGCGCAGAACTCGGGCCTGGTGGTGGGGGTTTCGGGCAGCCTCACCGCCGCCGGGACGCCGGACATCGTGCAGCAGGCGTCGAGCGGGGCGACCGGCGCCCTGTGGCTGCCGGTACGGCAGTCCGACGGCTCGTACTCCTTCCAGAACCAGAACAGCGGCCTGTGCCTGGACGTCTACGGCGGCGGCAGCAACCTCGGCCAACAGCTCGACCAATGGCCCTGCAAGAACACGGCCGGCAGCAACCAGGACTTCACCCCGCGCTGACCGACTCACCCGCTCGTTCACCCCCACCCACTGTCCCGCACCCAGTGAGGAACACAGATGAAGAAGTCCACGGCACTCCTGGCCGTCGCGCTGACGGCAGCGATCGGCACCGGCACCGCGTCGCCCGCGGCGGCCGTCACCGGCACCGGATCACCGGCCGCCGCCGCGCCCACCGCCCTGCGGCTGATGCCGCTGGGCGACTCCATCACCTGGGGCGTCGGCAGCCCGTCCGGGAACGGCTACCGGGGCTTCCTGTGGAACCGGTTGGCGAACGAGGGGCATGGCCTGGACTTCGTGGGGTCGGGCCGCAACGGCACGATGTCCGACCCGGACAACGAGGGCCACTCCGGCTGGCATATCGGCGAGATAGCCGGCATCACGGACTCCGTGCTGGCCCGGTACCGGCCCAACGTGATCACCCTCGAGATCGGCACCAATGATCTGAACGGCGGCTCTCAGGCTGAGCCCGCCGCCGAACGGCTCCATGCGCTCATCGACCAGATCACGGCCGACGCCCCTGACGCGACGGTCCTCGTCGGCACCGTGATCGTCTCCACCAGCAGCACCGAGGAGGCCACCCGCCCCGCGTTCAACGCCAAGCTGCCCGGCATCGTCCAGGCCGAGCAGGCCGCCGGCAAGCACGTACGCCTGGTGGACATGAGCGCTCTGACCACCGCGGACCTGTCCGACCCCTTCCACCCCAACGACAACGGCTACAGCAAGATGGCAGACGCCTTCAACGCCGGAGTCCAGGCCGCGGACGCCGCAGGCTGGATCAAGCCGCCGGTCTCCGTGGGCGGGCCGGTGTACTCCGGGGTCGCGGGGAAGTGCCTGGACGTCAACGGCGGCAACAGCGCCAACGGAACCGCCGCGCAGATCTGGTCCTGCAACGGCGCCGACGCGCAGCGGTGGTCCGCGCGCTCGGACGGCACCTTGCGGGCGCTCGGGAAGTGCCTCGACGCCACGGGCGGCGGTACCGCCAACGGCACCAAGATCGAGATCTGGGACTGCAACGGCGGCACCAATCAACAGTGGCAGGCGTACAACGGCGGTTACCGCAACCCGGTTTCCGGCCGCTGTCTCGACGACCCCGGTGCGTCTGCCACCGACGGTACGCAACTGGTCCTGTGGGACTGCAACGGCGGAGCCAACCAGCAGTGGAGCGCACTGCCGGTCAGCTCGGCCTTGTGACCGGCCCGACTCGCGACCCCGGCACCGGCTTGTGGTCGGTGTCTCTCCCCCACACACAAGGAGAACGATCCGTCATGTTCTGGCTCAACGCAGAGCCCCGTCCGCGCAAGGCCTTGGCCCTGGCCGCCGTACTGGCAGCCGGCACGGCTCTGTCCCTGGCCGGCCCGGCGAACCCCGCCGCCCACGCGGCCTCCGGCACCCTGGGCGCGGCAGCGGCGGACAGCGGCCGCTACTTCGGCACGGCCGTGGCCGCGGGCCGCCTCGGCGACCCGACGTACTCCACCATTCTCGACCGGGAGTTCAACATGATCACCCCGGAGAACGAGATGAAGTGGGACACCATCGAACCGTCCCGCGGCAACTTCAACTTCGGGCCCGGCGACCAGATCGTCAGCCACGCCGCCGCGCACGGTCAGAGGATGCGCGGGCACACACTCGTCTGGCACTCCCAACTCCCGTCCTGGGTCAGCTCCATCAGGGACGCGAACACCCTGCGCAGCGTGATGAACAACCACATCACAACGGAGATGAACCACTACAAAGGCAAGATCTACGCCTGGGACGTGGTCAACGAGGCCTTCGCCGACGGAGGCAGCGGCCAGCAGCGCAGTTCCGTGTTCCACGACGTGCTGGGCAACGGCTTCATCGAGGAGGCGTTCCGCACGGCCCGGAACGTCGACCCGGCGGCCAAGCTCTGCTACAACGACTACAACATCGAGAACTGGTCCGACGCCAAGACCCAGGGCGTCTACAACATGGTGCGCGACTTCAAGTCCCGCGGCGTGCCCATCGACTGCGTCGGCTTCCAGTCCCACTTCGGCACCGGCGGTCCGCCCGCGAGCTTCCAGACCACGCTGTCGAACTTCGCCGCGCTCGGCGTGGACGTACAGATAACCGAGCTGGACATCGCGCAGGCGCCGGCAAGCGCCTACGCGAATACCGTCAAGGCGTGCATGAACGTCGCGCGTTGCACCGGCATCACCGTGTGGGGCATCCGGGACAGCGACTCCTGGCGCAGCGGGGAGAACCCGCTGCTGTTCGACAACAACGGCAACAAGAAGCCCGCCTACGACGCGACCCTGACCGCGCTGGGCGGCGGCACCGGGAACCCGGGCGGCGGCATCGTCTCGGGCCAGGTGTACCAGGTGAGCGTGGCCTCCGCGGGGCGGGTGCTGGACGTGCCGAGCGGGCAGACCGGGAACGGCACGCCGGTGCAGGTCTGGGACGCCAACGGGAGCGCCGCGAACCAGCAGTGGCGGGCGAACCAGAACAGCGACGGCTCGTACACGCTGACCAACATTGCCAGTGGGCGGGTGCTGGACGAGCCCGGTGGCCAGACCGGCAACGGCACGCGGATGACGATCTGGGACAACAACGGCGGTGCAAACCAGCACTGGCGGGCCACCCAGAACGGCGACAGTTCGTACACCCTGATCAACGTGGCCTCCGGCCGGGCGCTGGAGGTCCCCGCGGGGCAGGGCGCCAACGGGAGCCCCGTCCAGGTCTGGGACTCCAACGGCGGCGCCAACCAGCACTGGAATCTCAGGTGAGGCGATCGGCACCCAGCGCTCGCACCTGATCCCCCGACGAACGCCTGCGTCCGGCACTCCTGGTCGTCGCCGGACGCGGGTTTCGGCTGCCCTCAGAGCGGCCTGACCAGGAAAAACATGGGATGGATCGCGCTCTGGAAGACTCGGAAACTTCTATTGACAGGCCCATGGCCCTGTGGGATCACTATGCGACATGGGATGTCTGAGTGTTCCCTGTGCGTGCACGGCACTCTCCGTCCCCTTCCTCCCCCGCATATCCGAGGACACAGAATGCAGCCTCCATCCGCTCCGCACCGCAGCCCCACGGCTCGTGCATCGCGCTTACCGGCTGCGGCCGCCGTATCCGTGATGGCGCTGCTGGCCATGTTGCTGGCGACCGCGCCGACATGGTCGGCGCCGACGTCCGCGGCAGCCCTGGTGAGCTCGCCGTCGGGGCGGTGCCTGGACGTCAAGGGCAACGTCGACACGCCGGGCACGGGGCTGGAGATCTGGGACTGCAACGACCAGGCCAACCAGGCGTTCGAGTTCACGGCGTCGGGTGAGCTGAGGACGATGAACGGCACCCGGTGCGTGGACGCCTACGACACCCGGACGGCGCCCGGAGCCCCGGTGGTCATCCGGGGGTGCGACGGGCGGGCGACCCAGGTCTGGCGGCAGAACTCCGACGGTTCCGTCACCGGCGTCGCCTCCGGATTCTGCCTGGACGTGAGTGGGGCGGGAACGGCCGACGGCACCGCGGTCATCCTGTGGACCTGCAACGGACAGAGCAACCAGAAGTGGACCACGTCGACACCTCCGCCTCCGACCGGTGGGACGGGCCCGTGCGACATCTATGCCGCGGGCGGTACGCCGTGCGTCGCCGCGCACAGCACGGTGCGGGCGCTCTACGGTTCGTACAACGGTCCCCTCTACCAGGTCAGGCGCGCCTCGGACAACGCCACCAGGGACATCGGCGTCCTGGCGGCGGGCGGCTTCGCCGACGCGGCGGCGCAGGACACGTTCTGCGCGGGCACCTCGTGCGTGATCACGGTCGTCCGCGACCAGTCCGGACACGGCAACGACCTGTGGTACCAGGGATCGGCCCAGGTCCCGGGGTCGAGTCAGAGCAGTCCCGCGAAGGCGACGTCCGAGTCGCTGACGGCCGGCGGCAGCAAGGCGTACTCGCTGTACATCAACCCCGGCAACAGCTACTGGCGGGACGGTCATCTGACGGGCGTGCCGACCGGTGCCGCACCCGAAGGGGCGTACATGGTGACCAGCGGCACCCACGTCAACAGCGGCTGCTGCTTCGACTACGGCAACAGTGAGACGACCAGGAAGGCCGATGCCGCCGGGGCGATGGACGCGATCAACTTCGGCACCCAGTGCTGGTTCGGCGGCTGTTCGGGCAGCGGCCCCTGGGTGCAGGCCGACCTCGAATGGGGCCTGTACCCCGGCGGCAGCCAGTCCTGGAACCCCAACCAGCGCGCGTTTTCGAGCAAGTTCGTCACCGCGATGCTGAAGAACAACGGCACGACGAGGTTCGCCCTCAAGGGCGGCAACGCCCAGTCCGGCAGCCTGACCACCCTGTGGGACGGCGGGTTGCCCGGCGGATACAGCCCCATGAAGAAACAAGGGGCCATCGTGCTCGGCAGCGGCGGCGACTGCTGCAAGCCCGGCGGCGGCGCCAACCTGAGCGCCGGCACCTTCTACGAGGGAGCCATGGTCGCCGGCTACCCCTCCGACGCGACCGACAACGCGGTGCAGGCCAACATCACCGCCGCCGGCTACCGCTGACCCGCACCCAGTTCCCCAACTCGCCCCAGGAGTCGATGACTTATGCCCACGACCACTGCGAGAGCCAAGCGTCCTCGGTCGCTGTCCCCGCTGCGTTCCCTGCGCAGAACCCTCGCACTCGCCTTCTCGGCCGTGCTGCTCACCGCGACCGCCCCCCTCCTCTCCCTCGGCACGGCGCAACCCGCCGCCGCGCTCGGCAACGGGCTCGCGCCGACCCCGCAGATGGGCTTCAACGACTGGAACGCGTACGGCTGCAACGTCTCCGAGTCGCTGATCAAGTCCACCGCCCAGGCGATGCACACCAACGGCATGCAGGCGGCCGGCTATGCGTACGTCAACATCGACGACTGCTGGATGACCCACAGCCGGGACTCCGGCGGCCACCTGGTGCCGGACCCGGCCAAGTTCCCCGACGGCATCAAGGGCACCGCGGACTACGTGCACTCGCTCGGGCTGAAGCTGGGGATCTACGAGGACGCGGGCACCGCGACCTGCGCGGGATACCCGGGCAGCCTGGGCCACGAGACCACGGACGCGCAGTCGTTCGCGGCGTGGGGCGTGGACTACCTGAAGTACGACAACTGCAACAACACCGGTGCGCCGGCGCGGACCCGGTACACCGCGATGCGGGACGCCCTGGCGGCCACCGGACGGCCGATCCTGTACAGCCTGTGCAACTGGGGCCAGGAGAACGTGTGGACCTGGGGCGCGGATGTCGGCAACAGCTGGCGCACCACCGGCGACATCAGCCCGACCTTCTCCAGCATGCTGTCGATCTTCCACAGCAACGTGGGGCTGGCCTCCTACGCGGGCCCCGGCCACTGGAACGACCCGGACATGCTGGAGGTGGGCAACGGCTCGATGACGGCCACCGAGAGCCGCACTGAGTTCAGTCTGTGGGCAGAGATGGCCGCGCCGCTGATCGCGGGCACCAACATCCCCTCGGCCGGCGCCGACACCCTGTCCGTCCTGACCAACTCCCGAGTGATCGCGGTCGACCAGGACTCCCTCGGCAAGCAGGGGACCATGGTGTCCTCCTCGGGCGGCCTGGACGTGCTGGCCAAGCCGCTGGCCAACGGGGACGTGTCGGTGGCGCTGTTCAACGAGACGGGCTCCACGGCGACCATCACCACCACCGCTTCGGCGATCGGGAAGACCGGGGCGTCCGCCTACACCCTCACCGACCTGTGGTCGGGCGCGTCCTCGACCACCTCCGGCACCATCAGCGCCTCGGTACCGGCGCACGGCACGGTCATGTACCGGGTCGCGGGCGGCACCAGCGGTGGCGGCGGCACCAGCGTCACCGGTCCGCTGCACGCGGTCGGCGCGGGCAAGTGCCTGGACGTGCCGAACTCCACCACGACCGCGGGCACCCAGGTGGAGATCTGGAGCTGCAACGGCGGCACCAACCAGACCTGGACGCACTCCACCTCCAACCAGCTCACCGTCTACTCCGGCAGCGGCCAGATGTGCCTGGACGCCTACAACAACCAGACCACACCGGGGACGAAGGTGGAGATCTGGCAGTGCAACGGCCAGCGCAACCAGCAGTGGACGCTGAACTCCGACGGCACGATCACCGGCGTCCAGTCCGGCCTGTGTCTGGACGTCACCGGCGGGGCCACGGCTGACGGAACCCTCGCCCAGCTGTGGACCTGCAACGGCGGCAGCGGCCAGCGGTGGACGCTGGGCTGACCCCGTCCTCCCCACGGCCACCGGCAGCTTCGGTGCCGCCGTACGGCGGCGCCGCCACCCAGGAGGTCTCCTTGCCCGGATCAGCAACCGATCGCCGACGAAGGCGTTTCCCGGCCGTGCTCCTGATCGCCCTGGCGATGGCCCTGGCCGCGCTCGGGACACCCTCGTTCGCCACCTCCGCGCGGACAGGCACACCCGCCGTCGTCCATGCGCCCGTGCCCGCGGCGGACGCGTCGCTCCCGTGCGACCTCTACGCGGCGGGCGGCACGCCGTGCGTCACGGCGCACGCCACCACCAGGGCGCTCTTCGCGGCGTACAACGGGCCGCTGTACCAGATCCAGCGGGCCTCCGACCACAGCTACCGCGACATCGGGGTGCTCGCCGCGGGCGGGTACGCCGACGGCGCCTCCCAGGTGTCGTTCTGCGCGGGCACGTCGTGCACGATCACGAAGATCTACGACCAGACTGCCAAGCACAACGACATGCCGATCTCCTGGGGCGGCTACTGGAAGGGCCCGGGTCCGAACGGATCCGACGTCGGGGCGGACGCCATGGCCCTGCCGGTGACCGCGGCCGGTCACCAGGTGTTCGGTGTCAAGGTCACCCCGGGTGTCGGTTACCGGCTCGACCACGCGAGCGGCGTGCCCACCGGCGCCCAGCCCGAGGGCATCTACATGGTGACCTCGTCGAACTACACGAGCCAGTGGTGCTGCTTCGACTACGGCAGCGGCGAGAACTCCCACACCGACACCGGCAACGCCACCATGAACGCCATCTACTGGGGCACCGCCTGCTGGTTCGGCGGCTGCACGGGCAGCGGCCCGTGGGTCGAGGCCGACCTGGAGAACGGCATGTTCCACACCAACACCGGCTCCAACAAGGACCCGAACAACCCCGGCGTGCACTATCCGTTCGTCAGCGCGTGGCTGAAGAACAACGGCACCAGCAACTTCACCCTCAAATACGGCAACGGCACGAGCGGCGGCCTGACCACCACCTTCTCCGGGCCCCTGCCGAACGGCTACTCACCGATGAAGGTCGACAGTTCGGTCCTGCTCGGCACCGGGGGCGACAACAGTCCCAATGGCGTGGGCGAGTTCTTCGAAGGCGCGATGACGGCGGGCTACCCCTCCGACGCCACCGAGAACGCCGTGCAGGCCGCTATCACCGCCGCCGGCTACGGAACGGGAAGCGGTGGTGGCACGACGGGTGCCGTGCACGCGGTGGGTGCGGCCAAGTGTCTCGACGTGCCGGGCGCATCCACGACGGCGGGTACGCAGCCGCAGATCTGGGACTGCAACGGTGCGGTGAACCAGACGTGGACCGCGACCGCGTCCCACCAGCTCACCGTGTACTCCGGCAGCAGCCAACTGTGCCTGGACGCCTACGACAAGGGCACCAGCCCGGGCACGAAGGTCATCACCTGGCCCTGCAACGGCCAGACCAACCAGCAGTGGAACCTCAACGCCAACGGCACCGTCACCAGCGCCCAGTCCGGCCTCTGCCTGGACGTGACCGGCGCCGCCACCGCCAACGGCAGCCTCGTACAGCTGTGGACCTGCAACGGCGGATCCAACCAGAAGTGGTCGCTGAGCTGACCCGATGAATCGCTGTATCGCTGTATCGCTGAACCGCCGGTCCATAGGAGGTCCGTATGAGGACGAGAGCGAGGCCCCGCCGTGTGCTGCTCGCCGTCGGCGTCGTGTTGGCGTTCGTGCTGCAGCTGCTGTCGGCGGCCGGGAGCCGTGCCGCCGCGGGCGAGGCACTGAGCGTGAACCTGGCGTCGACGCGCGGCCCGTCGACCGGTGTGGGTGAGGGGTTTCTCTACGGCTTCACCCAGGACGGCAGCCAGCCTGTGGACCAGTTCATCCAGCCGCTGGGGATCAACGCGTTCCGCGGCGGGGGCTGGTTCTCCGGCGGCTGGATCAAGGACAACTACCAGTACGGTGCGGCCAGTCGGGCCGACGTCGACTCGATCATCGCGCAGGCGAAACGGCTGACCCAGCCGCCGTACCACGCGCAGTACCAGGTGCTCGTCAGTGACATCTACGGCGCGAACGGCGGCCAGCCGTCGAACACGCAGTACCCGTGCGACAACGGCAACTGCGCGAACTGGATCAGCTTCATCGACTCCACCGTGGGAGCGCTCCAATCGTCGGGACTGAAGTTCTCCTACGACATCTGGAACGAGCCCGACATCTCCTACTTCTGGACCCGGGGTGTCAACAGCGCCCAGTACTTCCAGATGTGGGACACCGCCTACCGGGAGATCCGCCGCATCGCGCCCACGGCGCAGATCGTGGGCCCGTCGTTCGCCTACACCCCGCAAGGCAGGTCAGGGCAGTGGCAGACCTGGCTCGCGCATGTGAAGGCGGCCGGGACGGTGCCGGACATGATCACCAACCATGACGAGGGCGACGTCGACGACCCTGTCACCGTCTCGCAGTCCCTCAACAGCGCGCTCAGCTCGGCGGGCATCGGGGCGCGGCCGCTGTCCGCCAACGAATACCAGCCTGCCGACCGGCAGACCGCCGGGGTGACGGCCTGGTACCTGGCGCGGTTCGCGCAGTCCGGCTACACCAACGCGATGCGCGGCAACTGGGTGTGCTGCGTCACCCCCAACCTGACGGGAGTCCTGACCCAGAGCGGCGGCAGCTGGCAGCCCACGGGCAACTGGTGGGCGCTTCGGGACTACGCCGACATGACCGGCACCCTCGTCGACACCTCGGGCCAGGTCGGCTCGACGGCGATCTCCGCCTCCCAGGACTCCGCCGCCAAACGCGCGGTGGCCGTCATCGGCGACTCCAACGGCTACACCGGCGCCGCGTCCGTGACCTTCAACGGGCTTGCGTCCGTGCCCTGGCTGACGAACGCCGGCAGCGTCCACGTCACCGTGCACCGCATCCCGGACCAGGCGCCGCTCGCCGCCCCACAGACCGTGTACGACCAGAACGTCAGCACCTCCGGCGGCTCGATCACCGTCCCGTTCACGTTCCAGGCGTCGCACGACGCCTTCGCCGTCTATCTCACCCCGGCAACGTCCGGCGGCGGAGGCTTCCCGGACGGCTACCACCAACTCGTCGTCGCAAGCGACCAGTTGTGCCTTGACGTGTACGGCAACTCCGGCGCCGCGGGCGCCGCGATCGACCAGTGGACCTGCAACGGGCAGACCAACCAGCAGTTCCGGTTCGTGCCGGCCTCGGGCGGCTACGGCGAACTGCGCGCCCAGAGTTCCGGCCAGGACGTGGTGGTAGCCGGCAGCTCCACGGCGGCAGGCACCCCGGACATCGTCCAGCAGGCCCCCGGCACGGCGGCGGGCGCCCTCTGGCTGCCCGTGCACCAGCCCGACGGCACGTACGCCTTCCAGAACCGCAACAGCGGTCTGTGCCTGGACGTCTACGGCGCCGGCGGCACCGCGGGACAGCAACTGGACCAGTGGCAGTGCAAGAACGCGCCGGGCACCAACCAGGACTTCGCCGTCCGCTGATGCCGCACCCGACGCGGACCCCCACCGATCTGCGGAAAGGAACTCTCACCGTGTCAGCATTCAGACGGCTGTTACGGCGCCTGCGCGCTTCGACGGCCGTGCTCACGGGCCTCGTCCTGGCCGCCGGCGGCCTCGTCGGCACGGCCGCCGCTCCGGCCCACGCCGCCACCTCCATCACCGTCAACGGCGCGTCCGGCGGACGGACCTTCGACGGCGTCGGCGCGATCAGCGGCGGAGGCGGCAACAGCAGACTCCTGATCGACTACCCCGAGCCCGAACGCGGCCAGGTCCTCGACTACCTCTTCAAGCCCGGTTACGGCGCCTCCCTGCAGATCCTCAAGGCCGAGATCGGCGGAGACACCAACTCCACCTCGGGAGCCGAGCCCAGCCACCAGCACACCCGCTCCGACCTGAACTGCGACCGCGGCTACGAATGGTGGCTGATGGAGCAGGCCAAGGCCCGCAACCCGAACATCAAGCTGTACGGCCTCGCCTGGGGCGCCCCCGGCTGGATCGGCGGCGGGAACTTCTGGTCCACCGACATGGTCAACTACCTGGTCTCATGGCTGGGTTGCGCCAAGCAGCACGGCCTCACCATCGACTACCTCGGCGGCTGGAACGAGCGCGGCTACAACATCTCCTGGTACGAGCAGCTGCGCAGCGCGCTAAACAGCAACGGCTACGGCAGCGTCAAGATCGTAGCGGCCGACTCGGACTGGAACGTGGCGGGCGACGTCAACTCCAACCCGGCGTTCGCCGCCGCGGTGAACGTCATCGGCACGCACTACCCCTGCGGCTACCGCTCCTCCCAGTCCAACTGCTCGGTGCCGTCGGCCGCCACGTCCTCCGGCAAGTCGCTGTGGGCGAGCGAGAACGGCTCGGACGACTACAACGCGGGAGCACCGGCCGTGGCCCGCGGCATCAACCGCGGATACATCGACGGCCGGATGACCGCGTACCTCAACTGGCCGGTGGTCGCAGCGATCACGCCCAACCTGCCGTATCCCACCATGGGCCTCGCGCTGGCCTCGCAGCCGTGGTCCGGCCACTACGCGATCGGCAAGAACACCTGGGTGATGGCGCACACCAGCCAGTTCACCGCCCCGGGCTGGAAGTACCTCGACGCCTCCAGCGGCTACATCGGAGGCAACCGGAACAACGGCAGCTACGTCTCGCTGAAGTCCCCGAACAACTCCGACTACTCCACGGTCATCGAGACCATGGACGCCGGCAGCGCCCAGACGCTGAACTTCAACGTGACCGGAGGGCTGTCCACCGCAGCCGTCCATGTCTGGTCGACCGACGTCAACTCCGGCAACCCGGCCGACTACTTCGTGCACGCCACGGACATCACCCCGTCCGGCGGCGGCTTCAGCCTGACCGTGCAGCCCCATCGCGTCTACACCCTGACCACCACGACCGGCCAGGGCAAGGGCACCGCCACCGGCCCCGCCCAGGGCACGATGAGCATGCCGTACAGCGACTCCTTCGACGGATACGCCACCGGCACCGAGGCGAAGTACCTCATGGACTGGCAGGGCGCCTTCGAGGTGGCGGGCTGCGGCGGCGGCCGCAGCGGCAAGTGCGTGCGCCAGATGAGCCCGCAGAAACCGATCACCTGGGACGCACTGTCCGACCCGCACGCCCTGCTCGGTGACGTCGGCTGGAGCAACTACACCGTCTCGTCCGACGTGATGCTGGAACAGCCGGGATACGTCGAGCTGATGGGCCGCGCGAACGGGCAGGACTACGGCAGCACCGGCCAACTCAACGCCTACCACCTGCGGGTCAGCGACACCGGAGCCTGGTCGATCCTGAACTCCAGCACCAACGGGAACGTCTCCACTCTCGCCCACGGCACGACCACGGCGCTGGGCACCGACCGCTGGCACACCCTGGCGCTGACCTTCTCCGGCACCACCCTCACCGCCGTCATCGACGGTTCCACGGTCGGTTCGGTCAGCGACCGCACGTGGGCCGGCGGACAGGTCGGCTACGCGACCGGCCAGGGCGAGACGGCACAGTTCGACAACCTGTCCCTCACTCCCGGCAGCGGCGGACCCGGCGGCGGCACGACCGCCGCGATCGTCGGGGCCGGCTCCGGCCGGTGCGTGGACGTGCCCAACCAGTCGCAGACATCCGGCACCCAGGTGGAGCTGTGGGACTGCAACGGCGGCAGCAACCAGCAGTGGACGAGCACTCCGGCCGGTGAACTGCGGGTCTACGGCAGCGCCTGCCTGGACGCCTCGGGCGGTGGCACCAGCCCCGGCACCAAGGTCGACATCTGGACCTGCGACGGCGGCAGCAACCAGAAGTGGACGCTCAACGCCGACGGAACGATCACCGGTGCCCAGTCCGGCCTGTGCCTGGACGCCACCGGCGCGGGAACGGCCAACGGCACCCTGCTGGAGCTGTGGACCTGCAGCGGCGGCAGCAACCAGAAGTGGACGCGCAACTGATCCGGTCACGGCCAAGATCCCCCCGTCAATGACGCTGAGAGGCCCCGCATGACTTCCTCCCCCCGCCCGATCAGCCGGCGCCGGCTTCTGGCGGCGACCGGCGCGGCCACGGCCTTCGGCCTGCTGCGGTTCGCCCCCGAGGCCGCCGCGACCGACGCCCCCGCGAGCTACACCGCGAGCTGGTCCTCCGTCGACCAGCACCCCCCGGCCCCGGCCTGGTTCAAGGACGCCAAGTTCGGCATCTACTACCACTGGGGCGTCTTCAGCGTCCCCGCGTTCGGCAACGAGTGGTACCCGCGCAACATGTACGTCGGCGGCTCGGCCGAGAACAAGCACCACATCGCCACCTACGGCGACCCTGCGGCGTGGCCGTACAACAACTTCATCGACGGAGCCCGCGACAAGGCGGGCAACTTCGTGCAGTTCGCCCCCAAGCTCACCTCGCAGGGCGGCCACTGGGACCCGGACGCCTGGGCGCAGCTGTTCAAGGCCGCGGGCGCGCGCTTCGCGGGCCCGGTCGCCGAGCACCACGACGGCTTCTCCATGTGGAACAGCCGCGCCAACCCGTGGAACTCCGTCCGGCACGGCCCCGGACTCGACCTCGTGGGGCTGCACGAGCAGGCCATCCGGGGGCAGGGCCTGAAGTTCATGGCGTCGCTGCACCACGCCTACCACTTCAACGGCTACTACGACCACGTGCCGTCCCAGTCCGACCCGGCCCTGCGCATCCTCTTCGGTCAGCAGGGCTCGGCCGCGGAGAACAAGCTCTGGTACGACAAGCTGGTCGAGGTCATCGACACCTACCAGCCGGATCTGCTCTGGCAGGACTTCGACCTGGGACTGGTGCAGGAGTCCTACCGGCTCCAGTTCCTCGCGCACTACTACAACCAGGCGGTCTCCTGGAACAAGGACGTGGCCGCGACCTACAAGGACGGCCTCGACAACAAGGGCGAGGTCTTCGACTTCGAGCGCGGCGGCCCGGCAGGACTGCTCACCCCCTACTGGCTGACCGACGACAGCATCTCCTCCTCCAGCTGGTGCTACACGGTGGGCATCGGCTACTACTCCACGCAGGCACTGCTGCACTCGCTGATCGACCGCGTCAGCAAGGGCGGCACCATGCTCCTGAACATCGCCCCGATGGCCGACGGCACCATCCCCGCCGGACAGCAGTCGATCCTGCTCGGCATGGGGGACTGGCTCGGCCGCTTCGGAGAGGGGGTCTACGGCACCCGCTCCTGGACCAGTTACGGCGAGGGCCCCACCCCGATGGGCGGAGGCTCGTTCAGCGGCCCGGTGGCCGGCACTCCGAAGGACATCCGGTTCACCCGCAGCCAGGACAACAAGGTGCTCTACGCCACCGCGCTGGGCTGGCAGGGCGGCACCATGACCATCACGACGCTGAACTCCAACCGGATCAACCTCAGCAGCCTGACCGGCGCCCAACTGCTGAACAACACCGCCGGCACCTACGTCGACCTTCCAGCCCCGACCCAGGACGCCGCCGGCCTGCACCTGGCCATGCCCTCGTCCACCCCGCCGTTCAACGCCCTGGCGTACACGGTCAAGTTCACCTTCTCCGGTGAGATTCCCGTCCTGGGCGCACCGGGCGGCTCCACGACCTGGGTGAAGATCGCCAACGTGACCAGCGGGCTGGTGCTCGACAGCGGGGGCAACGTCGCCTCCGGTTCCAATCTCAAGCAGTGGAACTACGACGGCAGCGCCAACCTGCAGTGGCAGCTGATCGACCTCGGCAACGGCTACGACCGCATCATGAACCGCGCCAACGGCATGGCCGCCGACAGCTGGGGCAACTCCGCCAACGGCGCTCCCGCCCGGCAGGAGGCGTGGAACGGCGGCAACAACCAGCAGTGGTCGCTGGTCGGCCTCGGCGGCGACCGCTACCAGATCGTCAACCGTGGCACCGGCACCGCGCTCGACGGCAGCGGCAGCACCGCGGTGGGCTCGACCGCGGTGCTGTGGACGCCGAACTCCAGCACCAACAACGCATGGACCATCACCGGCGTGTGAGCCGCCCCGGCGACCGACGCGCCTTGTCCAACCCCCCCACCACGGAAGAAGGAGTGCATGAAACGCACACCACTCTTGACGTCCATCGCGGCTGCGTTACTTCTCGTCCTGTCGGCTGCGGGCTCCTCGTTCGGCAGCGGCCTCGGGACGCCCGCGTCGACCACGACCACCGCCGCCCTCCGGGCGACCGCCGGCTGCGGCAAGGCCCCGGCCCTGACCAGTGGCACCCACACGATCCAGAGCGGCGGCCAGACGCGCAGTTACATCCTGCGGGTCCCCGCCGGCTACGACAGCAACCACCCCTACCGGCTGATCTTCGGTTTCCACTGGCGGGGCGGCACGGCCAACGACGTCGACTCGGGCGGAACGGACGGGTACAACTGGTCCTACTACGGCCTACGGCGCCTGGCGGACAATGCGAACAACGGCACGATCTTCGTCGCCCCCCAGGGCAACGGCAACGGCTGGGCCAACCCCGGCGGCCAGGACGTGGCCTTCGTCGACGCCATGGTCAGCCAGATCGAAGCAGGTCTGTGCGTCGACACCGCCCAGTTGTTCTCCGCCGGCTTCAGCTACGGCGGTGCGATGTCCTACGCCCTCGCCTGCTCCCGGGCGACGGTCTTCCGCGCGGTCGCGGTCTACTCCGGCGCGAACCTCAGCGGGTGCAACGGCGGCAACCAGCCCATCGCCTATATGGGTCTGCACGGCATCAGGGACAACGTGCTGCCCATCTCGTCGGGACGGGAACTGCGCGACACCTTCGTCCGGACGAACGGCTGCACCGCGCAGAACCCGCCCGAGCCGACCTACGGAAGCCTGACGCACATCATCACCACCTACTCCGGGTGCAGGTCCGGATACCCCGTCGTCTGGGCCGCGTTCGACGGAGCGGGCCACGACCCCGGTCCCATCGACGGTTCCACCGGTGACGGCTGGCGCACCTGGACATCGGCAGCGGTGTGGCAGTTCTTCACACAGTTCGGCTCCAACCAGCCGCCGCCACCGCCCTCCGGCAACCAGGAGATCGTCGGCCGGCAGTCGGGACGCTGCCTCGACATCAACAACTCCACGACGGCCAACGGCACGCAGGCACAACTGTGGGACTGCAACGGCGGCTCCAACCAACGGTGGACCTACAGCACCGGAAAGCAGCTGGTCGTCTACGGCAACAAGTGCCTGGGCGTCGGCCAGTCCGCGGGCAACGGCACCCCGGCGGCGATCTGGGACTGCACCGGGCAGCAGGACCAGCAATGGAACATCAATCCCGACGGCACGATCACAGCAGCGCAGTCGGGACTCTGCCTGGACGCCAACGGCCAGGGGACCGCGAACGGGACGAAAGCTCAGCTGTGGAGTTGCACGGGCGGTGCGAACCAGCACTGGCACCTCGAGAACTGACACACCGGGGCAAGGCACGGCCCCGTGCCGGCCTGGCCCCGTGCCGCGTTGCTGAGCGGACGCGTCGCAGGCGTGTCATGGCGACAAGTCCGGGCTTCCACCGCCCCCTTCCGGCGCAGCCGCCCTCCGAAGTCGTCCGGGGCTCAGAGCCCGGTGGGGGAGCGTCGGGCACGTTCGCGCCGGCCGGTGCGGGGCTGCCCGAACGCGGTGGGGGCTGGTCCGCAAAGGCACTACACGGTGCAGCAGCAGCCGGCCGCGGGCTCCTGCCATTACTGCCGTGAGCGTGTGGGGCCGCTGGAGGATCCGAAGTGCACGCCGGGTGCGATCTCTGCGGCGGTCACGCAGGTGAAACTGGGGTCGACGATGTGCCGCACGGGCGGCTGCACCTCCGGGTTCCGCCCTGAGCTTCCTCCACCTCGGCTGACACGAGCGGGCGTTGAGGGGGAGTTCGCCAACGGGCGTCCCTGACGGGATCGCGCCGGGCGTGGACGCGAGAGAGCCCCGGCTGGACGGGGGAGACCAGCCGGGGCCGTAAGCGGTGGCGCGCGGAGGGCGGTCGCCTCTCGGCGGAAGGCTCCATGGGGCTTCAGCCGGACGATCGTCCCCATGGGCTATAGGTGAGGCCCGGGGACACTGTCCCCTCCGCAGCCACGTATAGGTGAACGGTCAACCGTTCCGGGGTGTTCCCGGCCCGTCGCCTGTGTCGTGGTGAGCTGCGGCACACCGAGCGGTCCGTCGACGAAGCAGGCGACCGGGGCGGCGAATTCGTCCGGGGGCGACAGGCGGATGCCGAGGGTTTCGGCCTTGGTTCGCTTGGATCTGGCGCCGTCGCCAGCAACGACCAGGGTGGTCTTCTTGGAGACGCTGGAGGAAGAGTGGCCACCGGCCTGTTCGATCAGCTCGCTCATCTGGTTGCGGCTGTCAGCTCGTGTGGACCTTCAGCGCGGTCCGGACGGCGGATTCGACTGCGCCTTCGATCCAGGCGGGCTTGATGGACATGTGGTCTCCAGCGAAATGCAACGGCCCCTCGGATGTGGGGATGTCGGGGAACAGTTCCGTGTGCTGGCCGGGGAGGAGCACGGAAGCCTCTCCGTAGGGGTAGTGGTCGCGCATCCACGACTGGGTCTGGCACTTGTTGGTGAAAGAGACCTCGCACCGGCGCCCAAAGACACACTGCGCTCCGGCGAGCGTGCGCAGGTACCGCTCGTCGTCGGCAAGGGCCTTCCACTTGAGAGCGTCGTCGGACCAGCTGTAGGAGGCGGGCATGATGCCTCCGTCGCTGCCCTCCATGGGGTGCGCGTGCGCGAAGTACATGAAGCGGTTGGCGTTGTCGCTCACGCTGCCGCCGCCACGGATGTGAGCCGCTTCGGGGTCGGTGCCGATGGGGCGGAAGGCGGTGAAGCATTTCTTGAGTCCGTTCGGGACGGTCACCCCCAGGTCCTTCACGGACTTGTGCGCGCCAAGGTGTCTGCCGTCGTGCACCCGGCCTGCCTTGTATGCGTCGTAGAGGTTGTCCTCGATGGAGTTCAGCGCCTGCTTCCACTGCGCCTCGGTGAACTCCCACCACCGCTGGGAGAATTCCAGCAGCACCTTGGTCGCGGCGTCATAGTGCAGTTCCGTGATGGCTCGGCGCTTGCCGTAGGCGAGCGGAGGGGCGAAGGCCACGTGGCGCAGTCCGGAGAAGGGGACGGTAATGATCGCCTCGTCGCCCTCGAAGACCTCCGTGACGCCTCCGCTGCCGGTCGTCGTTCCCGAGCCCCCCGGACGTAGTCGAATCTGTCCATACGCGATGCGGCAACGAAGGAGTAGGGGCCGGCCGGGCACGAACGGGTTCGTCTTGCGGTCGCCGCGCCGACGAAACGCGCGGCCGTCGACGCCTGCAACGGCTACCTCACCGGCCACTTCGACCGGCTCGGCTACGACATCGCCCCGGCGGCGGGCCGGCCGATCGCCACCGGCGCGATCGACGGCGCAAGCCGCCACCTGATCGGTGACCACCCGACATCACCGGCGCCCGCTGGGGCCTGGCCGGCACGAAGCCGTCCTCAAACTCCGCGTCCTGAGCGACAACGACGACTTCGACGAGTACTGGACCTTCCACCTCGCCCGGAAGCACGAACGTCTCCCCCCACCCCCGACCAGCACAACTACCAACTCACGGCTTGATCCACGGACCTCCCGTAGCTGGAGCTGCACCCACCTCCTTTGGCAGAGCCCGATCGCCCACGACGGCTCATTCTCGAGCCAGTCACCCCTGAATCAGATCCTGCTCATCGTCCGCATGCACCAGTACCCCTCGTCGGGCAAGTCGCACGATTTTGTTGTCGGCGTCTTATCGGACAGGCCGTTCGGGGATGGTCGGAAGAACCTTCTCGGCGATGTCGAGGAGAACGCTGTCGTCCGGGAGGGCTCCGGACGTGCTCCATACGGTGATTTCGTAGTAGCCGCCCCGGTCATTACGGTCCAGGGCCACGGACAGTGTCCTGGCCAGGGGACCTTGCTCGACCGGTCCGCCGGATCCGCCGCTTCCGAGATTGATCTCGAACTTCATGGTGTGATCCGAGGAGAAGACCGCGGGCCGACCGAGAGCCGTAAGTGTCTTGATGTCCCTCTCATTCCCGAACTTCATCAGCTTCACGTACTGGTCGGTCGACAGCTCGTTGTAAGTGGCCGAGACATTCACGGTGTACGTGTCGAACGTGACCTCGGCCTCCGGTTGGGCGACCTTCCCGTCAGTCAGAGGAGCGGTGTTGCTGGTGCCGGAAGCAGTGGTCGCGGTCTCTCCAGGCGTTCCAAGGAGCTTGGCCAGGTCTGGCCGGTTGAGCGCCTTGCACAGCTCTTCACCGGTCACAGGCTGGGGCGTCTGCTTGTAGGCCTTCGGCAGCTTCTCGTGTGCCCCGCCCGAACACGAGGCGGGCTGCGGGGTGCTGTCGTCGGACGGCATCACACGTGGGGCCACCCACAACGCGGCCGCGAGTGCCCCGATCACGGCCACGGCCGCGACGGCCTGGCCCCATGCGTTGGGCTCCTTCTCCGGAGTGTCCGGGCCGGGACGCGGCCCGGTTCCGGCCTGGGCCTGGACGGCAGCATCGACCGCCGCCCGGTCTGCCGAGGCTGCCGGACTCGGGTTCCGGCGTGCGCGCAGAGCCCGGACCACCGCGTAGACGCGTATTGCGGTGAACACGAGGAACACCACGCCGAGACCGGCCGCGACCCGATCGTGATCGCGGACGGCGAGATACATGATGCGTACGCCGAGAACGGACCCGACCGCGATGAGCAGGGGCTCGCGGACCCAGAATGGCAGGAGACGGAGGAGGAAACCGAGCATCTGGTGATCTCATCAGGACAAGACCACATTCGCCGTGGTGGAAGCCACAGTTCCGGGCACGTGCAGGGCCTGCCGAAGCGGGAGACGCCAAGCCGACGATCCCGAGATCGCTATCGGGACGGCAGCGAGGGCAGGCGCTTGCGGCCAGGTCCTCGCCTCCACCGGGCCTGCGAAGCTGTTGCCCAAGCTGTCCGACGGCCAGTTCGCCGAGCTGGAAAAGGAGTTGGCTCTGGGGCCTGGCGAGCACGGCTGGGAAGATCAGCGTTGGACCCGGGCCCGGGTCAGACGCTGATCGCCTGGAAGTTCGGCATCGACTGCTCGATGGCGGTGGTGTGGCCGTTGCTGCACCGGCATGGCTGGTCCTGGCAGTTTCCCGCCCGCCGGGCTGTCGAGCGTGACGAGCATGAGGTCAAGCTGTGGAAGAAGGACACGGCTCGTCAGGCGCAGGGACGGCGGCAGCGCTGGAGCAGTGGATCTGGTCATCGCTCCGGCCGAGGCCGCGGAATGCCGTCGGTGGCCGGGCTGCTGGAACAGTACGAGTGCGCCCCGCCGTCGGAGGGTTCAAGGGCGCGAAGACGAGGCCGATCGCATCGGCTGACCATCCACATCACGGCGCTCCCACCGCCCCGATCCTTGCCGAGCTCAAGGCACCGCATCCGTCGAACGGCATCAGAACTCCTCGCGGAGGAGGGGCGCGATGGACCCACCCTTGTGCAGCCATGGGCTTTGCACACGTCGCCGCCGCGAGGAGCCCGAACGGCTACTGCGCTTCCTCGAGTTGGGCCTCCTGCTGTTGTGACTCGGTCGGGGAGGGCGGCGTGGGCTGGGCTGTGTCGGGGGTCGTGTAGTAAACGGAGCGTCCCTGCCTGGTGCGCTGGGCCTGGCCCCTGGCGACGAGGTTTTCCACGGTGGTGCGTACGACGGTGTTCTTGATGCCGCGCTCGGGGTGGGCCTGCTCGAGGGCGGCGGCGATCTCGGCCGTGGAGCGGGGTTCGCTCTGCTCGGCGAGGTGTTGACGGATCAGTTCGACCAGCGAGGGCTGCACCGCTGTCGGGGCTGCGGCCTCGGTCTTCTTGGCCGGCTTGCGGGCTCGTTCGCGGCCGGGTGCAGCGGTGGTCTTCTTGGTCTGCGCGGTGGGGCTCGTGCGTGTGGCGGCTTTCTTGCGGGGAGCCGGCACGGTGGCCTGCGCAGGCGCGGCGGCAGGCTCGGCGGACGGTGGGGTGATGCCGAGTGCCTGCTGCATGTTCACCAGCACGGTGTGGTCGTGCTGCAAGGTGGCCAACTGCTGCTGCAGTGCGGCGATTTCTGCGCTGACGCGTTCCTGCTCCTTGAAGTTGTGCTCGAGGTCGCTGGTGACCTGAGCGGCGTACTGCGAGGTCAGTTCCGTGGAGGCGGTCGCGTTCTCGGACATGATGCTGTCCTTTCCTTGACGTCACGGCCGAAAGGATCTGCGGCGGCCGCGGCGAGCCGGGGGAGTGGCCCACATGCGTGGTACTCATATGCGGGCCGTATCACGGCACAGATAGTACGGAGGGACGGACGAGGTTGTTCCGCACAGCAACCGCCTTTTCCCTGGCCGTGCCCTACCCGCCCGGCCAGGGTTGCAGCCTGGGTCGGCAACAGCGCCGCGGTGGGCAACCCCGCCAACAAGGGCGCCGCCTCCTTCAGCCATCTGGCCACCCTCGTCTACAGCACCACGAACCTCAACAAGAAGATCGCAGGTCAGAAACCGGACGCCCCGCGCACCGGCCCGCCGATTACCCCCGCACAGGGCCGGCCCGCTGCACGGACTGCGGAGCCGGGCCTCGGCACGCTCCTCCCAGTCCCTCGGCCCGGCTGACAGCCCCGCGCCCCGCAGCCTGAAGTCTGCTCAGCGGGTGTACGACTGCCCCGCGGCAGCCGCGGGCCGCGGGGCAGGACGGTTGGACGGTCAGTACGTCATCCGCCGGAGGAGGCGGTCACCACTCGCCGGGGCCGCCGCCCGGGTTGCACTTCTGGTTGACCGTCTCCCAGTAGCCGACGTCGGGGCGCCACTCGTCCAGGTTCCAGGTGGGCTTGTTCGGGGAGTAGATCGCGACGAACTGCTGGTGACAGATGTACTGGTTGCGCATGCTGCCCAGGTTCGTGTCCAGACCGTGGTCCTTGTACTTGTCGTACAGCTCGTCCCAGCCGGCGACGCCGACGAGGTAGCCACCCGCGTTCGCGCGCGCCCAGCCGGTGGGTGTGACCATCAGCGTCCAGCCGCTGAAGTCGCTGCTCCACTGCCAGTCCGCATGGTCGATCAGGTCGATCCACAGCCAGGGGTCGGCGACCACGGGATAGGAGGTGGACCGGTCGTGCGGGACGACCTGGACGACCGTGTCGCCGCGAACCTCGTAGTGCGTGGGCACGCTGCGTCCCGTGGCGTCCTTGGCCCAGGGCGCGCTGAAGCCGCCGCGCGGCAAGCCGCGGGCGTCGAGGACGAGGATGCCGCCGCCCTTGGTGAGTGCCAGCCGGCCACCGGCCGGCACGTCGACGGGGTAGGCGAACTCGGAGGGCGCGCTGTTGCCGCGCAGAACCGTGGTGATGCGGACGCTGCGGTCGAAGGATTCGACGGCGAGGTCGGTCGCCTTCGCGGTGTTCGGGTACGTCGCGGTGCCGTTCCGGGCGACGGTGGCCGGACGTGGTGCACCGCGCAGGGGTAGCGCGACGGAGAGCCGGCGCTCCGGTCCGGTGCCGCGGCGGCTCAGCTGGACCTGTCCCGCGTCGTCGACCGGGACCCCGATGGAGACGGACGTTCCGTGTGCCGTGATCCGCCCGGCCGCTCGCTGGACGGGGATGCGGGTGCTGCCCACCACGTCCGGCGCAACGCGCTCTATCTGACGGACGATGCGGGCGGCGGCCGCCGGGTCGGTGTCACCGGTGCCACCCGCGCCGGTGGCCAGGGCCGGTGGGGCGGAGGCGAACATCAGTGCTGCGGAGATGATGGCAACGCCTAAACGCATGCGTGATCTCACTGCTGTTCCTTTCAGCTGGTCAGGATCTGTGGCGACGACGTGTCGAGGGCATGACAATTGGGCATGACGATCACGCGGATCAGTCATGGTGGGGTCGATCTCGATGTCCGCCTTGAGGCGGTGCGGGTTCAGGAATCCGGAAGGGACAGCGTGCCCGGAAAATTCTTCAGGTCTGCTGCTGGATTCGCGCGCCCCGGAGATTTCTGGAATTCGTAGACGAGAAAGGCGTGTCCGGCCTTGTACGGCTGCTTTTCGGTGCGCAGTTTCTTGATCAGGTCAGCCCTGTTGGACGGGCTGACATCCGCGCGGATGCCGAACAAGCGGTCGGACTTCTGGCAGGTGAACACCCAGTTGTCCTTGGCGTCCAGTCGGTAGTCCTCGAAGCTGCCGCAGTCGGCGTGATCCGCCACCGCCCTGGCGAGATCCCGGCCCGAGTCCTCGTCCTTGGGCCGGCTCCCCAGTGACACGTCGGAGTCCCCGCAGCCCGCTGCCAGCACCATCGCCGCGACCACAGTCGCAGCGCAGAGACAGGCTTTTGCCGAAGCGAAATGCACAACGCCTCCCCCGTCAGGCCATCCGGCCCTCTTTCGTGCATTGCCGTCCCATTCAAACAAAGCAACCCCACAGCCAAACACGGCCGAACCGGCCATTCTGGTTGTGAATGCAAACGGCGGGGTCGGTGACCGGTGAGCGAAAATGGTGTGTGCCTCGTGAGTCAGTGAGACCTTTTCGGTGAAGCTCGGACCGGAGACTGCCTTGCAAGAGAGTCCGATCCGATGCCCTTCTGCTTCGGCTGCCCGGGAGCCGTCCCGCCGGCCAACATCCATGCGTCTGCCGGCGTGACGGAGGTACCGCAATGACCACGTGGCGCCCTGTGCTGAAGATGAAGGACGGCAGCTCTCCCGTCCGTCCTGAAGGTGCTGCAGAGGGCCAGTTCCACGCCATGGACCATGACCCGTTCTACGTGATCGCCTGAGCGCGGCACCCTGCCGGAGGAGGAGATATCCATGCTGGTCCACGAAGCCGCGTTCACCCTCGAGGTGGGCGAAAACGGCTACCTCATCGGCTTCACCGAGCACGACGACTACCCGGCCCAGATGCCCTACGGCTGGCGCTGCGGCCCCGCCACACCGGCCGGCGCCATCGTTTTGACCACCACCGACACCGGCCCCGTGCGGCTGACCATTCAGATCCACGACCGCCCGCCGGCACCGGAAACCAGCGGCGGCTGGGAGCCTGCGGAGGAGCTCAGCCTGCGCACCGAGACCGCGGGCCTGTGCCTGGCGACCCTCGAGCCCGGCGACATCCTGGATGCGTGGCCGGACGACGAGGCCGCCCTCCAGCTGCCGGCCGCCGGTGACGACTGGGTGCGGATGCGCCTGTACTGCCACACCGACGATCCCGAACCCGGCATCGGCGACCACGGCGAGCGCCATCTGATCCAGCTGTGGCACGCACCCGAGAGTGACCCGGTCCATCCGCAGATCACCGAAGCCGACCGGCAGCAGCGCGCCGAATACGCCGCGGCCATGGCCGTGCCGGTGGAGGAGTACACCACCATCTACACATACACAGAGCCCGGCGAAGCATATTGACCGCACGTATATCACGCCGAACGGGTCACCTGTGGCCGATCGCCCTGGTAGGAAGGGTTCTGTGGAAGATCACTTCGCCTCGGCGATCCGGCGGTTCCGGTTACGCGCGGGGCTGACGCAGGAGGCTCTGGCCGAGCGTTCGGGTGTGTCGGTCAGCACGATCCGCGGCATGGAGACCGGCAGACGCCGTAATCCGCAGCTTGCGTCGGTGCGCCAACTGGCCGCGGCACTTGAGTTGCAGCCGAGCGAGCTGGACAAGCTGCTGGCTGCGGCGGCAGGCACGGCGGAGCACTCGGCGGTCCCGGTGCCGCGCCAACTGCCTGCCCCACCCGCACCGTTCGTGGGCCGCCACGACGAACTGGACCGGCTGGACGCCGCACTGCGGTCCGGTTCGGGCGCGGCGAGCACCGTGGTCATTTCCGCGATCGCCGGCGCCGGCGGGGTCGGCAAGTCATGGCTTGCGTTGCACTGGGCTCACCGCAACGCCGACCGGTTCCCCGACGGGCAACTCTTCGTCGACCTACGGGGTTTCAGCCCGGACAGCGACCCGATGGACCCGGCCGTGGCGGTACGTGGATTCCTCGACGCGCTGGGCGTCGAGCCCGGCCGCATCCCCGACGCCCCGCACGCGCAGGCGGCGTTGTTCCGCAGTCTGGTGGCGGACAAGCGGATGCTGCTGGTGCTCGACAACGCCGCCGACACCGCGCAAGTCACCCCTCTGCTGCCGGGTGGCGACACCTGCATCGTGGCGGTCACCAGCCGTAACCGGCTGCCGGGCCTGATCACCGGCCACGGCGCCCACCACCTGGCGGTGGACACACTCACCGACGCCGAGGCCCGCAGTCTGCTCGTAGCCCGGCTCGGCGCCGCACGCGTCGACGCCGAACCAGCCGCGGTGGACGAACTGGTCGGCCTGTGCGGCGGGTTCCCGCTGGCGCTGAGCATCATCGCCGGCCGCGCCCACACCCACCCGCACCTGTTGCTGGCCGACCTCGTCGGCGAACTGCGCGACGGCGCACTCGACGTACTCGACGACGCCGACCCTGCCGCGAGCCTGCCCGCGGTGCTCTCGCTGTCCCACCGAGCGTTGAGTGACGAAGAGGCCGAGGTGTTCGCACTGCTGGCGATCGCACCCGGACCCGACATCGGCCTGGCTGCCGCCGCCAGCCTCACCGGCCGCGGCCGAACCCGGACCAGGACCGTGCTGCGCAGGCTGGAACAGGCGTCGCTCCTCGGTCAGGATGCCGCCGGCCGCTACCGGATGCACGACCTGATCCGCCGTTACGCCGCCACCGCCCACGACCTGGCCGCCGGCACACGCGAGGCGGCGCTGCGGCGGGTGCTCGATTTCTACACCCACACCGCGTACACCGCCGACCGGCTCCTGGATTCCCACCGCGACCCCATCGAGCTCGCCCCGCCGGTACCCGCCTGCCACCCCCATCCGCTGCCCGACATCCCGGCGGCGATGGACTGGTTCGACACCGAGCACCAAAATCTGCTCGCCGCCCAGGGCACGGCCGCCACCCACGCTTTGCACGACACCGCCTGGCAGCTGGCCTGGACGCTGTACAACTTCCACTACCGGCGAGGACACCGCCACGACCAACTTGCCGTATGGCAAATCGCGGTCGACTCCGCGGGCCAACTGCCCGATGCCGGCGCCCAGATCCTCACCCATCGCCTCCTCGGCCGCGCCCACGTCGTGCTCGGGCACGATCAGGAAGCGATCGCAGCCCTGAACCAGGCTCTCACCCTGAGCGAGCAACAAAACGACCGCGCCCTTCAGGCCCAGGCGCACTACACGCTCGCATCGATCCACCCGGACGGCCGGCGGGCCCTGGAGCACGCCAGACGCGCACTGGACCTCTACCGCGGCCTCGATCAACCGATCGCCGAAGCCAACGCGCTCAACGCCGTGGGCTGGTATGCCGCACGCCTCGGCGAAGACCACGACACCGCCCGCGAGCACTGCCGGGCCGCCCTCACCCTCTACGAGCACCACCAGGACGTGAACGGCCAAGCGCAAACCCTGGACAGCCTCGGCTACATCGACCACCACAGCGGCCGCCACCACGATGCCATCCAGCACTACCGCCAGGCCCTCAGCCTGTACCGGGACCTCGACAATCCCTACGAGGCCGCCGACACGCTCGACCGGCTCGGTCATTCCCACGCCGCCCTGGGCCACTACGACCAGGCCCTTGCGGTGTGGCGGGAAGCACGCGACCTGTACCGACAACAAGGACGTGATCAGGAAGCCGAGCGGATGGAAGCGCAGCTCGACGGCCTTGGCGAAGAGGACGGCGCGGACAGCGCCCGCTGAGTGCAACACGCTTTGAATAGCCCACAGTTCGGGGCCAAATGGTGTTGGGGCTGCGACCGCGCACCGCAGCAAGATCGTGTGTAGGCATTTCCTGGTCCGGGCCCGCGGAAACAGCCGCGTCAGCCTGTAACCGCAGTGGTGGAGTGCCGCCCTCGGGTACCAGTTCCCCCTGCACCGCCCGAGGATGCTGGTCTTCAACTCGTGGTGTTCTGCGGCGGGATGACGTGTTGGCGGCGGTGTGCGGTATGCCGTCGTCATGCGGTACCCGCACTGGACCTGACCTTTTCGAGCGTGGTCGAAAGGAGTGGCTGGGGTCCGCCGCCGGCTGCAGACTCGTCTGGACCGAGTCATCCGGTGGAAACTCAGGGGGAGCACATGCGCACGGAAAATCAGGCAGGCAGGGGCACGAAAGCCCGGAAGATCGGCACGCTGCTGGCGGCCACGGCGCTCACCGCAGGCATCGCGGTGGCGACCGCACCCTCGGCGGCAGCCGCCAGTTCGTGTTGGTACAGCAACACCTACTGGTGGTGCAACAACGTCTCCGGGGCACCGGTATACGGCACGGTCGGCAACAACCACCTCTACCCGGACCCGAACACCATCGTCGGCTACATGTATTCCAACCCGAGCTACTTCTACTGCAAGGAGGACGACCAGGCCTGGGTGGGCGGGCCGCATCCCACACGCTGGGAGATGACGGTCGCGGACAACGGCCAGCTCGGCTTCATGAAGGACACGGCGATTTACAGCGAGACCGACCCACTGCCCAACTGCAACCAGTAATCTCCCCGGGCAAGCCTGATCTCGCACCCCGCCATGCCTCGCCATCGTCGGGAGCACGGAGGCCGAACTCTTCCCGTGCCAGATCAGACCTGGACTGAGAAGCCGTATTCCTATCGATCATGAGGACGGTTCTGGTCGAACAAGGTGCCTGGTCGGGTGATCTTGGCCGGGTGGATGCATGAGAACAGGGCC
>NZ_JBIAWI010000039.1:0-42712 GCF_042895385.1 Streptomyces sp. NPDC001401
AACGACGCGACGACATCCACGAAGCCTTCCTCGGCCTCGCCACCTGCCTCATCACCTACAGACACGTACGACGCCTTTGTTAGGGCCTCTTAGTGCGGTCCCAAGTGGCGGCCGTGACACCCCGTTCCCGCAGTACCGCCTTGCGTACCTTGCCGGTCTCGGTGAGCGGCAGGGTGTCGGCCGCCTCCACGTACCGCGGAACCGCGAACGCCGGGAGTTCGCGCGTGCAGTGCCGGGCCAGGTCCGCCGGATCCAGCACGGCGCCGGGCCGGACCACGACGGTGACCATGACCTCGTCCTCCGCCAGTTCGGAGGGCACGGGGAAGGCCGCGGCCTCGGCCACCGCAGGATGGGTTCGTACGACCGACTCGACCTCGCAGGAGGAGATGTTCTCTCCCCGCCGCCGGATGACGTCCTTGATGCGGTCCACGAAGCGGAACCAGCCGTCCGGCTCGCGGACGACACGGTCACCGGTCCGGCGCCAGGAGCCGGGCGCCGGCTCGGGGTCGTCCAGATAGCCCGTGGCGAAGGCGTACTCCTGGTCACTGCGCACGAGGAGCTCGCCGGGCGTCCCGTCGGGCACGGGGGTCAGGGTCTCGTCGACCACCTGCGCGGAGAAGCCCGTGCGTACGGTGCCCATGTAGCCGGGCCGGCACCGCTCGGGCGTGGTCCCGATGACGAGGTTCGTCTCCGTGGAGCCGAAGCCGTCGACGAGGGCGACGCCGAAGCGCTCGCGGAAGGGCTCCCACAGCGCTCGCGGGACAGCCGGTGCGAGGCCGCGCCAGGCCCGGTGGGCCCGGTCCCGCGGGCCGGGGGGCTGTGCGAGCAGCATCGGCACCATCGCGCCGAGCAGATAGACGACCGTGGCCCCGGCGTCGGCTGCCTGCTCCCAGTGGCGCGAGGCGGAGAAACGCCCGCCCACCACACAGCTCGCGCCCACCGTCATGGCCTGCGCCAGGGTGTTCAGAGCGTTCGTGTGGAACAGCGGGAGGCAGGTGAACAGCACGTCGTCGGCGGTGAGGCGCAGCGCGTCCGCGACATTGCGGCCCCATCTGACGAACTGGGCCTGCGGACAGCGGACACCCCGCGGCCCGCCCGTCGTGCCCGAGGTGAAGAGCACGACGGCGGTGTCCCGCGGACGCACCGGCGCGGGCGGGAGCGGTGCGACCGCTCCGGGCCGGGGCACGTCCGCACCACCCACCTGCCAGACGACACCCCGATGTCCGGCTGCCACCGCGTGATCCGCCAACTCCCTCTCCGCAAAAAGGAATTGTGGTCGCGCCGCCTCCAGCGCCTGCCGCAGCGAACGGCCGCGCAACCCCGTGTTCAACGGCACCGCGACCGCCCCGAGCCAGGCACAGCCGAGAACCAGGTCCACGAGCTCGATCCGGTTGGACAGCAGGGCCGCCACCCGGTCGCCCGGCCGGCAGCCGTGCTCCGCGAGCGCCCCGGCCATGGTGGCCGCCGCCTCACGGGTCTCGGCGTACGTCCGCGTCGAGTCGCCCATACGCAGGAAGACCCGGTCCCCGAACCTCTCCGCCGCCGCCTCGACCAGGCCCGGCATGGTCATGGCGTTCACTTCAGGACACCCGCCGCGTGCAGGCGCCGCAGCCGCTCCGGAGACAGCCCCGCCACCTCGCGCAGCACCTCGTCGGTGTCCGCGCCGAGCACCGGCGCGGGTCTGCGGATCGACCCCGGTGTGCCCGTGAGGCGGATCGGCAGGCCCTCGTGCAGGAAGGCGCCCGCGACGGGGTGCTCCATACGGACGTAGAAGCCGCGCGCCCTCAACTGCGGGTCGTGCTCGACCAGTTCGCGACCGTCCTGGACCGCCCCGGCTGGGATCCCCTGCGCCTGGAGCAGTTCGGCGGCCAGGTCCGCGGGCAGACCGCGCGCCCAGTCGCTCAGCACACCGTCCACCAGGGCGCTTTCTCGCCTGCGTCCGTCCGCCGTCAACAGCCGGTCGTCGGTGGCGAGTTCGGGCCGCCCGACGACCCGGCACAAGGCACTCCACTCGTCGTCGGAGCGGACGCTGAGCGCCAGCCAGCGGTCCGTGCCGAGGCACCGGTACACCCCCTGAGGGCTCCAGCGCGGGTCGGCGTTGCCGATCGGCGACCGGGACGCGGTGAGGAGACTGGTGCCCATGTGGGCGGCGATCGCTTCCAGTTGGGACAGGTCGATGTGCTGCCCGCGCCCGGTCTCCGCGCGGTGTTCCAGCGCGGCGACCGTGGCCAGCGCGGCCTGCAGTCCCGCGACGATGTCGCCGTGTCCGTAGATCACGCCCACCACGTCGTCCGGCCCCCAGCCGGTCAGCCCCGTCAGCCCCGAACTCGCCGAGACGGTGTCCGCGTACGACACCCAGCCGGCACGCGGCCCGGTGTGACCCATGCCCGACATGCTGACGTAGACGAGACGCGGGTTGATCTCGCGCAGCGTGTCGTAGCCGAGGCCGAGGCGGGTCATGACCGTGGCGCTGAAGTTCTCCACCAGGACGTCGCAGTCGGCGATGAGGTCGCGCAGTACGGCGACGCCGTCGTCGGTGCGGGTGTCGAGGGCGATGCTGCGCTTGTTGCGGTTGACCTCGTTGAAGTAGCCGTTGGTGTCCGGGTTGTTGTGCGGGCCGCGCGACAGGTGCATGAAGGGCGCGAAGCGCGTGGGGTCGGGGCGCGAGACGGACTCGACCTTGATGACGTCCGCGCCGTGGTCGGCCAGGACCTTCGTGCAGTACGGGCCCGCCAGCACCCAGGTGAGGTCGAGGACGCGTACGCCGTCCAGGGCCGGTACGGCGGCGGACGTGTCCCCGGCTGCTCGCACAGGCACTTCCTCGTCCAGCAGGGCCTGATCGGCGCCGAGTTCGGGCACCGACAGCTCGGTGACCCTGCGGCCCTCAGGGAACGCGAACGGGAAGCCGAGGTCGGTCCGGTCCCCGACCCGGGTGAAGAAGTCACGCGCCGCGAGCTGGGGGTTGTCCGGCAGCTCGCACGGCAGGTCGACGGCCGCCCAGGGAAGCTTCCTGGCCTGCGCCCGCTCGGCGAACTCGGCCTTCGGCCACTGGCCCACGAAGTCCTGGACGACCTTGAAGACGTGCTCCTGGTGCCGCTTGCGCTCGACCGGATCCTGCCACCGGGGCTCGGCGAGATCGGCCTGCGCCCCCTCCTCGCACAGCCACTCCAGCAGCGCGTCCCACATACGGGGACTGCCGCCGAGCCCGCCCCCGAGGTGGCCGTCGGCCGCCCTGAACAGGCCGTGCGGGACAAGCGGGTGCACGCGTCCCGGCCGCGGCGGCACCCGGTCCTCGTGCAGATAGGCCAGGGTGCCCGCCTCCAGCGCGGCCGCCACGCACGCCTGGGCGGAGACGTCGATCAGCTGACCCCCTGCGCGCTTTCCCGCCCTGAGACCCAGCAGCACGGCGATCGCTGCGTTGACGCCCGCGAGATGCTCCGCCTGGTTCTCCGGCAGGTGCAGCGGCGCGCCGTCGGGATCGCCGACCTGCGCGAGCATGCCGCCCAGCGCGGCCACCACCAGATCGGTGCCCTGCCAGGCGCTGCGCGGGCCGACCAGACCGAACGGTGTGACCCGTACATGCACCAGATGGTCGAGGCCCTCGGCGGCCTGCCCGGCTCCCTCAGATGTCCCGTCGAGCAGGACGTCGGCCCCTGACAGGAGTCGGCGCAGCCCGTCGGAGTCGGCCGGGTCCAGGGTCACCGAGCGCTTCCCGGCATGCCAGTGGGCGAAGGCGTCACCGTCCTCGTGCCGGTCCGGGTGGCCGCCGGGGGGTTCCACCAGCACCACGTCGTGGCCGAGCCCGACGAGCAGGCGGCCGGCGAACCGGGCGAAGGGACCGGTCAGTTCGACGATGCGCGGGGTCGATGCGCTCATGTGTCCTCCGTTCGCCGTCAGCCGTGCCGCTGGTTGAGGAAGCCGCTGACCACGCTGTGGTAGTCGTGGGGCCGTTCCTCCTGGGGGTGGTGGGAGGCCCGGTCCATCACGTGCAGACTGCCCCGGGGAATCATGCGGGCCAGCATCAGCGGGTAGTCCGGGGTGAGGAAGGCGTCGTACATCCCCCACAGGAACAGTGTGGGTGCCTGGATGCGGCCGAGCTCGGCGGTGAGGTCCTGCCAGTCGCCGCGCGGGTTGTCCGAGGCGCCGGCCAGCGCGGTCTCCTCGGGGTCGAGGCTCTGCTCGTGGCGCAGGGTCACGGTGCCGTCGGGGACGGCGTCCGGGTCGTACCACTCCAGCCGTGCCATCAACTCCCGCATCTTCTGCCAGGAGGGGCCGTCGCCGCCGTAGTACACGTCACGGGCGTTGCGTCCGCGGCGGCCGCCCTCCGGGAGCGGGGCGAGCGGGCCGTGGAAGACCGGCATGCTTCCTGTGATGACCGACGACCGTACGCGCTCCGGGTACTTGGCGGCCAGGTTGAGCGCGATCGTGCCGCCCCAGGAGTTGCAGACGAAGTCGGCGCGGTCGATGCCCAGTTCGTCCATCAGGGCCACCGTCCTGGCGGCGTGGTAGTCCCACATGGGGCCCTCGATGACGGGCTTCGCCGACTTGCCGTACTGCAGGATGTCGACCAGGAAGCAGCGGCGGTCCGCGGCGAACAGCGGCGCCACCTGCCCGAAGTCCGACCAGCCGGTGCAGCCCGGGCCGCCGCCGTGCAGAAAGATCGTGGGACTGCCCTCGCCCAGCTCGATGTAGTGGTACTTGACGCCGTCGGCCTCCGCGTAGGCGCCCTGCGGGGGTGCCTGAATGTCCATGGGATCCATAGGCGGATGGTGTCCGGCGCGGGGTGACGGTCCAAGCGGGGCGGTCCGCTCAGCGGTCCGGGTCCGTGGCTGTCGGAATACGGTCGGACCTAGTGTCGGCGGCATGCTGGATCTTGCGGAGGAACGGGCACGGGCGGTGCTCGGCCGGCGGGAGACGCGCTCGCTGGGCGTCGTACGCGCCGAGGCCGCCGCCGAGTTCGCGCGGGCCGCGGGGGAGACGGCACGGCATCTGGTGGATCCGCGGCATCCCGGTTTCGTGGTCCATCCGATGTACGTCGTCAGCCTGCTGCGGGCCGAACCCGGCCCGGATGCCGGGGAGTTGAGACCCGACGGCATGTACCGCGACGAGGTGCCCGGAACCGACGGGCTCGGAGTGCGCCTGATGGCCGGTGGCCAAGAGGTGCGCTGGACCGGGCAGGTACGCGTGGGGGACCACATCGAAGTGAGCCGTTCACTCACGGCAGTTGAGCGCAAGAGCGCCGGCTTCCTGCTGCTCACCGTCGACAAGTCCTATGCGGCCGCAGGGCGCGGTCTCCTCGTCGAGGTCTCGGAAAGGTTCATCGTGCGATGACGGAGCTCGAACTCGTTCCCGACGAGGTCATGCTGCTGCGCTTCGGCGCGGTCACCCGCAACACGCATCGCATCCACTACGACACCGCCTTCGCCCGGTCCGAGGGGCTGGACGGACCAGTGGTCATGGCACAGCTGCACGGCTGTCTCCTCCACCGGGCCGCCACCGAGTTCGCCGGGCCGACGGGACGGGTGCTCCGGCTCGCGTGGCAGAACCGGGCGCCCGCCCACCCCGGCGACCGGCTCACGGTGACCGGCACCGTGCGCGAAGTCGACCCGGCCACGGGCGAGATCACCCTCGACCTCATCGAGCAGCGGGAAGGCCCCGGCATCGTCTGCTGCCGGGGCCAAGCAGTGGTCGTCCTGGGCTAGGGGCCCTTCCGGCGGATCGCGCCGGGAATGCGGGCAGGACCCCGCACGTCACGCCAGGTCGAGCACCGCCCTCCCGACTGCGGTCCCCTTCCGCAGTCGCTCCACCGCCTCCGGCAGCCGATCCGGGCCGTACCGCTCGATCGGCAGGCTCAGTTCGCCCGCCGTCAGCTCGGTCAGCAACCGTTCGGCGTCCGCGGCGACTTCCTTGCCCCGCGTCATCAGGTTCACGGGCAGCAGGGACACGTCGGCCAGCAGGAAGTCCGCGAGGTCGACGCTGAACTCGCGCCCTGCGGTGTAGCCGACCAGGGCGACTCGACCTCGCGGGCGCACCAGCGGCAGCGCATCCCGCAGGACCGGCCCGCCCACGGTGTCGATGATCGCGTCAACCGGCCCTCCGACGGCCCCCGTTGACATCTCGGCCGCCAGAACCGCCTTGGCAGGCGCGGCCACGTGATGCAGTTTCTCCGGGCGGCCGACCACACCGATCACCTCGGCCCCCGCCCGCGCCGCGACCTGCACGGTCAGCGAACCGACCGCGCCCGCCGCGCCGGTGACCAGAACCCGCTCGCCCGGCTGCACGGCCGCCACCGAGTGCACCGCCGCCCAGGCCGTCCCGGCCGGTGAGAAGAAGCTGCACGCCAGGGCGGGATCCGTACCCTCCGGAACGGCGATCACCGCCGCGTCGGGCACCAGCGCATGGTCGGCCCAGCAGCCGTCCCGGCGCAGGCCCAGCCCCTTGCCGTTGACCCGTACCAAGGACCCCTCGGGATGGGTGTCCGAGGCGAGCACGATCCCGGCCCCGTTGGTGCCCGGCACCGCCGGCAGGTCCGGCAGGATCCCGAACTTGCCGTCCACGACGTTGAGATCGAGGTGAGCCACCTGTGACGCCAGCATCCGGACGAGCGTGTGGCCGGGGCGCGGCTCAGGTACCGGCCGCTCCACCAAACGGGGCAGCGCACCGAAGGCCTCCAGCACCAACGCCCGTGACATCTCACCGCTCACAGCTTCACTCCGTATCGACGCAGCACCCGGGACGCCACGATCCGCAGCACCCGGTCGAACACGAACCCGAGGATCCCCAGCGTGATGATCCCGACGAACACCCAGTCGATACGGCCGTAGTTGCGCGACGTCCAGATCAGCGAGCCCAGCCCGACCTGAGCGGCGACGATCTCCGCCGAGACGATGGTCAGGAAGCTGTTGCCCATCGCCAGACGCGCCCCGGTGATGATGTACGGCACCGTCGAGGGCAGCACCACCCCGCGCAGGATCTGCCGCCGGCTCGCGCCGAGGCTCGCCGCCGCGCGCAGCTTCGACTCGCTGACCGCCATCACACCCGCACTGGTGTTGAGGATGACGATGAAGACCGCTGTGTAGAAGATCAGCACGACCTTCGACGACTCCCCGATGCCCAGCCACACCACGGCCAGGGTCACGAAGGCGATCGGCGGGATGAAACGGAAGAACTCGATGTAGGGCTCGAGGAGTTGGCGGACGATGCGGATCTGGCCGACGAGCAGGCCGGCCGGGACGCCCACCAGGAGACCGAGGCCCCAGCCGATCAGGATGCGGCGGCTGGAGGCGATGATCGAGTTGGTGAGGGTGCCGTCGCGGGCGAGGTCGCCGGCCGCGGTGAGGGTCGCGTGCGGGGAGGCGACCAGCGAGGGGCCGTAGTGCGTGGCCAGCAGCTGCCAGATGCCGATGCCGACGAGGACGGAGACGGCATACAGGGCGAGGGTGCGCAGCCTGAGGCCGGCGGCCTGCAGGGCGCGGCGGTCGGTGCGTGGTTTCGCGGTGGCGTCGACGGTCACGGTCGTCATCGTTCGTCCTCCGGGTCGAGTCCCTGGTCGCGCAGGGCCTTGCGGACCTCTTCGCCGATGTCCTGCCGCAGCTTGTGGCGCAGTTCGAGGGCCGCGGGGTCGGACTCGTCGCGCGGCCGGGGCAGGTCCACCTCGTACACGGACTTGATCGAGGCCGCCGGGCCCGCCGTCATGACGGCGACGCGGTCCGCCAGCAGGATCGCCTCGTCGATGTCGTGGGTGACGAACACGACCGTGCAGCCGGAGGCCTGCCAGATGCGGCCCATCTCCTCCTGCATCACCTGCCGGGTCTGCGCGTCCAGAGCGCCGAACGGCTCGTCCATCAGGACCACTTGGGGCTGGTTCGCCAGCACGCGCGCGATCTGCACGCGCTGGCGCATACCGCCGGACAGCTGCCCGGGGAACCGGTCGGCGCAGTGCCGCAGCCCGACCAGGCCCAGGTACTCGTCGGCGAGCGCGGCCTGTTCGGCCCGGGACTTGCCGCGCATCCGCGGGCCGAAGGCGACGTTCTGCCGCACGGTCAGCCAGTCGAAGAGCGCCTCACTGCTCTGGAAGACCATGCCGAGCTCGGGGTCGGGCCCGGTGACGGGTGTGCCGTCGACGGTCAGCGCGCCCTGGTGCGGCCGTACGAAACCGGCCAGCGCGGACAGCAGGGTGGACTTGCCGCAGCCGCTCGGGCCGAGCAGACAGAGGAACTCACCTGCGGCGATGTCCAGTGATATGTCACATACCGCATGGAAGGAGCCGAACTTGATGTCGACGCCGTCGACACGCACAGCTGCCCCCCGCCCCCCGCCGTCCTGCGTCGCGGGCGGCAGATCGGCCTCGATGGCCTTCGTCATCACGATCCCTTCGTCTGCTGGGTGAACCAACCGCGCAGCGCCGTCTTCGCCACGTCCGCCCGGGACTTGGCGGAGCCGGTGTCGACGTAGAACTTGGCGGTGGCGGTGTACGTCTTGAGGTCGGCCGAGGTGATGTCCCGCACCCCGAAGTCGATGTCCTTGATCGCCTTGAGGGTCTGGGCGGTCGGAATCTTCGCGGCCTTCTGCGTGGCCGCCGCGGCGGCGTCCGGGTCCGACTCGGTGCGCCGCGCCGCGTCCTGCAGCGCCTCCGCGACCTTCACGGCGATGCTCTTGTGGCCGCTCAGCCACTTGTCGTCGGCGATCAGCCATTGCGCGTACGACACCCCGTAGTCGCCGGTCGTCGACACGATCCGGCCGCCGAGCTCGACGCCCTTGGCCGGCCAGGGCTCCCACAGGACGTAGGCGTCCACGTCGCCCTTCTGCAGGAGCGCCGGGATCTCCGGCGGGTCGGCGGTGACGAACTTGACCGACTTGGTGTCGATGCCCTTCGACTCCAGATAGCGGGTGGCCGCGAGCTGGGACAGACCCGGTACGACGGCCATCTTCCGGATCTTGGAAGGCGAGTTGGCCTTCGGGCCGAGGACGACCTTGAGGTAGCGGCCGGACTGCTCGTAGACCAGCAGCGAGCGCAGGCCGGGGTTCTGCTGGAGCTGGCCGATGGTGGTGGTGTCCGAGTTGCCGGCCAGCTGGACCTGGTTGCCGGCGAGCGCGTCGACGCCCTCACCGCCGCGCCCGAACTGCACCAGCTGGACGTTGACACCGTGCTTGGCCCACAACCCCTGGGCGTCGGCGAGGAAGAAGGGCGCGAAGGAGGGGTCGATGCCGACGGCGACGCGGACCGTCGGTCCCTTGGCGCCGCCTCCGGCACCTGTGGCGGAGTCGGTGGTGGCCGCGCTGCACGCGGTGAGCGGGATCAGGGCGGCGGTGACGAGGGTGAGAAGACGCCCGGCGGGGCGTCGTCCTCTGCTGGCCTGTGGCTCCATGAGCACCTCGGGTGGTTGGCGGGGAGCGGGAGTGCGTCGGGGCGCGGGCCCCGGACAGGCCTGAGAACTGGCCTGAATCGGCGCGATTCGGCGCACCGTAGAACGCGCCGCGCCGGGTGCGCATGGACGGTGGTCCGCTCAGCGGGACGTTCGGGTCGAAGGCCGGGTGTGGGGCGGGCGGTCTGCTCACCGGAACGGTTCCGTAGGCGGGCGCGGCCCCCGACTCGATGCTCAAGGTCATGCACCGACGGCATCAGGAGGTCACGCACGATGACGACGGGTGAAGACTCGCTCGCCCCGAAGAAGAGAAGCCGAACCGCTCTCGGTCGGCAGGACTGGGCGTCGTGGCCCCACTACGACGGCGCTGCCCAAGGATTCCGCGGCTACTGGTACCCGGTCACCTGGTCGAGCCACGTCACCGACAAGCCGCAGCCGTTCACGATCTGCGGCGAGAAGATCACTCTCATCCGCGACGCCGGCAAGGCCTACGCCCTGCACAACCGCTGCCCGCACCGCGGGGTGCCGCTGTCCGAGGGCAACCAGCAGTTCCCGGGCACGGTCAGCTGCCCGTACCACGGCTGGACGTTCGACCTGCCCACCGGCAAACTCGCCGCGGTCATCACCGACGGCCCCGACTGCCGGCTGACCGGCAAGCTCGGCGTCCGGACGTACGCGGTCGAGGAGCGCCTCGGCATGGTCTGGGTGTACATCCCCCTCGCCGACGAGGAACCGCACGACATCGACGCGCAACTCCCCGAGGAGCTCGTCGACAACGCCTTCGTCATGGGCGGCCGGATCGAGCCCCGCGGCGGCAACTGGCGCTTCGCCTGCGAGAACGGCTTCGACGAGGGCCACGCCAAGTACCTGCACCGCACGGCCCTTTGGCGCCTGTTCAAGCCCATGCCGACCTGGAACATCACTCGGATCGTGCCCAGGGGCCGCTGGATCTTCCGGGTGCAGGACGAGGTCCACTGGGAGGCAGACTTCCCCGGCGTGGGCCGCTGGTCGAACAAGCGCTGGTGGAAGATGCAGCCGCCGAGGGAGACCTTCAACATCGGCAACACCGGCGCCGCGGACAGCATCAACCCGACGATCGAGGCCCAGGACTTCCCCGGCTTCGCGTCCCTGTCGATGCCGGGCGTGCTGCGCATCGTCTACCCCAACTTCATCCACTACGAGTTCTACGTCCCCGTCGACGCCGACCACCACAACTACGTCGGCGTGATGGTCAACTTCACCGAGGGCTGGAAGACCCTCGGCTTCTACGCCAAGTACCTCGGCGCCATCCGCTGGCTGTTCCACGGCCAGTTCTCCGGCCAGGACGCCTGGATGGTCGACGTCACCGACGCGCCCCCGGAGAAGCTCTACCGCCCCGACGTCTCGCTGACCGCCTGGCGGAACCTCAGCGAGGAGGAGTACGGCAAGAAGCTGGCCGCGGTCGGAGCCACCAACCCCCCTGCACCTGCACAGAAGGAGACGTGAGCATGTTCCGCACCCTGCTCACCCTGCTGGCCGGAGCCGCCCTCGCCATCGGGCTCCCGCTGGCCAGGAAGCGCTTCGAGCGCACCACCATGACCCAGGTCCACAGGATCAACCAGTGAGCGGCGACGGCCTCGCCGGACTGGACACACAGCGCGCCACCTGGATCCAGGAGGCCTGGAGGCACGTCACCGGCGACCGGCTGCGCGATCTGATCACCGGGCTCGTCGACATCCCGAGCCCGACCGGCGACGAGCGGCCGCTCGCCGCACACATCGCGGACACCCTGAAGGCCGCCGGATGCCGCGCCGCCGTCCAGCCCCTCGACGACCGCCAGGCCAACGCCTGGGCCCGCCTCGACGGCGACGGCACCGGCCCCGACCTCATGCTCTACGCCCCGATCGACACCCTGACCGTGGGCGAGGAGAGCGAGGATCTCCCATGGATCGGCCAGGAGTTGAGGGACGACATGCGCCCGCGGGCCACCGTCTACGACGACCTCGTGACCGGCCTGGGCGCCTCCAACCCCAAGGGCCACGCGGCCTGCGTGATGATGGCCGCCGAGGCGATCTCCCTCGCGGGCATCCCGCTCACCGGTGACCTGGTGGCGGCGTTCGGCGCGGGCGGCATGCCCACCAACGCCCGGCCGGGCAGCCCGCGGCTCAACACCGGCCAGGGCGCGGGCTGCTCGTTCCTCCTGGAGCAGGGCGTGTGGACCGACTACGCGGTCATCGCCAAGCCCGGCTGGACCGTGTCCTGGGACGAGGTCGGCCTCGTCTGGTTCGAGATCACCGTCCGCGGCACCCACACCTACGTCGGCTCCCGCCACCGCCTCCCGTACGACAACGCCGTCGCCCGCGCCGGCGAGGTCGCCCGGCACCTGGAGGAGTGGTTCGTCGAGTACGCCGACCGCCACACCGACGGCACGGTCGCCCCGCAGGGCATCGTCTCCTCCGTACAAGGCGGCTGGCCGCGCATGGCGGCGGTCACCCCGGCCGCCTGCACGCTGATGGTGGACCTGCGTATCGGCCCGGACACGAGCCCGATGCAGGCCAAACGGGAATTCCTGGCCGTCCTCGACAAGCTGTCCGCTTACGACGTGAGCGCCGAGATGGTCCTCGCCATCCCCGGCACACGCACCGACCAGGACAGCTGGATCTTCCGCAGCGCGACGGCCGCCTGGGAGGCCTTCGAGGGGCGCCCGCACGAGGTGATCCCGGGCAACAGCGGCGCCACCGACGCCAACATCCTGCGCGGGCGCGGCATCCCCACCGTACGGGTCGGCATGCCGAAGGTGACCGAGGCGCCCTTCGACATCGACTTCGCACGCGGCATGAACACCGTGTCCGTACGGGCCATGGAAAAGCTCGCCCGCCATCTGATCCGCACGGCCGTCGACACCGTCACCCGCTCCCGCACAGAGCTGGAAGGAGACCCGGCATGACCGAGATCGTCCTCGGGGTCGGCGCGTCGCACAGCACGCTGATGAACACCCACTGGGAGCAGACCCTCCACGAGGACCGCGCCGAACGCTTCCGCGACGCCCTGCGCGAGGCCCGCGACGAACTCGCCGCGGCCCGCCCCGACACGGTGATCCTCGTCGGCTCCAACCACTTCCGCGGCTTCTGGCTGGATCTGATCCCCAGCTTCACGATCGGAGTGGGGGAATGCATCGCCAGCGGCGAGTCCGGCACACCGACGGGCCCGCAGCCCGTCGACGTCCCGCTGGCCCAGTACATCGCCAACTCCCTTGTGGAAGGCGGCCGTTTCGACGTCGCCTTCTCCGCCAGGCTGCAGATCGACCACGGCCAGTCGCACGCGGTCCAGTACCTGCTGGACAGCCTCGACGTGGAGATCGTGCCGCTCGTCGTGAACGTCTTCGCGCCCCCGCTGCCGGCCCTGGGGCGCTGCGAGCAACTGGGACGGGCGATAAGGGAAGCCGTGCTGGCCTTCCCCGAGGACCGCCGCGTCGCCGTCATCGGCTCGGGCGGCCTCTCGCACCGCCTGCCCTGGCCCGACTGGCGCGAACCGCACGGCGAAGACGAGGAGTTCATGGTCGGCGCCTGGCTCAACGGCCGCGAGAACTGGCAGGACTACGACGCCCGCCGCCGCGAGATCATCCGCGCCGCCGAGGCCGCGATCAACCCGGAGTTCGACGAGGCGTTCCTCTCCCTGCTGGAACGCGGACAGGCCCACCTCGTCACCCAGTACAGCACCGACGAGCTCGAGAAGACGGCCGGCAACGGAGCACAGGAGATCCGCACCTGGCTGCTCGCAGCGGCCCTGCTCGACCACGCCCCCGCACGGCGCCTGGCCTACGAGCCGCTGCCCGAGTGGCTGACCGGCATGGCCGTAGCCGTCCTCGATCCCGCACGCACCACCCCCGAAAGGCAGCCATGAGCATCTGGACCGAACTGTCCGGCATCGACTACCGCCACGCCTACGTAGACGCCGGCGGCATCCGGACCCGCGCCCTGCAGGCGGGCCCCGAGGACGGCGAGCACGTGGTGTTCCTGCACGGCACCACCGGCCACCTGGAGGCCTTCGTCAAGAACATCACGGCCCACGCCTCGGCCGGCTACCGCGTCCACGCCGTCGACATGCTCGGCCACGGCTACACCGGCAAGCCCGACCGCCCCGGCGAGATCCCGGCCTACGTCGAGCACCTGATCGCCTACCTCGACGCGGTCGGCGCCGAACGCGCCCACCTGGTCGGCGAGTCGCTGGGCGGCTGGGTGTCGTCCTGGGCGGCGAGCGAGTACCCGGACCGGGTCGCCTCGCTCCAACTGCTGTGCATGGGCGGCACGAAGGTCAACCCGGCGGTGATGGAGCGCCTGAAGACCTCGACGCGGGCCGCCGCGCTGCAGGACGACATCTCCCTCACCCGCGACCGGCTGCGGCTGCTGTGGGCCGAGTGGGACGAGGACCTCGGCGACGAGCTGACCCAGGTCCGCTACGAGATCTACCACCGGCCCGAGTTCCAGCGGAACCTGCACAACCTGCTGGCGTTGCAGGAGGTCGAGACCCGGGAGCGCAATCTGCTTCGGCCCGACCGCATGGCCAGGATCAAGGCGCCCACGCTCGTGGTGTGGGCCAACAAGAACCCGTTCGGTGACGTGCCGGAGGCGGAGGCGATCGCCGCCGCGATCCCCGGCGCCAGGCTGGAGATCTTCAACGAGTGCGGGCACTGGCCGCAGCACGAGAAGGCCGACCTGTACAACCCGCTCAGCCTGTCGTTCCTGGCCCAGGTCTCCTGAGCCAGGCCTTTTGAGACGGGGTTTCCTGAATCCGCCGCCCATGGTTCCGTGTAGGGGCCAGATCCAGCCATCAGCCGCGTTGTGAGGTAGGCAACGGATTGACCGGGAGGTTCTTCCCATGACCGTGACCGCGGTCGGCCGCGCCGACTCCGCATCTGCCATCCCCCGAGGGTCGGCGATTCCCCGCGAGGAATCCCCCGGTCCCGACTCGATGAACTCGGTATTGGGCAAGGTCAGACCCATCCTGGAGGCCTTCACCGCCGAGGACGCCAGCCTCTCCCTGGCCGAGTTGGTGCGCCGCACCGGCGTGGCCAAGGCCACCGTGCACCGGCTCGCGCAGGAACTGGTCGTCTGGGGGCTGCTGGAGCGGGACGGCTGCGACTACCGGCTGGGGCTCAGGCTCTTCGAGATCGGCCAGCGCGTGCACCGGCAGCGCATCCTGCGCGAAGTGGCCCAGCCGTACATGGAGGACCTGCTCCTGGCCACCCAGGAGACGATCCACTTCGCCATCCACGACAGCCTGGACGTCGTCTACCTGGAGAAGATCTTCCCGCACCGGGGCCTGAACGAGGAGTCCCGGGTCGCGGGCCGGCTGCCCCTGTACTGCACGGCCACCGGCAAGGCCATCCTCGCCTTCTCCCCGCCCTCCCTCTTCGCCGACGTGGTCCGCAACGGGCTGAAACCCTTCACCCGCCACACCGTGACCTCACCGGGCCGCCTGCGCGCTCAGCTGGAGAAGATCCGCACTGAGGGCATCGCCGTCGAGGCGGAGGAGATCCGCCTCGGTTACAGCAGCATGGCCGTACCGGTGCGCGGCAGTCAGGGCGACCTCGTGGGTGCCCTGTCCATCACCGCGCCCACCTACCGCATGGATCCCTCCGGGCATGCCGTCGCCCTGCGTGCCGCGGCCCTGGGGATCAGCCGGTCGCTGCGGTGAGCGCGGCCCTCGACGAAGTGCTCGCCAGGGCCCGCAAGCTGATCGGGGAGTGGGAGAGCGAGGACTGCGGGGTGCTGTCCGTCAAGGACTTCTGCCGGTACGCGGCCGCCCTCAACGACACCGACTACATCCGCCGGGCACGTGCGCAGGAGGCGGCCGGCGAGCCGGTCGCCGCGCCCGCGCTCTTCCTCGCCGGCACGATGAGCTGGCAGGACGGCCCCGCCGAGGACGAACTGCGCCCCGACGGACTGGCCGCCCGCGAATCCCCCTGCACCCAGGGCCTGCCGGTGAGGCAGGTGCACGGCGGCCAGTCGGTACGGCTGCTGCGGGCGGCCGTCGCCGGAACCCGCGTGACGGCCCAGCGGGCGGTGACGTCGGCGGACCAAAGGCGGGGCAGATCAGGGGAGTTCGTCCTGCTGGGCGTCTCCACTCGCTTCATCACACCGGACGGTGACGAACTGATGGTCATGGACGAGACGATCGTCGTACTCGACGCCATCCCAGAAGAACACAGTGGGGCCGCCGCATGACTGCACCCGCAACCGGACAGGTCTGCCCACCCCGCCACTACACCCACACCCCCGTCCAGCTCTTCCGCTTCAGCGCCGTCTCCTGGAACGCCCACCGCATCCACTACGACGCCGAGTTCGCCGCCTCCGAGGGCCATCCCGGTGTCGTAGTGCAGTCGACCCTGCACGGCGAGATGGTCGGCCGGTACGCCCTGGAGTGGGCCGGTCCCGGCGCGACCCTGGAGTCGGTGAGCTGGCGCAACAAAGCCACCGCCGTGGCCGGCGAGCCGCTCACCTGGACCGCGACGATCGGTGCCGCCGAGCCCTGTGACGGGGGAGTGCGGGTCACGCTCGACGTCTCCGTACTCAAGGACGACGGCGCTCCCTGCGTCACAGGGCACGTCGAGCTCACCCGGCGTGCTGCTCGTACCAGCCCTTGAGCAGAACGGTGTCGAGGTCCGGCGACTTCTTGATCAGCTTCTGCGCGAGCAGGAAGTCGACGATCTTCCGTGACTCGGTGAAGTCGCCGTCATTGATGCCGCGGGCCGCGAAGGTGATCTCCGGAAGCACCTTCTCGGTCTGCGCGACGGGCAGTTCGGCCTGCTGGTTGGAGGCCTTCGCCGCGGCGGCGGGGTCCTGGGTGACGAGCCTGTCCGCCTCGGCCACGACCTTGAAGACCTTCCCGGCGGTGTCCTCGTTGTCCTTGAGCCACTTCTGGTCGGTCAGCAGCCACTGCGCATAGCGCACCCCGAAGTCACCGATCTTGCCCGCGAGATGGCCGCCCCCGGCGACACCGTTGGCGGCCCACGGGTCGAACAGGATGTATCCGTCGATCGAGCCCCGCTCCAGCATGCCGGGCATCTCCGGGGCCGAACTCTGCAGGATCTTCACGGACTTCGGGTCGATGCCGTTGTGCTTGAGGTACTCGTGCGTCGCGTACAGGCCGAGCCCGCCGATCGACGCCATGGTCCTGATCTTCTTCGGCGAGGTGACGCCCTTGCGCAGGACCACCTTGAGGTAGCGGTCGGAGGACTGGAAGACGCCCAGGGAGCGCAGCCGCGGGTTGGTCACCATCAGCGGCAGCGCGGTCGAGTCGGCGTTGGCCGAGATCTGCGCGGTGCCCGCGCTCACGGCCTCGGCGGCCGCGGGACCGCCCTCCGTCTTCACCAACTCGACGTTCACGCCCGCCTTTTCGAACAGCCCGCGCTCCTCGGCCAGATAGAACGGGGCGTACGAGGCGTCCACCCCGAGCGCGACGCGCACGGTCGGCTTCCCGGCCGCCGCCACGCCCGCCGAGTCCGTGGTCCCCGCCGTACAGGCCGCGGTGAGGGCGAGCGTGGTCGCACAGGCGGCGGTCACGGCGGCCCGCTTGCCGTTTCTGTTCATACGCATGGGTGGTGTCCTTCCGAGCGGCGGAAAACCTGCGATGCGGAGTAATTGGGATGCCGAGGTTCCCAGCGCCCGCCCGGCCGCTTAAGCGAAGCGTCCCGCCCACCGAACCGTCCCGCCCACCGGACCGAAACCATTTGTCGGGACCCGGCCCGTTCCTACGCTCCCGGGCCATGAGTGTTCTCACCGACGTGCCGACGAGCACGGACGACCCCTCGCGCACGATCGAGACGGACATCCTGATCATCGGCGCCGGCCCCGCGGGCCTCTACGGCGCCTACTACGCCGGCTTCCGCGGACTGCGCGTCGCGGTCATGGACGTCCTGCCGCAGCGCGGCGGCCAGATCAGCGCCATGTACCCCGAGAAGCCCATCTTCGACATCGCCGGATTCCCGGCCGTGCGCGGCCGCGACCTGGTCGCGAACCTGGTCGCGCAGGCGGAGCCGTACGGCCCCCGCTACCTCCTCGGCCACCGGGCCGCCGAACTCTCCCACGACCCCGACGGCAGCCCGGTCGTCCGCAGCGACCAGGGTGCGACGGTCCGCGCCGGGGCGGTCGTGATCACCGGCGGCGTGGGCACCTTCACCCCACGGCCGCTTCCCGCGGGCGAGGACTACCTGGGCCGCGGCCAGGTCTACTTCGTCCCCGACCCGGCCGACCACACCGACCACGACGTGGTGGTCGTCGGCGGCGGCGACAGCGCCTTCGACTGGGCAGCCACCCTCGCCCCCGTCGCCCGCTCGGTCCGCCTCGTCCACCGCACCGACCGCTTCCGCGCCCACCGCGCGAGCGTCGAGAAGGTCCGCACCCTCGGCATCGAGATCATCACCGACACCGAGGTCAGCGCCCTGCACGGCACCGCGACCGTCGAACAGGTCGAGCTGCGCCACCGCACCACCAAGGCCACCCGCCTGCTGCCGGCGCACACCGTCGTCGCCGCCCTCGGATTCATCGCCGACCTCGGCCCTCTCCAGCACTGGGGCCTGGCCCTCAACGCCCGGAAGATCGCCGTGGACACCCACATGGCCACCAACCTGCCCCGCGTCTTCGCCGCCGGGGACATCACCGACTACCCGGGCAAGGTCCGTCTGATCTCCGTGGGCTTCGGCGAGGTCGCCACCGCCGTGAACAACGCGGCCACCGTCATCGACCCGGAGGCGGCCCTCTTCCCGGGCCACTCCACCGAGAAGGAGCACTGAGCACACCATGGCCCACGTCATCGGTTCGTCCTGCGTCGACATCATGGACCGTTCCTGCGTCGAGGAATGCCCGGTCGACTGCATCTACGAGGGCGAGCGCAAGCTCTACATCAACCCCACCGAGTGCATCGACTGCGGCGCCTGCGAGACGGCCTGCCCCGAACAGGCGATCACCGTCGACCGCCTCGCCGAACCCGACTACCGCGCCGACAACCGCCGCTTCTTCGAGGAACCCCTGCCCGGTCGTACGACGCCGTTGGGCACCCCGGGCGGGGCGAGCCGTCTGGGTCCGGTGGGCGTCGACACCCCGCTGGTGGGCGCCAGGTGACTGCCGCCGACATGACCAAGGCGGCGGACACCCTGCTGGCGGCGACACGTGCCAACGCCCCCTGCCCGCCCGTCCGTTCGCTCCTCGGCGAGGGCGACATCGAGGCCGCATACGCGGTGCAGCGCACGAACGTCGAGCGGGGTGTGGCTGCAGGTCGCCGCATCGTCGGCCGCAAGATCGGCCTCACCTCGCCCGCCGTACAGGCCCAACTCGGCGTGGATCAGCCCGACTTCGGCACCCTCTTTGCCGACATGGCGGTCCCCGACGGCGGCCTGGTCGCCGCCGGACGGCTGCTGCAGCCCAAGGTGGAGGCGGAGGTTGCGCTCGTCCTGGGCGCCGAACTGCCACACCAGGACTGCACGGTGGTCGACGTGCTGCGCGCGACCGACTTCGCGCTGCCCGCGCTGGAGATCGTGGACAGCCGTATCGCCGGCTGGGACATCGGCATTGTCGACACCGTCGCCGACAACGCCTCCAGCGGCCTGTACGTCCTGGGCGGCACCCCCGTACCGCTGACCGGCCTCGATCTGCGGGGCGTGCGCATGACGATGACCCGCGCAGGCGAGCCGGTCTCCGAAGGAACCGGCGCCGACTGCCTGCGCGGCCCGCTCAACGCCGCCGCCTGGCTCGCCTCGACGCTGGCACGGATGGGCGATCCGCTGCTGGCCGGGGACGTCGTCCTGACCGGGGCGCTGGGGCCGATGGTGGCCGCCGCACCCGGCGACCGGTTCGAGGCCCGCATCAGCCAACTCGGCCGCATCACCGTCGAGTTCGCGTCGGAAGGAGAAGAACTGTGAGCAGCCGGCTGAGAGTGGGTGTCCGCGTCCCGCCCTGCGACCGGGCGGACCGAATCGTCGAAACCGTACGGCGAGCGGAGCGACTCGGCTTCGACGACGTCTGGTTCCCCGACTCCCAGCTGCTGTGGCGGGACGTGTTCACCACCCTGACCGCCGCCGCGCTGGGTACCGAACGGATCGGCCTCGGCACGGCCGTCACCAACCTGGCGACCCGGCACCCGGCCGTGGTCGCCTCGGCCGCGCGCAGTGTCGCCGAACTCGCCGCCGGCCGCTTCACCCTGGGCCTCGGCGTGGGCAACAGCTCCGTCGGCCCGATCGGACTGCGCCAGACCACCTCGGCGGCGATGCGCGAGGGACTCGGCATGCTGCGGGCCCTGCTCGACGGCGAGGACTGGGACTTCGACACGCCCAAGGGCGGCAAGGTCCGCTCACGGCTGCGTGACCCGCGCCCAGAGGTGCCTCTGCATCTGGCTGCGAGCGGGCCCAAGAACCTGCACCTCGCCGGAGAGATCGCCGACGGAGTGATCCTGCTCAGCGGCGTCTCACCCAAGACCCTCGCCCAGGCGACCGCACGGGTACGCGAAGGCGCCGAGACCGCCGGACGCACGGCCCAACTCCCGCTCACCGTCTCGGCGTTCTGCGCGGTCACCGACGACATCGAGGCCGAGGCCCGCCAGATCAAGCCCATCTGCGCCTCCATCGCACAGAACGGCGGCGCCCCCTTCCTCGCCCTCGCGGGAATCGATGTCCAGGTGCCGGCGACAGTCCCGGGCGTCTACCCCGACCTCGTCCACGCCGAGGACTGGAAGGCCGCCGTGGACATCTGCTCGGCCTGGATCAGCGACGACGCCGCCCTCCGGTTCGCCCAGGAATTCTGTCTGTTCGGCACCGCCGACCAGATCACCGACCGGCTTCGCGCCCTGCACACCAGCGGCGTCACCGGCGTCTTCCTCCAGCACGTCGGCTCCTACGACCCGCCCACCGACCTGATCGAGGCCGTCGGCACCTGTGTGCTGCCCCGACTGAAAGCGAATGACTGATGACTCAGCACAAGGGCTATGTCCCCAGCGGCTTCGGCCAGTTGCACTACGTCGAGTGCGGCAGCGGCGAACCGGTCCTGATGCTCCACCAGACCCCGCGCTCCTGGACCGAATACCTCGACGTGCTCCCGCTGGTCGGCACCGCACACCGCGCGATCGCCATGGACACCCTCGGCTTCGGCGCCTCCGCGAAGCCTGAAGGACCGCACTCCATCGAGCGGTTCGCCGACGGCGCAGAGGCCCTGGTCGACGCTCTCGGACTCGACCGCTTCCACCTGGTCGGACACCACACGGGCGGAGTCATCGCGGTGGAGCTCGCCGCCCGCCTTCAGGACCGCGTCGCGAGCCTCCTGCTCTCCGCCACCCCCTTCATCGACGACGAGAAGCGACGCACGGCGGCCGAACGAAAGCCCGTCGATCACGTCGACCCCAAGCCCGACGGCTCGCACCTGGTCGAGTTGTGGAACCACCGGCGCGGCTTCTACGAGGAGGGACAGGAGGCCGCCCTCAACCGCTTCATGGTCGACGCGCTGACCGTTCTGGACCGTGTCGAAGAGGGCCATGTGGCGGTGCGGGGCTACGAGATGGACCGCCGTCTGCCCGACATCACCACCCGCACCCTCGCCGTCTGCGCCCCCGGCGACCACTACTCGCTGCCCGCGCTGGAGAAGTTCGCCACCGCACTCGGCTGCGAGACACGCGTCCTGTCCGGCGGTCACGTGCCACTCCCCGAGCAGTTGCCCGGGGAGTTCGCGAAGGTCGTACTGGAATGGGCGGCGTCCGCGTAACGCGGCCTCCGCGCTCATGGGAGGCCGATGTGCGCCCCGGGTCCGAGCGGCAGGTCGAAGCCGTAGAAGATGCCCAGGATCGCCAGCCACACCACCAGGAACGGCACTGTGAAGATCGACAGCCGGGCGATGAGCGTGCCCAGCCGGGCCTCCGGTTCGTAGCGGCGCAGCAGTGCCAGCAGCAGGAAGACGTACGGGTTCATCGGAGTGATGATCCCGGTGGCCGAGTCGCCGATGCGGAACGCGGCCTGGCTGAGGGCGGGGCTCATGCCCAGCAGCATGAACGCCGGCACGAACACCGGCCCGACCAGCGACCACAGGGCGGAGCCGGAGACGATGAACAGGTTGAGACAGGAGGCCAGCAGGACGAAGGCGACGAGCGCCCAGAAGCCGGTCAGGCCGATCGAGTCGAGCCCGGCCGCGGCCTTGACCGCCAACAGGATGCCCACGTTGGACCAGTTGAACAGGGCGATGACCTGCGCGGCGACGAACATCAGGACGATGTAGCCCGCCATGTTCCTCACCGAATCGGTCATCGCCGTGACCACGCCCTCCGAGCCCGACAGCGCCTTCACCGTGAACCCGTAAGTGAGCCCGGCCAGCAGGAACGCGCCGAACAGCACCGGGACGATGCCGGTGAGCAGGGGAGAGGGTACGAGCGCTCCGCCTTCGCCGCGCAGCGGCGCCCCGTCGGGCAGCCACAGCGACAGCACCCCGCCGACGTAGAGGAACAGGACCAGCGCAGTGAGCAGGAGCCCGCGGCGCTGGACCGGCGTGAGGGTGAGGTCCTGCTCCTCGGGCTCGTCGTCGGAGGCCTCGTAGGTGCCCAGGCGCGGTTCCAGGACGCGGCTGATGAGGAAGCCGCCCAGCAGGCCCAGGACCAGGCTGCTGGAGGCGGTGAAGAAGTAGTTGATCAGCAGGTTGAGGTCGAGGCCCTTGGCGGCCGGCAGCACCGAGGCCGCCTGCTGGGTGATGCCTATGTAGAGGGCGTCCAGCGAGCCGATGGTGAACCCGGCCGCATAGCCCGCGCCCACGCACGCGAAGCCACCGATCAGGCCCGCCACGGGATGGCGCCCGGCGCTCTTGAAGACCACGGCCGCCAGCGGCGGCAGCACGATCGCGGCCACGTCACTGATCATGTGCGCCTGGCAGGCGACCAGCGCCACCAGGTACGGCAGCAGCGCCCGCGGCGCCCGGGCCAGCGTGGCCCGCATGACGGTCTCCAGGAGCCCGGCCTTCTCCGCGACCCCCACCGCCATGATCATGAGCAGCACGGCGGCGATGGGCGGGAACGTGGCGAAGTTGGTGACGAGGTTCTCCGTCAGCCAGCGCACGCCCTCGCCGGTGAACAGCCCGGTGATCGGCTTGGTGTCGTGGGTGCCGGGGACGGTGACGTGCACGTCGGCCAGTGCGAGCGCCGTGGAGATGACGGCCAGGACCAGGAACAGGGCGGTGAACAGGACGATCGGGTTGGGCAGCGCGTTGCCCGCCCGCTCGATGAGCGCGAGTACCCGGTCGATGCCGGTGGGCCGCTGCTTGTCCGGGGACTTGCCGGCCGGGGCGGGGAGGTCGGTCAGTGAGGACATCAGAGCCGCCCTTCAGTTGGCAGGAGGTCCTTGCGTACGACGCCGTCCTGGACGACGAGGACGATGCGCGCGGGATCGCCCAGGACGCCGATGTCCTGGAGGGGATCGCCGTCGCAGACGATCAGGTCTGCGGTGCGGCCGGCGGCGAGGGTGCCCAACCGGTCGGCGACGCCGAGGAGTTCGGCGGACGTGCGGGTGCCGGCGACGATGGCGGCCATCGGGTCCATGCCGAGGTCCACGAGGTAGCTGAGTTCCATCAGGTTCACGCCGTGCGGGCCGACGGCGGCGTCGGTGCCGAGCGCGATCCGGGCACCGTACTCGATGGCCCGCGCGATGTTCTCCTTGGTCGTGCCGGACCAGCGGACCTTCTTCTGGTAGTGGTAGTCCGGCATCGTGTCCTTGTTGATGCCCGCGTACACGGTGGACAGCGTCGGCACGACGAACACGCCTTGCTCGCCCGCCATGTCCAAGGCCCGTTCGTCCAGCCCGTATCCGTGCTCGATGCTGGTGACCCCGCCGCGGATCGCGTTGAGGATGCCCGCGTTGCCCTGGGCGTGCGCGGCGACCGGCTTGCCGCCGTGGCGGCGGGCCTCGTCCACGACGGCCCGGATCTCGTCCTCCAGCAGACCTTCGTCGTCGGGATCGTCGTACGGGCTGCCCATGCCGCCCGTGGCGCAGACCTTCACGAGGTCGGCGCCGTCCCGTAGCACCCGCCGCACGGCCAGCCGGGCCGCGGTGGTGTCGTCGGCGATCTCCGACATCCCGGCGCTGAGATCGGTGCCGTCGGGCAGCCGTACGTCGGCGTGGCCGCCGGTGTGGCTGATGATCCGCACGGCCGTGTGCAGCCGCGGGCCGACGATCCGCCCGGACTCGACGGCCGTACGGAATCCAGCCGACAGTCCGCCCAGGTCGCGGGCAGTGGTGATGCCGGCGTCGAGGGTCTGGCGCAGCCGCGTCACCGTGTCCAGAGTGACCAGGACCGGGTCCAGTTCGGCGCGGCGGCCGGGCGGCGAGCCCTGGGCGTAGGCGAGGTGGACGTGACAGTCGAAGAAGCCGGGCAGCACGGTACGGCCACCGGCGTCGATCACCCGGTCCGTGCCGCCGACGGGGGGCGCGGTGGCGGCGGGACCGGAGTATGTGAGGGTGCCCTGGGCATCGATGGTGACTACGGCGTCGTCCACCGGGGACGCGCCCGTACCGTCGATCAGCCGGGCGTTGTGGACGCGGAGAGCGGTCCGGGGGCTGGCATCCGTCATGAGGTGCGGTCACTCCTCCGTTGTCGGCATTGAGGGAAGGGAGTGTGGAATGCGGAGGAAAGCCTGGTGTGACGATGCAGGTTTCTCGCCGGATTCCCGCGACGCGAGCAGGGAAGTGCCGCCCCTGGGCGTGCAGGATTCCGCCGCCGGGCAGGCACCGGAGACCGTACGGCTCGACGAACTGGACCGGGGAGTCGTCCACGCGCTCCAGATCCACCCCCGCGCGCCCTGGAAACTCGTCGGCGAGGTCCTCGGGGTCGACCCGGTCACGGCCGCCCGGCGCTGGCACCGCCTGGAGGAGGCGGGGCTGGCGTGGGTGACCGCGTATCCCCGGCTGTCCGACTCGCGGGTCGTGGTGACCGGCATCGTCGAGGTGGACACCGAGCCGGGCGCCGCCGAGGACGTGGCCCGGGCCTTCGCCAAGGACCCGGCCGTGCCCAACATCAAGCTCACCGCGGGCGGCCGGGACCTGGTGGCCGCCGTGCAGGCCCGCAGCCTGGACGAGCTCGCCCGGCTCACCACGTCGTTGTTCCGGAGCACACCGGGTGTGCGGGCCACGCGGACACATGTGTCGACCGGGGTGGCGACCGAGGGCAGCCGGTGGCGGCTGCGCAGCCTGGACGACGTGCAGAGCGCCCGTATCGAGGCCTCGGTCCCCCCGGTCTCCCGGCCCGCGTCGCCGACGCAGATCCGCTGGGACGACCTGGACATCCGGCTGCTGGAACTGCTGAGCGTGGACGGCCGGATGTCTCTGCGCGACCTCACGGCGGCGACCGGTACGAGCCAGACGACCCTGCGCCGCAGGGTCCAGTCGCTGCTGTCCACGCGGCTCAGCCTGCGCTGCGACCTGGCCCGCCCGCTGTCGGGGTGGCCGCTGTCGGCCGTCTACTTCGCGTCGGTGCCCGGACAGTACGTCGAGCAGACCACGAGGGTGCTCGCCGGGGTCCGTGAGGTCCGCTCGTGCGCCATCACGGCCGGCCCCTACAACCTGGTGATCGACGTGTGGCTGCGCGAGCTGCGGGACGTGCATGCCTTCGAGGCCCATCTCTCGGGCAGGATCCCGCACCTCACGGTCGCCGACCGCTCCGTGGTGCTGCGCACGCTCAAGCACATGGGCCGGCTCCTGGACCGCGACGGCCGCTGCGTCGGGGTCGTGCCGCTGCGCAGCCCGCACCTCTAGTTGGGACCGGCACAGTGAAGCACCGACGAAAGCCCTGTGGAAAGGTGTCAGTGGGGCCAGAAGCAGGGGCTGTACAAGCTGCGCGCGCTCGGGGACAAGCGGGTGCTCGCGCTGGTGGAGCTCTGGTGAGTTGTGGACTTATCAGTTCACCCAGGACGGGGTGGCCTTCAGCCTGACGGCGATGCCGAAGAGCCCGTTGCGATGACTGAAGTGGCGCTGAGATGGAGGCCCGCGTGGCACGTGCGATGAGTGCCCCAAGCATCCTGAGGGCGGCAATCTCGGCCGGGATCATCCCGGACTCGGCCGAGGTGTCGCGCAAAGGGGTGGCCCAGTGGGACGACGGTGTCCTGGCATGGGTGGCGTGGCTGTCGAAGGACAAGGCAGGCCGGCTGCTGTGGCACACGAACACCGGTGACGCGAAGTTCGGCGATGCCATGGAGGAGTACGGGCGCCTGTCCGTGCCGATCCGCGGCATCGGCGACCCGTCGCTGGAGTGGCCGGTCGCGTTCAGCGAAGACGTCGCGGCTTGGCTGCGCGACGGTCTCGGAGAGTCGCTGACCTTCGTCGAGGACCGCGCGGACCTGTGCCGGCTGCTCCAGGAGAAGGGCGGTGTCGCGCGCGGCGGGTTGTACGCGTGGCTTCCCATCGCGAACTATCCGGCGCGCCTCGTGCAGTCGCTCATCCTTGCCCGGGACCTCGGCTCCGCGGAGCTCGAGCAGCGGGCACTGCAGCGGCTGGCGGGCGAGCCGGTGGAGCTGTCGCACGGCCGGGTCCTGGACATCCAGAGCTCGGCCGGACGGTGGGCCAAGGAGTACACCAAGGCGCTGGGCATTCCCGTCCGGCTCTGATGGCTCCGGGGTACGGCCCTGAAGGCGCAGCCGCCTTCGAGGGCCGTATCTTCGTCTTCGGTGAAGCAGCACCACCTGAGCATGCGGTCTCTCCATACCGGCGAGCGGCAACTCCCGCTCCGCAGAACGACGCCGGGCGGTTCGGCGACATGAATCCGGGCGTGCCGGGGAGCCGGAGTTCAACTGGCGGCGGTCGGCGGGATTCTGCTGCTGGTCTTCCAGCACATCCGCTCGGCGCCTCGGGGGCATCTTTGGTGTAGGCGACGTCGGCCACCACCGCCCCGGCCATCGGGGACAAGCTCGGCACCGACAGCGCATGGCCGCCCGCGCTCCGCGGCGCATCAGTCAAGGAGGAGAGGCAGCCGGAGAGCCCGTACGAGAAGCGGTAATCCCGCGGCATTGCGATATGACGGTCCGTGTTTGATTGATTACGGTGTGCACGTGATCGGACTGCGGGTCGGCGCGAGGACCGCCAGGCGTCCGGGCCGCGTGGGCCCGCTGCTCGCTCTCGTCGTGCTGATCACCCTCCACCTCGCCGGCAGTGTGCACGGCGCCTCCTTCGAAGGCCCGCACCTGAGCCTCACCGTCACGGAGCGCGCGCAGCACGATGCGGGCGAGGACCTCGGGGAGCCGCTCCCGGGATGTCCGACGCACCATCACCACGCGGACGGTCACATCGATCACGCGGCGGACCGGCCGCGGACCACGTCCGTCGACGGGATCGGCCCCGCCTCCGGTCCCCATGGGCTTGCCCCGATTCCGGCAGTCGCGCCGAGTTTCGTCCGCACTGAAGGTTCACGAGACCCGCCGCGTACTCACCGTTCCCCGTATGGCCGCTTTGCCCTCGTGCTCCGCTGCGTCTGGCGGCAGTAGGCGCTGCCCGCGCACCCCCCACCTGGTGAGGGGTGTGCTCGCGCGCCCACCGAACCGCCTGCACCGCGCCCCGCCTCCGTGCGCGGCGCGAAGGAGTCGTACACCCATGCAGATTTCCCTGTTCGAACCCCTCGGCGCCTATGCGCCCCTTCCCGCGATCGCCCGCCGACCCGCCCAACTTGTCGGCAACACCCCGGTTCTGTGGATCGACGAACCCTTCGCCCCGCCCGGCCGCGGCTTCTACGCCAAGCTGGAGGGCACCAACCCCGGCGGCATCAAGGACCGCCCCGGCCTGCACATGGTCGGCGAGGCCCGGCGGCGCGGCGACCTCGTCCCCGGCGCACCGATCGTCGAGTCGTCCAGCGGCACGCTCGGCCTGGGGCTGGCCCTGGCCGGACTGACGTACGGCCACCCGGTGACGGTCGTCACCGACCCGGGCATGGAGCCGTCGATGGTGCGCCTTCTCACCGCCCTGGGCGCACGCGTCGACCAGGTAGCCGTCCCGCACCCGGAGGGAGGCTGGCAGGAGGCTCGTCGCGAGCGGGTCGCCGAACTCCTCACCCGCACCCCGGGCGCGTACTGCCCGGACCAGTACCACAACCCCGACAACATGGCCGCCTACCGCCCGCTCGCCGCCGAGCTCATCGGCCAACTCGGCCGTATCGACGTGCTGGTGGCGGCCGTCGGCACCGGAGGACATTCCGCCGGCACGGTTTCCGCTCTGCGTGAGCCCTTCCCGGGATTGAGGCTGATCGGCGTGGACACGGTCGGCTCCACGATCTTCGGCCAGCCCGCCGGACCGCGGCTGATGCGCGGCCTGGGCTCCAGCATCCACCCGTCCAACGTCGACTACGACGCCTTCGCCGAAGTGCACTGGATCGCCCCGGCCGAGGCGGTGTGGGCCTGCCGTCAGCTGGCCCGGCGTCACTACGCCTCCGGCGGCTGGAGCGTGGGTGCGGTCGCTCTGGTCGCGGGCTGGGTCGCCCGGACCTGTCCGCCCGGCACCCGGATCGCCGCGATCTTCCCGGACGGGCCGCACCGCTACCTGGAGACCGTCTACAACGACGCCTGGTGCGAGGACCACGGCCTCCTCGGGCAGCAGGCGCCTCAGGAACCGGACGAGATCGCCGCGCCCGACGAGTGTGTGGTGACCGCCTGGACCCGATGCAGCCAGGTGCGCGATCCGCTGGGACGCGAGCCTGCGGACACGAAGGCAGGTGTCGTCCGATGAGGGGTCTGCGGGCCCAGGTGGTCTCCTTCGACCGTCCGGCGCGGATGTTGATGGTCAATCAGTTCGCCATCAACCTCGGCTTCTACATGCTGATGCCCTACCTCGCCGACCACCTCGCCCACGGCCTGGGCCTGGCCGCCTGGGCGGTCGGCCTGGTGCTCGGCATCCGCAACCTCTCCCAACAGGGCATGTTCCTCATCGGCGGCACCCTCGCCGACCGCTATGGCTGCAAACCGATGATCCTGGCCGGTTGCGCCCTGCGGACGGTCGCCTTCGGGCTCCTCGCGGTGGCCGGCACCATGCCCGTGCTGATCGTCGCCTCTGCGCTGACCGGTCTGGCGGGGGCGCTGTTCAACCCGGCGGTCCGCGCCTACCTCGCTGCCGACGCGGGCGAGGCGCGGCGGGTGGAAGCCTTCGCCGCCTTCAACGTCTTCTACCAGGCGGGCATCCTCATCGGCCCGCTCGCCGGACTCGCCCTGCTCGCCTGGGACTTCGGCGCGGTGTGCGCGGTCGCGGCGCTCATCTTCGGCACCCTGGCCGTCCTCCAGGCCCGCGCACTCCCGGCCCGCCCGCCCTCCGACCGCAGCTCCGAGCCCGCCTGGCGCGCGGTCGCCGCGGACTGGCGGACCGTCGCCGCCAACCGGCCCTTCCTCCTCTTCGCCGCCGCGATGACGGGCTCGTACGTCCTCGCCTTCCAGGTCTATCTGGCGCTCCCGCTGTGTGCCCGTGAACTCTTCGGGGACCGGACGGGGTTGGTGACCGGCGCGATCTTCGCCGTCTCCGCGCTGGCCGCGCTGTCGGGGCAGCTGAAGCTGACCGCGTGGGCGAAACGGAGCCTGTCCGGGCCGCGGGCCATCGTGTACGGGCTGGTGGTGATGGGAGTCGCCTTCCTGCCGCCGCTGCCCGACGGGTCAGGTGCCGTGATCGGCGTGCTCGCGCTCGTTGCGTGCGCCGCCCTGCTGGCCTGGGGCGGGGCGCTGCTGTACCCGTTCGAGATGGACACCGTGGTCCGGCTGTCCGGGGAGCGGCTGGTGGCGACGTACTACGGTGCCTACAACACCGCCTCCGGCATTGCGATCTCGCTGGGCAACCTGGCCGTCGGGGCGCTCTTCGACACGGGTGTGCGGTGGCTGCCGTGGGCGGCACTTGCGGGCACCGGGCTCGTGTGCGCGGGGCTGATGGCGTGGCTGCACCGGGCCGGGTACCTTGTCCCGCCGCAGCCGGTCCCCGTGCCCGGGTGAGGGACAAGTGGTTCATGGGCAAGCCTGGTGCAGCGAGTCGAAGAGCGCCCCGACGGCCAGGTTGCCCGCACCCTTGTGGCGCCGACGAGGCGGGGGCAGCCCCGTCGGCGCCACATCCTCAACTCCCCGGACACTGATGTCACCTGCGACGGGTGCGACCTGCGGCCCGGGAGAAAGGACCTCTCAGGTCTTCCCGTACTCGTCGTGACGACGCAGCCAGTGGGTCTGCTCGCCCTCCTCGTGCCGGCCCAGCGGCGTCCGGTCGAGGAGGCCGTAGTAGGCCATGGCAGGCTCAAGGCCGCGCGCGGTGGTGACATACGTCCGATAGACGGTGCCGTCCGAGAGGGCGTAGGCGCTCAGCCCCGGCCCCTCGGTGACGTACCCGAGCACATCCGTGCCGGATGCCTCCGCCATCTGGCTCACCGTCGGCGGGATCTCGCCCTCGAGGAACGGCCTCAGGTCCTCCTCGCTGTACAGGAAGCCGAGGTCGCGGTGGAAGTCGCTGCCCACGGTGGAGACCCAGCCGAAGCTCCAGCCCATCCGCTCCCGGTAGGCAAGCAGCTTGTCGACCGGCGCCCGCGAGGAGCAGATCAGCGTCACGTCGCGGGCCTTGAGGTGGACCACCTGGGGGTCGAGGGTGTCCGCGATCGAGGAGCAGACCGGGCATCCGGCCTCGTACGGCGGGCCGAACATGAAGTGGTAGACGAGCAACTGCGAACGCCCGTCGAAGAGGTCCGCGAGCGACTTGGTTCCGGCCTCGGTCTCGAAGCTGTAGTCCTTCTCGACCGGCACCCAGGGAAGCTCCCGCCGCTTCCGCGCGAGCTCGTCGCCGCGTCGGGTGAGTGCCTTCTCCTCCGCGAGCAACTCCTCTCGGGCTGCCTGGAATTCTTCCTGTGTAGCGACCTTGTGCTCGGGCATTGCCTTTCCCTCCTGCGTGGGAGCAGAACACCGCATCAGGGCGGGCGATCACCCCCCGCGGTTGCCTGCCGGCAGCGCCTGCACCGGCGTACCCATCCGGCCATACGTCCACCGTACGCGCGCGGCGGCGAGCCTTCGAGACGTAATCGGCAACGCTGGAGTCGATGGCGCGTGAAGCTCTGATCGCGCTCACGCGACACCAGACAGAGCGCTTGATCGGCGTAGTTGCCGCGGCGCGTGCATCCTTCGCGGCCCGCTCGGGTCAAGAATTTTCCCTGCCCATTGCATCGGCGTGAACGTGCACATCACCCTCGGCGACGTCGTCGACCTCCTCGGCCCGCACGACGGAGAAGCGGGCCAGCCGCAGGATTCCGATCAATGCCGTCTGCATGAGTAGAACGACCTCGGCGTAGCGCTTCCACTCCGGCGCCGCCGGGTCCTGCCGTTCTGCCACTGCCCGCATACCGGCCTCTGCCAGTTCTGGGGCGCTCCAGCGGACGTAGAGGCCTCCGGCGTACTCACCCTGGCCGTTGACTTCCATCCAGACGCCGGGCTGTTTCGACACTCCCGGACGCTCGATATACGCGGGAAGACCGGAGCGGTGGAGTTCTCGGCAGACCCGGCCTGCCAGGTCGTACCCAGCGGCGATGATTTCCTCCGAAGCATACGGATGACCCTGTGCCTCAGCTTTGGCTCGACTCTCGGGGTCTATCTACGTCACTAGACATCTCCTGGTGTGAGGTCATCTCTGATGATACGGATGTTGGAAGCCGCAGGTCATCCGGCTGGTCAGGAACTTGGATCCCTTGCCGACAGCGATGCACTTCCATAGGTAAAGAAAAAGGGGGCGCCAGAGGTTCAGTTCTCCGGCGCCCCCCTTCATGCGTCACTCAGACAGACTTGGTTGAATGGAGCGTGCAAACTTTCCACGCTCGAACATGTCGAGCATGTACTTGATCATTTCGCTTGCGCACTTGTCACTGCAAGGGCTGCGTTCGCTGTAGAGTTCCGAGATTTGATTCTTGTTGAATCCGTTTTCGTCCAGCTTTTTTACAATCAATTCCTCGGAGTGAAGCCCCTGGGGGATATTCGCAAAGACGACAAAGTCATCCTTCGCGCCCGTAGCCTTGGCCCATCCGGGAACCCTTGCAACCGCGACGTTCCGTCCGAACTTGTACCTGAGTCCGCTGGATATCCGGAACTTGTAGGCAATAACGGCCAATTCCGAACCGGCGTGCGGGATAATCTTCGCGCACGCGCCGCCTGCAGAGCTGGCGAATGCTGCCTTGCCGCGCTTCGTGCACGTCTCGTACAGCTGCTTGAGGATCCTGGCGCCGATTCCTTCCTTCACCAGCGGCGACAGACCGTCCAGGCCGCGTAGTGCCTTGAAGGCGTCTTCGAAGCCGATCCCTGTCCTGGCGGCAGCGTCGAGCGCCTTGACTGCCTTGCTGATCTCGCTGAGTGCGCCCTCTACCGGGATGTAGGTCGCGTAGGCCCAGGCGCAGCCGCCGGCGCTGCCGTAGAAGCAGTCCATCATGTCTTCGGCGAAGAACGAGAACAGGATCGCCCCGGGCACGTCACCGAAGAGGCTCTGCCATCCGGCGCGGACGATGTCCTTGCCGGGGAAGTGGTGCTGCCAGTTGTCGATCTTGACGTTCTTCAAGGTCGCCCGCTGGAGGAACTGCCACGCCGACTTCGGGCAGCCATCCGCGGTGGCCTGCGCATTGTCATCCGTGCACAGGTAGAAGTCGGCCTCGTAGTCGACGACCAGGTGTACGTGGCGTCGCAGCCCCTGATGGCCGCATCCGGCATCCCGGGGCACGTTCCGTGCTGCTTGGAGCTGACGATCTCCACGGTGGATTCGTCCGGCACGGCGAACATGCCGGGGATACCGGTACCAGAGCCCTTGGATGCTTCCTTGTTGGCCTCTTCCCGTTCAGACCGGTCGGCCGCGTCCTGGGCTTCCTTGGCGTATTTGTCGGCGTCCTTTCCGTCCCCTCAGACGGTGAAGCCTCAACTGTGGCCCAATATGCCGGGACTTGTGGCTGCTTATGCGACAACTCTAATGTTGCGATTTCATCTCATGATTAGTTCGAATTTCTTTCGATGGTCAACGCTTGGACCGCGCCGGGACGGAGCATCTGGCTGGCGGCCAGCTCGCGGTAGAGGGGGCTGCCGGCCAGCAACTCCTCGTGGCGTCCGTCGGCGGCTGTGCGGCCGTCGTGCAGCATGACGATGCGGTCGGCGTGCTGCACGGTGGACAGGCGGTGCGCGATGACCAGCAAGGCGCACTCTTGGGCGATGTCCTTCATGACGCCGATGAGCGCCGATTCATTGATGGCATCGAGGTGGGAGGTGGGCTCGTCCAGCAGGAGCAGCGAGGGGCGCGCCAGCAACGCGCGGGCGACGGCGACGCGTTGGCGTTCGCCACCGGAGAGCGTGCAGCCGTGTTCGCCGATGACGGCGGCCAGACCGCCGGGCAACCGGTCGATGACCTCTTCGAGCCGGGCCATCTCTATGACGCGCCGGATCTCCGCTTCGGTGGCGTCGGGCACGGCGTAGGCGATGTTGTCGCGCAGGGTGCCGTGGACGACGTGGGCGTTCTGGTCGACGACGGCGATGCGTCGGCGGCAGGCGTCACGGGTGAGTTCGGTGGCGGGCCGCCCATCGAAGACCACGGTGCCGGCGTCCGGCTCGTAGAACCTCGCCACCAGGGCGAACACCGTGCTCTTGCCGGCTCCCGAACGGCCGACCAGGGCGACGTGCTGCCGGTGCGCCACGGCGAACGAAAGGCCGCGGAGGACCGGCCGTTCCGGGGCGTAACCGAAGCGGATGTCGTGCAGGGCGAGGGCGGGCTGTTCGGGGGTGGCGGAGGGCCTTGCCGGCCGCGGCGCGTGTGCGTGGACTCTCGGGATCTGCGGTGCGGTCGGCTCCACGGGCAGGCAAAGTGCCTCGTCGATGCGCTGGTAGGCGCCCATCCCGCGTTGGATGAGGCCCACGGCACGGAAGACGGAGGACAACGGCAGGACGAGGTACGAGGCGTACAGCAGGAAGGCGACGAGGTCGCCGAGGGAGCCGGCATGGCCGCTGACGCGCAGGCCGCCGACCACCAGGACGATGAGGAACGAGCCCTGCACGGCGAGTTCGACAGCGGGGCTCATGACCGAGGCGAGCTTCGCGGTGCGTACCCCCGCGCCGTAGGCCGCCTCGACACGTGCGCCGATGCCCGCCGCCTCCCGCTCCTCGGCGCGATGCACGCGGACCATCGGCAGGGCACCGAGGGCGCGTGCAAGGTCGGCGGCGAGGGCACCGACCGATTCCTGCATGTGTTCGGACGCGCATCGGATACCCGTGAGCAGCGAGGCGACGACCAGGGCCGCCGCGGCCACGACGACGGCGACCAGGAGCAGCAGCAGGGGGTCGATCCATGCCATGAGGATGATCGCCCCGGCGGCGACAAGGCTTCCCGTCACCAGATCGACGAGGGCCTGCGACACGACCTCCCGGAGCACGGTGGTGTCGGTGGTCACCCGGGAGATGAGGTCGCCGCCTCGGTGACGGCCGTATTCCCTCATCTCCAGCCTCAGCAGCCGCCCCACCAGCCCGTGCCGGAGCTGTCGTACGACGCCCTCGCCCATCTGCTCCAGCAGGAAGCGCCCCGCGGATCCCGTCGCCGCTTCGGCGACGAACAGCGCGCCGAGGAGGGCCAGCAGCGGCCAGATGACCTGCCCGCGGCCGCTGGCGTCCACGACGTGCTTGGCCACGAGTGGCTGGGCCAGCCCCAGGGCGGAGGCCACGAGGGTCAGTACGGCGGCGACGGCGATGGCACTCCGGTGCCCGGCGGTGAGCCGGTACATCGCGGCCACCGCCGCCCGGGTGGACTTGTCACCGTCGGCGACCGCGGCCCGGCGGCCGTTCGGATCCGTTGTGCCGGTCATCGGTCCGTCGGTCGGGGCAGTGGGCCGACGGCCAGCAGCGGGGCGAAGTAGCCCTCCGGCACTCCTTCGCCGACGGGACGGCTTTCCGCCTCGATCCAGGCGTGCGCGGTGAAGGGCGGGACGACGCGCACGCCGGTGCACCAGGTCGGCCATGTCCCGCCGAGCCGGCACAGCAGTGCAGCCCCCAAAGAGCGCGGCAGGCACCCCTTCGGTCCGGCGCAGCGCAGGCTGGCCGCGCACATGGCATCGCGCGCGTTCTGGGCCTGCGCGGTGGTGGCGGGCGCGGCACCGCGCCGCAGGATGCCTAGTACGGTGCGGATGCGGCGGGGCGGCAGGAGGGCGAGGGCGACGGCGGGGAACAGGACGAGCCGGGCGGCCAGGCGTCGGGCCAAGGGCACATCCGTGGGTCGTTCCAGCGCGCTGGGCGTCGTCATGAGGCCAGCCCCGAGCTGCGCAGTTGCCGTACGAGCGTCTCGACGTCCTGCAGGGCCTGTGCCTGGTCGATGTCGAACTCCTGGGCCAGGGCGGCGGCCGCATCCGCCTCCTCGGCGCCGGCCAGCAGAGTCCGCACCACCAGGGTGGCGGTCGGATTCAACTCCCAGTAGGCGCCGGCGCGTTCGTCCAGCAGCACCGTTCCGTAGTCGGTCTCGGCCGTGGAGACGTTCTCACCGAACCGCAGGGGCATGTGAGGGCCTTTCTGACGCGTCTGACGTTGTCTGACCCGGGGATGGAGTCAGGGTTGTGGGACACGGGCGTGGCCGCGGGCCATTCCCCGCAGCCACACCTCGGCGGCGATCGTGGAGTAGAGGATGGCGTCGGACAGCCCCTTGGTGGCGGGCCGCCGGGCCAGGCGACGCAACTCGGCGGCGTCCACCAGGCCCAGCGCCTCCAGCCGTGAGTCCTCCCAGAGGGCCAGCAGGTCGGCACGGTGTTCGCGCAGTCCGTTGGAGGCGTCCATGGAAGCTGTCGCCTTGTTGGTGCGCCGCAGGCAGTCCTCGGGCACGATCCCGCGCATTGCGGCGCTCAGCACGGGCTTGTACCGCCAGGGCGTGACGCGCTCGCTCGGACGTACCGCCAGACACGCCTCGATGACGCGGTCGTCGAGGAACGGAGAGGCCATCGGCAGGCCGACGCGGGCCGCCATCCGATCCCACTGCCGGATGATGCGGGTGCACGAGCGGATCTGCTCCAGGTCGCTGTGCAGGCCACGGTCCGGATGCAGTGGCGAGGCCGTCGCCGCGGCTTCGAGCAGTGCCCGGCGGGCCATCCCTTCGGCCTCCGCGGTCACCCAGTCGAACAGGCGCGGGGCCATACTCCAGCCGAGCCCCGTTGCGACGGACGGGGGCAACGGGCCACGCAGGCGGCCGGCGGCGTCGGCGAGCCACTTCCGGTACGGCCGGGAGTCGGAGAGCGCGCGGACCGTGCCGCCGAGCGGCCACTGCCACAGCGCCCGGAACCCGCGCAACTGGCGCAGGGCGAACAGCGGGCGGGTGCGCAGCAGTTGGTGGTAGTACGCCTCGGAGCACCATGCGACGTGGTCGCCGCCGATGCCGGTCAGGTGCAGCCGGCTGCCGCGTGCGGCGAGGCCGGGCAGGTGGTGCAGGACCCGGGAGCGGTCCATGACGCCGATGGTGGGCTCGTCGAGGAGGTCGTCGATGTCGAGCAGGTCCTCGTAGACCAGCGGCGAGGCGTCGGCGTCCCAGACCACGTGCTCGACGTCCGGGAGGTGCCCGATCGCCTGCTCGGCCCAGTGCAGGTCGGTGTCCGCCGGATCGCGTCCCGGCCATGTACTGGCCACCACGCGGGCGGGGGAGCGGTCGGCCAGGAAGCAGACGGAGGTCGAGTCCAGGCCGCCGGACAGGTCGCAGCTCACGACGCCGCCCTGCCGGGTACGCGCGCCGACGGCCTCCTCCAGCGCTGTCCGGATCAGGGGTGCCGCTTCGGCGAGCGGCAGGACCGGCTCCGGCGGCGTCCACCACCGGGTGTGCCGTACGGTGCGCCCGTCCGCGGCCATGACCAGGGCGTCCTGCGGTGGTACGGCGGTGACCGCACGCCACAGGGACGTCTCGAACAGCGGGTACGGGGTGGGCCACAGCAGCCTCACGGCCAACTCCTCGACGTCCGGGTCGAGGCCCAGGGCGGCGGCGAGCGTGTCGGCACGGGTGGCGGCCACCCGTACGCCGCCGATCTCGGCGTGGAAGACCAGTCGCAGCCCGGAGGCCGTGCCCTGAATCCTGATCTGTCCGTCGAGGACGCCGACGAGGTGGAAACTCCCGGGCAGGGACCGGGCCAGTACGTCGAGTTCCGTGAGATCACGCAACCGTGCTGCTCGGCGCCGCAGTTCGTCGGCGTCGACGGGGCAGCAGCCGACGACGGCAAGGACGGCGGTGCCGGCCTGCGCCGTGACGACCTCGTCGTCGTGCCAGTGGCCGACCAGCCAGGGCCGGCCCGACGCATGTGCGACGCTCCGGGTTCCGGGACGGGCGAAGGAGCGGGCCACGGCGGCCGCGTCCGCATGGTCGGTGAAGACCGCGAAGTGCGCGTCGCCGGGGCCCGTCCCCGCACTTTCGTGCAGTTCAGTCATGACGTCGGGTCAAGGACCGTCGGCCGTCAGTTCTTGCTCAGGACCAGGCGGTCATTGCCGTGGCGCCCGAGGAGCCCCGTCTCCTTCCGGAACGTACCGAGCCGGACGAGCGTCGGCGCCTCATAAGCCTTCTTCATGACCACTCCTCACGTGCGGGTTTCCCGACCACCTCCCTGACCGACGGCGACCCCGGGGCTGCCGGTGTGCTGTTGGTCTGCCCAGCGTTCATCGGGAACCTGGGCCAGGAAGCGGGCGCAGCATTCAGCTAGCTGCAGAACGTGAGCCCATGGCAAGAGCGATTATGAAGCTCAGATAATATGCAAAACTCCAAGCCATTGGATTGAGCGTCCCCTCCTTGTGGCTGCTTTTGACGCTGCATTTTTTGCGCGACAGGGTATGTGCTTGTTGAAAGAAACGTTTTTACGTGTGGCCTGGCAGCTGCCCTGCAGCTCCTCCCGGACAAGCTTGACGACGGACACATGCGGCGCCGCCGGGCGCACTCCCCGCCTCTGGGCATGCGCCGCTTCCTGTGAACGGACAGGTTCTTGGGGGGCTTCACTGACTTCTGTCACTGAACCCTGGGCGGTCGCTCGCCGGCCGTGGATCGTGGATGACGACTTGTGGTTGCTGGTCGAGCTGCTGCTGCCTCCGCGGCCCCAGCCCTGGCCAAGAAGCAGCAGGCGGCTGGGCAACTTTCGGAGTGTCTCGCGCGTCAAATGTGCATGAAAGCCAAGGGCAAGGCGTTCGGGGCAGTGCTGGCTGCCGTGGTGCTCGCCCTGGCGCCCTGTGCAGCCGCCGTGGCCGACGATCCGTCTGCGACGCCGTCGCCCCTGCCGACGCAGGCATACGCGACGATGGAGGCGGAAAAGCAGCTCAACGTGGGGTCGGCGGCGCAGTCGGCCTATGTGAGCTGGATGTTCTGGGACGGCGGAGCGCAGGTCCCCGTGCCCACGAACGACACGCTCGTCATCGACGCACGTGACCTGACGGGCATCGCAAGCGTCGCGGTCGACGACCCGAGATGCAAGGCCGACGGGCAGGTCATCACCTGCGTCAACTCGGATGCCACACAGAGCCCTTCGGTCCATTTCACCGTGCGTGCGGACGCGGACGCGAAGCTCGGCGACAGCGGCACGATCAAGTACACGCTGACCGCCGACAAGGCCACCGGCGCCACCGCGAACGCGAAGGTCGTCGTCGGCATTCCGAACCTGGTCGTCGGCAAGGTCCCTGATGTGTCCCACGCCAAGATCGGGTCCCGGATCGCTCTTCCGCTCCAGCTCCGCAACACCGGGGATCTGGCCACCGACCGGCGCGTCATGGTGCGGTGGGAATCGGAGGGCGGTCTGGCCTTCGACCGGAAGTTCTCCAACTGCACCTACGGCGAAGGCGACGATGCGGTCGAACCGGGCGGCCACACATCCGTCACCTGCATCTTCACGGCGCCCGTGCCGGCCCGGGCCACCGTGGAGCTGAGCAGCCCCCTGACCGCCACCGTCGGCAAGCGTGTCCTGAACGCCGTGACCGACTACTCGGTCACCCTCCTCCGGCCGAACGTACAACCCGGCGGCGGCAGCGAGCGGGGCACCGGACCCGCACTCACCCTGGTCCCGGTCTCCGGGTCGGGAAGCGGATTCGAGACCGGTGCCAAGGGCCAGTTCACCGTCTCGGCCGACAACTCCGCGGATCTCGCCGCCACCGCCACGGCCAAGCCCGGCCGCAAGGCGGGTGAATGGACCCTGGAGCTCCACGCCGCCAACCAGGGTCCGGCCTCGGTGTACAGCATCGTCGGCAAGGCCGTTGCCCTGGTCGACGTCGTCCTGCCCAAGGGCACGGTCGCGACCGGCAACGCATTCGAGGAGGGCGAGGACACCCCGTACGGCCAGTGCCTGCTCCGGGTCAGCAACACCAGGACGGCGCCCTTCGAGGCGGGGCACCGGCATTACGTGTGCCCCGTGCCGTTCGGCGTCGCCGCCGGCAAGAGCCAGCTGTTCGTGCTGTGGGGGAAGACCACCAAGGGGTACGACGGCGCCAAGGGCACGGCGACGGTGCGTCCCGGCCCGGCAGGCATCCCGCTCCATGACCCGGACGCCTCCAACGACAGCGTCACCTTCGCCTTCGACGCGTCGGCCACACCGACCGCGACGGCGTCGTCCGACGGCATCCTGGCCGCCACGGGCGCGGGTCGAACGGCACTCATCGCCACCGCGGCGGGCTGCGCCGCCCTGCTGGACGGTGCGGTCTTCGTCGTCCGTCGGCGCAGGCGTTCGCACTGAGCGCCGGACGACTCGAAAACGAGCAAGGGGCGCGCTGACGCTGACCATGCCGAAGGCCAAGGGATGTTCGCCAGGGGATCGCAAGGTCGTGCAGGCGACCAACGACATCAAGACCGGCACCCTGACGGCAACGGTCCAGGCCGACGGCGACCCGTCGGGGGTCGCGTCGACATGCCGCCGTTCGTGCCACCACGAAGCCGCCCAGGCCAGCACCGCGCCGCCCACCGCGTAGACACCGAGCACCCAGAGAGCCGACGTGGTGGCGTGCCCTGAGAAGTACACCGTGTTGCGGACCAGAGTCGTGCCCGCGCCCGGTGGCAGGGCCTGTCCGATCGCGCTCCAGAACGACGGGAGCAGCGGCGCCGGATACACCCCGCCGGAGCTCGGATTGCCCAGCACCACGAAGAGCAGGATGACCACGCCGGTGCATCTCGCCAACTCGATCCTGACGCAACTGGCCATGGTGGCCTGCAGCCTCGGTGTCACCCTCGTACCGAACGTCACCGCCGCGCGCTCCTTTGACCCCCCCCATCGCCTACCGGCCCCTCACGGACCCCGACGGCATCGTCGAACTCTCCCTGGTCACCCGGTCCGGCACACACGAACCGCTGGTCCAGGAGTTCCTGCGCATCGCATCGGGCCGGCTGCTCGGCGCAGCACATGGCGAATGACCGGGACACGGCGGCGTTCGCCTCGGTCGCGTCGGCCCGCCGGCCGACGTCATTCCGGCGGCTCTCTTCCTCGCCGGTGACGAAGCCGCCTACACCACCGGCGCCAACCTCGTGTATCGGTGCCCAATCGTGAACTGCACCGTGGGAAATCCGCGAACGCCCCGATCGTCGCAAGGGGTTTGAGGTCCGCTGGACGGCCAACGGCCGGGAGGAGCCCGAGCCCTTGCTCACCAAGGGCCTCGCAGAAAGCCGGCGGGCCAAGCTGATGACCGCCGCTCGCGACGACGGACCGTTCGATCCGCAGACAGGTCTGCCGGCCTCCGGGTACCACGCGGCGTTCAGCAGCCCGTACACGGTTGCCGCGGCGCTGCTCGGCGGCAGCCTCGGCGCGTCTCACGGGGACTTCACCGACGCCGTCGCCCGTGACTCCCGCCGCGTCGCCCTGGCGCCCTGGTGCTTTGCTTCGAGGACGAGCGCTGCAGCGCGTCGTTCCGGTACGCCTTCCCTGCCGTCCTGCGCGTGATCACTCGCACGGGCGAGGAACTCGAGGCCCGCGTCGCGGCCCGAACGCTCGCCCTTCCTGACGCTCAGAGCGTCGAGGATCTCACCGGGCTGCTGACCTCGGCGGGGGAGCGCCGAGATCGAGACGGTTACCGCTCCCGGACCGCGTAGGTCAGGTGGGTCACCCGCTGCGTCGGCTCCGCGCGGACCGGCTCCAGGGCCACGCGGTCCGCGTCCACGCCCTCAAACAGGCGGATTCCGGAGCCGAACAGTACGGGTGAGAGTGCGATCGTGAACTCGTCGATCAGGCCGGCGTTCACGTACTCCAGGATCGTTGCGCCGCCGCCCGCGATGCGGACGTCCCGGTCGCTGGCGGCCTCGCGGGCCTGGTCGAGCGCGGTCTCGATGCCGTCGTTGACGAAGTGGAAGGTGGTCCCGCCCGGCCGCTCCCAGGGGTCACGCTTCTCGTGCGTCACGACGAAGACCGGCGTGTGGAACGGCGCCTCCTCCGGCCACGCCTTCTCGCCGAGGTCGAACATGCGCTTGCCCATCACGCTTGCGCCGGTGCGCTCGAACGTCTCCCGCACGATGTCGTTGTCGCGCCCCTCCTCGCCGCCCTCGCCGAGCTTCAGGTTCTCCTGGAAGAACCGCAGCGGGAAGATCCACTGCTGCAGCTCCATCCACTGCGCCATCCAGCGCTGCGCGTCCGGGTCGTCCATGCGCTCCTCGGGCGCGTTGAACCCGTCCAGCGACATCGTCACGCTGAAGAACACCTTTCCGGCCATCAGTCCTCAGCTCCCTTCCGAACGATCTCGGTGACGTAGACAGCCAGGTGGCTCAGGGTCTGCCGGCCGCCCTCGATCGCGTGGTACTTCTCGACCGCCTCGTCGCGCAGCTCCTTGGTGGGGAACACCGTGCGCATCTCGATCCGGGTCGCCGCGCCGTCGGGCGCGAACGTGAGGACCGACTCGAAGGCGTTCGGGTCGTCGCGGGACTCACCGTGCAGCAGCGCGATCCGCTCCGGCGGGGCGATCTCGGTCCAGGAGATCCACTCCTGGTAGTCCTTCCCGTCCGGCCCGTGCATCACGAAGTCCCACGCCCCGCCGACGCGGAACTCGAACGCCCGCGTGGTGGTGGTGAACCCGTCCGGTCCCCACCACCGCGACAGGTGCCGTACCTCGGTGAACGCCTCGAACACCAGCTCCCGTGGGGCACTGATGACCCGAGAGATCACGATCTCGCGGTCGGCCGTCGCGGACTGCGCCGGCGCTCCTCGTCCCGTCGCGCTCATCAGCTATTCCTCCTGCCTTGCCTGCTTGAGGTCCTGCACGTACGCGTCCAGCCGGTCGAAGCTCTCGTTCCAGAACCGCTCGAACCCGCCCGTCCACTCGTGGACCGGTCGCAGCCCGCGGGCGTCAAGGCCGTACAGGCGTTGCTTGCCCGCCTTGCGGTCCCGCACCAGTCCGACCTCCCGGAGCACTCGCAGGTGTTTGGACGCCCTCGGCTGGGTCATCCCCAACTCCTGGGCCAACTCGGTCACCGGCCGCTCACCCGCCCGCAGCAGCACCAGGATCTCCCGGCGCTGCGGCTCGGCGATCGCGTTGAAGACGTCCGACGTCGTCGCTGCTCGTGCCATGGGCGCCATCGTATGCCGATATCGGCATACGTCAAGCCGGAGGGATCGGGCGGGTCTTGCCAGACGACGATCGTGGCCCTTGTCGGCGGCCGCGGAAACGCGTATCCATGCAGCGGTGGGAGGTATCAGGAGTAAGGGCGTGTTTCGGCTTGCCGCCCAGTCGTGTGCCGCAAAGGGCGCCTGACGGGCATCTTTCCTGGTCAGGCGCCCTTTATGTGCGTCTAGAAGAACCCGAGCTTCTTCGGCGAGTACGACACCAGCAGGTTGTTCGTCTGCTGGTGGTGCAGCGCAATCAGCCCGCTGAACTGCGAATATGGCAGCCGTGGGGATCTGCCGGGACTGCTGGCCCGGGAATCGTCCGGATCTTGACTGATGCAGACCATGGGGCTGCGGCTCTGTTGGCTTGGCCGTCGCCGCCCGCTCCAAGCTGACGGTCCCACCTGGCACAGGTAGGTGAAGCCGTCTTATGGCGTCCATGCCGTCCAGATCGGGCGCGTTTGGCCGATTTGGGATCTTGCCGTCCAGGCGCGTCAACGCTGTTGGTGGCACGAACGTGACAGGTGTTGACCCCCGTCGGCTCGTTTCGGCGGGGGTTCTGCCAGTCAGGCCGATGGCGCGGCGCTGGTCGGTTGCCGCTTGGGGGTAGACGTTTCCGGTAGGTCGGGGCGGCTCAATAATTCGAACAACTGTAGGCATCGTGGCGCGGGATGGCTACGATCGCAGCCGCTCGTCCGCGACCTGTTGTGGGTGCAGATTGTGCAGTGAGAGGGCGGCGGATGACCGATGCGTGTCGACGGTCAAACAATTCGGCTCTGTCGGAGATCTTGTGATGCGGCCTGCCCCGGCGCATCTGCTTCTACGCAGTCGTTCGGTGGATCAGTA
>NZ_JBIAWI010000040.1:0-37159 GCF_042895385.1 Streptomyces sp. NPDC001401
CCCTGTTCTCATGCATCCACCCGGCCAAGATCACCCGACCAGGCACCTTGTTCGACCAGAACCGTCCTCATGATCGATAGGAATACGGCTTCTCACGGAATGGGCGAAGACGCAGGGTGTGCATCCGCAGACCGCGTATCGCTGGTTCCGTGAGGGGACGCTGCCAGTACCGGCTCAGCGGGTCGGCCCGCGCACGATCCTCGTGAACATTGGGGTCAACGCCGCGCCCGAGGCGATCGGCGGGCTGGGCCTGTATGCCCGTGTTTCCTCCCATGACCAGAAGACCGACCTGGAGCGGCAGGTCGCCCGGCTGTCCCAGTGGGCGGTGCAGGCCGGCCACCGGGTGCTGCGGGTGGAGGCGGAGATCGCATGCGGTATGAACGGTGCCCGCCCCAAAGCCAAGCGACTGCTGGCCGATCCGGACGTGACCACGGTGGTGGTCGAGCACAAGGACCGGCTGGGCCGGATGAACACTGAACTCGTCGAAGCCGCCCTGTCCGCACATGGGCGCCGCCTCGTGGTCCTTGATGACGGCGAGGTCGAGGACGACCTGGTGCGCGACATGGTGGAGGTGCTGACCTCGTTCTGTGCTCGCCTGTACGGTCGCCGGTCGGCGAAGAACCGGGCCCGCAAGGCTTTGGAGGCCGCCGAGCATGGCTGACTTCGCACTGCGCACGATCGAGGCGCCGTTCGTTGCGCTGGGCCCGTCCGGGGTGGCGGTCCGCACCAGCATCAAGGGCATGTCCCAGCGGGACCGTGAGGTGCTGCCGCTGGTGGGCGCGCACCTGGGTTCGCTGGCTTGTGCCGACCTCAAGGCACGTTGCCGGGCGGGTACCGATCACGACAGCGACCAGTGGGCGGAGCGCAAGCGGGCCCTGACCGAGGAGTCGTCCTCGCGCTGGGCCGGGAGTATCACGAAGGCCACCCACGACTAGTGGGGCCTGGCGCGCCGTGCCCAGCTCGCCCACATCCACAACCTTGAGGCCGGGGTGCGTACGATCGCGCACCGCCTGTCCCAGCCGGTCGGGGAGAAGGGCACGAAGGGGGTGCCGGGCGGCTACCGCACGAAGCAGGAGTGGTTCCAAAAGACCCGGCGCCTGCGTGTGCTGGAAGACCGGCTGGAGCGCGAGCGGTCCGACCGTGAGGCCGGTGTCGTGCACGTGGTGCGGGGCGGGAAGCGACTGGCTCGCAACCGGCACAATCTGGAAGCTGCCCAGCTCACCGAGTACGAGTGGCGCAGGCGCTGGGATGCCGGACGCTGGTTCCTCCAGGCAGACGGGGAGTCGGGGAAGCGATTTGGGAACGAGACCATCCGCGTCAGCTCCGACGGCGAGGTCAGCATCAAGCTCCCGGCTCCGCTGGCTCCTCTGGCCAACGGCCCGCGCGGCCGGTACGTGCTCGACGGCCGGATCGACTTCCGGCACCGCGGCGAAGAGTGGGCCGACCGCGTATCGGCGAACCGTGCTGTCGCCTACCGCATCCACCTGGACGTGGACCGGGGCCGCTGGTACCTCACCGCGTCGTGGACGATCCCGCCGGTCCAGACCGTTCCCCTGACCGCAGCCAGGACGAACGGTCTCATCGGTGTGGACACCAACGCCGACCACTTCGCAGCGTGGCGTCTGGATGAGCACGGCAACCCGATGGGTGGGCCCCGCCGGTTCTTCTACGACCTCGACGGGCCGGCCACCTACCGGGACGCCCAGGTGAGGCACGCCCTCACCGGCCTCCTTCGCTGGGCACGGCGCGAAGGCGTCTCCATCGCGATCGAGGACCTGGACTTCGGCGCGGAGAAGACGCGGGAGAAGCACGGCCGCAGGAAGCGGTTCCGCAAGCTGATCTCCGGCATGCCCGTCGCCAAACTGCGGGCACGGCTCGTGTCGATGGCCGCCGAACTCGGCATTACCATCGTCGTCGTCGACCCCGCCTACACCTCCCGCTGGGGCGCCGAGCACTGGCAGAAGCCCCTCAGCAGCAAGAACCGCAAGACCACCCGCCATGACGCCGCTGGCGTCGCGATCGGGCGACGCGCTCTCGGGCACCGCGTCCGGCGACGGACGGCACCGCCCCCACACGACCAGAGCGATCGTGTGGGGCATCGGACCGCCCAGGCCGGACACGGTACCCTCGGGCGTGAGGAAACCCGCCCCCGCATCCCCGGACCACGGACACGATCCGTGTCGCCGGACGCGGCGCGAACGCGGGTGACCAGCGCATCAACAACCGTTCGGGATGCGCCAGTTGACCAGGTTTGGGTCCAAGACTCACTCCCGCTCACTGAATAGGAACGGTTGGGGATGCCGGGAGGCGCCATGCGGACGCTCGAAGCGAGGTAAACCGCACCGCGTCCCAGCTGCCGCACCTCAGCAGCGCTCATTCGAAGTGCCGGGCAAAGGGCTCCAGGTCGGCGAGGAGGACGTCCGCCATGTGCTCCTCGAGGACGGCTGTGCCGCACTGGTGCAGGGCGGGCGCGAGGTCGGGGTCCCACGGGGCGTCGGTGAGGCGGCCGGGTGGTGGGCCGGTGGGGGAGTGCCTGTGTGCCGAGCGGTAGTCGGCGGCGGACATGCGCCAGGCGGACGCTCCCGTGGCGGCGAGGACGTGCGCGGCGATGCGCAGGCCCTCGCCGTCGAAGTCGCCGTGGTAGTGCAACGGGGCGCCGGCCGCGGCGAGTTGGCGCAGGAGGAGGACGACCGCACTGTTCGGCCAGCCCGCCGCGCACACCAGGGCCGGGCAGGCGGGGCCGAAACGGTGCAGGGCCAGGGCGAGGATGCTCGGGTTTTCCGTGATGTGCACGTCCGTCGGCGGCAGGTGCAGGTGGCCGGGGTTGCGGAGCTGGGCCAGGGAGAGGTGTGTGGCGTGGCCGGCGTCCGTGTATGCGGTGAGGGCGCGGGCCACCGGCCCGGTTCCGGCGGGGCGCAGGCCTGCCGCCAGGACAGTGGTCGACAGGGCGTCGTCGGCGATGCCGGCCCTGCTCCACAGGGCGCGGCGGTCGGCTGCGCAGGCCGGTGGGTCGGTGTCATGCAGGGCGGCCAGGGCGCGCAGCACCACACCGGCCAGGCGGGTGCCGTCGTCAAGGGCGTGGGCGTTGCCGAGGCGGGCCGCCGCGAACACCGGGAGTGGATCGCCCGGCGCGGGCAGGACCGCAAGGACGGTCAGGGCGTCCTGGAGCAGGCGGCGGGTCGCGTCGGCCGAGCCCCGTACGAGGCCGGAGCGGCGCAGGTGCGTGGTCCACGGGGCGAGTGCGGGCTGGGCGGTGACCACGGGGTGGGACTCCAGCCAGTGCCACAGCGCGGCGCGTTCGGTGCGGTCGGCCTCCCGGTCGGCCGCGCGGTCGCCGAGCGGCCCGAGCACGGCCTCCGCCACGGCCCGGCTGTCCGCGCCGACGCCGGCGAGCAGCGCCTCGTCCAACCGGGCCAGCGTCACGGTCGTACGGGCCTGGGGCAGTCGGTCGAGGCCGAGCAGGTCGGCCAGCGCCTCGCGGGCGGGCTGGTCCAGGGGGCCGACCGTCACGCGGCTGACCGGGCGGCCGGAGGACAGCCGGTCGTGCACCGCCCGCCACAGCGGCGCCAGTTCGGGACGGTCCAGGACGTGAGGGCTCATGCCGGGGCCTCGTCGGGCAGCAGTCCCGCGCCGTCCCACACGAAGCGTGCGGTGGTCACGGCATCGTCGTCGCCGTCCGTGATCAGCTGGTGGACGGCGATGCCGTCGAGCTCGCGGTAGGTGCACCACTCGTGGTCGGAGGTGAGCAGCAGGTCGAGGTCGAGGGAGCACAGCAGGGCGAAGACCTGGCCCCGGTTGGTGGCGTCGACGCCGACGAACACCTCGTCGAGCAGGATGAGGCGGGGCGCCTCGGGCACCGCGTGGTAGTGGGCGGCGACCGCCGCGAACAGCGGCAGGTGCAGCGCGATGGCCTTCTCGCCGCCCGAGAGCGCGCCGTGCAGCTTCTTCGTCAGCAGCTGCCAGCCCAGGCCGTTCGCGCGATCCAGCCGGACCACGAACTGGTGCCAGGCCGTGTAGTCGAGGACCTGCGCGAGCTGTTCCTCCCAACTGCCCGCCGTCTGGCTCGCCCTGGCCTCCTCGATGCGTTCGCGGAAGAAGTGGTGCAGTGCCTCGTGGTCGGCGTCGGTGAGCCGGACCGGGTCCTTGAGCAGCAGGTCGCGGGCGGCCCGGGTGCCCGGCGGCAGCGCGGGATCGACCTGCCACACCAGCTGGACGGCGACCCGGGAGGCGGTGCGCACCCGCTCCAGGCGGGCGTTCATGGTGTCGACCAGCTCGTTCGCCTGGCGGATGCGGGTGGCGAGATGGCGCCGGGTGTCCCCGGTCAGGATCCGGTCGAACAGGCCGCGCTCCCCGGCGGTGATGTCGTCTCGCCCGCGGTCGCGCTCCTCGGTCAGCGCGGCGAGTATCCCGGCGGCGCCGAGCAGTGCGCCGTCGACGGAGGCGGTGAGCAGGTGCAGGTCCTCCTGGGCCTCCAGATGGACGTCAGCGCGCTCGCCGAGGATCTCGGCGGTGGCGTACCGGGTCTCGGCCAGGCGCTCCAGGGCGTCCGCGATGTTCTTGGGGGAGTGCGCTACGGCGGAGAAGCGGACGGCGATCGCCCGCGCCGCCTCCAGCGTGGCCGTCACCTTCGCGTCGGATGCCAGCTCGATGCCGTCCAGGCCGGCGTCGGCGCCCAGGCCGAGCGCGAGGCAGTGGCGCAGCCGTTCGGCGGCCGCGTCGCGGACGGCGATCGAGGTGTCCCGCTGCTCGGCGGCGGTGGTGCGCTGGCTGTCCAACGAGCCGATGATCGTGGCCAGTTGGATGAGGGTCTGGGTCAGCTGCCGGGCGGTGCGTTCGAGCCGGCCGGCCTCGGTGCGCAGTTCCTCTATGCGGGCGAGGACGTCCTGGTACTGGGCGCCCGCGGTGCGCTCGGCCTCCTCCACGGCGGCCGTGAGGGAGCCCGCCTCCGTCTCCGCCTCGCGGGCCTCGCCCTCGCGTTGCCCGGCGCCGCGTCCCGCCCGCTCGGCCCGTTGGCCGGCCTCGGCGGCCGCGCTGCGCAGGGCGGCCAGGCGCACCGAGGCCAGCAGCCACTGGCCCGCCGCCTCGCGCAGGGTCTCGGTGTGCTCGACCAGCCGGCCGAGCGCCTTCTCGTCGGCCGGCAGTCCGTGTTCGGCGGCGAGCGCATCGAGGGCCTGCCGGGCCAGGGCCACCTCGCGCTCACGGTTCGCCAGCACCGTCGCGGCGGTGCGTACGGCGTCGTCGCGGGCGGCGGCGTCCGCCTCGGCGCGGTCCAGGGCGCGGCGGGCGGTGGTCAGCGCCGTGTGGTCGGGGCGGTTGTGGCGCTCCAGGTCCAGGGTGCGGCGGCGGTCGGCGAGCAGCGCGCTTTCGGTGTCGCAGGAATGGATCGACGCGTCCAACTCCTCGATTTGGGCGACGAGTTCGTCGATACGACGACGGCGGGCGCGCTCGCGTGCCAAGGCGCCGATGTGGGCGGACTCGGGCTTGGCCCAGCTGCCCGTGGCGGCGGCCAGCCGCCAGGTGCCGTCCGCGCCGATGGCGGCCGCCGGGCCCTCCGGGAGGGTGTCGCCGTACGCGATCGAGGACAGCAGCCGCTCGATCCGCGCGGCCTGTACGGGTGCGTCGGCCTCCGGCCGCAGCACGTCCGTCAGGTTCCGGCCGCCCGCGGCCGTCGGGGACCACTCCGCCTCCGCGAACGTGTCGTGCCCGACGGCCACCAGCCCGCCGAACGGGCCCACCCACGCGTCGAGCAGCCCCGACGCCTCCAACGCGGCCTCCACGGCGGCCTGTTGGGCGGGCGGAACGGTGTCGTGGAAGGCGACGAGTTTCCACAGCGGCGCCCCGGGCCGTGCGGTGCGGTCGGCGGTACGGGTGTGCGGCGGCTCGGGCGGCAGGTCCGTCGTCGCCTCCAGGCGGGCCGCCTGCTCGGCCGCTTGCGCACGCTCGGCGGCGAGGGTTCGGCGCTGCTGTCCGGCCATGGTCTCTGCGGTGGTCAACTCCCGCTCCACGGACCGCGCCAAGGCTTCCGTGAGCGCCAGCACCTCGGCCTCGGAGGCCGCCTGCTCCGCCAGCTCCCGCACGGCGGCCGCGTCGAAGCGCAGCTCCGCGCAGCCGCCCGCCCATTGCTCGAGCCGTACGGCCTGCGCCTCGACCGCCGCCGCATACGCCCCGGCCGTCTCCTCGCACCGTCCGCTCGCCTCGGCCAGCGCCGCCCGTGTCACCTCCAGGGCCTCCTCGGCCGCCGACCGGGAGCGCACCGCGTCCCGGTGCGTGTCCACGGCGCCGCGCACGTCGGCGATCTGCCCGAGCCGACCGCGCACCGCGCCGGAGATCAGCTGCCGGGCACGGTTGTCCTCGCCGTCGGCGAGCGCCGCCGCCGTCTCCGTGCAGGCCGCTGTGAGGCCGGCCGCCCGCGCGGCCTGCCAGGTCTCCTCCTCGGCGGTACGCGTGCGGCCCTGCTGGGCGTCGGCCTCCCTAAGGGCCCCGGCCGCACGTTCCGCCTCCTCCTCGGCCTCGGCCCGTGCCGCGTCCGCCGTGGCGCGCCGCTCCTCGGCCGTGGCCCGGGCCTGGCCGGCCTGGCGGCGCAGCCGGTCCAGTTCGCGGCCCTGGCGGTACTCCTCCGAGTCGGTCAGCACCTCGATCCGGGACGCCAGCTCCCCGATCAGCTCCTGCGCCTCGGTCAACTGCTGTTCGGCCGTGGCCCGTTCGGCGACGGCGCGCTCGAAGGCCTCTTCGGTCTCGCGGGCGGCACGGGTGTGGTTGTCCATCTCCGTGGTGGCGGAGACCAGTTCGGCGGCGCGGGCGCGCAGGACACGCTGGGCGTACGAGCGCTGGCGCGCGGCGAGCCGTCCGGCGGCCTCCACCCGCTCGTCCATGCGGGCCAGTTCCTCCCGCCGCCGGTCCAACCGCTCGAAGCCGTCGGCCAGTTCGGAGATCTCGTCGCGATCCAGCGGCGGCAGGGCACGCGAGAGCAGCGTGGACAGCAGGGACGGGTCGAGCCGCTCGGACAGTTTCGGGGTGCGCAGTTGCAGCAGTGCGGTGATCAGGGCGTCGTAGCGCTGCTCGGACAGGCCCGGGAACAGGGCCTGCCGTACGGCCGCCCGGTAGTCGGCGGCCGTGTCGTGCACCTCGCCCCGGCCGGCCAGCGCCTCCTTCAGCGCGGCGACGGTGAGGGGCTGCCCCGCCTCGCCGACCAGCGACAGCCCGTCGTCCGCCCCGACCCGGGCCCGTACGGTGAAGAAGTCGACGCCCACCGACGTCGTGCGGGAGGTGGCCTGCAGCCGGGCGCCGATGGTGAACCAGCGCGGGCCGTCGGCCTCGTCCGTGCGGAACTCCAGCCACACATAGCCGACCCGGGTGACGCCGCTGGCGCCCTCGCCCATCAGGTTCCAGTGCATGGTGCGCTCGCTGCCGCCGAACGTGGACAGCCGGTTGGGCTTCAGGCTCGCGTCGAACAGGAAGGGCAGCAGCACCTCCAGTGCCTTCGACTTGCCGGTGCCGTTGGGCCCGCGCAGCAGCAGGCGTCCGCGGTGGAAGGTGAACACCTCGTCGTAATACCGCCACACGTTGAGGACGCCGGCCCGGGACGGGTGCCAGCGGCCCGTGTCCTGGCGGCGCGGTCCGGGAATCCCGGCCAGCTCGGTCACCGTCATCACTCGGCCCTTTCGTCACGCCGGTCGATGCCCGACAGCCGGTAACGGGCAGCGGCCGGGCGGGCCGTGACCCTGCCCGCGGCGCTGCGCGCGAGCCCGAAGCGGACCAGGACCCGTACGGCGTCCTCCGCCAGCCGTGCGGCACCGTCCTCGGAGCGGTACGCCTTGCCCCAGCCGGGGAAACGGGCCAGCAGGCCCTCCGCCTCGGCGGCCAGCCGTGCGGCGGAGCAGCCGTCGGTACTCTCGGTGAGCGCGTCGAGCAGCAGCAGGGCGGCCACCTTGGCATGGGAGGAGTCGTCCGGGAACTTCTCGTCCGTGGCCAGTGACTCCGGGTCGGCCAGCAGCCAGCCCTCGGCGCGCTCCTCCAGCACGAACCCCGCCTGCTCGGCGGCCCGCCGCATCACCTGGCGGCCTGTCAGCGATGTCAGATAGCCGAGCTGAGCCTCCGTCAACTCGTCCCGGTACACCACCGGATCGTCGAACAGCCGACGCAGCACGGTGTGCCGCAGCCACAGCGTGTGCTGCGCCGCCGACGCCTCGTCCTCCCCGCTGCCGTAGCGCCGCTCCTTGGTCAGCGCGGACATCAACTCTCCGAAACGGCCGGGTATTTCGGCGGGGGCCACCCCCGCGGCGGCGGAGAGGCGGGACGGGCTGCCCGGCGCCGAAAGCAGCCGCATCAGCACGCCCGACTGCACCCGGTACAGCACCTTCGCGTCGGCCGACTCCGTGTACGACTCGGTCGCCCCGTCGAGCACCGCGACCGCCCCGTAGGACTCCAGCAGGCGCAGCACGTCGACGAAGGCCATCCGCTCGGCGCGCTGCGCGGTGTCGAACGCGGGCAGCGCCTCGTCGGCCGACAGCGCCCGCGCCACCCGGTCGGCGAGCAGCCCCACCGTCGTCACCGGCACCGACAGCAGCTCGGCGCAGGTGACGCAGAGCAGGACGTAGCGGCGGCGGTCCAGCGGGGCGCGGCCCGAGCGTGGCCGGCGGGCCGGGCGGTCCCCGTCGGCTCCACTGCCGTAGGCGCGCACCTTGGACAGGCGGGCGTAGCCCTGGCGGGCCTCGACGACCAGCGGCCAGCCCAGCGTGTAGTCGAACCACCGGGTCAGCGGCTCGCGGCGGCGGCGCACCAGGTCGAAGGCGACCGGGTCGTCCTTCTCGGTGAGCAGCGGACGGGCCAGCAGGGTGCGGATGGCCCGGGCCACCTCCTCGCGCTCGGCGACGACCAGTTGGTTGGCGAGATTGCTCATCCGGCTCGGCGCTCCTGGTGCAAACCGTGGTCGGTCACTCGGGCCGAGGGACGGATCTCGACCACGTAGTCGGGGGCGGTCAGGCGCCCGTGCACGGTGCGCAGGATCGCCCGGCCCGGACCGTCCGGCGGGCGCAGCAGCACCTCCACCCGGCCGTCGCCGGTGACCGCGCGCCGCAGCCCGTCGCTGTCGGGGTGCACCGCCAGGGCCCGGCCCAGCAGGTCCAGGAGCCGTTCGAACACCCGGTGGTCCAGCTCGCCGAAGTGCGACAGGCGTACCGGTGCCGAGGCGCCGAGCAGGTCCCAGGCCGCCTCCAGTTCGGCCCGCTCCGCCCGGGCCCGCTCGGCACGGGCGGCCTTCACCGCCGCCACGTCACGCACCCGGCCGGTCCGGGTGAAGCGTTCCGTACGGCCGCTGGAGCGCAGCAGCGCCGACACCTCGACCGGCGGGGCCTCGCCCCAGCCCGCCGACGCGGGCACGACCTCCGGGTCGGGGTGGACGAGGTGGGCGTGGCGGGCGGAGCCGAGCCCGAAGGCCGTCGCCCACAGCAGGTGCAGGTCGTCCTCCGCCGGGGCCAGGGCGAACCAGCGGGCCAGCTCCCGGAAGTCCTCCGCGGCGCTGGACGACCTGAGCCGGGCCTGGTTGATCCGGTCCAGGACCTGCAGCAGCGTCACGATCGCCCGGCGCGCCACATGGTGCAGCTGCTCCACCCGGGCCGGAGCGCCGTCCTCGGGCAGGAACCAGACGCGCAACCCCTCCCAGCGGGCCCGCCGCGCCTGCAGCCAGGCGGGGGCCGGGTCGCCGCCCGCGAGCGGCGGCAACTCCGCGCCGGCCAGGGCCCGTTCGTGCAGCACGTCCACGCCCAGCTCCTCGACACGTGCCACCGCGCCCGCGATGGCATGCGCGCGCTGGTCGAGGTGGCTGAGGAACTCCTGCAGATACGCCACCGTCGCGGCCTTGACCTCGTGGAAGACGGCCAGATCCGCCCCGTCGGCGTGCAGCAGACGCTGCAGTTCCCCGTTGAACTGCTTGGTGTTGGAGCGCAGCGCGTCCAGGTGCCCCTCCAGCTCCTGCAGCGTCGTGAACAGCTGCCGGTCGCCCGAGGCGGCATCCGCCACCAACTCGGCCAGGGCGTGCAGCCGGTCGGAGATGGCGTCCAGGACGGCCGTCTGCAGGGCGCCGGACGAGGCGAGCACGGCCAGCGCGTGCTGCACCCCGGCGAACGCGGCCTCGCCGCGGCGGGTCAGCGAGTACTGCAGATTCCGCCGCTCGTACTCCTCGGCCGTCCGGTAGTTGCCCGCGTGATTCTGTACGGCGTCCAGCAGCCGCCACTCCCGCAGCTGCCGCAGCGCCGCCACCAGGTCCTCGTCGGCGAGCGCGTCGAACCAGCCCACACCGCGCAGCCGTTCGCGTACCTCGTCCAGGGACAGCGCGGTCACCAGCCGCTCGTTGGCCTCCCCGAAGGCGTGCAGGATCGCGCTGTACAGCGGTGCCCGCTCGCCCGTCGTGAACCGGAACATGTCGGCCGGAACCCGCAGTACCTGATCCACCCCGCCCTCGCCGCCTCCGCTCCTGGTCATGTCCTGACCAGGGTACGGCCAAGGGCCGGTGGCAGGGTGGGGCCATGGCGGTCCGGGGCCGGAACGGGCTGGTGAAGCGGTGCACTGCGAGGGCGAGGCGTGCGGCGGTCTTGAGCTGGTCAGGCCGATGCGAGAGCCCTGTCCGTCTGCGGTTCCAGCGGCGAACGCGGGAATTCCGGGCATGGCGGACGCGGTCATCCTGCCTGGCCGCACTGGCGCGCCGAGAAGTCGCGGTTCACCGCTGGCAGAGGCCCTGTTGCTGTGCCGGGGCCGTGTCCGGGCCGTAGACCGTGAGGAGTTCCACACTGTTAGCTCTCGTCAGGCCGCCTAGCCCAACCCAGGACCCCACGTCTGGACTCGGGCTGACCGGGTGCCATGCGCGGAGGCGCGGGTTCGAGCAGACTCCGCCACGGCATCTCCGGAACTTCTGGCTTCCGCGCTACGGACAGGCTCCGCCAGTTCGTCAAAGCGTTGACCACCTGCTCCAAGTACATGATCGTTTCGTGAAGCATCGCGTCTACGTCCACGCCGGAGACAGGACCGGGATCAACTTCTGCGTGGCGCTGCATGACCCGCAACGCGTCGTAGACCATGTTGTAGATCTCCTGGACGGCGAGGGACAAGGATCGTTCGGAGAGGGCTGCGATACGCACGATGCAGACCTCTCCGCACTTGTCGGCGGACTTCCAAAGCGCCTTCCAGTCGCCTCGTGGCTGTTCCCACGGACGTGGGCTGATGGCATCTTCCAGATCGAGTAGCGCCTTGGCGATGTCCTCGGCTGCCTGGTATGCGAGGTGCTCGCGCGCAATCTTCCGCTCGTGCCAACGAGTCGCGTAGAACGTCCCGACAGCCAAAATGCCCGACAGCGCGGAGCCCAGCAGGGCCGATCCGCTGCCATCCCAGAAAGCCCCAGCCAATTCGCTGCCCCCTTAAGCCCCGCGCAGTCTGACGGGAACCGCCATTGACGTCAGCAGGCGTATCGCAATGCGTCAACTAGTAGCGCTCAGGCCGACTCCATCTCGTTTGGGAACCGGGTGATGCGCCCCCCAAAGCCGCTCCGTAAGTTGTTCGGTGGCCTGGCAGGGCCGGATGTGGCTTCAAAGCAGCTTGCCGACCGTGGCTTGGCTGGAGTGGCCGCCTGGCTCGTCAATCGAGGAGTCCGCGACGGGGACAGTCCGGCCGCCACGGCCGTGGAAGCGGCCCAGACTCAGCAGACCGCGCTGCCCGGCGAGGACACCGCCGCACAGATCGCCGCCGACCTGGCGACTCAGATCCTGGCCCTGGACGACCGGCTGGGACGCATCGACGGGCAGATCCGCGACGCCTTCCGCACCCACCCACAGGCCGAAGTCATCGAGCCGCTGCCCGGCATGGGCCCATCCTCGGAGTGGGGTTCATCGTCGCCGCGGGCGACATGACTGCCTACGCCGACGCCGGCCACCTGGCTTCAGCAGCTGGCCTGGTCCCCGTCCCCCGCGATTCCGGCCGCCGCACCGGCAACCTGCACCGCCCCAAGCGCTACAGCCGCCTCCTACGCAGAGTCTTCTGCCTCTCCGCGCAGACCAGCATCATGCGCGACGGCCCCAACCGGGAGTACTGCCTCAACAAGGGCGAAGAGGGCTGCAAGCACGTTCAGGCCGTCATCGCCCTTGCACGACGACGGACCAGCGTGCTCTGGGCTCTGCTACGCGACAACAGGGCCTTCACTCCCACCCCACCCATCACGCAGACGGCTTGACTCAATCGTTGAGCCTCCGCCGACCTCCGTCACCGACGATGCGAGTAACGTCGCGCTACCGTCAACGGGAGCCCAATGATCAGGATCGAATATCGCCAGACTGGCCCGTACGTGGACCAAGGCCAGGAGAACCGCGAAGAAGTGGACCTCGCCTTGGTCAGCCGCTCTGACCTGCGCTGGTACGACTTTCTGTGGTCCATGAAGGGTGCACTCGAACACCTGGAGCGGGGCGAGCGCACGACGATCGGCTTCACCGAGAACGCCGAGCTGATCGACTTCGTCCCGGAAGATGACAAGGTGCGGGTCGCGTGCACATACGCAGCGGCAGAGGCGGTCTGCGAACGCGTCGATCTCAGGAACGCCTGGCTGCTCTTTCAAGAGGCCGTACTGACGCGGCTCGGCGTCGAGTATCCAAGACTCATGGCTAACCCAGTGTTCGCGGAACTCCAGATCTGAGCTTCTCATCTGAGGCGGCCGTGCAGCGTGTGCTGGGTCGACGCCACAGAGCCGGCGGCGTGGTCACGGCCGGTGGGGGTGCAGCGAGGCAGACGCGCGCCTGATCGGTCGGTGTGCCCGCCGTCGTGGCTGACTTTCGTCGGCCGAGGCACAGCCGATCTCCGAGACGAGGTGCCGCCCGCCCCAGCGGAGGGCGCCCATGGCCTTGACTCGGTCATTGAAACTCCAGCCCAAAGCCGCTTGGCCGACCGTGTGGAAAAGGTGCAGGTCACGGCAGGGAAATGGACCTTGGCAAGAGCGCGGTCACCTGTCACGATCTAGCCGTGGTCAACCTTTCGAAGATCGCGAGACAGGCAGACGTTCTCCTCGACCTGATGGGCGTGGCGGTCGGTTCACTGCTGCTGGTGATCGGTGTCGAGACCTACCGCGGAGGTGGATCCGTGGGCTGGCCCATCGCCGGATCGGTGCTGTTCTTGGTCAACCTCTGGGTAGCCTGCCGTCGATTCGCCCGGCGCAGGAAGCCGACACCGTCGACGTAGCCGCGCACAGGCAGCCACCCGGGCCCCTTGCGTGCCCGATGGGAGAGCAAGCAGCGGGGACCAAGGGGGAACGTCGGCGATCCTTCCGAGAACACGCAGGCCAACGTTCTGCCAGGTCAGGCTGGATCCGCATACGCGATCTTCCAAACCGGGGCTGTAGATCGAGCCGCATATCCAGATGCGCCGACAGCGGAGCTTCGCCAGGATGCGGCCGTGACCGAACCCTCCATCAACGTGAACCACAGCCCCATGGGCGGGCCGTATCGGTGTCCGTGCTGCGGCTACCTGACCCTTGCCGAGCGCGGCCTCTACGAGATCTGCCCCGTGTGTTTCTGGGAGGACGACGGCCAGGACGATCACGACGCCGACAGGGTACGCGGCGGCCCGAACGGTCGGCTGAGTCTGACGGAGGCCCGTCAGAACTTCCACGCCATCGGCGCCAGCGACCAGCGGCGGACCCAGTTCGTTCGGGAACCGCTGTCACAGGAGCATCCACTGTCCTGACATCACCGGTTGACATCAACGTCGCCAGATGATGGCCGGCAGGGCCAACCAGCGGGCGGATCGGTGCTACACACGGACCTGGCTCCTGAAGCGGCGGGCAGCATGGCTGCTGTACAGCGGGGAAGCAAAGCAACCACCGCGACCAGCCCCGACCACCACCGGCCCTGAGGGGCCATCAGACGTGCCCGGCAAAATTCAGTGGCCACCATGCCCATAGTTCGCACCGCCGACCTCCGATCGATGACAACGAGTCGCGGCATCCAGACCGGTCCTGGAAGACGACGTGCCCATTGACGCCGCGATGACGTGGTCAGACCATGACGTTGTGCCTCCGATGACGGTTCATCTGCCAGCCGAGCTGGAGATCCGGCTCGCCGAGGCCGCGCGCGCGGACGGGAAGACCGAGACCGATCTGATCGTCGAAGCGGTCGAACAGTTCCTCGACTTCCGGCGTGCGACCGCGGACGTGCCTGTTCCCCGTTTTGCCAGGAGGATGGGTCCGCTGGCTCCGTCGGCGCAATGTTCGGATACGAGGCCAGGTGTCTAGGCTGCGGCGGGCGCGGGTTGCATGGAGCGGCGCGCAGATCGATCATGTCGGCAGGTACGGCGCTGAGTTGGGCCTGCAGGTCATGGGAGTCCGCCCCACAGATGGCGGACTTGAACTGTCTGTAGGGCAGGGGCATCCGGGTCAACACGGTCGCGCCGGTCGCGATCGACGCCCCCGGAGTCGACATCGCCATCGGCGAGGAGAACGTGGCCGCCGTCAAGGCGGAACTCGCGGCGGGAGTGCCGATCGGTCGCAGGGGGCGCCCGGAGGAGGTCGCCGCCGCGGTGGCCTTCCTCGCCTCCGCGGACAGCAGCGTCGTGCTCGGCACCACCCTGCACGTCAACGGCGGCGAGAACCAGTTCGGGACCCCGCCACGCGGAGTCCCGAACTGTCGCGGGCGAGTCGTCGCCTGCGACATTCCGCCTGGCCGACACGAGCATCCGCGCAGCACGCTCAGACTGGACACGGAGCGTAAGGTCACTCCGACCGGTAGGGCGTAGCCGACGGTGAACTCGCCGGTGAAGTCGGTGGCGGAGTCTGCGTCGGGCCGGCCGTTGCGGTTCAGGGAGGCGGTCCGGCGCGCACCCGGCGGTGGGCCGCACTCGACTACGAGCAAGTCGAGCGACTACCGAGGACAACGGTAGTCAGGGTCAGCGCACTAGGAACGCATGGCCGAGGGCCCCTGCCCGCGGTCCGTCGGTGCCCGTGCCGTCCGCTCGGGCGGGTCAGGCGGCTCGTCGAGGTGGCCGAGCCACTCGCATATGAGCCGGCCCAGCAGCGCACCGCCGTAGACGACGAAGCCCACGCCGACCAGCCAGGACTCCACCACCAGGACCGTACCGACCGGGCCGTAGCTGATCGCGTTGGTGACCAGGAGCGGGGTGAACACCAGGTACGAGAAGGCGCGCAGGCCGACCAGGCCGGCCATCGTGGCCAGCGCACCGGGCAGCAGATACCGCCAGGGCACCTGGCGGCTGAGCAGGAAGTGCGGTCCCCACCAGAAGAACAGCACGCCGACGCCCATGCTGAGCAGAATGCGGGACGGACCCTCCAGCACGGTGCGGGTCTGCACCTGGGCGTACAGGTACCCCATGAGCATGACCAGCCAGACCGCGTGCCGCCAGATCCGGTGCCACGGAGCGGCGGCCGTCTTCCAGATCCGCTCGTAGCCGTTCTGCACGCTCGAGGCGAAGGACATGCCGAACAGCGCGAGCAGCGCCACGCTCAGGGCGCTGGTGGTGCTGATCACCTTGCGGGTCGGTCCGAAGACGTGCGCGAGGGCGTCGGCGGACTTGCCGTTCAGGGCCATGCCGTCCACCAGCCACAGGGCGAAACCGTGGTGCCCCAGCGGGTCCGCCGCGGCCACCAGGATCAGCAGCGGCGCCAGCGTGACCAGGGCGAGGGTGGCGAATCCCATGGCCCGGTGCATCAATTCGAGCTCCGTGCCGCGCCGGTGCAGCTCGGCGAGCCCCAGCCGGTGCCAGGCGGCCAGCCGTGACATGGGGACCACCCCTTCCTCCGGCCCGGAGCTACCGGTGGTGGTGTCCTGAGTGGCCGGGAACGCGTCCCGGTAAACCTGATCGGGTGACGCGGCACCCGGTGGGCATCCCTACACATGCCAGCATGAGCTGTCCCGACCTCGACGAGGAGGTTTTCATGGACCGTCCCAGTGAACTCGTCCCGCTCCGGTACGTCGCCATCGGCGGCCGCGGCCCCGAGGACGTCGTCGCCGACGCCCGCGGCCGGGTGCTGACCGGGGTGGAGGACGGCCGCATCCTGCGCATCGACGGACTGACCGAGCCCACGGCCGCCCGCGTCGAGGTGCTCGCCGAAACCGGCGGCCGCCCGCTCGGCCTCGAATTGCTCCCGGACGACGCCCTGTTGGTGTGCGACGCCGAACTCGGACTGCTGCGCGTCGACCTCGGCCAGGGCATCGTGCGCATCCTCGCCGACTCGGTGGCGGGGGAGCGGCTGCGGTTCTGCAGCAATGCGGTCGCCCTGTCCGACGGCAGTGTCTGCTTCACCGTCTCCAGTCGCCGCTACCCGTTGGACCAGTGGATCGGCGACCTCGTGGAACACACGGGAACCGGCCGCCTGCTGCGCCTCGCCCCGGGCAGCGAGAGTCCCGAAGTCCTGCTGGAGGGGCTCCAGTTTGCCAACGGGCTGGCATTGAGCGCTGATGAATCGTTCCTCGTCGTCGCCGAGACCGGTGCGTGCCGGCTGACCCGCTACTGGCTCGCCGGCGACAGGGCCGGGCAGAGCGAACCCTTCGTCGAGAACCTCCCGGGCATGCCCGACAACCTCTGGCGAGGCGCCCCGGACGGCCCGATCTGGGTCTCCCTGGCCGGGCCCCGCGTCCCCCCGCTCGACCTGCTGCACCGCACCGGCCCGGCCGTCCGGGGCGCCGCCGCCCGCATCGCCGTCCGTGCCCCCTTCCGCCCCACCGGCACCATCGGCGCCCTCGCGGTCGACGACCAGGGGACGATCGTCCACCACCTCGCCCGCCGCCACTCCGGCTTCCGCATGGTGACCAGCGTCTGCGAGGCCGCCGGCCACCTGGTCCTGGGCAGCCTGTGGGAGCGGGGCATCGCGGTGTGCGAGCGGCCGGTCCCGAAGTGACCGGGGTCCGGGCCGGGCGCTACCCTGTTGCCCGGCCGCGAGCACCCGTCGCGGCGCGGCGGTGGGGCCCGCCGTACCCGAACCGCGGCAGTGGTGCCGCCAACGGTCCCTACTTGCGAAGGAGCGGCGCCCGCATGCCCCGGGCCCCGGCGAGTAGGAGACGTACGACCATGACAGCCCCGGAAGCCGAGAGCGTCCGCGCCCGCCCCCGCCCCCCGCGACCGCCCGCCTGGCGCACCCAGGCCCCGGTCGTCGCGGTGGTCGCACTCGGCGGAGCCCTCGGCGCCACCGCCCGCTACGCGGCCTCCCTGTGGTGGCCCGCCCAGCCCGGCGGATTCCCCTGGGCGACCTTCTGGACCAACGTCGTCGGCTGCGCCGTGATCGGCGTGTTCATGGTCGTCATCACCGACGTGTGGGCCGCCCACCGCCTCGTGCGCCCCTTCTTCGGCACCGGCGTGCTCGGCGGCTTCACCACCTTCTCCACCTACGCCGTCGACATCCAGAAGCTGGTCGACGCCGGCCACCCGCGCACCGGGCTGGCCTATCTCGCCGCGACCCTGCTCGCGGCGCTCACGGCGGTGTGGCTCGCGGTCACCGCGGCTCGCCGCGTCCTGAAGTGGAGGCAGCCATGACGAGGCTGACCGGCAGCGCGCTGCGCGTGACCGTGTTCATCGGCGAGAACGACACCTGGCACCACAAGCCGCTCTACTCGCAGATCGTGCACCGCGCCCACGCGGCGGGCCTGGCCGGCGCCAGCGTCTTCCGCGGTATCGAGGGCTTCGGCGCCTCCTCGCTGATCCACACCTCGCGGCTGCTGTCGCTGAGCGAGGACCTGCCCGTCGCGATCGTCATCGTCGACACCGAGGAACGCGTCCGCGCCTTCCTGCCGCAGCTCGACGAACTCGTCGGCGAGGGCCTCGTCATCCTCGACGACTGCGAGGTCATCCGGTACGTGGGCCGCGAGGACAGCTCCGGCAAAACGGATATGAAGGGTAAGAAGTCGTTGTGAACTGGCTGCTGGTCGTCGCGGGCGCCATGGTCGGCGCCCCGCTGCGCTACCTCACCGACCGCGCGGTGCAGTCCCGCCACGACTCGGTCTTCCCCTGGGGTACCTTCGCGGTGAACGTCACCGGCTGCCTGATTCTCGGCCTGCTGAGCGGCGCGGTGGCCGAGGGGGCCGCCGGCGCCCATCTGCAGCTGCTCCTCGGTACCGGCCTGTGCGGGGCCCTGACGACGTACTCGACCTTCTCCTACGAGACCCTGCGGCTGACCGAGACCGGGGCCGGGCTCTACGCTGCCGCCAACGTCGTCGGCAGTGTGGCGGCGGGCCTCGGTGCGGCATTCGTCGGGGTGTCGATCGCCCAGGCCGTGTGGGGGTAGGCGAGAGGCCTCCCTTCCGCGCGTAGTAAGACTGTCTACAGCACTGTCGACCAACTCCTCAGAACTGGATCCCATGAGCGTCATCAACGTCGGTCAGGCCGCCGTCCTCGGAGTCGTGGAAGGTCTCACCGAGTTCCTTCCCGTCTCCTCCACCGGACATCTGAAGATCACCGAAGGGCTCATGGGCATCCCGGTCGACGACGACGCCGTCGTCGGCTTCTCGGCCGTCATTCAGGTCGGCGCGATCGCCGCCGTGCTCCTGTACTTCTTCAAGGACATCGTGCGGATCGTCTCCGCCTGGGGCCGTGGCCTGGTCAACAAGGAGGAGCGCTACCACCACGACTACAAGTTCGCCTGGTGGGTGATCTACGCGACCATCCCGATCGTGATCGTGGGCCTGGCCGCCAAGCCCCTCATCGAGGGCCCGCTCGCCTCGCTGTGGGTGGTCGCCGCCTCGTTGATCGTCGGCAGTGGCGTGATGTGGGCGGCGGACCAGATGGGCCGGCACAAGCGCGGTGAGGACGACACCACGTTCAAGGACGCGATGCTGGTCGGCGGCTCGCAGATCCTCGCCCTGCTCTTCCCCGGCTTCTCCCGCTCCGGCGCCACCATGTCCACGGCCCTCATCCTCGACCTGGACCGCGTCGCCGCCACCCGCCTCTCCTTCTTCCTCGGCATCCCGGCCCTGACCGGCGCCGGTCTGTACGAGCTCAAGGACGCCCTGGGCACGGGCGTGGGTGCCGTCCCGCTGGCCGTCGGCACGATCGTCTCCTTCGTCGTCGCCTACGCCTCCATCGCCTGGCTGCTGAAGTTCGTCGCCAAGCACTCCTTCAACGCCTTCGTCGTCTACCGGCTCCTCGTCGGCGTGCTGCTGCTGGGCCTGCTCAGCATGGGCGCCCTCAGCAGCTGACGGCGGTCGCGGAGACGGGCGCCTCTCGGGGGAGGGCGCCACGGCGCTGCGGCGCCCCACGAGGTCTGTGTCCCCGCATGGGACGCAACGCGGCACAGGGGTCGAAACCTGCGAAAATCGGCACTGTGGCGTCGAGTGCGGAGGACGCGGTGGACCTGGACACTGTCGCGGACGAGCTGTACGGACTGCGGCCGGAAGACTTCACCGCCGCCCGCGACGCGCGGGCGGCCGAAGCCCGCGGGGCCGGCGACCGCACGCTCGCCGCCAAGATCGGCAAACTGCGCCGCCCCGGCCTGGCAGCCTGGGCGAGCAACCTCCTCGTCCGCGAGCGGCCCGACGCAACCCGGCCGCTGCTCCAGCTCGGTGAAGGACTGCGCCAGGCGCATCGTGACCTGGACGGAGCGCAGCTGCGCGAACTCAGCCGCAGACAGCACGGCGTGATCAACGCCCTGGCCCGGCAGGCCCGGCAGCTCGCGGCCCAGGCCGGGCACCCGATCAGCGAGGGCGTCCAGCACGAGGTCGAGACCATCCTGCAGGCCGTGCTCGCCGACCCCGAGGCCGCGCAGGAGTGGGCCACCGGACGCCTGGTCAAGGGCTTCGCCCAGGTAGCCGGCTTCCCGCCCGCCGCCGAAGACGCCATCGCCCGCCCCGCCCCGGTCGCACGCAAGCCGGCGTCCCGGCCTGCAGTCCGCCGCGACGCCAGGGCAGGCGAAGAAGGGCGCCGCCGGCTCGAGCAGGCCAGGCAGGATGCCGAGGACGCCGAGCGCGCACTCAAGGCCCGGCAGGAAGAGGCCGCAGCCGCCGACCGGCAGGTGGACGAAGCACAAGCACGGGCGCAGGCGCTGGAGCAGCGCATCAACGAGCTGACCGAGGAACTGCAGCGGCTGGAGGAAGACCGGCGCCAGGCCCAGACGGCCGCGCGGAAGGCCCGCGAGCACTCCCTGGGCGCCGAGCGGCGCGTCCGGCAGGCCCAGCGTCGCGCCGAGACCGCTGCCGCCCAGGTCAAACGCCTGAGCGCGTAGGAGCGGCGGCGTGCTGGAGCGGTGCTCTCGGAGGGCAGGTGGGCGGGCGCCGTCTCCTCCGATTTCTCGAGGCATTGCCCCGGAAAACGCGCGTGCATACGGGATCTCCGCCGTGCCACGATGGCGTGGGGAAGCGAGGTCTCGTGGACGAGATGGGGCGATTCCGTCGGGCGCTGGTCGCGTGGGCGGCCGGGGGAGCGGGGGCGAGCGCGGGCGCCGAGGTGGCGCGGCAGCTGGCCGGCGGCGGTGTGCGCACGATCGTGCTCGTCGAGGGCAGCAGCGATCAGGTCGCGCTCGAGGCGCTGGCCACGCGCCACGGCCGTGACCTCGGTGCGCAGGGCATTGCGGTAGTGCCGCTCGGAGGAGCGACGAACATCGGGCGTTTCCTGGACGTGTGCGGCCCTCCGGGGCTCGGCCTCCCGCTGGCCGGTCTTTGCGACATCGGCGAGGAGCGGCACTTCCGGCGTCATCTGGAGCGGGTCGGGCTCGGGTCCGGTCTCACGCACGCCGGACTGGAGGCACTCGGGTTCCACCTGTGCGTCGCCGATCTGGAGGACGAGCTGATCCGCGCGCTCGGTCCCCAAGGCGTGCAGCAGGTGATCGACGCCCAGGGCGAGATGCGCCCCTTCCGCACCTTCCAGGGGCAGCCGGCGCAGCGGCACCGGCCCGTGGAGCACCAGCTGCGGCGCTTCATGGGCACGCACAGCGGTCGCAAGGCGCTCTACGCGCAGGCGATGGTCGGGCATCTGGACCTCGAGCGCGTCCCCCGGCCGCTGGAGCGCCTCCTCGCGCACGTCTGACACGGCTCGGATGCGCGAGGGATGCGGGGCGGGGGACTTGGCGTTGAGGCCGGGTTCAGCGGCGTTCCCCTGCGGGCTGGCCCGGTCAGGCTCCTCCTGATCAGCCCACGAGCCGGGGGAGCCGGTTCGTGGTCAGGACAGGCCGCCTTGCTCGCAGACCCGGCGGGCGACCTCTTTGTGCCGTGCAGCATCAGAATGATTCCTGGGCCAGGAGATCACGGGCCATCGACGCCATCTGCCGCGCGAACCGGCCCCAGTCCCTACCGTCCTCCGCGTTTCGGCTCGTCCTGGTCGAGAAGCCATCTACCAAGCCCTTCGTCCAGGCTTCACAGGGCGCATCGGGTTTCCCGGTGCTCTTGAGGAGGGGCGCGTGTCTCAGGTGTCACGCCCCATGAATTTCCTCTTTCGCCTCCCCTTGACAGTTCCCGCCCGTCACCCGCAGGATCACTCCCGTGAACCTGTCAGACAGCAAGACAGCCAGTCAGGGTCCGCGGCGGATCAGCGCCATGGAAGCGGTCCTGGCGCATCTGCGCTCCGCCATTGAGAACGGCGAGTACGCCGTGGGGGACAAGCTCCCCTCCGAGGCGGAGCTGTGCCGCACCCTCGAGGTCAGCCGGCCGGTGCTGCGCGAGGCCCTCCGGGCCCTGCAGACGATGGGCCTGACCGTCTCCAAGACGGGCAAGGGCACCTTCGTCGTCGCCAACGCCGTCGAGGACCCCACCTTCGGCGACTACGCGGCCAGCGACCTGCTGGAGGTGCGCCGCCACGTGGAGATCCCGGTGGCGGGCTACGCGGCCGTGCGCCGCACCCCCGAGGACCTCGACCACCTGGCGCACCTGCTGGAGCGCATGGAGCGGGAGACCGACACCACCTCGTGGGTCGCCCTCGACACGCTGTTCCACCTCGCCATCGCCCAGGCCGCCCAGAACCCGGTCTTCCGCCGGGTCATCGAGGAGATCCGCGACGCACTGGCGCGTCAGTCGGCCTTCCTCAACGAGCTGGGCGGGCGCCGCGAGCAGTCCAACCGCGAGCACCGGGCGATCGTCGAGGCGCTGACGGACGGTTCCGAACTCGACGCGGTGGACGCCATGGCGCACCACCTCGACCGCGTCGAGACGACCCTCACCGACATCGTGCGCCCCGCGCGCACGGACATCCCCACGGAAGGCGGACCCGAGGCGTGAGCGAGCACCTCAAAGAAGAGACGCGCACACCGGCCGCACATGTCGACGCAGGCGATGCGGGCTACAGCAAGTCGCTGAAGTCCCGGCACGTCAACATGATCGCCATCGGCGGCGCGATCGGCACCGGTCTCTTCCTCGGCGCGGGCGGCCGCCTCGCCGACGCCGGCCCGTCCCTGTTCATCGCCTACGCGGTCTGCGGCATCTTCGCCTTCCTGGTCGTGCGCGCCCTCGGCGAACTCGTCCTGTACCGGCCCTCGTCCGGCGCCTTCGTGTCGTACGCCCGCGAGTTCCTGGGCGAGAAGGGCGCGTACACCGCGGGCTGGATGTACTTCCTGAACTGGGCCACCACCGGCATCGCCGACATCACCGCGGTGGCCACGTACACGCACTACTGGGGCATGTTCTCCGACATCCCTCAATGGTTGATCGCATTGATCGCCCTGGCCGTCGTCCTGACGGTCAACCTGATCTCGGTCAAGATCTTCGGTGAACTCGAGTTCTGGTTCGCCATCGTCAAGGTCAGCGCGCTCGTGATCTTCATGTGCATCGGCATCTTCCTGCTGGTCACCCAGCACCCCGTCGACGGCGCCCACCCCGGCCCGGCCCTGATCACCGACAACGGCGGCGTCTTCCCCAACGGCCTGCTGCCCATGCTGCTGATCATCCAGGGCGTCGTGTTCGCCTACGCCTCCGTCGAGCTGGTCGGCGTCGCCGCGGGCGAGACCCAGAACCCCGAGAAGATCATGCCGAAGGCGATCAACTCGATCATGTGGCGCGTCGGCCTCTTCTACGTCGGCTCGGTCGTCCTGCTGTCGATGCTGCTGCCCTGGAACAAGTACAGCGCCGCCGAGAGCCCCTTCGTGACCGTGCTGTCCCACATCGGCATCCCGGCGGCCGGCGGCGTGATGAACCTCGTCGTCCTCACCGCGGCCATGTCCTCGCTCAACTCCGGCCTGTACTCCACCGGCCGCATCCTGCGCTCCATGGCGATGTCCGGCTCCGCCCCCAAGTTCACCTCGGTGATGAGCCGCAGCCAGGTCCCGTACGGCGGCATCCTGCTCACCAGCGGTATCTGTGTCCTGGGCGTAGGCCTCAACTTCGTGGTCCCGGCGGACGCCTTCGAGATCGTCCTGAACTTCGCGGCGATCGGCATCCTCTCCACCTGGGGCATGATCATGATCTGTCACCTGCTCTTCTGGCAGAAGACCCAGAAGGGCGAGCTGACCCGCCCGGGCTACCAACTCCCGGGCTCGCCCTGGACCGAACTCGTGACGCTGGCCTTCCTCGCCTCCGTCCTGGTCCTCATGTACGCCGACGGAGGCGCCGGCCGCACCACCGTGCTGTGCCTGCCGCTGATCGTCGGAGCCCTGGTCGGCGGATGGTTCGGCATCCGCGGCCGGGTCGCACGCAAAGCCACCCAGACACCACCCACCACCGGGGCCGGCGCGTGACCCACGCGCCGCTCCACGACAAGAGGCAGTGATGTACAGCAGTTCCGTCGCGGGCCCACCCCTGATCCGCGAGCCCCTCCACGCTCCCCTCGCCCACCTGATACGCGGCGGGGTCGTGGAGGGCATCCACTACGGCTCCGTCGTCGTCCTCGGCGCCGACGGGCAGGTCCAGCTCCAGCTCGGCGACATCGAGGCCGCCTTCTACCCGCGCTCGGCGCTCAAGCCCGTCCAGGCCGTCGCCATGGTCCGGGCCGGGCTGCCGCTGGACGGCGACCTCCTCTCGCTCACCGCGGCCAGCCACTCCGGCGAGGAACGCCACCTCGCCGGCACCCGGCGCATCCTCGAGCTCGCCGGGCTCACCGAGGACCATCTGCGCAACGTGACGGACATGCCCTTCGACCCGGTCGTCCGGGACGAGTGGATCCGTACGGGCCGGCTGCCCTCCCGGCTCGCCCAGAACTGCTCCGGCAAGCACGCGGCCATGCTCTACACCTGCCGGCTCAACGGCTGGCCCCTGGAGGACTACCTCGACCCCCGCCACCCCCTCCAGCAGGCGATCGCGGAGATCGTCGAGGACCTCACCGGGCAGCGCATCGCCCAGACGACCGTCGACGGCTGCGGCGCACCGCTGTTCTCCGTCTCCCTGCACGGCCTCGCCCGCGCCGCCGCCCGCATCACCTCGGCCGTCCACGGCACGCCCGAGGCACGCGTCGCCGACGCGATGCGCGAGCACGCCGAGATGGCCTCCGGCTCCGGCCGGGACGTGGCCGCACTGATGCGGGCCGTGCCCGGGCTGCTCACCAAGGACGGCTTCGAAGGCGTGCAGGTCGCTGCGCTGCCCGACGGCCGGGCCGTCGCCGTGAAGATCGCCGACGGGGCGAACCGGGCGCGTGTGCCGGTCGCTGCGGCTGGACTTGCCCGGGCGGGCGTGGATCCTGCGCTCCTTGCCGAGTTTGCGGGGGAGGCGCTGCTCGGTGGGGGCCAGCCCGTGGGGTGCGTGCGACCGGTGCGCGCGCTAGACCCGGTACCGCTGACTGCTTGTGCGTAGCACTTCGCCGGATCGGTTGTTCTTGATCTGCGGGCCGGTTGTGGCTGGTCGCGCCCGCGCGGCGGTAGCCGCAAATCGATAACGCCCCGCGCCCCTGAAGACAGGGGCGCTCACCCTCACCCTGTTGAAAGAGGACCCGCACCCTCATGACGACCGCCGCCACCCGCAGCGAACACGATCTGCTCGGAGACCGCGACGTCCCCGCCGACGCGTACTGGGGCGTTCACACGCTGCGCGCCACGGAGAACTTCCCCATCACGGGCACCCCGATCTCCGCCTACCCGCACCTGATCGACGCCCTGGCCGCCGTCAAGGAGGCCGCCGCCCTCGCCAACGAGGAACTGGGCCTGCTGGAGCCGAGGAAGGCCGCCGCCATCGTCGAGGCCTGCCGCGAGATCCGCGACGGCAAGCTGCACGACCAGTTCGTCGTCGACGTCATCCAGGGCGGCGCCGGCACCTCGACCAACATGAACGCCAACGAGGTCGTCGCCAACCGGGCGCTGGAGCTGCTGGGGTTCGAGAAGGGCCACTACCAGCACCTGCACCCCAACGAGGACGTCAACCTCGGCCAGTCGACCAATGACGTCTACCCGACCGCCGTCAAGATAGCGACGGTCTTCGCGGTACGTGGACTGCTCAAGGCGATGTCTGTACTGCAGGACGCCTTCGCCCGCAAGGCCGTCGAGTTCCGCAACGTGCTCAAGATGGGCCGTACACAGTTGCAGGACGCGGTGCCCATGACGCTCGGTCAAGAATTCTCCGCATACGCCGTCATGATTGACGAGGACCGCAACCGTCTTGACGAGGCAGTCCAGTTGATCCATGAGATCAACCTGGGTGCCACGGCCATCGGCACCGGGCTCAACGCCCCCGCCGGATACGCCGAGTCGGCCCGCCGTCACCTCGCCGACATCACCGGGCTGCCGCTGGTGACCGCCGCCAACCTGGTCGAGGCCACCCAGGACTGCGGCGCGTTCGTGCAGATGTCCGGCGTGCTCAAGCGGATCGCCGTCAAGCTGTCCAAGAGCTGCAACGACCTGCGGCTGCTGTCGTCGGGGCCGCGCGCGGGCCTCGGCGAGATCAACCTGCCGCCGGTGCAGGCCGGTTCGTCCATCATGCCCGGCAAGGTCAACCCGGTGATCCCCGAGGTCGTCAACCAGGTCGCCTTCGAGGTGATCGGCAACGACGTCACCATCACCATGGCCGCCGAGGCCGGACAGCTCCAGCTCAACGCCTTCGAGCCGATCATCCTGCACTCCCTGTCGGAGTCCGTCACGCATCTGCAGAGCGCCTGCCTGACGCTCGCCGAGCGGTGCGTCGAGGGCATCACCGCCAACACCGAGGCACTGCGCACGAGCGTGGAGAACTCCATCGGCCTGGTGACCGCCCTCAACCCGCACATCGGGTACACGGCCGCCACCGACATCGCCAAGGAGGCCCTCGCCACCGGCCGGGGCGTTGCCGAACTCGTCCTGGAAAAGGGCCTGTTGCCCGCCGAGCGGCTTGCCGACCTGCTGCGGCCCGAGGTCGTCGCGGGCAGCGGCTCCGTCATCGCCTGAACCACGGCCGCGCGCCAGGACCGACCCGGGGGCACAATAGTGATCATGACAACGACGTCGTCCTTCGCCTTCCAGCCGGTCCTGGAGCGCATCGCCGAGGAGATCGAGCGCACCCCCGGCCGCGGCCGCCCCGCCGACTACATCCCGGCACTCGCCGCCTGCGACCCCCGCCGCTTCGGCATGGCGGTCGCGGAACTGGACGGCACGGTGTACGGCGTGGGGGACTGGCGCGAGCCGTTCTCCGCGCAGTCCCTCACCAAGGTCTTCACCCTCGCCCTCGACCTGGCCCGCGAGGGCGACGAACTGTGGGAGCACGTGGGCCGCGAACCCTCCGGCAACCCGTTCAACTCCCTGATCCAGCTGGAGTACGAGAACGGCATCCCGCGCAACCCGTTCATCAACGCCGGCGCCCTCGTCGTCACCGACCGCCTGCAGACCCGTACCGGAGACGCGGCGGGCGAACTGCTGACCTTCCTGCGCACCGAGAGCGGCAACCCGGCCCTGGACTTCGACAAGGACGTCGCCGCCTCCGAGTCCGCACACGGTGACCGCAACGCCGCCCTCGCCCATTTCATGGCGTCCTACGGCAACATCGACAACCCGATCCCGGTGCTGCTGGACCAGTACTTCCGCCAGTGCTCCATCACCGCGTCCTGCGCCGACCTCGCCCTTGCCACCGGCTTCCTGGCCCGCCACGGCATCCGGGCCGACGACAGCCGGCTGCTCACCCAGAGCCAGGCCAAGCAGGTCAACGCGGTGATGCTGACCTGCGGGACGTACGACGCGGCGGGCGAGTTCGCCTACCGCGTCGGCCTGCCCGGCAAGAGCGGCGTCGGCGGCGGCATCATCGCGGTCGTCCCCGGCCGCTGCACGCTGTGCGTGTGGAGCCCGGGCCTCGACGAGCGCGGCAACTCGGTGGCGGGCGTCGCTGCGCTGGACCGCTTCACGACCCTGACCGGCCTGTCGGTGTTCTGAACCGGCAGCTCAGCCCAGGAACTCGGTCAGCAGCGGCACCAGCAGGGAAGTACGCCGCATCAGGGCCACATGCGTGGTGGCGGGCAGGACCGCCAGCTGTGCCCCGGGAATCAGCTCCTGCATCTCGGCCGCGTGCTCCACGCGTACGAAGTCGCTGTCGCCGACGACCAGGAGCGTGGGCGCCTCCAGCCCGCGCAGGTCGTCGGCCGTCCAGGGCAGCGGGGCGTGGGCGGCGGCGGTGACCTTGGCGAGGAAGTCCGGGAAGTGCCTGGGGTGCGGGGCGACGGCCGCGTAGGCGTCGGCCATCTCCTGGAAGTCCGCCCGGCTGGGCAGCCGGGGAGAGGTGTAGTCCGGTGTGCGGACGTCGTCGTGGTAGCCGTCCTGCCGATATGGCGTGGCGGCGAGCACCAGCCGCCCCGCCCGCTCAGGATGCCGTACCGCGATCTCGAGCGCGGTCAGCCCGCCGAGACTGAAACCGATCAAGTCGGCCTGGGCGATGCCCAGTTCGTCCAGCAGCGCCACGACGTCCGAGGCCAGGTTCGCCACTGTCAGGTCGCGATCGGTGTCGGCCGTGTGGCCGTGCCCCTGGAGCTCGGGCGCCACGACACGGCGGCCGTCGGCCAGCGCCGGCAGCACCGCCGCGAAGGACAGGCCGACGGTGTGCGCCCCGCCGTGCAGCAGTACCAGCGGACGCCGGGTGTCGTCACCGGACCCGCGGATCCCGTGGTTCTCGTAGTACATCTCCAGGCCGTTGACCTTGGCGTGGGCGGAGCGGTTCGGCACGGTCATCACGTCCGTTCTGTCGCCGGCGGAGGCCGGACACCTCGGATGCAGGGGAGACCGGCCGGCTGCGAAGAAATCATCGCCGCGGGCGTGCGATCACGTGCCGGACACACGCAGGCCCCCGCCCGGAAGGCGGCGCGTCAATTTCCGGCCACCCGGCGTTGACACGCTTCCCGAGTGTTGGCCATGGCTTTCCCCGTCGATCTCCGCCGCTGTCAGGTCCTCGGCCTGGCCGGCACCGCCTTCCTCGCGCTGGGAGGCGAGACGGCCGGCGCCCTGCCCGTGCGGGATCTCCTGGCCCCGGCCACCGCCCGCGCGGCCCTGGGCCTGGTCGGCGTGTACTTCGGCGTCGTAGTGCTGATAGCCGCCTGGGTGCTGCTCGGGCGGCTCGTACGCAGCGCCGAGGCGCCCACCCCGCGCGAACTGCTGCTCGTGCTCGCCGTGTGGGCGGCCCCGCTGCTGCTCGCCCCGCCGCTGTTCAGCCGTGACGTCTACAGCTACCTCGCCCAGGGCGCCATGGTCGACGCCCACATGGACGTCTACGCACACGGGCCCGCCCAGCTCGGCGGCCCCCTTGCAGACGAGGTCGCCCCGCTGTGGCAGCACACCGGCGCCCCCTACGGCCCGGTGTTCCTCGCCGTCGCCTCCGCGCTGTCCGGCCTGACCCGCGGCGAACTCCCCGCCGGGCTGGTCGGGATGCGCCTGGTCGCGCTGCTCGGCGTGGCGCTGATGGCGGCCGCGCTGCCCCGGCTCGCCCGGCACAGCGGCGCCGATCCGGCCGCCGCACTCTGGCTCGGTGCCCTCAACCCGCTGGTGCTGCTCCACCTGGTCGCCGGCGCCCACAACGACGCCATCATGCTCGGCCTGCTCGGTGTCGGCCTGGTCGCCGCCCTCGGCCGCTGGCCGGTCCTGGGCGCCGTCCTGGTCACCCTCGCGGCGCTGGTCAAGGCGCCCGCCGTGCTCGGGCTCGCCGCGGTCGTCGTCCTCCAGGTGCGAGCCGGGCACCGACCGGCGAAGGCCGTCGTGTCGACCGCCGCGGCCGCCGCGGCCACCACGGTCGCCGCAACAGCCCTCGCCGGAACGGGATACGGCTGGATAGGCGCCCTCGACACCCCCGTCTCCCCGCACAACTGGGCCCTGACCAGCCTCCTCGGGCGCGCCACCGGAGCCATGCTGGAACACCTCGGCAGCGATCTCGCCCCCCTTGCCCTTCCGGTCTGGCACCTGCTCGGCCTCGCGATCACCGCGCTGGTGATAGCGGCCATATGGTGGCGGCTGCGCCCCCGCCCGGTCTACGCGCTGGGCCTGAGCCTCGCCACGGTGGCCGCCTTCGGCCCGGCGATCCGCCCCTGGTACGCCCTGTGGGGACTGTTCCTCATCGCCGCCGCGGCACCCACCACCTCGGTACGCCACCGGGTGGCGGCCGTGACGGGCGTACTCGCGCTCGCGACCCTGCCCAGCGGCGGCCCGGTCGACAGCGGGCAGTTGATGCTGGCCGTCTCCGGCGGCGCATTGGCCGTGGTCGTCCTGTGGCAGGTCCACCAGGCGGCCCACGCACCCGCGCTGGGGGAAACCGCATGACCCTGCCCCGCACCGACCGCGGCCGACTGCTCCTGGTCCTCGCCCTCGCGGCCGCCGTCACCGCCTTCACCGCGACCGTGCCGATGCTGCGCGACTGGTTCGACCTGCGCGTCTACTACGGCGCCGTCAACAGCTGGATCCACCACGGCGGACGGATCTACGACTACCAGGTGCCGGGCACGACCTACGGCTTCACCTACCCGCCGTTCGCCGCCGTCAGCATGCTGCCCATGGCCCTCGTCGGCTGGCGCACGGCGGTCGCCGGCTCCCTGCTGCTCAACCTGGCGGCCCTGGCGTGGATCCTGCACATCCTGACCGAGGGGGCCTGGCGCCGCTACGGCTGGTTCGCATGGGCTCTGGGCGCGTGTCTGCTCGCCCTGTTCGAACCGGTGCGCGACACCTTCAGCTTCGGCCAGGTCAACCTCCTGCTGCTGGCGCTGGTGCTCACCGACGCTTGGCTGCTGACGAACGGGCGGGAGCGCTGGGCGGGCGTCGGCATCGGCCTGGCGGCCGCGATCAAACTGACCCCGGCGGTCTTCATCGGCCTGCTCCTGCTCGCCCGCCGATGGCGCGCCGCCGCCCTCGCGTCGGCGGTCACCGCCGGGGCGACCGCGTTCGCCGCCTGGGTGGCCCCGGGCGCCTCCCGTTTCTACTGGACCCAGGCCCTGTGGGACACGAGCCGGGTGGGCCGCCTGGAGTACGTCTCCAACCAGTCACTGCAGGGCATCCTGGCCCGCCTCGGCGAATCCGACCGTAAAGTCTGGGCCTTGGCGGTTCTGGTGGTCCTCGGCATCTGGACGTGGCGGACCCTCCAGGCGGTCGCGGCGGCCGACTGGCCGGCCGCCTTCGCCCTCACCGGCCTGACCGCCTGCCTCGTCAGTCCCATCACCTGGGTGCACCACCTGGTATGGCTGCTGCCGTCCTTCGCCGTACTGATCCGCGCCGGGCACCCGCGCGTGGCGGGCGGCCTGTACGCGGTGCTGTGCACCAGCGTGGTGTGGCTGTGGTTCCACGACGCGTCCGGCGTCGACGGCTTCCTCGGCAGCAACACCTACACCTGGATCACCCTGGGACTGCTGCTGTGGCTGCCGGTGGGTCAACTCCGCGCCGACAGCCCGCCCTTGCCCCGCAGCACCAGCACCACCGCCCCCGCGCCGAGTACGACGGCACCCGAGACGACGCCCGCCGCCGGCCACCCCGGCCCGCCGTCCGGGGCGACGGCCATGGGCGTGGCGTGCGGTTCCGGCCGCGGCCTGCCCAGCAGCGCGTCCAGCGAGCCCACGGGTTCGACCCGCCCCGCGGCCTCGAACCCCCAGTCGAGCAGTTCGCGTGCCTCCTCGTAGACGGCGAAGCCACCGCCCGCCTGAGGGTTCATCACAGTGACCACGAGCGTGCGCCCGCCCCGGCGGGCCGCGGCGACGAGCGTGTTGCCCGCATTGCTGGTGTAGCCGTTCTTGACGCCGATCAGCCCCGGGTAGGGCTCCACACCGTCCGCGCCGGTCAGCAGCCGATTGGTGTTCCGGATGTCGTACGACCAGCCGCCTTCGCCCGGGAACCTGGCTACGGCCGTACCGCAGTACCGCGCAAAGTCCGGGTTGCGCAGCCCCGCCCGGCCGAACACCGCCAGGTCGTACGCCGACGACACCTGGCCCGGCGTGTCGTACCCGTCGGGCGACCGCACATGCGTGTCGAGGGCGCCCAGCGCACGGGCCCTGGCCTGCATCTGCTCGGCAGTGGTCTGCCAGCCGCCGTTCAGCGAGGCCAGCACGTGCACGGCGTCGTTCCCGGAGTGGAGGAAGACCCCGCGCCACAGATCGGCAATCAGGTACGTCCGCCCCTCGGCGACCCCGACCATACTGCTGCCCTCTCCGATGTCCTCCAACTCCTCCTCCCTCACCTTGTGCCGGACGCCCGCCGGCAGCGTCGGCAGCACGGTCAGTGCGAACAGGGTCTTCAGCGTGCTGGCAGGCGGCAGCTTGCGATGCGCGTCGTGCGCGGCCAGCACGTCCCCGCTGCGTGCGTCCGCCACCAGCCAGGACAACGCGGACACGTCCGGAACCCCGGGCACCCCACGACGGTCCCGCACCTGAGTGCCCTCGCGATACAGGAACGCCGGCTCCGGAGTCGCCGCCCGCGGCACGCCGGGCGGAGTGGGCTCCGCGCCGCCGGCGGCGACGGCGATCGGCGTGAACGCCAGCACACCGGCCGTGCAGAGCGCGCAGGTGGCGGCGGCCGTCCGCGATGAGAAGTGGATGATCATACGATCAACGTAGGAATCGATGTGGCGTGCGTGACGCTGACCGGGCCGGAGACGGGGTGGTAGCACCCGGATGCCGCAGTGCGGGGAACACGGTCGTCGCTACAGCCGGGACGGTCGAGCTCAGTGCGGGCGGCCACGGACCTCTGGCCACTGACGGCCCGGCACCGCGTCCGTGCGGTGCCGGGCTCTGTCGCATGCACCGCTCATAGATCATTTGTCGGCGGTCATGTGGTCCTGATGTCGTCCACCCGCTCCCCCTCCGCCTGGGACGGCTCGGTCCTGGGGACGTCCGGGTGCTGCTGCGCGGTCGCACGCTCGGCCGGTTCGTCGCGCTCGCCCTCGGCCTGTGAGGGCGTGTGAGAGTACAGCCAGCGGTCGTAATCCGAGGCTCCGGTCTTCATGGCGGGCCTCCTTCGTTTGCTCAGCTTCCATGCTCCTCCACGCCCTCGGCCAGGGCGAGCAGTCGGCATCCTGGAGCGGCCCCTGCGACGAGCTGGCCTTGCCGCTCCAGAACGAACCCCATCCCTTGGCGCGCCGGCTTCATCAGCAGGTCCTGAGCCTCCCCGCCGCACGCATCACGAGGGCGCTGGTCGCGACCGGAGCTACGGCCATCGGGGGTGAAGCGACCGCCTCCCTCGCCATGGAGCGCTGTCAACTCCCAGGAGGCGGCCGCCGATTGAGGCCGTCGTTACGACGGCGGTTTCGCCTGCGGCTGGGCAGCCTGCAGGTCCGCGAGGAGTTCCGCCTGGCCGGCCAGCACGCCGGACAGGATGGTGCGGGCGACCCTGAGCAGCTCGGCGATGTGCGGGCTGGTCAGCGAGTAGTACACCGTCGAGCCCTCCTTGCGGGTCACCACCAGATTCGCTCGGCGCAGCACGGCCAGCTGCTGCGAGAGATGCGCCGGCTCGATGCCCACCTCGGGCAGCATCTCCGCGACCGCGTGCTCACGTTCGCTCAGCAGCTCCAGGACGCGGATGCGCGCGGGGTGGCCGAGGGTTTTGAAGAATTCGGCCTTCAGCTGGTACAGCGGCGTACTCACCGTGCCGCCCCCTCCCTCATACGGCAGCACGGCCGCACCGGCCGGGCCTTGGCGCATCGCATCCACCCACTCGTCAAGAACATGCAGCCCATCCTCGCGTGCGGCACCGGCCAGGCCGAATCCGCACCGGAAGAGAGCCATCGATTTCAACAGTAATGACCTTGGTAATTGCTAAGATTAGCAATCGGTGAGGTCAGGTGAGGGAGGTTCGTGTGAGGATCACGCCGCTGCGCGGTTTCGGCGTCGCCTGGCTCAAGTGCCCGGCCTGCCGTCTGAAGTGCCGCCCCACCGCCGTCGCCCCGGACGGCAGCTGCCCCCGCTGCGGCGAGCCCCGCCTGCTGAAACTGTCCCTCGGCGGCCGTCCGGATCGGCCATCCCAGGACACCGACCGCCACTGACCCACGCACGGCAGGTGAGCCGGGGAGAGCAGCCATGGGTGACTGGGCCGTCCAGTCCGGCAGCGGGGTCCGCTTCGAATGGGGGCCCGCGGGAGCGAGCCGCCTCGCGACTGAAGCGGCCTGTCTGGTCACCGTGGATGTGCTGTCGTTCACCACGGCGGTGAGCGTCGCCGTCGACAGGGGCATCCGCGTTCTTCCCTTCCGGTGGCCGGGCGGGCTCGCCTCCGAGGACGAGCGCAGCGGTGCCGCGCAGGCCGCCGCCGCGTACGCGCGCCAGTCGGGCGCCCGGCTGGCCGCGCACCGCCACGCCGTCACATCGGACACGCCCTGGTCCCTGTCGCCCGCCCACCTGCGCGCCGCCCCCTTCGTGGCCCGCCTGGTGCTGCCGTCACCCAACGGCGCCGCGATTGCAGCCGCCGCGGCGTCCGGTGTGCGGGTCATCGCCGCCTGTCTGCGCAACCTCACCGCGGTCGGCAACTGGCTGACCTCCCGCAGCTACGGCACCCCCGAACACCCAGTCGTCGTGATCGCCGCAGGCGAGCGGTGGCCGGACGGCAGCCTGCGCCCCGCTCTGGAAGACCTCCTCGGCGCCGGAGCTCTCATCTCCGACCTGTACGCGCAGGGAGCAGGCCCGCTCTCCACGGAGGCCGCCGCCGCGAAGGCAAGCTACGAAGGCACCGCCGACCTCGCCCACGCGGTCGCCACCAGCGCCTCCGGCCGTCGGCTCGCCGCGATGGGATTCGTCGAGGATGTCGCAATCGCCACCGAGGAGGACGCATCCGTCCTCGTCCCCGTACGGGACGGCGACGGCGCCTTCGTCGCGGGCTGAGAGCCGGCGATATCAGTCGCCCGGCCCGTCCCCTTCCGGCCACCCCGTGGTGCGCCACTCGTGACGCCCCTGCATCCGTTCCTCGTGCTCCGCGCAGTGTGCGGCGAGCGCGGCGGCCAGGTCGGCATGGACCGGGATGGGCGGGCAGTCGCCGGAGGGGACGAGGGACCCGTCGGCCGGAATGGCGGCCAGCTCCAGAGCCCGGCCTGCTCGGGCGAGGCGGCGTGCGGCCTCGGTGATCGCCAGCTGTCCCTCGGCCGACCAACTGCGCAGCTCGGTCAGGTCGACGATGACCGGGCCGGTGCCACGCGCCAGCGCCCAGCCGACCGCTCCGGTGAAGCGGCGCACAGCGTCGGGGCCCAGGTACCCGGCGACGGAGAGGATGCCGAGGTGCTTCTCGACGGTGTAGCGCCAGTCGATGGTCATCGTGGTGAACTTCCTTGCCGTGCTGCTCAGTTGGATTCAGAGGGGAAGGATGATCCAGACGGCCTTGCCCTCGGCGTCACCGTGCACGGCCGCGGTGCCGCCGAATTGCCGGGTGAGCTCCATGACCGTGCCCAGACCACCACCGGTGCCGGCTTCGTCCAGCGGCGGCTGGTGGGGGTGGCGGTCGTGGACGGCGAAGGCCAGGCGGCTTCCGCTCGCCGCATACACCACCATGATCTGCGGGGACAGCTCGGCGGCGTGCCGGACGCTGTTGGTCACGAGCTCACTGAGGATCAGCAGCGCCACGTCCACGACGGGCCGGTGCAGGTCGATCTCCCACTCGACCAGCGCCTGTTCAGCGGTCTCGCGGGCGAGACGAACGGCAGACGGCTCGGCGGGCAGCGTGACCACGTGCCGATGGGGCAGGGCCTCGAGCTGCATGGGCATCAGCCCTCCGTCCCCGGGGTGAAGCGGAAGCCGGTCACCGTCCGTGGGCGGATCCGGACGAGCGGGTCGTGCGGACCGTGCACCCGGCCCGGCAGGGTCCGCTTGACGGGGGCACCTCCCATGCGCTTGAGGCAGTGGGGGAGGGCCGCCTCGTCCGGATCGGTGATCACGGCGGCAGGTCCGGGTGCGGTCACCGTCCAGCCGGTGCCCGTCGCGGCACCTGGCTCGTCCACCTGGTACGTCGCGGATGCGGGCACCGCCGCGGCCGGGGTCGGTGTGCGGACGATCAGGCTGCCGAACGCCCACACGTGCCGGGCGGGCCGGACGACGGCCTGCTCCCGCTGCACGTACACCAGCCGCCCCGGACTGCTGCCCTCCAGTGGCCACCTGGCCTCCGCACCGGAAGCCTCGGACATGCGAAGGACGGCGGAACGGGTACTCACTGGACTGCTTCCTCGCTGGTCGCTGTGGTCGGCTGGGCCGGGACGGCGGCCAGGACACCGGTCATCTCCAGGTGATCGCGCGCGCCCCGGATCGCCTCGGGCGTGGTGGCGTACTCCCGGCCCTTGCGGCGCAGCAGGTCCAGTGCGCCGACGGAGTCGAGGACCTGGAGCTGGCCGGGCCGTATCCCTGAGGCGAGGACGAGGATGCCGCGGCGGTGGAGCTTGTCCACGGCGTCCTTGAGGACCAGGGCCCCGGTGGCATCCATCGTGGAGACCCGGGACATTCGCAGGATGACGACCCGGACGTCGGCCACCTCGGTCAGCTCCAGGAGGAAGCGGTGCGCCGCGGCGAAGAACAGTGGGCCGTCGATGCGGTAGGCCACGATGTGCTCAGCCAGCAGCGCGTGTTCCTCGGCGCTGTGATCACCCCGGTCGAGCGGCACCTGGTCGAAGCGGGCCTGCTTGGCGACGGCGCGCAGGGCGAGCGCGCCCGCCACGACCAGGCCGATGATGACCGCGTAGACCAGGTCCAGGGCGAGGGTCGCCACCGCGGTCAGGACGAGTATGAGCGCGTCCGAGCGAGTCGCCCGCGCCATCGCGCGCAGCGAACCGACCTCGACCATACGGATCGCGGTGGCGAGCAGGACACCGGCGAGCGCGGCCAGGGGGATCTTCGAGACGAGGGGCGCGGCGGCGAAGACGATCACCGCGAGGACGGCGGCGTGGGTGAGGGCGGCCAGTCGGGAGTTCGCGCCGGTGCGCACATTGACCGCTGTACGGGCGATCGCGCCGGTCGCCGGGACCCCTCCGAAGAGGGGCGCGGCAATGTTCGCGAGCCCCTGCCCGAGCAACTCCCGGTCGGGGTCGTGCTTCTGACCCACCGTCATGCCATCGGCCACCGACGCCGACAGCAGCGACTCCAGCGCTGCGAGGGCGGCGACCGCGACCGCTGGGGCGAGCAGAGCACCGAGCGAGCCGAGGTCGAGGAAGGACAGCGACGGTGCGGGCAGTCCGGACGGCAGTTCGCCGATCGGCTTCGCCGCCTCCAGGTGCGCGAGCTGCGCCACGAGCGTCGCGGCGATCACCGCGAGGATGGAGAACGGAACGGTCGGCCGCCACCGGGCACCGAGCAGCATGACGGCGGCCACCGCGACCGCGAAACCGAGGGCCGTCCAGTTCGGCGCTTTGGCGAACTCCTCCAAGGCCCGCCAGGTCATCACCAGCACCCGGTCGCCCTCGGGCTTGGGCACGCCGAGCGCGTTCGGGATCTGCTGCAGGCCGATCACGCAGGCGATGCCGAGGGTGAAGCCCTCGACGACCGGGGCGGGCACGTACTGCATGTACTTGCCGGCCCGCAGCGCCGCCAGGCCGACGAGCATGACGCCCGCCATCACACCGACGGTGAGCACCCCGGACGGCCCGTGCTTGGCCACGATCGGCACGAGGACCACAGTCATCGCGCCGGTCGGCCCGGACACCTGCAGATTCGACCCGCCGAAGACCGCGGCGAGCGCACCCGCCACAACGGCGGTCGCCAACCCCGCCTCCGCGCCGAGCCCCGAGGAGACACCGAAGCCCAGCGCCAGCGGAAGGGCGACGATCGCCACGGTCAGCCCGGCGAGCAGGTCCCGGCGCGGGTCGCGCCGGATCTCCGCCAGATCGTCCCGGCCGGGCAGCAGCGCGGCGATCCGGGCCCACGCCCGGCTGAATGCCGTGGTCATCGCGCGGCGACCTCGGCTTCC
>NZ_JBIAWI010000041.1:0-24020 GCF_042895385.1 Streptomyces sp. NPDC001401
TCTTCCGCAGATCCCGATGCAGTCCAAACCGCATGACGTCAATCGCCAAAGCCGTCCTCACCCTGGAGCGGCAACGCTGAAGAAGCTCACTGATCGGCAAGGGCCGCCAAGATCCCCAAAGGACAAATCCGTCGGCCGTGGGTTCGAGTCCCACCCGCCCCACAGTGCAGGTCTGTGACCTGCGGAAACGTCTCTCTTGCGGTGTTGGGTCGTCAACTTTGACCCAACGGACTAGAAATCCGTCGCACAGGGGCAAGGGTTCCCCCACTCTTGCAGAATGCCGAACATCGTCACCCCGCGCCTGCAGTACAACTCCACAGCGGTACGTCCGCGCTGGAGCGATCTTCCCCAGGACGTCCGGCAGCTGATCTCACGGCACCTGGGCGGTGTGGTAGACGCAGAGCCAAGCGCGGGGAGCGGCTTCACCAGTGGCTTTGCCGCGGTGGCCCACGGGAGCAGTGGCACACAGTTCATCAAGGCGGTCAACAGCGGGGAGAACGCCGTGATCGCCAACTGCTACCGGAGGGAGGCATTGATCAACCGGGCGCTGCCCCCGGAGGTCCCGGCACCCCGCCTGCAGTGGATCGAGGAGCAGGACGAATGGGTTGTCCTCGGCTTCGACGCCGTCGACGGTGGCCGCATGCCCGCCGAACCCTGGCAGTCCAACGACCTGGACGCCACCCTGAACGCCTACGCCACCACGGCGGACGCGCTCGCCGTGGCCTCGCCGCAACTGCTGGAACTCGGTCTCAAGCCAGTCGACGCCGAGGGCGACTTCACCGAATGGCGTGACCTCCAAGCGGGCAGGACCAGGCCGGAGCTCCTGCCTGCATGGGTGCCGCTCGGGCTCACGCCACAACTGGCCGAGTTGGAGAAGCAATGGCGGAAGGCCACAGAGGGCACCGCCGTCTTGCACCACGACCTGCGCCAGGACAATGTACTCATCGACACCAGCAACGGCGCGTGGATCTGCGACTGGAACTGGCCGTGCCTCGGGGCCAGTTGGTTCGACCTCGTCCTCCTCTTGGCCACCGCATTCGCCGACGGTCACGACGCCACAACCCTGTTCGCGGCACATCCCACCGCCCTCGGGGTCGCCGACGAGCAGCTCGACGCCGCCCTCGCCGCGCTCTCTGGCTTTTTCCTGGTCTCCGGTGCACAGCCCCCGGCGGACTGGTCACCGCACCTTCGCCAGCATCAGACATGGTGCGGCGAAGTCACTCTGCGATGGCTGGCTGACCGGCGTAGCTGGACGTTGTGAGTGCGTCGCGGGAGACGAGTGATGCGGATGGCCAGCGCATGTCCACAGCGTCAGAACCGTCGTCGCGCTCGCGGGCCGTGAGCACCGAGTATGACCGTGCGGACTACTCGGGGGGCTTCAACCACGGGTGGTCAATCGACCGGAAGCGGCAGGTCGGTGGCTAACAGTCGCTCGTGCAGCTCGCCGAGAGCCGTGCGATTGCTGTCGAACCGGAGCATCTCGTGGGCCGCCTCGTAGCCCAGCCATTGGACGGCGGTGTGCTCGGGGGAGATTTTGATCTCCACGTTGGTCAGGTCGATGGCGAACGAGTGCTCTCGTACGACGTAGGTCCCGCGGGGCCAAGTGTCGCGTTCAGCGAAGAACCGTGCCGGGACGCTTGCTGTGGTCTGCAGCGGATACAGCGGTACGGGCCCGTCGAGGCCGAGTTCTTCACGAGCCTCGCGCGCTGCGGCTTCCTCCGGGCGCTCGCCGACTTCACCACCTCCGGCTACGGCTTGCCAGACGTTCATGTCCTTGCGTCGCAGAACGGCGAACTCGACCTGATCGCCGACTCGGCGGAACGGTACGACTTGGACTTGGAATGGCGCTCGGGGCATGCAGGAACTCCTTGGCCGGCGAGTCGACAGAGAGGGCTGGCTCGGGCGGAGCCCCCGACATCGGCTCCTGAATATCAACACGAGCTCTCTATCCATAGGTTGTGGATAGAGAGCTTTGGGGGCAACGTCTGCGTTCCCAGGGTGCCGGTCCTTGCCGGTTGCCTCCTGTGACCGTTGACCGCGAACACTGAAGTCCCTGCATCTTCCTGCCGCGGACCGCCTCTGGGCTCTCGACGCGTCCACCATTGCCTAAGAGATCACCCTGGCGACGTGCAATTCCCAGGAGGGACTGTTCCGTGCCAGTGGAGGTTGGGCGCGTGACAGCGAACCTTGATGGATGCGCGTTCGTGACAACGAAGATTGACCGGGCTGGCCAGGGGGCCACTTCGTAGCCGGTTGTCGCCCGGGGTGCCATCCGACTTGAGCGAGCTGAGCGAACACCGAGCGAGGTTCCCCGTCAGTGAACAGGGCGATTAGCCCACGCCACTTCAACTCGCCGCCGATGCACGTCCCGACTCTCGGTCCACTAGTGACAGTTGGTTGGCACACCGTGTGGCCGCCGGCAGTGCCACGATTTGCCTGCCCCCACGCGCGGAGCGCGCACGGCTGCTCACCCCGACTTCCCCGAGCGAGGTCGAGCAGCAGGGCAACCAGCCGGGCGACCAGGAACCCGATGGAGTATCTGCCTGGAGGGAAAATGCCCTGACTCGGCAAGTAGCGGCGTGATTGTGGGTGCCAGAGGAGCGCGAGTTGACGCAAGAGCGAGAAATCGCAGGGCGAACCCGACCGCCACCTGGCGATCATCGGCAGGAGAGTGCTACAACCTTGACATACTTCGTAACAAGTCTGGCCAGACCTTCACTCGCAACGTAGGCGAAGGAAGGGTGTCATGTTTCGAAGTTCTCCGTGCGTTCAGCAAAAACCCGGTGAACTGACGAAGTCCCAGCAGTCCGCCGTGAAGCAGCGGCTGCGCGCCTCGGACGGCGACCTGTTCGACTGGTGCGACAACCTGAACACGGGCAAGGACTACATCAAGCGGACCGAAGCCTGTCTGAAGCGAGCCACGCCGCTCCACGCCTACTTCTACAGCAAGCTCCCCAACGGGGAGATCATCCAGGTCGGCGACGCCATGTTCGCCTCCGAGATCCAGCTGAAGCTCGACCCGCAGTCGACCACGTTCCAGCAACGGTGGTGGATGGTGCCGGTGTACTTCAAGGACTTCGAAGGCAAGCAGTCGGAATGGGGGCCGCTGACCCTGAAGCCCGAGTTCACCTGCACCCCGCAATGCACGACCAGTGCACCCACGTGGTCCGCGCCCCCGACGTGGAGCACGACCGGTGTCGACATGCACAACACCTACGCCACGTTCACCCACACCGCCACCGGTCTGGACACCAGTGACGTCTACTCCGTCCAGTTGGTCTGGAAGTGGGACGCCACAACTCCGGGCGACATCACGGGCTGGGACGGCGACCTGGGGACGTCGGTACCAGATTTGAACATCCGCTGCGACAAGACCGTCGCGAACACCCAGCCGGGTTGCGTGGTCTCCGCGTACAAGCCGACGTGGGTGATGAATTTCAAGAAGTTCGCACCGGCCGTCGCTCACGCGTGGCTGGTCCAGTCGAAGCTGCCCAACCATCCGGGCAGTCAGGCGGCGAATAGGCCACTGCTGTTCCTTCCCGCTGACGGCGGTAGCAGTGGCCAGAAACCGACGAAGAACCGGGACGTCATATGCCCCAAAGTCAAGGTCGACGGCCAGAGCAAGGGCTGGGCCGTCGCCAAGGGAAACCCGGATACAACCCTGCTGCCGGACTTCGCAGCCAACGACACGCGATCGTGTGACGAGTTCGCCTACGCGTCCACCTACAACAGCGGGGGCATGCCGACCGCCAACGGCGGCCTGAATCCGGTCACCTCGGGTGACGCCTGCGTACAGACGTACGCGACGCGCGTGACGCAGGGCGAGTGGCACTTCTACGACGACACCCGCGAGGCGGCACCGACGTGGAAGGAGGTCTGCGGACGGTCTTCGATGTCCAACTGGATCAACACGCAGTCGATGCAGCCGTTCCCCTCGACGTTCAGCCAGCCGAACCGGCTCCTGGACAAAGACCCCTACTGGATGGCGTTCCCCGAGTTCGCTGGCTGTGACGCCAGCAAGGCGACGGTGACGTGCACTCCGAAGCCGTAAGGCACGTGTAGACGAAAGCGGCCGGCTCGGCAGAGACACCCCCTCCGCTGGGCCGGCCGCCGTCGTTTTCTCCTACAAATCCCTCAACAACTGCGCGTCATCCGGCAGGTCATCGGGATCGACCCAGATCAACCCGCCATCCGACAGGGCAGGATGCTTATCGGTGTCCTCGGTGCCGTCCGGATGGCGCAGGCACCGGCGCTCTTCGATCGCGGAAGCGATCTCGTCGAGCCAGTCGGTAAGTGGCCAGCCGTTCGTTCCGTAGGGGTAGGGCTCGTTGGCCGAGTCCGCCGACCACGCCCCGAGATTTCCGTACGACGGTTCACTCTCACGCGCCTCGACGTAGTAGCCCCACCAGCCATCACCGGTGCGGTAGCAGAAGGGGATCGCACCGGGGCCGTGATATCCGCCTTCGGTGCGCAACCGGTACTGCTCATGGACGATGTCGAGCGGCAGCCAGCCGTTCTGTTCCGGCAGGAAATCGTTGCCGGCACCGCCCTCCACGACGTCTTCAACGCCGTCGTGCAGCTGATACCAGGCACGCAGCGTCGGCGGGAACCGGTACCCGATGGCGTTCTCCACCGTCGCGATCTGCTTCTCCGTGGCCGGGGAACGCAGGCTGGCAGCGGATGCGGGAGCATGCTCACGCAACCACCCCTCGATACGTGCCCAGGCAGCGTGCAGGCGCTGTATGTCATCGGTCATGAGGGCCACCGTAGCGGGGGCACTGACGCCGATGTCTAGCGCGCCGTATGCGTTTCGTCCCCGTGCGGCTTTGGTGCGGGCCGAGAGCTTGGCGGCTCGCTCCCTCTCCACCATCGGGGTCATAACCCAGCATCGAGTCGGACAGATCTGCTCTTGTTCCCCAGCTCGATGCTGATCGACGAAAGTGGCGGACGACGATAGGTGCCCCGGAAAGTCCTGGCAGTCGTCAGTGCATAACACTCGATGATCTCGCCTGACTGTCGGAGCACTTCGAGGATGAGGAATGGTGAGGTCTTGCTAACGCTCGCCTACGGTGAAAGCGAATTCCGTGATTCTATTTGGGTGCGGCTCTCCTGGAGGGACGGAGATCGCCGCCTCCCGCGATGACCTCGGCCGCGCCTGCCACGCCCCGGTGATGCGACGACCAACGCACGATCTACACCTATCGGCGGAGGTGAGGGGGGTTCGTTCATTGATGCGCGAGCGCCGTTGAGGGACTCCTTAGCGCCCTGCGAATCCATAGCCGGCCTTCACCTGTCGCGCAACGCTCACCTGTCAGAAGTACTTGCGCAGTATCTTCTCCGCGTGCTTGCGGCAGTACCCCTGGCCACTGTGATTTTTGTGCGCATAGTGATCCCTGATTGTCCCGTACTGACACAGAATCATGTCTTCGGGAATCTTGTCCCAGAGGACCCTTGCAGGTTCTTCAGCGTCCGGAACCCAGCGACCATCCTCGTACGATCCGCGATCAGTCTCAATCTCAGGCTGTGCCGTGGCTGGCATTCCACATGAGCTGCACTTGTACTTAGCCTGCCATCGCGCCACATCAGCCCTATGGGCACGCATTATCTCAGAATTCTCCTTGGCCCGCTGGGCGGCGCGTGCGCGCGCCTCTTGTTCCTCAGCTTGCTCTCTACGCTGCTGGTTTTCCTCGGACCGCTTGGTTACCTTCTCATTGAAGTCTTGCCAGAAGTCATCGCTCATCGTTCTGCCCGGTTCGGTCGGAATTTTCTACCCCATACTCCTCTGGCTGACTGATAGTTCGCTAGCCCTCGCACAGGTGCCAGAGAGAAATGCGCTGGGCTCAGGCTAGTTCGGGTACGACTTTCTTGAGGGACCACGGTCCGTAACCGTCAAGTAGCCGTCTCACCTGCATGGTTCCGGCCGCCGGCGCCGCTGTGGTCAGCAAAATCGGTCCTTGTATAGGCAGCGTGGCGGGCGCGGCCGAGGTCATCGCGGGAGGCGGCGATCTCCGTCCCTCCAGGAGAGCCGCACCCATTCTATTTCGCCTTTGCTCGATCAAGCTGTCCGACGGCTCTACCGGCGGGGTCGAGAGCTCAACTGCACGGTCGTGAGCATGTTTTGGTCCGGCAGGGACGGGTCGTCGGGAGGAGTTGCGGCGCTGAGTTGGGCGGCTTGTCTCTCGAGCGCGGCGACGTTGGCCGAGTTGTCGATTGTCGCGACGCCGTTGACGGTGACCTTCAGTGGTTCAGCGACGAGAGCGGCGATGCGCTCGTGCAGTACTTCGAGAGCGACTGCTCGGGCCGAGTGAAGACGTTCGTACCGTTGAGCGAGGTCAGTGGGGTTGGTGTCGGGGCCGAGCTGGGCTTGGAGCCAGCGCAGTACATCGCTGGTCACGAGGCCTCCTGGGCAGTAGAAGATCGGTGGGGAGGAGCATTGCTCCTCCCCACCGAGCTTTGGTTAGCCCTGGGCGGGCTTCCATTTCCGGGCAGTCTTGGGGGCGGCCGTCTCCGTGGTGGGCACCTGATTGCCCTTCCAGCAGCGGGGGTTGGTGATCTGCTCGGCGATAGCAGGATCCGTGATCGGGTCGCCGGCGAGCAGCACCAGTGGGATGTGCTCGAGAGGATCGAGCACGTGCACTGCCGTAGTCAGCACTCCCAGAGAGTGGGCGGCGGAGCTCACAGGACGGTCGCCGTGATGTGGCAGTCCGGCGCGTACAGGACGGGCATCGCTGCCGCGGCGCCCTTGGTCCAGATCTGCACCGGGTCGTCCTCGACGTCACGGGTGATGATGATGCCCGGGGCGTCCTCGCGCTCGATCTGCGGATTCGTGCCGCGCGAGAGGGCCAGGGACTCGGTGGTGGTGCCGTACTGGGTCTGGCCCCACTTCGCCCGGTCAGGCGGCAGCATGATCCACCGGTCGTCCGGTAGGACGCGCTTCGATACGTCGTCCTGCCACACCTGAGCCTTGTAGAACGTGATCGGCGGCAGGCCGTAGGTGCCGCGCACGGAGTTGATCTGTTCCGGGTTGAGTGTCGCGGTCGGCGTCTGACTGCCGGCTGGGGTGCCGTAGTAGGCCGCCCGGTAGGACTGGTTGCTGGCCAGGTGCGACCACGCCTTACGAGAGGTGAGCACCATCTCCGGCGCGGGTGCGCCGATCGAGTCGAGGTAGTCGATCCACCGCAGCTCATCCGCGATCGGATCCGCGTCCGGGGCGCTCCACGGCTTCGGGGCGGTCGGCATGTTGGCCTGTGGTACGCCGTAGTCGACCTCGACGGTCAGCCCGTTCTCGCCGGCCAGGCTGAACTTGCCGTCCAGCAGCACTTCGCCGGCGGCGAGCTCCAGGCGGGAGCGGATCGCCTCGACATGCCGTTCCACATCGTCGTACAGCAGCTCCACCAGGCGGTCATCGTCTGCGCCGCGGGAAGCGTCGAGGAGCAGCTGCTCCATCTCGCCGATCAGGAGTTTCTGGCCTAGTGCCGGGAGGGTGCCTTCGGTCTGTGTGGACTCGGCCTGCCGCTTCGCGAACGGCACGGACGCGTCATAGGCGCGGTAGGAGGCGGTGTTGACGCGACGCTTGGACTGTCGCACCCGCCACTTGACGTCCTTCACCTGCGATTCGCCAAAGACGGTCTGGGTGAGGAGGTAGTCCGCAGGGGTCGGGATGGACCGGGCGTAGACCGTCAGGTCGGCGACGGAGACGCCCTTGAGGAGGTCGGCGACGCTCATGCGCTCACCGCCCCGAGGAAGCGGATCTGCGCCCCCGACGGGTTAAAGGCGATCTTCGCGGGATCGATGCTGCCGGGGATCTTGGAGGTCTTCACCGTGCCGTGCCAGAACAGCGCCGCGGGGACCTTGGTGGTGCCGGGCGTGAACGCCGCTTCGGCGTAGACGAGACCGGCGAGGACCTCTCGGCCGTCCTTGGCCGCCGGGTCGTACGGACCGTAGAGACCGGAGGCGGTGATGCGGCCGATCGGGACGCCGGAGCGTACATAGCCGTGCGGCTGGCCCGCTGACGGCTCGACGTAGTGAGTGGCCTTGGCGAACTTCGACAGATCGAGGGTGACGGTTTCCGTGGAGTCGGTGCCGTGTCGGGAGGCGAGCCAGTCCCGGTCAGCGGTCACCGTGACGGAGGTGGTGTACGGCTGGATCAACGCCGCTTCTCCTGGTGGTACTGGTGCGGTCGCGCACTCACCGGTTGTGGCGCGGTCCACGAGGAAGAAGGCAGGGGGCGTGGTCCCCAAGAAGACCCGAACCAGGGCCAGTCGGTTGTTACTCGGAGGCAGAGAGGATGCCGCGACGGCGGGCCATCTCCAGACCGGCCGAACCGGGCTTGTGGTCGACACCGCCGGGGCGCGGCGGCGGGACCGAGGCAGGCGCGCCGCCAGGAGCTGCAGGCAGCTGCTGGGCGCCTGTCGGGACGCTGGCGAACAGCTCGGGGCGGCGAGTCTTCAACTCCTGTACCGCCTCGCTGAGGGCGTCGCCGTCCGCGTCGTCCGGGACGCGCAGAAGCGCCACGGCGTCGTCCAGGTCGGCACCAGTCGCCCCAACGCCGGCGAGGGCAACTCGTCGGGCAGCGTCACGCTCACGGACAAGGGCCGCAGCTTCGCGAGCGACAGCAGCCTTCTCTCGTTCGATCACCGCCTGCTCGCGGCGCTCCGCCTCGGACAACTGCTCCTGCTCGGCCTGCCGGACACCGGCGAGGTACTCCTCAAGCGCGCTGGTATTGGAGAAGCCGAGCTTTTCGATCAGGCCGCGCACCGCAGCCCGGCCGCCCTGATCCTTCTCCCGGGCCATCAGCGTATTGAGCTGCTTCTGGCTGATGCTGACGGTGACCTCGTCGTTCGACGGATCGTCGGAGGAGGCGCCGAGAACCGGAAAGATCGGGCTACCGTCCTGGCGGTAGCCGAGCACGGTACGCGGAGCGGGCAGGCTGCGGGTCATCAAGTGGTGCTACTCCCACGACGGCCCCGCGCCGTGACCGAGTCTACGGATGCCAAGAACACATCCGCTGCACGGCACTGGCCACTCGGATCTCGTAGGCCAACCACGCGGGCACACTGCTGCGTTGGCTGTCGGCCTGCGCAAATCTGAGATGATCAACTCATGTCTAATGTTCCAGGATCTAACCTGACATCTCCCGCTGTGTCCCTGGCGAAGGGCCCCGAGCCGCTCAAGAAGCGCCGTGCGGCGATATGGGGTGTCACGGCCGCAGTGGTCGTCGCTGCGGGAGTCTCCCTGTGGGCATGGGAGCCGTGGGTGGACCGCAGCCCCTTCACCGCCTTGGTTGCTGGTGCGTCACCTGTGACGGACCCCGGGTCCACGGGTGAGAGCGGCGAATGCACTCCCAATCTTGCGGGGGAAGCCGTGGTCGTCTACGACGCCTCCGGCAAGGGCAAGTTGGCCTCCGGCGTCGAGTCCAGCACCGGCGAGGTACTGCCCAGCTCGTACGGCGACTTCGCGGGCTGGTGCTTCTACGTGACGCGCATCGAGGGCCTGCCCGGCGGTGAAGGCACCTACAAGGTCCAGGTCGGCGGAGGGAACCTCGTCACCGTCGAAGAAGGGCATCTTCGTCAGCCCGTTGATCAGCAGCGGGAAGGGATGAGGAAGATGAAGCTGCCGCCTGATGACGCACCGGCACCGGGGCTTCCTGCCGAGCAGTGATCCGGCTGACTTCCTCCCGCGCATCCTCGATCGGGTATCCGGCGTCCTGCAGCATGCGGATCCCGGTCTCCAATGAGAGCACTCCGGCGGACACGCCCTTGACGACCTCATCGAGGATCGCTGTTCGGTCGGTCGGGGTGTGTGGGCCGAACACGATGCGTGCGGCCAGCGGTTGGCCCGTGGGCCAGCCTTCGGCTCGGCCGGCCTGGTGGATGCGCTGCACCATCTTCAGCAGCAGCGCGTACTTGTGGGCGCGGGCCAGACGCATGGAGTCCACCAGGGAATCCAACGGCCCGAGTGAAAGCTGGAGCGCGTAGCCGCTCGGCACGTCGGAGGGGTCGACGGTGCCCAGACTCACGGCGGGCAGGCGGGCGTTGACGGCGGCCCGGTCGCGGATTTCCTCGACCCTGGCCCGTAGCTCCGAGAGTTGTCCTGAGGTATCGAGGACGTCCATCCGTCCGCCGTCGGCGAGTTGGAAGATCGTGCCGGGCTCGACTGTCAGGGGCTTGGGGCGGCCGGTGACGCGGTCGACTTCGGCACGTGCCCCGGCAAGGCCGATGATGGGCGCACCTGTAGTCGCGGAGGCGCGGGCGGAGTCGGTGTCGGTCTCGGCCAGCTCGTCCAGGGCCTGCATGACCTTTGCCAGGGTGGACTGTCCGAAGTGCTCACCGTCGGCGACGGTGTTGCTGATGTGGACGATCGGGATGAAGTCGAGCTGCAGATCGAGGCGATGCAGGACTTCGCCGTCAGGGCGAGTCCGGAAGTGCGCCTTGTCCAGTGGCAGATCGTCAAGGCTCTGCCCGTGGCGCAGGTCGTCGAGGAACCATTCGGCGTCGGTGAGATAGCAGGTGACGTTCGACGGCCGGTCGGGCGCCCACGGGTAGGTGCGCTCGATGTGGTCCGACTCCGGCACGTACCGGTCGCCGACATCGAGCATGTGGCCGCCGGTGTCGCCCACGATCGGATGCCGCCTCGCCTGTCCGTTCCCGTCGGTGCTGCTGCGGGTAGCTGGGGCTACGGGTCCCAGTTCGTATGTGATCCTGCGGACCCTCGGCTTCAGCGCGCGCTTGGGGTCCTCGGGTATCTCCCAGCCCAGATGGATACGGCGGGGATAGTCTCCTGGGTCGGCATCGTCCTCGAGGACGGGAAAGTAGAACCCCGGGTCGTAGGTCTTGAGCCGAACACGGCGTTTCTCAGGGTCCCAGGCCAGCAGGTACAGCCCGTCGCCGAGCAGCACGGCCTTCCGCTCGGCGGCCTGCATCCGCAACGGCAGCAGCTCAGCCTCCGCCCACTCCCGCAGTCGCTGCTGTACCTCGGCAGCAGCCGCTGATTCGGGGGTCGCGTCGTCGTCGCCAGCGTGCTCGGCCCCCGGCACGACGATCTGCTGCGACTTCCCCAGCAGATGGGCGAGGGCAGTGTCTACGAAGGTTGCCGGGTCCCCGTACTCCCTGCGCTCGGCTGCGGTCTCGTTGCCTGCCAGGGTGGCGAGTTCGCCCGCCTGGTTGGAGTCGTAGGCCGCCAGGAGCTTGTAAGCCGCCAGGCGGCGCACCGCGTCATCGGGGAGCCAGGTTGCCTGCAGCGCGGGTGAAAGGGTCCGGTGCGGGCGCCCATCGTGAGTGCCGGCCATTACCGGCTTGTAGTTGAGCCACGACCAGGCGTCGGTCAGGAAAGTGCGCAGGCCCACGGGACAGGTCCGTAACGTCGGCCCCGCGCCATCTACAGCGTAGGTGAGCCAGATGCTGGGAGGCTGGCCCGGCAAGATCGCTCTGCCTCGTCTTGCGCTCCCCGACTGTGACCGCCCCGAAGGTGTGGGAGGACGCTGGATAAGCACGGGTGTGCGCAGCCCGCTCGCCGATACGGTGAGTCATGGGATCGGCTGGGGAGAGACAATGCAGCGGGATGTGAAGCCGGAGAAGGTCGTGCTCGCGGTAGCGAAGGCCATTCAGGCCAAGTTCGACCGCGGGGATTGGCTAACCCTCGGCTATGAGACGGGGTACGCCGACCGAATCCGGGAGCACGACAGACTCCTCCGCAGTCTGGATTGGAACGACGACGACTACTCCGGTCACGTGCTGGACATGGTCGAAGCAATCCTCCGGCCGTCCGGCCAGCACATCGGGGCCGGTCCTCGCCGGATCTCGACCAGGTCCATCCATGAAGCGCACTTCGCTGTCGCCGAACGAATGCTCGGGCTCCCGGACTGGCTGGTCCAGCACGAGCCCGCTCTCTTCAGCGACATCTACGGCAGTCAAGTGGCCGACGTCGGTGTGGACGAGCTGCAGGCGGCAGCCAAGCAACTGGGCCTTGTAGACGTTGACGAACACGCCGCCCGCATCCGGCGTGGCATTCGAGAGGACCCAGCCCAAGCGATCGGATCAGCCAAGGAATTGCTGGAGACCGTCCTGAAGGCAGTGCTGGGCCTTCACGGCAATGGACCGGAGACGAAGAGGGGCATCCCCCAACTGTTGAAGGAGGCCAACCTTGTTCTGGGCCTCGACCCGGCGGGGGTGCGGGGAAGCGAACCGGGAGCCGCACAGCGCCGCAAGACGCTTGGTGCTCTCACGAATCTTGTGATCAGCATCGCAGAGCTGCGGAACGCCGGGTTCGGAACCGGTCACGGCCTGAGCCAGCGCCCCACGCTGGATGTTGCGACAGCGCGACTGGCGGTGTCCGCAGCCGTCACTGCCGCGACCTTCTACATCGAAGCTCACGCTGCGAAGCGGGAGTAGCCGATCACCGCCGCCCCGACAGACGGCTGTCCTGGTAAGTAGACGTGCTCGTCCCGCACTGCTGCGGATCGGCGAGCTGCGTTAGCGCATGCACCGCTGCGTCCATCCGGTCCGGGCTGTCCATGCCAGCGACCCAGGTCACCATCTGCTGTTCCAATGCGGGCCATTCTCCGATGTGGTGGACGCGGCCCTGCTCGTACAGCTGGGCAATCGGCTCAGCGCGAAGCCGTTTGCCGTGCTTGGCCGTCACGGGCAGCACGGCAGGCATCAACATGCTCTCGGTGCGCTGCTCGCGCTGGAGCTCCTGCCAAGCCTGGCGGAGGATCTGGCGGCTCATGTCGCCGCCGTAGTTTGCCTCCACCACGATGGCGTCCGCGCGCAGTTCGATCGCCAGCAGGCAGGCCTCTCGTCCCCACGCGTCGGCGCCGCGATTGCCCGAGCGGTCGTCAAGAACGTAGAGATGCCCGTGGCGGTCGCGTGCCGCTGCGACGATGCCGGTCTCGTCGCCGACAGCGGACTCTCCGCCCGCCGGGTCGACAGCGACGACGATCCGTGCGAGGTCGATGCCGCGGAACTGGGCGGCGTTGATGCGGTTGTTGGTGATCCATGGCCACTGCCATACGCCGCCGTCCTGCGGGCGGGGCTGCTGCATGTAGAGGCTCCACCAGACGCGTTCGCCCACGGAGCGGCGGATCTCGGCGAGCGCATCGGTGTCGTACCGCTCTGGCCACAACGCGGTGCCGACGGGACGGCCCAGCGCATCATCCTGGGACAGTGCGAGGGCGGGGAGGTCGATGACCGTCCAGCGGTCGCCTTCGTCTGCCAGGACTCGGCCCGCGAGGTCGTCCTCGTCCCAGCGGGTCTGGATGAGGATGACCGAGCCACCGGGCTCGATGCGGGTCAGCAGTACGGCCTGCCACCACTCCCACAGCCGCTTGCGCATCGTTGGTGAGGAGGCTTCGGCGGCGTCCTTGATCGGGTCGTCCACCACGGCCAGGTGGGCGCCCTTGCCGGTGAGGCCACCGCCGACACCGGCCATGACGGCGCCGCCCTCGGTGCCGGCCAGGTCGAAACGGTTTGCCGCGCTGGAGCCGGGCCGCAGGCTGACGCCGAGCTGCGGGCCGTAGGTGAGGATCGCGTCGCGGATCCAACGGCCGTGATCGTCGGCGAGGTCGGAGGAGTACGAGGCGATCATCACCCGGTGCTCCGGGCGCCGCCTCAAGTACCAGAGCGGCGCCCAGCGGGCAGCGCGGCGACTCTTGCCATGCCGAGGCGGCATGGTTAGTAGCAGCCGGGTCGGCTTCCCGGCCGCGACCTGTTCGAAGGCAGCGTCGATCAGCCCCAGATGCGGGGCCTGCATTTCCCGGCCGTCGGTGAGCACGGAGGCCATCGCGCCGGGGGAGCGGTCCATCGCCAGCTCGCGCTCGATCCGCACGAGCCGGGCGCGCAGTTCGGGGGTGGAGGCTGCGGCTATCTCACGGCGGCGCTGTGCGGGGAGCACCCGGTAGACCTGGAGTACCGCAGCCTCGTCAGGCCTCGCCACCCTCGCCACCGGCGAGGTTGATCAGCCTCTCCAGTTCGTCCAGGCCCGCGGTCTCGACCTGAACTGCTCCACCGTCCGGCCCCGACAGCTCTGTACGCACGGGGCGGTCCAGGCCCAGGAGGCGGCTGCTGCGCTCGATGATCCGAACCGCCCGGTCGACGGCCTGATAGTCGCCGTTACGGATTGCGGCCCGGTAGACGCCAAAGAACAGTCGCTCGAGTCGCTCCACCATGAGCTGACGCAGCTCATCGGAATTGGCATCCAAGGCAGTGGTGCGCTCGACGAGGGCCTTGGAGACGTCCTTGCAGGCCAGCTCGATCAGCCGCTTGTCAGTGGGAGGCTCCAGCCTGCGTTTGTACTTGTCGATGCCGTAGCCCTGCGGGTAGGCGACACCGTCAGAGTTGATCGCTGGGTCAGCGGCCAGCTTGCGGCCGATGGTCAACCAGTCGACGCCAGCGAGCTTCAGGTCGATCGCATCAGCACGGCGCTGGGTAATGGCAGCCCGGGTGGCCCGGTTGGGGCGGCCCATGAAACAACTCCCAGGGCCCCGCGCCTACTGTCCATGATCCCTGACTCAGCCGCGAACCGCGGCGACCTGCGCGTTCACGAAATTACGATCCGGGACAGCGGCCACCCGTAGCGACAGGGGCGGCGGTGGCGCTCCAAAGCGCACTACCCGGCCGCACGCCGCCCGAGCCGGGGACGACAGCAGACCTTCCAGGGGCTTTCACCCCTTGATCAAGTCGAGCACATCCAGGGTCGGACGCACGTCGCCGAACGTTCTGTAGACGGTGTGGAGCGTGGCGTTGTGATCCTGATCGCGACCTGCCGCGTTCGCGTCGGCCACCATGATGACCCGGAAGCCGAGGGTGCTGGCATCACGGGCCGACGACTCGCAGCACACGTTGGTGACAGTGCCGGTGATCAGGACCGTATCCACGTCGCGCTGCTCCAACAGCTCAGGAAGGCGGCAGCGGCCAGGGAAGAACGCGCTGGGCGCGGACTTCTCCACCAACAAGTCGTCGCGGTGGACCAGGAAGTCTTGCCAGAGACGGTCGGCAAGAGGCCCGGTGCCACCACAGGTGCGGAAGAGTTCGGCGATCTGCGGGCCGAAGAACTCGTCACCCACCGCCGTACGCTCAACCACCGCCGGCAGGACCCAGGCGACCGTGCCGCCAGCCGCTCGAAGGCTGTCCGCGAGGCGGCTGATGTTCGGCACGATGCCTCGGCAGTACGGGTTCTGCGAGACGAAGAAGGGCACCATGTCGATAACCACCAAGGCGGTGCGGATTGGGTCAAGGTGCGTGAACGCGAATCGGCGGCCCCGACGTTCCTCCTGCCGGGCGTATTCCCGGTCTTCGATCCACCATTCATGATGCTTCACGCCGATCTCCGCCACCATGAGTCCCCCGATCCTCAGCACCAACACGATGACGTGAGCTGGCCAACCTACCGGCTGTACAGGGGTGATGCGGCGGGCACGACGGAGAACCCGCTCCCGCCGGACGCGTCACCAGGTGAGGCCGAGCTTCGCCCTATGCGCCCCACGCTACTGATGCCCTGCACCAGCAGCTCGGCGGGCACCTCGACAGTGACGCCATATGTCAGTGGCCCCTGCTAAATCTCTGTCATGGCGGGGCAGTCCGACGATCCCGCGAGAGACATCAACTCATGGGCAAGCAACCAGGCTTCGGAGGCGCCGAGTGGTGTTGCGATACAGCGAGATGTCGTCGTCAGCAAAGGCGTCCTATTCGCCAGCCATCCCCAGTGTGCGATCTGCGGGCATATCGCCCGCTCCATCGACCGTGATCACGAAACGGACCTTGTGCGCGGCGCGCTGTGCCAACAGTGCAACGGACGTCTCGGCTCCCTGGAGGCAGCTCTGCGTATGCTCCGGCGCGTCTTCCAGAGCCTGGCCGGGGACCTGCACCGTGCGTACGCTCAGAGCGGTACCGTCGATCTGAGTCGGTTTGCCAGCGATTTCCCGTATCTCGGGATGACGGAGGGCGAATACCTCCGTCGGCTAGCCATTCTCCAAGCCCAGCTGACTCAGCGATACGTCTACTGGACTGAGATTAGTCTCAAGCCTCTCAGTCGTGACACCGAGTGGATCAAGACAGGGCCGCTCATCGACGATGAGGAAGTCGAGAGGGTTCTGGAACGTCTCCAGAACCCTGCCAAAACGCCGCCGCATCTGACTATTTTCGCCACTCTAGAGCCCGATGACGGCGTCAACTCCCCAGGCCCGCGAGCCTTGACGTTTGCCCACCGCACCCCCGGCGCGCTGGAGTATCTGCTGGAGCTTCGCCGAGCCGACGACTCGCCTGGAACGCCGCTCCCTGGCTACGAGGAGAAGTGCCGAGCCTTCGTGCGCGATGTTGTGCCGATTCTGCTGAGCCGGCCCCTCAAGCTGTCTGAACTGCGAGCGACGGGCTGGGTTACCGATGAACCTGCCGATGAGGATGCGCTCCGCGAACTGATCGGTGAGAGGTACTCACCTCGTTGGGTCGATCTGGCTGTCCGGATCGCCCTCAAGGATCTCGGCGATAACCTCCCCGACCGGCGCTGGGCCTCCTTCACCAAGGCCCGGTGGCATTGGCAGAAGTTGTGCGCGCACTGGCACAGCCAGCACCCCGAAAGTCAGGGATGTGCGAGGGTTCCACAACAGCCCGCATCCCTCACAGACCGCCGGCCCTGCCCCCACTTGCCCTGTCGGAGACGGAGGCCTGCACGGTGGACTCGGTAGGCGGTCCACGAGGGTCGGCCATCGAGTCCACCGATCGGCCGGTCAGGCGAGCGTCAGTTGCTCCGGGCCGTTCTCGTCTGCATCACCTCCGGGCAGTGGTGGCGCGTCTGGTACGTCGCGGTTGAGGCGCAGCCACCAGGCGAACTGCCAGTTCCTGCAGGTCCGGTACAGCCGGGAGTTCCTCTTGGCTGCGTCGAGGGGAACGGAGTGCTCGCCCCAACCGAGGATGGGGCGAGCATTGGCCAGCCGGACGCCGAGGCCAGGAACGAGGGCGTTCCCCTCCCAGGTCTCGCCGGGCGCGTGCTCGAACGCCAAATGCGCATTGCGGGACCAGTCCCAGGGGATCGGTAGCGCACACAGGTACCAGGCGACTGGCGGATTCGCCGCAGGTAGGTGAAGTGTCTGCCGGCGTTGATGAGTGTTGATGTGCGGTCGGTCGGATTCTCCGAACGTCTTCAGGCAGTGCTGTGTCAGGTCGAGTTCACGGATGCCGGCCAGCCACATGATGCGGTAGCTGGCCCTTGCTTCGATGTCTATGCGGACTCTGTCTGAGTCCGCCTTCAAATGCATTCCTCTACCCCTCCAACTTGGAATTCCTATCCTCGATCAATTCTATCAAAATATCCAGAATTCCGCCGTGTTTGTTGTGTCGAAATTCGTTGGGGTAGGGCATATTGAATTCCTCCGAAAATGCCTGTCGGTATTCCTCGATCGGCAGGGCTCGTGGGCGCTTGCAGACGGCCTTGACCGTGGCCCTGGTGGTGTCACTGATCTGCACGTCCTCGAAGTACCGAGACAGCAGACCAAGGAGAGATTCGGGCGTGTGGTAGCGAATCCGCTGCCACTTGCCGCGCACGAACCGCATGTCGACGTTCTCGCTGTCGAGGAATGACAGGCGGGTGGAGTCGCGGCTGATGGAGTGCTCGGAGTTCTCGTACGCCAGCTCCCGCTCCAAGTTGCGTGTGCCGATGCAGACTTGCCCGTCCGCCGCGCAGAGCGCGTTGACGGTGGTGAGCACCCAGTGCTGGTAGTCGAGGGATGTGGTGGCGTTGATGACGGAGTCGAGGACCACCACCTCGTAGAGGCCGTTCTCCCTCAACTCGCGTTCGATCGTGCGGATCTGGCCGGCGATCGTGCGGATGTCGACGGCGTACTTGCCCTTCAGGGTGCGATAGGGCTCGTAGTCGTGGATCTTGTAGCCCTTGCCGCGGAGATGCCGGGCGTAGTCGCCGTGCCCGGCGCCGAAGTCCACCACCCGGTGGGAGGTGGTCAGCCACGGCAGGACGAGGCGCTCCCACACTTCGGACTTGTAGCGGACCTTGTCAGCCTTGGCCTTCGAGGAGTGCTCTCGCAGCCGGTTGGGTTGCACGATGTGCTGGTTCCACACCGGTGCCTGGTCTTCGAGGCCGGTCCAGTCGTAGACGCCGTACTCGCCGGTGAGGTCCTCAACGAGCTGTCCGGCATCGAGGGAGGCGCAGGTCCAGGCGAGGATGTCGAAGCGTTGAGCCTTCGCGACTGCCGCGTACTCGGCGTTCAGTACGATGCGGCCCTGGTCGTCGATGACCACCGAGCCCCAGGGGCCGTGGGCGGCGGTCATGAAGCCGATCGCCTGCTGGAACGGCAGGTTTTTCGACTCCTCAACTTCGATGGTCTGCCATGGAATCCAGCACCACTGGCCGATTGGCCCAGGCTCCGCGTAGACCACGGACGACTCGGTCTCGACCCGGTTGTGGAGGAGGTTGAACTTGATCTCGTCCTGAAGTCGCACCTTCTGCGGCAGGATCATCGCCGGCGTCGTCGTCACGCCGATCGCCTTCAAGCACTTGGTCCTCTGGTGACCGGCGACGAGCGTTCCGTCAGCATTCAGGATGACCGGCTTCACTACACCGTGGCGGCGTAGCGAGCCCTGCAGCCGGACGAACGAGTCCTCGGACAGACGACGCGGGTTGTAGTCCGCGGGCCGCAACTTGGACAGCGGATAAGAGGGGTCGAACCGCACATCGAGCGGGTTCACGCGGCCGCTCCCTCTTCGGCGCGATGCTCCTCGTTGAGGACGTGCCAGCCGAACCCGAGGTCGGAGTCGTGATCGCCGACGAACTGCTTGTACAGCGCGTCGAGTAGTTCAACCTCGGCCTGCGTGATGCGGACGCGGGTGGAAGACCACTGCATGTACCCCCACTGCAGGTAGTCCACCGTCGCCGCAGCTCCGGTGTCCGCGCCATCGGTGGGCAGCTCGATGGGGGCCGGGAGCGCGGTCTCGTCCAGGAGGTGGTCGAGCTGGTCCTGGTCGTAGCCGGTGCCCTGGAGATCGGGGAGCTCGGTGAGGATGTCCGCCAGGAGCACCGAGTCGTACCCGGCGAGATCGTTGGTGCGGTTGTCCACGATGACGATCTTCGCCGCTGCATCTTCGTCCACATCGAGCCAGGTGACAGCGATCTTGTCCCAGCCGAGCTGCTTGGCTGCCTTGAACGTGTGGTTGCCGGCGAGGATCTCTCCCGGCCGCCCGGTCAGGGTGCCGCGGTTGACGACAATCGGCCGGTACTGGCCGTTGATGGACAACGACTCGGTGATCGAGTCCAGGTCCCCGGTACGCGGGTTCCGGTGGTACGGGACCAGCTCATCGACCGGGACGGCCAGGTCCGCGAGTGAGGCCGGTATGCGAAAAGCGGTGGGCATGTTGCTCCAGCCCCACGCCCATCCTCGAGCCTAGGCGAGCCAAGCAAGGGGCTACGCCAGTCGGCTGGACAGTCCCGTGGTTGTCAAATCACCCGCGTCACGTCTCGCAACAGTGTTCTCTGGGAACGTTTCTTGATCGGCAGTAAGGGGCAACGGCCGATGGATTGTCAGTGCCCGAAGCTACGGTCCTTGGGTAGCGCAATGAGGTGCTGCGGGGGGAGGAAACACCGGTGGATGAGCGAGCGGCAAACAGCGGAAATCCGAACGTTCGCACGAATGCGTTGCCGCGGAAGCGCGGTGGGCATGCTCGATCAGCAACGGAGGTTGATGCGTGGGCCCTTGCGGGGCGATCCCTCACGGGAGTCGCTCGGGTGGATCTGCCGCGGCTGCTGCGTGAGCATGTGGCTGAGCGGTATGGATATGGGGTTGCGGGAGGATCTGCTTCGAGAGGACGCCCTTGAACTCGACCAGAAGATGGTGCAGTTGTTCAAGTGGGGGACTGTCGAGAGCTGGCAAGACCGTGCCGAGCTTGAGACGGACTTCCTCCCGAACCGTGAGCGGTACCAACTCACTCAGCCAGCCGCAGAGTTGCATCGCTTTGTCGTAGCTCAAGAGCAGGCGCAGCGAGACACGTCGACATCAGCTCTCCTTGGGCCCGCGTTGATCGCCAAGCATGTTGAGGAGTTCTGCAGTGCGGCACTCGCGCGAGATCACGAGACGGCGGACACAGCCTGGGCGCAGGTTCAGCTGACTCTGAGCGACATGCAGCGGGCTGCTCATCGCTGGCAGTCGGCGATGGCTCACGGCTTGAGCGGAGCCCCCACCGCAGACAAGATCGAATCCCTCACCACCCTGCTGCGCAACTACGTCGACGTGTGGGGAGCGAGTGTCGACCTACACACGCCAGCTATCGGGGCTCTCGCACTGCGGGTAGCAGAGCTCGACGCCGATACCTGGCGGGAGTAATAGTCAAGACCTGTGGATCGTTGAAGTTATCCCCTGATGTTCCGGTGCCATCGGATCTCGCCTTCGTGCCATTCGTTGGTGGGTGTGAGCCCAGCGGCAGTGGCGACGGCAGCGGATGCCCGATGTTCGGGGTGGACGTGGGCGATGACGGTGTGCACCGGCTGCCGGCTGAGCCAGTCGGCGAGCCCTCGGGCTGCTTCGCTGGCGATGCCTCTTCCCTGCCACGGGGTCCCCACCACCCAGGCGATCTCGGCGGTGAGTCCGTGGCAGGAGGGGCTGACCGTCGCCTGGACGGTGCCCGTCAGGCAGGCCTCGCCACGGAGCCGGATCACCCAGTTCAGCCAGGACACGGCCGGATCGGGAGAGCCTGCGGTCATGCGCTGGTAGCGCGAGCGCAGGGCTTGCGGGGTGTCCGGAGTGCCGCCGATGAAGGTGTGCAGGGCCGGATCGGACAGCACTGCGGCCATCTCCTCGGTGTGCTCGACGTGCAGCGGCAGCAGGTCCAGCCTTCTGGTGCTGATGGCCTGGGCCTTGAGGGTGCTCACGCCGCGGCCGCCTCGGGGCGTTCGACGAGCTGGCCGCGTTCGAAGCGGGCTCCGGCGCGGACGAGGGCGACGAGGTGGGGCGCGTTCACGGCCCGCCATCGTTGCTGGGCGGACTCGACGAGCTTGAAGACCATGGCCAGGGCGGCGGTGCGGGAGCCGGCGCCGCGGGTGACCTTGGTCCGCAGCCGGACGGTGGAGAAGGTCGACTCGATGGGATTCGTGGTCCGCAGGTGGATCCAGTGCTCGGCCGGGAAGTCGTAGAACGCCAGCAACTGGTCCTGGTCGTCGGTGATCTTCTTGACCGCCTTGGGGAACTTCGCGCCATAGAGCTGGGCGAATGTCTTGACCGCCGCCTCGGCGTGGTCGCGGTCCTCGGCGTTGTAGATGTCCTGGATGGCCTTCTTCGCGCCGGATTGCGCGGATTTCGGCATGGCGTCCAGGACATTTGCGGTTTTGTGAACCCAACACCGTTGTTCGCGGGTGGCGGGGAATACCTCGGCCAGAGCCTTCCAGAAGCCCAGGGCGCCGTCCCCGACCGCGAGCACCGGGGCTCGCATGCCCCTGCGGGCGCAGTCACGCATCAGGTCAGCCCACGACTCGGCGGACTCGCGGTAGCCGTCCTTGAGCGCGACCAGCTCCTTGGAGCCGTCGGCCCGGACCCCGATGAGCACCAGGACGCACGCCTTGGCCTCCTCCAGGCGGACGTTGAGGTGGATGCCGTCGGCCCACACGTACACGTAGTCCACCTCGGACAAATCCCGGTCCATCAAAGCGGCGTGGTTGGCCTGCCACTGCTGGGTCAGCCGGGTGACCGTCGCCGCCGAGAGCCCGGCGGAGGAGCCGAGGAACTGCTCCAGAGCGGGTACGAAGTCGCCAGAGGACAGGCCATGCAGGTAGAGCGGGGCAGCACCTCGCTGATCTTCGGGGACTTGCGGCACCACGGCGGCAGGATCGCTGAAGAGAACCGCTTACGCTCACCGGTCTGTTCGTCGACGCGCTTGTCGTTCACCCGCGGCGCCTTCACCTCGACCACGCCGGCCGCGGTGGTGACCTGCCGGGGCTGGTGATAGCCGTTGCGGACCACCAGACGTCGCCCCTTGTCGTCGCGCTGATCGGCCAACTCAGCTATGTACGCGTTGACTTCGGCCTCCAGCGGCGACGGCCAGCATCCGCCGAGCGCCTTCCCGAACAACCTCATCCAGCAGCGAACTGCCGCTTGGCGTGGCGCCGTTCTCGTTGACTACCGTAAGCACGGGCGTGCCTTCCCGACCGACGCGGCAACGGCGGCCTTGCTCGATGACCTATCGATCGATCCATCGGGAAGGTACGCCTCCTTCCGTCAGGAGTGATCCACAGGTACTGAGCATTGCTCGCGTTCTTCCGACTAAGGATTGGTAACAGGCCGGAGTCCCACCCTTGGGCCGCCTAAGGTACGGATCGATCACGCATGAACACTGGGCACCCGGAGAGCCATGGAATCCGTCTTCGAACACGCTGACCGGCTCTTCACGCTGCTCAGCACTCTTGTGAGTCGCCCCAAGAAGGGCGAGTTACCGGGCCAGCCGCAGGGCCGTAACGGCCTGCCGATCCTGATATTGATCAGGGAAGGCATGGAAGAGCGATACGCCCTGACTGAACAGATTCGCACGGTTCTTCGAAATGCCGAGCCACGACGTGTACCCCACGGGGTCGTCAACGTGGAGGAGCTGTCGAGTCGCCTAGAGCGGGAACGCCCTGATCTGTCCCAGCAGTGGCGGCAGGTCGAACTATGCCGACAGACGCTGGTGGAGCTGGCCCAGGATTTTTCGTCCAACTACGGTGGGCGCCGACAGCGCGTCCGATTTCGACGGTTCGGTCTGGTCAACTGGCTATTGCGGTTTGGCGCATCCGACCGGTGGCTAGAAACACACGATCGCCATTTCGTGCGCCGTCGGCTTCGTGATCGGGAGCTCCAGCTCAGGTCGGCGCGCCCGCATGACCCGGCCAGCGAATTGGTGCTGCGCGAAACGCTCCCGTGGTGGGCAACCCTCCTGGCGCTGCATGTGCTGCCCCTAGTGTGGCTCCGTGCTTGGCGGATGCTGGGGCGTGAGTATCGGTGGCTGCTGCGCCAGCCGTACATGGCACCCGCCCTATCCCGAACCGTGGAGGGGTTCGCGCTCCGCCTCGCCTTTCCCCTCTTTGGGCGCGAGGATCCCGTTCAGGTCACCAAACTGATGGTCAACGCGTTCCTGGAGGACCTACGGGACGCCTACCGCCGCACACCCTGGAGACGGCCTGCCTCCCGGCGCAGGGCCTACTGCGTGGCGCTCCTCAGAGAGGGCAGCGAGGCGGACGGCGTCGCCGACTTGGTGCGGGTGTTCGCCGAAGTCCGCAACGAGATGGGCGCTTTCGACCCGCTGCTGTTGATAGCGGTTGGCGCCGAGGACCTTACGAGTCCAGCCCCGGCCCGTCACCTTGAGGACCCCGTGTACGACATCTGGCGTGCGCGGTTCAGGGAGGCCGGCGGAAGCCGCGATACCGAGTTCTGGTACCTGCCGCTGAAGATTCCACCACCGCTACCGTACGAACACCCCGATTGGAGAAGGTACGAAGATCGCGCAGGGGCGGCGGCTCGAATCGTGCTCCCCGGAGGTGGGAAAAGGCGTCGTTCGATGCTGCGACGACGGCGCCGCGACCCACTGCTCGTCGCGTGGAAGGTATGGCTCGTCGCCGCCGAATTCCTCGGCCCCGTCGTCCGCCTGGGGATGTTCCTTCTGCCTGTCGCCCTCGTCCTGCTTCTGCCCCCCGCACACGGGTGGTGGTGGCCGGCGCTGCTGGCCGTGGTGTGGGCCGTCGCCACGGGCTGGGGCATCATCACCGCCCGACGTCCCCGGCACAGGGAGGCGGGCAGCCAGGACGACTCATTCACGCCGACCAGTGACTCCCCGCCTGATGAGAGCTCACTTCGGCGAAGGAGCGCGGCGTTCTGGGAAGGCGCCACCTCCGTTCTCACCTTCACGTCCCCGCGGGCAGCGCACTGTGCTCCGGTGTCGTCATCGGAGCACGGTGCGAAGGAAGAACTGAGAGCGGACAGCGCAAGATCCTTGTAGGCGGACGCCTCGGGTCCCGCTCCGCGGACAGCTGATCTCCCTGTTCACAGGGCTGTTCGCGTGAAT
>NZ_JBIAWI010000042.1:0-19746 GCF_042895385.1 Streptomyces sp. NPDC001401
GAGCTCGGTCGGCACGCCGTTGAGGGTGGCCCGGCTTCGGGTCAGGGGGGCCATGGCGAGCCGGTGCGGCAGGGAGATCTCTCCGGCGACGGTCGGGTTCCACAGGGCGTTGAGCATGGGTGATTCCTCAGATGATGAGTAGTCGATCGCTGAGGGCGGGGGCCGGCAGTAGGTGTGATCAGCCGAGCGGGAGGGCTGGGCCGTCCTGCTTGGGGCCCGATGGGGACCCGTCATGACCCCTGTCGGCCGAGCTGTGTCGGCGCGATCTATGGAATTACAATCATAATACTATGTGGGTGTGCGGGCAGTTGCAAGCAGGAGTCGGCAGTCTGCGGGGCCTCCGAGTTGGTGTGCCGCACGGCACGGTCCGGAAGCTCGCCCGTCGTCGACCGGGCTGCGGGTCAGCCGTTCACGCGGTTTGGCCAGGGCGTCGGAGAACAGGGCGCAGGGCCTCGACGACGCCGGGGTCGTCCACCGTGGAGGGGATGGGTTCGTCGTGCCCGTCGGCGATGCCGCGCATCGTCTTGCGCAGGATCTTTCCCGAACGGGTCTTGGGCAGAGCGGCCACGACCGCGACCTCCTTGAGGGAGGCGACGGCTCCGATGCGTTCACGTACGAGTTGGACGAGTTCGGACTCGATCTCGCCCGGTTCGCGGTCGACGCCGGCCTTCAGGACGACGAAGCCGCGCGGTACCTGTCCCTTGAGGGCGTCGGCGACACCGATGACGGCGCATTCGGCGACGTCGGGGTGGGCGGCCAGGGCCTCTTCCATGCTGCCGGTGGACAGACGGTGCCCGGCGACGTTGATGACGTCGTCGGTGCGGCCCATGACGAAGACGTAGCCATCGGCGTCGATGTGACCGCTGTCGCCGGTGAGGTAGTAGCCGTCGTAGGCGGAGAGGTAGGAGGCGATGTACCGGTCGTCGTCCTGCCAGAGCGTGGGCAGTGCGCCGGGCGGCAGGGGGAGCCGTACGACAATTGCGCCGTCGACGCCTGTGGGCACCGGTTTGCCCGAGGGGTCGAGGACACGGACGTCCCACCCTGGCAGCGGGCGGGTGGGGGAGCCGGGTTTGAGGGGCGCCGCTTCGATGCCCACGGGGTTGGCGACGATGGGCCAGCCGGTCTCGGTCTGCCACCAGTGGTCGATGACCGGGATGTCCAGCAGGTCGCTCGCCCAGTGATAGGTCTCGGGGTCGAGGCGCTCGCCGGCGAGGAAGAGATGGCGCAGGCCGGTCAGGTCGTAGTCCGCGGTGAGTGTTCCCTTCGGGTCCTCCTTGCGGATGGCCCGGAACGCGGTGGGCGCCGTGAACATGGTCTTGACCTGGTACTCGGCGGCGACGCGCCAGAACTGGCCCGCGTCCGGTGTGCCGACCGGCTTCCCCTCGTACAGGACCGTCGTGGCTCCGACAAGCAACGGTGCGTAGACGATGTACGAGTGCCCGACGACCCAGCCGACGTCGGAGCCGGTGAACATCGTCTCGCCCGGGCCCACGTCGTAGACGGACCCCATCGACCAGTGGAGGGCGACCGCGTAGCCGCCGCAGTCACGTACGACTCCCTTGGGCTTTCCGGTCGTTCCGGACGTGTAGAGGATGTAGAGGGGGTCGGTGGCGGGGACGGGAACACAGTCGGCCGGCGGCGCGGCTGCGACCAGATCGGACCAGTCGAGATCGTCATGCCCCAACTCGGCCGTCTCCTGCGGGCGTTGCAGGATCACGCTCTTCTCCGGCTTGTGGGCCGCGAGTTCGATCGCCTGGTCGAGGAGGGGCTTGTACGCGATGACACGCTTGCCCTCGATGCCGCAGGAGGCGGAGACGACCACCTTCGGAGCCGCGTCGTCGATGCGCAGGGCGAGTTCGCGCGGAGCGAACCCTCCGAAGACGACCGAGTGCACCGCGCCGATACGTGCGCAGGCCAACATCGCGACAACGGCCTCGGGGACCATCGGCATGTAGATCACCACACGGTCGCCGTGCTCGACACCGAGCCGCGCGAGTGCCCCGGCGAACGCCGCCACCTCGTCCCTCAACTGCACGTAGGTGTAGGTGCGCCGGGTGTCGGTCACCGGTGAGTCATAGATGAGGGCAGCCTGTTCGCCGCGGCCGGCTTCGACGTGCCGGTCGAGCGCGTTGAAACAGACGTTGAGCCGACCGTCGGGGAACCAGCGGTAGAAGGGGGCGCCCGAGGAGTCCAGGGCGCGTCGTGGGGTGACATCCCAGTCGATGCCCTCCGCCGCCTTCAGCCAGAAGCTCTCCGGGTCCTCGGTACTGGCGCGGAAGACATCCTCGTACGTTCCCATCGCGCACTCCTTTGTGGCATCAAGGGACGGTGGTGTGGCTGTGTGCGGAACCCTGTCGGACACAAGTACCGCATGTCGGCGGGCATGGTCGAGCAGGATGCCGGAGACCGGCGGACCGGTCGCCGGCATGGCGGTGCTGCGGCGGCCCGGCCGTCGACAGGCCCGCCGTCAGGTACCGCTTCTGCTCACGTGCCGAGGTGCTTGCGCAGCCACTGACCCATCTGCTGGATCGCCTCGTCCACCTCGGGTACGCGCCCGGCGCCCAGGACGAACGAGTGCTGCCCTTCGGGCATCGGGTGCACCTCGGAGGTGACCTTGAAGTCCGAGAGGCGGCGGCCGAGTTCGGCGCCGTCGTCGGCGAGGGTCTCGTACTCGCCGTAGTGGACCGTCGTGGGCGGCAGGCCGGTCAGATCGGCGTTCGCGATGCTGATCGCGGGGTCGGTGAAGTCCACGGCGGGATCCTGCAGCCAGGCTCCTCGGAAGAGTTCGAGGGTGTTCCTGCTGAGCATCTTGTCGTTGTCCTCGTTCTCGTCCACCGACGCGTTCTGGATGGTGAGGTCGGTCCACGGTGAGACGCTGACGATCGCGCCCGGCGTCGCCTCGCCCTTCGCGAGCAGGCGCAGCGGGAGCATCACCGCGAGCGTCCCGCCGATCGAGTGGCCCGTGCTGCCGATGTTCCGCGGCTCGTAGCCCTGCGAGAGCAGCCAGCGGTACGCCGTCTCGGCGTCGTCGAGCTGCGCCGGGTAAGGGTGTTCGGGCGCCAGACGGAAGTCCACGACGAGAGAGCGGGCGCCGGCCGCCTTCGCGATATGGCCTGCAGCCTTGCGGTCGGAGTGCATGGAGGCCGTGACGGATCCGCCGAAGTGGAAGTGGAGCAGCGCCTTGTCGGGGTCGGCGCCATCGGGGATGGCCCACAAGGCGGGGACGCCGCCCGCGTCCACCTCGGCGTACGTGACGCCTTCCGGCTCGGTCGACGCCTTGTGGTTCGAGTCCACGATGTCGCGGATGACAGCCAGGTCGAGACCGGGTGTCGACGACTTCGCGCTCACACTCGCGAGGAACTCCGCGAACTCGTGTGCCTCTTGGCTTACTCCCATGGTGCTGCTCCTTGTCGGGCGGGCGCCGTGCCGCATTCCACCGCGGCGGGCGGGTCGATGTACTGGTCCCGACGCTAGTAGCTGAGTATAAGAAAGTAAACCCAGGGAACGAGGTCGCCTGATGGATGCGCGGAGGCCCATGACGGGGCATCGGGCATGGATCCTTCAGGGCGCCTGCCGGGCCGGTCGCGACCTGTGGCCGGACCGCCCGGGGGGCCGGTGGGGCGAGTGCGTGCGACGCGCCTGTGAGCGGCGTCCGCGCCGGCGATCCGGGGAATCTGCCGCCGCGTCCAGGCTTGGCTTCGGTGCGGTCGCGTGGCGGCGGGTGCGGGCGCGACAGCCGGGCGCCACTGCGCCCTGCCTGCATCGCGCGGGCTTGCCTGCCTCGGCCGGCCGTACCGGTAGGCCTGTCGGCTTGCCGAGCAACTGGTCAGGCCGGCCGGGACCGGCGGCGATCCGGCCGCCGGACTGTCCTGTGTCCGCGACCGTGGAGGCGCACATGACTTCATGGATGAGAAGGCGCGCTTGTCGCAGTCCTGGGAGCCGTTGGGCCGGGCCGTCATTGCACACCAGGCATCAGCGACTGCACGGGTGCTACTCCTCGAGGAACTGAATGGCGTGCTTCAGGAAGCGCTCGGGGTACTGGAACTGCGCTCCATGCCCGGCATCGGGGTAGATCAGCAGTTGCGCGTTGGGGATGTTCTGGGCGAGGTGCCAGGAGTTGATCGAGGCGATCATCACGTCGTTCTCGCCGTTGAGGACCAGCGTCGGCTGCGTGATCGCGTTCAGGAAGGCGTAGGGATTCTCGCCCGGCAGCGGTTCTGCGTAGGCGACAACCGCTTCGAACTGTGCGTGCGCGACTGCGGGCGAGCTCGGCGTGTCCTGGTCGGCCCGCTGGTGGCGGCGCTCCCAGAAGGCCCGGCCCGCTTCGACCGCGGCTTCCGAGCGGCCGAAGAACAGGAAGAGGAAGTCCTCCAGGGTGGGGACCGGGTTCAGGGCGTACTCAGGCACCTGGGGGTCACTTGTCGGGTCCCCGCCGCGGAGGCCGGTGCCGAGCAGGAGGAGCTTGCGTACCAGCTGGGGGTGGCGCAGCGTGACCTCCTGCGCCTGGTAGCCGCCGAGTGAGAAGCCGAGCAGATCGACCTGCTCCAGTCCCAACGCCCGGATGACGGCGGCGATGTCGTCGGCCATGTCCTCCATCCGGTTGCGCGGCGTGCCGGAAGACGAGGCGATGCCGCGCCCGTTGAACAGGATGACCTCACGGCCTTCGGCCAGGCCGTCGGTGAGCAGCGGATCCCAGTTGTCCATGCCTCCGCGGAAGTGCTGGAGCAGGAAGATCGGGACGCCGGAGGGCTTGCCCCAGCGTCGGTAGGCGAAGTGGTCGCCGTCGACCTCGATGTACTGGGTCGGTGCGGTCACATGGGTGTCACTCATGGTCTGGCCTTTCTGGAACAGGTAAGCAATAGAATGACGATCGTAATTTAAAAAGTCAAGACCATAGATGTCGATCGACATCTATGTACGCTTGACCGCAGAGCGTCAATTGAGGAAGGGGCGGCCGATCGTGCGGGTCACCAAGGCGCAGGCAGAGCGCAACCGTGCCCACATCGTCGCCACAGCCGCCAGGCTGTTCCGCGAGCGCGGCTACGACGGTGTCGGTGTGGCGGAACTGATGGCGGCCGCCGGGTTCACGCATGGCGGGTTCTACAAGCACTTCCGCTCCAAGGCCGACCTGATGGCCGAAGCGTCCGCAAGCGGGCTCGCGCAGACCGCGGCACGGGCGGAAGGCCTGGACCCCGCCGAGTTTGTCGAGCGCTACGTCTCGCGGGAGCATCGCGACGGGCGCGGTGACGGCTGCACCATCGCGGCCCTCAGCGGCGACGCCGCACGCCAGCCGGCGGACATCAGAACAGAGTTCGCAGCCGGGATCGAGAACCTGCTGACGGCCCTTCAGGCTCAGAGTGATACGCCGGGGGATGCGGACCAGCGCGCGACCCGCACCATGGTGATCGGCATGCTCGCCCACTCGGTCGGCGCGGTCATGTTGTCGCGCGCATGCCCGGACGGTTCTCCGCTGGCGGACGAAATCCTCGATGTCTGCCGCGCGGGGATTCTTGCGTCACTGACACACGGCAACGTCGACGGGGCGGAGGCGGGGGGCCCGGAAGCCTGACCGCAGCCGAGTGGTCTTGCCGAGTTGCGCGGCGCGGATCGCGGTGACGTACCCGCTGTTCCGGCGCCGAGGGCGACGCCGCCGTAGTGCGTGCTCACGAAGTGCCCCGTTTCCAGGGGTTTGATGGGTGGCGCCTGGAGTGAGCGGTCATGCGGTCCGGTGGTGGGGCGCCAGGGTGGCGTGGATTTGGTCGCGGATGTCGGCGAGGACGGCATCGTCGCTGCGGTGCAGGTACAGCGTGGCGGTGGTGCTGATGTGGATGATCGCGGTAATCACCCGTGCCAGCGTCGCCGCGTCGGCGGCGCCGACGTGCTCGTCGCGGGTGAGCAGGCCGGTGATGCCGTCCTCGAGGCGGCCGGCGAGGGCCAGGCCCGCTTGCCGGTAGGGCTCGGCCGGGTCGCCGAAGACGAGTTCGTGCAGGTATGTGCGGCCGTTCTCGATGTGCTCCCTCACGCACTCCACGACGGGACGGATGAGAGCGATGACCCGCTCCAGCGCGCCCTGTCCGACGGCGGTGTTCGCGGCGGCGAGGCCGGAATCGACGGCGGCGGCGAACTTCTCGTTCTGCACCATGATCAGCAACTCGGCCTTGGTGGACGCATACAGGTAGAGCGTCCCGATCGCGACATCGGCCCGGCGGGCGACCTGCTGCGTCGTGACCTTGTCGACGCCGTGTTCGACGAACAGCTCGCGGGCTGCGGTCATGATGCGCTCGCGCTTGTCCTGTTTGGCCCTCTCGCGGCGCCCGATCGGCATGTGACCGCTTCCCATGGGGACCTCCCTTGACAATATTTCTGAGCGGACTCATAGTTGAGCGTACTCGGATTGATGGAGCGGGGCGAGACCCCGGATGCCGCACCGGGTTTGGGCGATCAAATCGCAAACATGGATAAATGAGACAAATTCTAGGAGTGGCGCCCCATGAGAGCGTTCGTCGTCACCAAGTACAAGGAGCCGCTGCAAGAGGCGGAAGTCCCCGAGCCCACCGTCGGGGAGCACGACGTACTGGTCCGGGTGGAGGCCGCCGGGCTGAACCCGCTGGACGAGAAGATCCGCGCCGGTGAGTTCAAGCAGATCCTGCCCTACAAGCTGCCGCTGATCCTGGGCAACGACGTCGCGGGCACTGTCATCGGCGTCGGGACGGCGGTTCGCGGCTTCAAGCCCGGAGACGAGGTCTACGGTCGGCCCGACCAGGACCGCATCGGCACCTTCGCCGAACGCATCGCCGTCGCGGAGGGCGACCTGGCGCTCAAGCCCGCCTCGATCAGCATGAATGAGGCCGGCTCGCTGCCGCTGGTGGCGCTCACGGCGTGGCAGGCGCTGGTGGAGCGCGGGAAGGTGCGGCCCGGGCAGAAGGTTCTCATCCACGCCGGCGCCGGCGGGGTCGGTTCGATCGCGATCCAGCTCGCCGCGCACCTCGGTGCGCACGTCGCCACGACCGCCAGCGCTTCCAACGAGCACTTCGTGCGCGCGCTCGGCGCGGACACGGTGATCGATTACCGCACCCAGGACTTCGAGCAGCTCCTGACCGGCTACGACCTGGTGCTGGACAGCCTCGGTGGGGAGACTCTCGAGAAGTCCCTGCGGGTGCTCAAACCCGGCGGCAAAGCCATCGGGATCGCCGGTCCCCCGGAGCCCACTTTCGCGCGCGAAGCCGGCCTCAAACCGCTGCTGCGCCTGGCGGTCGCCGCCCTGAGCCGCAAGATCCGCAAGCAGGCGAAGAAGCTCGGCGTGACGTACGAGTTCCTGCTCATGCGCGCCAGCGGCGACCAGCTCCGCCAGATCACCACCCTCATCGACCAGGGCGCGGTGCGCCCGGTCGTGGGAAAGGTGGCCGGCTTCGACCAGACCCCGCAGGCGCTGCAGTCCCTGTCCCAGGGTGGCATCCGCGGCAAGGCCGTCATCGGCAACAGCTGACCTGCCGCAACCGCGACGGGCGACACGAAACACACAGCGACACAGAACACGCAAGGAGAATCCGTCATGAGCAGCACCGACACCCCGAACGAAGCCGTCATCACCTCCTACGCGAAGGCCCCGGCCCACACCGTCAGCGCCGGCGGCGTCACCTACGCCTACCGCGAGCTGGGGCCGAAGGGCGGCATCCCCGTCGTCTTCTTCGTCCACCTCGCCGCGACCCTGGACAACTGGGACCCCCGCATCATCGATCCCATCGCGAAGGGCCGTCACGTCATCGCCTTCGACAACCGCGGTGTCGGGGCGTCCACCGGCCAGGTGCCGGACAGCGTCGAGGCGATGGCCGACGACGCCTATACCTTCATCAAGGCGCTCGGGTACGACAAGATCGACGTCTTCTCCTTCTCCCTCGGCGGCATGGTCGCCCAGGCCCTGGTGGTGAAGCACCCCGAGCTCGTCCGCAAGCTGGTCCTCACCGGCACCGGGCCCAAGGGCGGCAAGGACATGGACAAGGTCGCCAGAATCACGTACTGGGACATCCTGCGCGCCACCTTGACCCGTTCGGACCCCAAGGAGTTCCTGTTCTTCAACCGCAATGCCACCGGCAAGCCCGCCGCACGCGCGTTCGTCAACCGGCTCAAGGAGCGCACCGTCGACCGCGACGTGGACATTAAGACCAAGGCGTTCCAGACGCAGCTGAAGGCGATCAAGAAGTGGGGGCGCTCCACCCCCGACGACCTGTCGACGATCACGCAGCCCACCCTGATCGCCAACGGCGACAACGACCGCATGGTGCCGTCGGTCCTGTCGGAGGACCTGCACCGGCGCATCAAGGGCAGCGAGCTGATCATCTACCCCGACTCCGGGCACGGCGGCATCTTCCAGTACCACCAGGAGTTCGCCCCCGTAGCGATCGAGTTCCTGGCGCGATGACCACCATCTGACCAGGAAAAAGGGCAACATCATGAGCACGTCACCGGTCGGCGCGCCCCCGGAAGTGAAGAAACCTCTCACCTCCTCGATCCTGCTGTGGGTGCGCACCGACCAGCCCCGCCAGACCGGCATGGACCACTGGAAGGGCCCGCACTCAGGGATCATCTCCGCCACCCCGGGCCTGGAGGAGTACCGGCAGATCCACCTCGCCGAGCACAACCCGGGCCTGTGGCCGGCCATCGACGGGGTCCAGACCGCGATCCCCGCCGGCCGGAAGATCGACGGCGTCGCGGAAGTCACCTTCCAATCGGTGCTTGCACCCCTGAAAGGGCGCAAGCAGACGAAGCTGGCCTATGCCGACGAGATCAATGTGTTCCGCCGCACCCTGCTCTACGCCGGCCCGCCGAACTCATCCCGCTGGTACGACGTCGCAGGCCCCGGGCAGACGGTCGGTGCCCGCGCGCTGATCTACCTTCGCCGCAGAGACGGGGTCGGCTCCGGCGCCTTCCGGAAGTTCGTCAACGAGCAGCTCGCCCCCGCGCTCGCCGGCACCGGAGCGCTGACGGAACTGCGCACGCAGACGTTCCTGCCCTGGACGAAAAAGCTCTGGGACACCCCGGACGTCGCCCACGACAACCCCCACGACCAGCACTTCCACGCCTCGGTCAGCCTCGGGTTCGCCGACACCGCAGCACGGGACGCCTTCTTCACCGGCAACGTGGTCCAGGACCTGTCCGACCGGCTGGCATCGCAGGTCTCCGCGATCCACGCCTACGACGTCGCCGCCGCCCTCACCTACGTCAAGAACGGCGACATCCTCCCGCACTACGAGGAGTGAGCGGCGCGGGCTCTGCTCAGCAATGCATCCGCGCCACGCTTCCCCGCCCTCCTCGCGCCCCCGTCGCCGTCTGACACCCGTCACACATCCGAATCCGTATCCGGAGCCAGCCATGAGCGAGCACAGCACCATCCACTACGAGCGCACCTCACCGCAGATCGCGAAGATCACCTTCGCCAACCCGCCCGTCAATCTCATCACCGGCGAGACCGTCCTGCGCCTCATCGAGATCGTCGAAGAACTGGCCACCGACCCGGACATCCAGGTCGTGCTGTTCGACAGCGCCACCCCCGACTTCTTCTACAACCACTTCGACCTGGCTGCCGCCGCCGACTTCCCCGCCCCCGAGGACCCGGAAGCGGCGCCGGCATGGACGAATCTGGTCCTGGAACTCTCCAAAGCGCCCTACATCACCATCGCGGCCATCCGGGGACGCACCCGCGGTGGCGGGAACGAGCTCGCCCTCGCCCTCGATCTGCGCTACGCCAGTCGTGAGAAGGCGATCTTCGGACAGCCCGAGGTCGGCAGCGGATTGCTGCCCGGCGGTGGCGGCGCCGAACGCCTCCCCCGTGCCATCGGACGCGACCGCGCCCTGGAAGCCATCCTTACCAGCGACGACTACGACGCCGACACCGCCGAGCGCTGGGGCTGGGTCACCCGCGCCCTCCCCGACAGCGAACTCGACGCCTTCGTCGGTACCGTCGCCGCCCGGCTCGCCTCCTTCGACCGCACCTCACTCGCCTCGGCCAAAGCCCAGATCAACCGGGCATCCCTGCCCCCGGACGCGGACCTGGTCGCCGCGTACGGCGAGTTCGCCCACTCCCTCACCCTTCCCGGTTTCCTCACCCGGGCCGCAGGCACGCAGGCCGTCGCCGAACAGGCCGGCATCGACTTCGAATACCGTCTCGGGCACCACATCGGCGTCGCCAACCAGCAACGCTGACACCCGGCAGGAAGCGAGCACGTACGAAGCAGATGCCGCGGCCGTGCTCGCTTTGTCGCGAGTCCCATCTGGGTCGTCGTACGCCTGCCCGATGGGGGAGGGGAACGATGGCGCGAAGCCCGGTCACCATCGAGGACGACCGACGGATCGGCGCTGCTGCTTACGCGGTGCGGTGTTCGACGTCTTCCGTACCGTGGTCGACCGGCGCCCCGGCAGGGCCGGCGAATTCGAGCGCGTTGGCGCCCCGCGTCGGGGGCACAGGCCGACTGACCAGGGCTCACCACCCAGTGGCGCGGCCTGTACGCCGACAGGGCTGCGGGTGGTGTGGGGGAAGTGTCCTTGGCGGTCGCTGGGCGAACTGCACCGGATGGTGCTCGACGAAGCGCTCGCCGGGCATGGCCTGTCCGAGTTTCACCGACACCGACCGGGGTGAACTCGCGGCACCTGGCACCGCCTGCGCCCGTGGCCCGACAGCCGCGATGGTCTGTCCTCACGATGGTGCCGGGCTGCTGATCGATCGGACTGCTGCTTGGGTCGACTGCCGATACGGCGGTGAACGCCGTGGCGATGCCGGCAAACCGTTCGAACCCCATGGATCACGCGGTCCCGACGTCAGGAGATCACACCGGGACCGAAGGACAAGTTCAGGCGTTCGTGCCGCGCAGGTCCGGGTAGAGCGCCTCGACCGGGCCGCTCAGAGCCGCCTTGACCCCCTGGGTCAACTCGTCGGCCAAGACCTCGTACTCGCCGGCCTCGACCGCGTCGTAGACCGTCGTCACCAGCTGCGTCGGCAGCATCTTGGGTCCCTCGGCGTGCGCGGCCATGTCGGTGTCGACGTAGCCCATGTGTACACCCGTCACGTGGACGCCCATGGGTGCGAGCTCGATGCGCAGCGAGTTGGTGGCCGACCACAGTGCGGCCTTGGACGCGCTGTAGGCGCCGCCGAAGGCGTACCAACTGGCAACGGAGTGCACGTCGATGAGGATCGACCCCTGCTTGGCGGCGAGGATCGGTGCGAAGGCGCGGGCAAGGAAGACTGGTCCGAAGAAGTTCGTCTCCATGTTCGCCCGGATGTCCGCCTCGGTGACGTCCAGCAGGCTCGCGCTCGGCGGGGTGGCGCCCGCGTTGTTGACGAGCACGGTGACGTCCGCCGCGGCGGCGACGGCCGCGTCGATCGACGCGCGGTCGGTGACGTCAAGGGTCAGAGGGACGATGCGTTCGTCGTCCCAGGCACGGGGGGAACGGGCGGTGGCGTAGACCTTGGCGGCGCCGCGAGCCAGGGCGTCGTGGACGAAGTGGGTGCCGATACCGCCATTGGCGCCGGTGACGAGGACGACTGCTCCATCGAGGGAGGGCATGGGTGTTCCTTCGTTCCAGGGGGATGTGAGGTGCGTGGCTCTGTACGGATGGAGCAATGACTGCTCGCCCTGTGATGGGAGAATGAGCGTAGCCATATTCGAGCCCACGCGGTACCGAGTGTAATCATAACTGACTAAGGTCAGAATCTTATTCCTGGAGGACATCGCCATGTCTGTCGCCCCCCGGCCGGTCGGACGGCGCGAGCGGAACAAGCAGGAGAAATTCGACCGCATCGTCGCTGCCGCGACGGAGTTGTTCGCCGAACACGGCGTCGATGAGGTCACGACCCAGCAGATCGCCGACAAGGCCGACATCGGGACCGGCACCCTGTTCCTTTATGTCAAGACCAAGGGCGAACTCCTCCTGCTTGTGCAGAACGCCAAGTACATCGAAGCGCTCGAGCAGGGCCGGGCGGACGCCGAGACCGTCCCGGGCGTGCTGGACGCGGTGATGGCGATCGTCCGGCCGATCGTGGAGTGCAATCGCACCCAGATCGACAACGGACGTACCTACCTGCGAGAGATGGTCTTCGGCGACCCCGAGGAGCACCGGCACAGCGCGGCACTCGCCATCGTGGCGCAGACCGAGGAGGCCATGGCCGCCGTGCTGCGCCGAGACGAGCGGATCACGGAGGGTGACGCCGTGACGCTGGCACACATCGTGTCCGCCGTGATGTTCCTCAGCATGGCGGTGAGCGTGAACATCGCCTTGAGCGTCGAGGAGATCGTGCAGGACATCCGGCGGCAGGTCGACGTCCTGCTGCCTCGCTGAAGCACGGCCGGCCTCCGTCCCGGGCGATCATCAGGATGGTTTTCGGCTACGCCGTGGCTCTGACTCTGACCGCCGCGACCGGGCGGCGGCTGTGGTTCGATCGGCGGGATTCCACCGCACCTGCATCTCGCCGGCGTTCACTCCGGAAGCAGTTCATCGGCCCGTTCGGCGACCTCTTGCCGTAGCGCGGCCCACAGGGCGCGCACGGCGGCGTGTGTCACCGCCTCCCGGCGGAGGGCCAGGGTGATGGGGAGCCGGATGTCGATCTCGTCGGGGAGGAGTCGGCGCAGTTGCGTCCGCTGGGTCAGGAAGGCCGGAAGGACGCCGATGCCGGCTCCCTGCCGGGTGGCTTCGAGTTGGGCGAAGACGTTCGTCGAGGAGAAGGCGGGGGTCATGCCGGGAAGGTGGCGCTCGATGTCGAGGTCGCCGACCTGCAGCATGGACTCGATGTAGAAGATGAGCGGGTGTTCGCGCAGCTCCGCCAGCGACTTCGGCCGGCCGTACTTGGCCAGGTAGTCGTCGCAGGCGTAGAGCCCCAGCGTGTAGTCGGTGAGGTGCTCGGTCACCAGGCGGCTGCTGGAGGGAACGCCGATGACTACGGCGAGATCGAAACCGGACGGGCGCAGGGCGAGCTGCCGTGTCGCGGTGATGAGTTCGACCTGGAGCTGGGGATGGTGGCGGCGCACCCGTACGAGGGCGGGCGTGGCGAAGGCGGTGCCGAAGCCGTCGGGGGCGCTGACGCGCACCGTGCCGTGCAGGGACGGCGAGTCCTGGCCCTCCACGGTGTCGACGACGCGGTCGATGGCCTCCTCGATCACGCGCGCGCTGTCCGAGATGGCTCTTCCGATCTCCGTCAGCGTCCATCCGTCCGGGCCGCGCTCGATGAGGCGCAGGCCGATGCTCTTCTCCAGCGCGGAGATACGGCGTGACACGGTGGTGTGGTCCACGCCGAGTGCGTCGGCGGCGGTCACCAGGCGTCCGGTACGGGAGACCGCGAGCAGGTAGCGCAGGTCGTCGGCGCGGAGTCTGCGCGGATCGATGGAGCGAGGCGAGCCGGCCGGCCGTGGAGCGGGGCTCTCGTCCGGGGAGTGGGGATGCACAGTCCCACCGTATCTGCGTTTCTGCACAGTCGGTGTGCGCCATTGGTGGTTGTTTGCACACGGTGCGGGGCCGCACAGTCGGGGTAGTGGGCGCGACATGCTCCGCTGTTCTTGCCGAAAGGGCCGCCATGGTTGCCAGCCTTTCCCTCCCGCGGATCCTGCGCGTCGGCGGCGGTGCCGTCGGCGAGCTGGGTGACGTCGTCGCAGGATTGGGCCTGCGCCGCCCCTTGCTGGTGACGGACGCGTTCCTTGCCGGGACGGGTGTGGCGGAACGCCTGATGTCGACGCTGAGGGATGCCGGGCTACAGCCGTGCCTGTTCGCCGGCACCGTCCCGGATCCGACGACCGACTCGCTCGAGGCGGGCCTGGCCGTGCTGCGGGAACACGGGGCGGACTCGGTGATCGGGTTCGGCGGTGGCAGCCCGATGGACACCGCCAAGGCCCTCGGCCTGCTGGGCGTCCAGGGCGGCCGGATGCGGGACTACAAGGCCCCGCACACCAGCCTCGGTCCGGCGCTTCCGGTGATCGCGGTCCCGACCACCGCAGGCAGCGGCTCGGAGGCCACCCAGTTCACCATCATCACCGACAGCGCGACGGACGAGAAGATGCTCTGCCCGGGGTCGGCGTTCCTGCCGGTCGCCGCCGTCGTCGACTTCGAACTGACCCTGTCGATGCCGTCCCGGCTGACCGCTGACACCGGTGTCGACGCGCTCACCCATGCCGTCGAGGCGTACGTGAGCCGCAAGGCCAACCCGTTCTCCGACGGCCTCGCCCTGAACGCGATCCGGACCATCGGCCGCCACCTCCGCCGCGTCTACGCCGACGGCGGAGACATCGAGGCGCGCGAGGCGATGATGCTCGCAGCGACCCAGGCCGGCATCGCCTTCTCCAACTCCAGCGTGGCGCTCGTGCACGGCATGAGCCGTCCGATCGGCGCTCACTTCCACGTTGCCCACGGTCTGTCGAACGCCATGCTCTTCCCCGCGGTGACGGCGTTCTCCGTGCCCGCCGCTGAGAGCCGGTATGCCGACTGCGCCCGCGCCCTCGGAGCCGCCACCGACGGCGACAGCGACGCCGTGGCCGCCGATAGGCTCGTGGAGGCGCTCCGAGCCCTGTGCCAGGATCTTGAGGTGCCCACCCCAAGGGCCCACGGCATCGACAAGGACGAGTGGTTCCGCCTGTCGCCCCTCATGGCAGAGCAGGCGCTCGCGTCCGGGTCCCCGGCCAACAACCCCGTCGTACCCACCGTGAACGAGATCCAGGATCTCTACGCGCAGATCTACGCCTGACACCTGGCGAGTGAGGAACGTGATGGCCACGACAGCAGGTCCGCACGGATGGCGAGGTGACGACCGTGACTGATACCGCAGCGGTCGAGATTCTCGCCGATGTCCATCGGGGCGTCGGCCGCATCCTGCTGAACCGGCCCAAGGCGCTCAACGCCCTGACGACAGGCATGGTCGCCGCCATCGACCGTGTGCTCGCCGCGTGGGAGGACACACCGCTGTCCGCTGTGCTGATCGCCAGTACCAGCCCGAAGGCGTTCTGTGCCGGTGGAGACATCCGTACGATCCGCGAGTACAGCCTCGCCGGGGATGCCGAGGCCAGTGAGCGGTTCTTCGCCTCCGAGTACCGGCTCAACGCCCGGATCGCCGAGTATCCCGTGCCGGTTGTGTCGCTCATCGACGGCCTGTGCATGGGTGGCGGTCTCGGTCTGTCCGTCCACGGCAGTTTCCGCGTCGTCAGCGAGCGCGCGGTGCTGGCGATGCCGGAGACCGGGATCGGGTTCTTCCCGGACATCGGGGCCAGCTACTTCCTGCCGAGGCTGCCCGGCGCGATCGGCATGTACCTGGGACTGACCGGACACCGGCTCGACGCGGCCGACGCGCTGTACACGGGGCTGGCCACGCACTTCGTCCCCGCGGACGGGCTCGACGCGGTCGGAGAGGCCCTGGCCGACAGCCCCGGCGACCCTGTGGACGTGGTCCTGAACCGCCTTGCCGGCCGTTCCCCGGTGGCGGGCAGCGCGCTGGCGAAGGTGCGCGGGGACGTGGACTGGGCGTTCGGTGCGCCGACCCTCGGTGAGATCGAGAAACGCCTGCGCCACTTCGACACCCCCTGGGCGGCAGCCGCGCTGGCCGTCATGGAGTCCGCCTCACCACAGAGCCTGGAGATCACTCACGCCCTGCTGGCCCGGGGCAGGCAGCACACGCTGCAGGAGTGCCTCGACGCCGAACTCGCCCTCACGCGCACGGCCATCCGTACGCCGGACTTCCTGGAGGGTGTCCGTGCGGCCCTGGTCGACAAGGACCGCGCCCCCACCTGGCGCAGTGCGGCGCTCGGCGGGCGGACACAGCTGTCCTGAGCATGGCTGCCCACGCATGCGGGTCGGTCCGTCCGCCGTGATCACACATCTGACACGTCACGGGATTGAGGGCTTGACCACGGCTCGGGGCGTCATGGAGCTGTGGGGCGTGTGGTGTGGCAGGACGTACGGCATGGGAGGCACCGAGACGATCACGGCGGCGGTTCTCCCTGACCGCGGTCGCCACTGGATCGCCGACGGCGACGTCTCCCCCCACCAGTGACCGTGCCAGACGGAGGGGGCTCGGGCCGGACTGCTCTCAGTCGTTGTCGGGGGTCATCGAGACCACGACCTTGCCGGCTTTGGTACGGCCCTGCTCGACGTACGCCATCGCATCGAGCGTCTGGTCGAACGGGAAGGTGCTGTCGATGACCGGGCGGAGTTTCCCGCTGTCGTAGAGGGCGCCGATTTTGCGGAGCTGGGAGCCGTTGGCCTGCATGAAGAAGAACTGGTAGCGGACGCCCAGCGCCTTGGCCTGCTTCCGCACCTTGCGGCTGAGCACGTTCATGACCAGGCCCAGAAAGGAGGGGGCGCCGAGCTGCTTGGCGAACCCGGCGTCCGGCGGGCCGACGACACTGATGGCCAGGCCGCCGGGCTTCAGTACGGTCAGCGACTTCTCGAGGTTCGCTCCGCCCACGGAGTCCAGCACGAGGTCGTAGCCGGACAGCACCTTCGAGAAGTCTTCCTTGGTGTAGTCGACGACGACGTCGGCGCCGAGGCTCCTGACCAACTTCTCGGTGTCGGTGTTCGTGGTCGTCGCCACCGTGGCGCCGAGGTGCTTGGCGAGCTGGATGACCGTCGAGCCGAGGCCACCGGCACCGGCGTGGATGAGCACTTTCTGCCCCGGCTTCACGTGGCCCTTGTCGACGAGAATCTGCCAGGCGGCAAGGGCCACCAGCGGCACAGCGGCTGCCTCGTTGAGGATGAGGGAGGCCGGTTTGGGTGCGACGTCGTCCACGTCGATCGCGATGAGCTCCGCAAAAGCTCCGATCCGCAGGTCGCGCGGACGGGCGTAGACCTCGTCGCCGACTTTGAGGCCGTGTACGGCGGAGCCGACCCGGGTCACGACGCCGGCCACGTCGTGGCCGAGTACGAACGGACGCTTGTACTTGAGGAGTTGCTTGAACTCCCCGTTGCGGACCATTTTGTCCAGCGGGTTGATGCTGGCGGCGCTCACTCTGACCAGGACGTCGCGGTCCCCGACCGTGGGCTCGGGCACCTCTGCGGCGCGTGCGCCGTCCTTGCCGTACTTCTCGACGACGAATGCCTTCATGTCGGCCGTCTTTCTGCGTGGGTGTTCCGGTGGGCTATGTGATTCTTCGCGCAGGTCCGCGTGCGCGCCCGTTTCTCGCGTGCGGTCGGGTTGATGTGCCGGTCACGACGCTACCGACTGAGTATAGAAAAGTAAACTCAGCCGAGGTTGGGCGTGCGAGGTCTCATACGGTCCGACCTGCTTAAGTGGCTTCGAACGCGCCCTCGGCTGTCCTCGCAAGCTCCTCACGGGGCTGCTCGGGATGCTGGTGGAGGAAGGGAGGCCGCCGAGACCTGCAAAGAATCGGGCTCGCGGAGTCGGCCGAAGTGGGTGATCACGCCCGACGGCATGGATGATTCCGGCGGTGATGGGGCTCTTGCAGTGGGGCACCGTTGCCGCGCGGGCCCGGAAGGTCCGGCCATGTTGGCGCGGGGCTGCGGATGCTGCCCCCGGCCCCGCATTTCGCATGAGGCTCGCCGACAGGGCTGAGCGCGGTTGCGCCAGGCGTAGCGGTTCAGTCCGCCGGGTGTGGCCGCACCGCCTGGTCGCGGGCTTGGTGGTGCTGGGGGCGGACCGCGGTGCGGTTGCCGCTGCGGGGCATGGAGTGCCGGCGGCGGTTGTGGGCGGGGGAGCGGTCCGGGGGCGCAGGGGCTCAGGTCAGCTCACCTGTGGCGTTGGCGAGTCGAATGGTCCATTTCAGGATTCCGGTTCAAGGCCCTGTGATGCAGTCAGGGCCTTGTGGGTCGACTCCAGGATCCTCTCCGACAGTTCTGTGCCCGCCGTGGCCCGGGCGAGCAGGATCGCGCCGACCAGAGTGGCCACCATGGGGAGGCCGTCGGCGGTGTCGGTGGACATCCATGAGGCGAATTGCTGGACTCCGGTTGCGTACGTTTTGCGCACCTCCCCGGCTGTGGGTTCGCGAGCCATGTCTCCTGCGAATCCCGCGGTGGGGCAACCAGTGCCGGGCTGGTCACGGTGCTCGGCCGACAGGTAGAAGTCCACGAGGGCGCCACGAGCGGTGTCGTGATCGCCGTGGTCTGTGTCGAGCGACGCCAGGAGTACGTCCAGGTCTCCGAAAGCGGCCTGAGCGGCCTCGGCCACCAGAGCCTCCTTTGAGGCGAACTGCTTGTAGAAGCCACCCGTGGTCAGCCCGATGGACTTCATCAGATCGGCGACGCTGATGCCGTTCACGCCGCGTTCCCGGAACAGCTTGGAGGCCGCGGCGACCGCGCGCCTGCGGTTCTCGAGCGCTTGTGCCTGCGAAACCCGACTCATCACTCACCGGCCCACGTTAGATAGTTAAGTGCATCTATCGTACGCGACGTGCCGGCGCCCGGCCGCGACGCCCTCTTCCTGTACGGCTCCTTCTCGCTGCCGCAAGGCGGGGGGCCTGTGGATCAGCTTCGGTCTCCGGCCGCGGGCGGTGGTTGGCGGGATGGCGGGCGTTGACCGGATCGCTTTAGATAGTTACCGTAATCTAAAGCGAGGTCGATGCTCTGGCCCCTCTACTCATCCGCCAGCCCAGAAATGAGATCCCCCTATGACCACGCAGAACAAGACCGCTGTCGTCACCGGCGCGTCCGCCGGCCTGGGTGCCGCTTACGCGCAGCGGCTTGCCGACCGGGGCTACGACCTGATTCTGGTGGCCCGCAACGCTGCGCGGCTGGAGACGCTGGCGTCGGACATCCGCAGCCGCACGGGCCGTGCGGTGGACGTCGTCGCCGCAGACCTCACCGATGCGGCGCAGATCTCCGTGGTCGAGGAGCGTCTGCGCACCGACGCAAGCATCGAAGTACTGATCAACAATGCCGGCGGGGGGCTCTTCACGCCGCTGGTGACCTCCGACGCCGCGGCTTCCGAAGCGCTGATCAACCTCAATGTGACCTCGTTGACCAGGCTGACCACCGCGGTCCTGCCGGGCCTGACGGCCCGCGGGCACGGCACCGTGGTGAACATCTCCTCTGCGCTGGCTCTCAACATCCTGCCCGTCAGCGCCGTCTACAGCGGCACCAAGAGTTACGTGCTGACCTTCACCCAGGCCCTGCAGCAGGAGCTCGCCGAGAGCCCCGTCGTGGTGCAGGCTGTGCTGCCGGGCGCTGTCCGCACGGAGTTCTGGGACGGCTCCGGGGCCGACCTCGGGGCGTTTCCCGATGAGTGGATCATGAGCGCGGACGACGTGGTCGACGCGGCGCTCGCCGGCCTCGACGCGGGGGAGCCCGTCACCATCCCGTCGCTGCCCCAGATCAGTGACTGGGAGTCGTTCGAGAAGGCGCGTCAGACGCTCGTCCCGAACCTGTCGCTGAGGGCCCCCGCCGATCGCTACCGCGGCTGACCGCCGGTCCGACTCCCGTGCGGGAGTCCCCTTTCTACGGTGCGGCTGGTGCCGCACCCGACCGATGCGTCCCGGGGTCTGAGTGAAGACCGACGCACTCGGCGTCCTCCCTCCTGGACGGACAGCCGGGGCCCAGCCCTCCATTGGCGGCAGTCATGAGGGCGGCAAGCTCCTCCGCGCCATCGACTGCCCCTCCGCGCGGCCCGCCACCCCGCAGGTCTCGCTCACTCTTGATTTTGAGGAACCATCCATGTTGAACGTCCTGTGGAATCCGATCGTCGCCGGGGAAATCGCCCTGCCGCACAGGCTGGCCATGGCGCCCCTGACCCGGAACCGGGCGACCCCCGAAGGGGTGCCGACCGAGCTG
>NZ_JBIAWI010000043.1:0-16071 GCF_042895385.1 Streptomyces sp. NPDC001401
CCTGTTCTCATGCATCCACCCGGCCAAGATCACCCGACCAGGCACCTTGTTCGACCAGAACCGTCCTCATGATCGATAGGAATACGGCTTCTCAGGCGCAGACACTTCGGGCTGGCCTGGGTCGCGCCCTGTGGGCCCGGGTTGGTCTTGCCTTCAGGTCGAATTGCCGTCGCTGAGCCAGGAATCGATGCCGTGCAAGGCCCGCATGAGGACGTGGTCCGGTGCCCCGACGACTGGATCGACGTGCGGGCCAGTGCGGCCAGTCGCGCATCCACCAGCGCCAGGTGTGAACGTGCGAGGCGATATTCGTCGAGCAGGCTGGTGCCCAGGAGCAGTGGATCACCGGATCCGAGGGAGCAGTGGCTAGCCAGGAGCAGCTGACCCCGGCCTCCAGGATGCGTGGCAGCGGGTGCTCGTTGATGTGCTTCACAACGCCCAGCTCACGATTGGACGTGAGACATACGTCCAAGGTGGTGCGCGGGTCGGCGAGCTGCTCCAGAAGCGCCCTGTCCTCAATAGCCCGGATGCCATGGGCGATTCTTGTCAGGGACCAACACATCGAGCATGTGAGCAGGGCTGGGCCACCCCGAGCATTGGGGACCGCGTTTTCATCGGACATGATGGCCTTGCCCGTTGTCTCCTCTGCCCAATTCCGCCACGTATCCGGGCAGGCGCCGAGCGAACTGACTTCACTGGCCATCAGGACTTCCGGGAGACGAACCGGGATCCTCCGGCTCCAGAGACGGCGCCGGTTGGGATCGCCGGGCTTCGTCCAGGACACGCCGCCACGACCGGATCAGGTCGGGTTCAGCTTGGTTCGCACGTGAGCACGCAACGGCGGCGGCGTGGTTGGGCACTCTGCGCGACGCAGTTGACCACAGTGTGGCTACTCATCCGGCCGACCGGAAGAGACGGCCACGTCACCGCCGCCCGTTCGGCAGCGAAGGCTTGTGAATCAAGCCACTCCACACGTTGGGCGTTGCGTCAGCAACTCCTCGTAGGTGACGATGAGCACTTGGGCATGTGACGCGAGTGGCGTCCGAGCACGCTGCGACGTCTCGCATGTCGACGATCTGGACTACGGGTGCGGGGGACATCTCCATGAAATTCGACATGGGGTCAACGACGCTTGCGACTCTGACCAAGAGCACGATCGGGTCGAGTGACGATCTGGGCACGCTGATCCAGCAGTTGATTGCCGCGGCACAGCCGTTGGAGGGGAAGTTCAACGGCGAGGGCAAGGTCATGTTCGACTCGTTCAAGCTGCACGCAGATGAGATCACTGCCGCGCTGAACGGGTCGCTGTCGTCGATCCTGGGCGGCCAGTCCGGGATGGACGCAGGGTTCGCCACCGGCGATCAGGAACAGTCCGACAACGCGCACAAGACGATGAGCGCCGCGAACTTCGACGCGGCCCGCTTCCACGGCTGAACCACGATGGGGATGTGAGCAGCATGGCCAATTTGGACCGTCGCTCCTACGACACTGGCGCCTCCGCCGACGTACAGAGCAGTCTTCAGGGGATCATCGGCCGCCTGGAGACCGTGCTCGGCGAGCGCGACCGTGCGGTGAAGGCCGCGATGGCGGATTTCCAGGCCGACGGCGTCTCGGACGAGTACCACGGCAAGGAAGTCCGCTGGAACAAGGCGGCCAACGAGGTACGCAACATCATCCAGCTCGTGCGCACCACGCTGGAGCAGAACGACGGCACTGCACAGGCCACCCTGGCCAAGGCCCGGGCCGCGGTCGACAACATCGGCTGATACGGCGGTAGTTGCATGCCGGGCGGCTGTCCGGCAGGGATGAGGGGGAACGTTGTGACGGGGTGGGACATCCATCCGGCCGGGGTGTACGGCGTGCTGTCCAAGACGGGGACCGCGGCGAAGGACCTGTCGGACGCTGGCTCGGCGATGCAGGGCAATCTCGAGGAGGCGGCCTCCGCGGCGGGGACGCTGACGAGTCAGTACGGGCCGTACACCAGTACAGTCGGGTTGGTCGGTTCGGCACTGGGCCAGTTCGCGGAGCACTGGGGCCGGGATCTGCAGTACATCGCCGAGCGGACGTCGAAGTCCCTACACGGAGCGGATGAAGCCACCCGTCACTACCTGGCCGGCGCACTGGAACAGGCGGGCAACGCGCAGCGGGCGGCGGCCAAGGAGCCCACGGTGCACATGCCGGGCGAGGGCGGGACGGGCCGTCGTACGGAGGGCCGGTAGCAGTGGGCGACGAGGCGAAGCTGATCGACCCGTCCGGCATCCCGCACTTCATCGGCGACCTGGCCACGCTGGACACGGACGTGATGCTGCTGACGGCGGACGCGGGTCAGTTCCGGGCGTCCGGTTCGGATGTGCACACGGAGTTCCAGGGCCTGTCGGCGTTTTACCACGCACCGGAGGCGGAGCAGCTGTTTGCCACCACGCTGCCGGTCAAGCAGAAGTCGGACGCGTTCGCCGACGACCTGGAGAAGGCCGCCACGGCCCTGTCGGACTACAGCTTCGAAGTCCAGCCGCTGGTGCAGAAGTTGGACGCGCTGAAGGCAGATGCCACCGCGTTCGTGAACTCGCTGCCGGCCGGTGATGCTTGGCGCAAGGACCAGGACAAGGTCGACCACAACAACGACCTGTGGCACGACGTCAACCACACCGTCGCCGCCTTCGAGGCCGCCGAGCGCACCGCCTACAACAAGATCATGGCCCTGATCGGCGGCACAAAGCTGACCGCGGACGACGGCTCGCACGGCAAGAACATGTACGGCTACAACGCCGACGACCTCGACCACGCGCAGGCGACCCCGTGGGGAGCGCCGGTCGAGCGGGAGTACGAGGGCTGGGCTTGGCTGGCCCATCAGACTAAGCAGGTGTGGGACGGCGTCTGGCATGACGGTGTCATCGGCACCATTCATGGCCTGGGCACCTTGGTCGGCTCGGACGGCTGGGGCGCGGCCGGCGAGGCCTGGAACAACCTCGCCAAGCTGGGGACCGCCTCCTTCCTCACCAGTTCCACGGTGGGCGCCTGGTGGCTGATCCCGGACGACCAATTGCCCTCCTGGCTACGTGATTCACGCAAGGTCCACAACCAGGCGGTGAAAGGCTTCGTCGCCTACGACCAGTGGAAGACTAACCCGGCCCGCGCGGCCGGTGCGTTCGGCTTCAACGTGCTGACCGTGGCCGGTACCGAGGGAGTCGGCAGCGCGACAAGCGGGGCGGGCAAGGCGGGTGCCGCGGCTCGTGCCCTGTCGGCGGTCGGCAAGGTCGGCCGTGCCATCGACCCGATGACCTATGTCGGCAAGGTGGGCAAGTTCGCCTTCGTCAAGGTCGGCGACACCTTCAGCACGCTGAAGAATCTCAAGACCGGCGCATACCTGGACATGGCGAACCTCGGCGAGAGGTACACACCCGCCGAACACCCCCTGCCCCTCGCGGAACGCCCGGTTTCCGTGCCTGACAGCGCCATCGAGTACATCGATGCCAAGGGCAACCCGGTCTACCTCACCAGCGACGGCCACGTCCTCAACGCCGACGGCACACTCCACCAGCACGCTGAGCAGGCCGAGGTCGAACCATCGGCTGCCGACCGTGCGAGGGCCGATGCCGCGGAAGGCGGGGCGCGCAGCCCGGAATTGGTGGGAGCGCATGCCGCCGCCAACTCGGTAACGGACGCAGGACCAGCCTCTGCCGGTCACGCCAGCGTCGGCGGGGACGGCGCTCTGGGCTCGGCCGGGCCAACGGGACATGCGACTACCGGTGCCGCGCACGGAGAGAGCAGCGGCGGACGCGGGCTGTCCAACGGTGGGTCCGGGAGCGGAGCGGGCGACGAACTGCCGGGGCGGACCGGTGACGGCGTGCATCCGACGGGTAAGGGCTGGTACGACGACCTCGATCCGCACCAGATCAAGGATGTGCAGGTCTACCGGGCGAATCACGAGCCGGGCTACCGCGAGACGTACTACCACAAGAACGGCCATCGCATACGTGTAGCGATCCCCGACGAAAGCGGCTTCGCACCGCCGCAGTTGGTCAAGGACCCGCATCACCCTGGGTCTTGGATCGCAGCCAGCGACAAGGCTTCACCGATTCCTGAGAAGTATGTCCATGGCTCCAAGGTCGAACAGGGACCGGAGACTGTGCGTACGCAGGAGGGTCTCGACGCCATCAGCGACAAGGCGGGGCGGCGACATTCCTCCGTGACGGCTGACAATGCGTGGCACGATCCGCTGAAGGATGCGAAGCACACCTACAAGGCAGATCCCACCCCGGACAACCTCAAGGCTTACGAAGAAATCAAGGCCGAGCATGCGCCCTTCCACCGGGCCATGAGCGAGGACAGCGAGGCGTTCGGGGAAGCCGTCGCGCAGCATCATGTCATTCCAGAGCACTACCCCGGGGCGCGGATGGAGAAGCTGGCGGGCCCCAAGAACGGAAACGACCAGTTCGATCAGCTGTGGAGTTGGACGGACGAGCACGGGAACAAGAAGTTCGTCGTCATCGAGTCCAAGAGCACCGTCACCACAGACCTGGGGAAGAGACAGCTGCCAAGCGGAATCGATGCCCGCCAGGGTTCAAGAGACTACTTCCTCGACATCATGCGGGAAATGAAGCAGCGTGGATTCGACGGAAATACGAACGAGAAACGACTGTACAAGGATCTGAGTAAGGCCCTGAAGCAAGGGAATGTCGACTACATCCTGGTCAAGGGGAAGGTCACCTCGGCGGGCGAGTATGCTGGCTACCAAAAATGGACCTTCGACATCAACTAAGGGGAGACATCGGTGACTGAGACAGTGGCCCGGCATGACAGGCCGAGCACCCTGGATGAAGCCGATGTCCAGGACTTGGCCGAGGAGCTGGAAGACAGCGTCCAGAACCTGGGAAGGTCGGCCACCGTCTTCGGACTCGCCCTCAACGAAGCTCTGATGCAGGTACAGGCCCGCCTCGTAATTGATCCGAAGGCGTCTGAGCTGCCAACGTGGCGAGCAACCGTGTCGGCCATGCAGGTCGGCTCTGCCGCCTTTGCCGCAGCGGTGGTGACTGAGGGCACCGTGGAGTGCCGGGTCATTGACGAGATGCGTTCTCTGCCCGCAACAGGACCGCAGTTCTACGCCAACGCGGGAAACTGGCTCAATGCCTTCTGGTTCGCGATCGTTTGTCGTGATCAGGAACGCATGACGCAGATGTGCCAAGTGCCGTTGGAAGTTCTCCGGGCGTCAGGCGCGCACGGTGATGAATACGTCTACGACTGGGTCGACACCCTCCAAACGTATTGGCTTGAGCGTCCGGGGCTGGTGGAGAAGCTGTCCGCCGCAATCGATAATTCGTACCCGGAAGTCGCAACGATCGCTTCCCGGGACCTACTCCAGAACATCCTGTACCAACCCATCAATCTCTTCTATCAGTTCCTGCGCAAGGACCATGCCGCTTTCAACGCGGCTCTGGTCGAGGCACTGCAACTCCACAAGGCGTATTGGACTGCTGACGAAAAGCGGGCGAACGACCTCAGTGGATCTGTAGCCCTCGGGCCGCTGGCCATTGCGTGCCTGGCCTACGATGCGGGCTTCCCGATCGACGTGGAGTCCGACTACCTTCCGAAGCATCTCCTCGAACGTGAGTGGGTAGGCGAGTTCGAGACCTGACCGGCCTTGAGAGGGTCCCCGTTCTGACGAATCTCCTCGTCAGACCTTTGCCGGTGGCAGCAGGTGGAAGAATTGCAGATCGACTGACAGAAAGGGGGGTACGTGGTCATCCTCATTCCCCGCCACGACTTCCCCGTGGACAACGTAGACGAATCCATGGCGCCGATCATCAAGAGCGCCATCGAGACGCTCTCGGAACTCGAGACCTCAGAGTTCGACCGTATCGACGCTCTGGATTACACGCTGACCGTCGCAAAGTGGACCTGTCTGACGGATCCCGTGGCAGGGGAATTCCCGACGTGGGAGGCGTGGGTCACCGCGATGCAGGTGGGCTCGGGCTTGTTCATCTCGGGAGCTGCCGTGGAAGGCCACGTTCCGTGCCGTATCGGGAGCAAAGGTGAGATCAAGAACCTCCCCGCGACCGGCCCTAAGGAGTATCTGCACGCGGGCAATTGGCTCACCTCGTACTACCTGGCCGTGATCTGCCGCGACAACGAGCGCCTCGACCAACTGGCCCGTATTCCCGCCTCGTTCCTTCGCGCTTCCGGGGTGGAGTTCGACGAGTACATCTATGCGTGGGTGGAGACGCTGCAGAACGCCTGGTTCGGCCGCCAGGAGACCTGGGACAGGCTGGTCGCCGCCATCAACGGCACGGACCCAGCGGCGCCCCACATCGCCAGTGCCCAACTCATGCTGAAGATCCTCTACCCGCCGCTGGAGATCTTTCACCGCTACCAGCGGCAAGAGCCGGAACCGTTCAACGCCGCCCTGGCAGACGCGGTCACCTGGCACCGCGAGTACTGGACTGGCGATGCCACACTATCCACGAGCAGCGAGGGACTAGTGGCTCTGGGCCCACTGGCCATCGCCTGCATGGCCTTCGACGCGGACATCCCTGTCGAAGTCGAGTCCGAGTACCTGCCCAAGCATCTCTTGGAACGGACCTGGGTCGGCGAATTCCCCACCTGATACGCCGGAGCCTCCCGCCTCGGACGCTGGCACATCGACATGAAGGATGTGATGGCCGACGGGCAGGAAGCGGCGATCTTCATCCAGGCCGTCGCCCCACCAACGATTAGGAATTGAGCCATGTCAGCCCAGGACTACGACAGCCAGCTTCTTGAGTCGGTCTCGGTCCGGCGTCGGCGGCTGCGGGATGCTGTGCTGTTCGGTGGGCAGCGGCAACGGCGCACTGTGGATGAGCGGCTGGGCAAGGTGTTTGCGGGTGTGGTGATCGCCGCGGTGGTGTGTGCCGGGTGTGTGGGGTGGTCGTTCATTTCGCATCGGGTTCTTGGCACGAGCACGAGCCCCTACGGGACCTCGACCACGCTCCCGTCCACATCACCTGCCCAGACACCGACCGTTGCGTCTTCTGCCCGGTGATAGGTTCAATCGCGTGATATCTGCGGGGGCATTGAGCCGTACGGGACTGGCGCTGAGCCGGGTCACTCTGGTTGGCGAGCGCCGTCGGGTCGATCTTGTGCTGCCGTCGCAGGAACCGATCGGGCGGCTGCTTCCCGAAGTGATGCGGCTGCTGGACGATCAGGTGGGTGCGCGGCCGCAAACGCGCCATCTGGTGGCGGTCGACGGCAATGTCCTGGACCCGGACGCCACCTTGCAGTCGGCAGCTGTGGCGGACGGTGCGGTGCTGCGGCTGGTGCGCGTCGAGGACGCGCCGTCCGCGCCCGTCGTCCACGATGTGACGGATGAGGCCGCAGACGATCTCGACGTACGGGCCTGGCGGTGGCGGCCCGCCGCGCGACGCGTTGTCGCCGGAGGAGCGACGGTCGGGTGGGCGCTGGGCGCCTCCTTCCTCGCACGCCAGGAGTTCGCCGCGCAGAGCGTGGGCGTCGTGCTGCTCGCGGTCGCCGCGCTCGCCGCGGTCGCGGGTGCGCTCTGCGGAAGGGCCGGGGTGCGCGGGCTCGCCGCCACGCTCGTAGTCACCGGTGGCGCGCTGGGTGTGTTCGGGGCATGGAGCCTGGGCGACGCCCAGAACTGGTCGGGGACGGTGCGGCTCGCCGGCATCGCCGGGGCGGTGGCCGTCGCGTTGCTCCTGCTGGGATGGTGCTCGCCACTGGGACGCGGTGGGGTCTTCGGCGCTGCCGCGGTCCTCGGGGGCGGAGTGTGCTGGGAGCTTGCGCTCGCCTTCCAGCCGACGGGGCGGGCCGGTGCGATGCTCGCCGTCATCTCGGCGGTGGCCCTGGGGCTGTTGCCGCGGCTTGCGTTGATGGCGTCGGGGCTCTCCGGGCTCGACGACCGGCGCTCGGGCGGCGTGTCGGTGAGCCGCTATCAGGTGTCGACGGCGCTCGCGGCCACGCACCGTGGGCTCGCGCTCGCGACAATCGTGACGGCAGTTTCCGCTGCCGTCGCCGGGTCGCTCGTCCTGGATGCGGGGACGGTGTGGACGGTGCTGCTCGCGGCGGCGGTTGCGCTGGTGCTCGCGCTGCGGGCGCGGGCGTATCCGCTGGTCCCTGAGGTCGTCGCGCTGCTCGCGGCGAGCGCGGTGGTGGTGATGCGGCTGGCCTGGGTGTGGCTGGAGCGATCCGGTACGGCCGGTCCGCTCATGGTGCTGGTGGTGCTGGCGGTCGTTCCGCTGGCCGTGCTCGTGGTGCAGCCGCCGGAGCATGTGCGGGTGCGGTTGCGCCGGTTCGGCGATGTGCTCGAGTCGGTCGGGGTGATTGCGTTGTTCCCGCTCGTGCTTGGCGTCTTCGGGGTGTACGGGCGGCTGCTCGGCACGTTCGCGTGAGTATCGGGCGGCAGGAATGAACCGGGCTCAGGGCGGTTGGCAGGACGAGGTACTGCGAGAATTGCGGGGCGCCGCGTCGGAGCCAGCCGGTCCGGATGCTGCAGCGAACGCGAACGCGAACGCGAACGCGAACGCGAACGACGCGACGGAGCACGGTGCTTCGGCGGACCAGAAGGACGGGGCGGACGCCAAGGCCCCTCTCCCGGTCCGTCGCTCCGACGAGCAGCGCCCCAACCCCGGACAGCAACCTGCCCCGCACACCGTGCCGGCGGCACCCCACAGTGACGTACCGCAGTATCGGCCGGAGCCCCCGGGGCCGCTGCCCGACCAGGTCGCGCAACCGGTGGCCCAGCCCCGCCCACCCACCATGCCGACCCCCTACCCAGCTGCCCCGCCTGCGCCTGCGCATCCGGATACCCCAGGGGCCCAGCCCGAGGAGAGCGGCACGCCGGTGGTCCGCCACCGCCCCGCCAGTCCCAACCTTCCCTTCCTCACCCCGGAGTCGGTCCCCACCCTTGACCCGCGACTTGCTCTCGCGCTGGGGAAGCCATTGCACGGCGATTCCGTGGCGCGCCGGACCGGGAAATCGATCCGGCGGCTGACCTCATCGGCCTCCCAGGAGGTCGCCGAGGAAACGCGGATCGGGCGGGAGTTGCAGCAGCCGGTCACCACGGGCCGGGTGATCGCCGTGACGTCAATCAGGGGCGGTGTCGGCAAGACGACGACGGCCGCGCTGCTCGCCCGTACATTCACCCACTACCGGCACGATCCAGTGCTCGCGCTGGAGGCGGACGCCGCACTGGGAACGCTGCCGGTGCGACTCGGCGCTGAGACGGTGCGCTGGTCGTGCGCCGAACTGGCCCACATCCTCACCCCTTCGATGCAACTCACCGACATCACCGGTTATTTGGTACCGGTTGCGGACGGCGGCTGGCTGCTGCCGGCCAGCCAGGGACGTCTCGGCGCCCCGCTGGACATCCGCTCCTACCGCACGGTGACGCTGGCGCTGCGCCGCTACTTCGCCGTCACGGTCGTGGACTGCGAGACGCTGCCCGGTGAGGTGGCCCGAACCGCGATGGACACCGCGCACGGCCGCGTGGTCGTCGCCCCGCTCACCGCCGAGGGCGTCGGCGGCACGCGCATCGTCCTGGACTGGCTCGCCCAACTGCCGCACCAAGCTCTCGCGTCCACCGTCGTCGCCCTCACCTCGGGCACACCCGATCTGAACCTCGACCTGAAGACGGCTACAGCGCATCTGCGCGAGACAGGGGTCACCATCGTGCACCTGCCCTACGACCGGCATCTCGCGGCCGGCGGGCCCATCCGTACGGAATTGCTCGGCTCGGGCACGCGCGGCGCGGCCACCCGGCTCGCAGCCCAGGCGCTGCAGCGGGCGGTGCAGGTCCGATGACGCAGCACCTGGTCCACCGTCCCGCCCGGGCCACCCGCCCGCTGCCCCAGGCTGAGGCGCGCACCATCGAGCCGCCGCCGAACCTGCCCGAGGGCAAGATGGGCAGCCCGGCCACGGCCCTGTTGCCGATGGCGGGTGTCATGGGGTCCGTTGTGATGATGACCGTCATCCGCTCCAGCCAGTTCGCCGGCCTCGGTGCGGTCGTGCTCGTCATCGCGCTGCTCGGGGCCGTGGCGCTGTTCCTGTCGCAGCGCGGCAAGGCACAGCGGCAGCGGCGGGTGCAGCGCGAACGGTATCTGGAATATCTGGAGAAGCTGCGCGAGGAGTTGGGTGAGGCAGAGCGGGAACGACGCGGCGCAGCACGAGAGTTGAACCCTCCACCGGCGGCCCTGTACGACCTGCTGCGCGATCCGGCGCGGCTGTGGGAGCGGCGCCGTACCGACGCCGACTTCCTGCGGGTGAGGGTCGGTGTCGGTGACGTACCGGTGCAGGACGTGGTGATCGGGCAGAACTCGGCGAGCGGGGTACTCACGCCGCCGGACCCGTTCATGCTCAACGAGGCACGGGCGCTGCAGGCGCGGTTCGCGGCTACCGCCGACCATCCGCTGACGGTGCCGCTGGACCGCGTGGGCAACGTGAGCCTACTCGGCGACCGCGAGGGCGTGCTGCGGGTCGCCCGGGCGTTGCTCGTGCAGGCCGCCGTCGCGCACGCGCCCGACGACCTGGCGCTCGCGCTTGGCGTACCCGGAGAGCGTGTCGAGCAGTGGGCATGGGCGAAGTGGCTGCCTCATGTCCTGGATGCCGACGAGCTCGACGGGCCGGTGGCCGCCCGCCGGATCGCGCCCGATCTCACTCAGCTCGCCCGCCTCATCGGCGTGGACCTCAAGAAGCGTGCCTCCTACGCCGCCGAGGTGCGGCGCGGCCTGTCCGACCGCACGGCGCTGAGTCTCGGCAGCCGGCTGCTCGTGGTGAGCGATGAATATGGACAGAACGCCGCGGAACTGCCCCGGCCGGACACGGCGGTTGCCCTCGGTGACATGGGCGTGACCGTGCTGCATCTGCTCGCCGAGCAGGTGCACGAGCCCGATCAGGTCGCCGTGCGGATCACCCTCGACGGGGACCGGGTCACGGTCGACGACCTGCGGGGCGAGCACGTCGTACGGGTCTCGGGCGTCCTGGATCCGGTGAGTGTCGCTGGCGCCGAGGGGCTGGCCCGGATGCTGGCGCCGCTGCGTCTGTCCCCGGAGTCGGCCGCCGACGGCACGCCGGGGTCCGGCCCGGTCGACTTCCCAGAACTGCTCGGCATCGACGATCCGGCCGCCCTGGACCTGGTCCGGCAGTGGGCGCCGCGCGGCGAGCGTGACTTCCTGCGGGTGCCGATCGGGCTGGATGACCGGCACGAGCCGGTGCTGCTCGACCTGAAGGAGTCGTCCGAACTCGGCATGGGTCCGCACGGGTTGTGCGTGGGCGCCACCGGTTCCGGCAAGAGCGAGCTGCTGCGCACCCTGGTGCTCGCCCTGGTGACGACGCATCCGCCCGAGGATCTGGCGATGGTGCTCGTCGACTACAAGGGCGGCGCCACCTTCGCCCCGTTCACGAGCCTGCCGCACGTGGCGGGCGTCATCACCAATCTGGAGAACCAGGCCGGTCTCGTCGAGCGCGTGCACACCTCGCTGGCCGGTGAGATCAAACGCCGTCAGCAGGTCCTCAAGGACGCGGGGAACATCGCCGACATCGGCCACTACCGGGCACTGCGTGACACCGCCCGCCCGGACCTCGAACCGCTCCCGCATCTGTTCGTCGTGATCGACGAGTTCGGTGAACTGATCACCGCCAAGCCGGACTTCATCGACCTGTTCCTCTCCATCGGCCGGATCGGTCGCTCCATCGGGGTGCATCTGCTGCTGTCCAGTCAGCGCATCGAGGGCGGCAAGCTGAAGGGCCTGGAGACCTATCTGTCGTACCGGCTGGGGCTGCGCACCTTCTCGGCGGACGAGTCGCGTACGGTCCTGGAGACCACGGACGCCTTCAACCTGCCGCCGCTGCCGGGCTTCGGCTATCTGAAGGTCGACACGTCCACGTATACGCGGTTCAAGGCCGGGTTCGTCTCCGGTGCCTACCGCGGGCCGGTGCAGCGCGATGCGGTCGCCGACGACGAGTCGCTGGCGTGGGTGTATCCGCCGTACAACACAATCATGATGCCGACGGGTGCGGTGGGTGACGACACCGTGATCACGCCGCGCGAGCGGACGAGTGGGCCCACCGTGCTGTCCGCCGTGGTGGACCAGCTGGCGGGCGCGGCCGAGCAGGTGCGGCGGATCTGGCTGCCGCCTTTGCCCGACGCGGTGACGCTGACGGGGGCGGCCGGCCCGGTGCAGGCGTCGGCGGACGGGCTGCAACTCGCCCGACGGGAGGGCCCGTTGCGGGTGCCGCTAGGGGTCCTCGACGACCCGGTGCGGCAGTGGCAGGGCCGATGGGTGCACGACCTGAACACGGCCGGCGGGCACACGGCCGTCATCGGCGGCCCGCAGTCCGGCAAGACCACTCTGCTGCGCACCCTGGCACTGTCCCTCGCCGTCACGCACACGCCGCACCAGGTCGCCGTCTACGGTCTCGACCTGGCCGGCGGCGGGCTGAGCGCGCTGTCCGGCCTGCCGCACGTGGGCGGGATCGCCGGGCGCGCCGATCACGAACGTGCCGCCCGCACGGTCGCCGAGGTGCGCGCCATGCTCGCCGAGCGCGAGGCCGTCTTCCGCGAGCACGGCATCGACTCCGTCGAGCAGCTGCGCACCCTGCGCGAGAGGGGCGAGCTGTCCGAACTAGGCTCCACGGACGTGGTGCTGCTCATCGACGGGTTCGGCGGGCTGCGCGACGAGTTCGCCGACCTGGACGACGCGGTCGCGGACCTGCTCAAGCGGGGGAGTGGTTACGGCATTCACGTCGTGGCCGGCATGCTCCGCTGGAACGATGTCCGCATCGCCACCCAGTCGATGTTCGGCAGCCGGATCGAACTACGCCTCAACGATCCCGCCGACTCCTCCGTCGACCGCAAGCTGTCCGAGACCCTGTCGGCCGACACCCCGGGCCGCGCCCTCACCGACGGCAAGCTGTTCGCGCACGTCGCCCTGCCGCGCCTCGACGCGCTCGCCTCGGCCGCCGACTTGGGGGCTGCGCTCGAGGACGCCGTACGTTCGGTGGGCGCGACCTGGCACGGTGAACTGGCGGCTCCCGTGCGGGTGTTGCCGACCCGGCTGCCCGCGCAGCGCCTGCCGTCCGCTGTCGCGGTACCACACGCGGTGCCGATCGGCGTCGACCAGGAGTCCCTGTCCCCGGCTGTCCTCGACCTGTTCGGCACCGACCAGCACCTGCTGGTCCTGGGCGACAACGAATGCGGCAAGACGAACCTCCTCCAACTGATCTCCCGCGCGCTCGTGGACCGGTACAGCGACGAGGAGCTCGTCTTCGGCGTCTTCGACCCGCGGCGCGGCCTGCGGGGCGTGATTCCGGAGCCGTATCGCGGCGGCTACGCGCACAACGCGAAACTGTCCGCCGCGCTCGCCACCGGCATCGCGACCGAACTGGAAAAGCGCCTCCCGGAAACCGCCGACCCGGACGCGGTGAGCGACGAGCCAGCCTTCACCGGGCCGCGGATCGTGATCCTCGTCGACGACTACGACATCCTCACCACCGCCGGCCAGCAGCCTCTCGACCCGTTCCTGCCGTACATCTCCTCGGCCCAGGACATCGGACTGCACTTCGTCGTCGCCCGCCGCGTCGCGGGCGCCTCGCGCGCGTTGTACGAGCCGTTCCTGACGACGCTGCGCGAGACCGGCGCGACGGCCCTCGTGATGACCGGCGACCGCACGGAGGGCCAGCTCTTTCCGGGCCTGTACGCCTCTCCGCAGCCGCCGGGCCGGGGCACCCTGGTCCGCCGTGGTCGGCGCCACCTGCTGATCCAGACAGCCCTCGCGGCCGAGACCGACCCTGTGGAGAACCCGGCGTGACCAAGGACGTCATCGCGCTCACCTCGAAGATGCCCGACACCCGCTCACTCTTGGCAGCCCTGCACGCTGGCGGCCCCGAGCTGAACCTGACCGCCACCGACGACGGCGCGGTCATCCAACTGTGCACGGTGGCCGGCCGCCCGCTGGTCTCGGTCGAGGCCCCGCTGCTCGTCCACGTACCCGGCGAAGCCGAACGCCTCCTCGGCCCCCAAGCAACGGCGCCCGAACCGCCGTTCTGGTGGACCGAGACCCGCGCCTCCACGGCCGTCCCCGAAGCGGGAGCCCTGGCAGGATCCGTGTGCGGACGCCTGACGATGCTGCTCGGCGGAACCACGTGGCCGCCTGGCGCAGCCCACACCGCGCGCGTCGCAGCCCGCGACGACGCGACAGACACGACAGCCGAGCAGCCGCAGACACCTACGTCCCCCAGCGCCTCGGACGACGACCCCACCGAGACAGCCGCCCCGGCCCCCACCCCGGTCCTTCCTGCCGTCGACGTCCTGACCGACTCGACCGCAGTCGTCCTGGCCGACCGCCCGCTCGTCCCGCTCAGCACCTGGCTCTCGGACATCCTGCGCACCACCGTGCAGGTGAACCGCGCCCTCCACCTCGTCACACCACCCCACGTCCGCCTCAGCCTTCCGTTGCGCGCCGCGCTGGGCGGCGCTCCCAACCGCTGGGTCATCCAAGATCCCGCAGGCGGCTACTACGACGGCCTGTCCGGCGTCCGACTCGCCTGGCTGGGCGGCACGTTCACCCCGACCGGTACCACCGTCGCCGATGCCTTCACCGCATCGAGCACACCCATCGGGCAACGACAGCTCACCGTGTCCTTCCGTACGGTGCACGAGGCCGACACCGACCTCCTGCTCGGCGGTGCCCTCGAAACAGCCTGGCGCCACCTCACCGGCGCTGCACCCTCCGGCTGGGGCACCGCAGAACCCGTCAACCTCCCCTGGTCCCCACGCCAGTTGACCGACCTCGCCCGTAACCGGGCCCCCGCGCCAGCCCACCTCATCGCCATCGGCGCACCCGACCGCCCGGCCATCGCCACCCACCGCATCACCCGCACCACCGCCGGCGTCGCCCAGGACACGACCCTCACCCTCGGCTACGCCACCGCCGCCGAAGTCCCTCTGGAGAGCCTGGAACCCCTAGCCGCGACGCTCGTCAGTTCACACGGTCTGACGACGATGCTCACCACCCTGCGCAACGCCCGCGCCGACCTCACCCTGCCCGCGCACCTGGAAGCCCCGCCCCTCCCGGTCTCCTTCACCCTCGGCCCACGCGATACAGCCACGATCGGCCTCACCCACGCCCGCCGCCCACCGATCGCAACGAAACCGCGACAGCTCGGCTCCCCCAGCTGTCCCGCCCTCCACTACCCGCTCGGTGACGGAGCCGACGCCGAAGCCTGGACGGCATTCCAAAACCTCGCCATCCACCTCAAAAACAGCCCGGGCAGCACCAGTTCGTAACAGCTGACGAGGCGACGCCTTCGACTGGGCTTCGGCTCCGCTGATGGGCCGCTGACGGGTACCTGATCCGATACTTCCGGAAATGGACCACGAGCCGCCGGCTCACCCGTCGGCTCGCCATCCTTTCCATCCCGAGGCGGAGCCCCAGAACCTGCTCGACGAGGACGATCGATGGCCGCTCCTCCAACGCTGACTGACCGAAGCGGTCCCCGCTCGAGCAACTGGAGTGGGCGTACGTCGAGTTGGCGGCCTACGTGTACGGCGATCCGGTGAGGTGCGGGTCGGGACCTTCTCCACCGCCGTACCCGCGCTCGTACAGCTCGTTCTTTATGGTCGGGCCGCTTGTACCTATGTCTCTTCCAGTGCTGCGGCGGCCGCGTCAACGAAGGGCCCAGTCAGCCGAAGGTAGGCGCACAAAGTCTCTTGGAACTCACGACGGTTCTCCCGGTGGCGTTCTCGGCTGTGGCCGCCAGAGCGGTGGAGAGCGTGCCCGACATGATCAATAGGTTGGATGCGGCGACTTTGACCGTGGAAGGGCCCTCCAGATCAATCAGTGTCACCGCCCGACGCACCTGCTGATGTCGGTCGCGGTGAGCGGCTAAGGCCGCTTCGCACTCGGTAGTCGAGAGACCATCGACTCCCCGGAGCCCGTCAGCGACGACCTGGGCTTGCTCATTGAGGCCCAGGTAGGCGGCCCGCCGAGTCTGCGAGCAATGCTCAAGACCTGTGGATCGGCCTCGGGGCTGCACGCGAAGGGCGTACCTTCCCGAGTGATCGATTGAAGGTCACCGAGTAGGCCGACG
>NZ_JBIAWI010000044.1:0-9382 GCF_042895385.1 Streptomyces sp. NPDC001401
TAAATGCGGCAGCAACCGCCCCAAACCCCCTGAACCGCACACCCGGTAGATGCCCAGATCAGGCAGGTGACGTCACAAGATCCCCGACAGAGCCGCAGAACGTGACCGTCCCGGCCACACGCTCGATCGACTCGACCACCACACCGGCTAAATGCGGTAGCAACCGCCCCAAACCCCCTGAACCGCACACCCTGTAGATGCCCAGTTCAGGCTGGGTACGTCACAAGATCCCCGACAGAGCCGAATCGGCTGACCGTCGACACGATGCGGAGCTATCGGGGTAGTGGTCGTCGTTCGTACGAGTGTCCGTACTAGCCTTGCCGTTCGTATGGATGCGTTCCCGTGTCTAGGGCCGGTTGAGGTCTGTTGGCTTTGTTGTTGAGGCTGCTTCCGGTGGCGCGGGTCAAGCGGTAAGGATGAGCGTGTACGGCCCTGCTGGGGAGAGCGTCGGTACAGGACGAGAGCGGGTTGGTCGATGGCAATCGCGGCGCGGGAGCCCTTGGGTGTGGTTGCGGGAGCGCTGGCTCCCGGCGATCTCGTACCCCGCGATGCGAACCTGGCGGTTGTTGAAGCCGAGGGGGCGAAGGTCGTTGCGGCCTACCGATTCGAGGCGCGAGAGCGGGAGCGACGGGCGGCTGCAGGTATGCCACCCCTGACGCGACCGGATGCCCTGAACCTCTTGATGGCGCTGCCGCTCGGCGAGCCTGTTCCTTCCGGATCACTGAACGGCAGGGAACGCCGAGCGTTGAAGTGCCTGCCGAAGGGGGCGGTGGTCCGACGCGACGGATTGATTACCCGTCTGGCAACCCAGCCGGTCCACGTCGACATGGTGTTCGTGCCCGGACGCAGCTGGGAATCGGCGATGGAGCGGGCCGAGCGGTTCACGCCATTCACTGCTCGTTCCGTATTGATCGATGGCGCGTTGCGGCGCAAGAACGAGGCGGTGATGCGCGCTGACTTCTACGGCATCGGATTGCTCCACGTCCAGGGTGATGCGGTCGAGGTTGTTGTGCCACCCAGCCCCTTCGTGCGCAAGCGCCATACGGTTGCTGGCTGGAAATTCCTGGAAGACGTCCACCGTCAGCTCCCCTGAGGGGGTGTATCCGGCTACTGAGTGACGGGCAACGTCGCCCATGCTTTGAGCGGCGCGGGTACTTGGAACCCGGACTTGGGACTCGCACCCACTCCGATGCGCTGGTTTACCAGTGCGTAGTGGTCGACGGCTGCAGCGCATTTGTTGCGCCACCACGTCTTACGCTCGGAGCCGGCTCGATGGCTGGCCATGTCGCTGACAAATGCGCCCCAGGTGTGGATGTTGTGGTTCTCGGCCTCACGCCGCGTTTCACCGTCGGAAAGGTAAAAGCTGTCGAGGCTGCGCCCGTCGCACTCCTCGCAGTCGCAGGTTGCCGGATCGGCATTGCCGTAGACCTTGGACAAGAACTCGGCGCCCTTGAAGCACATCAACTGCGGCATCAGGATGTGCGGGTACGTGGGGCCGCCACCGCGCTTGCCTATCTGGGCCTTCTCGTCGGGCGGTATCGCGTGGCGGAGCGAGCTCTGGACGCCGATTCCCGCGCACAGGGCGCCGTGCGCCATCACGTCGAGAGCTGCGAGGTCTGTGCGCAGCAGTGACATGTGCTCGACCTCGGTGAACAGCCGGCGCAAGTTGGCCGGGACGTCCTTCGTCTGTCCCAGTGGGTCGAACTGGCGGAAGAGGATGACCGCCTTCGGGTGACGGATCTTGGCGCATACCGCGATCAGTTGGCCGATGTTCTCCCGGCTCAGCCAGGTGACATCGATCGGAAGGGAGACCAGCGTGTCGGCTCGCTCGATCCGGTTGGCTTCCCGCATTACCGCTTTGAGGGTACGGGAGTTCGCCGGCGGTATGTAGCCGGTGGGCGTCAGTGCTGCGGTTGCCCCTCGAGCCTTCTGGAAGTTCAGTGAGGTGTCCACGGCGGCGAACAGTTCGTCGGGGGGAGCCATGAACGGCTCCTCGGCCGTTGCCGTGTATGTGGTGTACGCGGCGCTGTCGATCAGCAGAGTGCCCTGGTAGCCGACGTCGGCGCGGAGCTGGAAGGCGCGTGCGTCGGCGTTGACGCCGGTCATGACCACGCCGCTCAGGCCGTCATCGAGGGCCGGGCGAGGTCGGGGAGTGTACTGGGCATGTTCGTGCAGTAGTACGCGTCCCTGCAGGAGCGGCACCGCTGCCACGGTGTGGTCGAGCGTCTTCACGGCGGGCGGTCGCCGCCTGGGATCGGGGGCGTTGCTCATGAATCACCTCGCAGAAGGGTCCGGCACGTCCTTGTGTCCGGACGGAGAAGAAGCGCACAAGTAGATCTCGTGGAACTCCTCACGACCCAGGCCCGCCAGGTGAGCGGTCTCGGTCGCACTGAGGTGGTGCTGTCCCTCAAGCCGGGTGACGGCCTGGGCGATATGGCGCGGGGTCTCGCGCCGGATGACGACTGGTTCGTTGGTGCGGTAGCCGAGCGCGGACAACTCGACCATGAGTGTGCGGTATTGCCATTCGCTGATCACGCCCAGGTCTACGGCCCGTCGGATGACAGCGGCCATGGAGACTCCCCAGCGGGCTTTGAGATCCATGAGGCGGGCGACGTCGATGCCGGGCTTCAGCTCGCCCAGGATCACCTCGTGCGGCATGAGGAACTCGGCGGCGAACCGGTCGGCTTGGGCCTCCTGAGCGCGTCCCTCGCCCGGTGCGCGGTGCATGATCAGATGGCCCAGCTCGTGAGCGAGGCTGAAGCGTGAACGGTCGCCAGGGGCGGTGGAGTTGAGGAGTACCAGCGGTGCCTGGCCGTGCGGCCACTGGCTGACGGCGTCGAGTTCGGTGGTGCCCAGGTCGCGGACGACGACCAGGGCGCCGGCGTCTTCGAGTAGAGCGACCAGGTCATCGATGGGGCCGGCGGGAACGTTCCACTCTTCGCGCACCGTCTCCGCGGCGTCCGCGGGAGTGTCGAAGTCGTTCACCTCAATGGGCCTGAACCGGTGGGGGCGGTGGAGGGTCGCCGCCTGGGTCACCGCTTCGACCTGGAGGCGGGTGAGTGCAAGCGTCGCATGGATTCGGCGCAGCGCGGGGGCTCCCAGGGAGGCCCGCTTGCGGTGGTGTATTAGCCCTATGCCTGCCCCAGCCGTTTCAGCGGCCCGGCACAGCATCTCGGGGGTGAAGCGAAGCGCAGCGGCGAACAGGAGCACCCGCTCAGCCCGGACCGGGATGCGTCCGGCTTCAGCCCGGCTCACGTACCCCTGCGTGATGCGGTTGCCCTCCACGCGCGACATCTGCTCCGCAAGCTCGGACTGGGTCCACCCCCGGGAGTCGCGAGCCAGGGCGAGCATGGCGGGATCCGCCAGCAACTCCTTCTGATTGCTCACGGGTTCACCCCCATTCCTGGCGAGTCTCAACTCCAGCAAGGATACACGGTTTTATCCCTCGAAATATTCCGCACATGATCCGCAGAGTGTCATGCCCTCAGGGATATCACGCGCCACTGACAGTCCAACTCCACGCTCCGCGGGTTGTGTTCGGTAAGGCTTCCGGGGTGCGCACCCAACGGGGCCGTACTGCCGCCCTCCTGGCTTGATGCGGATGGGGGCGTTCCGTGGTCGAGCCTGACGCTGGCTCTGCCCGAATCGCCAGGCTGCAGGGTCGCGTTCCTGGGGCTGCGGCGTCTCACAGCAGGTGGTGCCGTAGCAGCCGCTCGGTGAGTGCCGGCTTGACCTCCAGCCCGGTGGTGCCGCCTGGCCGTACACCCGAAGCCGATCCCGTCATGGAGTGTTCTGAACAAAGCTGTCGAACCTCGGCTACGGCGACTGGACCGGACCCGCCGTCGCCACCTTGATCAGGGTGGGGCGGCCGGTGCGGGTGGCGGCCCGGAGATCGCCGCCCTCCTGCGCTGATCGGCAGCGCGTTATGTCGCCGGGCTTGCGGCGTCCACCCAGCGGGCGAGCACGCTGAACGCCGCGAGCTGCTCCAACGCCTCGTTCTCCGGTAGTTCCGGCAGGCCGTCCTGTGGCTGTTGGGATTGCGGATGCCTGCAAAGCAGCCTTCGGCGAAGGCGGCGGCCCCGCGCTGCACACTTCGGAACGTGTCGCTACCGTCGTCCGGCCTGAGCCGCAGGCGCGGCTGTCCGGGCCTGGGGTCGTCCTTGGAGAACACGCTCTGGAACAGGGCGGTTTCACTTGCGTCCCGGCGTCCAACCTTGTTCTGCGTCTCCGCGTTCACTTTCTTCGCGGCAGCCGTGACCGCCTCGCGGAAGTGCCCGCTCTGCCACAACGACCGGGCACCACTTCACACCCACGGATGCATCGGCGCGGCACTGAGCTGAGGAGCGTCATCGCCGAGCCGGTCCCGGACCTCCGCGTCCCGCTGCAGGGCCGCGTCGGCGCGCTGGGCGGCCTCCCGGTGCTGGTACCAGCGGTTCACGCTCTTGTTGTGGTCGGCGGGGACCTTGGTGCGCCAGCGGGGCAGGACACGGTCGAGGATCTGCTCGACCACTTGTGCGCTGGCGACGATCTCGGACTGCTTGCCGCGGTTGCTCAGGTGGCTGGAGATGCTGACGACGCCCGGCGGGTCGGGTTGACGGTAGAGCTCGGTCAGCTTCAGGAACTGTGCCAACTCGGTGCGGGCCCAGGGGATATCGATGCTCACGTGTCCATGGTGCCGTGTGGCACTGACAATCCCACGTGTCGGCAACTTCCGCGTTAGGTAAGCAGATCGAGCATGGCCGTTGCCGCGTGGGTGAAGCTGCTCGCCTGCCGCGCGCACCCGAGGATGCTGCTGGGCTTTCCTTGAGGCAGCTGCAGAACTTGCTTGTCAGTGCCGTCCGCCATAGTGCCGTTCATGATCAATGAACTTGATGGCGTCGACTGGCCGTCGATGGGCCACGCGTACGGTCCGGCCGACGATGTTCCGGTGTGGCTGCGGGAGATGGGTTCGCCGGATCCCGAGGCGCGCGAGAAGGCGTTCGGGAACTTCTACGGTGCGGCCCACCACCAGGGGGATGTCTACCCGTGCACCGCGGCGAGCCTGCCGTTTCTGTTCGCTCTGGCCGACGATCCGGCAACGCCAGATCGCGCGTCAGTCGTCGCGCTGCTGCTCAGCATCGGCCGCGAAGCCTCTGAATGTGACATCAACGCGGTGTACTTCACGCCCGACGGCACCGAGTCGACGGCCCACGCCGACGTGGTCGCGCAGATGCGCGAGCGCGCAGGAACTTTCGTCCGCTACGCGGTTGATGCTGAGCTGCTCGTGCGCAGGGCGGCGATCGAAGCTCTCGGCCTCTTTCTGGACGATGCTGATCTCGCCTTGGACGTGCTGCGCGGCCGGCTGGCGGCGGAGGACGGCACCGTGGAAAGGCTGTTGGTCATCTGCACGACGGCCGATCTCGCGCTTCGCCTGCCTGCGGTCCATGCCGCCGCCACGGCCTGGCTCGATGCCCTGATCGGCGAGCCGGCATCGGATGCCGACATCCGGTTGGCCGCGCTCGTGCACCGGACCCGCTGCACCCCTCAACGGATCGGGCGCGACCTCGTGCCGCAGGCGATTGAACTTCTCCGGCAGTCCACGACTACCCCGTCCCATACGCCCGATGACGAGGCGCACGAGCCCAACGCCGAGGGAGACACCCGCGCTTCGGCTTCCCCGCCGCCCGCGGAGCAGAACGTTCCGCCGGAGATAGCCGCGGCCTTCGAGGACCTGGAGCGGCACAACCGCGTCCACGCGCCGACCACGTCGTTGCTGCGCACCTTCCACGCGGTGCTGGACGCCCGCATCCCTGAGCGGACGGCTCTGCTCACGGAGCAGCTTCGCAGTTCCGATGCCGCCGTACGCTTCGACGCGATCGGTATGGCCCAGGACCTGATGGCGGCGTGGCGCGGTGACCACACCAACCTGGTGCTTCACCTCGCCGACTGCCTGCTGCCCGACGATCCCTACACCGCTGCCTCGGCTGCTGAGGCCCTCAGAGTTCTGGCCCCCGTATCCGAACCCGCCCGGGAAGCCCTGGCCTCCTACGTCGACATGCAACGCACCGTGCACGGTGGGGACGTGTGGGCGGCGCCGCAACCGCTGCTGCGCCGGGCCCACCAGGAAGCCGTCCTGGCACTGGCCCGCCTTGAAGATCTGCGAGCGCTGCCCTGTCTGCTGAACGCGCTGGATGACGACGTCGACGCCTGGCGCGCCCTGCAAGTCGTCGGGCAACTGCGTCCGGCCGCCGGTGATCTTGTGCCTCGGCTGAACGGGCGCCTGGCCGGCTCGGACTTCTCCCAGGACGGGTTCGGCTCGAGCACCGGCGCCCTGCTGTCCGCTCTTGACGCACTGCGTGACGGGGCCGCCATACCCGCGCTCACGAACGCCGTCACCGCTGCGATCCGCCAAGAGAACTGGCGTACCGCAGCCAACGCCCTCGATGCTCTGTCCGCATTCGGAACCGCGGCCGCAACTGCCCTTGATGTCGTCCGCCCGCTTGCCGACGCACAGGACATCCACCTGCGCATGGCCGCCACCGGTGCGCTGTGGGAGCTCGAAGGCAACGTTGAGAGTGCCGTGCCGAAGCTGCACGACCTGCTCGACACGCACGTGCACCGTGCGGCGGCCGACGTCCTTGGCCGGATCGGCCAACCCGCCGCGATGGCGCTGCCCCGCCTAAGAACCATGCTGGCCGATGGCTACGAATGGACCCGCATCCACGCGGCTGCCGCGCTGTGGGACATCGGAGGCGCGGCCGAGGCACCCGCTGTCGTCGAGACGCTGCTGGGCGCCTGGGAGGAGAACGACGCAACCTCCAACTACGTAGCCGCCTGCCTGAACCGCATGGGCCTAGCTGCTGCCCCCGCCCTCTCTCGGGTCATTGAAGAACTGGCACTTTCACGCCGCAGCGGCCACGTCCGCAGTACCGCCAACGACGAGGAACTCCAGGCCACCTGCCGCGCCATCGTCACACGCCTCATGTGAGAGTCACACAGTGCTTCATCGAAGCCCCGCGGCTGGCACCCCGTTGCGCTTGGTGTCGGCCGTACCGGCCAATGACATCCTCAGTCACGCCGGTTTCGCCCCGTCCTTGCCGAGTGCGCCGACGGGCGCCCGAGGTACAGGGTGCGGCGCGTACGAGCCGGTGGTTGCCCTTCGCGCGGAGCGCACCGAAATGCGCTGAAGGAGATACAGGGCGCGCGGCGGTGGGGGAGCTTCCATGGTCTGCAGATCGGCCGAGGTGATCTGCATGAGGGTGGGCGGCGGTTGGGGAGTATGGAAGCGAACGCTGCTGCCGTACCGCGGACTGGCTCCTGACATCTCGGACCGACGTGTCCTAACCATCCTGTGTCGACGCGGGGCGAGGCAGTGCGCTTGGACGCTGGACCGGGCGAGCGTGTCTGGAGCACTGGAATGCGGGGTGTCCTCTGCACCGTGTCACTGGTGACCGCTCTCCGGGTCGGCGGCGCGGCTGCTGACTTGCGACGGGGGATGAACCATCGAGTCGTCAGACCCGCCTCGAGCCGCGGGCCGCGCGGCAGATGTGCATGAGGTGGTGCTGGGGGTCGATACGCATCGCGATGTGCATGTTGCGGCTGTGGTCTCGTTGACGGGCCACGTCTTAGAAGCTGTTGTCTTTCCGGACTTGAGGACTGCGTTTCCGCTGGTCGGGCATAGGGTCGGCGATCCCGTGGGAGTTGTGGCCTGTCGTGCTGTCGCTGCCTGGGAGGTCGTGGATGCCGTCGGTGGTTGGGCTGTTGGAACAGCGTGAGCTGGGTGCTCGCCGTCGTGTGGACGAGCTGCGGGAGGAAGCCGACCGTGTCCAGGCCGAGTTGGCCGTGGCCGAGCGGGAATGGAAGGAGTGGGCCATCGCCTGCTCGCGGGTCGGCGAGGTGCTGGCCCCCGTGGACGAGGGCGGGCGGGACCCCGCCCGGGCCGAGGGGACCGCGCCGGCCGCCGAAGAGCAGACCGGAAAGACGCCGCAGGTGCCGGAGGCAGCGAAGACGAAGTCGCAGGTTCCGATGTGGCGTGAAGGGCTGGCCTGGTCGGTGCTGTCGGTGGACTACCAGCGCATCCTTAGGGCTCTCGCGGACCGGGACCGGCTGCATCAAGGGGCGCTGACCTGCCAGGAGATGGCCGCGGCGTTCGGCATGGACGTGGTGCCGGCACGGGTGGAGGCACTGCGGTCGAAGGCGAAGCACCTGGTCGCGCGCGGCTGGCTGGCCGAGCAGCAGCCAGGCCGGTTCACGCTGGCTGCGGGCGTGGCCGGGCCAGGCGGCGGGTCATGAGCAGGGCCATCGACCAGTAGACCATCGCCTCGGCGCTGGTGGTGCGACGCTCGTAGTCGCGCACCAGGCGGCGGGTGCGCATGAGGTGGGCGAAGAGACGCTCGACGATCCACCGCTTGGGCAGCACCACGAAGCCGCACATGTCGTCGCTGCGTTTGAACGATCGCCAGGACCAAGGGCGAGCCTGGCCAGGCAGTACTCGACGAGGCTGCCGGTGTAGCCTCCGTCGGCCCAGACCAGCTCCAACTGGTGGTGCACGTCGGCGACTTGCCGCAGCAGCACCCGGGCGGCGGTGCGGTCGCCGGTGTCCGCGGCGGTGACCATCACGCCCAGCAGCAGGCCGAGCGTGTCGACCACGACGTGCCGCTTGCGCCCGTTGACCAGCTTGCCGCCGTCGAAGCCGCGGCTGTCCGACCCGACGACGGCGTCCGCCTTGACCGACTGCGAGTCGATCACCCCGGCCGACGGCTCCGCATCCCGCCCCAGCCGCTCGCGGATCCTCGCGCGCAACCGGTCGTGGAACTCCTTGACCAGGCCGTGGTCGCGCCAGCGGCGGAAGAACGCATAAGCCCGGTCCCACGGCGGAAAGTCGGCGGGCATCGCCCGCCACTTGATGCCTTTGTCGACCAGGTAGCCGATCGCATCGAGTATCGCCCGGTGGCAGTACGCCTCCGGCTGCCCTCCCCGGCCGCGCATCCAGCCAGGCACCGGCAGCAACGGCCGTACCGCCGCCCACTCCGCATCGGTCATGTCCGTCGGGTAGCGAGACTGCCGAAACCCGTTGTCGGCGGCGTTTCCGAACCGGTGAGCCAGACAGTCACACTCCAGCGTGAGGGAACTGGACGGCCCGGCCATCGACACGGAAGACTGCCGCACCAGGGCCTCCTGATGTTGCTCGGTGATTCGACACCAACGAGCTGTTCAGGAGGCCCTGCTCGTATGCGCCGAACACCCCGCGACCACCCAATCGAGACTCCCGTTCGACAGACTGGAACGACAACAGCTACTTAGAGGTCCTAAGAAGCCGTATTCCTATCGATCATGAGGACGGTTCTGGTCGAACAAGGTGCCTGGTCGGGTGATCTTGGCCGGGTGGATGCATGAGAACAGG
>NZ_JBIAWI010000045.1:0-3391 GCF_042895385.1 Streptomyces sp. NPDC001401
TGTCCACGGACATCAGCCCGTCCGGGTGAGCGGTCAGTTGATCTCTTGCTGGGCGGACAGCTCATCTCCCTGTCCGGTATGACTATTGATCCCTGATTTGATCGATTGACTGTGTGCTCAACGCCGGAGGAGGTTCGACGCTTGTCGTAGGGTCAGGGCATGTCCCTTGCCGCGGTTGAGCTGCGCGAGTTCACTCTCGCTGACGGCTCCTTTCTCACGTCGTGGATTCCGGGTCCGGTCGAACTGCTCACCTGGGCTGGTCCTTCGTTCACCTGGCCGTTGGACGAGCCTCAGATCGCCGCGTATGCGGGCGAGTCCGCAGCGCCGGGACGATGGAGTTGGATGGGCGTCGACTCTCAGACCGGGCAAGTGGTGGGCCATGCCTCGGTGCGCGTGGACGCCGAAGGTGTCGCAGGGCGACTGGGGCGGGTGCTGATTGCCCCGGAGGCCCGTGGCCGTGGGCTGGGCGCTGGCATGTTGAAAGAAGTGCTGGCGATCGCCTTCGACATCCGGGGCCTGCAACGCGTGGAACTCGGGGTGTTCAGCCATAACGCCAGCGCGGTCCGACTCTATGAACGGCTCGGTTTCCAGGTAGAGCGTGTATTGCCCGACGTGGAGCAAGTGGAGGGGCGGTCCTGGTCGGTGCTGCAGATGTCCCTGGCCAGCGCGGACTGGGCGTCCGCTCGCGGGCAGCAGAGGGAGGATGATGGTGGGCCTGTGGCGCAACATCATGAGGCAAGTGGGATGACACCCTGACCGCTGGTGGCCTGGGTCAGCCGCAGCGAGGAGCCCTCGGTCAGGACGATGTGCGCGTGGTGCAGGAGCCGGTCGACGGCGGCGGTGGCCAACGTCTTCGGCATGATCGAATCGAATCCTGAGGGATGAAGGTTCGAGGTCACAATCACTGACCGACGTTCATATGCCGCGTCGATCACGCGGTAGAACGCCTCCGCGGCGGCCTGTCCAGAGGGCAGCATGCCGATGTCGTCGACCACGATGAGGTCGCACCTGGTGATCTTCGCGACGGCCTTGGAGACCGTGTTGTCGACGGTCGCCCGCCCGAGGTGGGCGGTCAGTGATTCGAGGGTGAACCAGGCGACCTTCATGCCCTGGTCGATGGCCTTGTTCGCGAGTGCTTCGGCCAGGTGGCTCTTGCCCGTGCCGCTGGGCCCGGCGACCGCCAAGTTCTCCGCCCGGGTGACCCATTCCAGCGTCATGAGTGCGTGCTGGGTCGGGACCGGGATGGAGGATTCGCTCTCCTTCCAGGAGCCGAAGGTCTTGCCTGAGGGCAGCTGGGCGAGCCGGCGGTGGTTGCGGCGAGTGGCCTCGTCTCGGCCCTTGATCTCCTCCTCCAGAAGAATCCGGACGACCTCGGCCGGGTCCCAGCGTTGCGATCTGGCGGTCGCGAGGACCTCGGGGGCGGCTTTGCGTAGATACGGAAACCGCATCCGCTTGAGCACCGCTTCCAGCTCGGTCGGGATCGGCGGAGCCGGCGGGGGCGGAGGAACCGGTGCCGGCGCCGGTGCGGGAACGACTTCTGCGGGGTCCATCACGGGAGTGGTCATCATCAACTTCCTTTCTGGTTGCGGTTGGTGAAGGTCCGGTCCAGGGCCGCAAAGCGGCCCTGGACCGGGAGATCAGGCGGGCTTGCGGCCGAAGTCGGCCCAGGCCGAGGTGCCTGGCTGGACGGAGTGGGCTTCGTCGGCGACGACCAGGTCGGCGAGGTGGGAGCCGTGGCGGCGGTGCTGGACGATCGACAGCAGGTCGTCCTCGGCGAACCGGCCGGCGGTCGCCGCGAGTCCGAGGGCGATGTCGACCTCGCCGACGCCGACCAGGGCGGCGAGCTCGACGGCGGCCGCCATCTTCACCCGCATCCGGGAGGTGCCGGCCGCGGCGGCCTCGATCAGCCACGACTTGGCTCCGGGACCGAGATCAAGGAATGCCTTCTCCGCTTCGTTGACGGGCTTCGGCCGTGGCTGGCGGGGGCCGCCGTCCATTTCCTGCGGGTGATCGGGGTAGTGGGAAAGGTCGATCACCGGCCGTCCGGGTAGGGACAGCTGATGGCGGGCGACCTCCGTCAGACCCGCGGGACCCTGCATCCACTCGGGCCGGCGGACCAGGTGGGACAGGTCGACGACAATGACGAGTTCGTCGCCGTCGACGCGGACCCAGGCTTCCTGGCCGACCAGACCGGGCGGGGTCGAATACCGCACGGACCCGAAGCGGACTGTCTGGTCCCTCAGCACCTGGCGGGACTCGCCCAGCGCGAGCGTGTGCGGGACCAGGGGCAGCGGGTGCAGCCGCGACTTCTCGATGTCCAGCATCGAGGACGGGATCTTCCCGGTCTCGCGGTGGACACGGTTGTTGACCTGCTGGCAGAAGACTGCGCAGGCGGCACGGAGTTCGGCGAAGCTGCCGTACTTCTCCCGCAGGTTCGCATCCGTCGGAACAAGATCGGCCTTCGCGATGCGAACCGTCGCCTCGGAACCTCCCTTCGATTCCGGGTCGAAGGGGACACATGTATGTACTTGCAGGCCGTAGTGCCTGCCTGCGGCGACGATTTGAGGGTGGCGGACCGCGACCCCGGCGACCCGGTCGATCGTCATCGTCTTCTCGTTGTCGGTCAGGACATAGGTCGGGGCCCCGCCGATCGCCCGCAGCGTGGAGTCCAGACAGGAGACTACGGTGGGCAGGGTGCGGTCCCAGGTCGGGATGACCACCCGGAACCTAGACCAGGCCAGCCAGGCGCAGAACAGCAACGTCTCCCGCTCGTCCCCGCCGTCCGGACCCGGGACCTTAGGGCCCCAACCCCAGTCGAACTGCAACCAGAGGCCCGGCTCAGTGATCCACGGGCGATAGGTCCGGCGGTGGCCGGCCCGCCAGCGTTCCTTCGCGCGGGCCACGGCCCGTCGAGTGGTCCGCTCGTCGCCAGTGAAACCGAGCAGGACCAGCCGCTCGTGGAGCTTGTCGGCCCGCACTTTGCCCTGCGAGCGGTCAACCCACTCCTCGATCTTCGGCATGAACGGGTCGATCAGCTTCGGCCTTACGACCGCCGCGTCGACCGGACGACCGGTGTCCCTCATCCGTGCGTACCTCCGCACGGTCTTCGGGTCGACCCCCGCCAGCTGGGCGGCCGAATGCGCACACTCGGTGGCATCCAGGGCCTCGAAGATTTCCATGATCTCCCTGTCAGACTTCTTCAACGATCCCTCCGGAGGTGGACAACCCGGCTCGTGGTGCGTGGCAGCACCGAGCCAACCCCCGGAGGGATCACCAGTTCGGAATTGGTGTTCGGGATTCACGCGAACAGCCCTGTGAACAGGGAGATCAGCTGTCCGCGGAGCGGGACCCGAGGCGTCCGCCTACAAGGATCTTGCGCTGTCCGCTCTCA
>NZ_JBIAWI010000046.1:0-3212 GCF_042895385.1 Streptomyces sp. NPDC001401
CCGACAGAGCCGCCGATTCCCCACCCCCCGTGGTCACGTAATTCCCCAGGTGGTGGCCGTAGCTGCGGTCGGGCCCCGCCGATGATGCGGGGCCCCACGGCTCAGTCCTGCCAGTCCAGCTGTGGCTCGGGGATACCGATGGAGCGCGCGTAGTCCTGCGCCTGCCGACGGCCTTCGGCCTGCTTGCGCGGATAGCGGAAGACCTTGTCGGCGAAGATTACGAACGCCTCCGTGGTCGTGTTGTAGTTGACATACCAGCCCCCGGTCGGGGCCAGGCAGGCGGCCAGCTGCTCGGCCAGACGCTCAGCGTCGGCCTCCTCGGCGGCGAAGTCCAGGAGAGTCCACTGCTGCGGCTGCTCGGCCGCCGCGTTGTTCACCTCCACTCTGACGATCTTGGTGATGTGCAGCTGGACTCCGGCCAACTCCGTTCCGAGCCGCAGACTTTCCGCGATCAGCACGCCTTCGAGCACCTGGTCCTCCTTGATCTCGACGCGGTGAGAGTAGCGGGGACCTGTGACAGTGGCGGACCGGTATCGCATCAGCCGTTTGCGGGTGTGCCCGGCTTCTCGGTGGGGCCCTTGGGCCGCTTGTTGGGACGGTAGCTGGGGCCGTTCATGATGACCTGATGGCTGGAGTTGATCAGCCGGTCCAGCAGTGACTCGGCGACGACAGGGTTGGGGAAGAGGGGATACCAGTCGCTGGGCGCCCTGTTGCTGGTGATGATCAGAGACCGGCCCTGCCGCTCGGAGACGAGTTCGTAGAGGTCGTCGGCCTGGGCGGCGGACAGCTGGCGCATGGCGAAGTCGTCGAGGATGAGCAGGTCGGGGCGGATGAGCTCTCGCATGCGCCTGTCCCAGGTGCGGTCCGCGTGGCCGCCGGCGAGCTCGGCGAGGATGCGGCTGGTCTTGGCGAAGCGGACGCCTGCGCCCTGGCGGACGGCCTGGTGGCCGAGGGCCTGGGCGACGTGTGTCTTCCCGACGCCGACGGGTCCGAAGAGGATGACGGACTCGCCGGAGTGGAGCCAGCGCAGGGCGGCGAGGTCGCGGATCTGGGCGGCGGGCAGTTTCGGGGAGGCGTTGAAGTCGAAGCCCTCCAGGGTGGCCTGCTGCTCGAACTTGGCTTTGCGCAGGCGGCGTTCGAGCGCGACGCTCTCGCGTCGGGTGATCTCGTCGTGACAGAGGACCTGAAGGAAGTCGAGGTGTCCGAGTTCGCCTTTCTGAGCCTGGGTGAGGCGGGCGTCGAGGGTTTCGAGCATTCCGGACAGCCGCAGGGTCTTGAGGGAGTCGCGCAGGGCGGTGGTCATCACGCTCATCGGGCGGCCTCCTCGGCGTCATCGTGGCCCTGGTCCTCGTGGACGCTGCCGGGCGTCTGGGTGGGAATGCTGGCGGCGAACAGACCCTCGGGCCCGTGCAGGAAGGCCGCGGCTCCGGCATCGCCGGTCTCGGGTTCCGGATCGGTCTCGGTGCCGGCGACCAGGATGCCCTTGACGGTGCGGTAAGACGGGTCGCCGACCGCGACCGCCTTGCGGCAGGCGGCCTCCAGCCGGGCGTCGCCGTACTTCTTCCGCAGCCCGAGCACTCCCTGGGCTGCGCGGAGCCGGTAGAGGGCGTTGACCTCCAGGAGCTGGTCGATCACCTCCCGGCAGGCGTCCCCGACCTGGGATGCCTGGCCGCGGCACCAGATCGGCGTCCTCATCTGGAAAGCGATCTTCTCGGGCGGGTAGTCGTTCTTGTCAGTGCGTTTGCCCTGTTCCAGGGCGGCGTGGGTCTTGACCAGCTCGCCCTCGTGGAAGATCTGCACCGTGACAGCGGTGGAGCGGACATCGACGCGGCGTCCGATCAGTTTCCAGGGCACCGAGTAGAGGGTGCGGCCGACCTTGATGTGAATGTCCGGGCCGACCGTCGCCTTCGACCATCTGGCCAGCACGAACAGCTCAGATGGCAGCGGCAGCAGGGCCTCGGCCTCGACCGCCTCGAACACCGACAGTGGCTTCGCACCGTCCAGCGGCCGGCACTGCCGCTGACCAGCAACATTTCTCGCCCAGAGCAGCGCCTCGGCCTGCATGTGCTCCAGTGAGGTGAACGTCCGCCCGCTCCAGAACGAGTCTCGGACATAAGGCATGGGCCGCTCCACTCTGGGCTTGTCCTTCGGCTTCGCAGCGCGGGCCGGGTCCACCAACGTGCCGTAGTAGGAGGCGAGTTCGGCGTACGACTTGTTGATCTGCGGGTCGTAGAGGTCCGGCTTGTCCACCCCGGTCTTGAGGTTGTCCGGCACCAGGCGCCGCGGGATGCCTCCGAAGAAGCGGAAGGCTTCCGCGTGCGCTTCGGTCCAGGCGTGCTGGTCCATGTGTGCCACCGGGCGGACGAACATGTGCCGCGAGGCAGGCAGCACCATCACGAACGCCCAGATCCGGTGCCGCTTCCCGGTCGCCGGGTTGATCCACTGCCCCAGGAACCCGTAGTCGATCTGGGCCTCCGAGCCCGGCTCGACGTTCTCCCGCAGCACCGTGACCTTCGAGCGGGCCGCTTCCTCAGGCAGGTTCTCGTGCACCCAGCGCCGGAACGTCGACAGCGACACCTTCAACTTGCCCTCGTCCCGGAGCCGTTGGTGGATCGTGGTGACCGTCGTGGTCTCCAGCAGGCTCTTGACGTAGTCCCGGTGCGGCTCGATCTCTGCCCACCGCACCTGGTTCAGCCTCCGGCTGGCCAGCTCCGGGAACCAACTCTTGAGCAGTTTGGCCCAGTCCGCCTCGCTCATCGGCGGCCCTCCCGGAGTGATCCCGGCCGCCTCCGCCGGCGCCAGGTACTTCCTGATCGTCTTGCGGTCCACCCCCAGCGAGGCGGATACCTGGCTCTTGGACCGGCCCGCGTACCAGTGCACGTAGATCTCGACGATGTCGACCACGGTGAATGTTCTCCTTGCCATCCGGTGCGTCCGTCGGCCTCTCGGCTCGCAGATCGAGGGACCTCGACGGCTCCGAGAGGCCAGGACCCTCAACCCGGGCACCGGCATGCCCATGGGGAACCCGACCGATTCGCAAGGAAGATCTAGAAGTTTCGCAAACCACCCGAAACAGGGAACATCAGGCTAGTTCGAGCGTGTTCAGCGGCACCATCGACGGTCAGCGTCCCCATGGGGAGTCGTGACCACAGTGGTGGGGAATTGGCTGACGCCGATCATGCAGATCGTGGGGAATTGTTTGACCGTCGACA
>NZ_JBIAWI010000047.1:0-3145 GCF_042895385.1 Streptomyces sp. NPDC001401
ATTCACGCGAACAGCCCTGTGAACAGGGAGATCAGCTGTCCGCGGAGCGGGACCCGAGGCGTCCGCCTACAAGGATCTTGCGCTGTCCGCTCTCATTGGCGACGTCCGGTTCACCCCCGCACCGGCGGGACCACACTTCGGCCACGGCGTGAGCCGCCTCCGTCACCGATTCACCCCCGCACCGGTGGGACCACGTGTCGATCCCGACGCACGGCACTCCGAGCTTCGGTTCACCCCCGCACCGGCGGGGACCACTTGTGCTGGGCGACGTCCTGGAGGCAGTTGTTCGGTTCACCCCCGCACTGGCGGGGACCAACGCTGCCCGGTCCTCTCGGCGTGCTCCAGTGCTGGTTCACCCCCGCACCGGCGGGGACCACGAACGCACCGGTCCCGAAGCCCTCGCCAACGCCGGTTCACCCCAGCACCGGCGGGGACCACCCGCTGAGGTGGACGACGATGTGGTCGAGGGTCGGTTCACCCCCGCACCGGCGGGGACCAGCCGCGCAAGCGGCCGGCGGACTGATCCAGTGCCGGTTCACCCCCGCACCAGCGGGGATCACGCCGCAGACGGGTCCCGGATCGTGGGCGCCATCGGTTCACCCCCGCGTCGGCGGGGACCACTTCATCGCCTACGTCGCCGACGCCACGATGGACGATTCACCCCCGCACCGGAGGGGACGACACGACGGCGCCTTCGACCATGACGTACTGCTTCGGTTCACCCCCGCGTCCGCGGGGACTACTGCCGGATGAGGACCGTGCCGGGCAGGCCCATCGGTTCACCCCCGCACCGGCGGGTACGACAACTGCAACATCTCCCGCGCCCAGTGCACCGTTGGTTCACCCCCGCACCGGCGGGAACCACATCGCGCTCAAGGGCGCGGCCGCCGGAGTCGACGGTTCACCCCCGCACCGACGGGGAGCACCTCTCCCTCTGGTGGCGGAGTCCAGCGCAGCCCGGTTCACCCCCGCACCGGCGGGGAGCACGGTTCCGCAGTGGCCGGTGAGAAGCGGGCCCGCGGTTCACCCCGGCACCGGCGGGGAGCACGCGAGCAGGAGTTTGAGACGCGCCGTTTCCAGCGGTTCACCCCCGCACCGGCGGGGACCACGGAACCGCCTCGCGCGCGTACACGGATCGTTCCGGTTCACCCCCGCGTCGGCGCGGACATGACTTCGTGACCTGCAGCCTATCGTCGGCACCGTCTCAGGCCGCGTCCGCGACCAACTCTGGGACGCCGTCACCGACTCAGCCGTTGCTGGGGGTCGGGCCAGGCGGTTGCCTGCTGTTCGAGCCAGCGGGTCGTGAGGGAGTCGGGCAGGATGCCGGCGTAAGCGCGGACGCCGCCTGCTCCGGTGCAGATGACGCTGGTGCCATGGCGCGCGAGGGTGGCCAGGGCGCGGGTGGTGATGGAGACGCCAGGGCCGAGGAGCAGGCAGGTGAGTGCAGCGGTGGGGATGTAGACGGTGTCCGTGCGGTCGTCGTCCACGTGGATCTGGGCGCAGACTCCGGTGTCGTCATGGACAACGCGGACCTTAACGGTTCACCCCCGCACCGGCGGGGAGCACCTTGGTGGGGCTCACGGAAGCAGTCCCTTCTCCGGTTCACCCCCGCACCGGCGGGGACCACTCGGCCTGCCGGTACAGCAGGACCACATCGTGCGGTTCACCCCCGCACCGGCGGGAACCACTGCTGGTTCTGCTGGGTGGAGGCGTTCAGCTGCGGTTCACCCCCGCACCGGCGAGGACCACCGCCTGGCGCCGATCACGCACGAGTGCGCCTACGGTTCACCCCCGCACCGGCGGGGACCACGTGATGCACCTTGACGGCGGCCGCATCACCGGTTCACCCTCGCACCGGCGGGGAGCAGGCTGGAGCCGAACTGCCGCCCCGGTTCACCCCCGAATTGGCGGGGACCACACCTCCAGCATCCCCGCGGCCCGCACCTGGATCGGTTCACCCCCGCACCGGCGGGGACCACCGCTTGACGGCTGAGGCGGCATCCTCCTTCGCCGGTTCACCCCCGCACCGGCGGGGACCACGTGGACACCACGAGCCCGGCGGCGTCGATCACCGGTTCACCCCCGCACCGGCGGGGATCACGAAGATGCGGCGGAGGAGGTTGGCGTTGGCGACGGTTCACCCCCGCACCGGCGGGGACCACTCATTGAGGGCGACGTACAGGCCGTCGGGCTTCGGTTCACCCCCGCACCGGCGGGGACCACGCTCCGGCCGAGATGGCGGCCTGGTCCATGTCCGGTTCACCCCCGCACCGGCAGGGACCACTGGCGCGCCGACACCCTGACATCGATCACGCTCGGTTCACCCCCGCACCGGCGGGGACCACTCCGGGTCCGACCAGCGGTCGGCATAGCCCCACGGTTCACCCCCGCACACGCGGGGAAAACTCCCAGACGTTCTTCCACGCCTCCTTGATCGCCGGTTCACTCCCGCGTCGGCGGGGACAACGCCGGCTACCACCACATCGCCTGCGAGCGCCGCGGCCCGCGCGGGCGGGGACGACGTGCGGCGGGCTGTTCGGGCAGGTGTGCCGGACGGTTCACCCCCCGCACCGGCGGGGACCACATGCGGGCGGATTCGACGCCCTGGGCGAAGGCCGGTTCACCCCCACACCGGCGGGGACCACGCGCACGGCGCCAACTTCGAGGGCGTCGACCGCGGTTCACCCCCGCTCCGGCGGGGACCACTCTTGCTCGACACGCAGGACCCGGAGAGCCTCCGGTTCACCCCCGCACGGGCGGGAACCACATGCAAACCCCGGGCGGGGGCCTGCACTTGTACGGTTCACCCCCGCACCGGCGAGGACCACACCCTCATCGCCCGCGACGCCGCCTCCCGCACCGGTTCACCCCCGCACCAGCGGGGATCGCCTTGTGGGCGAACGTGCTGAGGGGATCGAGCGCGGTTCACCCCTGCACCAGCGGGAACCACTCGGCGACCTAGCGGTCACGCTCACATCCCTTCGGTTCACCCCCGCTCCGTCGGGGACCACGGAAGGCCGTTCAGGTACTCCTCGACGGTCTTCGGTTCACCTGTCGACGGTCAAACAATTCCCCACGATCTGCATGATCGGCGTCAGCCAATTCCCCACCACTGTGGTCACGACTCCCCATGGGGACGCTGACC
>NZ_JBIAWI010000048.1:0-3099 GCF_042895385.1 Streptomyces sp. NPDC001401
TACTGATCCACCGAACGACTGCGTAGAAGCAGATGCGCCGGGGCAGGCCGCATCACAAGATCTCCGACAGAGCCGAATCGGCTGACCGTCGACACCAGAGACGGCCCAGACTTCTCACCCGGCCGTACGACCTTTTCGTCCCGAAGCAACCTGGGCGAGCGCTCGGCCTTGTGCTCGTGTGCCGCTCACCTGCTGAGATGGTCCACACGTGTGCGCGGTTGTCCGCCGCTGTCCGTGGGCGTTGTCACGCAGTTAGACACTCACTCTGGCTGCGCCCCGGCGCTTAGAAGGCGCCTAGACGCTATTGGCGCACTATGCCGTTGACCTGTGCACAAGCGGGGACGTGGACTCCGCTCCGACAACTTCGACACGTATTCGACTGGCGGCGTGATCGCCGGTCGTTCCCGTCTGCTGCACTGCCACGGCTGGGGCCACCATGCGGCCCGCAGTCCGCAACGGCCGTGACTGTGCTTGCATGGCTGGTGCTATAGCAGTGCTGCACGTGTTGAGGTCGGCGCCGTCGTGAGTATATCGACGTCGATCTTGGCCGGTAGCCGTTTCCTGAAAACCTCGTCGATTCTTGTCCAATTATCGGTACGCTGGCATCTCGCGTACCGAAAAAGAATTCTGATCGCCATGCTTGGGTCATCATTGGAAGGGTTGATGAATTGAAAAGAAGGCTGATTGCCTACCTTTTGAGGGGCGCTCGTGCGGAAGTTGAAGAAGTGGTCAGGGCGTACGATAGGCTTCCTGATCTCGGCAATGGGAAGCAAGTCGAAATCCGCAAGCGTGTGCTTTTTGCGGCGATTCGCCGAACTTATCCGGGGTATGTCTTTAGCGAAATCACCAAGATGGTTTCTTTCGCTTTCATAGTTGTCGAGATGATGGCTATCGCGATTCTTTTGACTCGGTTCAGTCCATTTGGTTTTCGGGCTCTTTCGGCGGGATCATTTGTTTTTGGTTTCTTGCTCAATCTCGCCCTGGTTTCGCGATTTATTCAAGGGAGGTGGAGGCTTTACCTGCCGTCTCACTTGCTTCTCTTGGCTTCGGTGGAGTCAGTCTTCTTCACGGCCATTTTGGTTGCTGCGCTGCAAGGGGCAGATGGTGATTCTGCTGCATTCTCCGCTTGCATTGGATACTTCGCTATGGGAGTCCTGGCGTTGGCTATTTGGATCCTACTACTCTTTGGCCTAGTTGCCGTAGCCTCCTCGTTCCGGAAGAAGGCCCCTCGTCTGACGCGATACGATGATGCCCTTGTTGGGTGGGTACGGCTAACGGCACGTGTCTGGCGGGACAGATATAAGCTTCAAAACGTCGATGTGGCGAGGGAGCATATAACTAGCATTGAGAGTGTCGCGCGAAGCGTGGAGAGCTCAGGAGCTCCTGGTGAGCTGATGAAGTTTCTTGATCCTCGCCGACGGCAGGGGCTCAGAGATGATGCGTTCCGTATGGCTGAGGTATTTCGAGCCCATAAGGGTGCCCTCCTTAAGGTTGGCTGTGCTGAAGATGTCCGCCGCGCCGTGGAATCAATGATGTTTGGAATTGAAGCCCTTGCTGTCGGTGATCGCGCGGCGTTGCTGGAAAATGCCCCAACAGAGGTTGCGCGCACCGATCGTTTGCGTCGATTCTTCATCTGGTCTCTCCCTCCTGTCACTCTTATTGGTGCCGGAATGATTTTGCCCATGATTCCCGCGGTTGCCTCACAGGAAGCAGCATCGGAGAGTTTGAGATGGTCGCTCATTGTTGCTGGGGTACTCTCTCTTGTTGCGGCGCAAAAGGATGTGGCGGCGCGCATCAATGATACGCTCGGGAAGGCAATTAGTTGGAAATGATTTTTTGACTAGAGGCTTTCGACGGGTAGGATCCAAAGAAAGGTTGGCGGAGCGACTTTGGCCGGGAGCTGCTTTGGCGCGAGTGATCATGGCCCCGTAAGCTTCCGGCGCGTCGGGCAGTCTGTTGACCTGCCCGTTAAAGCACGACGTTGGGGCCATGATCTTCGAGGCTCGCGCCAAAGTGGCTGGCTAAAGTCGCGGAGCCGACCGCCCCAGCCACGACGGGGTTTTCCCCCGCCTCATGGCCGCATCCGCCGTCCGGCCGGTGAGCTGGTGCGGGATCGGCGGGCCGTTCGGACGCCCGCGTATCTGGCAGCGTCGGACCGTATGCCGCCGCCACCACGATCCGGCCTCTTTCGGTAACACAAGGCGTCTTTTACCTGCACCGTTGGGGATCATCGTTCGCCCCCGTGCCCGTGTTGGTATTTGGCCGCTGCGTGCGGCGACGGGCGGGCGGCGGCGTGCGCCGGTGGCGGAGACATGGAGGCGGCGCGGCGGCGACCGACCGGCGCCGCCGCGCTTGGCGCGGCCCTCGGTTTGATCCGACCTACTGATGTAGGCAACCGGGTGGAAAGGGGTGCGTGATGGCCCCGATGACGGGCGTTTGGGGTCCAGCTGCGGTTGCTCTTTTCCAATCCTGAGGCCGGATCGTGGTGGCGGTGGTGTGCGGGCCAGAGCGGCCGTTGATATGCCTGGGCGGAGCCTCGCCCGAAGATCGACAAGCGCCGTCGGCTGCCGGTCGAGCGAGCGCAGCGAGCCTTGATGAAGTAGGGAAAGTCTGACCGCAAGGCGCTCTTGCCAGGTGACAGGCCTGCTGATGCCATGAGTGTGGGGACGGCACACATCCGGGGGCGGCCAATGAGCGATCTCACGGTGAACCCGTGGAAGCGGCATGGCAAGGATCGGCTGTACGTGAATCTGTCGGACGGCACAACCGTTGCGTGGGCGGACCGAGCGACACGCGTCATCACGATCAAGCGTGAGAACTATCGACGCGAGGCCGTTGCCTTGCTGCGTCAACATCTGGGTGATCCAGTGACCGTTCGCTCTGATCGTCCCGAGTCTTCTGCTGTCCGTGATCCGGGACCAACGGGTCGTCCTCGACAAGCCCAGCCGTCTGCTGCGCCTCAACGGCGTTCCTTGGCTTTGCCAGAACTCACAGTCGCCGACGACTTAGAAGCCGTTGTCTTTCCGGATGTGATCGTTGAGTTTCCGCTGCTCAGACATGGTTCGGGCGTCGTTGCGGGAGAGTTCGGGCGATCAGATC
>NZ_JBIAWI010000049.1:0-2684 GCF_042895385.1 Streptomyces sp. NPDC001401
CGGCTCTGTCGGAGATCTTGTGATGCGGCCTGCCCCGGCGCATCTGCTTCTACGCAGTCGTTCGGTGGATCAGTAGCGGTGGCCGGGCCAGTGCGGGTCCTCCCAGCGGTCAAGGCCGGTGACCCCGAGCAGCCGTATCCGGTGAAGCAGTTCTTCGGATGCGCCGATGGCACGTAGCCGGGTTGGAGCATGGCGGACCAGCCAGACAGTCAGCTCGGCGCGCATTTCTTCCCCGTTCTCCCAAGCGTTCCAGGGCAGTTGGTCACCGAGCAGGTCGTACTCCCACTGTGTCGCCGCTTCGGCCAGGTGCTGGTCGGCCGCGGGTCCGGTCAGTGCTTCCCAGGTGTGGAGCCACGGGCTCAGCGCGCCCGATGCCTCGGCGCTCAGTATGAGGACCTCGTACGCGGGTACGGCGGGATCCGGATCGGTGAGCGTGTGCGCCCACCAGGCGTGCAGGAATTCCTCGACTGCCGCGGCCTGCTCAGCAGGCCACTGCTGCCAGTGGCCGAGTGCGAACGAGCGCCCGACCTTTTCCATGCCGAAGAGGGGCTCGATGAGGCCGCTGACGAGGGCCGTGGCGAACTGGGGCAGAATCCTGCGGAGGACGGATGCGTGATCGCTCCAGTCGATTGCCTCCCATGTGCGCTGCAGGAGGTCGGGGTCCAGCTCCGTGTCCGCCACCTTGAGCTGGGCAAGATCTTCCGCGCTGCCCCAGTGGCAGTCGCAGTTGTGCTCGTCGGGGTGGGCGGTCATCCCCCGGAAGGTGACTGCCAGGCCATCCATTGCGGCATCGAGGCGAAGTCGGGCGCGGGATCGGTCGAGGTTCATCATGGACGTTCGCCTTCGAGGACTCCGGGAGTTCGCACCGACCGAAGATCGCTAACTTACCGGGGCGGGCCCCAGCCCGCCATCAACATGACAGCATCCCGATTACTGCAGCCGCTCGCTCACCCGAGGATGGGGTCAGGGGCTGTGAAGGATGCGTCTGCGGAGGAGGTCGAGGTTGGCCCGGCCGAAGCCCATGCGCTTGAGGAGCTTGGCTCTGGTCACCTGTCCCTCGACCTGGCCAGAACTCCAGGGCGTGGACAGGCCGGCGGTGACCGCGTCCATGTCCCTCTTCATGCCGTTGACCAGGGAATGCAGGGCGGGTAGGTCGTCTGCGAGGACGCGGTCCATCCATGCGGGCAGTTCCTCGCCCCGCAGATCGCGCATCATGTCGGCGAAATCGCGAACGTGGCGTGCGGTGGCGTCGAGGTGTGGGCAGGCGGCCCGGATCTCTTTGAGCTCGGCCGCGTCGGTCTCGGCAAGGTGTCCGGGGTTGGTCATGATCCAGCGGACGACGCGCCGGGGTTTCGGGGCGGGCCGGAGCTCGGGAGCAGGCGCGGGCGGGTTCTTCGGCTTGGGGCTGTGCGGCTTTTTGAAGGGTCGGAAGTAGCGGCGGACGCACTGGATGTCTCCGGTGAAGCCGCGTGCGCGCAGTTCGTGGTGCAACTGCGGTATGTCGTGGCAGCCCTCGCGCCAGCGCCTGTGCAGGTAGGGCTTGTGTTCGTCCAGGATCGATGCCCGGTTGGTGGCTTTGACCAGCAGTTCGTCGAGACTTTGAGCGCGGGCGAAGCGCCGTATGGTCGAGTGGTCCAGCCGCAGCTGGTGGCCGATCGCGGCCAGGGACTTGCCCTCGGACAGCAGGTGCTGCACCGCCGTGTACCGCTCGGTAGTGCGGGCCACCAGCCGCCTCGGGTGCCCGAGGACGTCCCGGGTGCCATCCGGCGGGACGAACGACACCCCTTCCGGCGGTGCCTCCGCCGTCCCCCTGGGTGCCGTGGCGGACTCCATGACGGCCGGGGGCGTCGTGAACGCCTTGCGGATGCACTGGTGATGGGCGCCGACCGTCTTCTCCACAGCTTCGGCAAGATTGCGCAGCAGGTGCCAGGCGTCTGCCACTTGCCGGGCCTGCGGAGCCCCACTCCGGGCACCTTCGGCGTAGGCGCCGGCCCGGTCACGGCAGATCACCTCGATCTCAGGGTGACCGCGCAGCCAGGCGGCCAGCGGCTCGGCGTCCCGGCCCGGCAGTACATCGACCGGGCGCCGGTCTTCCAGGTCCACCAGGATCGTGGCGTACGAGCCGCCCTTGCGTAACGCGAAGTCGTCGACCCCGAGGACCCGCACGCTGAACGGTGGTAACTCCGGCAACCCGCGGAGGAGTTCCAGGAGTTTGTCCTTGGCGACGCGGATACTCAGCGCGGCCGCGAGCCGCGCACCCGGCCGACCCGCCAGAACCGCGGCGATCGAGGCGAGCAGCGTGTGCAGCAGCGGCGTGTACCGGGCATGCGGGCTGGTCAGCCCTTCGATCTGCTCGGCGAACGTCACCGCCGGACACTGCGGATTGAGGCACTTGAACCGGCGCACCACGACTTCTACCACCACCGGGGCTCCGCCGACAGGCGCGTCAGCGAGCCGGCGCACATAGCGGCCGTGCACACGCCACGACACCACCCCGCATCTTGGGCACCTCGTCGTCGGCACTGTGGAGTGAGCGCGGAACGTGACCGTTCCGGCCGTACGCTCGATCGACTCGACCACCACACCGGCTAAATGCGGCAGCAACCGCCCCAAACCCCCTGAACCGCACACCCGGTAGATGCCCAGATCAGGCAGGTGACGTCACAAGATCCCCGACAGAGCCG
>NZ_JBIAWI010000050.1:0-1939 GCF_042895385.1 Streptomyces sp. NPDC001401
GTAGTAGTCGCCGTAGGGCCCGTCGGGGTCTTTCCTCGATTCCTGGAACCACGGGTGCTGGTCGCTGGTGTGGTTCATGACGAAGTCGATGATGACGCGCATGCCGCGCTGGTGGGCGGCGTCGACGAATTCGACGAAGTCGGCGAGGTCACCGAACTCCGGGAGGACGGCCGTGTAGTCCGAGACGTCGTAACCGCCGTCGCGGAGCGGTGACTTGAAGAAGGGCGGCAGCCACAGGCAGTCGACGCCCAGCCACTGCAGATAGTCGAGTTTGGCGGTGATGCCCTTGAGGTCGCCGACTCCGTCGCCGTTGCTGTCCTGGAAGGAACGGACGAGGACCTCGTAGAAGACCGCGCGCTTGAACCAATCCGGGTCCCGGTCCTTGGCGGGGGTGTCCTCGAAGGTGTCCGGAACGGGTTCGTTGACGATCATTTTGTGGGTGACCCTCCGATCTGCGGGGTGGACGGTCGCAGGACGGCGAATACGTGCGCGGGACGGGTGCCCGGTTCCAGGCGCACATAGTTGGACCTGCCCCAGTGATAGGTCTCGCCGGTGAGCTCGTCGCGCACCGGCACCGACTCGTGCCATTCCAGGCCGAGTTGCGGCATGTCCAACGAGACCGTGGCCTCCTGGGTGTGGTGGGGGTCGAGGTTGGCGACCACCAGAACCGTGTTCGAGCCGCTCCGCTTCGAGTACGCGATCACTGCTTCCTTGTCCGCGTCGTGGAAGTGGAGGTCGCGCAGCTGGCGCAGGGCTGGGTTCGAGCGCCGGATGGTGTTGAGTTTGGTGATCAGGGGGGTGATGGTGCGGCCCTCGCGTTCGGCCGCGTCCCAGTCACGCGGGCGCAGTTGGTATTTCTCCGAGTCCAGATACTCCTCGCTGCCGTCCCGCAGCGGGGTGTTCTCGCACAATTCATAACCGGAGTAGACGCCCCAGGTGGGGGAGAGGGTGGCGGCCAGCACCGCGCGCAGTTCGAAGGCGGGGCGGCCGCCGCGCTGCAGGAACTCGTGCAGGATGTCGGGGGTGTTGACGAAGAAGTTCGGCCGCATGTAGGCGGCTGCCTCGCCGGACAGTTCGGTGAGGTACTCGGTCAGTTCCTGCTTGGTGGTGCGCCAGGTGTAGTAGGTGTAGGACTGCTGGAAGCCGGTCTGGGCGAGGGTGTGCATCATGGCCGGGCGGGTGAACGCCTCGGCCAGGAAGATCACGTCGGGGTCGGTGGCGTTGATGTCGGCGATCACCCGCTGCCAGAAGACGACCGGCTTGGTGTGCGGGTTGTCGACGCGGAAGATCCGCACCCCGTGGCCCATCCACACCCGCAGCACCCGCAGCGTCTCGGCGATCAGGCCGTCCAGGTCGGCGTCGAACGCGATCGGGTAGATGTCCTGGTACTTCTTGGGCGGGTTCTCGGCATAGGCGATGGTGCCGTCGGGGCGGTGGTGGAACCACTCGGGGTGTTTGTGCACCCAGGGGTGGTCGGGGGAGCACTGCAGGGCGAAGTCGAGGGCCACCTCCAGGCCCAGCTCGCGCGCCTCCCGCACGAACCAGGCGAAGTCCTCGATGCTGCCCAGCTGGGGGTGGACGGCGTCGTGGCCGCCCTCGGGGGAGCCGATCGCCCAGGGCACGCCGACGTCGGCGGGGCCGGCGGAGAGGGTGTTGTTGCGGCCCTTGCGGAAGGTGGTGCCGATCGGGTGGATGGGCGGCAGGTAGAGGACGTCGAAGCCCATGGCGGCGATCGCGGGCAGCCGGCGGGCGGCGGTGCGGAAGGTGCCGTGCGGCTGCTCGGTGGTGCCCTCGGAGCGGGGGAAGAACTCGTACCAGGCGCCGTACAGGGCGCGTTCCCGCTCCACCAGCAGCGGCAGGGTCTGCGAGGCGGTGACGAACTCCCGCAGCGGATGCCGGGCCAGCACCGCATCCACCTCCGGCGTCAACGCCGCCGCCA
>NZ_JBIAWI010000051.1:0-1882 GCF_042895385.1 Streptomyces sp. NPDC001401
GAGCAATGCTCAAGACCTGTGGATCGGCCTCGGGGCTGCACGCGAAGGGCGTACCTTCCCGAGTGATCGATTGAAGGTCACCGAGTAGGCCGACGCTGCGAACGTCGGTCGGGAAGGCACGCCCGTGCTCAGCGTAGTCAACGCCGATGGCACCACCCCGAAGGGCTCCCTGATTGACGAGATCGTCAGGGAAGGCGCACGGCGCATGCTGGCCGCCGCGCTGGAGGCCGAAGTCAACACCTATATAGCCGAGTTGGCAGACCAGAGAGACGAGATCGGCCGGCGTCTGGTCGTGCGCAACGGTTTCCACCAGCCGAGGAAGGTCACCACGGCAGCCGGGGCAGTCGAGGTCAGGGCCCCGCGGGTGAACGACAGGCGGATCGATGAGGCGACCGGTGAGCGCAAGCGGTTCTCCTCGGCGATCCTGCCGCCCTGGTGCCGCAGGTCCCCGAAGATCAGCGAAGTGCTGCCGCTGCTCTACCTCCATGGCCTGTCCTCCGGTGATTTCATGCCCGCGCTCGAGCAGTTCCTCGGCTCCGCGGCGGGCCTCTCGCCCGCGACGGTCACCCGGCTGACCGCCCAGTGGCAGGCCGACCACACGGCGTTCATGGACCGCGATCTGTCCGCCACCGACTACGTCTACGTCTGGGCCGACGGCATCCACCTGCGGATCCGACTGGAAGAGGCAAAAGCCGCCGTGCTGGTGTTGATGGGGGTGCGCGCGGACGGCACGAAGGAGCTGATCGCGATGACCGACGGCTACCGCGAGTCGTCCGAAGCGTGGGCAGGGCTGCTGCGGGACTGCGCCCGCCGGGGCATGCGAGCCCCGATCCTGGCGGTCGGCGACGGCGCACTCGGCTTCTGGAACGCGTCGCAGGAGGTCTTCCCCGACACTCGCCACCAGCGGTGCTGGGTGCACAAGACCGCCAACGTCCTGGACGCACTGCCGAAGTCGGCCCAGCCCGCCGCCAAGCGCGCGATCCAGGAGATCTACAACGCCGAGGACAAGGAGCACGCCGCCAAGGCCGTTGCCGCGTTCGCCAAGCAGTACGGGGCGAAGTACCCCAAGGTCGTCAATCGGATCACCGACGACGAGGACGAGCTTCTGGCGTTTTTCGATTTTCCCGCCGAGCACTGGATCCATCTGCGGACCACGAACCCCATCGAGTCAACCTTCGCCACCGTACGGCTGCGAACCAAGGTCACCAAGGGCGCCGGCAGCCGGGCTGCCGCGCTGAGCATGGTGTTCAAGCTGATCGAATCTGCGCAGGCCCGCTGGCGCTCAGTCAACGCACCTCACCTCGTTGCACTGGTCCGGGCAGGTGCCCGCTTCGAGCGCGGCCGGCTGGTTGAGCGGCCGGAAGGGCTCGCGGCATGATCGGCCCCCACCTCGACGAGGAGCCCGCCGAGCATCGGCGCTTCGCCCGCTACCTGCAGGCCCTGGAGGCCGTCGCCGAGGCGGACGAGGCCGACCTGGTGGCCGCCGTCCTGCGCGACCAGGACGCGACGATGGCGGACAGCGCGGTGGGCCGCCATCTGGACCGCCGGGCCGCCGACTTGCTGACCGGCCCCTGGTTCACGGCCTGGGCTCAGACCATGACCGAGGTGATCGCGGATCGCGGCTTCCTCACCCTCCGCCTGCGCGAGTGGACCCTGCTCAGAACCATCGCCCTGGGCGACCCATGGACCGCCGAAGAGCTCACCGGAGCAACCGACTGGTTCCAGCGCATGGCCGCAACCACGCAGATCGCGACCTCACCCAAGGCTCTCAGGCTGCTGGCAGAACACGGACGAACCCGCCGCGTCCGAAACGCAGCAAGCCGTCAGCTGCGACACCGGGACCAGCCCAACTGACTTGATCCACAGGTCTTGACGATTTCTC
>NZ_JBIAWI010000052.1:0-1706 GCF_042895385.1 Streptomyces sp. NPDC001401
AGAAGCCGTATTCCTATCGATCATGAGGACGGTTCTGGTCGAACAAGGTGCCTGGTCGGGTGATCTTGGCCGGGTGGATGCATGAGAACAGGGCCCCTTGGTAGCTCGGGGTTGCGACGCCACTCGAGTATCAGGAGGCCCTGTTGTTCCAGTCTTGCGTGACGGCCCTCGTCCCGTCCAACTTCCGCGTGTCGGTGTGCGATTGCCTCGCTCACCGGTTCGGGAACGCGGCCGACCGGCCCGAGAGGGTACGGCGGTATCCGTCAGACATGACGGATGCGGAGTGGGCGGTGGTGCGTGACGCGCTGCCCGTGCCGGCGTGGCTGGAGGGCCGGGGCGGGCAGCCGGAGGGCTACTGTCACCGGCAGATGCTGGATGCGGTTTTCTACGTCACCGACAACGGGATCAAGTGGCGCTCGGTTCCTGCCGATTTCCCTGCTTGGGACCGCGTGTATGCCTTCTTCCGCAGGTGGAGGGAGAACGGCCTGGTCAAGGAGTTGCACGACCGGCTGCGCGGGAAGGTCCGTGAGGCCAAGGGCCGTCAGACGGAGCCGAGTGCGGCGATCATCGACTCGCAGTCGGTGAAGGGCGCCGCCTCGGTGCCGTCCGCCACGCGCGGCTACGACGGCGGGAAGAAGATCAACGGCAGGCGCAGGCACGTCATCACGGACTGCCTCGGCCTGCTGCTCATGGTGCTGGTGACCGCCGCGGACGTCACCGACCGGCAGGCCGCCCGCATCATGCTGCCCCGGCTGCGGGTGCGGTTCAGGAAGATCAGCCTGGTATGGGCCGACGGCGGCTACACGGGCGCCCTGGTCGACTGGGCGAAGGAGAAACTCCAGCTCACCCTCCAGATCGTCAAGCGGAGCGACGACATGAAAGGGTTCGTGGTATTGCCGAGACGGTGGGTGGTGGAACGAACTTTGGGATGGCTGTTGCGCACGAGGCGTCTGGCCCGGGACTACGAGACGCTACCCGCCAGCAGCGAGGCGTTCATCCACTTCTCGGCCACTATGCTCATGACCCGCCGCCTGGCCCGCACCACTGACCACCGCCAGACGATCAGGACGCCGCGTCAGCAGCGGACGACACTCGCGGCATGAACCGGCCCGACGGCGAAGGGGTCAGCCAGCCCCGCTCAACGAGCCGCTTCGCCTTCGACCGCACCCCCTCGATCTTCGCCGGCACCAACTCGAGCCCGAGCCGGACCGTCATCTCCTTCGCCATCAACCCCTCTCCACCATCCGGGAGTTCGGCCTCCAGCAGCTCCACGATCCGCCGGTAGTCCGGCGCGAGCGCCACCGCCGTCATCCCCTCCCGCCACCGCTGCACGACGGACCCGGAGACCGGAACCCTCGCCGCCCCGGCCGACGACACCGGGGCCGCCGGCTCCTGGGCGGACGCACCCGCGGCAGCGCCCGGCGCGGCCAGGGCCTCGGCCAGCTCGACCCTGGCGATCACCCGACGCTCCAACACCGCCTCCGCCTCGGCAAGTTCCGCAAGAATCCGGTCCGCTTCCGCCTGAAGCTCCTCCGCCCGCACCCGGGCAGCCGTCTCACGTTCCTCCAGCAAACCCATCACCGATGTCACTGGTCATCTCCGCATCGCGAGAACGATCTGATCGCCCGAACTCTCCCGCAACGACGCCCGAACCATGTCTGAGCAGCGGAAACTCAACGATCACATCCGGAAAGACAACGGCTTCT
>NZ_JBIAWI010000054.1:0-1242 GCF_042895385.1 Streptomyces sp. NPDC001401
CGTCCACGCCACGACCAGCCAGCGCAGCCACCACCGGCGCGTCATCCACGCCCTCGGCAGGCACCACCACCAGCCACGACCCCGACAACCGCACACCGGCAGCCGCAGCATCAGTCAGCGGCTTCCACGACACCCGGTAGCGCCAGCGGTCCACCTCGGACTGGGTCCGCAGGCCACGACGCCACGCCGACAGGGCCGGCAGAACCGCACTCCAGCCGTTCTCGTCGTCCATGGCCAGCGTGCCCACGAGCGACGCGACATCCTCGCGCTCCACCGCGTCCCAGAAGCGGGAGTCCACGTCATACCCGGCGCCGCTCCGCACCGCCCCCGTCAGCTGCAGCCAGTACCGCTGCCGCTGGAACGCGTACGTCGGCAGCTCTACGGACCGGGCGCCCGTACCGGCGAAGAAGGCGGACCAGTCCGCCTCCACACCCCGAGCATGTGCCTGCGCCACGGCCGTGACCAGCGTCTCCGCCTCACCACGACCCGCGCGCAGCACCGGCACGAACACGACGTCCGCGTCACCGGCCAGGCAGTCCTGAGCGAGAGCCGACAGCACACCGTCCGGCCCCAACTCCACGAACGACGTCACACCCGCCGCCTCCAGGACCCGCACGCCGTCCAGGAAGCGAACCGCCTCACGGACGTGCCGCACCCAGAACTCGGCCGAGCCCATCTCGTCGGTGACGAGGGCGCCAGTCAGGTTCGAGATGATCTGAATGCGCGGGGCATCGAACGACAGCCCCTCGACCACCTGGCGGAAGTCCTCCAGCATCCCGTCCATGTGCGGCGAGTGGAAGGCGTGGCTCACGGTCAGCCGCTTGGACTTCCGATCGGCGAACGACTCCGCGACGGCCACCGCCGCATCCTCGTCACCGGCAATGACCACCGACCGCGGCCCGTTGACCGCCGCGATGCTCACCCGGTCCGTCAGCAGCGGCAGGACCTCGTCCTCGGAGGCCTGGACCGCGATCATCACGCCACCGGACGGCAGCGCCTGCATCAGACGGCCACGCGCCGCGACCAGCGCGCACGCGTCATCGAGCGAGAACACTCCGGCGACGTGCGCGGCGGCGATCTCACCGACCGAGTGCCCGGACAGGAAGTCCGGCTTCACACCCCAGCTCTCCACGAGGCGGAACAGCGCCACCTCGACCGCGAACAGGGCCGGCTGCGTGAACCGCGTCTCGTCCAGCAGACCCGCGTCCGTCCCGAACAGGACGTCCTTCAGCGGCAGTTCAA
>NZ_JBIAWI010000055.1:0-1023 GCF_042895385.1 Streptomyces sp. NPDC001401
TTCCGACGCTCCCACGGCTTGTAGGCACACGGTTTCAGGTACTATTTCACTCCGCTCCCGCGGTACTTTTCACCATTCCCTCACGGTACTATCCGCTATCGGTCACCAGGGAATATTTAGGCTTAGCGGGTGGTCCCGCCAGATTCACACGGGATTTCTCGGGCCCCGTGCTACTTGGGTGTTTCTCAAGCGAGCCGTACAGATTTCGACTACGGGGGTCTTACCCTCTACGCCGGACCTTTCGCATGTCCTTCGCCTATCCATACGGTTTCTGACTCGCCGACCAGCCGGCAGACTGATCAAGAGAAATCCCACAACCCCGTATGCGCAACCCCTGCCGGGTCTCACACGCATACGGTTTGGCCTCATCCGGTTTCGCTCGCCACTACTCCCGGAATCACGGTTGTTTTCTCTTCCTGCGGGTACTGAGATGTTTCACTTCCCCGCGTTCCCTCCACATACCCTATGTGTTCAGGTATGGGTGACAGCCCATGACGACTGCCGGGTTTCCCCATTCGGACACCCCCGGATCAAAGCCTGGTTGACGACTCCCCGGGGCCTATCGTGGCCTCCCACGTCCTTCATCGGTTCCTGGTACCAAGGCATCCACCGTGCGCCCTTAAAAACTTGGCCACAGATGCTCGCGTCCACTGTGCAGTTCTCAAACAACGACCAGCCACCCGTCACACACCACTCACGTGATGCTTCACCGGGGCCGGCATCGAGGGAATTCATTCCCTCAGACACCCAACAGCGTGCCCGGCACGACCAGCCGACCAGATCAGCGTTCCACACCCCCGAAGGGGCAGTACTAGCGCCTGGTCCGTCCTGGACCGTGCCGAATAATCAACGTTCCACCCATGAGCAACCAGCATCAGACATTCGCCGATGTACTGGCCTCTGACCCGGACTAGGTCCGAGTAAGAAGTGCTCCTTAGAAAGGAGGTGATCCAGCCGCACCTTCCGGTACGGCTACCTTGTTACGACTTCGTCCCAATCGCCAGTCCCACCTTCGACAGCTCC